>NZ_CP117849.1:2731624-4097436 GCF_026151165.2 Cryobacterium sp. SO2
CGTTCATCACCCGCAAGCAGGGCTACCTGTTCTTCCCGCTGCTCACCCTCGAGGGCATCAACCTGCACATCCACGGCTTCAAGACCGTGTTCGGCAAGGGCAAGGTCGACAAGCGCTGGCTTGAGATCACCATGCTCACCACGCGCATCCTGGTCTACTTCGCCGTCATCTTCTACTTCCTGCCGCTGGGCATGGCGTTCGCCTTCATCGGCGTGCAGATGGCCGTCTTCGGCGTCTACATGGGCGCCTCCTTCGCCCCGAACCACAAGGGCATGCCGCAGCTGCCGCACGAGAGCAAGGTCGACTTCCTGCGTCGCCAGGTGCTCACCTCGCGCAACATCCGCGGCGGCACCTTCATGGACACCTTCATGGGCGGCCTCAACTACCAGGTCGAGCACCACCTGTTCCCGAACATGGCTCGCCCGCACCTGAAGAAGGCCCAGGAGATCACCAAGGAATACTGCGAGTCGAACAAGATCCTCTACACCGAGACCGGTCTGTTCGAGTCCTACGGCATCGTCATCGCCTACCTCAACAAGGTGGGCCTGGCCGCCCGCGACCCGTTCGACTGCCCGATGGTGCAGCGCTTCCACCACCGTTAGAGTCCAAGCACTCGCGAACCGTGAGTTGAGCCCCAATCCGGCGCCCGGGTTGGGGCTTTTCTCACGGTTCGCGAGCCGATCGGTAGGTTTGTGGGATGTGGATGTGGGGAGTTGCGGCCGCCGCGTGCGCGACGCTGGTCGCGTGGGGCGTGCATGCCGCCGTGCCCGCGGTGCCGTTGCTTACCGCGGCGGTGGTGCTCGGCATCGTGGTGGGGCAGCTGCCGGGGGTGCGCCCCGCGCTGACCGGCCCACTGAAGCCCGGCCTGTCCCTGGCGGCTAAACGCCTGATGCGGCTCGGCGTGGTGCTGCTGGGCCTCAAGCTCAGCCTGGTCGACATCGCGGGACTCGGCTGGCTCACCATCAGCACCACCGTGCTGATCGTGCTACTCACCTTCTTCGGCACCCTGTGGCTGGGCCGCCGGGTGGGCCTGCCAGGCAACCAGCCGCTGCTCATCGCCACCGGCTTCGCCGTCTGTGGTGCCTCCGCTATCGGCGCGATGAGCGGGGTGGTCAAGGCCAAAGACGAGGAGACCGCCACCCCGGTGGCGCTGGTCACCCTGTGCGGCACCCTCGCGATCGGCGTGCTGCCGCTGCTCTGGCATCCGCTGGGCCTGACGGACCTGCAGTTCGGCCACTGGGTGGGCGCCGGCGTGCACGACGTGGGCCAGGTGGTCGCCACGGCGCAGATCGCCGGTTCGGCGGCCCTCGCCGTGGCCGTGGTGGTCAAGCTCACCCGGGTGCTGATGCTTGCCCCGCTCGTGGCCGGCGTGGCCGTATACGAGCGCAGGAGGGTGGCCGTGGCCGCCGGCGGCCACGGCACCGTCGATCCGGTCGGCTCCCCCGCCGCCCGGCGTCCCCCTGTCGTTCCGCTGTTCGTCGCCGGGTTCCTGGCCATGGTGCTGGTGCGCACCTTCGTTCCGCTTCCGGCCACCGTGCTCGACATTGCGGACCTCCTGCAGACAGTGCTGCTGGCCATGGCCCTGTTCGGATTGGGCACCTCCGTGCGCCTGGCTTCGCTCCTGCGCACCGGCGGGCGTGCCCTCGGCGTGGGGCTGGCCTCCTGGCTGCTCATCGCGGTCCTGGCGCTGGCTGCCGTGGCCGTCAGCTGAGCCTGGCGCTGAGCCCGGGCTACGGATTTCACTCTGTTACGTCCGCCCGCTTCGGGGCCGGCGCAGGGCCGGTAGCGTACTCCCATGGCAGATCGCGAGTACGGCTTCACGACCAGGGCAATCCACGCCGGGAACATCCCCGACGCAGTGACCGGGGCGCGGGCCCTGCCCATCTACCAGACCAGCGCTTTCGTCTTCGACGACACCGCGGATGCCGCGGCCCGCTTCGCCCTGCAGAAGTACGGCAACGTCTACTCTCGGCTCTCCAACCCCACCGTGGCGGCGTTCGAAGAGCGCATCGCGAGCCTCGAGGGCGGCCTCGGCGCCGTCGCCACCGCCTCGGGACTCGCCGCCCAGTACATCACCTTCGCCAGCCTGGCCGGCTCCGGCGACCACATCGTCTCCAGCGCCAACCTTTACGGCGGCTCGATCACCCAGCTCGACGTGACCCTGCGTCGTTTCGGCGTGGAGACCACCTTCGTGCAGTCCGCCGACCCGGCAGACTACGCCGCCGCGATCACGGACAAGACCAAGCTGATCTTCGCCGAGACCGTGGCCAACCCGTCCGGCGAGGTCGCCGACATCGAGGGCCTGGCGGCGGTGGCGCACGCCGCCGGCATCCCGTTGATCATCGACTCCACCATCGCCACCCCCTATCTGTGCCGCCCCATCGAATGGGGCGCTGACATCGTCATCCACTCCGCCACCAAGTTCCTCGGCGGCCACGGCACCACCCTCGGCGGCATCGTCGTGGAGAGCGGCCGGTTCAACTGGCACAGCGAGAAGTTCCCGCTCTTCACCGAGCCCGTGCCCAGCTACGGCGGCCTGGAGTGGTCCGGCAACTTCGGCGAGTACGCCTTCCTCACCCGCCTCCGCGCCGAACAACTGCGCGACATCGGCCCCGTGCTGGCCCCGCATTCCGCGTTCCTGCTCGCCCAGGGCGTCGAGACGCTGCCCTACCGCCTGCAGGCGCACGTGAACAACGCCCGCATCGTGGCCGAGTGGCTCGACGCCGACCCGCGGGTCGATTTCGTCAACTGGGCCGGCCTGCCCAGCCACCCGCACTACGAGCGCAGCCTCAAGTACCTGCCCAAGGGCCCCGGCTCGGTGTTCAGCTTCGGCGTCAAGGGCGGCCGCGACGCCGGCCGCACCTTCATCGAATCGGTCGACCTGGCCAGCCACCTCGCCAACATCGGCGACGCCAAGACCCTGGTCATCCACCCGGCCTCCACCACCCACGCCCAGCTCAGTGAGCAGCAGCTCGTCGACGCCGGTGTGCTGGCCGGCCTCGTGCGCATCAGCGTGGGCATTGAGGATGTCGACGACATCATCTACGATCTCGACCAGGCCCTGGCCCAGGCCGCCGGCACGTCAGGAGCGTCATGAGCACCGACACTGTGAACAGCACCGAAACCGTCCAGCTCACCAACGGGCTCAGCTGCAGCGTTCCCGCCGATTCCCCGCTGGCCAAGCTGCTGCGCACCCAGCGCACCTGGGAGGGACCGGACGCCAAGGCGCGCCTGGGCATCCTGCGCCGCGCGAAGTCCATCGCCATCGTGGGCGCCTCCCCCAACCCCGCCCGCTCCAGCTACTTCGTGGGCACCTACCTGCAGCAGTCCAGCGACTACAGGGTCTACTTCGTCAACCCCCGGGCCGACACCATCCTCGGCCAGAAGGCCTACCCCGATCTGGCCTCGCTGCCCGAGGTGCCCGATATCGTCGACGTCTTCCGCAAGGCGTCCGACATCCCGTCCGTGATCGATGACGCTCTCGCGGTCGGCGCCCAGACGGTGTGGGTGCAACTCGGCATCTGGAACCAGGAGGCGGCTGAATACGGCGAATCGAAGGGTCTCACGATCGTGATGGACCGGTGCATCAAGATCGAGCACGCCCGCTTCCACGGCGGACTGCACCTGCTCGGCTTCGACACCGGCCAGATCACCGCGCGCAAGACCATCCGGTAGCCGCCGCGTACGATGGGCAGGTGACAGCGTACGTTTCGGCTCTCGACCTCTTCTCCATCGGAATCGGTCCATCCAGTTCCCACACGGTCGGCCCGATGCGGGCAGCCCTCGTCTTCGCCGAGAACCTCGCCGCCGGCGGCCGTCTCGACGAGGTTGTGCGCATCCGCTGCTCGCTGTTCGGCTCGCTCGGCTCGACCGGCCTCGGCCACGGCACTCCCGATGCGATCCTCGCCGGCCTGGCGGGCCTCCGCCCCGAGGCCTGCGACCCCGATGATGTGCGGGGCCGCTGGACAGACCTCGCCGACGGCGCGACGCTGCCGCTGAACGGAACGCATCCGGTGACCGTACAGAAGAATGATGTGGTCTTCGAACCGCGCACCCGGCTGCCCGGGCATCCCAATGCCATGACCCTCTCGGCGTGGGGCGACGACGCCTCGCCCGACGCCGCTCCCCTGCTGGAGGAGACCTACTACTCGATCGGCGGCGGCTTCATCCGCCGCGACGGCGACCCCGTGCGCCCCGCCTCCATCCACCCCCAGCCGATGCCCTACGCATCCAGCGCCGCGCTGCTGGCGCTCTGCGACGCCCACGGCATCGGCATCTGCGACGTCGCCCGTGCCAACGAGGAGGCCATCCACGGCGCCCAGGGCCTCGACGCCGGACTCGACGCCATCTGGGACGCCATGCACTCCTGCGTCGAAGCCGGACTGCACGTCGACGGCATCCTGCCCGGCGGCCTGCGGGTGAAGCGCCGGGCCTCCGCGATTCGTATGCAGTTGGAAGAATACGACGGTCTTCCGCAGCGGGAGCGCGACACCTCGACCGAGTGGCTGCATGCCTTCGCCCTGGCCGTGAACGAGGAGAACGCCTCGGGCGGTCGCGTCGTGACAGCACCCACCAACGGGGCGGCCGGCATCATCCCTGCCGTCGCGCACTACTACCTCAGGTTCGTCCCCGGTGCGGATGCGGCCGGCATCCGCCGCTTCCTCCTCACCGCCGTAGCGATCGGGTCGCTGGTCAAGGCCAACGCCTCCATCTCCGGAGCGGAGGGCGGCTGCCAGGCCGAGGTCGGCTCGGCATGCGCCATGGCGGCCGGGGCGCTCTGCGCCGTGCTCGGCGGCACCCCGCGCCAGGTGGAGAACGCGGCGGAGATCGCCATGGAACACCACCTCGGCCTCACCTGCGATCCCGTCGGCGGGCTCGTGCAGGTGCCCTGCATCGAACGGAACGCCATCGCCGCATCCACCGCGGTGTCGGCCGCGCGGCTCGCCCTGCACGGCGACGGCACCCACCTGGTGTCGCTTGACACCGTGATCGAGACCATGCGCCAGACCGGGCTCGACATGATGACGAAGTACAAGGAGACCAGCGAGGGCGGCCTCGCGGTCAACGTCATCGAGTGCTGACTGCGCTGTCGGAGACGCCACTCGAAGAGGGCACACCAGGGCGCCCCGACAACGTAATCCCTGACCTAAGCTAGGTTCCCGGGGGTACACCATCGACGATTCCACTCTTTCACCGCGCCGCCTGCTGTCGCCGCGCCCGCTCGGCGCCGCTCTGGTCGTCGCCGCAGGACTGCTGCTCACCGGCTGCGCGACCGCGCCGGCGCCCGCCGTGACCCAGACGATCGTGGTCACCGCGACCCCGACGCCCACGCCGACACCGACTCCTACCCCGACGCCCACGCCTACGCCGGTGCCCACCGAGGAGCCCGTGGTGGAGGACCCGTCGCTCGACCCGAACCCCGAACTGCCCGCCGAGCCCCTGCCGGAGGGCCCGGCGCAGGACCTCGGCGCTATCCCGGGGCCCAGGGCACGCCGGAGCTCGACGGCACGGGCATGCCGATCAGCTACAAGGTCATCGAGAACGACTCGTTCTTCGACATCGCCCAGCGCTTCAACATCCCGATGCAGCAGCTGCTCAAGATGAACCCCAAGGTTTCCGGGGTGGGCGAGAACATCTACATCCGCCAGGTGATCAACCTGGACTGGACCAAGACCGGGTAATCAGCGGGTCGCACTCAGCGGTTCGCGGCGTGGATGCGCTCAATCACTTCGATGGTACGGATCGCGTCTGCGGGATTCACCGGCAGCGGAGCCCCACGCAGGAGCGCGTCGGCCAGCTCGGCGTAGAACCCCACGTACCGGCCACGCTCGGTGGGGACCACCCGGGTGGCCCCGTCGATACCCAGGGTTCCCCAGGCGCTCTCCGGCTCCAGCCCGAAGTCGGGGTCGCTCGGCCGCGCACCGGCCTGGATCGCCTCTTCCTGCCCGTCCAGTCCCCACTTCACGTAGGCGGCCTCCGAGCCCAGCACCCGGTAGCGCGGGCCGACCTGCGCGGCGAACTTACTCATCCACAGGTGCGAGGTCACGCCGGAGCCGTGGTGCAGCGAGACGAAGGTGTCGTCATCGGCGGCGGCATCCGGCCGCCGGCTGTGCACCTCGGCGGTCACGTCGTCGATCGGTCCGAACAGCTGCACCGCCTGGTCGATGAGGTGGGCGCCGAGGTCGAAGAGGATGCCGCCGCCGGCCGCCGGCGTGGCTCCGGCCTTCCAGCTGCGGGCCGGTCCGGGCCTGAAGGATTCGAACCGGGACTCGAACGTGTACACCTCACCGAGGGCGCCATCGGCCAGGAGCGCGCGCAGGGTGAGGAAGTCGCCGTCCCAGCGACGGTTCTGGAACACCGTGATGGGCAGGCCCAGGCTTGCCGCCCGGTTCAGGAGCTCCCAGCCATCGTGGGAGTTGGTGGAGAACGGCTTGTCGATCACAACGGCCAGGCCGGCGTCTAGAGCGGCGTGGGCGAGCGGAACGTGGGTCTCCGGCGGTGTGCCGATCACGACGAGGTCGAGATCACCTCGGGCGAAGAGTTCCTCAGCGGTCGCGAGCACCTGCACGCTTGGGTAGGCCTCGAGGGCAGCGGCGCCGCGCTCGGCGTTCGAGGTCACGATCACATCGAGCGAGAAGTCCGGGTTGGCCGCCAGGAACGGGGCGTGGAACACCCGCCCGGACAGCCCGTAGCCGATCACTCCCGCGCGGATCGGAGCGGTACGTGGGGTGTCTGTCTGAGTGGAGGCCATACTCCGAGGCTACAGCGATGAGACTAGAGCGACGGCGCGACGTGGTCGAAGATGATGCTCGTGCGGGTGGACGCCACCACCGGATCGGCCGACAGGTTGTCGAGCACAAAACTGCGCAGCCCGTCGGTGTCGCGCACCGCCACGTGCACCAGGAAGTCCTCGTTGCCGCCCACGAAGAAGAACTGCATCACCTCGGGCAGTTCGCGGATCCGGGCCGCGAACGGGGTGATCTGCGACCGGGCGCCGGAGTGGATGTTGACGCTGATGAGCGCCTGCACGCCCAGACCCAGCGCCGCCGGGTCGATGTCCACGGTGAAGCGCCGGATCACACCGCGGCTCACCAGCGACCGCACCCGCTCCAGGCAGGTCGACGCCGCGATGCCCACGGATGCGGCCAGCGCGGCATTGGTCAGGCGCGCGTTGGAGCGCAGCAGCGCCAGTAGGCCCCAGTCCACGGCATCCAGAACGTCGGTGGAGACGGCCAGTCGATTCTTCGGTATCGCCATATCCAGATTCCCTCACTGCCGAAGCCTGCGCGGCGGATTTGCCGAATGAGTTCAATATATTCGGTCGCATTGCACATCGACCGACGATGACCCAGCATTATCTCGTTCCCACCACAGATCGCGCGGCCCGCGCAGCTCTCATCCCACGTCCCACCAGCCAGGAGTCCTCATGCGCGTCGGTATCCCCCGCGAGATCAAGAACCACGAATATCGGGTGGCCATCACCCCCGCCGGCGTCTCCGAGTTCGTGCGCCTCGGCCACGAGGTGCTCATCGAGACCAACGCCGGCGTCGGCTCCGACATTTCCGACGGCCAGTATGCGGCCGCGGGCGCCACGATCGCCGGCACGGCCGCAGAGGTGTGGGCATCCGCCGACCTGCTGCTCAAGGTGAAGGAACCAATCGCGGCCGAGTACCCGCTGCTGCGCCGCGACCAGGTGCTGTTCACCTACCTGCACCTGGCCCCCGCGCCCGACCTCACCCAGGCCCTGCTGGCCTCCGGCACCACGGGCATCGCCTATGAGACCGTGCAGCTGGAGGACCGTTCGCTGCCGCTGCTCGCCCCGATGAGCGAGGTGGCCGGCCGCATGTCGGTGCAGGTGGGCGGCTACCACCTGATGCGCTCGGCCGGCGGCCGCGGCGCCCTGCTCGGCGGTGTCTCCGGCACCAAGCCGGCCAAGGTCGTCGTGATCGGCGGCGGTGTGGCCGGCGAGCAGGCGGCCACCATGGCCGTGGGCATGCACGCCGACGTCACCATCTTCGATATCTCCGCCAAGCGCCTGCGTGAGCTGGATGCCCGCTTCGACGGCCGGGTGCACACCCTGCGGTCCTCCGCCTACGAGATCGCCGCGCAGCTCACCGACGCCGACCTCGTGATCGGGTCGGTGCTGGTGCCGGGCGCCTCCGCGCCCAAGCTCGTCACCGACGCCATGGTGCGCGCCATGAAGCCCGGCGCCGTGCTGGTGGACATCGCCATCGACCAGGGCGGCTGCTTCGAGCACGCCGTGGCCACCACCCACGACGAGCCGGTCTACCCGGTGCACGACACCCTGTACTACTGCGTGGCGAACATGCCGGGCGCCGTGCCGGTCACCTCCACCGAGGCGCTCACCAACGCGAGCCTGCCCTACGCACTGGCGATCGCCCAGAAGGGCTGGCGTGCGGCTCTGGCGGCCGACCCGGCGCTGGCCCGCGGCCTGAACGTCTTCGACGGCCAGGTCACCAACCCCGCCGTCGCCGCCGCGCAGGGCCTGGACTTGCTGCCGGTGGCCGACGCCTTGGCTGAGCCGGCCCTGACCGCCTAGAGCCGGTTGATGCCGGTCACCTTCAGGGCCGGCACACCCAGCTCGTCGGAGTCCGCCAGGTCGATCTCGGCGCTGATGCCCCAGTCGTGGTCACCGGCCGGGTCGTCGAAGATCTGCCTGGCGGTCCAGACCTGGGCACCCTCGTCGAGGATGAGGAGCCCGGCGCCGCGGGCGTTGGCCCCGGCGAGCAGCTCGTCGTGCTCGGCGTAGTAGCCGTCCATGGCGTCGGCCCAGGCATCCGCCCCGAAACCGCTCTCGCGGTCGAGGTCGCCGAGAGCGTCGTAGTTCTCCAGCGCGGCCAGCTGCACTCGGCGGAACAGTTCGTTGCGCACCAGGATCCGGAACGCGCGGGTGTTGGTGGTGAGCCGGTGCGGCGCGGGCGGCACCACGGCGTGCGCGACGTTCTCGTGCGCGGCGAGGTCGGGGTGGATGAGTTCCTCCCACTCGTCGAGCAGGCTGGAGTCCACCTGCCGCACGAGTTCGCCGAGCCACTCGATCAGGTCGAGCAGGTCTTCGGTCTTGGCTTCGTCCGGGATGGTCTGCCTGGCGGCCCGGTACGCATCCGAGAGGTAGCGCAGCACAACGCCCTCGCTGCGGGCGAGCTTGTAGTAGGCCACGAACTCGCCGAACGACATGGCGCGTTCGTACATGTCGCGCACCACGGTCTTGGGGCGCAGCGGGAAGTCCGCGATCCAGGGCTGGGACTGCTTGTAGGTCTCGAACGCGTAGCTGAGCAGTTCGTCCAGAGGCTTCGGCCAGGTGATCTCCTCGAGCAGCTCCATGCGCTGGTCGTACTCGATGCCCTCGCTCTTCATGGCGTTCACGGCCTCGCCGCGGGCTGCGAACTGCTGGCCCATCAGCACCGGGCGCGGGTCGTCGAGGGTGGACTCGAGGATCGAGATCATGTCGAGCGCGTAGGTGGGCGCCTCGATGTCGAGCAGGTCGAAGGCGGCCAGCGCGAACGGCGACAGCGGCTGGTTGAGCGCGAAGTTCGCCTGCAAATCGACCGTGAGGCGGATGCTGCCGTCCGTGCCCTGCTCCACGATCCCGGCGGCGCGCAGGGTCTTGTAGATGCCCAGCGCCCGGCGGGCGTGGGCGAGCTGGCGCTTCCAGGGCTCGTGGTTGTCGAACACCAGCGAGTAGACGTTGGCGTAAGCGTCGCCGCCGCGGGCGATCACGTTGATCAGCATGGCGCTGGTCATCTGCATGCTCGAGGTGAGGGTTTCCGGCTCCGCGTCGACGAGCCGGCGGAAGGACGGCTCCCCCCAGGAGACGAAGCCCTCGGGGGCGCGCTTGCGCACGATCTTGCGGCGCTTCTTGGGGTCGTCGCCGGCCTTCTCGATGGCCTTGAGGTTCTCGGTCTCGTGGTCGGGTGCCTGCACCATCACGGTGCCGGCGGTATCGAAGCCGGCCCGGCCGGCGCGGCCGGCGATCTGGTGGAACTCGCGGGCGTTGAGCTGGCGCATCTTCACACCGTCGTACTTGGTCAGCGCCGTGAACAGCACGCTGCGGATGGGCACGTTGATGCCGACGCCCAGGGTGTCTGTTCCGCAGATCACGCGCAGCAGGCCGCGCTGGGCGAGCTGCTCCACCAGCCGGCGGTACTTGGGCAGCATGCCGGCGTGGTGCACGCCGATGCCCATCCGGATGAGCCTGGACAGCGTCTTACCGAAGCTGGTGGTGAACCTGAACTCGCCGATCAGCTCGGCGATGGCCTCCTTCTGCTCCTTGGTGACCACCTTCACGCTGGAGAGTGCCTGGGCGCGTTCGAGGGCGGCGGCCTGGGCGAAGTGCACGATGTAGACGGGCGCCTGGCCGGTCTTGAGCAGGTCCTCCACGGTCTCGTGCACCGGGGTGGTCTCGTAGAAGTAGTGCAGCGGCACCGGCCGCTCCACCCCGGTGACCACGGCCGTGTCGCGGTTGGTGCGGCGGGACAGGTCGGCGGCGATGTCGGTGACGTCGCCGAGGGTGGCCGACATCAGGATGAACTGCACCCGCGGCAACAGCAGCAGCGGCACCTGCCAGGCCCAGCCGCGGTCGGGGTCGGAGTAGAAGTGGAACTCGTCCATCACGACCTGGTCGACCGGGGTGTCCTCGCCGTTCCGGAGCGCCAGGTTGGCGAGGATCTCGGCGGTGCAGCAGATGATCGGGGCGTCGGAGTTGACCGAGGAGTCGCCGGTCATCATGCCCACGTTCTCGGGGCCGAAGATCTCCACCAGCGCGAAGAACTTCTCGCTCACGAGCGCCTTGATCGGGGCGGTGTAGAAGCTGCGCTTGCCGGCCGAGAGAGCGGCGAAGTGCGCGCCGACGGCCACGAGCGATTTTCCGGTGCCGGTGGGGGTGGAGAGGATCAGGTTGGCGCCCGAAACGATCTCGATGACCGCTTCTTCCTGGGCCGGGTAGAGCCTGAGGCCCGCATCCGCCGCCCACAGTTCGAACGCCTCGAAGAGGACATCGGGATCGGTGACGTGCGGGAGAGCGGAGAGGGTTGCCATGATCCTTCGATCCTGCCCTATACCGACTCAGTCGGCGTGCTCCATCAGCCAGGCCAGCAGGTAGGCCCGGCTGTTGCCGTCGTCGATCCGGTCTTCCGGTAGTCCCTTGGCTGCCTCGAGGGCGGCGGATGCGGCGTCCCTGCCCTGAAGGGCGGAGTACATCAACAGGTAGTCGCCGAACAAGACGTCATAGCTCGCTGTGCCGGAGCTGCCGGCGGGCAGGGCCTCGGCCAGGTTCGCTTGCACTCGCTCGGGGTCCCCGCCGAGGTAGTCGGCGACCGGACTCATCGGCAGCACCAGGATGCCGAGCATGGCGCTCGGTTCGGCGCTGAACCAGGTGGCGTAGTCCCGTTTGCCGCCCCAGACCAGCGATGTGATGGTGTGGTCGAAACCCTGGTAGACCGGGTCGGCCAGGTCGAAGTCGGTCCAGTAGGCGCGGGAGGAGGCCGCCTCGGCGGAGAGCATCCATTCGGCTTCGGTCTGCAGCCCGGCCTGGTCGCTCGCGGCGGCCCACAGGGCGAGCCCGTTCCAGGCGGTCACGGCCTCTGAGCTGGATTCCTGGTTGTTGCCGTCGCCGAACGGCGAGGTGCCGCTGGCCCAGGAGTGACCGGCGTAGGCGTCGAACACCCGCCGGTCGGGGAATGACTCGCTGCCACCGGTGGTGGCCAGGTCGGCCGCGAGCAGGTTGAGCACCGGTGCCCAGCGTTTCACCGCGTCGGGGTCCTCCGCCGCCACCACCGCCGCGGCGTAGAAGAAGTAGCCGTAGTGGAAGTGGTGGTCGTTGAATTCCTCCGAGCCGAACGAGGTGGCCAGGCCCACGATGCCCTTCGCGGCGGGGTCGTAGACAAAGCAGCGCTCGGTGCGGGCGACGCAGCCGTCGGGGTCCATCCAGTCGTCGAGTGCGGCGCTGAGGCGATCGGTGAGAGCCGCCACCGCGTCATCGGCGCCGACCTGACGGGCCACCTCGAGCAGGTTGGCGGCCCGGTAGAGCGACTTGCCGCCGAAATAGGTGTCGGCGGCAAACGTCGGGGTGGACGCCACATCCGCGCGCACTTGGTCGGCCAGTCGGGCGCGTTGATCGTCGTCGAGGGCGGAGAGGTCCACGGCGCCGCTCGGGGCGACGGTGGGCACCGACCAGCGGAGCGCCGACCCCTGGCAGACCGTGAGCGCTCCGTAGATGCTCCGGTACTGCCCCCCGGCGCAGGATGCATTCTTGTCCAGGCCGGCTTGTTGGTGCGGGAGTGCGGCGATCAGGGTGTCGCCGCCGTCGCTGGTGTCGTATGAGATGGTGGTGCCGATGGTGTCGGCGCCGGTTGCGTAGTCGACGCGGGTGCCGGTGACCGGGTGGGTCGCGGCTTCGACGAAGGCGTCGAGGCCTCCGCCTGTCGGCAGGGCGAACCAGGTGGCGGACTGGCCCGACGCCAGGGACAGGTCGGTGCCGGCCGAGAGCGTGCCGCCGCTGACCAGCCCGTAGGTGTCGCCGGCGACCTCGGCGGTCCAGGCGCCGCCGCTCTGCCCGGTGTTCGCGGCGGAGAAGACCGTCGGCATTGTCAGGGCCACGTCGGTCGCGGCGGTGAACGACACGAACGGAGAGCCTTCCGCGATCACCGTCCTGCCCACCAGGGCGCCATCGACGAACTGGCCGATGGTGACCGACGCCTCGTCGTAGGCCGTCACTCGCTGGTCGAGGGCGGCACCCCCGGCACCGACCTGCACGCCGATCTGGCCGGCGAAGCCGCCCATGATCACGGTGGGTTCGGCTGACACCGCCGGCAGTCCGAAGGCGAATCCGGTGTCGGTGAGCTGGAAGGTCAGCGGCAGCGGGAACACCGGCATCGATGGGTCGCCGAAGACCAGGCCGGAGAACCAGCGGTTGGTCGGCGGGATCAGCCCGTCGGCGAGCCGGGCCGTCGGCAGGGTTTTCACGGTCTGCTGGGGCAACGCGTTCACCAGCGGCGCCACCTCGGCACTCGGGAAGACGGCCGCGCCCCGGGTCTCGTCGTCGCCACCGGCCGAGGAATCGGCATCCGACGCGGTGCAGGCGCTCAGAACCGTGGCGAGCACGACAATCGCGGCCATCGTGAGTGGGCTCCTCCCCCTCCGCACGCTCACAGTCCGATCGTCCGCAGGAAGCTGAACAGGCCGTCGCTGGCCCCGGCGAGGAGGCCGTCGTCGCGCAAGGAAATGGTCGCTGTCACGGGTGTGCCGGGCGCCATCAGCCCGTTGGCGGCGCCGTCGACGAGGTCGGGGCTCACGACCTTCGCCGTGGTCTCGGCCTGGCCATCCGCGGTCTGCACGTCCAGGGTGTCCATGGTTCCGGCTACCCGCGTCTGGTTGGGCAGCACGATGTCGACGGCCGCGCCCGGTTCGATCCGCGCATAGTCGCCGCTGGTGAGCACAAAGTCGGCCGACACGAACAGGGAACCGGTCTTGTTGATCACAGCTAGCACCTGGCCTGCCTGCACAAAGGAACCGCGCTCGGTGGTGATGTCGGTGAGGGTGCCGTCGACGGACGCGGTGAGGGTGAGCACGCCGTCGTCGCCGACGGAGTAGGCCACGTTGTCGGCCGTGACCAACCCCTCGGCCAGGTCGGCCTGCAGGGTTGGACTCTGCAGGGTGAACAGGGCCTGGCCGGCCTTCACCTCGTCACCGTCGTCGACGAGCCGGTCCAAGACGGTTCCGCCGTAATCGGATCCCACCGGATACTCCGCCGCCTGGATCGACGCGGAGGCGCTCATCACCTGGGCCTGCCGCTGGTTGAAGACAATGGTGAGCACCGCGACAATACCGACAACCGCGATGAGTCCGACGAACAGCTTGAATCGATTGGCCCAGGTCATGAGGGCACCACCTCGCGGGTCGGGGCGGCCTGGATAGAGGCGGGAACGCCGTCCGCCGCGGTGCGGATGCCGCTGGGTCGACGGGCTTCGGGTCGACGGGCCATGGCCCGCACCCGGCGGGCGCTGTGCGACTCGTGCAGCGCCGTGCCCACAAAGGTGCCGAGGATGAGAGTGTTGGTCACGTTCCACGCCGTGGCCAGGGTGAGGGTGCCGATCGTCAGGTCCCGCCACACCGCCACCACCGAGGTCAGCAGCAGGAAGACGAAGAACAATACCTGCGGAATCATGAAGTTGAACGGTGAGGCCGCCTTCGACCGGTTGCCGGTGGCACTCCAGTGCTGTTCCTTGCCGACCAGCACGTTGACCAGCGCGGCCACATAGATCGGGAACGACGCCGTGGCAAGCATCAGCGTCTCCCACCGGAATGACCCCATCGTGTAGAACGCTAGGACCACTTGCATCAGGTAGAAGCCCGCGTAGTACAGCAGCCAGGTCACAACGGTTGTGGAGATGTTCATCGGGCGCAGGTCGAAATAGATCTCCAGCGGCGGCACCAGTAGCAACAACAACGGGGCGATCCCGGTGAGGTAGAAGGATGCCGTCACCAAATACTGAAGTCGCTGGTCGAAGGTGAGGCGGCGGCGCGGGCTGAGCGGGTTGCTCTGCAGCAGGATCTCGAAGCCGCCCGTTGCCCAGCGCAGCTGCTGTTTCGTATAGGCCTCCACGGTGTCCGGCGCGTGGCCGGTCGCCAGCACGGTGGGAATGTAGATGGTCTTCCACCCGCGTTCGTGCAGCTTGAGCGAGGTCCAGACATCCTCGGATTTGGAATCGGTGTACATGCCGCCGACGTCGTTGATCGCATCCCGGCGGAAGATCACATTCGTGCCCACGCAGAATGCGGCGTTGAAGCGGTTGCGGCCCGGTTGGATGAAACGGTAGAAGACGGCCTGCATGTAGCCGGCGCCGCGGGAGATCACGTTGTGCAGATTGCCGTAGGCCTGCGGGGTCTGCACAAAGGCGACTCTGTCGTCGATGAAGAACGGCAGGGTCTCGATCAGGAACTCCGGCTTGGGCACGAAGTCGGCGTCGAAGATCACAAAGTACTGGGCGCTGCTCACCGTGAGAGCGTGGTTGACGTTGCCCGCCTTGGCGCCGTTCGAGCTCAGTCGGCGCAGGTATCGCACGCCCAGCTCGGCGGCGAGATCGCGCACATCGTCGGACCGGCCGTCGTCGAGCACCCAGGTGAGATGCTCACCGTGCATCTGGCGCGCGGCCGTCACGGTGCTGCGGATCACGTCGAGGTCCTCGCCGTAGGTGGTGATGAATACGTCGACGGTGGCCGGTTGGTCGCCCAGGTGCAGCGGCCACCGCTCCGGCCGGTTCTGCAGGCCGTCCCTGGCCACGGAACGGGTGTGCACCAGCGTGGCCTGGGCCTGGTGGAAGTTGAACTCCCGCGGATCCGTCGACCCGGACAGGATTGTCCACATCGACAGCAGCGCCTGGAAGATCAGGATGGACTCGGCGACGATCACCAGCGAATACGGCAGCCAGTCGCCCCGGCTCGCCGGGTTGAGGAGGAAGTTCGCGTACGCCAGGATGCCGACCGTGGCGATCAGCACCAGCATCACAAGCGATGGCGAGTGCGCGTGACCCGCGGAGGCGGGCCGTGCCGGGTACGGGTGAGTCGCCAGCTGATGGGTGGGGATGCGGTGCATAGCCTCGGGCGGGACCCCGTCTTCCGACGGGGATCCGGGTGTGGCGGGGACGCCAAGGCTGGGATGAAGGGAGGTCATCCGTCTCTCTTTCGGTGCAGGATTCGGGTCCGGGGTTCGCGAACGGGGTCTCGGGCGAGGTTCGCGGTGCTAGTGCGGAACGCAGGCGTGACCGGGATCAGTCACTGGTGGGGCCGAGGAGCTGGTTCGAAGAGCGGCACGAGAGAACCGGGAGCACGGGAACAAGACCGTCCGGGCATGCCTGAATACGCCATGTCTGGAGGGGCAGCGGGCTTCGTCGGCCGTGGTTCGCGGGTTCTCTCGAGATCGGTATCCGGATGGATCAGGATGCGAGTGGAGCGGCGTGCAGCCAGGGGTAGAGGCGAAAACGATGAACGGGGAGGTCGGGTTCGACCGTTCGTCGTGGCGTGCAGGTATCACCGTAAGTCCGCTGCCCAGCGGCGGTCCATCGGTTCCCCCAACGTTCTCTTATTCGTAACACGGCTGTAATCAGGGCTGAGATCTGGACCGCCGCCTCGATCTCACCCGTGCCGCCGTAAGAGTTTCGTAAGGGCGATCCATCGGACAACACGGCACAGCTCCCAGCCGGCGAATCTAAGCTGAGGCCATGTCCAGCCCTGCCACGCCGCCACCGGTCGTCACGCCGCCACCGGGCCCGCTGCTGCCCGCCCTCGCCGGCCTGGCCGCGGTCGTCGCCGGATTCGGCCTGGCCGAGTTGGCCGCCGGGCTCATCGCCCCAGGGGCGAGCCCGGTGCTCGTCGTCGGCGCCCTGCTCATCGACCTCGCCCCGGCCTGGCTGAAGGAAGGGGTGATCGCGCTCTTCGGCACGGCGGACAAGGCCGTGCTCATCGGCTTCATCGCTCTGGTGGCGGCGCTGCTCGCCGCCCTCGCCGGCATTCTCGAGTACCGCCGGCCGCCGTTCGGCCGGTACCTGGTGGTGGCCGCCGGCCTCATCGCCCTCGCGGCCGCGCTCACCCGCGCCGACGCGTCGCCGTTCGACGCGGTGCCTCCGGTGCTGGCCATGATCGTCGCCGCGCTCGTGCTCACCATGCTCACCACCCGACTGCGCGCCAGCCGGGCCCCCGCCGCCGCGGCCGCGGCCGCGGCGGCATCCGCCGAGTCGGGCCGGCCGGCATCCGTGACACCGGCGGCGGCTTCGCGAGCCGCCCTCGACCGGCGCCGTTTTCTGACCTACACGGGCATCACCGCGGGCGCCGGCGTGCTCGCGGCCATCGGCGGCCAGCTGCTCACGGCCGGCAGCCGGGCTGCGGATGCGGCCAGGGCGCTGTTCACCCTGCCGGCGCCGGCGACTCCGGGAACTCCGACCCCCGCCGGCGCGTCCTTCGACATCGAGGGTCTGTCGCCGGTCATCACCCCCAACGCGGACTTCTACCGCATCGACACCGCCCTCTCGGTGCCGCGGGTCGATCCGTCGACCTGGACCCTGAAGATCACCGGGATGGTGGAGACCGAGGTGGAGATCGACTTCGCCGAGCTCCTGGCTCTGCCGCTGGAGGAGAGCACCACCACGCTCGCTTGCGTGTCGAACTACGTGGGCGGCGACTTGATCGGCAACGCCGTGTGGCTGGGCTACCCCATTCGCGAGCTGCTCAAGCGCGCCTCACCCACGAGCGAGGCCGATATGGTGCTCTCCCGCAGCCAGGACGGCTGGACGGCGAGCACCCCGCTCGAGGCGCTCACCGACGACCGCAACGCGATCCTCGCCGTGGGCATGAACGGCGACCCGCTGCCGCTCGAGCACGGCTACCCGGTGCGGATGGTCGTGCCCGGCCTCTACGGCTACGTGTCCGCCACCAAGTGGGTCACCGAGATGGTGGTCACCCGCTTCGACCAGGAGACTGCCTACTGGTCCACCCGCGGCTGGTCGGAGAAGGGGCCGGTGAAGCTGTCCTCCCGGGTGGACGTGCCCCGCGAGAACGCCACCGTCGCCGCCGGAACCGTGACCGTGGCCGGCGTCGCCTGGAGCCAGCACGTGGGCGTCTCCGCAGTAGACGTGCAAGTGGACGACGGCGACTGGAACCCCGCGACCCTCGCCGACGCGATCTCGGTGGACACCTGGCGTCAGTGGCGCTGGGACTGGGAGGCCTCCAGTGGATCCCACACCATCCGGGTGCGCGCCACAGACACCAACGGCCTGGTACAGACCAGCAAGCTCGCCGATGTGGCGCCCGACGGGGCCACCGGCCTGCACGAGATCAGCGTCTCGGTCTCCTGAGCGTGACCGGGTCTGCGGAGCCGCTGACGGCGGCGGATGTCGCCCATTTCGAGGGACTGCTGCGTCGGCAGAGGCAGGACCTCGAGCAGGAGGTGGCCCGCCAGGGCGACACCCTCGACGCCGTGCGCGCCGCCCGCAGCGACGGGGACGCCGATGACGAGCACGACCCCGAGGGCCCGACCCTTTCCGACGAGTGGTCGCTTCGGGCGGGCGTGCACAGCGAACTCACAGCCTCCCTGGCGGCCATCGACGCCGCCCTGCATCGCATCGACGACGGCAGCTACGGAATCTGCCTCCGCCGGGGCGAACCGATCGGTCGCGAGCGGCTGGAGGCCCGGCCGGCCGCCGAGCTCTGCATCGACTGCGCCCGCGAACAGTAGGCTCAACCCATGTCATCGTGGGGGCGCGTTCGACTCGGCTGGGGGCCGAGCCTGGCTGCTGCTGTGCTCTGGCTGGGCAGCTCCGGCGTCTTCGCTTACCTCGCCTGGCAGGAGCGGATTCCGCGGCAGGTCCTGGCCCACGTGGTGCCGGAGGGCATGCCGTCCAGCCTGATGTACCTCACGTTTCCGTGGATCGTTCTCGTGCCCCTGCTCTCGACCGCGACCGTGTTCGTGGTGCACCTGCTGCTGGCCGGCCTGGTCGGCACTGATGCCTCCGGCCCGCGTTCGACGCGGTTCCTCGCGCTCTGGTTCGTGGCCGTCCTCACCGGGGTACTCGCCATCCTCCCCTTCGCAGTGAGCGCGATCATCACGGAGTTTCCGCCCAGCCGGGCCGCGTTCATCCTCGATCCCGCCGGCAGCCTGATCCTGCACAGCGGTTACTGGGGCCTGATCTGCGGGTGGATTCCGGCCCTCTTGGCTTCCCGAAGCCGCGCCCGTGTGGCGGTACCGGCGGCCGAGGCGACCCCCGCCGCATCCCGCCGCCCCGCCCTGCTGCTCGCCGGCGTGGTGGTGCTGGCCCTCGGCCTGTCCGGGCTCAGCGTGGGAGCCGGCGCCCGTGCGGCCAGGGTGGCATCGGCCGAGGCCTCGGCTGTCGCGGAGGGCCAGACCCTGGGTGACGCGCCAGACCCCGACGTCGAGTCCACGCCCCCGCCTACCGTGGCGCCGGGAGCCGACCTGGACGACATCGACCCCACCTGGTGCACGCCGGAGCAGGCGACTCCACTCCTCGGCGACCCGGATGCCGCCACCGGGCACCGGGTGCTCAGCATCGAAGTGATGAACTTTTCCGACACGCCTTGCGTGCTCGATGGTTACCCCGATCTGGCGTTCGCCGACGCGGACGGGTCGGCCATCGACGTGACGATCACGCACGGCGGATCGTTCATGGCCGAGGACCCGGGCGCGATGCCGATCACAGTGCCTGCCCATGGCTACGGCGTGACCCGAATCGGCTGGAACGCGATGGCGACCGATGGCGAACTGGCCACGTACACCCTGTACTCCGCGCTGTATCCGGGGTTGGAGCGGGGCTCCTGGCCGATCACCCTGGACATCGTGGCCGGCGGCGAGGTCTTCGTCACAGCCTGGTCGGTCAGCGAACCCGCACCCGCCGGCGAATAGGCGCGTCCGCTCTCGACAGAACCAATCCGGAAATGTACCATTCGGTTAGTACAAGTCGGATTCGGGGATTCGCTGGTCACAGCGGGGATGCAGGTGGCGCATGGCGTGGTGGATGACCGCCTATGAAGTGGGGTCTGTGGCCCCGGTGCTGGTGGCGCTAGGCATCCTTTTGCACGGCATCCGTGTCTCCGAGGCGGCCGCACCGCGGTTGCGCGCGCTGCCCGCCGACACCGCTCCGTCCTGGGATCGCGCCATGAGCGGGCAGCTGCGCCGCGGCCTGATCGCCGGCGGCATCCTCTGCGGCATCATTGTGGCGCTGATCGTCCTCACCTGGATGCCGATCGGCTTCGAGTGGCGTATGTGGCGATTCCTCGTGCCGGTGCTCGCCGGCATGCTGTGCCTGGCCGCGCTCGTGCTGGTGCCCGGCTCTCGGCCCGGGCACCCAGCCGGAGCCGAGCGCGCTCTCGACCTCACCCCGCGCACCCTGCGGTCGTTCGGGCCCGGCTGGTGGTTCACGGGCTGGCTGACGGCCACCGGCCTGCTCGTGATCACGGTGTTGTGCGCGGGCTGGCTGTCCTCGCCCGACGAGGCGGGGAACTACACCCGAATCACCGTCGCGATGGGATCAGCGTCGTCCAGCAGCGATTTCCTCGGCTGGTTCTACGGCGTGCCACTGCTGGCCGGCATCGCAGGCCTCACGGCCCTCACAGTGATCGCTCTGGCCGGCATCGCCCGATCACCGCTGGCCCCCACGACGGATGCGCGCGCCGTCGACGTGTGGCTGCGTCGCCTGGGAGCCCGTACGGTGCTCTCGGTCAGCACGGGGGCTGCGCTGGTCACGCTGGGACAGGTGTGGGACCTGATCGGTGCGACAGCGCGGATGACCGGCTCGGTAACCTCCGCCGCCGGGATGATCGAGGTCGGAACGCCCTTCGCGGCGCTGGCCTGGCCGCTCTGGGCACTGGGCTATCTCGCCCAAGGTCTGGGTATAGCGCTGCTCCTCCTACCGCTGTTCGCCCGCCGGGCCCGCTTCGCCCCACGCGCGGCGACGACGGCCGACGAGTCCCCCAGCCCACTGTCCACCACTTCCCGGGCCTAGTCGTGGTTGTGATCAACCTGGACGGGTCCGGCCAGCCGGCGGACCAGATCTACCAGACGCTGCGGAGCGTCATCCTGGCCGGGAGCATGGCGACCGGAACAAGGCTCGCGCCGGTTCGGCAGCTGGCCCGCGACCTCCAGGTGGCCCCCGGCACGGTGGCCAAGGCCTACAAACTGCTGGAGCAGGACGGCCTCGTCGTCTCGCGTGCCGGCGCCGGCACCCGGGTGGCCGCCGGCGTGACCGCGCCACCTGCCGCTGTGCTCACGGCCGCTCGGATCCTCGCCTCCGTAGCGGCCGACAACGGGCTGAGCCTGGACGACGCCATCACCGCACTGCGGGGCTCCTGGCCGGGCTGATGTCGGGCGGACCGCGCAATTTTCGGCGCCGGCCCCTCCTCCACAGGGCGCTGTTTTACAACCTTTCCCCTCCTGGGTTTTCGGGCCTGTGAGTGTGGGTGGTGGGTGGTTCACTGTCCGTATGGCCACCCCAGATGCCACACCCGCAGAAGCGATCAGAGCGGTCATCGACCCGCTGATCGAGAACGAGAAGGTGATCGCCGCCGGGTACGCCGAGCGTGCCCGGCTCCTGGCCGAACTGGACCGGCTCGGCCGCCAGCCCCGCATCATCCGCGGGCTCTGCGGTGACCCGGTTGAGTCCGGCCGGGACGACCCCGACACGCAAGCGCACGGGCCGTCCTGGAACGACGAGGAACTCGCCCGCCGCTGCATGGCCGCCGAAGCCGCCGGGGTGCTGCGCGTCACCAGCACCACGGCGGGCAGCATGGTCTTCAACGCCGCCCGCCTCACCGACGACCTCCCCCGATTCCACTCCGCGCTGACCCGGGGCAGCATCACCTGGGGTCACGCGATGAAGATGCTCGACCTCACCGAGGGTCTGCCCGAGGAGATCCTGCCCGTCTTCGAAGCGACGGTGCTGCCCGCAGCGGAGACGCTCACCTCCACCCAGTTCGTGCGGGTCGCCGGCCGCATCCTCGACCGGATACACCCGGTGCCCCTGCAGGAGCGCGCGGACGCCGGCTTCGTGAAGCGTCGCGTGGTGATGAAGCCCGACGTCGACGGCATGGCCTGGCTGAACGCGTACCTCAAGGCCGACGACGCTCAGGCGATCTACGACCGGCTGACCCTCATCGCCACAGAGGTCACAGACGACGCCGATACCGACCCGGCGACGGGCACCGACGCGAACGCTCCTGGTCGCACGAAGGACCAGCGCCGCGCGGACGCCTACCGCGACCTGCTCCTGGACGGCGTCGGCCCCACCGGGCTCGGCCACGGCATCCGCGGAACCGTGCGCCTCACGGTGCCGGCGCTGACGCTGCTGGACCGGAGCGACGAACCGGCGATTCTCGAGGGCTACGGACCCATCGACCCCGAGACCGCGCGGCAGATCGCGGGCACCGCGACCAGCTGGACGCGGGTCCTCACCCACCCCGAGACCGGCTGCCGCCTCTCCGTGGGCCGGGAGCAGTACGCGCCGCCGGCGGACATGCGCCGCTACCTTCAGATCCGCGACCAAACCTGCCAAGGAATCGGCTGCAGCCGACGGGCCACGCTCAGCGAGATCGACCATACCCAGCCCTGGAACACCGGCGGCGCGACCAGCGTCGACAACCTCGTGCACCTCTGCAAACCCTGCCACCGGCTCAAACACCAATCCAGCTTCAGCACCAGCCAAGGCCCCGGCGGCGCCCTCACCTGGACCACCCCCGGCGGCAAGAAATACAGCTCCGCACCCGCAAGAACCGACCCCGCCACATACGAGAGCCACCCACCCGGCTCGCCTCGTACCGGCACCCGGAGACCAGCGGCTGAGGAACCCCCGCCGTTCTAAGCACCCAGCGCTGGCCCGCCCGGCCCGATGCGACTACAACGGAGGAATGGACGAGACACAACGGACGGACCGGTGGATGAGCGCGTACCAAACGGCCTGGGCCTCGAACGAAGCCGCCGACATCAGGGGCGAATTCACCGAGTGGTACATGGACCAGGCCGCGCATTCGGACGACCAGGGCGTAGACCTTGCCCCGAGTGTCCAATAGGCTGCCGCGAGAGCGTCGTGACACGGAAGGAACACCATGGGCATTGTCTCCCCCGGCTTTTTCGGCCGCCGCCGCCGTGACGATCCGGCGCTGCCTCCCGGCCAATACCTCACCGAGGGCTTCCCGGTACTGTCGGCCGGCCCCACCCCGCGCATCGCCCCCGACGAGTGGGAATTCACCATCACCACCGAGACCGACCAGGTGCACCGCTGGAGCTGGGACGAGTTCCTCGCGCTCAAACAGGATGACGTGACCCAGGACATCCACTGCGTGACGAGCTGGTCGAAGCTCGGCACCAGCTGGCGCGGCGTCTCGCTCGACACGCTCTTCGAATCCGTCGAGTCCGACTGCGAGTTCACCATGGCGCACTCCTACGGCGGCTACACCACCAATGTGCCCCTCGACGACCTGCTCGGCGGCAAGGCCTGGATCGCTCACGAGTTCGACGGTGAAACCCTGGAACCGGCCCACGGCGGCCCGGCCCGGCTGCTCGTGCCGCACCTGTATTTCTGGAAGAGCGCCAAATGGGTGCGCGGCCTGGAGATGCTGCGCCAGGACGAACCCGGCTTCTGGGAGAGCAACGGGTACCACATGTACGGCGACCCGTGGCGCGAAGAGCGTTACTGGTGAGAACCGGCTGGAACGTTGCGGAGGTGATCGGTGTGACCCAGGAGACCAGGACCGCCCGCACCCTGCGGCTGCGCCTGCCCGGACTCACCGGGCACCGGCCCGGCCAGCACGTCGACGTGCGCCTCACCGCAGAGGACGGCTACACGGCGGTGCGCTCCTATTCGGTGGCCTCCGCGCTGCCCGGCGACGAGCTCGAGCTCACGGTGGAAGAACTCGACGACGGCGAGGTGTCACCGTATCTGGTGCATCAGGTGGCCGTGGGCGACCAGCTCGAGGTACGCGGGCCCGTTGGCGGCTGGTTCGTCTGGGATCCGGCCGACCCGTCGCCCGTGCAGCTCATCGCCGGCGGCTCAGGAGTGGTGCCGTTGATGGCCATGATCCGGGCCCACGCCGCGGCGAGCCCCGGCAGCACGGCCCCGTTTCGACTGCTCTATTCGGTGCGCAGCCCCGACTCCGGCTACTACAGCGCAGAACTCGACGAGCTCGCGCGGTCCCCGCTGCTGTCGGTGACCTACGTGTACACCCGCGAAGCCCCGGCCGGCAGCGGCATCACCCCGCATCGGCTGGATGCGGCGACTCTGCTGGCCGCGGTGCTGCCGGTCGACGACCACCCGGCCTTCTTCATCTGCGGGGCCACGGCCTTCGTCGAGACCGTGGCCGACTGGCTCGTTCGCGCCGGCTACCCGGCCGACCGGATCAAGACCGAACGATACGGCGGGACGGGGAGCCGACCGTGACCGGCCCGGGCGACGACGGTGACGCCGGCTCCGACTACCTCGACGGCAACGCCGCTGCGGGCCCCCTGAGCGAGGTCTTCGCCGTCGACGTCACGGTCGCCAGCGGTCGGTGTGCCCACTGCGGCCGCACCGGGGAACTCGCCACCGCCCGGGTCTACCCGAACTCGCACGGGCTGCTGCTGCGCTGCCCGGGGTGCGCCGAGATCCTGCTCAGGCTGGTCGACACCGGCCACAGTCTCGCTGTCGACCTGCACGGAATGAGCTACCTGGAACTGCAGCGGGACGCCCCGGGTTCTCAGCAAAAACCGTCCCCTGCCGCCTAGGCTGAGAACCGGCGGACCTCCGCCCATCAAGCGGGAGCGTGCATGCAGGGTTCGGTCATCCTCGACGTCATTCTCATCGTGCTGCTCGTGGCCAGCCTCGGCGCCGGCTACCGGAGCGGCCTGATCGGCAGCATCAGCGGCATCCTGGGCCTCGTGGCCGGCGCCGTCGCCGCCTACTTCGTAGTGCCCCTGGTGCCCACCTGGGTGCCGGCCGCCGAGTGGCGTACCCCCGCCTCGATCGCCGCGGCCCTGCTGCTCGTGATCGGCGGCCTCACGATCGGCGAGTCGATCGGGCGTGCCCTCCGCCGCCGCACCCCGCGCAAGCTCCGCGGCATCGACAGGCTCTTCGGTGCCGTCGTCGGGGTGGCCGCCGCCGCCGCCGTGGTGTCGATGGTCGCGTTCAGCGTCGGCGCTCTCGGCATCCCGGTGCTCACCTCGGCGATCGCCTCCTCCGGCGTGGTTCGCACCATCGATTCCGTCACCCCGGTGCCGGTCAAGAGTTTCCTGGCCCAACTGCGCTCCACAGTCGTCGACGACGGCCTGCCCGTGATCGCGGATGCCTTCGGTGGCCAGTCCCCCACCCTGCCGGAGGCGCAGCTCGACAATGCCGTCCTCGACACGGCCGCGGAGTCGGTGCTACGGATAACGGGCAACGCCGTGGCCTGCGGGCAGAGTCAGTCCGGCTCCGGATTCGTCATCGCTCCCGAGCGCGTGCTGACCAACGCGCACGTGGTGGCCGGGGTCACCAATGCCGTCGTCGAGGTGCCCGGTGCCGGCGCGCTCACCGGCGAGATCGTCTACTTCGACCCGGTCGACGACCTCGCCATCATCGCCGTGCCCGGCCTGTCCGCGGCACCACTGACCATGCAGGACGACCTCGCCGTCGACAGCGAGGGTGTGAGCCTGGGTTACCCCTTCGGCGGCCCGTTCGACTCCGACCCGGCCAGGGTGATGTCGGTCGGCCCACAGCTCGTGGCCGACATCTACGGCCAGTCGCCCACCCCGCGCGCGGTGTACACCCTCGCCGCCGACGTGCAGCAGGGCGAATCGGGCGGGCCACTGCTCAGCGCTGACGGCAAGGTCGCCGGTGTCATCTTCGCCAAGGCGGCCAACACCGCCAACGTGGGTTACGCCCTGGCTATGGAAGAGGTCGCGCCCGTCGTGGACCAGGCCGCCGGCCTGTCCGGCGCCGTCGCCTCCGGCACCTGCATCCAGAGCTGACCGGCGTTTGCGGGCCGACTGGCAGACTAGAGCGCATGACTATTACTGCCGCCGCTGACGGATCCGCCCTCGGAAACCCGGGACCGGCCGGCTGGGCCTGGTACATCGACGACAACAACTGGGCCGCGGGCGGCTGGAAGCACGCCACGAACAACCAGGGCGAACTCAAGGCCGTGCTCGAGCTGTTCCGCGCCACCGCCCACGTCGACGACGACCTGCTCGTGCTCTGCGACAGCCAGTACGTGATCAACTCGATCACCAAGTGGATGCGCGGATGGAAGGCCAAGGGCTGGCGCAAGGCCGACGGCAAGCCCGTGCTGAACCTCGACCTGCTTCAGGAGATCGACGAGGCCCTGGTGGGCCGGAAGTACCGCTTCGAATGGGTGAAGGGCCACGCCAACCACCCGCTCAACGAGGCCGCGGACTCCCGCGCCCGCGCGGTCTCCGAGGCCTACCAGCGGAACGGCGCCATCCGCACCGGTCCCGGCTTCGTGGCCGGCGGGCCCGTGCCCGCTGCACCGGCCACCGCGGCGAAGGCTGCACCTGTCAAGGCTGCACCGGTCACGGCCGCCGCACCACGCGCATCCGCCCCACTGGGGCTGTTCGACCTCGAGGTCGACCGCCCACACACGGTTCAGGTGGCGCTCAGCGCGGAGGAGCTCGGCCGGCTCAAGCGCCGGGCCGCCACTCGCGGCGTCAGCCCGGAAGAACTGCTCCGCGACCTGATCTGACTAGCGGCGCGCCTTCGCTTTCGGCTGAGGCTTCGGCTTCGCCGCGTTCTTGTTGGGCAGCAGGGTGTTCGCCTCGTCCAGTGACATGCCGTTGGTCTCCGGCACCTTGGTGAGCACGAACAGGAACGACAGCCCCGCGAACAGGGCGTACATGCCGTAGGTGAGCGGCAGCGACCACGCCGACATCGGCGGGAACGTCACCGTGATCAGGAAGTTCGCGATCCACTGCGCGGCCGCGGCCAGGCCGAGAGCCTTGGCGCGGATGGTGTTCGGGAAGATCTCCCCGAGCAGCACCCAGACCACCGGCCCCCAGGAGGCGCCGAAGGAGATCACGAAGACGTTCGCCGCGACCAGCGCGATCGGGCCCCAGGCACCGGGCAGGGCGAGCTCGCCGTCGGTCGTGACCGACTGGCTGAACGCGACGGCCATGGCGGCCAGCGACACCGTCATCCCGATCGACCCGGTGAGCAGGATGGGCCGACGGCCGATGCGGTCGACGAGGGCGATGGCCACCAGGGTCACCAGGATGTTGGTGACCGAGGTGGCCACCGAGATCGCCAGTGAGCTGGATTCTTCGAAGCCCACGGCGCTCCACAGCGTGGTCGAATAGTAGAAGATCACGTTGATGCCCACGAACTGCTGGAACACCGACAGGATGATGCCGACCCAGACGATGGGCTTGAGGCCGAGGACCGGACCGCGCAGCGACCCGGTGCGCTTGGCCTTCACATCATCCTCGATCGACGCCTTCATGTCGCGGATCTCCCGGTCGACATCGCCGTTCGGCCACACCCTGACGAGCACCTCGCGGGCCTTCTGCTCCTTGTCGTGCAGAACCAGATAGCGCGGCGACTCCGGCAGCAGCAGCGCGATCACACCGTAGATGAGCGCCGGGATCGCGCTGACCAGGAACATCCAGCGCCACGCCTCCAGGCCCCACCAGAACATCTCGCTCGCGCCGCCGGCCGTCGTGGCGAACACCGCGTCCGAGAGCAGGGCGGCGAAGATACCGATGGTGATGGCCAGCTGCTGCAACGAGCCGAGCCGGCCGCGCATCTGCCGCGGGGAGATCTCGGCGATGTAGGCGGGCGCCACCACGGAGGCCAGGCCGATGCCGATGCCGCCGAGCACCCGCCAGACGATGAGGTCGACCACGTTGAAGGCGAGGCCGGAGCCGACCGAGCTGGCGAAGAACACGATGGCGCCGATCAGCATCACCGGGATGCGGCCGAACCTGTCGGCCAGCCGGCCGCCGAGGAACGCGCCGGTCGCGGCGCCGAGCAGGGCGCTGGCAACGGCGAACCCGGTGAGGGCTTCGGTGAGGCCGAACTGGCCAGTGATGGCCTCGACCGCGCCGTTGATGACCGAGGAGTCGAACCCGAACAGGAAGCCGCCGAACGCGCCGGCGATGGCCAGCGCGATGACTTTGCGGTTCGTGGACGGCTTGATCGGCTCGGTCGTCGTCTTCTCGGTCGTCTCGGTCATCGCCGCTTCCCCCGTCGTCGGATGTGCTGTTGCTGGTGAACAACCTGACGAGCCTACGCCAATCGGCTCTTCCGCCCGCGCACCGCGCGTGCTATCCATAAGCCATGACGCGATTCCTCGGGGTGGATCTGGCCTGGGCAGAGGGCACGGCGGCGAAGCCGGCCAACGAGAGCGGCCTCGCCTGCATCGACGAGACCGGCCAGGTGATCGACGCCGGCTGGGCCCGCGGCATCGACGACGTCGTCGACTGGATCCAGTCGCTGGTCGAGCCCGGTGCCGTGCTGGCCATCGACGCGCCACTGGTGGTGAACAACCCCACCGGCATGCGCGTGTGCGAACGCGAGACCGGGTCCAGGTACGGGCGCTGGCACGTGTCCGCGAACGCCTCCAATCAGGCGTTGCCCCGCCTGGGCGGTGTGAGTCTGCGCCGCCGGTTGGAGGAGCGCGGCTGGACCTACACCGACGGGCTCGACCCGGTTGAGCCGGGTGCGGCGAGCTTTTTCGAGTGCTACCCGTATACGACCCTGGTGGGTGCCGCGGAGTTCGGATACGACGACAAACGCCCCCGCTACAAGCGCATGGGCTCCGCACTGCCGATCGTGGACCGCCGCGCCGCGCGCGCCGTGGTGTGCGACGACCTGATCGAACGGATGTGGCGGCTCACCGACGCCGCGCCCCCGCTGGATCTGAGCACTCACGAGGCCACCGACACTCTGGTCACCGAGCCCACGCCACTCACCGACACCGCCTACAAGCACCGCGAAGACCTCATCGACGCGCTGCTCAGCGCCTGGACGGCGTCCCTCTGGCACCGGCACGGCACCGCGCGCAGCCAGGTGCTCGGCGCTTCGGATCCGCTCGTGGTGGACGGCCGCCGGGGCACAATCATCGCGCCGGCGCGGCTCGAGCAGCGCCGCGGCGCGGATGCGGTGCGGGCGGCCGAGCTCAGCAGAAGAGTCAGTGAACCGGAAGCCAGCGCCCCTTCACCCGTTCGGTGACCAGCCAGGTCACCGGCTCGGCGACGAGTCGGGTCTGCTCCACCACGTGCCGCCCGATGGCCAGCGCCGTATCACCGTCATCGGCTGTGAAGCGCACGGTGGCTCGCGCCGACCCGGCCACAACGGCCAGGTCGGAGGCTTCCACAGTGGTGCGCTCCGCGGCGGCCCTCGCCGCGGCGGGCAGCACGGCGTCGGGCCGCACCCCCTGCTGCAGGGCGCCGATGGACATGATCACGCGGTAGGAGGGCATCTGCCCAGCGTATGCCGCTAGAAGCGGATGTCCTGGCGCGACCTGGTCACCTCGGCGAGCACGTCCGGCAGCACCTCCACGCCGGTGCCGGGTCCTGTCGGTACCCGCAGGTGGCCGTCCTCGAGCACGAACGGGGCGGTGAGGTCCTGGGCGTAATAGCGGTCAGAGGCCGAGGTGTCTCCGGGCAGCACGAAGTTCGGCAGACCGGCCAGGGCCACGTTGGCCGCCCGGCCGATGCCCGTCTCGAGCATCCCGCCGCACCAGACCGGCACACCGTGCGCGGCCGCGACGTCGTGAATGCGCCGGGCCTCGAGGTAACCGCCCACCCGGGACGGCTTGACGTTAATGATGCTGCACGCGCCCAGACTGATGGCCGCTGCGGCGTCCTGCGCCGACTCGATCGACTCGTCCAGGCAGACCGGCGTGCGGATGACCCGGGCCAGGGCGGCGTGCCCGAGCAGGTCGCGCTCGTTCAGGGGCTGCTCGATGAGCAGGAGGTCGAACGGGTCGAGCCGGGCGAGGTGTCGGGCATCCGCCAGTGTGTACGCGGTGTTGGCGTCGACCTGCAGCAGCAGGTCAGGCCCGAACCGTTCGCGCACGGCCCGCACGGGCTCAAGGTCCCAGCCCGGTTCGATCTTGAGCTTGATACGCAGGTAGCCCTGGTCGAGGTACCCGGCCACGGCCTCGAGCAGGTCGTCGAGGGAATCCATGATGCCCACTGATACCCCGGCGGGGACAGTGTCGTGAACAGCGCCGAGGTAGCCGCCGAAGGACTGGCCGGTCGTGCGCAGCTGGGCATCCAGGATCGCGGACTCGAGCACGGCCTTCGACATCTGGTGACCCTTCACCGGGGCGAGGGCGGTGCCCACGCGCTCGGCCGTGAGGGCATCGCCGAGGGCCCCCAGCCGGGGAATCAGGTGATCGCGGATCACCAGGTCGCTGGCGTCGATGAACTCCGAGCTGTACAACGGTCGCACCTCGGCGGCGCACTCGGCCCAGCCCTCTGCATCGGCCGTCGACACGTGCACCAGGGAGATCTGGCGCTCTGTGATGGTGCCGAACGAGGTGCGGAACGGCCGCACCAACGGCAGGCTGACCCGGCGCAGCTCGATGTTCTCGATTCTCATGGGTCGGAGTTTACGGCGGACATCCAGCCATCCGCACGGTCTCGTCGATTAGGGTTCGAAGAATGAGCAGCATTCTGGACGGATTCGTGAACAGCTGGCGGTCGCACCTGCTCGTCACCCTCTCCGGCAACGACGAGGGCCGGCCGGCCTGGGTGGACACCATGAAGCAGGGCGACGACGCCGGCTTCTTCGGGCCGGGGTCGGCCTCCTGGGCTGTGCACGGCGGCATGGCCACCATGGTCGCCGGCATCCGCGCGCTGCTCATGCAGACCCTGCACCCGGGCGCCATGGCCGGGGTGCACGACTGGTCGAGGTACCGGGAGGACCCGCTCGGCCGCCTCAGCGGAACCATCCAGTGGCTGGTCACGGTGACGTTCGCCGCCACCGGGCAGGCCGAGCAGGAGTCCGGCCGGGTCGGCCGGTTCCACGACAGGGTCGCCGGCAGCTACCTCGACGCCCACGGGGTCGAACGCCCGTACTCGGCGGGCGACCCCGAGCTGCTCTCCTGGGTGCACGTGGTCTTCACGGATGCCTTCCTCGCCAGCCACACGCTCTGGGGCGGCCCGATTCCCGGCGGCGCCGACCAGTACGTGCGGGAGTGGGCGAAGGCCGGCGAACTCGTGGGCGTGCAGAACCCGCCCCGCTCGAACGCCGAGCTGGCCGCAGAGCTGAAGGCGTTCTCCGACGCCGGCGTGCTGATGGGCGGCGACCGGGTGGCCGAGGCCGTGCGCTTCATCCGCCATCCGCCGCTCCGGCGCGGCATGCTGCCGTTCTACCGCATCATGTTCGCCGGCGCCGTGGCGTCGATCCCGGTTGACTACCGGCGGATGCTGGGCCTCCGCCGCTCTCCCCTGCCCGTGGTGTGGGCCACCGGAGCCGTGCTCGGCCTGGTGCGCCTGCTGCTCGGCGCCTCCTCCACCTCGGAGGACGCCGCCCGAGCCCGCATCGCCCGCCTGGCGATCTCCTAGGCTCGAGCCCGGCGGGATTCCCTTCGCAGGGTGACGGCGATGGCTACGGTCGCCGCTCCGAAGAGTGCGGCCGCGAGGGTGATGACCAGGGCGTTCGGCTGCACGATCGACTGGCCGGCGAGGGCCTGGCCGGTCAGCAGGGCCAGCACGCCCAGGTAGAGGCCGACCAGCGCGCGCAGGATGCCACGGCGGGCGAGCGGACGGGCGAGCGCGGGCATCCATCGAGCGAGTGCTTCGAGCAGCAGGGCGGCCAACGGCAGCACCTGCAGGGCATGCATCCCCACGAAGTGCGGAATGCGCAGGTCACCGGCCACGGTGCTCCAGCCGAGCAGCGGCAGGCCGGGGCCACCGTCGGCGACGCCGACGGTGTGCGCGCCGACGATGCCCTGGTAGTCGTCGAGCTGGGCGGCGGTCGGTCCGGTCATCAGGAACGCCAGGCCCATGCCGACGAGGGCGATCAGCAGGCCGGCGCGGATCGCGAGGGCCCTGGCCGGGTCGCCGAGGTCGGCGCGGAGCAGCAGGATGGCGATGGGAACGGCGGCGACCCACACCGTGACGATCGACGCCGCCATGACCGACCAGAGTGCGGCGTGGAACGCGGTGGACACGTTGAAGTGGCTGGTCAGGCCGGCCGCGGCCGCTCCGACGATGATCACCATCTCCACAACGAGGAAGACCGCGGCGATCGTGCCGGCCCACCAGGCCAGATGGCGGCGGCGAGCATGGGCCGCGGGCAGCAGCCCGATCAACCAGGACAGGGTCACGGCGTACAGGCCCACAGAGATCGCGAACTTCAGCGGCTTGGCCCAGAGCGGCGCGCCCGTGAGAGTGCGCGGATCAACGATGAGGCCCACGATGGCGCCCACGGCGAGGATCGCCATCGCCGCCGCCAGCCAGAGCAGCGGCCGGTGCCAGCGGATGGCGGGCGGAGCGGGGATCACCGGGCGCCTCCGGCGAAGCGTTGGGCCGTGACGTGCTCCTGCGCCGCCCGGCGGAGGGCCGCGAAGAGGGCATCCCCGAGAACTGTGCCGACGACCACCATCTCGGTCTTGGATTCCCGGTCGGAGCGGGCGTCGATCTCGTCGAGGTCCGCCTCGGCCACGGCGAGCGCCGCCGCCGCGTAGCCGGGCACCCAACCGCTGAGGTCGGGCTGGCCGAGCTCGGCAAAGGTCTGCAGCACCCGGGCCGCGGCCAGGCGGCCGGGGTTGTCCGGCGAGACGCGCCATCCGCTCAGCACCGCATCGACCTGGGCCACGGCCTCGGGCGCCAGCGTCGCGCCGTCGATCTGGGGCGAGACCGTGCGCTGGGCGATGTCAAAGGTGTGGGCGAGACCCAGATCGGAGTCAATGGCGTCGATCACCTGGTGGGCGGCGGCGATGCTGAGCCCGCCCACCTCGAGCAGGCCACGGATGACGCGCAGCCGGCGCAGGTGCTCCGGCCCGTACAGCGATTGGTTCGGGCCCTGCCGCTCCCCCGCCGGCAGCAGCCCTTCCCGCAGGTAGTACTTGATCGTCGCCACGGGAACCCCGCTTGTGGCACTCAGCTCAGCCATTCTCATGCAGATAGTGTAACTATCGGATAGTGAAACTGTCTATACCTGCTCAGGTCTCGCGCCGATTACAGTTACACGGTGCCCCAACGACCCGCCACAGCTCTGCCCACCACCCCGCCGACGGTGCGCGCTACGCTGCGCCAACCCCAGGCGCTCAGCGTCGAGGTGCTCGCGGGCGTCGTGACCACCCTCGCGCTCATCCCCGAGGTGATCTCGTTCTCGATCATCGCCGGGGTCGACCCCAAGGTGAGCCTGATCGCATCCGTGGTGCTGGCCGTCTCGATGTCGTTCCTCGGCGGCCGCTCCGCCATGATCACGGCGGCCGCCGGCGCGGTGGCCCTCGTGGTGGCCCCGCTCGTGGCCGACCACGGCGTGGAGTACCTGCTGCCGGCGGTGCTGCTGGCCGGACTCGTGCAGATCCTCTTCGGTGTCACGGGCCTGGCCCGGCTGATGCGGTTCATCCCGCGGTCGGTGATGATCGGCTTCGTCAACGCCCTGGGCATCCTGATCTTCGTCGCCCAGCTGCCGCACCTCATCGACGTGCCCTGGTTGGTCTACCCGCTGTTCGCCCTCACCGTGCTCATCGTGCTGGGCCTGCCCCGGCTCACCCGGGTGGTGCCCGCTCCCCTGGTGGCGATCGTGGTGGTCACCGCGATCGCCATGACCTGGCACCTGGCCGTGCCCACCGTCGGCGACCAGGGCGACGTCTCGGGCGGTCTGCCCGGCATCACCCCGCTCAACGTGCCGCTGAACCTGGAGACCCTGCAGATCATCTGGCCCACCGCCCTGAGCGTGGCGTTCGTGGGCCTGGTGGAGACCCTGCTCACGGCCAAACTCGTCGACGACATCACCGACACCCGCTCACCCAAGGGCCGCGAGGCGTGGGCGCTGGGCATCGCCAACATGCTGGCCGGCCTCTACGGCGGCATCGCCGGCTGCGCGATGATCGGCCAAACCGTGGTGAACGTCAAGCTCGGCCGCGCCCGCACCCGCATCTCCACCTTCGTGGCCGGGGCCTTCCTGCTGGTGCTGGTCACCGCGCTCAGCGGCCTGATGGAGCAGATCCCCATGGTGGCCCTCGCCGCCGTGATGATGATCGTGGCCCTCACCACCGTCAACTGGCACAGCGTGCGGCCGGCCACGCTGCGGCGGATGCCCGTGCCCGAGACCGTCGTGATGCTCACCACCGTTGCCGTGGTCGTGGCCACCCACAACCTGGCCATCGGCATCGTCGCCGGCGTGGTGCTGGCCATGGTGCTCTTCGCCCGCCGGGTGGCGCACGTCGTGACCGTGCACAGGGTGCTCGCCGACGACGGCCTCTCGGTGCGCTACAACGTGAGCGGGCCGCTGTTCTTCGGCAGCAGCAACGATCTCGTCGAGCAGTTCACCTACGCCGCCGATCCCGTCCTGGTGCACGTGGACCTCGCCCAGGCGCAGATCTGGGATGCCTCGACCGTGGCCGTGCTCGACTCGGTGGAGACCAAGTACCGCCAGCACGCCGCCACCGTCACCTTCCACGGCCTCGACGAGCGCAGCCGGGCCATGCACGGCCGCCTCACCGGCCGCCTGTAGCCGCGCCCTCCGCCCCCCTCCGCCCCCCTCGCGGCACGCGTTCGTGCGGTCGCGGCCCGTCTTACGCCCGGCGGCACGCGTTCGTACACGTGCCACCGGGACGAACACGTGCCGCGAACGCAAACACGTGCCGCGAACGCCCCCTACGCCCCGGCGAAGAACGCGCTGATCCCCGCGCTCAGCCAGAACGGGTCGTTCACGTGCGCCAGCTCGCGGGCCGAGTGCATCGACAGCAGCGGCACGCCCACGTCTACGGTGCGGATGCCCAGCCGGGTGGCGGTGAGCGGCCCGATCGTGGAGCCGCAGGGAATCGTGTTGTTCGACACGAACTCCTGGTAGGGCACGCCGGCCGCGGCGCTGCAGCGCGCCCACAGGGCCGCACCGGCCGCATCCGTCGCATAACGCTGGTTGCCGTTGATCTTCAGCAGCGGGCCGTGGCCGGCCAGCGGCAGGTTCGCGGGGTCGTGCCGTTCGGGGTAGTTGGGGTGCACGGAGTGGCCGGCATCGGCCGAGACGCACCAGGAGTCGGCGTAGGCGCGGAGGCTCTCGGAGACGGTGGCACCGAGGTCGTCGCCGATGCGGCTGAGGACGTCGTCGAGCATCGGGCCGCTCGCGCCGGAGCGGGACTGCGAGCCGAGCTCCTCGTGGTCGAACGCGGCGAGCACGCTGATGCTCTCCTCATCGTCGGACACTCCCAGCAGCGCGACCAGCCCGGCGTACACCGAGGTGAGGTTGTCCATCCGCCCGGCGGCGAACAGCTCCCCGTTCAGGCCGAACCTCGCGGGCGGGTTGGTGTCGGCAGTGAGGATGTCGTAGCCGGCCACATCCTCGCCAGCCACTCCGGCGAGCGCCGCCAGGTGTCCCACCAGGTCGGCCTGGCGGATGTCGCCCACGCCGAAGACCGGGTTCAGGTGCCGCTGCCGGTCGAGGCTGAGCCCCTCATTGGCGGAGCGGTCCAGGTGCACGGCCAGCTGCGGGATCCGCAGGAACGGGCCGGTGCGCACGAGGTGTTCGACACCGTCGGTCGTGACCAGTCGGCCGGCCAACTCGAGTTCACGGTCGAGCCAGGAGTTCGCCAGCGGGCCGCCGTAGACCTCGACGCCGGCCTGCAACCAGCCGAATGACCCCGTGGTGGGCTTGGGCTTGAGCTTGAAGCCGGGTGAGTCGGTGTGCGCGCCCAGGATGCGGAACGGCGTGGTCGCCTGCGCCCCGGCCGGCTGCACCCAGGCGATGATCGCCCCGTCGCGCACCACATAGTGGCGGCCGGCTGTCGCCGCTGCGGCCCGCGAGTGCGCCTGCGCGGGCAGCACCGACCAGTCCTCGGCCTCGTCGCGTCGTTCGAAGCCGGCCGCGTCGAGACGACGGGCCGCTTCGGCCGCCGCGTGGTACGACGACGGCGACGCGGTGATGAAACGGGCGAAGTCGTCGATGTATGCCGAGAGAGAAGTCATGGCTCCATCCAACCACCCGCCCCTCCGGCGAACCCACCCGCCGCCCTCGACAAGGCCGGCAAGCGGTGCGACTCTCAGGAAGAACGAGGAGGAATCCGTGACTGAGACCGAACCCGCGGTGGACCCGTGGGTGCTCCGCTTCGACGGGTTCGACCCGGCGGCCGAGGGCTACCGTGAGGCCCTGTGCACCCTCGGCAACGGCTACTGGGGCACCAGGGGCGCCGCCCCGGAGGCCCGCACTGACGCCGTGCACTACCCGGGCACCTACCTCGCCGGCGTCTACAACCCGCTGAGCACCGAGGTGCACATGGGCGAGGCCGTCGGCGACCCTGTGGTGGACCTCGTCCCCACCGCCGTGATGCCCGGCCCGCGCACCCCGTTCGAACCGCTGCCGGAGATCGGCGTACTCGGCCGGCCCGTGCTGGCGCCGGTGGCGGCTGCCCACGTGCGAGACGACGAGCACATGGTGAACGCCCCCAACTGGCTCTCGCTCTGGTTCCGCACCGGGGGCACGACCAACCGGATGGGCGACTTCACCGCGCCGGACACCGGCTGGTTCCACCCTGAATCCGCCGACCTGCTCGAGTACCGCCAGGAACTCGACCTGCGCCGCGGCCTGCTCACCCGGCTGATGCGCTTCCGCGACCCGCACGGCCACGTCACCCGGGTGCAGAGCCGCCGCTTCGTCTCGCAGGCCGCCCCGCACGTGGCCGTGCTGGAGACCACCTTCGTCGCCGAGGACTGGTCGGGGCCGCTCACCGTGCGGTCGGCCATCGACGGCCGGGTGGCCAACCGCAACGTCGCCGCCGACCGGCTGCTCGCACATCTGCACCTGATGCCGCGCACCGCCACCGAACTGGGCCCGGACGCGGTGCTCCTCGAGGTGGAGACCACCCGCTCGGGCATCCACATCGCCATGGCCTCCCGCACCCGGGCCTACTCCGACGGCGCGCTGCTGAACCCCACCCGCCGGTTCCTCACCGACTCCAGCCGCTGGGTCGCCCACGAACTCGACCTCACCCTCGAGCGTGGTGTGCCACTGCGGGTCGAGAAGGTCGTCACGCTGAGCACCTCCAGGGACCGGGCCGTGGTGTCGCCGACGATGGCTGTGGCCACCTGGTTGCGGCGGGTGCCGGACCCGGCCGACCTGCTCGCGGCGCACGAGCGGGAGTGGCAGATCCTCTGGGACGAATTCGAGGTGCACCTGCACAGCGGCGCCCGGCAGTCCCTCGCGCTCAACCTCAACACCTTCCACGTGCTGCAGACCGTGGCCGCGGTGGATGCCGACCTCGACGCCGGCGTGCCCGCTCGCGGCCTGCACGGCGAGGGCTATCGCGGCCACGTCTTCTGGGACGAGGTGTTCGTCTACCCGGTGCTCACGCTGCGCCGGCCGGACCTCAGCCGGGCGCTGCTGGGCTACCGGTACCGCCGGTTGGGCGAGGCACGCGCCGCCGCACGGGCCACCGGCCACGAGGGGGCGAGGTTCCCCTGGCAGAGCGGCATCGACGGGCGCGACGTCACGCCCACCGAACTGTTCAATCCGCGCACCAACCGGTGGATGCCCGACCATTCCGGCCTGCAGCACCATGTGGGCCTGGCGCTGGCCTACAGCGTCTGGGGCTATTACCAGGCCACCGGTGACGTGGACTACCTCATCGAGCAGGGCGCGGAGCTGCTCCTGGAGATCGCCAGGTTCTTCGCCAGTCTCACCGTCTACGACGAGGCTGCCGACAGGTACGACATCGACGGCACCATGGGCCCGGACGAGTTCCACGACGGCCCGCCGGGGCATCCGGGCCAGGGTGTGCGCAACAACGCCTACACGAACATCATGGTCGCGTGGGTGATGCGTCGCGCGGTCGACACCGTCGCCGTGCTCGAGGGCCGCGCCTGCCGGCCGTTGTGGAACCGGCTGCGGCTGCGCCCCGACGAGGTGGACACCTGGGAGAAGATCGGCCGGCGCCTGCGGGTGCCGTTCCACGCCGACGGGGTCCTCAGCCAGTTCGACGGCTATGAGGCACTGCCCGAGCTCGATTGGGCGCACTACCGCGCACGGTACGGCTCCGCTGATCACTCGCTCGGCCGGCTCGACCTCATCCTCAACGCCGAGGGCGACAGCACCAACAACTACCGGGTCTCCAAACAGGCCGACGTGCTCATGCTGCTCTACCTGTTCTCGGCCGAGGAGCTGCGGGAGCTGCTCGAGGAGCTGGGCTATTCGCTCTCCCCCGACCTGATCCGCCGCACCGTGGAGTTCTACCGGGTCAGGTCGACGCACGGGTCGACGCTGAGCAACGTCGTGCATTCCTGGGTCGACGCCCGCGCCGACCGCGAACGCTCCTGGGCCGCGCTCTGCCAGGCGCTCGACAGCGACCTCGGTGACATCCAGGGCGGCACCACCAACGAGGGCATCCATCTGGGCGCGATGGCCGGATCGATCGACATGGTGGTGCGCTGTTACACCGGGCTGGAGATCCGCGACGACATGCTCTGGCTGCACCCGGTGCTGCCCGTCCAACTCGACAAGATCGCCTTCAGCATCAACTACCGTGAGCAGCCGATCCGCCTGGAGGTCACGGCCACCAACCTGCGGCTGCAGCTGCCGGCCGGCGGGGCCACGCCCATCCGGGTGCGGGTCGAAGGCCGCGAGGCGCAGCTCTACCCGGGCCAGACCCACGATTTTCTGCTGAGCGGGCCGGACTGACGGCACAGGGTATTCTCTGCGGTGCTCTCGCAGTACCCCCCAAACAGGTTGCAGACGGCGGCGCGCTGCCATTGAATTGACCCATGCCCCTGATGATGTTCCTCAACCTTCCCGTCACCGACCTCGAGAGATCCACGGCCTTCTATGTCGGGCTCGGCTACACGGTCAATCCGCAGTTCACCGACGAGTCCGCCGCCTGCATAGTGCTCGAGGACGGCCACCTCTACCTGATGCTGCTCAGCCACGACAGCTACGCCAGGTTCACCAGCAAGCCGATCGTCGATTCGACGACGGCGAGCGAGGCGATCTTCTCGCTCAGCGTCGACGACCGCGCCACCGTGGACAGGGTCGCCGAGACGGCCCTCCGCTCGGGCGGCAGTTTCTCCGCCGACTCCCACGACCTGGGATTCATGTACACCCGCAGCTTCCAGGACCCGGACGGCCACCTCTGGGAGATCACGCACCTCGACCTGTCCGCCGTTCCCGCCCACGCCGACGAGAGCACTGTCAGCGGGTCCCGTTAGCCTGAGGGCATGGCCAGAACCGTCGCTTCCAGCACCACCGTCTCCCTGACCGACCTGCTCGCCTTCGTGCGCCCGCGGCACCGGATGCTGCTGGCCACCACCCGCAGCGACGGCCGGCCGCAGATGTCCCCGGTGTCCGGCGGGGTCGACGAGGTGGGGCGCATCGTGATCTCGTCCTATCCGTCCCGGGCGAAGACCCGTAACGCCGAGCGCGACCCGCTGACCTCGGTGCTGGTGCTCTCGGACGAGTGGGACGGCGCCTGGGTGCAGGTGGACGGCACCGCCGAGATCCTGCACATGCCGGAGGCGGGTGACGGGCTCGTGGACTACTACCGCTGCATAGCCGGCGAGCACCCGGACTGGGACGAATACCGCCAGGCCATGACGCTGCAAAATAAGTCCCTCATCCGCATCACTCCCAGCCGGTGGAGCCCGATCGCCACCGGCGGCTTCCCCGCCGATGTGGCCGCCAGGCTCGACGCCCTGTCATGACCGGCGCCGTGACCGACACCCGCGAGGCCGCCCTCGAGATCTTGCGCACGCTGGTGGGCCGCCCGGACGCCGACTTCCACGAGGGCCAGTACGAGGCCATCGAGACACTCGTCGACCAGCGCCGCCGGGCCCTCGTGGTGCAGCGCACCGGCTGGGGCAAGTCGGCGGTGTACTTCGTGGCCACGCTGCTGCTCCGCCGCCAGGGTGCGGGGCCCACCATCCTGGTCTCGCCGCTGCTGGCCCTGATGCGCGACCAGGTGGCCGCCGCCGCCCGCGCCGGCGTGCGCGCGGTGTCGATCAACTCGGCCAACGCGCACGAGTGGGCCGACGTGCTCGCGCAGCTGCGCGCCGACGAGGTGGACGTGCTGCTGGTCTCCCCCGAACGGCTGAACAACCCGTCCTTCCGCGACGAGCAACTGCCGACCCTGCTCGACCGGGCCGGCCTGCTCGTGGTCGACGAGGCGCACTGCATCTCCGACTGGGGCCACGACTTCCGGCCGGACTACCGCCGGCTGCGCGACCTGATCGCGGCGATGCCCGCCGGGGTGCCCGTGCTGGCGACCACCGCCACGGCCAACAGCCGGGTGGTGACGGATGTGGCGGAGCAGGTGTCGATGGGGGTCTCGACAGGCTCGACCCAAGCGACAGGCTCGACCAGCGAAGGGGTCGCCACCATCCGCGGCCCGCTCGCCCGGGCGTCGCTGCGGCTCGGGGTGCTGCGGCTGCCGGACTCCCGGGCCCGGCTGGCCTGGCTGCTCAGCCACCTGGCCGAACTGCCCGGCAGCGGCATCATCTACACCCTCACCGTGTCGGCCGCCGAAGACACCGCCCGGCTGCTGCGCGACGCCGGCCACGCCGTGCGCGCGTACACCGGCCAGACCGACACCGGCGAACGCGAGGAGTCCGAAGGCCTGCTCAAGGCCAACCAGGTGAAGGCCCTCGTGGCCACGAGCGCCCTGGGCATGGGCTTCGACAAGCCCGACCTCGGTTTCGTGCTGCACCTCGGCGCACCCAGCTCCCCTGTCGCCTACTACCAGCAGGTGGGCCGCGCCGGCCGCGCCACCGAGAACGCCGACGTGCTGCTGTTGCCCGGCGTGGAGGACGAGGCCATCTGGCAGTACTTCGCCACCTCGTCGATGCCCAGCCAGCACAAGGCCGAGGCCGTGCTCAACGCCTTGCACGCCGCCGGCGGTGCTCCGCTGTCCACGCCGGCGCTGGAGTCCCGGGTGGACCTGCGCCGGTCGCCGTTGGAGCTGCTGCTCAAGGTGCTCGACGTCGACGGCGCCGTGCGCCGGGTGACGGGCGGCTGGATCGCTACCGGGCAACCGTGGGTCTACGACAGCGAAAGGTACGAACGCATCGGCGCGGCCAGGGTCGCCGAGCAGAACGCCATGCTCGACTACGAGCGCATCACCGGCTGCCGGATGGAGTTCCTGCAACGCGCCCTCGACGACGACACCGCGGTGCCCTGCGGACGCTGCGACAACTGCACAGCCCCCTGGTACCCCACCGACGTGCGTGCCGACGCCGCGAGCACGGCCGCATCCGCCCTCGACAGGGTGGGTGTGGCGCTCGAGCCGCGCGCGCAATGGCCCACCGGCGCCGACCGCCTCGGCGTCTCCGCGAAGGGCCGCATCGACCCGGGCGAGCGCGTGCTGCCCGGCCGGGCGCTGGCCCGGCTCACCGACCTCGGCTGGGGCAACTCCCTGCGCGACGTCTTCGCCCCCAATACCCCGGATGCCCCGGCGTCGGCGGCCATGCTGGCCGCCTGCGTGCGGGTGCTCGCCGAGTGGGGCTGGGCCGAGCGGCCCGTGGGCGTGGTGGCCATGCCGTCACGGTCGCATCCGCTGCTCGTGGCCTCGGTGGCGGCCGAGCTCAGCCGGGTGGGCAGGCTGCCGCAGCTGGGCACGCTCAGCCTGGTGGGCGCCGGGCCCACCGGCGAGACCGGCGGGAACAGCGCCTACAGGCTGTCGAGCGTCTGGGGCGCGTTCGAGGTGGGCCAGGAGCTCGCCGCGAACCTCGCCGCGACCACCGGCCCGGTGCTGCTGGTCGACGACCTCGGCGACAGCCGGTGGACACTCACTGTCGCCGGCCGCCTGCTGCGCCGGGCGGGCGCGCCGGCCGTGCTGCCGTTCACGCTGGCGCTGCGCTCCTAACCGGCGCCTACCGCACCGGCGCCTCCCGCACCGGCTCCTCTCGAACTACGTGGAGTCGAAAGTTCTCCCGTTCGCCGGCCTCATTGATGTCGCGGCCGTGCGCGGCGAGCACCGACAGGCGCACGAGGTCGGCGCCGCGCAACCCCGGCCAGCCCTGCACCAGACGCCGCCACTCGCTGGGAACGGCCGCCAGACCCCAGCGGGCGGCGAGGAGCGCCCCGGCGATACCGGCCACGGCGTCGGTGTTGCCGCCGCCACGCACCGCGGTCTCCAGGCCGCGCCGGAACTGCGTGGCATCCTCTGCCGGCGTGTGCACGATGGCCGACCAGGCGCCCTGCAACGCCTGCACCACCCAGCCGTTGCGGGTGAAGTCGCGCGGCTCCCGGCGTTCGGCGTGGTCGATGCGGGCCGACCAGAGCTCCCGTCGTCCGGGCGACAGCATCGGCAGGCCCACCCGCAGGTCGAGCTCGCCCTCGAGCACGGCATGACGGATGGCCAGTCCCCACAGCACGCAGGCATCGCCGGCGTCGGTCTCGCAGTGGGTGAGGTCACTGAGCGTGCGGGCAGCGTCGGCGAGGGCGTCCGGGTCGTGCAGGAACGCGAGCGCCACCGGCGCCGTGCGCAGCAGGCATCCGTTGCCGGCGCTGCGGCCGACCCGTTCGTGCTGATCGCGGGCGGCCCGGCGCACCCCGTCGGCGGTGGGGTCAGGTCCGCTCAGCGCCGCCCCCAGCTGCAGGCCGGAGAACGGCGCCGTGTTGGCCCAGTCCACCCACTCGGCAACGATGAGGTCGAGGGTGGATTCCTCGCGCAGGTCGAGTCCATCGGCCGCGGCCTTGGCCACGGGCACGGACAGGGCCGTGTAGTCGGTCCACTCTCCCCTGGCCCAGTGCGTTCCGGCACCACCGCGCATGCCCACGGGCGTGTCGGGCGGCAGGGGGCCGGCGTAGTCGTAGCCCGCGCCCAGGGCATCACCACACGCCATGCCCAGCAGAACACCTGACGAACGATCGTGTTGAAGCATCGACAATTTCACGCGTACTCCTTCGGGTTGAGTGCGACCGCGGCAGCATATGCCGAAAGGGGCACCGCCGACAGGTGCGCGAGACCGCCCCAACAGGGGGTCAGAACAGGGGGTCAGAACAGGGTGAAACCGTGTCATCGGGCGTCATCGGAATATTCGGCCGGCCGTCGACCTTGTTACCCTTCGGTGAGCACCTCCCCATCAGGGGGCACCGCCACCGGCTCCAGCAGGGGCCCAGCCACCAGCCCGCGATCAGCACTTGGATGAACCGACACATGAAGCGCCACCTCACCACAGCCACCCTCCTCTCCGTCGCAGTAGTGGTCGCCCTGGCCGGGTGCAGCGCCTCCACCGCGGATTCCGGAGCCGGCTCCGGCACGGCCGCCCTCGACGATTCGCTCAGCTCGGTACTCGAGTCCGGCACGCTGACCGTCGGCACAGAGGGCACCTACCGCCCGTTCTCCTTCCACGCCGACGGCTCAGGCGACCTCACCGGCTACGACGTCGAGGTGGCCAAGGCCGTCGCCGACGAGCTGGGCGTCAAGGTCACGTTCGAAGAGACCCAGTGGGATGCGATCTTCGCCGGCCTCGAGGCCGGCCGCTTCGACACCATCGCCAACCAGGTGTCGATCACCCCGGAGCGCCAGAAGTCCTACGAGTTCTCCACCCCGTACACCTACTCCACCGGCGTGATCGTGGTGCCGGAGGACAACACCGACATCACCTCGTTCGAGAGCCTCGCCGGCAAGACCACGGCCCAGTCGCTCACCAGCAACTGGAACACCCTCGCCACCGAGAGCGGCGCCACCGTGCAGGGCGTCGAAGGCTGGGCGCAGTCCGTTGCGCTGGTCGAAGACGGCCGGGTCGATGCCACCATCAACGACAAGCTCACCTACCTCGACTACAAGAAGCAGACCGGCGCCGCGGGCCTGAAGATCGCCGCCGAGACCGACGACCGCTCCGAGAGCGCCTTCGCCTTCGCCCAGGGCGGCACCGCGCTGGCCGACGCCGTGTCGGATGCGCTCGCCACGCTGAGTGAAGACGGCACGCTGGCCTCGATCTCCGACACCTACTTCGGAGCCGACGTCTCGAAGTGACCGACTCCACCTGGCAGTTGATGCTGGACTCGCTGTGGCCGATGCTGCACGGCGCCATCACGGGAACCATCCCGCTGGCGCTGTCGTCGTTCGCGATCGGCCTGGTGCTGGCCCTCGGGCTGGCGCTGATGCGGCTGTCCAGGCGGCGCTGGTTGTCGTCGATCGCCCGGGTGTACATCTCCATCGTGCGCGGCACGCCGCTGCTGGTGCAGTTGTTCGTGATCTTCTACGGCCTGCCGTCGCTCGGTGTGGTGATCGACCCGTGGCCGAGCGCCATCATCGCGTTCTCGATCAACGTCGGCGGTTACGCGGCCGAGGTCATCCGCGCGGCCATCCTCTCGGTGCCCAAGGGACAGTGGGAAGCCGCGTACATGATCGGCATGTCGCACCGGCGCGCGCTCACCCGCATCATCCTGCCGCAGGCGGCCCGGGTATCGGTGCCGCCGCTGTCGAACACCTTCATCAGCCTGGTCAAGGACACCTCCCTGGCCTCGCTCATCCTGGTCACCGAACTGTTCCGCGAGGCTCAGCAGGTGGCGGCGTTCAGCGGGCAGTTCATGGCCCTCTACCTCGAGGCCGCGCTGCTGTACTGGGTCATCTGCCTGGTGCTCTCCAGCGGCCAGAGCGTGCTCGAGAAGCGATTGGACCGTTATGTCGCCCACTGACCAGACTCCGCCTGCCCAGACCCTGCTCACGGTTCGCGGCCTGCAGAAGAGCTTCGGCGCCAACCAGGTGCTGAAATCGGTCGATCTCACCGTGGCCCGCGGCACAGTGCTGGCCCTGATCGGCCCCTCCGGCTCGGGCAAGACCACCGTGCTGCGCTGCCTGAACGGCCTGGAGATCGCCGACGGCGGCACCATTAGTGTCGTCGGCGCCGACGACGCCAGGCACGCCCCGGTGACCATCGACTTCGGGGCAGCCCACGGCTCACGAGCAGGCGTGCCCAAGAAGGCGCTCACCAATCTGCGCGACCAGTCCGCCATGGTCTTCCAGCACTACAACCTGTTCCCGCACAAGACCGTGCTCGAGAACGTGATGGAGGGCCCCGTCGTCGTGCAGCGGCGTCCACGCGCCGAGGTGGAAGCCGAGGCGCTGGCGCTGCTGGAACGGGTGGGCCTCGGCGACAAGCGCGACAGCTACCCGTTCGAACTCTCCGGCGGGCAGCAGCAGCGGGTGGGCATCGTGCGCGCCCTGGCGCTGCGCCCCACCCTGCTGCTCTTCGACGAGCCCACCAGCGCCCTCGACCCCGAGCTCGTCGGCGACGTGCTGCGGCTGATCAAGGAGCTCGCGGGCGAGGGCTGGACCATGGTGATCGTCACCCACGAACTCGAGTTCGCCCGGGAGGTGGCCACCGAGGTGGCCTTCGTGGACGGCGGCACCATCGTGGAGCACGGCGACCCCAAGGTGATGCTGCGCAACCCGACGCACGAGCGCACCCGCCAGTTCCTGCACCGGTTGTTGTTTCCCTTCTAAGGCACGGGCCTTTTTAGGCACAGGCCCTTCTAGGCGATCAGCCCGAACTCCCTGAGCAGCTCCCCGATCTCGGTCGTCTCCAGCTTCTTCAGGATGCGCTTCTGCACGAACCCGGGAACGGGCAGGTTGAGCTCTTCGCCGTCGCGCAGCCGGCTCATCGCCGCGAGCAGGCTGCGCACGTCGTAGGTGGAGTTGAACACCTCCGGCACGCCGCGCTCGATGCCGAGCAGCTGGTAGGCGGCCTCCATGCCCGTGCGCACCGAGTACTCGGTGGTGAAGATGGTGTCGCGGGTAGTCTCGGCGAACTGGCCGATGAACGCGAAGTTCACCGCGCCGGCGGGCACCACGGCCGGCCGGTCGCCCGCCGTACGTGGCAGGAAGAACGACGTGACGTACGGCATCATCACGGGCACCGTGCGGGCCGCGTCGGCGGCGAGCTCGGGGATCTCAGCCACCGGAACACCGAGGTGGAACAGCCACTCCTGGGCGATCTCTTCGCCGGTGCAGTCCTGCATCGACTTCTTCACGTAGTCACCGGGGGTGTCAACGAGCAGCGAGTACACCCAGACCACGATCTGGTCGGGGCTCTGCTGCTTGAAGTGCGGCTGGCGGTTGACGGTCCAGCTGAGCAGCCAGCTCGAGTCGCGCGCGGTGACGATGCCGCCGGTGACGACGGTGCCGCTGAACGGGTCGCGCTTGGCGACCTTCTCGATGTACGCGGGGATCCGCGGGTCGAGGGTGGTGACGGTGGCCGACGCCCACTTGCTCTCCGGGATGTTCTGGCAGAACACCTCCGGGCGCCCGAAGGAGACATCGTTCTTGGCGATGCTCTTCCAGAGGTCCCAGGCGGGGGCCGGACCCTCGTCGAGCGTCGCCGGAGTGTGCTGGTCGCCATCCGTTGAGTTCTCGGTGAGCGAGCCGATGGTGGTGAAGACCAGGTCGTTCTCGCCGAGCTCGACGCTGCCCGGCTCGCCGTTCTCCAGCCAGTGGATGCGCGTGGCCTGCTTGCGGCCCGAGCTGATGTCGAAGTCGATGTCGGTGACCTCGGTGCTGAACCTGAAGGTGACCCCCTTCTCGAGCAGCCAGCGGTAGAGCGGCAGCACGAGGGACTCGTACTGGTTGTACTTGGTGAACTTGAGCGCGGTGAAGTCGGGCAGGCCGCCGATGTGGTGTACGAAACGGTGCAGGTAGAGCTTCATCTCCAGGGCGCTGTGCCATTCCTGGAAGGCGAACATGGTGCGCCAGTAGAGCCAGAAGTTGCTGGCCAGGAAGTCGGCGGAGAACACCTCGTTGATCCGCTTGCCCTCCAGGTCTTCCCGCGGGGCGAGGAAGATCTTGGTGACCTCCTTCTGCGCCTTCTCGCTCAGGGTGAACAGGCCGTCGGTGCCGGCGTCCCTGCCCTGCTTCTCCGTCACACGCTGCAGGGAGTAGTTGGGGTCGTCCTTGTCGAGCCAGTAGAACTCGTCGAGCACGCTCGCACCGTCGATCTCGATCGACGGCACCGACCTGAACAGGTCCCACAGGCACTCCATGTGGTCTTCCAGCTCGCGTCCGCCGCGAATGACGAAGCCCTTCTTAGGCGCCTTGATGCCGTCGAGCGCGCCGCCGGGCAGCCGCAGCCGCTCCAGGACGGTGATGCTCGAGCCGTCCATCTGGCCGTCCCGGATCAGGAAAGCGGCGCCGGCCAGCGACGCCAAACCCGATCCCACGAACCAGGCGGTCTTCTCGTCCACCCCCTCGGGCTTGCGGGGGCGGGCAAAGGCCTCATAGTTGCCGCTGGTGTGGTTCATCCGTGTCTCCTTCGGAGTCAGATGCTTTGTCAATCAGAAACCCTGATTTTTGAAGTTGACTCCTTTTTGAGCGTAGTCCGCACGCGCGCCGGGGTGCAACCACGCCCTAACCTGAACGGGTGAATTCTGCAGCGACGACGCCCCGTGCCCCCGAGGGCCCCACCCCCTATCGACGTCTGGTGGGCGGGGTGCGCATCCTGCTGGCCGCCCTCGTGCTGACCGCGATCATCACCCAGATCACCGACCAGATCCTCAATGACGCCTTCGACCCCGCGGCCTACTTCGGCTACTTCACCATCCAGTCCAGCCTCATGAACGTCGTCGTTCTCGCCGTCGGCGGTGTGCTCGCGCTGCGCCTGCCCGCCGAACCCGAACTGTTGGCCCGGGTGCGGATGTCGACCCTCGCGTATGCCGTGATCACCGGGGTGGTCTACAACCTGCTGCTGCGCAACCTGCCCTCCGACGGCAGCTTCGCGGGTCTCGACTGGCCCAACGAGGTGCTGCACGTCTGGGCGCCGGCGCTGATCCTGCTGGACTGGCTGCTGGCGCCCGGCCGCCCGGCGCTGGCCTGGAAGCGCATCTGGTTCGCCCTGATCTACCCGCTGGCCTGGCTGGCCTACGCCCTGCTGCGCGGCGCCCTCACCGACTGGTGGACCTACCCGTTCCTCAATCCGGGCGAGCCGGGCGGCTGGCCGTCTGTGCTGCTCTACATCGTGGTGATCGCCGCGGTGATCGTGATGATCTCGGCCGCGGCCATCGGATTGAGCCGGGTGGGCCGCCGCGAACCTGCCCTGCTGGAGGCCGACCCGGTCTGAGTGCCTGGGCTGAGTGTCACCTGCTGTTCACCTCGGCGCAGCAGACTGGGTGGAACCTGGCCGACAGGCCATGCGATGACGCACAGTTCTGGAGGGGTGAAATGAACAATCCAGCCGCCGAGTCCGCCACTGGCTCCGCCACCGAACGACCTGCAGAACACACCAGAGAACGAGAACAGCCCTACGCCCATCTGGTCGCCGACCGCGGCCGTGAGCTGGCCGGCGCCGTGGCCGTGCTCGCCGAGGGCGAGGGCCCGCTCGTGGTGCACGGCCCCGGTGGCGAACACGCTACCGGCCTCGTGCTTGCCCTGGCCCTGCTCGCCGCCGGCCTCCCGCACGAGGAGGCCGTGGCCGCCGCACTGCCGGCCGAGCCGCAGCCGGAGGCCCTGCTGGGCGCCCTGGCGGCCATCGCCGCCCGTGGCGGCCCCGAGCCGTACCTGCTCAGGCACGGTCTCACCGTGTCGCACTTCCTTGCGCTGCGCGAGCGGTTCGCCGGCGACGACGCCGGTCTCGCGGCCGGGGATGTCAGCTGAGCCTCACCGGGACAGCACCAGCCGGCGCTCGCGCAGGGCGAGGAAGAGCGGGAAGGTGAACGCGAATGCCGTGAGCAGCCCCACGACCACGTAGGCCCAGCCGAACCGCATACCCAGTCGGCGCGCCTCGACGATGATCAGGATGCTGCCGGCGATCGCGACGACGAGCAGGTCGGTGGTCAGTGACGAGACAGCGGGCCCGCTCAGGGTCCAATCGCCGATGAAGTCGCTGGCCTGCATGATCGCCTGGATGTTCCAGGTCCAGGTGCCGATCAGACCCACCACGGCCAGGGCGAGGTAGACGAAGGTGAGGGTGGTCCAGCCCGCGGCGGCGGACGAGGTGGCGGGGCGTTTGTCGGTTCGGCTCATGCAGACAGTGTGCCGCGATCTCGGTGATCGCGGCACACTCGGTTGTGACAGGCGGGTCGGCTCAGCCCACCGGACCGGCGATGAGAGTGGCCGATGCGCTGTGCGCGGCGCCGGCGGCATCCACCCAGTCGATCGTCACGGTGTCGCCGGGGTTGTACCCGGCCAGGGCCGCCGAGAGGGCCGTTGCGGTGGCGACGGCGATGCCGTCGACGGCGATGATGGTGTCGCCCGCGGCCAGGCCGATCGATTCGGCCGGGGTGTCGGCGATGACGCCGGCGACGAGCGCGGCATCCGTGCTGGACGCTGTCGTGCCGGACGCTGCGCCCAGGCCGATGCCGAGGAAGGCCGGGTAGCCGACGGTGATGGTGTCGGTGTCGACGCCCGTGGCGACCGCGGCGTCGATGGCGTCGACGATCTCGAGGGCGTCTTCGATGGGGATCGCGTAGCCGGTGATGTTCGTGGTGCCGGAGGAGGCGGCGGTGTCGATGCCGATGACCTCGCCGTCGGCGTCATAGAGCGGCCCGCCGGATTCGCCGGATTCGATGTCGGCGTCGACCTCGATCAGGCCGGTGAGGTCTTCGGCGTCAGAGCCGTCGGAGTCCTGCGCGGTGATCGACTGCTCGAGGCTGAGTACGGTGCCGGCCGCGGCGGTCAGGTCGCCGGTTCCACCGGCGTTGCCCACTCCGGTCACGGCGTCGCCGACCGCGACGTCGCCGGTGGTGTCGAGGTCCGCCACGGTCAGCCCGCTCGCGTCGACGAGTTCGAGAACGGCGATGTCGTCGGTGGCGTCGGTGCCCACCACCTCCGCGGTGTACTCGACGCCGGTGGAGACCACGGTCACCGTGATGCTGGTGGCGCCCTCCACGACGTGGTTGTTCGTGAGGATGCGGCCGTCCGAGGTGAGGATGAGGCCGGTGCCCGCGGCGGCGGCGCTCTCGTAGTCGAGCACGGTGTCGATCACGACCACGCCCGCCGACTGTTCGTCGGTGGCCGCGGTCGTCTCGAGGGTGGTCGTGGTGGACTCGCTCGTGCCGGTCTGGCCGCCGCCGTATCCGCCGGCCGGCCCGCCGAAGGACTGGCCGCCGGAGATGTCCTGGGTGGTGGAGTCGGGAGCGGTGGAGTCCTGGGTGGTGGCGGTGGTGTCGGTCTGGGTGGTCGACGAGGTCTGGGCGGACTGGCTCTCGATGGCCCTGCTGGCGACGAAGAGGCCGGTTCCGGCGGAACCGACGACGAGCGCGGCGGCCAGGCCCATGGCCACGACGTCGCCCGTGCGCCAGCGCTGGTGGTGGGGCTTGGGTGTCTCAGACTCGCTCATGCTCTGTGTCCTTTCCTGGGCGCCCGGGGAACCGTTCGCGTCTGGATTCAGACAAGCCGTCGAAGCTATGCGTGAGCTATGACACAGCCGAGGAGAGCCTTTCGATTTCGCTGTAGCCCTGCGGCGTCACCCGGATCTGCAGTTTCGCCGGGATCTGCTCCTTCATCGACTCGACGTGGCTGATCAGTCCGATCGTGCGCCCGCCGGCGCGCAGGCTGTCCAGGGTGCTCATCGCGGTCTCCAGGGTCTCGGCGTCGAGCGAGCCGAAGCCCTCGTCCACGAAGAGGGTGTCCAGTGCGATGCCGCCGGCCTGGTTGGAGACCACCTCCGCCAGCCCGAGGGCCAGCGCCAGCGAGGCCAGGAACGTCTCTCCGCCGGAAAGCGAGTGGGTGGCCCTGGCCCTGCCGGTGTGCTCGTCGCGGATCGCGAGCCCGAGCCCGGCCTGGCTGCCGCGGTACTGCAGGGCGTCGTCGTGCTCGAGCGCGTACCGGCCGCCGGTCATGGTGCGCAGCCGGTTGTTCGCGGCCGCGATGATCTCCTCGAGCTGGGCGGCGAGCACGTAGGTCTCGAGTTTCATGCGCTTGGTGTTCGGGTCGTCCCCGTGCACCACGGCGGCCAGCTGCCGCACCTGGGCCTGGGTGGCGAGCAGGTCGGCGGCGAGGGCGAAACGGGCCCGGGCATCCGCCACGAGGACGGTGAGCGCACCGGACCGTTCGCGCAGTGACTCGCGGCGGGCCAGGCCCTCGTCGCGGGCGCGGGCGGCGGCGTCGCGCGCGAGCCGTGCCGGCGCGAGGTCGACGGGGTCCGCCGGCAGCTCGGCCAGGTCCGGTTCGGCGAGCACGCCGCGGACCGCGGCGAGTTCGTCATCGTGCGCACGGATGGCGGACCGGCCGGCCTGCACCTCGGCCGGGCTGAGCCGGGCGGCGACGGCCGCGGCTTCGTCGGCGAAGCCTTCCTCGTCCAATTGCGCGGCCAGGGCGTCCGCGATGGTCTGCTCCGCGCGTCGCCTCGCGCCGCACTGCGCCAGCGCATCCGCCAACGCGCGAGCGGCACCGAGTTCGGCCTGCAACCGGGCGGCCCGCTCGGTGACGCTGTCGAAGCCGGAGGTCTGGGCGCGCAGCCGCGTCGAGATGCCGTCCCGCTCGCTGCGATGCTCGGCCAGCTGCACCGTGGCTTCGTCCCTGGCCAGTTGCAGCGGGGCGAGCGCGTCCTGGGCCTCGGCCTGATCGGCGCGCAGCCTGGCCAGCTCGGCCTCCAGGCCCGGCACCCTGGCGAGGTGGTCTGTGGCCGTTGTCAGCGCCTGCCGGGCCAGCGTGTGGGCGTCGTCGAGGGCGTCGGCGTCGGCGTCGCCGGCGCGGGTGCGCGCTTCGGTGAGGCGGGTCTCGATCTGCCGGGTGTCGGTGCGGGCGGCGTCCACGGCGGCCTGCCGGCGATCCATCAGGCGGCGGGCCTCGTCGAGGTCGGCCTCCGTGACGGGGTCGGTCTCGCCGGTCATGGGCGCCGGGTGCTCGATGGCGCCGCAGACCGCGCAGGGGGAACCGTCGACGAGGCCGGCGGCGAGTTCGACCGCGAAGCTGCCGAGCCGGGCATCCACAAGCTCCTGGTAGGCCACGGCAGCCGCGGTGTTCTCGGCCACGGCCTCTCGTTCGGCGCGGTGCACACCCACCTGTTCGGTCTCCAGTCGCCGCACGTCCTCGGCCGCGGCCAGGGCCGCCTCGGCCCGCGCGACGGTGGCCTCGGCCTCGGGGCAACGGGCGGCGCCCAGGCTCGCCTCGGTGAGGGCATCCGTCGCGGCGTCGATGCGTTCGGGGAGGGCGAGCAGCAGCAGCCGGGCGGTATCCAGCGCCGCGACATGGTCGGCGCAGCGCTCCGCCAGCTCCGCGATCTGGGCCTCCAGGCCGGGCAGCCGGCGCTCCTCGGCGAGCACGTCGTCCAGGCTGCCGAGCTGGCGGAGCCTGTCGTCGATGAGGGCAGCGAGACGAGAAGCGTCAGCGTCAGCGTCAGGAGCATCGGCGAGGAGTTCCTGCCAGGCGGCCCGCGCGGCGGCGTCGGCGGCGTCGGCCGCGGCCACCTCGGCGCCGACGTCGGCCAGCGCCCGCACCTGGGGCCAGACCCTGGCGGCGTGCTCGGCCAGGCGTAGGGACTCGCGTGTGGCGCTGATCTCGGCCGAGCGCTCGTCGAGTGCCTCGAGCGCCAGGGCGGCCGCGTCCCGGCGGTCCTGGCGCCGGCGCAGGTCTTCGGCGCTCTCGCAGACGAGGGAGGCGGCCGCCAAGGCGGCTGAAGCGGCCTCTGCCCGCTCGGTCGCGGCGGCGAGGCGGGTGTCGAGGGTGCGCAGGGCGGCCTCGAACCAGGCGAGGTCGGGCTGCTCGGGCTGGGCAGGGGCGCCGTCGTCGGCATCTTCGGCGTGGTCGGCGTCCTCGGCCCGCCACAGCTGCCGCAGGGTCGCGGCCACGATGCCGTCGATTTCGTGCCGCACGAGCATCAGTTCGTCGTCGAGCGCCTTGCGGCGCGCGAGCAGGTCGGCCTCCAACTGCTGAAACCGCAGGGTGCCGAACAGGGTGCGCAGCACCGTGAGCCTGTCGTCGGTCTTGGCGAGCAGGAACCGTTGGAATCGGTTCTGGGCCAGCAGGATCACCTGCAGGAACTGGTCCTGTTTGAGCGGCAGGATGCGGCTGAGCTCGTTGCCCACATCGACCGGTCGGGAAGCGATGCCGACCCAGCCGTTCAGCTCGGCGTCGAATCTGTCGAGGCGGGCATCCGGTTGCGCGGTGGTGGTGCCGACGCCGCGCTTCTTCGGCTTCTCGTACCGCGGGGTGCGGTAGACCCGGTACGACACGCCCTTGAGGGTGAATTCAAGTTCGACGAAGCTCGGGTCGTCGGGGTCGCAGTGGTCGCTGCGCAGCCGCAGTTCGCTGCCGTCGAAGCGGGGCACCGAGCCGTACAGGGCGAAGCAGATGGCGTCGAGGATGCTCGACTTGCCCGCCCCGGTCTTGCCGGTGATCAGGAAGATGCCGTCGGCGTCGAAGCGGGTGAAGTCCACCTCCTGCTCGGTCTTGTAGGGGCCGAACCCCGCGATGCGCAGGCTGATGATCTTCATGCCGAGGCCGCCGCAGTGGCACCAAGCACCTCGGCGACGAGCGCCCGCTCGAAGTCGCTGAGTCCCACGCCGTTGCGCACGAACTCGAGGAAGCCGGCCACGATCTCCGGGTCGCTCTTGTGCTTGACCCGGTCGGCGTAGGTGGCGATCTCGGGCGTCTCGGTCACGGCCGGGCGATGCTCGAGGGCCACGCAGTGCGGGAAGCGCTTCTGCAGGGTGCGCATGCCGTCCAGCGGACGCACCTGGTCGGTGAGCACAGCGGCCACCCAGTCGTTCTCGAAGGCCGCATAGTCGTCGTCGTGAGCGAGCGCCGCCAGGTCGCCGGTGAGCACGCTCAGGCGCCGGGGAACCGGCAGGTCCACCCACTCGACCGCGCCGAGCCCGCTCGCGTCGAGCTCAACGAGCCAGGCTCCCCGCGGCTTGTCGGCCTCCGCGAAGGAGTAGTGCAACGGGGCCCCCGAGTAGCGCACCCTGTCGGCGATCCGGGCGCGGCCGTGGATGTGGCCGAGGGCCACGTAATCCGGCCCGTCGAAGACCTCGGCCGGCACCAGGTCGATCCCGCCGGCGCTGATGTCGCGTTCAACATCGCTGGCGGCGACTCCCGCGGCGAAGCAGTGCGAGAGCACCACCGATCGGCCGCCGCGCTCGGCGAGGTCGGCTCGCACCTGCCGCATCGCGAGGCCGAGCACCTGCTCGTGGGTCTTGAGGAGTTCGTCCGGGTAGTGGTGGCGCACCAGGGCCGGCTCGAGGAACGGGATGCCGTAGAAGTGCACTGGGCCGTGCTCGTCGTCGATCGTGATCGGGGTGCGGTACTGGTCGAACCCGGTGACCACGTGGATGCCGGCCAGTCCGGCCCACTCGGACTGGAAGCCCAGCCGAGTGGCGGAGTCGTGGTTGCCGCTGGTCATCACGACGCGGGCGCCGGTGGCGTGCAGGCGCGCCAAGGTGCCGCTGAGCAGGGCGTAGCTGTCGGCAGACGGCGTGGCCGAATCGAACACGTCGCCGGCCACGGCCACCACGTCGACACCGCGTTCGCGCACCAGATCGACGAGGGCGTCGAGCACGACGCGCAGGTGGTCGTGGGTCTGGTGGGTGTGGAAGGTGCGCCCGATGTGCCAGTCACTCGTGTGCAGGATCTTCATGCCTCTCACGCTACCGTCGGCCACCGACAGCGCTGCTCCGGTGCCCGCGCGTGTACATTCCCCGACGAACCCGTTTTGGCCAGCGTCGATTGGGAAGGACAGGTCAAGCCACCGCTCGCGTCAGTGGAAAGGTCCCCCTCATCAGTGGTGGAGCGCGCGGGCTCGGTGCCGCGACGGCCCGGCGTCGGGTGGAGGAGGGCACCACCCTCGCGGCCGAACTCGGCCCGGCCCGCCGGTACGTGCACCTCGATGTCACCCACGCCCAACACTGGGATGCGGCAGTGGCCGAAGCTGTGGAGCCAAGTTCGGCATGCGTGGCCCTGCACAGGGTCGGCCGGGACGTCGAGGTGGCCAATCTGGTGCTCTTTCTGGCCAGCGACGCGTCGAGCTTCTCCACGGCGCCGAGTTCCTCACCGACGGCGGCGAGCTGAGCGGTCTGTCGCACTATCAGTAGCTCTGTCACAGCTGAGCGCCCTTGGCACGCAAGCGGCGACTGATCCGCGCAACCAGGGTCGTCGGGTCGCGGAGATCGTCGTCGGTGAACTGCAGCACCTGCCAGCCGCGGTCCTCGAGGCGGCCGACGCGGCGGATGTCCGAGCGCCACTGCGCCCGATCGGTGCGGTGGTGGTCACCCTGATACTCGAGGAGGAGTTTGTACTCGGGGTAGACGAGGTCTCCCCTGGCCAGGAACCGTCCCTCGTCGTCGAACACGTTGTAATTGCACTCGGGTTCGGGCAGGCAGGCGAGAACGATGATCACCCGGAGCAGCGACTCCCGCGGTGATTCGGAGCGGGTGCGGAGGAGCGGAAGGGCGGTTCGGGCGAGCCTGAGGCCTCTGCGGCTCGGGTACTTCTCCAATGCATCCGCGAGCTCGTCTCGCGTCAGGATGGGAGACTCCCAATACAGCAAGTGGTCGCCGATGGCGACGAGCTCACCCAGGGTCAACAGCGCTGCCAGGTCCAACCAGGTGCGGGCCGGGCCGGTGAGACGCAGCGAACCCCGGTCGACGAGGTCGTCGGGTTCAATGCGCACGCTAGGGCCGACGATGTCCCGCGCCTTCATGGCGGCGGCCGGCGCAGGCACCCCGACATGCACCGGGCGCAACCGCGCCAGCCGGGTGGGCACGGGCAGGCCGAGGAGCAAGGCAGCGGTTGCATGTGAGAAGAACGCCCCGGGTGGCATCCGCACGAGAAGCGCCCGGGCCATAGCCTCCAACTCGGCACGGCGAACGGGCACCCACGCCCCGCCGTTGACGGTCGGTCCGGCCCCCTGAGAGGCGGCGGGAATGCGAACGCCCCAGAAGGGCCGGTCGAGGTCGCCGCTCCGCAACCTGGAACGACCGACCCCGGCATCGAGGGCGTCGCCCACGCGGAATGGACGATCGGCCCAACCGTCGGGCAGCGGGATACGAGCTGTCATCGGATGAGGGTGCCTGACCGCGGGACCTGCCCGTGGAAGTTCTCCACAGGCTCCCGAAGGCCTCGCCCGCCGCCCGCGCGCCCTGCCAAGCACTCATTTTGGAGAAAAGCACCTTCGTTGGGCTCCACAACCCTGCGAAGTTTCGGAATGAGTGCGCTCGTGCACGGGGAACGTGCGGCTCGCGTCCAGGGATCTTTGTTTGTCTGCGTTTGTGTTGACAATCAAAAAGAAACGGGTCTAAAGTCAGGCATACAAACTTTCGCGCGGTTTCCCCCGGCCGCGCACACCCCCTGAGTTCTCACCGTCGAGGAGGCACGATGTTCGCCGAAGAGCGTCAGTCGATGATCGCCGAGATGGTGTCCGACTTGAGCCGTGTCACCGTCAACGAACTCGCCGTGCGCTTCGACATCACGCCGGAGACCGTGCGCCGCGACCTCTCCGCGCTGGAGACCAGCCGTCACCTGCGCCGCGTGCACGGTGGCGCCGTGGCCATCGACCGCCTGAGCATGTCGGAGCCGAGCCTCGAGGAACGCCAGAGCCAGCGCCACGACGAGAAGGCCCGCATCGCCGACGCCGCGCTGGCCATGATCCCCGCGAGCACCACCGGGTCGATCATCCTGGACTCCGGCACCACCACCGAGCTGCTGGCCGACCGCCTGCTCGACTGGATGCCCGCCAACGCCGGCGACCAGCTCTTGGTGATCACCAACGCCCTGCCCATCGCCTACAAGCTGGCCGGCAACGAGGCCATCTCGCTGCAGATCCTCGGCGGCCGGGTGCGCGGCCTCACCCGGGCCATCGTGGGCACCCGTACCACCCAGATGCTCGACGCGATGCGCCCGGACATCGCGTTCGTCGGTGCCAACGGTGTGGCCGCCGAGTTCGGCTTCAGCACCCCCGATTCCGTCGAGGCCGCCGTGAAGACCGCCATCGTGCGTTCGGCCCGCCGGGTCGTCGCCCTCGCCGACTCCTCCAAGCTCGACCAGGAAACCCTGGTCAGGTTCGCTGCTCTGAGCGACATCGACGCGCTCATCACCGATGCTCCCCCTTCCCAGAAACTTGCCGCAGCCCTCGCCGCGGCGGATGTCGAGGTCGTAATCGCATGATCGTCACACTCACCCCCAACCCCAGTCTTGATCGCACGATCGAGCTCGCCGGCCCGCTCGCCCGCGGCGACGTGCAGCGCGCCCTGGACGCCCACCAGGAACCCGGCGGCAAAGGCGTCAACATCTGCCGGGCGCTCGAAGCCTCCGGCGTGCAGAGCCTCGCGATCCTGCCGGGCGACGCCGATGACCCGGTGCTGCTCGCGCTGACCGCGCAGGGCATCCCCCACCTGGGCCTGCCCATCAACGCCACCCTGCGCAGCAACATCGCGATCACCGAACCGGACGGCACCACCACCAAGGTGAACGAGCCCGGTCCGGCGCTCAGCGCCGACCAGCAGGCCGCCCTGGTGGAACTCGTGCTGGAGAAGGCTGCCGGCGCCGGATGGCTCGTGCTGGCCGGGTCCCTCCCGCCCGGAGTGCCGGACACGTTCTACGCCGACCTCACCCGTGAGCTCAAGGCCCGTTTCGGCGCCGACGCCCCCAAGGTCGCCATCGACTCCTCCGGAGCTCCCCTGGCCGCGGCCATCAGCGCCGGCCCCGACCTGCTCAAGCCCAACGCCGACGAACTCGCCGAGCTCACCGGCATCTCGGATCCCGACAGCCTCGAGGCCGACCCGCACCTGGCGGCCCGTGCCGCGCAGACCCTCATCACCGCTGGAGTCGGCGCCGTTCTGGCCACCCTCGGTTCCAAGGGTGCCCTGCTGGTCACCGCAGAGGGCTACTGGCTCGCCACTCGTCCCCCGATCGTCGCGGTTTCAACCGTCGGCGCCGGAGATTCTTCGCTGGCGGGCTTCCTGCTCAGCGACCTGGCCGGAGCATCCGCCCCGGACTGCCTGCGTCAGGCCGTCGCCCATGGCGCCGCTGCCGCATCCCTGCCCGGCTCAACCGTGCCGGCCCTCGACCACACCGACCCCAGCGCCGTCACAGTGACGGCATTTGCTACACATCCAAAGGAGGATGACCAGTGAGTGCACTGATTACCCCAGAGCTCGTTGCTTTGGACCAGAACCTCGGAGACGCGCCCGCGACCGTGATCCGGCACCTTGCCGAGCTCGTTGCCGGAGCCGGCCGGGCCACCGAGATCGAGGGCCTGTACGCCGATGCCCTCGCCCGCGAAGCGAAGACCTCCACCGGCATCCCCGGCGGCCTCGCGATCCCCCACTGCCGCTCGGCAGCGGTCACGGAGCCGACGCTGGCCGTCGCCCGCCTCTCGCAGCCCGTCGACTTCGGTTCGGCAGACGGCCCCGCCGACCTGATCTTCATGATCGCCGCCCCGGAGGGCGCCGACCAGGACCACCTGAAGATCCTGTCCAAGCTCGCCCGTTCGCTCATGAAGGCCGACTTCACCGCGGCCCTGCGCGCAGCGAAGACCCCCGAAGAGATCGTGACCCTGGTCACCGACATCGTCGCCCCGGTCACCGCAGCAGCACCCGCCGGAGCGCACTCCGCCCCAGCGGCACCGCGCGCCACGTCCGCAGTGCCCGTCCAGGCACCCACCGGTGCCGGCACGACGGGCCCCGCCACCGCGGGCAGCCGTCGCCTCGTGGCCGTCACCGCCTGCCCCACCGGCATCGCGCACACCTACATGGCAGCGGATGCGCTCGTCGCGGCCGCCAAGGAAATGGGCATCGACCTGCAGGTCGAGACCCAGGGTTCCGCCGGAGCGACCCCGCTGGCCGCCTCGGTCATCGCCGCAGCAGACGCCGTGATCTTCGCGGTTGACGTGGACGTTCGCGACAAGAGCCGCTTCGCCGGCAAGCCCGTCATCCAGTCGCCCGTCAAGCGCGGCATCGACGAACCGAAGAAGATGATCCAGGAGGCTCTCGCCGCCGTGGACAACCCGAACGCCCGCCGCGTCAGCGGTGGTGGCGCAGAGGCATCCGACTCGGTCAGCGAGAACGAGCACATGGGCCAGAAGGTCAAGCGCGCCCTGCTCACCGGTGTCAGCTACATGATCCCGTTCGTCGCCGGTGGAGGCCTCCTCATCGCACTGGGCTTCCTGCTCGGCGGCTACAAGATCACCGAGGTCGCCGACGTCGTCGTGCTGCAGAACAGCCTCTGGAACCTGCCTGAGGGTGGCCTGGCCATTTACCTCGGCGCGGTCCTGTTCAAGATCGGCGCCCTGTCGATGGGCTTCCTGGTTCCGGCCCTGGCCGGCTACATCGCCTACGGCATCGCCGACCGGCCCGGCATCGCCCCCGGCTTCGTCGCCGGTGCGGTCTCCGGCTTCATGGGTGCAGGCTTCCTCGGCGGCATCGTCGGCGGCCTGCTCGCCGGTGTCGCTGCGGCCTACATCGGTTCCTTCAAGGTGCCGAGCTGGCTCCGCAGCCTGATGCCCGTCGTGATCATCCCGCTGCTCGCCTCGATCTTCGCCTCCGGGCTGATGTTCCTGGTGCTCGGTGGACCGATCGCCTGGCTCACCGTCGCCCTGAGCGACTGGCTCAACGGCATGACCGGCGCGTCCGTCGTGATCCTCGGCCTGATCCTCGGCCTCATGATGGCGTTCGACCTCGGTGGCCCGGTCAACAAGGTTGCATACTCCTTCGCCGTCGCCGGCCTCGGTGCCGCAACGCTGGCCAACCAGGCGCCGTGGCAGATCATGGCCGCGGTCATGGCCGCCGGCATGGTTCCGCCGCTCGCGATGGCCCTGGCCACCGTGCTCGACCGCAAGCTGTTCAGCCCGGTCGAACGCGAAAACGGCAAGGCTGCCTGGCTGCTCGGCGCGTCGTTCATCTCCGAAGGCGCCATCCCGTTCGCCGCTGCCGACCCGCTGCGCGTGATCCCCGCGAGCATGCTCGGCGCGGCCACCACTGGCGCGCTCACTATGGCCTGGGGCGTCACGTCCAAGGCCCCGCACGGCGGCATGTTCGTCTTCTTCGCCATCGACAACTTCCTCCTGTTCGCTCTCGCGATCATCATCGGCACGGTCATTTCGGCCATCGCCGTGATCGTTCTGAAGCGCTACGTGCGGAAGGCGCCGACGGCTGAGAACGCCGAGCTGGCTAACACCACCCTGGTGAACGCCTAGCATTAGTGGGTTACCCACTGTTTATGAGAATCGAGGAAGTTCCGTGCAGAGTTTCACAGGAGTAGGGGTCAGCCCCGGGCGGATCGTAGGATCCGTACGGCAGATGCCCAAGGCCGTGAGCGAGCCGCCCGCTGGAGAAAAGCTGGCCTCGTCGACGACGGCGGAAGATGCCGCTGTCACACTGCGCGCAGCCGCGAAGGCGGTGCAGGCCGAGCTCAAGCAGCGTTCGGTCGGCGCCACCGGAGCGGGCAAGTCGGTTCTCGAGGCCACCGCACTGATGGCCGCGGACCCCATGCTCATCAAGGGCGCCGTGAAGTTGATCACCAACAACGGCACCTCCGCTGAGCGAGCAATCTGGGAGTCCGCGGCATCCGTGGCCGAAATGCTGCACAACCTCGGCGGCTATATGGCCGAGCGCTCCACCGATGTGCTCGACGTGCGGTCCCGCATCGTCGCCGAGCTGCGTGGGGTGCCCGCACCGGGCATCCCCGCCTCGGATGAGCCGTTCATCCTCGTCGCCGACGACCTGGCGCCGGCCGACACGGCCACGCTGAACCCGGCGATCGTGCTGGCCCTGGTCACCTCTGGTGGCGGCCCGCAGTCGCACACCGCGATCATCGCCCGTGCCCTGGGCCTGCCCGCCGTGGTCGCCGCGGCCGGCGTCGAAGAGATCACCGACGGCACCAGCGTCTACGTGGACGGAGCGGCTGGCAGCATCTCCGTCGACCCCGACGCCGACCAGGTCGCCGCCGCCGAAGCGTGGGCCACCACCGCAGCCACCCTCGCGGTGTTCTCCGGCGAGGGCACCACGGCCGACGGCCACCTCGTGCCGCTGCTCGCGAACGTCGGCGGCGCCGCGGATGCCGTCAAGGCCGCCGCTGCCGGAGCGCAGGGCGTTGGCCTGTTGCGCACCGAGTTCTGCTTCCTCGACCGCGACGAAGAGCCCACTCTGGACGAGCAGGTCACCGCGTACCGCGGCGTCTTCGACGCGTTCCCGGGCAAGAAGGTCGTCGTGCGCACGCTCGACGCCGGCGCCGACAAGCCCCTCCCCTTCCTCACCGACGCGTCGGAGCCCAACCCGGCCCTCGGCGTGCGCGGCTACCGCACCGACTTCACCTCGCCCGGCGTGCTCAAGCGCCAGCTGGCCGCCATCGCGACCGCCGCAGAGGGCACAGAGGCGGATGTCTGGGTCATGGCCCCGATGATCTCCACCGCCGAAGAGGCCGCAGACTTCGCCGGTATGTGCCGCGAGGCCGGGCTGAAGACCCCCGGCGTCATGGTCGAGGTTCCGTCCGCGGCCCTGACGGCCGAGACGATCCTGGGCCTGGTGGACTTCGCCAGCCTCGGCACCAACGACCTCACCCAGTACGCCATGGCCGCCGACCGCCAGCTCGGCCCGCTCGCGGCGCTGAACACGCCGTGGCAGCCCGCCGTTCTGCGTCTGATCCAGCTCACCGTGGCCGGGTCCGTCGCCGAGGGCAACAACAAGCCCGTCGGTGTCTGCGGCGAAGCCGCGGCCGACCCGGCCCTGGCCGTGGTGCTCGTTGGCCTCGGTGTGAACACCCTCTCGATGACCGCCCGTGCCCTCTCGGCCGTCGCGGCCGTGCTGGCGAAGGTGACCCTCCCGGAGGCCCAGCGCCTCGCTGCCGTGGCCCTGGCCGCTCCGAGCGCCGTCGAAGCACGCGCCCGGGTTCGCGCCGAGCTGCCCGTTCTCGACGAGCTGGGGCTCTAGACCCCGTCGTTATTCGCACGATGTGCTGCGTCTCACGGCGTCAGCACATCGTGCGGGCAATACAGTAGAAATCCGTACCGTTTCAGGAGGAACCATGTCAGAACGTAACGCCACCATCGCCAGCCGCGTCGGCCTGCACGCCCGCCCCGCGGCGATCTTCGCCGAAGCCGTCGGCGCGTTGCCCGTCGAGGTCACCATCGCCCTTGAGGGCGACCCGGCCGACGACGCAATGGACGCGTCGAGCATCCTGTCGCTGATGAGCCTCGGTGCCGCCAACGGCCAGGTCGTCGTGTTGCGTGCAGAGGGCGATGGAGCGGACGAGGCCCTCGAGAGCCTCGTCAAGATCCTTGAGACGGACCTCGACGCCGAATAGGCACCTGCACCAAAACTCACACCGAACAGCTCGCCCGTGATCCACGGGCGAGCTGTTCGTGTCTGCGGTCGGCTTGCGGAAGCCTCAGGTGATCTTCAGTTCTGGCGGCCCCACCACCGCTAGGGTGGCGCATACCCCTCAAAGGCGAGAAAAGGAACACCATGACCGACCCGATCAAGCCCGACCCAATCAGCACAACCGAGCCCGACTTCTCAGGCCCGCCGTCCCGCAGCATCCAGGACTGGACCGACCTGGGCAAGGAAATGTGGTCCTATCTGACCGGCAAGAGTGCCGTCATCGACTACAGCTTCATCGACATGACCGTCGAGGTTCCGCGCGACATCGGCCCGGATGCGCCGCGCGCCACGTGGAAGCTCAACGGCACGGTTCGGGTGACCACGAGCGAGGCTCCGGCCGGCGCGGGATCCGAGCTCTCCTCCAGCACCGACTGACCTCGTGGCCGACACCACAACGCGCCTCGACATCGATCTGCGCTTCTCGCTGGGCGAGCCCAGAGATGACCGTGAGCCGCTCGTCGGTACCGTCACGGCGGCCGGCCTGGAGATTGAGGTGTTCCTGAGTGAACCCGAGCGCTTCCTGCACAGCCATCTCACCTCCCTGGCCGATCTGCGCACCGTGGCGGCTGGCCTAGCCGAGCGGTCGATGGTTGTCGCCGTGTCAGGACCCGACGGCGTGATCGTCCGGATGGGCGCGGTGCGGGCTCCACTTGCGCAGCGGATGGTGACCCGCTCGCCGCATCTCAGGCTGGGGACCGCCGCGGCCGTAAGCTCGCTGCTCAAGCACTGGCGTCAGCCACCACCGCCCGAGCAACGGTTGCAGCTGCCGCCGACGACACCGTTCCCCCTGGTCCCCACGGTCTCCCGGCGGATCAGGAAACACGTCACGACGACCCACTACACGCCGGGTTCAGGACGCCCCCGCCTGATATTCGTGGTGGGATCTGAGAACTGGGACGGCCAGCCGCCCCGCGAGTTCAACCTACTGCCCGAGAACACTCGGATCGGCAGCGGCGCAGACGCCGACCTGCGCCTGGATGGGCTCGACCTCCTGCACGCCGAGATCCGGCACAACGCCAACGACGAGTACGTCCTCATCGCTCACGGCATGGTCGGCGGCGGCTCGAGTTCGGCGCAGCCCGAGCAGGGCCTGATCCTGCGCACCGGTGCCCGTATCGAAATGGGGCGCTGGCGCATGGGCTTCTTCCGGGAGGAGTACGCCGATCATGGTCGCCCTTACGGCGGCCGGCTCGGCGGGGAGCTCTCGGTGCAGAAGCCCCAGCCGGATCGCCGGTCGCGACGGGACTGAGTACCGCACTAACGCGAATCAGCTCGCTCGTGTAGGGCGAGCGAGCTGATCTTGCGCACCAATGTACTCCGGCCTTCGCCCAGCGCAAGGCCGTTTTTCATGCCCTCAGCGATTACTCAGGTGCGGGCCTGCTCGACCTCGGGCTGCTGGTCGTCGGTGTCCTCGTCGGCCTCCACGCGCCGGCTGCTGAGCCGCAGGGTCGCGATGAGCCCGATCACGAGGAAACCGGCGGCCGCGAAGGCGGAGTACCTGGTTCCCTCGCTGAACGCCTCACGGGCGGCCTCGGCCACCGCTGGACTCTGAGCGTCGAGGGCGGGGATGGCGGCTCCCGCGCTGTCGACAACGGTATCGACGATCTGGCTGCTGGTGGCCGCCGGCACATCGAGGTCGGCGAGCTTGGCGTCCAGCGACAGTCCCACCGAGGTGAACAGCACGGTGCCGAGCACGGCGATGCCCAGGGCCGAGCCGATCTGGCGGGCTGTGCTCGAGGTCCCTGAGCCTTGGCCGCTCTGTTCGATGGGCACGTCGCCGAGCACGACGCCGGTGAGCTGGGCGGTGGCCAGGCCCACACCCATGCCGTAGACGAACAGGAACGGCACGATGGCCAGCCAGGTCGCATCCACGGTGATGACGGTGCCCAGGCCGGCGACGCCGAGGATCTCGGCCACGATCCCTGCGCGCACGATGGTGAGCGGGGAGACCTTGTTACCGAAGGCGCCCGCGATGCCGCTGGCCACGAACGAACCGATGGCCAGCGCCAGCAGCACAAAACCGGTTTGCAGGGCGTCGTAGCCGAGCACGTTCTGCAGCCAGAGCGGCAGCGACAGGATGATGCCGAATTCGCCGAGCGAGACGATCAGCGCGGCGATGTTGCCGTTCCGGAACGACGCGATCCTGAACAGCGAGAACGCGAGCAGGGTGGTCTTGCCCAGGCGCTGGCGGTGCAGGCCCCACCAGATGAAGGCGATGCCGGCGAGCAGGGTGACCAGGAATGCGACCGGGATGATGGAAAGCGTGAACGGCCAGGTCCAGTCGCCGATGGTGGGCGCGGTCTTGGTGAGCCACCAGCCGTAGGTGCGGCCCTCGATGAGCCCGAACACCAACGACGCGCTGGTGATCACCGACAGCACGGCACCGATCACATCGATGCGCCGGGGCACACCCGTGTCCTTGGACTCGGAGACGAAGATCAGCACGCCGACCACGATCACCAGGCCCAGCGGCACGTTGATGCCGAATGCCCAACGCCAGGAGAAGTAGGTGGTGAGCCAGCCGCCGAGCAGCGGCCCGACCGCGACCATGCCGCCGATGGTGGAACCCCAGATGGCGAACGCGATGCCGCGGTCGCGGCCCCGGAAGGTGGCATTGATGAGCGACAGGGTGGTGGGAAGCACCATGGCGCCGCCGACGCCCTGCACGAGCCTGGAGGCGATGAGCAGGTCACCGGTCTGCGCGAAGGCGGCGAGCACAGAGGCGGCGGCGAAGATGACCACGCCGGAGAGCAGGATGCGCCGGCGGCCGTACCGGTCGGCGAGGGTGCCGAAGACCAGCAGCAGCGCGGCGAAGACCAGGGTGTAGCTCTCCTGAACCCACTGCACCTGGGTGGAGGTGATGCCCAGGTCGTCGATGATCGAGGGGATCGCGACGTTGACGATGGTGGAGTCGACGATGATCAGGGCGACGGCGATGCTGATGAAGACCAGGCCGAACCAGCGTCGGCGGGCGCCGGTCATGCGCGCACCAGCTTGTCGGCACTCTGCCGGCGCGGGGCGCGGATGCGGAGGATCACGGTGACGGCGACAACCGCGACGACCGCGACGATGGCGGCCACCGCGGTGGGTGTGGAGAGCAGATCGCCGGTGAGCCGGGCGATCGCAACCCAGACGAGGCCCCAGCAGAGCGCCAGGGTGGGGGTGAGCCGGCCCCGGCCGACGATGGCGAGCAGCACGCCCACCAGGCCGGCCACGGCGATCACCACGACCGACCAGATATCGGCGGCCAGGCCGAAGCCGGTGAACCCGGCGGTCACGAGGACCGCGGTGATGTTGGCGGCCGTGGCCACGCAGACCCAGCCGAGGTACAGGCCGATCGTGCCGTCCACCAGCACCGTCTCGACGAGGCTGTGCGGCCGGGTGTCGAGGATGATCAGGAAGGTCCAGACGAGCACGGCCAGGAGCAGCACGATGACGGGCACGCTCAGCCAGAGCAGGTCGAACTGCACGCTGAGGATCCAGGCTGCGTTCAGCAGCAGAGAGGCCGCGACGGCGTAGCCGAGCCGGCGCTGCCTCGGGTCGGTCGCCTGCCGCGGCAGGAGCTGCCAGATCGCGTAGAGCACGAGTCCGGCATAGATCGGGGTCCAGATCGCGAAGGCCGGGCCCCCGGGCGCGATGGGGGTGGCGTCGGCGGCCAGAGCTCCCCCGGAGGCGTTCTGAATGGGGGTGCCGCCCGCGGCGCCGGACCCGATGAACGAGCCGACGAGGGCGAGGATCGCGCTCAGCAGCACGGTGCCCTGGCGAAGCAGGTCGCGAGACACTGTCATGGGAATCTCCTTGGTGCCGGCGGGGACGCCGGCAATTGATCAGCTAGCTGACTAAACCACGGTAGCAGTACATTGAGGGGGTGACTACTCCCGATTCCGGCATGGACCAGTGGCCGAACGGCCGGCTGCTCTCTACGGCCGCCCGGCTCGTGGAGCACGCCTGGATCGAGGCCCTCGAGTCGCTCGGCCTCACGCACGCCGGCCTGATCGTGCTGCACCTGTTGGGTGAGGGTGCGCAGAGCCAAACCGACCTTGCACGGCAGGCGCGTGTGCAGACGCAGACCATGTCGCGCACTCTCGACCGGCTGGAGCGCCAGGGCCTGGTGGCGCGCATCCGCGACGAACGTGATGCCAGGCGCCACCTGGTCACGCGCACGGATGCCGGCACCGGCGTCTGGCGGCAGGCTCGCACGCTGGAGGCCGATGTGTTTCCGCCGCTCGAGAACGCCGACGAATTGCGGGCGGCGCTGTTGGAGATCATCACCGCGTCGTCGGCCCGGCGCTGGTGAGACCGGCGCCGGCGAGCCCCGCGGCTTAGAGCTTGCGCACCAGCCGCTCGAGCTGCTTCACCGAACCCTCGGTCTCGGCCAGGACCACGGCCACGGTGTCGCCCAGGTGTTCCGCCCGAGCCACGAGCAAACCGTAGACGAGCGTGTTCTCGCCGTCTTCGTGGGCGGCCTGGGCGGCCTGCTCGAGTTCCTCGATGTAAAGCAGCCTGTCGTGCCTGTCGCCGAGCCGCTTCACCACCGGCTTGGCCACGCCGGCGATTTCCGTGTAGCGCCGGCGCAGCTTGGCGAATCGTTCCGCGGCCGCGGCGTGCCTGGCCGCGGCCTTGGCCGCCGCCTTCGCCGCTGCCTTACGAGTGGCCTTCGTGCCCCGTGTCAGCGTGATCGCGGGCTCGACCGGCGCCACCGGGTCGGCCAGGGCCACGGCCTGGGCTGCGTAACGCAGCCGGCGGGCCGCCTTGCGCACCTCGTGCAGCGCCGCCTCCGGCGCATCCGAGCCGGTCACACGGGAGGTGGTGCGGGCCAGGATGGCGACGGCCTTGGTGAGGTCCCTGGCGATCTCCTTCGGCGCGGGCCGCTCGGCCTTACTCGTCATCGGCGGCCACTCCGCACAGGCCTCGAGCGCGTCGAGCAGCCGGTAGTAGCGGGTGCTGAGCAGGTAGGCGCGCACGTTGGCGAGGCCCTCCGCGTACACCCGGCGTGCTCCCCCGACGAGCCGGATCTCGGCGTCACCGGTGGGGTGCGCTGTGATCCCGTCGAGCTCGGCGGCCAGCCGGCTGCCGCGCACCTCGGCGTCGCGCGCACGGCCTAATTCGATGCCGAGTTGCTTGAGTTCGAAACGCAGCTCCGCCACGGCCGACTTCTCGAACAGCCGACCATAGACCGCGAGCACGCTGCGCAGGCGGCGCACTGTCGTGCGCATCCGGTGGATCGCGTCTGGCGCATCGGCCCTGGCGTGCGGGTCGTCGTCGACGAGTTTTTCGGTGAGCTGGCGTAGGGCGCCCACGACGATCACAGCCACGGAGTTCGGGTCTTGCAGGGGCGGCGCCGGCAGCAGGCCGGGCAGTACCGGGGCCCCATCGAGCTCGGCGAGCGAGTCGACGCCCACCGCCCTGGCGATCTTGGCGATACTCGACGACGGGTGCGCGCCGGCGGCGAGCAGCGCCTGTTCGATGCTGTCGAGCAGGCGGGTGCGCTTCTTGCGGGTGTCGGGGGCGCCGTCCAGCAGCTCGGCCTCCCATTCCCGCCACTTGCGGTAGGTGCCGCCGCGCACATCGGATGCCGAGACGTCGTCGTCGGCGATCTCAGCGAGAGCGCTGCCGTCGGGGCCGTGCAGGTGCACCGTGGTGCGCACGGTGGTGACCCGAGCCAGCGGGGTGAGCGGGCGGTCGCGCACGATCGCGCGGACGGGTTCGAGCACGTCGGTGGGGATGGCGCCGGGTTCAGAGCCGTCGGCGCCGCCGACGTCGAGGGGCCAGTGCACCTCGGTGCGGCCCTCGTCGGCGGGCATCTTCAGGTGCCAGCCGGCGTCGCCGCCGCCCTCGCGGCGACGCAGCACGATGCGACGGCGGGCAAGGTCGTGGTCGGCGGTGTCGTAGTACACAGCGGTGAGGGTGAACGAGTCCGGTGCGCTGACCTGCGCGATGGCGTCGATCCCCTCGAACTGGGGGATCCGGCTGAGCGCCTCGACGTCGTATTTGCGTTCGATCTCGGTCTGTGCGCGCCCAGTCATGTCTCCTGTCTACTACCTTGGACGCATCCGGAGGAATTTTGGGGGATTTCATGAGCGCTTCGTCACCAGAACTCGGTGAACCGCGGTGGTACGCCGATCCGGCAGGCGGCGCCGGCCTGCGCTGGTGGGACGGCACGCAGTGGACGACCGCGGTGATGGGGCCGGCCGAACTCGGCCCGCCCGTGCAGCAGCCGTTGCCGCCGGAGACACCCGTCTTCACCGTGAGCCTCTGGATCATCGTGTTCCTGCCGTTGCTGGCGACGGCGGCGGTCATGGTGATGCCCGGCGCTCCCCTGTCCTCTGTCTTCGACATGCAGGCGAGCCGGCAATTGTCGACTTTCGATTCGGCCGAGTTGATTCGGAACCTGTTGAGCCTGGCGATCTACGGCACCACGGTCGCCCTGGCCTTCGCCGACCGTCGGGCCCTGCTGCGGGCCGGGTACCAGCGCCCATTCCACTGGGCGTGGGCCTTCCTGTCGACGGGCGTTTACGTGGTCGGCCGTTCGGTGATCGTGCAGCGCCGGATCGGTCGTGGGCTCACGCCGATCTGGGTGTGGGTGGGCGTCACGATGCTGGGCCTGGTGGTGTCGGTCAGCTCGCTTCTGCGGTAATCGAGAACACCACGCCGTGATCGTGGAGTTCGATACGTAGGCGGTCGAGGCTGGGCACCACGAGGTCGGCGTCGAGTTCGGCTGCGGAGTGTGTGCCGACGACGCCGATGGTGGCGCAGCCCGCCGCGCGGCCCGCGGCCAGTCCGGCGGGTGCGTCTTCGATGACGACGCACTGCCTGGCGTCGAGGCCCAGGCGGTCGGCGGCCTCGAGGAACGGGTCGGGGGCCGGCTTGCCCTTCGCGGTGTCTTCGACGGTGACCACGGTGGCCGGGGCATCGAACCCGGCGGATGCGAGTCGGATGCGGCAGAGCGCGCTGGGGCAGGAGGTGACGATCGCCCGGCGCTCCTCGGGGAGGCTGTTCATCAGCTCTGCAGCGCCCGGAAGGATCGTGATGTCGGAGGTATCGGCGAGTTCAAGTTCGTTGACCCTGGCGAACGAGGATTCCACCTGATCCGGCGCGACCAGGTCGGCGATCATCTCGCGGCCAGGCCGGCCGTGCTGCACGCCGGCGAAGCGCAGACCCAGGTTCATCTCGTCGGCCCAGCGCCGCCAGGATCGGTTCACGGCCATGGTGGAGTCCACCAGGGTGCCGTCCATGTCGAAGAGCACGCCCTGAAAGACCCGGCCCAGAACCGCGTGATCGTCCCCCTCGTGGACCACCTCCGGTACGGCCTGCAGCACCGACTCGAGAACAGCGCCGATATCAACCCCGGTCGGCGTCTCAGCGTTGGGGCCAGGCGAGTTCTCGGGGGTCGTCATGGGATGTCCTTCTTCCGAAGCACCGTCGAGGGCGGTGATGCTCCTCCTTCGAGCCTAACGAAGGCCCACAAACGACCGGTAATCTGCTCACTCGGTTCATTCGGTGTGTGGTGGTCTTCGCGTCCGCGGGTCATGTGCCCGGTGCTGGTTGGGTTTCCGCCAGGTCCCGCTCGGGTCGAGCCAGGCTGGTGCCGTGACTTCGGGCATGCCCAAAACCATCCGGATCTGCCACCCACCGGTGCTGAGGGTGTGGTGGTGGTACCAACACAGCAGCACCCCGTTGGAGACATCGGTGGGCCCGCCGTCCTGCCAGGACGTCACATGGTGGACTTCGGTCCACTGCGGCGGGCAGTCACAGCCCGGGATGACGCAGCCACCATCGCGGGCCGTGATGGCCTTGCGCTGCAGCGCTGTGAAGCAGCGTACTTTGTCGCCGAGGGCGAGGACGGCGCCGTTGCCGCCGAAGAAGATCGGCCGGTACCCGCCGTTGTCGATCATCTGGTTGATCGTCTTCATCGAGATCGGCCCCTCCACCCCGTCGATCCACCCCACCCCGACGCCGGCGAGCAGATCCGTGGCGCTCACGTGCACCATCACGGTGGGCGGCATGCCGCCCATGGTCGGGGTGCGGGGGTCTTGGGCGACCTGGGTGAGGATGCCACGGAGCATGTCGGCGCGTTTCTCCCCGCCGGTGCGCTCATCGATGACCTCGCCGGGCACGAGTTCACCGGCCTCGATGCGCTGCTGCTCCTCTGCGGAGGGGAATGCGGGGGCCGAGCGGGCGGACTGGAAGGTGTTGAACACGCCCTGCATGATGCCTTTCAGCTCCGGCGTCACCGCGCCGCGCAGGGGGTGGAGGCCGTTGGCGAGTCTGCCGAAGGAGAACGTCGACTTCGCTTCCAAGACTGCTTCGTTCGGCGCGACCCCGTCGGGGTTGAGGAACGCTTGCCACTGCAGGGCCATGGCGTGCAGGGAATCGACGGAGTAGACGGATCCGTCCGAGTCGCCCAGTCGTGCCACCGGTCCGGTGAACACCGTGTCGGAGTCGGTGGGGTTGTCGCCGGGGCCGGGGGTGCGGCCGAAGATCGACCCGGTTGCACTTTCGACCAGGGCCGCTTCACAGCCGTGCACGTCGTCCTGGTTGGCATCGAACCGGCCATGCACCGTGTAGTCGGCCAGACCCTTCACAATGATCTCCGCCGCATCAACACCCAACTCGCCCGCCCGCAGTGCCGCGGCGACTACCGGGAACACGGGCTCCAGCACCCTGTCGCCGAGCACCCGCGGGCAGACCTTGTCGCCCAGCGCTACCCGCCGCTTCATCTCCGGCACCGAGGCGCCCGTCAACCGGGTGAGGAGGTCGTTCGCGTGCGAGCAGCCCAACCTCCAGGCCAGGGATTCGGTGCCCAGGAACCGCCGCGACCGGTACCCCACCACGGTCGCCGTCGCCACCCGGGCCGCGTCCACCGGCCGGCCGGTGCGCTCCACCATTTGAGTAAGCGCCACCACCTCGGGGTCGCTCAAACCCTCCACGTCGATGGACTCCATCAGGTCTTGGAACTGCCGAGCAAGCCCATCAATGGCCGTCAACTTCTCGCCGAACGCCCCGGCCAGCACCCTCTGCACTCCAGGCAGCTCGGACGGGTCCCGCCACTGCGGCCGCTTGTCGCCCGGGGCGCGGCGGGCCCCGCCGCCAGCGGGCGTGCCAGCCGGCGCAACCCGGGCCGGGCCGGCAAGGCTCGTGTTCCAGTCACACGGCGCATCTGCACCGGAAGACGCAGCGGGAGTGTCTCCCGCTGCTGCTGTGGAACCACCTGCCAGGTCTTCGTCCATACCTTCATTCTCCCACGAATGAGAGGTTTACGCGAGGATATCTCATGTTATCCACAAGGAAATCTCGCGGATTTATCCGGCTCGACCCAGCGGAAGGCGACGCACGTCTAATAGGAAATAGGCCGCAAAATAGGACGTTCTGGCCGATTCCGTCCTCATAAACTCACTATCTCCTCATAAAGTCGCTGTCTCCTCAGAACGTAACTTCGACTAATACCCAGCTGCTCTGAGGCCGGGTCGCTGGGTCTCGACAAGCTCGACCAGCGCGGGGTGCGTTCTACAGGCCGGGTTGCGGGGTCTCGACAACCTCGACTAGCGCGGGGCGTGTTCTCGAGGCCGGGTCGCGGGGTCTCGACAAGGCTCGACCAGCGCGGGGCGTGTTCTCGAGGCCGGGTCGCGGGGTCTCGACAAGGCTCGACCAGCGCGGGGCGTGTTCTCGAGGCCGGGTCGCGGGGTCTCGACAAGCTCGACCAGCGGTCGGCTGGCACCCGCTCGACGAGCTCCGACAAGGGCGTGGTGCGGCGCGGGGTGGGGTGGTTACGCTGAAGGGATGAACCTTCCTCCCGTCGCCGCCCAGAAGCCCACGCGGCGCATCCACCACAACGATGTCTACGTCGACAACTACGAGTGGCTGCGCGACAAGGACGCCCCGGAGGTGACGGCGCACCTCGAGGCCGAGAACGCGTACACGGATGCCCGCACGGGCCACCTCGAGCTGCTGCAGGAGCAGATCTTCGAGGAGATCAAGGACCGCACCCAGGAGACCGACCTCAGCGTGCCCGTGCGCCGCGGGCAGTGGTGGCACTACACCCGCTCGGTCGAGGGCCAGGAGTACGGCATCCACTGCCGCGCGCCGATCTCGGGCCCGGACGACTGGACTCCCCCGGTGATCGAACCGGCGACCGATGCCGCCGACAGCACCGCGCCGGGCCTGCCCGGCGAGCAGGTGCTGCTCGACGACAACGCCGAGGCCGCCGGTCACGAGTTCTACTCGCTCGGCTCGTTCGACGTGAGCGACGACGGCACCCTGCTGCTCTACGCGGTCGACATCGAGGGCGACGAGCGCTACACGGTACGCATCCGCACCATCGCCACCGGCACGGACCTCGCCGACGAGATCCCCAACACCAGCTCCGGCGCGCTCTTCGACCCGAGCGGCCGCTACGTCTTCTACACGACTGTCGACGACGCCTGGCGCCCGGACACCGTCTGGCGCCACGAGGTCGGCAGCCCCACCGACGCCGACGTCACGGTGTTCACCGAACCCGACGAGCGCTTCTGGGTGGGCGTCGGCCGCTCGCGCAGCAACCGGTACCTCATGATCGAGGCCGGGTCCAGCGTCACCAGTGAGACCTTCCTGCTGAACGCCGACGACCCCACCGGTGAGTTCACGGTGGTGTGGCCGCGGCAGGACAACGTGGAGTACGACGTGGAACACGCCGTGATCGACGGCGAGGACCGACTCCTCATCGTGCACAATCACAACGCCGTGAACTTCGAGCTCGTCAGCGTCGCCGCCGGCGACCCGCAGGGCGACCGCCGGGTGGTGCTGGCGCACAACGAGCGCATCCGCCTGGAGAGCGTCGATGCCTTCCGCGACTTCGTGGTGGTGGAGTACCGCAAGGACGGCCTCACCCGGGTGGCCTACGCCACCAAGCGCGGCGGCGGCCTCACCGAGATCAGCTTCGACGAGGAGCTCTTCTCCGTCGGCACCGGCGGCAACCCGGAGTGGACCCAGCCCACCATCCGCCTGGGCTACACGAGCTTCGTGACGCCGTCGACGGTCTACGACTACGTGGTGGCCACCAAGGAACTGCGCCTGCTCAAGCAGCAGCCGGTACTCGGCCACTACGATCCGACCCTGTTCGAGCAGCGCCGCGAGTGGGCCGTCGCCGGCGACGGCACCAAGGTGCCCATCTCCATCGTCTACCGCAAGGACCTCGTCGAGCCCGGCACCCCGGCTCCGACGCTGCTCTACGGCTACGGCTCCTACGAGATCAGCATCGACCCGTCGTTCAGCATCTCCAGGCTCAGCCTGCTCGACCGGGGCATGGTCTTCGCGGTCGCGCACGTACGCGGCGGCGGCGAGCTCGGCCGGCTCTGGTACGAGAACGGCAAGACCCACCAGAAGCGCAATTCATTCACCGACTTCATCGCCTGCGCCGAGCACCTCATCGACTGCGGCTACACCTCGGCCGACCGGCTCGTGGCCGAGGGCCGCAGTGCCGGCGGCCTGCTGATGGGCGCCGTCGCCAACCTGGCCCCCGCCCTGTTCGCCGGCATCCTCGCCGGCGTGCCGTTCGTGGACCCGCTCACCTCGATCCTCGACCCGAGCCTGCCGCTCACAGTGATCGAGTGGGACGAGTGGGGCGACCCGCTGCACGACGCCGAGGTGTACGCCTACATGAAGTCGTATTCGCCGCTGGAAAACGTGCACCAGACGCACTACCCGCGCATCCTCGCCGTCACCAGCCTCAACGACACCCGTGTGCTCTACGTCGAGCCGGCCAAGTGGGTCGCGAGGCTGCGTGAGGTGGGGGCGGATGCCCTGCTCAAGACCGAGATGTCGGCCGGCCACGGCGGCGTCTCCGGCCGCTACGCCGGCTGGCGCGAGCGCGCGTTCGACTACGCCTGGCTGATCGACGCCGCCGGTGCGCACCCCACCGGCGAGGGCGAACTCGCCGCGGCGGCGGGGGCCCAAACTGGGTCAGGTGACCCAGTAAACTGACGCGGTCGCGGACTCCCGCACATCGACCGGCAGGAGAGCTATGCGGCGCCTGACCCGCACCGAGCGCATCCTGCTGTGGGGTGTGCCGACGGTGCTGGGGACCTATCTCGTCGTGTTGGCCGTGCGCGGAAACGGGTACAACCCGCTGCTCGACGGGTGGCTGGCCCTGGCCTGCGATTGGGCGGCGGTGGCCCTGGTCTGGGCGGCCTGCGCCCGGGTGCGCCCCCGCCGGCTCGATGTTGTCTGTGCGGCGCTGGCTCTCACCGCCCTGGCCCTGGGCGACACCGCCAATCGTGTGCTGCCCACCGGCGTGGGCCCGACCTGGCTGCCGAGCCCGGCTGACCTCTGCTATCTCGCCTTCTACGTCTGCATGATGGGCGCCCTCGCGGTGCTCGCCCGCCGATCGCTGCGCGGACAGGCGTGGTCGGTGCTGCTCAGCAGCGCCGTGGGCGGCCTGGGCGCGACGTCGCTGCTCGCCGTCGTTCTCAGTCCCACCATCGAGGCAGCCCTGAACGGACCGTTCTCCGCCGCGGTGCTGATGAGGATCGCGTTCCCGGTGTTCGACCTGCTGCTCGTGGCGACGCTGGCGGGCATCGCCTCTGCGCCGGTGACGGTGCTCGGCCGTCACGGCCTGCTCCTCGTGGCCGGACTTGTGATGTTCGCCGCAGCGGATGTGATGCACGCCCTGCGGTTGCCGGAGGATGCCGTTCCGCTGGGGGTGGCGCTGTACGCCGGCTGGGCCGTTGGCTTCGCGCTGATCACCGGCTGGGTGCTGGTCACCGTGCGTCTGCGCCGGCGGTCACCGCGGGCCGCGTTGGGCTCGACGACCGCCACGACCGCCGTGGCCGTACCCGTCGTCGCCACCGCCGCGGGACTCGGCGTGCTGCTGCTGGCCAGCCAGACACACGTGTCGCTGCTCGCGGTGTGCCTGGCCGGATCCACCCTGGCCCTCGCCACGATTCCGCTGGCGTTCCGGCAGCGCATCCTGCACTCCCTCTCCCGCACCGACGAGCTCACCGGGCTGCCCAACCGCCGCGCCCTGGCGATGGATGTCTCGGCCCGCCTGCGCGCGCCGGACGCCAGGCCCAGCGCCCTCCTGGTGCTCGACATCGACAGGTTCAAGGAGGTGAACGACAGTCTCGGCCACGAGGCCGGTGACCGGCTGCTGAGCCGGATCGGCGAGCGGCTCGCCGGCGTGCTGCGCTCCGGGGACCTCCTCGCCCGCCTCGGCGGCGACGAGTTCGCCGTGCACCTGCACCACGCCGACGCCCAGCGGGCCACGGCCATGGCCAACCGGCTTCGCGCGGTGACGGCCAGGCCACTCGTAGTCGACGGGCTCAGCCTCGAGCTCGGCCTGAGCATCGGCATCGCGCTCGCCCCCGAACACGGCTCTGACCTCGGCGGCCTGCTGCGCAACGCCGACATCGCCATGTACGCGGCGAAGACCACCCGCATGGGCCAGCGCATCTATTCGACCGGGGACGAGAAGAACGACGCCATGCGGCTGCGCACCCTGCAGGAACTGCGGGTGGCCCTGGCCGAGGACCAGCTGGTGCTGCACTACCAGCCCAAGGTGAACCTGCGCACGAACTCCGTGCACGGCGTCGAGGCCCTGGTGCGCTGGAACCACCCCACCCGCGGGCTGCTGCACCCCGGCGAGTTCCTCGACGTCGCCGAGCAGGGCGGCCTCATGCGCACCCTCACCAGCACCGTGCTCAGACTGGCCCTTGACCAGGCGGCGCTCTGGCACGCGCGCGCCCTGCCGCTCACCATCGCGGTCAACCTGTCCTCGCGGTCGCTCGCGGATTTCCGGCTGGCCGGAATCGTCGTGGACATGCTCGAAAGCCGCGGCCTGCCGGGCTCTGCCCTGATGCTCGAGGTGACCGAGGAGTTCCTACTCGTCGACCGCGACCGGGCCCGCGCCATCCTGGTGCGACTGCGGGATGCCGGCGTGATGATCGCCGTGGACGACTTCGGCACCGGCTACAGCTCGCTCGCCTACCTGCGCGACCTGCCCATCGACGAGCTCAAACTCGACCAGTCCTTCGTGATCCCGATGCTCGACGACGACAGGGCATCCGCCCTGGTCGCCTCGTCTATCCACCTGGGCCACAGCCTGGGCCTGCGAATCGTGGCCGAGGGGGTCGAGACCGCAGAGGTGCTCGAGCAGCTCACCCGCTTCGACTGCGACGTGGCGCAGGGGTACTTCCTCTCCAGGCCAGTGCCCGCCGCCGCGCTCGAAGCGTGGCTCGTCGACCGCGCCGCGGCCACCGGCACGGCTGTGCCGCTGGCGGTGGCGGGAATAGAGTGACGTCGACGCCACCGGGTGGCTGCGCGTCACGGAGCGAAGGAGCACACCATGCAGATGGATCGCATCGAGCTTGAACCGCGCACCCTGCTGGGCGTGCACGAGGTCGTGAAGATGGCCGACCTCACCGACTACTTCGGGCGGGCCTTCGAGGCCTCGGCCGCCGCGCTCGCGCGCCAGGGCCTGGCACCGGCCGGGCCGCCCCTCGCGCTGTACCACGGCATGCCCACAGACACCGTCGACGTCACGGCCGGTTTTCCGGTGGCGGCAACGGCCCAAGCCACCGAGGGCGTCGCCGTGACCACGCTGCCCGACGGCCCCGCCGTGGCGACGGTCTATGTGGGCCCGTACAACGGCATGACCCGCACCTACGACGAGATCGCCGCCTGGCTGCAGGCCGAGAAGCTCACCCCGCGCCCGGACATGTGGGAGGAATACCTCAGCGGTCCTGACACCGACCCCAACCCGGCCACCTGGCAGACCCGGATCGTCTTCCCCCTCGCCTGACCGGCGCCGGCCGGCCCGGCGGTGTCGTGGGCGCGTGAGAACATGGAGCCATGCCGCCCACCGCCCCCACGCCGCGCCCCGCGGCCGGCGCGGATGATTGGAAGTCCGCCGTCGCCGCCCTGACCAGGGGCCCGGCCACGGGCACCGACGGCCGAGGCACCGACTCCCCCGGCGCCGCCCCGGCCGACCAGGACGACGGGACGCACGGCCCCGCCCGCACCGGCATGGGACTGCTCTTCGAACTGCGCGAGCAGACCCCGCGCACCAACGACCGCTGGCGCGGTGCCACGGCCGTGCGCGCCTCGGCCAGCCGTGCCCGCGCCGGCGCCTACAGGCTCGGCGTGCGCCCCGTCGTGCGGAGCGACTCCGGCAAGTGGGTCAAGTCCACCCTCACCTGGAGCAACGTGGGCTACCAGCTCAACCGGCTGAATCTCAACGTGGAACAGCACCGCTGGTTCTGCCAGTTTGTTCCGCTGCACCGGGTGGACCGGCCGGTCTACAACGGCCAGGATACCGAGTGGCTCTACCTGGACGAATTCGAGAGCCCGCTGCTCTGGCACCTGCTCGCCGAGGCCGGCCGCTTGGGCATCGGCCTGGCCGGCAGCCACAAAGACGCCCGGGTCACGGTGGGACACACGGCAACGGTGGCACTCGATGCGGTGCTCACCTCCACCGACCTCACCCTGCGGCCGCGGCTCACCATCGACGGCCACGAGCATCCGGTCTACGACGCCGGAACCCTGGGCTCACACGGCGTCTACGCCTTCAGCCTCGGTGCCGAACCGGAGATCGTGCTGGCGCCCACGGCCGAGCCGCTCAGCCCCGAGCAGCGCCGCCTGCTCGGTGCGCCCGAGCGGGCAGACCTGGTCGTGCCGGCCGGCGAGGTCGACGAGTTCCTCACCGAGTACTACCAGACCCTCCGCCGCGGGGTGCCGGTGACCAGCGCGGATGCCTCGATCGAATTCCCTCCCCCACCCCCGCCGGTGCTCGTGCACACCGTGAGCTTCGAACCGAAACAGGCCGTTCGGCTCGACTGGGAATGGCAGGGCGAGCGCGACGAGCAGGCGGAGGACAGCCTGCTCGACCGGGTGAACACCGCGGTGCCCGGTCTCGGCGCCCCCGCGGACCCCGACGCCGCTGCCGTGACCCTCAGGGGCATTCCCGCAGCGGAATATACGGACAAGACCCTGCCCAGGCTGGACGAGATCGAGGGCCTCCGGGTGGAGCTTGTGGGCGAGCGGCCCGACTATCGCGAGCTCACCGGCACGCCGCACCTCACTGTGACCACCCTGGAGACCGAGAAACGTGACTGGTTCGACCTCGGAGTGCTCGTGCACATCGACGGCCACAGCGTGCCGTTCAACCCGATCTTCACCGCCCTGGCCAAGAATCGCAAGAAGCTGCTGCTCGGCGACAACAGCTACCTCTCGCTCACCCAGCCGGTCTTCGACAGGCTGCGAGAGCTCATCGAGGAGGCCAGGGCCCTGCAGGAGTGGGAGACCGGCCTGCGCATCAACCGGCACCAGGCCAGTCTGTGGAGCGACTTTGAAGACCTCGCCGACGAGACCGACCAGGCCGTGTCCTGGCGCGCCGCGGTGGGCGGCCTGCTCGCCCTTGACCGGGGCGAGGGCGCCGCTCTGCCCCAGGCCACCACGCTGCCGGCCGGTCTGACCGCCACCCTGCGCCCGTACCAGGTGGCCGGATTCGAGTGGCTGGTGTTCCTTTGGGAGCACGGGCTGGGCGGCATCCTCGCCGACGACATGGGCCTGGGCAAGACCTTGCAGGTGCTGGCGCTGCTCAGCCACGCCGTGCAGAACCCCGGAGTCGGCCCCGACGGTTCGACCGTCCCCCGCAAGCCGTTCCTCGTCGTGGCCCCCACCTCCGTCGTCTCCAACTGGGTGGCCGAGGCCGCCCGGTTCACGCCGGGGCTGCGGGTGGCATCGGTCGCCAGCACCGAGGCCACCAGCGGCCGCAGCCTGGCCGAGCAGGCCGAGGGCGTGGACGTGCTCGTGACCTCGTATGCGCTTTTCCGCCTCGACTTCGACGCCTACCAGGCGCACGGCTGGGCCGGCCTGGTCCTCGATGAGGCCCAGTTCGTGAAGAACCGCACCTCGCAGCTGCACCGCTGTGCCCGCGACCTCGACGTGCCGTTCACGCTCGCCGTCACGGGCACACCGATGGAGAACAACCTCCTGGAACTGTGGGCGCTGTTCGCCATCACGGCCCCTGGCCTCTTCCCCTCGGCGCGGCGCTTCACCGAGGAGTATCTTCGCCCGGCCGAACGCGGGGTGCGCACCCAGCGCGAGCTCGTCGACCGGCTGCGGCGGCGCATCCGCCCGCTGATGTTGCGGCGCACCAAGGATGTCGTGGCCAGGGACCTGCCGGCCAAGCAGGAGCAGGTGCTGCACATCGAGCTCGGCCCGGAGCACCGCGAGATCTACGACACCTTCCTGCAGCGCGAGCGGCAGAAGCTGCTGGGCCTGATGGATGACCTCGAGGCCAACCGGTTCATCGTCTTCAGGTCGATCACGCTGCTTCGCATGCTGAGCCTGGATGCGTCCCTGGTGGACGACGCCTACGCCCGGGTGCCATCGAGCAAGCTCGACGCGCTGCTCGACCAGCTCGACGAGGTGGTGGCGGAGGGGCACCGCGCCCTGATCTTCAGCCAGTTCACCTCGTACCTGGCCCTCGCCGCTGCGCGGCTGGAGAAGCACGGCATCCGCTACAGCTACCTGGACGGGTCGACGTCCGACCGGCCGGGCGTGATCGACGACTTCAAGACCGGCGACGCCCCGGTGTTCCTGATCAGCCTCAAGGCCGGCGGCTTCGGGCTCAACCTCACCGAGGCGGACTATGTCTTTCTGCTCGACCCGTGGTGGAACCCGGCGAGCGAGAACCAGGCCATCGACCGCACCCACCGCATCGGCCAGACCAAGAACGTGATGGTGTACAGGCTGGTGGCCGCGGACACCATCGAGGAGAAGGTGATGGCTCTCAAAGACACCAAGGCCAAACTCACCCAGGCGGTCTTAGACGACGACGCGGTCTTCGCCGCGACCCTCACGGCCGCCGACATCCGGGGTCTTCTCGAGCCCTAACTACCCGCGAGCCGTGAGTAAAGCCCCGAAGATCGAAGATTTTCGGGGCTTTACTCACGGCTCGCGAGGTGGAGAGGTGGAGGGGTGGAGGGGTGGCTTACTTGATGAGGGCGAAGCCGCCGGTCCAGCCGATGGTCTCACCGGCTGCGAGGGTGAGCTGCAGGAAGCCGAGGGCCTCGAGCTCACGAGCGCGCTTGAGGGCGCCGGCGTCGACGGCGGCAACGCCACCGGCGGTGATCACGTTGATGAGGGCTTCCTTGGCAGATGCGTCATCGCCGGCGACCAGAACCGTGGTCGGCGCGACGCCGTTGACCGCAGCGGTGGCCAGGGTGGCGGCGAAGGTGGTGTTGAACGCCTTGAGCACGCGGGCGCCGGGAACTGTCTCGGCGATGACCTGCGCGGCGGAGCCATCCGCCGGCACGACGAGCGAGTCGAAGGTGGCGAAGTCGAGCGGGTTGGTGATGTCGACGACGATCTTGCCGTCCAGCTGGCCCGCGTACTGGGCGAGCACCCCGGCGACGGCCGGGTACGGCAGGGCGAGAACGACGATGTCGCCGGTGAGGGCGTCGCCCGCGACACCCGAGACGACGGAGGCGCCGGCGGCGGTGGCCGCGGCCTGGGTCTTCTCTGCGTCCTGGGCGAGCAGCTGAACGGGCGAGCCGCCCTTCGCCGCGATGGTCGCGATGGCGGTTCCCATGTTGCCTGCTCCAATGATGCTGACGCTCGTCATGACGTTCTCCCTCTCGCCTTTCGGCTGTGATTGGTTGTTGATACAAGTAATGTACCGCACTTTTACTTGTTGCGTCAACCAAATATGAAAGTCTCTTGATAAGCTGTTGTCATGAACACGAACGAGACGCCACCCGTGCAGGGACTCAATTCGTCGCAGTTGCACGCCTGGATGCGTTTCGTCGCCGTCGTGGAACTCGTGCCCGGGCTGCTCGACTCCCAGCTGCAGCGCGACTCCGACCTCAGCCATTTCGAGTACTACGTGCTCGCGATGCTCTCCGAGGCGCCCAACCGCACCCTGCGCATGACCGGTCTCTCGTCGATGACCAACTCCAGCCTGCCGCGCCTGTCCCACGTGGTGCGCCGCCTCGAAGACCGCGGTCTCGTGCAGCGCAGCCCCTGCCCCACCGACCGCCGGGCCACCAACGCCGCCCTTACCGAACCGGGCTGGGCCGTGGTGCAGGCGGCAGCGCCCGGACACATCCGTACCGTGCGGGAGAACGTGATCGACCCGCTCACCGATGAACAGGTGGCCCAGCTCGACGCCATCTCCCACCAGCTGCTGCTCAAGCTCGACCCCACCAACCGACTCAACAACTCGGTGCCAGAGGGCGCCTGAGCCCATGCGGATCACGCGCCTGGAACCCGGCGAGGTCTTCGTCTTCGGCTCAAACGCGGCAGGGATGCACGCGGCCGGGGCCGCCGCGCTGGCGCACGAGCGGTTCGGCGCGGTCTGGGGCCAGGGCCACGGCCTGCACGGGCACTCCTATGCGATCAACAGCATGAGCGGCCTGGACATTCTGCACGCCGAGGTGACCGGGTTTGTGGACTTCGCGGCGGAGCATCCGGAGCTGAGGTTTCTCGTCACCGAGATCGGCTGCGGCATCGCCGGCTACACGCCCACCGAGGTCGCCCCGTTCTTCGCCGGCGCCGGCTACAACGTGGTGCTGCCGGAGCGGTTTGCGGAGGAGCTCGGACGCTAGGCTGCTGGGCCCCCGACGAGCTAGCCCTCGACGAGCTCGATGAACGCGCTGAGCTGAGCGAGGGTGCCGGCGTTGTGCGGCAGTGCGTCGGTGAGCGCCGGCGAGTAGACCAGGTACGCGGCCCACTGGGCGCGGGAGATCGCCACGTTGAGCCGGTTGGCCAGCAGCAGGAACTCGAGCCCGCGCGGCACCTCCTCTGCGCTCGATGCGGCCAGGGACACGATGGCCACCGCCGCCTCCCGGCCCTGGAACTTGTCGACGGTTCCCACGCTCACGTCGTGCCACCCGGCCAGCGCCAGCCGTTCCCTGAGCACCTCGACCTGCGCGTTGTAGGGCGCCACCACGATGAGGTCGCCCTGACCGAGCGGTCTGCTCGCGCCGTTCACGGTCCAGGCGCGGCCGAGCAGGGAGCCGATCAGCCCGGCGACGGCCTCGGCCTCCTCCGGCGAGGAGGTGGAGTTGAGGCTGTGCGGCACCGGCAGCGGGTGCAGGCCGGGCTTGATGCCGTCGAGGTGCCGGTCGGCGGCCCGGGATTCGAGCTTGCCCTCGTAGGAGAGTCTGGAGACCGGTGCGCAGACCGCGGGGTGCATCCGCCAGCTCTTGGCCAGGAAGTACCCGAATTCAGGCGGAAGCACGTCGTGATCGGCGGTGAGCCAGCCGAGCGCGGACACGTCGACGGGTTCGGGGTGTGACCCCTGGCTCACCTGCGGCAGCTGCTGCGGGTCGCCGAGCAGCAGCAGCCGGCGGGCCGAGACCGCGGATGCGATGGTGCTGGCCAGCGAGAACTGGCCGGCTTCGTCGATCACGAGCAGGTCGAGCGAGCCCGGTTCGATGCGGGCGGCGTTGCTGAAGTCCCAAGCGGTGCCGCCGAGCACGAAGCCGCCGGCCTGACCGGTGAACTCGGCGAACCGGCTCGGCGAGAGGGCGGTCCAGCCGGTCTCGCGGTTCTCCTCCCCCGCCTTGGCCTTCTTGCCCACGTGCTCAGAGCCGAGTCCGGCCTTGAGCACTGCGCTGAGCATGTTCTCCACCGTCGCGTGCGACTGGGCGACCACGCCGACCTTCCAGCCGTGATCACGCACGAGCTCGGCGATCACCCGGGAGCCGGTGTAGGTCTTGCCGGTGCCGGGCGGGCCCTGCACCGCCAGGTAGGAGCGGTCGATGCCGAGCAGGGTGTCGCGGATGGCACGGGTGACGTCTCCGCCGCTGGTCGAGCTCGTCGACGCCCCGCTGGTCGAGCTTGTTGACGCCTCGCTGGTCGAGCTTGTCGAGACCCATCGCGGCGGAACCCGCCGCAAGATGTCCAGCGCCGCATCCGGCAGCATCGCAGGCAACGCGTCGAGTACCCGCTGGCCCCACTCGGCGATCGCGGGCACCTGGGTGCCCGGTGGCGGCGGCGTGGCCGGAGTGAGCGCCATCGGCAGCTGGTCGTAGGCGTCGACGCCGCGGCCGAGCTTCTCGGTGACATAGAGCACCTCTTCACCGGTGGCCTCGTCGACCAGTCCGGTGATCTCGGTGCGTTCGTGCGCCACCCGCGAGCCGGGCTCACCGGTGGGTGCGAGCGGCGGGTAGGGGGCGTCGTAGAGCAGGAAGGGCCTTTGGCCGAGCTTGAGCGAGCTGCCCGGCGCGGCCTCACCCTCGATGCGCAGCACCCTGGACAGGTTGCGGTCGCGGCCGACCAGGCTCCAGTCCCGCTCAACGGTGGCCCGCTCCACGATGAGCACGTCCCGGGTGGCCGACCACTCGTCGGCGGGGTTCCGCAGCCTGTCGAAGTGCTCCTGCCAGAACTTCTTGCCCTCCCGGCGGTGGTAGTCGATGGCGGCGGAGGCCAGGGCGATCGCCGTCTGGTCTGGTGTGCGGTCGCCCGGCGGCGCATCCGCCACCTCGGCCGCCAGAGCTAGATAGACCGGACTGGGCTCCCGCACCGGGATGTCGAGTTCGAGATCGCGGGCGGCGGCGCGCGGCACGCCCGCCTCGTCGGCGCGGGCGAGCAGCCAGTCGCGCAGGCGCAGGGTGGAGAGGCAGTCGTATTCGTTGTAGTCGGCGATGGCGTCGAGCTTGGCCTGGGCGGCATCCGTCTGGCCGGCCCGGAACAGGTCGCGGGAGTCGGCGTATTCGGTGATGGAGTCGGCGGCGTTGTCGACGCCCTCGCGGTGGTCGGCGCCCATGTAGAGCGGTTCGAGTTTCTTGATCGAGTAGCTGCGGGAGCCCACCCGCAGGCTCTTCTTGACCACCGGGTAGAGGTCGACGAGCACGTTGGCGCGCAGCAGGTCGTCGACGGCGTCTTCACCCACGCCGTGCCGGGCGGCCAGGCTCAGCAGGTGGGTGCGTTCGTAGGCGGCGTAGTGATAGATGTGCAGGTTCGGGTGGCGGGCGCGTCGCTCGGCGACGTAGCCGAGGAAGTCGATCAGGGCCTGGCGTTCCTCGGCGTAGTCGTGCGCCCAGAACGGACGGAAGGTGCCGTCGGTCTCGATCAGGCCGAAGAGGTAATCCAGCCCCCACTCGGGGTTCTCGGTGCCGGCGGCGGTCTCGCTGTAGAGCGGGTCGCCCTCGAAGTCGAAGAAGATGTCGCCGGCGTCGGGTGCGGGCAGGGCGCCGAGTGCCACCGGGTTGTAGACCTCGAACGCGGGGGCGTCGGCGTGCCCGGGCTGGCCGGTGGCGAGCTGACGGGACTGCAGTTGCAGCCGGGCCTGGGCGCGGAGGGCCTCCACTGTGGTGTCGACCAGGCCGGCGACCGGCCCGGTGCTCGCGGCCAACTTCTCGATGGTGGTGAGCCCGGCCGCAAGCAGATGCCGGCGCTGGGTGAGCCGCATGCCGGCGACGAGCAGCACGTCCCGGTGCGCCTCCACCTCCACGGCGCAGGCCGCGCAGTGGCCGCAGGCCGTGTACCGCGGGTCGCCCCACGGGGTGGGCTCCGGATCGGCGAGGCGTTCGTCGAGCAGGCGTTCAAGCCGGGCGCGGCGTTTGCGGTACACGGGCAGGATGTCACGGAGCCGGTGGGTGCTCGTGCGTCCGTCGCCGAGCAGGAGGTGCACGTTCTCGCCGATTCTGATGCCGAGCCTCTGCAGTTGGTCGCTGTACGCGGCCACCTGGAGCAGGGCGGTGATCTTGGCCGAGCGGGCCAGCTTGGTGTCGTAGACCTCGTAGGCGCCGTCATCCGTTCGCATGATGAAGTCGGCGAAACCGACAAAGCGCCCGTCGAAGAAGGTGGCCTGGAAGAGCACGTCTGCGCCGGCCCGGAACGCGTCGGCGGTGGCCGCGGCGGCCTGCGGCAGCTCGCGCATGGACGGGCGGTCGAATTCGACGACCTCGCGGGTGCGGCGCAGCGTCTCGAGATAGCGCAGTTCGTGCGCGTCGCCGAGGGCGCCGGCCCGGCGCAGCATGGCGTCGCCGTCGTCGGGCACGGTCTCGATGCGGCCGAGCTTGCCGTCGAGCTTGCGCATCAGCGCCCACTCGCAGCCCGCGGCGGCGCCGAGGTCGGTCGCACTGAAGATCACTGTGGTATCGAGCAAGAACACTAAGGCGCCTCCACCTGCTGGGTGTGGTCAGGTTACCGGAGACCACCGACACGGCGGTCTACGCTGGTCAGGTGACCACTGCTCTCCTCCACGAACCGGATGCCTCCCGCTACGCCCTCTATATCGACGGCGAGCTCGCGGCCCTGGCCGACTACCTCGTCCAGGGCGACACCGTGTCGTTCCACCACACTTTCACCGACCCGCACCGCCGCGGGCAGGGCCTGGCCGGCCAGGTCGTGGCGTTCGCGGTGGACGACGTGGAGGCCACGAGCAACCGCGCGATAGCGCCGGACTGCTGGTACGTGGGCAAGTGGTTCGCCAAGCATCCTGAGCGCTCGCACCTGTTGCGGGTGCGTGGCTGAGCCGGCCGCCTACCGCCCCGCCACCCGCGCACGGGCGAGCCTGATGAGGGTGGCCTCGTCGACGATCGGGATGCCGTAGTCGCGGGCCTTGCGGGCCTTGCCCGAGAGGGAGCCGGTATCGGCGGCTACGAGCAGTTTCACCTTCTTGGTCACGGCGCTCCACGGCACCAGGCCCAGCTCCCGCAGCTCCCGTTCCCAGTCGCTGCGCACCCTCAGCATGTCGCCGGTGAGCACGACCAGGTCGCCGGGCTGCAACGAGAAGTCGGTGCCGGGCGCCGGCGCGGCGACGTGTGACGTGGGCTGTTGCCGGGTCTCGTTCAGGGCCGCCGCGACGGTCGCTGCCGGCTGGCCGAGCAGCATGCCCACGTTCACCAGGTCGGCGAGTTCGGCGGTGGTGAGCATTCCGTCGGTCCAGGCCAGCGCGGTGAACGCCGCGAAGTACTGCCGGTTGAGCCTCTCGGCGGTGGCACGATCCAGGCCGAGCTCTTGAGCCAGCCGGGCCAGGGAGTCCGCCTCGTGGCTGGAGAGTGTGCGGTCGATCAGACAGCGATCGAGCAGGGCCAGGTAGTCGACGTATTCGGCGGGTCCGGCCACGTTGGGCAACCGGGTGGCCAGGTGCTCGAGGAACGCCTCTGTGCTCATCGGGTGCGAGGACACCGTTCGGGCGTACCACCGAACGGCCGGAGTCGAGGCGACCGGCCACGGCACGTCCGCGGCGGCGGCGAGGTGGGCGGCCCAGAATTCCGGCGCATCCGCGGCCTCGATATAGGCCGCCAACAGCCGGGCCGTGGCGCGGGCGTCACCGGCTGCGCGATGGCCGCCGTCCAGCTCGATGTCCAGCGCCGCGCAGCAATCGGTGAGCGAGCGGCCCGAGCCGGGCAGAAAGTCGCGAGCGAGCTGCATCGTGCACAGTGTGACGATGTCGGCGGGCGCATCCAGCCCGGCCCGGCGCAGCTCCGCCACGAGGAAGCGAACGTCGAAGCTGGCGTTGTGCGCCACGACGACCCGACCGCGCAGGAGGTCGAGCAGCCGCGGGGCGATCTCGGCGAAGGTGGGCGCGTCGAGCACGTCGCTGGTGCGTATGCGGTGGCTGTCTGCCCGCCCGACGTCGCGCCCGGGGTTCACCAGGCTCTCCCACTGCCCCTCGAACTGACCGTGCGAGCTGAGCTGCACCACAGCGAGTTCGATCACCCTGTCGTGGCCGCCGGGGAAGAGTCCGGTGGTTTCGAAGTCGACCACAGCGAAGCCGGTCATGCGGGCTCCTTCGCGTTTCGTATGCATGACTCTAGACCCTGCGACGGGTGTCGGCCGGATGTGGACCGCGGTTAGATCGAGAACTCGCCGCCGGGGACGACGGCGCCGGCCGCATCCTGAGTCTGGTCGGACGCAGGCACGACCGCATCGCTGTACGACGACGTGACCAGGATAGGCATGTGGTCACTCGTGCCGCGGGGCAGCGTCTCGACATTGTCGATGGTGAGCCCCACCGAGGTGGCCAGGTCGAAGTGGCCGCGGAAGAACTTGTACCTGGTGTAGGTGCGGCTGTCGCTCAGGGTGAGGTCGTAACCGGACTCCCGCACCTCGTTGCTGAGGTGCTTCTTGAAGATCGGGTAGTTGTAGTCGCCCACCATCAGGGTCGGCAGGTTCGGGCCGAGCACGTTGAGCTCTTCGTGCGCCGAGCGGATCTGATTGCGACGCAGCGAGTTGCGGGCGGTGAGCGGCGCGGCGTGGAACGAGGCGACGACGAGCTCCCGCTGGGCGGCCATGTCGTACAGCAGCGTGCCGATCAACCGTTCGTGCGCGGGGGTGAGCAGCATGTCGTGCATCGACTTCTTGAGCGCGAAGGTCTGCGTCTTCCTCGCGGTGAAGCGGTCCTTGCGGTAGTACACCGCCAACCCCAGGCGGTTGCGGGTGGTGGAGTCGGCGAGGTGCAGCAGTCCCACCTCTGCGGGCAGGTCGAGGGTGTCACACTCCTGCAGGCACAGCAGGTCGGGGTCGTACTTTTCTGCCAGTGCAATAAGTTCCCCGCTGGCACGGTTCTTACGGAGGTTGTAGCTGATGACCTTCACGTCAGACCTATCTCTGAATCGGTGGCTAGACATCCAGCCTACGTTCGCTCTGCGCCGAATGCCGCATCGGGTGCGCCGCCGGGGTGCCTGAGCGGGCGGGTCGGGGTGGCGCTGGTACCGTGTAATCAGCTCGGCGGCCGCGCCGACCTGCCACCGATTGGATGCCTGCCCCGTGAAATCCTGGACGTTCACCACCTACACGGTCGCCGCCTTCGCCTGCAGCGGCCTGGCCGTGGCCCTCCTGATCGTCAATGCCGCCACGAACAGCGTGATGCTGTCGGTTCTGCTGCCGGTGGCGATCGTCGCCCTCGTGGCCGGCGGCATCCTGTCGGTGCGAGCCAGACTGCTGCGTTACCGCGACCGGGACCTCACCAAGCGCTGAGCTCCCCGGCGCCGGCCATATCGAGGCGCCGGCAACCCTGCTACGTTCCCCAGCAGCGGGCGCCCGCCTGCCGGCAGACCGCCGGGTGCGCCAGGGCCCCGTTCACCCGGGGAGCCCACGCCATGACCGACACGTCGCCGCCGCACGGCCGCCCGCGGCCGCCCGTGGTCCGGTCGGCGGCGGGCGGGGCGGGCGGCGGGGCCGGTTCACGTCCACCCGCACCACCACCCTCAGGGTCGCCGCCCACGCCGCCGCCGGATGCCCGCTCCGCGCCGCCCACTCCCCCTCCGCCGCCTCCGCCACCTCCGGGCGGTCCGGCAGGTCCGCCCGCTCCGGCCGCGGAGCCGCGCGCCGCCGGACAGGGCCCGGCACCCCTGTGGCGCACCCTGCTCTACGTACTCCTTCCCACGGTGGGGCTTCTCCTGCTGGTCCTGGCGTTCTTCTTCGCCCTGTCCGGTCGCAGCGGCCCCGTGGATCTCCGCGCCACCGGGTCTCCGGGCACCAACCTCAGCGTGCAGATTCCCAATGCTGCCGTCACCCTCGAGCCGAGCACAGACGACAGTGTGCACGTGCGCATGACGGGGTCGTTCTTCGGCACCGAACCGACCCTCACGGTACGCACGGAGGGCGGTGTCACCGAGGTGCGCGGCGGCTGCGAGGCCCAGCTGTTCTCCCGCTGCGCCATCAGCGTCGCCGTGCAACTGCCTCGCGTGCTGCCGGTCACGGTCGTCGGTGAGAACGGCCGCATCGCGGCATCCGGGCTCACCGGCCGGGTCACCCTCACCACGACCAACGGCGCGATCGAGACCGAGGGCACAGTGGGCCGGGTGGATCTGCAGACCACCAACGGCGACATCCGCGTTCGTGACGCCACCTCCAAGTCCGTGGCCGCCGCCACCACCAACGGCTCTGTCGAGCTGACCTTCGCCGACGCCCCCGACTCCGTGGACGCCGGCAGCACCAACGGCTCGATCACCGTGCGGGTGCCCGTGGCCGGAGTGAGCTACCTGGTCTCCGCCCGCACCACGAACGGCACCGTCAACTCGGATGCCGTGCCCTCCGACAGCACCTCCCGGCGGTCGATCACCGCGCAGACCACCAACGGCGGCATCACCGTCGAGGCGATCGGCTAGTGTCGGCGCGGGGCGGCATCTGGCAGGATGGCGGCATGAGTGAGCAGCAGACGGGTTCCGTCGTGGCCGTGAGCCGCGACGAGAAGCACCGGTTCAGCAAACCCGTTGTGCCCAGCATCCGCCTGCTGGCCGGCTACGGCATCGAGGGCGACTCGCACGCCGGTGCCACCACCCAGCACCGCTACCTGATCCGCACCGACCCCGGCCGGGCCAACCTCACCCAGGTGCATCTGGTGCGTTCGGAGCTCTTCGACGAGCTCGCCGACGCCGGATTCACCGTGGCGGCCGGGCAGCTCGGCGAGAATGTCACCACCGCCGGGCTCGACCTGCTCGCCCTCCCGGTCGGCACCCGCCTGCACCTCGGCGCCGACGCCGTCGTGGAGGTCACCGGCATGCGCGACCCGTGCTCGATGATCGACAAGTTCCAGCCCGGCCTCAAGGGCGAGCTCAAGAGCACGGATGCGTCGGGCGACATCCTGCGCCGGGCCGGCATCATGGGCATCGTCGTGGTGGACGGCACCGTGGCCCCGGGAGACGAGCTGCGCGTGGAACTGCCCGCCGGCGAACACCGTCCGCTCGGCGTGGTGTAGCCCAGTCAGCGCGCCATCCGGCGACTCTCACGATCCACCCCTGCACCGACTTACGGCAAAGCACCCCTTCGGTGGCCCGGAGAGGGCGCTTTGCGGCAAGTCGAAACGGGCGCATGCGCCGACTTCCGGCAAAGTGCCCCTTCGAGGGCCCGCAAGGGGCGTTTTGGCGCAACTCGGGAGGGGCTGGGCGGCGGGCGGGACGGCTCAGGCGCGGCTGGAGCGCCAGCGGCGATGCGCGAGGGGGCGGCCGGGCGAGGCGGGAGGCAGGTCGATGCCGGAGAACGGTTCACCGGCGCGGAGCAGGGTGCCCGCCGTGTCGAAGGCACGGATCAGCTCGTCGACGGTGAGACGGAGGGCCTCGGCGTGGAACAGCCCCGTCAGCAGGCTCACGCTGACGCGGGTGCCGCCGGCGGCAGGTTCGGTCCAGACGGCGATCTTCGCGTAGCCGTACGGGCGGCCCGCGAGCCGCAGGATCAGGGGCAGGCCGGCGATCTCGGACAGGAACTCCGTCAGCAGCGTTCCGTACTGGTATAGCACCACACCGTCGACACGCTCGCCGACCGGCGTATAGCGGCGCCCGGCCATGGCTGTGTGAGCGAAAGCGTGCGCGGTGGCCTCGTCGACCGACACCTCGAGCCACCGGGCAGGCAGGTGCTTCGTGGCATTCGCGGAGCGCGCGGCGGCACGGGTCGCAGCACGCTCCGCTGCACGCGTCGGAGCACTCGAGGTCGCAGCGCCTGAGGTGGCAGCGCCAGACGACTCAGCAGGCGACCCACCCCGGGACCCGGCGCTCACCGGCCGCGACCCCGGCGCATCCGCTGGTCTAGATCTCTTCGGTCGGGTGGAACCACGGCGGGTACACGGCGACCTTGGGCTTGTGGCTCAGGGTGGCGAGGATCGGCTTGACCGCGTCCCGCACCCTGTCGTTGGCGACGCCGATGAGGGTGATCAGGCCGAACGGGACCTCGCCGGGCACGAGCAGCTCGGCCTTGAGGATCGTGTCGGAGTCGAGGTCGGCGCGGAGGGTGCGTAGCAGGCGGTCGGCCGAGTCGGTCGTGGAGCCGAAGCGGGTGCTGGCGAAGGCTGCGTCGCCGTCGGTGACAGCGAACGGGGTCTCGGCGTCGTCGGCGGCGTCGAGCACCTTCTTGACCGTCGAGACCAGGATCACGAAGTCGAACGCCGCGGCGTCGTGGGCGTCGTCGGACAGGCGCGGGTCGAGGGACTGGGCGCGGATGTTCTCCCAGACCAGTGCGTTCGGCGAGAGGAAGAACGGCACGTGGTCGGCGACAGCGAGGCTGTCGGGGCCGGAGACGCGCGCGTCGCGGCGGGCATCACGGTTCGCGGGCGAGGAGATGTCGACGACCGGACGGGTTTCCCAGTCTTCGCTGCTGTCGGCCAGCAGCCGGCCGGTGGCGAGAATGCCGGGCAGGTTGCGGATGTGGGTGAGGTGGTAGATGCGCTGTTCGCCGACATTGTCGTCGTGGCGCTTGGTCTTGGCGGTGCCGGTGGTGATCGGCGCGGCGATGGTGCGCAGGGCGGTGGGAGCCTCAGGGGTGCGCGCGCGGCTGGCGCGCGGGGCTCGCACGGCGGGTACGGTCGATGCGACGGGGGCGGCGGGTGGGAAACACAGGGCGCAGAGCTCCCCGTCCAGTCCGTGGATGCATTCCTCGTTCACAACTCAACCCTTCGTGTGCGCAGGCTCGCTGCGCGCCGGATTCGACGGGAGTGTGCCTACCTATCTAAGTTACGGTCATTTCGCGGGCCCCGGTGACAGAACCGGGACAATCCGGGGCTGAACAGGTGACAATCCGGACCCAATCGGGCATCCGGGGCGCTCCCCTGGCGTGTCCCGCGTCGCGCCGGCACCGAGTGAAGGCCTTGGTCGATGTGGCCGAACGGCGTATTTTGCCTGCATGGGAGCGAACGTCAGATTGTTCTGGGTCCTCGCCGGGTTCTTCCTGGTGGCCGATGTTGCCTACACGGTCTGGAATCTGATCGTCTATGCCCAGCACGTGAACAATCCCGGCGCATCGACCCAGACCCTCCCGCCCGTGGACTGGGTGGGCACGGTCGTTCTCGGGCTCACCTTCGTGCTGGCGGCGTTCATAGCCTTCTACCTCGGCCGAGTGCACAAAGCCCAGGGCGGTGAGCTGCCCCAGGACAACGTGAACGGCAATATCGACGACGACGACCCGGAGCTCGGCTTCTACAGCCCGTTCAGCTGGTGGCCGATCCTCGTCGCCGCCTCCCTCGCCCTCGTCTTCCTCGGGCTCGCGGTGGGTGTCTGGATCTCCATCATCGGCGTGGGCGTGGGCCTGATCGCCCTGGTCGGCTGGACCTACGAGTACTACCGGGGCTTCTTCGCCCGCTGAGCGTCACCACCCCGGCCGGGGCCGCTACTCCATCGAGAAGTCGGCGAAGTCGAAGCCGGGTGACACCAGGCAGCTCACCAGGGCGTCCTCGTCGCTCGGCAGGGTGCGCTGCCAGACGTTCGCGCCGATGATCACCTGGCTGCGCTCCCCGCGCAGCAGCCGCCCGCCGACGACCGGGCTGACCTCGGCATCCGGCTCGTCGCCGACCCCGCCCAGCTCCAACTGCACGGTGCCCTGCCCGTTCCAGATCCAGATCTCGCTGGACGACACCCGGTGCCAGGCCGAGAATTCGCCGGCCGGCAGCAGGAAGTGAATGAGGGTGGCCGCGGGACGCACGCGCTCGCTGCCGTCGGCATCCGTGAGCGTCACCGGCACCGGTGAGGTCCAGGTGCGCCGGTACCAGCCGCCCTCCGGATGCGGTTCGAGGCCGAGCTCGATCGCCAGCGCCGGGCGCTCCAGGCGTTCGATGAACTCGCCGGATGCCGTGCGGCGGGTCGCGAGTCGGCTGTCTAGATCGTGCGTTGCCATCGAATGTCTCCCGAGATGATTGTGGCCAGGTTGTGTCCGTCGCCCGCTTCGACGAGAGCGGCGACGACGTCGTGAGCGGTGGGCGCGAGGGTGTCGAGCACCGCGAAGTCGGCGAGGGCGCCGACGTCGAGGCTGCCGATTCTATGGTCGCCGGTCTCCATGCCCATTGCCACGGCGCCGCCGAGCGTGGCCGCGTGCAGCAGCCGAGCGTGCAGATCGGTCTCGGCGTAGCCCTGAGCGCGGGCGAGCGCATAGAGGGCGGCGACGTCGCCCATCAGGTCCAGCGACGGAGTGGACGACAGCGAATCGGTGCCCACCGCGATGCGGTTGCCCTCGCGCAGATAGGCGGCAACGGGGGCCTCGTCGAGGCCGATCACCGCGTTCGAGCGGGGGCACAGCGCCACGGCCGTGTGGGTGCGGCGCAGGATGGCGCGGTCCTCCGCATCCGCGTAGATACCGTGCGCGATGTGGCAGTCGGGGCCGAGCGCCCCGATGGATTCGGCGTAAGCGACCGGGCGGCGCTGGGTGCCGCCGGCCCTGAGCACGGCGAACTCGCTGTAGCCCCAGTTGCGCCACTGGTCGGCCAGCTGGCCAGTGCCGCTGAGGGTGTATTCGGCCTCCCAGGCCGATTCGGCCAGATGCATGTGGCGGCGCACGCCGAGCTCTTCCGACAGGGTGGACAGGTCGCGGATGACCTCGGTGTCGAGTGAGTACGGGGCGTGCGGCGACAGGCCGAGGAAGTCGTGCGGGGCGGTGCCGAGCCGGGCGATGGTCTCGCTGCGGCCGCGGCTCATCCACTCGTCGGTGAGCCAGCTCATCAGCTCCCAGTAGGCGATGCCGTGCATCTGGCCGTGTTTGAGCACCTCGAACGCCTCGGTGTCGGTGACGATGTCGCTGATGGCCGTCGTGCCGGCGGCGAGGGCGATGGCCAGGCCGTCCGCGGCCGACGCTCCCCAGTCGTGCGGCTCTTCGTAGACCACCTGGAAGGCACGTGACCAGTCCTCGAAACCGGCGTAGACGCCCTGGCCGACGTCGGCCATGCAGGTGTACTGCAGGTGCGAGTGCGCGTTGACGTGGCCGGGCATGAGCACACCCTCCCAGGCATGCTCCCCGAACTCGGTGCCGTTGCGGCGCAGGTCGCCGAGCAGCTCGGTGGCGGTTCCGACGGCGCTGATGCGCCCGTCGGTCACGAGCACGGCACCGTCGCGGATGGGTTCGCGGCTGACCGGCACCAGCCAGGGGGCTGTATGGAGTTGCGGGCGGGTGTCGGCGCGGATGCCGGTGGCCGGGAGGCCGCGGTCGTTCAGAAGATCCATAGTTCGGGCATCCGTCCGGTGAGGCTGGCGATCGTGGCGAGCAGGGCGAGGGCGAGGAAGAACCCCACCACGAGGTAGTCGACAGTGCCGAAGCGCAGCTGCCGCAGCCAGGTGCGTTTCTGGGTGCCGAAGCCGCGCAGGTCGAGGGCGTCGACGACGTCTTCGGCGTCGATGAACGAGTTGACGGTGACCGGCACCATCAGCGGCCGCAGCTGCAGCACCCGCCGGATGGGGTTGTGAGTGGGCGGCGGTTCGTAGCCGCGCAGCCGCTGCGCGGCGATGGTCTCGGCCAGGCTCGCCGAGGTGGACGGCAGGAACTTGAAGGTGAGGTCGATGCCGTAGGCGAACCGGCTGGGCATGCCGAGCCTGGCGAACGCCACGGCCAGGTCGCCGGGACGGATCGAGAAGGCCAGCGGAAAACCGGTGGCGGCGATCGCGAGGAACCGCAGGGTGAGGTTGGCGGCGTAGGAGACGCTGCCGGTGGTGACGTCGACCCCGATGAGCGGGATCGTGAACAGGGTGGCGCTCTCGGTGGAGGTGCCGGACGCCTGCGCGCCGACGATGATGCCGTTGATCCCGGCCATGATCAGCACGAACACGAGCACGAACGTCCAGTTGGAGCGCACCTCGCGGAACGGGATGCGAGCGCTGGCGTAGTAGGCGAACGCTATGACCACGAGCACCGCCATCACCCGCAGGTCGGAGACCTGCGCGGCGACGATGACGGAGAACACCGGTACGCCGATGAGCACGCGGGGGTCCCGCCGGCCGAGGAAGGATCGGCCGGCGAGATACCGCGGGGAGACCTCCACTAGCGCCCTGCGAGGTTCTGCAGGGGCTTCCAGGCCTGGTCGAGCACCGGGGCGATGATGACGGCGGCGATGGAGGTGGAGATGATGGCCGGGATGTACGCGCCGAAGAACCAGTACTCGAAGGTGTTGCCGAGCAGCAGGTCGGTGGCGGTGAAGAGCAGGCCGACGACCACGGCGACGAGGGCGATGAGGGCCACGCGCAGGATCTGGGCGCCGGTCTTCTTCGGTTCGGGCGTGTAGAACGCGATCAGGCCGGCGACGAGGCCGATGAAGCCGTTCGCGAGGCTCCAGTTCCAGTAGGTGAGGAAGCCGAAGCCCTGGATCTGGTCGACGAGGGCGTTGCCGACGGCGCCGGTGAAGAAGCCGGCGATCGGTCCGAACCGGGCGCCGACGAACGGGATGATCGCGATGGCCGGGCGGATGGCGACGTTGGCGGTGCCGGGGATGATGAAGCTGAAGACGCCCAGCGCGCCGTAGAGGGCGGCGCCGATGGCGCCGAAGACGATGGTGCGGGAGGTGACGGCGAAGGGGGCGCGTCGGGCCTTGGGGGTGGTGGTGGCGGTGGCGGTGCTCATGGGGTGATTCCTTTCGGTCGGGGCAGGGCGGGTGGGAGCGGACTGCGAATGCGGCTGAACGGATGGTGCGGGTGAGGCGGGCGGTGCGGATGACGCAGGCGGTGCGGGCGGTGCGGATGCTGGGTGGTGCGGTCAGGAAGCGGGGGCGGGAACGGGTGGGGCGCCGGCGACCTGGCGGGCCAGGTCCCAGGCGCGGGGCATTCGGCCGGTGCGGGGGCCGTGTTCGCGGGCGGCGCGCACATAGTCGGTCTCGCGCAGCACGCCTGCAGTCGCACCGACGGTGGTGGCGTGCCAGAGGCCGGTGTGGTGCACGATCGCGGCCGGGGTGTCGTCGGCCACGATGCATCCGTCGCTCACCACGATCACCCGGTCGGCCCTGGACAGGGCCATGTCGATGTCGTGCGTGATGAAGTAGATGCTGTCGATGCCCGGCAGGTCCCAGATGGCGTCGAGGAAGTGGGTGGCGCTGCGTTCGTCCTGGCCGGCAGTGGGTTCGTCGAGGATGAGGGTGCGCGGCTGCAGGGTGAGAGCGAGCGCCACCGCGAGCCGGCGTTGCTGGCCGAAGGAGAGGGTGCGGGGCGGCCGGGCCAGGATGTCGGGCTCCTCGTGCAGCAGCACGGCCTCGAGTGCGATGCGCGAGATCTCGGCGATCTCGGCCTCGCTGCGGCCGAGGTTCTTGGGGCCGAACGCGAGCTCGGCGGACACGGTGTCGCTGAACAGCGCCTGCGCGGGGTTCTGGAAGAGGTAGCCGCAGATGCCGACGAGTTCCTTGGCGCCCAGGGTCTCGACCGGCACGTTCTCGAGCAGAACCTGGCCGGCCAGCGGGTCGACGAGCCCGACGGCGGCGCGCAGCAGGGTGGATTTGCCCGCACCGTTGTGGCCGAGGATGGCGACCCGCTCCCCCGCGTGCAGCCGGGTGGTGACGGCCGAGAGGATGGTGGTGCTGCCGTAGCCGAGGTGCGCGTCGACGAATTCGAGCCGCGCGGCGCCGGCGGTGGCGCAGTCGGGTTCGGCGAGCACAGGCTGCCCGTCCGGCTCGCTGCGGTGCCGGTCCACGAGGGTGCGGAACGGCAGCTTCACGGCTTGGGGCGAGGCGACGGCGAGGAACCCGGCCAGGTCGCCGCTGTACAGGGTGGCGCCCTCGTCGAGGTAGAGCACCCGGTCGGGGGCCAGTTCCACGATCTCGTCCACCCGGTGCTCCACGATCAGCGCCGCACCGCCGCCGCGCACGTACTCCCGCACGGCGCCGAGCAGCCGGTGCGAGGCATCCGGGTCGAGGTTGGCGAGGGGTTCGTCCACGATGATGAGCGCGGGCTCGAGGATGAGGATGCCGGCGAACGCGACGAGCTGCAGCTGGCCGCCGGAGAGCTCGTGCGGGGCGGTCTCGAGCAGGTTCTCTATGCCCAGCCGGCGGGCCACGGCGTGGGCGCGGCTGAGGATCTCGGCGGGACGCACGCCGCGGTTCTCCAGGCCGAAGGCAAGCTCGGCGAGCACCGAGTGACCCACGACCTGCTTGGCAGGGTTCTGCAGCAGGGTGCCGACGGTTTCGGAGATGGTGCGCAGGGTGAATTCGGCGCTGTCCTGCCCGTTCACCTGGATGCTGCCACTCACCTCGGCGCGGTAGGAGCGCGGCACGAGGCCGTTGACCACGCGCAGGAGGGTGCTCTTGCCGCAGCCGGACGGACCGGCGACGAGCACGATCTCGCCGGGCTCGATGCTCAGGCTGGCGTCGATGAGGGCGGGCCTGGACGCGGAGCGGTAAGTGACCGACACGCGGTTCAGTTCGACGAGGGCGCTCACGAGGGATTCTCCGCGGATTCTGCGGGCCCGGCCGTGTAGGCCGTGCTGGTGCCGCGCCATCCGCCCAGGAAGTCTTGCTGGGCCGCGCTGGGCACGTCGAGCCTGGCGCCCAGGGCAGCGAGCTTGGCGCGGGCGACCCTGTCGTCGACGCTGGCCGGCAGCAGGTGCACGGCGTTGGCCAGGCCGGCGCCGTGGGTGAGCAGGTATTCGATGGCGCCGGCCTGCACGCCGAAGGAGAGGTCCATGATTTCGATCGGATTGCCCTCGCCGGCCGTGCAGTTGATGCAGCCGCCGTCGTCGAGGATGCGGATGCTGCGGCCGTTCGGCAGCGCAAACCGCTCAACGAGGTGGCCGGCCGGGTGCCGGGTGGCGCCGGCGGCGAGCACCGCGTCGATGGCGATCTCCTGGCCGACACCGCCGGAGACGGCCACGGCGGCGCCTTCCGGCAGGGCGAGCAGGTGTTCGACGTCGATGGTGTGCGCGATGCCGGTGGCCGAGATCAGCAGGTCGGCGCTGCGGGCGGCGCGGGCGAGGGTGTCGACGCGGAAGCCGGCAAAGGTGGCCTCGAGGGCCTTCACGGGGTCGACCTCGGCGATGGTGACCCGTCCGCCGAGCGCGGCGACCTCGCGGGCGACGCCGCGGCCCACGTAGCCGTAGCCGGCGATCACCACGTTGCGGCCGGCGAGCGGGGTGCCGAGCAGGTCGAGCATGGTGAGTACCGTGGACTGCCCGGTGCCGTAGCCGTTGTCGAACAGGGTTTTGCAGAGGGCGTCGTTGGCGGCGAGCACCGGGATGCGCAGCGCCCCGGCGGCCTCCATCACTCGCAACGGACGCAGCCCGCTGGTGGTCTCTTCGGTGGCGCCGATCATCTGCTCGAGCACCCCGGGCCGGTCGGTGTGGGCCAGCCGGGTGATGCTCGAGCCGTCGTCGACGAGGATGTCGGGCCGCTGGTCGAGCAGCTCGAGGGCGAAGGCGTGGTCCATAGCGGGGGTGGCGTCGCTGCGCGAGAAAACGGTGACGCCGGCGCGCTCGAGGGCGGCGGCGGTGTCGTCGCGGGTGCTCGAGGCGTGGCACATCACCGAGACGTCGGCGCCGGCCTTGGCCAGCTCGAGGGCCAGGTTGGCGGTCTTGGGTTCGAGCACGAGCACCAGGGCGATGCTGGTGCCGCGCAGCAGGCCGCTGTCGGCGAGCTGCCCGCAGAGGCTCTGGGTGACGGGCATGAACCGGGCGGCCCAGTCGATCTTGTCCTGGCCTTCGCGCCAGAGACCGGGGTCGAGGATGCGGCCGGTCATGCGCGCGCCTCCCCGGCGTGGGCGTCTGCGGTGGTCTCCAGGTGGGCGACCGAGATCACGAACACGTCGCGGTGCAGCGCGAACCCGCGGATCGCGTCACGGGCCGTGAGCGCGGGGTGGGCGGCGAACGCGGCGAGGTCGACGGCGGCGGGGCGGCCGGGCTCGGCGGCGTCGACGATGACCAGCGGATGCGCCGCGGCGGCGTCAGCTGCGCCGAGCGCGGCCGGGGTCAGCGGCGTCGGTTCCTCGCCGGTGGCGAACACCAGGTCGGTCTCGGCGGGGATGAGCAGGCCGGCCGGGCCCACCTGGTGCGTGTCGAGGCCACGGCGGGCGAAGGCGTAGAGAGCCGCGGCATCCGTGCCGGACACGGCCACCCTGGCGCCCATGGTGCTCAACGCGTGGGCGAGCTCGTCGGCGAGCGGGCCGGCGCCGACGATCAGGACCCGGCTGCTCGCCACCAGGAGGTTGGTCTGGCTCGCGAAGCGGCGCACGGAAGCCTGGGCCCAGGCCGTGCGGGCCAGCTGGGTGTCGACCCCGGATCGGCCGAGCTCGTCGGAGGCCGGCGGTGCGGCTGCCGTCGTGGCGTCTGGCATGATTTTCGACCTCGGTTCTGCGTTTATCTAAGCGCTTAGAAGGGAAACCCTAGTGAGGAGATGTTACGGACGATCGAGCCTCGGTTAACACCGTGTTACGTCCCGCGACGCCGGTAGGGTGGCTTCATGAGCGATGCTCCGAAACGGCCCACCCTGGCCGATGTCGCCCGGGAGGCCGGCACCTCCACCGCCGTGGTGAGTTACGTGGTGAACAACGGCCCCCGTCGCGTGGCCGAGGCCACCCGGGTGCGGGTGCAGGCGGCCATCACCGCCCTCGGCTACCGTCGCAATTCGCTGGCAGGAGCGCTCAGCGTTGGACGCACCAATCTGGTGGGACTGCTCGTGCCCGACTCGTCGAACGCGTTCTTCAGCGAGCTCGCCCGGCACGTGGAGGTGGCCGCCCGCGAGCGCGGTTACCTCACCCTGCTCGGCAACACCAACTACGACCGTGAGGTGGAGCGCGGCTACGAGTCGGCGTTCTCCGATGTGCAGGTGGCGGCGATCTTCGTCGTGACGATCGATCCCGACGACCCCGTGATCGACCACACGCCGCGCATCTACCTGCACTCGGCGCCGGAGGCCGGCGGCACCTCGAGCGTGCTGTTCGACGACGAGGAGGGGGCCAGGCTCGCCGTGCAGCACCTGATCGGCCACGGGCACACCGAGATCCACTGCGTGACCAGCCTCGACGACTTCGGCCCCACCGGGCGCCGGGCCCGCGGCTGGGCCACGGCGATGGCCGCCGCCGGCCTGTCCACGGCGGGCCTGCTGCACCGGGTGCCGATGGACCGCATCGAGGCCGAGACCGCGCTCCGTCGGCTGCTGGCCGCCGGGGCGCCGCCCGCGATCTTCGCCACGACAGACGAACACGCCCTCGCGGTGCTGCGGGCGGCGGCGCTGGCGGGCGTGCGCATACCGGAGCAGACCGCGCTGGTCGGTTTCGACGGCATCCGTGAGGCGCTGCTGGGCAGTGTGCGGCTCACCACCGTGGCCGTCTCCCTGCCCGCGATGGCCGAGCGGGTGTTCGACCACCTGGCCGAGTGGACCCCCGGCGCGCATCCGCTCACCGTACTGCCCCCGGCTCTCGTGGTCGGCGAGACCTGCGGCTGCTGACCGGGCTCAGGAGAGCAGCTGGCCGAGCAGTTCGCCCAGGCCCGCGAGCACCAGGAAGATGCCCAGCAGCAGCACGGTGACGACGGTGATGAGCGGCATATTGCTCACCAGCCACTGCCGCAGCCGCACCAGCCGGAGCCGCACCGCGGCACCGCCGAATGCGTAGGCGAGCACGGGCCCGAGCATCGTGATGGAGGCCAGCGCGGTGAACAGCGCCACGGAGAAGATGATCCCGGTGGGGTCGGTGTGCGCGCCGAGGATCACCACCCCGGCTGCGGCCGCCATCACCAGGTTCTTCGGCCGGAACGCGGCATAGCCCACCCCGAGGATGGTCGCCCTGGCCGGGGTCAGCCGGTCCAGCGCGCTCAGCCAGCGCGGCAACGGCACCACCTGGCCGCGGCGGGGCCTGTCGTGCCACTGCACGATTCCCAGCACGATCAGCACGAGGCCCAGCAGCAGCGGCACCACCACCTGCAGCACACGGGTGCCCGACGACCTGTCGTGCGGCAGCAGCGACGACAGCACCGCGAGCAGCGTGGCCGAGAGCAGCACGCCGATGAACCAGCCGATGCTGAAGCCCGCGGCCGCCCGGAACCCGTCGGGTGCGAGCAGCATCAGCAGCAGCGCGGCCAGCGGCAGCGGGCTGAGCGCGATGGTCAGCGCCAGCGGCAGCAGCTGCCCCCATTCGCCCATGCCGCACCCCCTCTATTGCAGCGACGACGTCAGCCGGGCGAGATTGTCGAAGATCCGGCCGCCTGCGGGCCTGTCCAACCAGTCGGCCAGCTCGAGCTTGCGGCTGTTGGCCCGGTAATCGTCTTGCACCAGGCGCATCCGTCGCACGAAGTCTGCGCCGTGCACGAGCACCGACACCTCCATGTTCAGGCTGAACGAGCGGATGTCCATATTGCTCGACCCCACCACCGCCACGTCGTCGTCGATGGTGAAATGCTTCGCGTGCAGCACCGTCGGCTCCCGGTAGAGGTAGATCGACACCCCCGCCCGCAGCAGCTCCTCGTAGTAGGACCGCTGCGCGTGGTAGACCAGCGCCTGGTCGCCGATGGCGGAGGCGAACAGTTCCACCTCCACCCCGCGGGAGGCGGCGGTGACGATGGCGAGCATGGTCGATTCCTCCGGCACGAAGTAGGGGCTGGTGATGCTCACCCGGTGCTCGGCCTTGTGGATGAGCAGGGCGTAGAGCTTGAGGTTGTTGTCGTTTTCGAAGCTCGGACCGCTGGGCAGCACCTGCGCGTCGAGCAGGTGCGGCTCTGGGCCGAGCACCACGGGCGAGGTGTCGAACGGAAGCATCTCATCGGTCTCGCTGAACCAGTCCGCCAGGAACACCGCGTTCAGCTCGCGCACCGCGGGCCCCTCGATCCGCATCATCAGCTCGTGCCAGCGAAGTCCCCGCTTGAGGTTGCCGGGCTTGAGGTAGGTGGCGTCGATCATGTTCTGCGAGCCGCTGAAACCCAGGCGCCCGTCGACGACGAGAAGCTTGCGGTGGTTGCGCATATCCGGCCGGCGCCACTGTCCGCGCCAGAATCGCAACGGCAACAGGGCCTGCCAGTGCGCGCCCATCGCGGCGAGCGCCGCGAGGGTTTCTTTGCGGCGCGGCAGCATCAGGCAGGCGAGGTAGTCCGAGAGCACGTGCACAGTGACGCCGCGCTGGATCGCGCGGGCCAGGGCGTCGAAGAACGGCTGCGTGGTCTGGTCGAGCACGAGGATGTAGAACTGCACGTGCACGAACTCGGTCGCCTCGTCGACGGCCTCCACCATCCGGGCGATCGACCCCTCGTAGTCGGGAAGCAGCTCCACCCGGTTGCCGCCCACCATGGGCAGCGCACCGAGGGTGCGGTTCAGCCGCACCGCGGAGGTGAGCCAGGGCGGCCACTCGTCGCGGTGGCTCACCTGGTCGAGGCCGTCGGTGCGAGCCAGGATCAGTTCGTTCACCTTCCGCTGCTTCTCGCGACGGGCCCGCGGCAGCCGCCCCACTCCCACGATGAGGAAGATGAGCACGCCGAGGAAGGGGATGAAGATGATCGCCAACACCCAGGCGATGGCCGCGGACGGCCGCCGGTTGGCGGAGACGTACACGGTGGCGACGAGCACGAACAGTGCGTGCAGCGCCGCGAGGAGCCAGGCGCCGGCCTGAAAATCCCACATGCGTTCCTCCTTGGACTCGACGTGAACCTACACCGGCGTTGCCCGGGATGCCCGGTCGCACTAGATTGCCCTGCGAGAGAAGGACTTGGCAGTCATGGCTACCCACCCGCCCCGCCGGTATTCCCCCGCTCGGTTCGTCCTGGCGGCGGCCTTCGTTCTGCTGCTCGCCGGATGCACCATCGTGACGCCGGACAGCCAGTCGCCGTCAGGCACGGCACAGCCGGGCGCGCTCGTGGGCACCTGGGTGATCGACAAGACCTTCGACAGCCCGGAGCAGCCGTACGTCTCCTTCGTGCAGGACAACACCTGGAGCGCTTCAGACGGCTGCAACCGGGTGCAGGGCACCTGGGAGCTCGGCGCGGACGGCACCCTCACCACCACCTCGGGGCCGCAGACCATGATGGCCTGCGACGGCGCCCAGCTGCCCCTCGCGGTGACGCGGGGCACCCGGGTGGAGGTCGACGGCGACACCCTGGTCATCCACAGTTCGTTCGACTCGACGGAGACCACCCTGGTGCGGTCCCAGGACAGCACGGTGGGCCCGCAGGGACTCCCGATCGGTTACTGGGTCGAATCGAACACCCCCACGGCGCCGTTCCTGTCCATCCAGGCCGACGGCAGCTACTCCGGCAACGACGGCTGCAACGTGCTGACCGGCGCCTGGGAGCAGACCGACGACGAGGCGATCCTCTTCACCGCCGGGGCGACGACGCTCCGGGCCTGCGAAGGTGTCGACCAGTGGCTGAGCCAGGCCGCCCAGGGCCGCGTGCAGGCCAGGGTGATGACGCTGCAATCGGCCGACGGCACCGTGCTCGGCCAACTCACCTCCCGCTAGGAGTCGTCGTATGGGCACCTATCCGATCACCATCGTCGTCATCCTGGGCGGTGCGCTCGCAGTGATCTTCCTGCTGCGCTTCGGCATCCGCCAGAACGCCAGGGCGGCCGCCGTGGACCCCGACCCGGACGCCACGGGCGGCCTCGCCGTGCTGAGCTTCGTCGTGGCGCTGATCCTGCCTGTGATCGGGGTGGTCCTGGCGCACCTCACCCTGTCCCGCATCGCGCGCGGCCAGGCCAGCGGGCGGGCGTTCGCGTATGCGGCCCTGTGGGTGGGCTACGCGTTGATCGTGCTGGAACTGGGCGTGGTGATCTTCCTCTACCAGTCCAACTACTGGACCTGACGAAGCCGAGGCACCCTGCGGTCTAGTACCAGTTCATGGCCTGCGAGTGCGACCAGGCCGAGCACGGGCTGCCGTAGGACGCGTTGATGTAGTCCAGGCCCCAGGAGATCTGGGTCGTGGCGTTCGTGGCCCAGTCGGAGCCGGCCGCGGCCATCTTGCTGCCCGGCAGCGCCTGCGGGATGCCGGTGGCACCGCCGTCGTCGTTGTAGGCCGTGTACGACCAGCCGGATTCCTTCTGCCAGAGCTGCACCAGGCAGGAGAACTGGCTCTCGCCCCAGCCGTAGCGGGAGGCGGCCAGGCTCGCGGCGGTGGCTTTCGCCCCGGCGGGAGTGTTGCCGGCGGCGAGGGCCTCGGCGGCGGCCTGCGCCTGGGCAGCGGCCTGCGCGTCGGCGGCGGCCTGGGCGGCGGCGGCCTCGACGGCCACCCTGTCGGCTTCGGCGGCGGCGGCGGTGACGGCCGCGGCCTGCTCGGTGGCCTGCGAGGTGAGCTCGCTCACCTCGTCGAGCGGCATCGAGATGTATCCGGTCAGCGAGCTCGTCGTGGCCGAGAGGTCGGACGCATCCACCTTGTTCGCGGCGGCGTCGAGCGCGGTGTCGGCGTCGTAGAGAGCCACGGATGCGGCGAGGTGCGTCTTGCTGATCTCAGCAGCCTTGGCCGCGGCGCGGGCATCGCTCTCCTGCTGGGCCTGCTGGCGCTGCTCGGCGACAGCGGACTGCACGGTGAAGCCGGTGCCGGCCACGACTCCGGCGAGCACGAGGCCGCCGGCGATGAGGGTGAGGCGGCGGCTGCGGGTGCGGCGGGTCTTCCGGGCGGCGCGGGTGATGGGGGCGGACAGGTCGGACGTGGGGGACTTCGGAGTGTGGGGGCGCATAAGCTTCCAGGTCGCGTGAGGCGTCGCTCAAGGCAGACGGTTCACTGATCGGTGGGCCCACGCGCGCGGGTCGGCGCGGGCAAGTCGCCTAGCTTGCACAAAGTTTCTGCACAAACCCTCATCTTTTCCTGCCAAACCCATGTGAACGTATGCACCGGGACGGCTGGAGTATCGTAAAAAGATGTCCAGTTCAGATCAGACTCCGCAGACCGACTCCGCGCAGACCGGCTCCGCGCAGACCGGCTCCGCGCAGACCTCCTCAGCACCGACCAGCGCCGACCGCCTGATCGCGGCGATCGAGAGCATCAACGACGTCGACGTGGCGAACGCCCCCGAGGCCGACCGGGCGGCAGTGATCGAACTCATCGACCTCATCAACGACGAGCAGCGCTCCAGCCTGCTCTTCGCGCTGCTGCTGGAGCGCATCCGCCCGCTCTAGCACCGGCTTGTAGAATCGGGCGCGTGCCCCACAGCTCCCCCCTCGTGAAACCCTGGTCCGACCTCAGCACCGACGAGCTCTACGCGATCCTCAAGCTGCGCACGGATGTCTTTTTCATCGAGCAGAAGATTGACGAAACCGAACTCGACGATCGTGATCGCGAGCCCGGCACCGTGCACTACTGGCTGGCCGCCGACGGGCAGGTCACCTCCTATCTGCGGGTTCTGCTCGACACCGAACCGGAGCATCTCGACGCGGCCCGGGTGATCGGCCGCGTGGTGGTGCATCCCGACCACCGCGGAGCCGGCCTGGCCCGGGTGCTGCTGCAGCGCGTGATCGACGACTTCGGCGATCAGGCGATGCTGCTGCACGCGCAGGACTACATCGTGCCGCTCTACGCGCACTTCGGGTTCGTTCCGTTCGGCGCTCCCTATCTGGAGGCCGGCATCAACCACCAGAGCATGTACCGTCCCGCCGGTGGCTGATCTGCCCGGCGGCGCTGCCGCGCAGCGCGCCCTGGACCTGGAGAAGACCGCCGACTGGTTCCGGCGCTTCCGGCTGTCGGAGACTCCCGGCCAATCCGAGCTCTACGCCGGCTGGGCCGCCGGGGTCGAGGACGACGCCGAAGTGTTGGACCTGATCATCGGCCTGCCGCGGCCCAAGCGTCAGCCCAACCTCGTCTTCTCCTGCGCGCGCCTGCTCGGGGCGCCGCTGGCCGGCTACCCGGTGTTCCGCCGCTGGCTCATCGAGCACTGGCCGGCGGTGGCCGCCGAGGCCAGGGTGCGCGCCACCCAGACCAACGAGCCGCGCCGCCTCACCGCGATCATGCCGGTGCTCGCGTCGATCGGGCCGCGGGTGGCTCTCATCGAGGTGGGCGCCAGCGCCGGGCTCTGCCTCTACCCCGACCGGTACAGCTACGACTACTCGGGCCGACGGGTGGATCCGGCCGACGGGCCCAGCCCGGTGCTGCTGAGCGCCGAGACCACCGGGCCGGTGCCGCTGCCCGAGCATCCGCCCGCTGTCGTCTGGCGGGCCGGCCTCGACCTCAATCCCCTCGACGTGCGGAACCCGGATGACGTGCGCTGGCTCGAGACCCTGGTCTGGCCGGAACAGACCGAGCGGCGTGCCCGGCTGGATGCGGCGATGGCGATCGTGCGCGAGGACCCGCCACTGCTCGTGGCCGGGGACGCCGTGGCCGGTCTGGCGGCGCTGGTCGCGCTCGCGCCGGCGGGCGTGCCGCTGGTGATCGTGAGCCCCGCCGTGCTGGTCTACCTGGCCCAGGAGCAGCGGGCGGCCTTCGCGCATGCGGCGCCAGGCTTCGGCCGCTGGATCTCGCTGGACGGCGTAGGCGTGCTGCCCCGGGTGGACGCGCTGCTGCCGGAGACGCCGGTGCCGGGCGATTACATCGTCTCGCTCGACGGCCGGCCGGTGGCCCGCTGCGGCCCACACGGGCAGACCCTCGACTGGATCGCCGGATAGCTCGCAGGTCACGATCGTAGGATGAGCGCATGCGCGCACTCGTGGTCACCACCCCAGGGGGCCCAGACGCCCTCACCCTCAGCACGGTTCCCGACCTGGTCGTCGGCGCCGGCGACATCCGGATCGAGGTGGCGGCGGCCGGCGTGAACCGGGCCGATGTGCAGCAGCGCCTGGGGCTGTACCCCTCCCCCGCCGGCGCCCCGCAGTGGCCGGGCCTGGAGGTCTCCGGGATCGTGGTCGAGACCGGGATCGCCGTGACCCGCTTCGCCGTCGGCGACAGGGTCTGCGCGCTGCTGGCCGGCGGCGGCTACGCCACCGAGGCCGTGGTGCACCAGGATCTCGCCCTGCCGGTGCCGGAGAGTGTCGACCTCGTTGACGCCGCCGCGCTGCCGGAGGCGCTGGCCACGGTGTGGTCGAACGTGTTCATGAGCGCACGGCTCACCGCAGGGCAGACGCTGCTCGTGCACGGCGGCGCCAGCGGAATCGGCACCACGGCCATCCAGCTGGCCCGGTTGGCCGGCGCCAGGGTCATGGTCACGGCCGGCTCCGCCGAGAAACTCGCGGTCTGCGGGGAGCTCGGCGCCGACGTGCTGATCAACTACCGCGAGCAGGACTTCGTGACCGAGGTGCTCGCCGCCACCGACGGTCGCGGCGCCGACGTGATCCTCGACATCATGGGCGGCTCCTACGCGGCCCGCAACGTGGCGGCGCTCGCCACCGACGGCACCATCATGGTGATCGCCAACCAGAGCGGCACCGACGCCGTGTTCAACCCCTTCCACCTCATGCAGAAACGCGGCCGCTACTGGGGCACCACCCTGCGTGCCCGGCCCACGGTGGAGAAGGCCGCCATCATGGCGGAGCTTCTCGAGGTGGTGTGGCCGTGGCTGGCGTCCGGGGAGCTGCGCCCGGTGATCGACAGCCGGTACTCCTTCGCCGACGCGGCGGATGCGCATCGCCGGTTGGAGGCATCCGCACACGTGGGCAAGATCGTACTGACCCCCTGACGCGGTGAATCCGGCCGGGGATCAGGCCCGGGTCGGGGCCAATTCGACCCGGTTGCGGCCGCCGGACTTGGCCTCGTAGAGGGCGGCATCCGCGCGACCAAGCCAACGCGACACGCTCTCGCCGCGGGTGAGAAGGGCCACGCCCACGCTGGCCGTGCAGCTGAGCCCGGCGGTCACGGTGCTCCACGGATGGCTGCGCACCTCGCCGAGCAGCCGCTCGCAGATCTGCACGGCCTGGTCGAGATTGGTGTTGCCCAGCACCAGCAGGAACTCCTCGCCGCCGACCCGCACGGCGAGGTCGGTGGCCCTGGTGGTTTCGCCGAGGATGGCGGCCATGGTGGTGAGCACCCGGTCGCCGGCCGCGTGGCCGTGCTGGTCGTTGACCTCCTTGAAGTGGTCCATGTCGATCATCACGGCGCAGAGCGGTTCGGAGCGGTCGAGGGCGGTGCTCATCATCTCGGGCAGCTGCCGGTCGAGGGCCCGGCGGTTGGGCAGCCGGGTGAGCGGGTCGGTGTTGGCCTGCTCGTCCAGCTCCTCGGCACGGATGCGCTGCATCTCGGCCTCCAGCTGGGAGCGCTGGGCCTCGTGGCGGGCCTGCTCGATCTCGAGGGAGTTGATCAGCATGCGCGACTGCAGCCCGGCGGTCTGCCGGGTGAGACCGAGCATCAGCACGTGCAGTTCCTCGTGGTGCCGCAGGGCCTGCTCGAACCGGCCGGCGTTGCTGTGCATCTCGTAGAGTTCCCGGTGCAGCTTCACCTTGAGGGCCGCATCCTCGGACACCGACGGGTCGGCCAGCTGGGCGTCCATCATGGCGCAGGCCAGGTCGATCCGACCCTCGGCCCTGGCCACCTCGGCCAGTTGGGCGTCGTTGTTCACGGCCAGGTTTTGATAGTTGTTCGCGGTGGCGATGGTCTTGGACCGGCCGGCCTGCGACCGCGCCTCGGCGTACTGGCCCAGCTCGATGAGGAAGCCGACCAGGTTGGTGCGCGCGACGGTCTCGTAGAAGGCGTGCCGCTGCTCGAGCGCGCGGGCCACGGCGGCTCGGGTGAGGGCGAGGCCGTCGCGGAGCGCCTCCGACGCATCCTCGCCGGCCGTGCGCTGTGCCCGGGCGATCTCGAGGAAGGCGTCGCCCAGGTTGTTCACCGCGGCGAAGCCGGCCTCGGGGTCGTCGAGCGTGTCGGCCAAGGCGATGGCTTGCCGGCCCAGCTGGATGCTGCGCTCGGCCTCGCCGAGGGCCTGGTGCACCATGGACGACCGGCTGAGCGCCCAGAACTCGGCGGTGACGCTGCCGCAGGCCCGCGCGGCCTCGAGGGCGCCGAGCACATGGCTGAGCGCGGGCTCTTCCAGCGCCGTCTCGTGGAAGGCCAGCGCCAGTGTGCAGTGCACGGTGGACTGCGCGAGCAGGTCGCCGGTGCCGGTGAAGTAGTCCAGGGCCAGCAGGCCGTGGCGCACGGAGGCCTCGAACTCGCCCAGCCGCAGCCAGTGGCCGGAGAGGAGCTGCCAGGCCCTGGCCTCCTGGGCGGCGGTGACGTGCGGGTCGGCGAGGGCGTGTTCGGCCTGGGCGACGCCGATGTGGTGCTGGCCGTCGCGATTGGCCTGGGCGCTGGAGTCGAGCAGGGCGTCGATCGCCGTGTCGCGGGGCGGGGGCATGCGGTGCCCGGCGTCGGCCGGGGCGGAGGCGGCCGGGTTCGGCAGGTCGGCCTGGGTCTCGGGCTCGGCCGGAGTCGGCAGGTCGGCCTGGTCGGCCGGCTGGGGCAGGTCGCCGCGCTCGACGAAGCCGCCGGGCAGGGCGGCATCCGTGTCGGTGACGCCGGCTGCGGCTCCCGCGGCGGATGTCCCCGGAGTCGCGCCCGAGATCTCCTGAGCATGGGTCGAGGTGTCCGCCGGGACGGTGGTTCCGGCCGGGAGCGGCGGGACGAGGTCGCCGGAGGGGGTCATCGCGGGCCCGCAGACAGGGCGAACGCGCCGCCCGCTCGTCTCAGCGGGAAGCGAAGTGACGGTACGCCAGGTGCGTTCACGGTTCAGTCCCCAAACTGCTCGTAACTCGAACCTAGCAGCGCCACGGAGGCTACCGGCCCCTTCCGGCCGCTGCGCACTCCCCCATTCATGGGTAATTTCGATCGCGAATGATCGCGCTCTCATCTGCTGTTGATGGCGCGGGCACAGCCAGCCCATAGCCGCGCGGCTCCGGGGTCAGCGCCAGCCCAGGCCTGGCGCCACGAACCGGATAACGGAGTCGAGCAGCCGGGCGTTGTAGTCCACCCCGAGCTGGTTCGGCACCGTGATGTGCACGGTGTCGGCGGCCTGCACCGCGGCATCCTGGGCCAGCTGCTCGACGAGCACATCGGGTTCGCCGATGTAGCTCTTGCCGAACCGGGCCAGGCCGCCGTCGAGGTGGCCCACCTGGTCGCGGTTGTCGGCCTGCGCGCGCAGCCCGAAGTAACGGCGGTCCTCGTCGGTGACGAGCGGCAGGATGCTGCGGCTCACCGCCACCCGGGGCGTGCCGGCGTGGCCGGCGGCCGCCCAGGCCGCGCGGAAGATCGCGATCTGCTCGGCCTGCAGATCGCCGAAGTCCACGCCGGTGTCTTCGGTGAGCAGGGTCGAGCTCATCAGGTTCATGCCCTGTTCGCCGGTCCACTGCGCGGTCGCGCGGCTGCCGGAGCCCCACCAGATGCGATCGCTGAGGCCGGGCGACTGGGGCTGGATGGCGAGCAGCCCGCTATGCCCGGTGAGCTGCGGGTTCGCGGCGGCGACACCCGCGCCGGCGATGGCGGCACGGAACGCTGCGGTGCGCGCCCGGGCGTCATCCGCGTCGCTCTGGCCGGGGGCGGGTACATTGCCGAACGCTTCGGCGCCGCGCAGCGCGGTCTCGGGTGAGCCGCGGCTGAGGCCCAGCTGCAACCGGCCGTTGCTGATCAGGTCGGTGATGGCCGCTTCTTCGGCCATGTAGAGGGGGTTCTCGTAGCGCATGTCGATCACGCCGGTGCCCAGCTCGATGCGGCTGGTGCGGGCGGCCATGGCGGCCAGGAGCGGGAACGGCGAGGCGAGCTGCGGGGCGAAGTGGTGCACGCGCACGGAGGCGCTGTCCACGCCGAGCTCCTCTGCCGCGACCGCCAGCTCCACGGTCTGGAGCAGGGCGTCCTGCGCGGTGCGCACGAGCGACCCCGGCACCGCCTGGTAGTGGCCGAAGGAGAGGAACCCGATGTGTTTCATGCTTGCTGCAGCGTCCCTCGTCCCCCACGTATTCCCGCTCCCACCCGCCCTTCTCCGCCACCGGCCTGAGGAGGTGGCCGGCCGCCGGGCCGTTGCGCGGGCCAGGCGCCGTTGCGCGGGCCAGGCGCCGTTGCGCGGGCCAGGCGCCGTTGCGCGGGCCAGGCGCCGCTACGCGGGCCAGGCGCCGTTACGCGGGGTAGGCGCCGCTCCGCGGGGTAGGCGCCGTTGCGCGGGTGGAGCGCCAGCCGGGCGGGGGCTACGCGGAGTGGCGCGGTACCCGCGCAACGCGATACGCGGGTCAGGCGCCGTTGCGCGGGTGGCGCGCCACCCGCGCAGCGGCGCTGAACCCGCGCGCCGCCATCCGTCGGGCCTGCGGCCGCCCGGGCCCGGCGGGAGCGACCCGAGGCCGGCCCCGCGGTGGCGCGGATGCCCGATCGGGTCGCTACGCCGGCTCGGGCCCCGGTACTGCCAAGCTGGGGGCATGCGTCATCTGTTCCTGGACTTCTTCGGCACCCTCGTCAACTACGCGGACTCCCGCGCGGGGCAGGGCTACGCCGACACGCACGCCAGCATGCTGGCGCTGGGCGCACGCGGCACCGAGCAGGAGACCGCCACAGCCTGGCTGGATGCCTTCCACCAGCTCAACGCGGAGTCCGACACCGACCACCGCGAGTTCACCATGGAGGAGCTGTCCCGGCGGGCCATCGTGCGGCTCGTCGGCCGTGAACCCGACGCCGCCGAGATCGCCCACGGCGCCACGAGCAACATGGCCGACTGGGAGCGCGGCGTGGTGCTCATCCCCGGCATGGCCGAGACGCTCAAGGAACTGGGCCAGACGTTCACCCTCACCATCGTGTCCAACACACACAGCGCATCCGTGGTGCCCCGCCAACTGGCGGCCATGGGTGCCACCGACCTCATCGCCAACATCGTGACGTCGCTCGAGGTGGGCTTTCGCAAGCCGCACTCGGCGATCTACCAGGCGGCCCTCGACCGCGCCGAGGCCGACCCCGCCCGGGTGATCTTCGTGGGCGACACCTGGGACGCCGACTTCGACGGCCCGCGCGCGCACGGCATGGAGGCCGTGCTCGTGGCCGCCGCCCCGCGGGACGGCGTGCCGGAGACCCGCCGGGTGAGCTCGGTGCTCGACCTGCCCGACCTGCTCTCGTTCCGTTACCCGAGCACCCGCCCGGTCAGCACCCGCCCCCGCGGGGTGGCCTGACTCCTGCCCGGTTCCCGCCGGCGGCGACGGGCGCGCGCATGTGGGTAAGCTCGGCGAATGGTTACAGAGGGGTACCGCATCCACCGCACCGTGGCGAGCGACTGGCGTGAGGTGCGCGATCTGCGCTTGGAGATGCTGCGGGACACCCCGATCGCATTCGGCGAGACCCTGCAGGATGCCCTCGGTCACTCCGAAAGCGAATGGCGGATGCGCGCGGCACGCGGCACCGCCGAGCACGGCACCGTGCTCGTGGCGATCGACCCGGCCGGGCAGTGGGTGGGCACGATGGGCGGCTACGTGCCCGACCCGGCCGCCGGCCCGCTGCTCGTGGGCGTGTACGTGTCGCCGGGCCACCGCGGCCGCGACGCCGGGGTCTTCGACACCCTGCTCGCCGCCATCGAGGACTGGGCGCGCGACGAGGGCGAGGTATTGACCCTGCACGTGCACGAGGACAACGCCAGGGCTCGAGCAGCCTACCTGCGCCGCGGGTTCACCGAGACCGGGCACCGGGTGCAGTACGTGCTGGATGCCGCGGCCATGGAGATCGAGATGGTCAAGCGGCTCTAACGGCCGCCTCCTCCCCCACCACCGCCACCGCCACCGGAGAACCCGCCGCCGAAGGATCCGCCGGAGAAACTGCCGCCGCCGCTGCCCGACCAGGTGGAGGGCGGCGGGGGCGTGGGCGTTTCGGAGGTGTGCACAGAGGAGACGAGGCCGTTGAGGGCCGAGGCCAGATAGAGGCCGCTGAACGCGTTCTGCGACAGGAACCAGTCCGGTGCGGCGGTGGCCTGCTCGTAGTAGAAGGCGAGCTCCGCCGCCCACTCCCGTTCGACGCCCCAGAGCACCGCGAACGGCAGCAGCTTCTCGTAGAGCTTCACGAGCTCCACGGTGTCGGGGCCGGCGGTGGTGAGGCCGACGGCGGGCGCGGAGCCCTGCGGGGCTACGGCCAGCGGCACGGTCACCCGGTCGGCGCCGTCGGGGCTCTGCAGCATCCGGAATCTGTCTGCCTCGGCCAGCTCGAGGTACACCTTCATGCCCTGCAGGTAGTCCCGCTGCTCGGCCCCCGCGTCGGTGAGGACGACGGGACGGGATGCGGCCGCGCTGGCCACGACCACGGCGATCACCATGAGCACGAGCAGCGGGAAGATCCAGACCCCGGGCAACCAGCCCAGGCCCACGCCGGACACGAGCACCACCAGTGCGACCAGGACCACGGCGGCGCAGCCGATCAGCCACCGGGCCTTCACCCGGTTCCACGGCGCCCGGGCCCGCCAGCCGCGGGTGATCGCGCGCGCGCGGGCATCCGCCGTGGCCGACGCCAACGCGCCGGCCAGGGCGTCGTCGGTGACCCCGAGCTCACACACGGCGCCCACCTCGAGCTCGGGGAAGAACACCCAGAGCAGGGCAAGCTCCTGGTCGTCGACGCCGTCGGCGCTCAGGAGCTGCAGCGTGTAGTCGCCACCGTCGGCGCTCACCGGGTAGTCCAGGATGCGCACCTTGCCGCGCACCGCGAAGCTCACGATCTGCGCGGCCACGGCCGAGTTCGTGCGCCCGATGAGATCGGCGGCCTCGAGCAGGTTGTAGCCCGGCGGCACGCTGTACTGCGGGATGATCGTGCCGCGGCCGCGGGCGTCGCGGGGGCGCAGGAAGGCCCAGGAGAGCGGGACGGAGCCGAAGAGCAGGGCCAGGCCGATCAGGATCACCGGGAGGGCGCTGAGGTCGAGCGGCTGGTCGGTCGCCGGGAAGCCGCCGTAACCCGGATCGGACTGCGCCTCTGCCGGCACCTGCACGAAGGTACCGGCCGTGAAGCCGATGGCCACGGTGAGGTTCTCGCCCGGGCCCAGGTCGGTGGCGCCGGCGGTGAACAGCTGGCCGGCCGGTTCGTCGGCGGTCGCGGCGGCGGCATCCGGGTCGGCCTCCTGCACGATCCGGCACTCGCCGCTCTCGCCTTGCGCCCCGGCGTAGCAGGCGCTGGCCCCGGTCAGGAAGGAGGTGATGGCCGGGTCCACGTGCACGCGGGCGTCGACGGAGCCGAACGGCTGGTCGAAGCCGGTGCCGTTGGTGTCCCAGTACAGTTCATCGTCGTTGGTGTCGGCGAAGGCCCGCACCACGTTCTGTTGCGTGTAGCTGATTACGTAGGTCTGAGTGCCGCGCACGAACTCGTCGGTGCCGAGCGCGAGCTCGGTGAAGCCGCCGTTCACTGTGCTCTCGAAGTACACCGGAGCGCCCTGGGCATCCGTGACGGATTCGACGCTGGTGTGCAGTGGCACGCCGTCGTAGTCGTTGGGGATGGCCCGGATGATGCCGCGGTTCTGGTCGAAGTCGGGGAACTCGGCCACGAAGGTCTCGACGGTGCGCAGGGTGGAGTGACCCGCCTCGTCGCGGCCGAGGTAGTAGTCGGCCGCGAACGAGTCGAAGGTGAAGTCCGAGGTGTCGGTTCTGACGCTTGCGGGGCTGACCGCTGCGGCGCTGACGGCTGCGGGCACCGGGCCCAGCCCCACCGCGCTCGCCGCCAGCGGCGCACCGAGCGCCAGCACCATGGTTACGACAAGGGAGGACAGGACCTTCAGAAGACGAGTCACGCCCCCGAGCCTAGTGACCCCCTCAGATTCAGGTCGTTGATGCGCCGTTCCAGCACGGCTCCCGCCGGGAACACCCCGGCCAACCTGATGAGCTCGTCGATGACCTCTTCGACCGACCGGCTGGTGCAGCACGGGCACCACTCCTGCGCGTCGAAGCTGGCCGTCAAGGCCGCCTCATACTCGGTGCGAGTGAGTCCGGGGATATCCCGGACGACCGCCGTCGTCGTGTAGTTGTTCGAACTCAGTCCGGAGAACGAACGCCCGCACTCGCACGGGCCGTCAGGTCGCCGCCGACTGGCCGGACAGACGTCCCGCAGCCAGACGAGCTCACCGTCGACACAGCGCATTGAATCGCTGGCCCGGGTTCCCTGGGTTGCCGATGTCGCCACGAATACCCTCATGATCTGCTCCGTTTTCTCGGCACGAGGGTGTGTGAGTAGTTGGCCACAGGCTAAACCAGGCCACCGACATCCGCCCCGCTCCGACGTCGCGGGCGGCTAGAAGCCCTCGGGGGCGTGCGGGCGGTACGGGGCGGCGAGGCGGGCCAGCTCGTCGTCGGTGAGGGTGAGGTCGACGGAGGCGATCGCATCCGTGAGGTGGTGGGCCCGGGTGGCGCCCACGATGGGCGAGGTCACGGCCGGCTGCTGGCGAACCCAGGCGAGCGCGATCTGCGCGCGGGGCACGCCGCGTTCGGCGGCAACCTGGGCCACGGCGTCGGCGATCTCGCGGTCACCCTCCTCGTGCTGTTTGTAGAGGGTTTGGCCGAAGGTGTCGGTCTCCGAGCGGGTGGTGGTGTCATCCCAGTCGCGGGTGAGCTTGCCGCGGGCGAGCGGGCTCCACGGCAGCACAGCCACACCCTGGTCGAGGCAGTACGGCAGCATCTCGCGCTCCTCCTCGCGGTTGAGCAGGTTGTACTGGTCCTGCATCGACACGAACCGGGTGAAGCCGCCCAGGTCGGCGGTGTGCTGGGCGGTGGCGAACTGCCACGCGTACATGGACGAGGCGCCGATGTAACGGGCCTTGCCGGCCTTGACCACGTCGTGCAGCGCCTCCATGGTTTCCGCGATCGGGGTCAGCGGGTCCCAGCGGTGGATCTGGTAGAGGTCGACGTGGTCGGTGCCCAGCCGGGTGAGGCTGTGGTCGATCTCGGCCAGGATGGCGCGGCGCGAGAGTCCGGCGCCGTTCGGGCCCGGCCGCATCCGCCCGTGCACCTTGGTGGCGAGCACGTAGTCGTCACGGTGGCTGAAGTCGCGCAGCGCCCGGCCCAGGATCTCCTCGCTGCTGCCGTCGGAGTAGACATTCGCGGTGTCGAAGGTGGTGATGCCGGCCTCGAGCGCCTGCTGGATCAGCGGCCGGCTGTCCTCCTCCGGGAGGGTCCAGGCGTGGTTGCCGCGCAGCGGGTTGCCGTAACTCATGCAACCGAGCGTGATGGCCGACACCTCGAGGCCGGTGCTGCCCAGGCGGACGTACTTCATGGCGGGGCCTTTCGGTCGGCTGTGGAGCGGGGAATTGCTCTTCACCCTAGGCGCGCCGGGTGGGGTTGTCACGCGGCTTCCAGCCTGGGGCTCAGGCGGGCGCCTAGGGGTGAGCGCTACGCTCTGGGCATGGTCACTCAGTACCGCACCGTGGAGGAGTTCCGCGCCGCCCAGACCGACGGCCGCCGCGAGCTCGTCGATGCCCTCCGCGCCCTCGTGAACGAGGCGAGCCCGGCCGCGCAGGAGCACATCAAGTGGAACTCCCCCAGCTTCGTGCTCGACGGGGTGGACCAGGCCACGATCAGCGCGCAGGGCAAGCAGGGCGTGCGCCTGGTGCTGCACCGGGGCGCGACGACAGCCGAGAACACGGATGCCGCATCCACGTTCACCGGGGACCCGGCGGGCTTGCTCACCTGGCACTCCGACATCCGAGCGAGCCTGCTCGTCACCGACCCGGCCGACCTCGCGGCGAAGCGGGCCGCGGCCGTCGAGGTCGTGCGGGCGTGGCTCGCGCCGGTGGGTCCGTCGGCCTGATCCGGCGCCGGCAGGGCGGGGTGCGACGCGGCGCGGCGGCGCGGGGTGCGATGCGGCGGCGCGACGGCGCGGGTGCGACGCGGCACGGAACGCGCCTTGCGCCCGTTGCGCGGGCTACGCGCCGTTTCGCGGGTGGCGCGCCGCACGCGAAACGGCGCCATGCCCGCGCAACGGTGGGGAGCCCCATCGGCGCCGCCGCTCCCGTCCGGGACGGTCTGCGGCGGTCCGCGGCGGGCCGGCGGCGCTACGCGGGGGTTGCCGCGCGGCCGCTCGGCACGACAGGCTCGTGCCGGCCGCTCGCCCGCACGCGCACGGTGCGCCAGGTGTCGAGGGCGATCACCCCGCCGAGCACCGCGAGCGCCAGGCACACCGAGGCGAGCGCATCTGTTGGCCAGTGGTAGCCGAGGTACACCCGGCTGATCGCGGCCAGCCCCACGCCGACCACCAGGAGCACCCCGACCACGACCGCCGCGCGCCGGCTCGCCGCCCGCCGCGAGTAGATCAGGTAGGTGACCAGGAGGAGGAAGTTCGTGGCGCCCGACACATGCCCGGAGGGGAATGAGTAGGTGGTGTCGACGCCGAAGAGCATCAGGTCGACGGGTGGTCTCGTCCGTTCGACGAGCCGGGTGATCACCTGCACGAGCACCAAACCGGTGAGGGTGCCCAGCGCCAGCAGCACCGGCCGCCAGAGGTGCTTGGCCAGGAAACCCCAGATCACGATGGCGCCCAGGATCACAACGGGCAGTGCCACCGGCCCGAACCCGATCGCGAGGCCGATCATGATCGCGGTCACGGTGCCGGTGCGGCTCTGCATCAACCAGGCGTTCAGCGGCGAGTCGATGCTCGCCACGTCGTCCCGCTGCACGATATCGGCCAGGATCACGAGAAACCCCACCACTCCGATGACGACCAGCGCCACCGCGAAAACGTAGAGCCTGGTGCGCTCGCTCGCGGTGCGCCAGCGGTCTTCCACGATGAACTTCTCGTGCAGCGCTCGCAGGCGTTCCCGCTTGGAGAGGGACGGGTCGGTCACAGGCGCGGCCCGTCCGAGACTCGGATGCATCGGTGCATGGTGTCCTTTCGGGTGGCGCTGGTGCTGGCAGAGCTCGTGCGGGTGGTGCGGGTGGTGCGGGTGGTGCGGGTGGTGCGGGTGACACGCGATTCCCGGAGATTGAGATTACACAGCGCCAGAAGTGAAATCCACTCGACTCGCGGGACGGATGCGGCCCGGCCGCCGGGGTGTGGGTCGGGTCGGGAGGCTCGGGGTATGTGGCCGTGCAATTCGCGGCACGCGGGTCAGGCGCCGTTATGCGGGTGGCGCGCCACCCGCGAAGCGGCGCAGTGCCCGCGCTACGAGATACGCGGGTTGGGCGCCGCTGCGCGGGTTGGGCGCCGCTGCGCGGGTTGGGCGCCGTTGCGCGGGTCAGGCGCCGCGCGGGCGTGGTGCCCGCGGAACGGCGTAGCGCCCGCGCATCGAGAAACGCGGGTTAGGCGCCGTTACGCGCGTGGCGCGCCACCCGCGAAGTGGCGCAGTGCCCGCGCTACGAGATACGCGGGTTGGGCGCCGTTGCGCGGGTCAGGCGCCGTTGAGCGGGTCAGGCGCCGCGCGGGCGTGGTGCCCGCGGAACGGCGTAGTGCCCGCGCTCCGAGATACGCGGGTCGGGCGCCGTTCCGCGGGTGGCGCGCCACCCGCGAAGTGGCGTAGAACCCGCGCATCGAGAAACGCGGGTTGGGCGCCGTTGCGCGGGGTGGGCGCCGTTGCGCGGGTTAGGGGTTGGCGCGGGGCGCCGGCAGGGCGGCGGCGCCGGCGGCACCGCGGCCGGGGAGGGCGGCCACCACGGAGGTGCCCAGCGCGAGCACGATCAGCACCGGGGCGGCCACACCGAGGGCCGTCTGCAGGCCCACCGCGGTGGCCTCGAGCCCGAGCAGCACCGCGATGATCCCCTGCATCAGGTAGGCCACCGTGTACACCACGGAGATGGTGCCGGCCCGGTGGTGCGCTGGCGCGTGCCGGTTGAGCAGCCCCAACCCGCCGAGGAACAGGAGCCCGTAGCCCACCCCGGCGGCGACCGAGGTGACCGCGAACACCGGCAGCGACGCCGTGGCCGCACTGAGCACGAGCAGCGCCACCGCCGTGGCGCTGGCCACGCCGCCGAGGCCGATGGCCAGGCGGGCGGGCATCCGTTTGGCGGCGATCGCGGTGATGCCGATGACCACGGAGGTGATGGCGAGCACCAGCCCGGAGACGAGGGTGTTGTCGGAGTGGATGAGGTCGGCGGAGATCTGCGCGCCGAGCGAGAGCAGCACCGCGCCCACGCCGAACGCCGTCGTGATCGCCAGCGCGGATGTGGTGACCACGCCGCGCAGGCCCGCCGGCACCCGGATCGGCCGGGGCCGCCACCGCGCCGAGGTCTGGGTGTCGGGCACGTGCCTGGGCAGGGTGCGCACGGCTAGGAAGACCACAGCGGCGGCGAGCACGACCACCCAGTAGCTGAGCTGGCGCGGGGCCGGCGCGTACTGCACGAGTGCGCCGGCGACGATGGTGGCCACGGCCAGGCCGACCGCGGTGGCGGCCGTGTTCACCGAGCTGGCCCTGGCCGTGCCGCCGCGGGTGTTGAACTCCACCATGGCCGCGCTGGCCGGCGCCATCGCCAGGCCCACGCCGACGCCCTGGAACGCCCTGGCCACGAACAGCCACGGCTCGGCCGGCGCCACCGCGAACAGCAGGGCGCCCAGGAACATCGCGGCAACACCGGCGAGCAGGGTGGCGCGGCGGCCGATGTGGTCGGAGAGGTCGCCGAACACGAGCAGCACCACCACGAGCACCAGCGGGTACACGGCGAACAGCGTGGTGGTGGCCGCGGGCGTCATGGCCCAGTCGTGCGCGTAGAGCGGGTAGATCATGGTGGGCGAGCCGCTGGCCCAGAGGGCGAGCATCGCCACGGAGGCCGCCGTCCAGAAGCGGGCGGCGGGGCGGGACTGCGACATTCGGCTCCAAACCGGACGACTGCCGTCGGACGCCCCAGACCAGCCGGGGCCGCCGATGGCGACGGATGCGCCGCGCCTTTGCAGGGCCGGCCGCCGGGTGGCGACCTCCCGGCAACGCTAACAGGCTGGGTTGGTTAATCCAAGTCAATGTAGGATGGGGACATGACAACGGAATCCTCCGATGCTCCGCCACCAGCTGACTCGCCGGCGCACTCGGCGACCTCGTTCCACGCCTCCCCTGCGCCGCACGCCGCGGCGAAGCGCTCCGGCGACGAGCTGCGCTGCTCCATCGCCCGCACCATGCAGGTGCTCGGCGACCGGTGGACGATCCTGATCGTGCGGGAGTGCTTCCGCGGCCGCACCAGGTTCAGCGACTTCCGCAAGGTGCTCGGCATCCCCACCGACATCCTCACCACCCGGCTCTGCTCCCTCGTGGAGGCCGGCGTGCTCGCACGCCGCGGCTACCGTGAGCCCGGCGCCCGCGAACGCTTCGACTACCACCTCACCCCCGCCGGCGACGCCCTGCTGCCGGTGCTCGGCGCCCTCGCCCAGTGGGGCAACGAGTACCGCCCCTCCGGCCACGGCCCCAGCCGGCTGTACCAGCACGCCGACACCGGCGAGGCCGCGTCGATCGCCTTCGTCACACCCGCCGGCCAGGTCATCGACCTGCCCGACATCGCCATCGTGCCGGGTCCGGGCGAGAACGACCCCGAGATCGGGCCCATCCGCCCCCTCGCCGCCGCGCCGCACTGACCCGCACCGACTGAGCCGCTACCCACCGGCCCGCGCAACGCTGCCCGTTGCCGGCCCGGCTGCAAGGGTTCACAGGCGGGCGGGTCTGTGCCTTTCGGCGGCGCGGCGGCGGCAGTACCGTGTCTGGCATGGGCGGATGCGCGCCCCAGGTTCACAAGACCAGACCGGAAGGAGCCAGACCATGAGCAGCACCTCGACGGGGCTGGGCGGGTATCTGCCGCCGAGTTACGTCATGCAGCACGTTGTCAACCCGATCGCTCGCACCATCGGCGTCCCCACCCTCATCGTGCGGGGCCGGATCAGCGGGCGGGAGATCAGCACCCCCGTCGCCCCGTTCGAATTCGAGGGCGACAAATATGTGATCGCCGGACGCGGCGAGACCCAGTGGGTGCGCAATCTCCGGGTGGCCGGACGCTGCGAGCTGCGCATCCGCTGGCACCGGCAGCCGCACCTGGCCACCGAGCTGCGCGGTACCGAGCACCAGCTCGTCGCCGCCGCCTATCTCGAGCGGCTGGGCCGCCGTGCGAACGCGTTCCTGGCCGAGCTGCCGGATGCGGCCGATCACCCCATCTTCCGGCTCGAGCCGACCGGCCCGGCCGTTCGCGGCTGAGGCCGAGTCAGCGCTCGAGGACTCCCACCATGCGCAGCCAGGCCGCGAGCTGCCCTTCGTCGAGCACGGGCGCCCGCAGGGCCGCGTAACCGTCCGGCCGCACGACGAGCATGCCGGTTCCGGGCCGGTCGTCGAGGCGATGCACGTGCACGAACGGCCCCAGCAGCCGCTCGGGCACCGGGCGCGCATCCGCCTGCAGGAAGATGTGCACACCCGGCGTCGCCATCAACTCGTGCGCCCGCACCCGGCGGCCCTCGCAGCGCACCAGGGTGTCGGCCACCCGCGAGCCCGGCCGCAGGCCCCGCCGGGCCAGGCCGTCGCGCACCGGGATCAGCGACGCCTGCACATCCACCGACAGCACGCTGCGCGGATAGCGCAGCCGGAACTGCGCGAGCGTGCGCACTCCGGCGGCGGTGAGGCGCCGCCGCCGGATGAGCCACGGCAGCAGCGGCGCGCCGGCCGGCACGAGCACGGCCCGGCCCAGTTGGGCCAGTGGATGCAGGCTGGCCTCGGCCCAATAGATCAGCCGGGTGAGGCGCAACACCGCAAGGTCCGCCGGACGGCGCTCCTGCGCGTAGGAGTCGAGCAACGCCGACCCGGGCAGTGCAGCGAGGGTGCCGGGCGCGGGCGTCTCCCCCGCCGCGGAGGGGCGGGCCCGACGCCCGGCCGCGGCCGCGAACCCGAGCTTCCAGCCGAGGTTGACCGCGTCGTGGATGCCCGCATTCATGCCCTGCGCGCCCGCCGGGGAGTGCACGTGCGCGGCGTCACCGGCGATGAACAGCGGCCCGCGGCTGAACCGGCTGGCGATCCGGTGCTGCAGCCGCACCTGCGCCGACCAGGCCAGCTCTTCGATGTGGGCGGGCAGGCCGCTCTCGTCGAGCAGCCGCTGCAGCTGGGCGCGCGGCACGGGCGGACCCGGCTGGCCGAACGGCTGCCGGTCGGCGCCCGCACGGCGGGTGGCGAGCATCCGCCAGGTGGCCCGCTCGCCGATGTTGAAGAGGAACACCAGCCCGCGCCGGCCGACGACGACGTGTGCAACCCCGGGCTCAAGGGTGGCGGGCGCGGCGGGCGGCAGCGCGGCGCCGAGCTCCACGTCGGCAAGCACCACCTCCTGCGCGTAATCGCCGCCGAGCCAGCCGCCCACCGAACCGCGCACCAGGCTGGCCGCGCCGTCGCAGCCCACCAGATAGCGGCAGAGCAGGTTCTCGTCGGATTCGCCGTCGGCGTGCCGCAGCTCGGCCCGCGCCCCGCCGTGCCGCAGACGGGCCAGCCGCACCAGCTCGGTGCCGCGTTCCACGGTCACCCCGCGCTCGGCGAGCGCCGCGCCGAGCACGGCCTCCACGTCGGCCTGCCGGATCAGCAGCAGGTGCGGGAACGCCGTGCCGGGCAGGTCGAGCTGGTCGATCGCCACCGGCACCACCCGCGAGCGAAGGTGCAGCCGCGCGGTCGGCGAGCTGTCGCCGCGCGCGAGCAGCGCATCCGTCACCCCCAGCGGGCGCAGCAGTTCGAGGGTGCGCGGATGCATCACCATGGCCCGCGACGCCCGGAACGGGTCGGTGCGCCGTTCGACGATGCGCACCAGGGCGCCGTGGTCGTGCGCCTGCAAGGCAAGGGCGAGGCCCGTGGCGCCGGCGCCCACCACGAGCACGTCGACGTCGTGGCTCATACCGGTTCGCGCACGCGGCGCTTCGCTGAGATCGGCTCGGTCGGGCGCCACCAGCCCGCCGGCCCGGATGCCTCGGCCGGCCCCGCCGCGTGCACCCGCCCGGGAGCAATCGACGTGACCGCGGCCGAGCGCGGCGTTCCGGCGAAGGGCGCAGGCCCCGCTACGTGTGCGCCCCGATGCCGGCCGTTCGGCGCCGCCGGCGCCCTCGGCGCGGAATACCGGCCCGGGTCCCGCAGGAACACGTCCCGGCACACCCCCGGCAACACCCGGTAGTGGATCGACCCCGGCACGCTGCCCAGCGCAAGCACCCGCCACAGGGTGCGCGCGTAGGTCTCCGCCGCCTGCGCGCCGTCCCACTCGTAGACCCCCCGGTAGCGGCCGTTCTCGTCGTGGGTGAGCCAGAGTTTCGACACGTAGCCGGGAAACCCCACGAATAGCGGCGTGTTCAGGATGCTCTCCACCCGGAACCAGCGGTGCGCCCTCCCCTGCAGCATCCGCAGTCGGAAACCCACCACGAGCACAACGGGTTCACGTGTGACGTCGCGGTCGACGACGGTCTCGCGGTAGACCACGGCATGGCTGCCGTCGGCGAAGGTGAGCTGCCTCCCGGTGTTCTGCCGGGGCAGGTGGATGCGCCGCTGCAACAGCAGCACGGCCGTGCGCAGCACGCATCCGACCAGGCCGAGCACCGCGGGGACCAGTGCGAGCGGAGGTCTCTCGGCCACGCCGCTGCTGGGCTGGATCGTCATGGTGCTCCTCCCCGCGGCACTGGGTGCGTCCGCCGGGGTGGCGGGAGCCGGTGCACGACCGTGCCAGCATAGGCAGCCCGTCGGCGCCCGGGAAGGGCCGGCGGCGGCAGCCGGCCGGCCGGGCGACCCGCCGGACGACCCGATTCCCGGTCGCGTCGCGCGCGTTCCGAGGGGTAGCCTGAACTGCGCCTTGGCGGGGTCTTCAGCCGCGGGGGCAGCATCCGCTCGCCATCTCTCTGCCTCGTTTCTCGCCGTCGAGCGTCCCGCAGCCTCCTCGTGGAGTCCGCCCAGCATCTCCAGCGCACGAATGATCGACGAAGGACCCATGACTTCGATCTCTCCCCTCGACGAACCGTGGCCGTCCACGGTCGCCCCGACGGTTCAGCTCGTGCAGCTGAACGCCGCCACTATCGACGCCCTCGCCGACGAAGACCTCGACCTCGCCAATGAGCAGGCCGCGGTGGAGCTGAGCCCCTACTTCGTGGAACCCGCCAGCGCGAACACCTGGCGGCGGCGCAGCCGGCAGCTCGCCGAGACCCCCACAGATGCCAGCTGGATCACCCGGGTCATCTACGACCCCACCCGGCAGCTGGCGGTGGGCCAGTCCGGCTACCACGGCGCCCCGGACGCCGATGGCATGGTCGAGGTCGGTTACGCGGTGGATGCCGCGTTCCACCGGCAGGGTTACGCCCGCGCCGCTCTCACCGCGCTGCTCGAACGGGCCAGGCTGGAGCCGTCGGTCGCGGTGGTGCGGGCCAGCATCCGCCCCGACAACCTGCCCTCGAACAACCTCATCGCCCAGTTCGGCTTCGTGGCCGTCGGCGAGCTCTGGGACGACGAAGACGGCATGGAGACCATCTTCGAACTCCCCGTCGGCTAGCCCGGTCGGCTAACCCCGTTGGCTCGCCCGGACAGTGACCGGCGGCATCCGTGCCAAGCTTGTTCCCGTACGCCGACTCCCCACGAAAGACCGCCGACGCAATGACGCCTCCCGCACGCCCCATCAGCCGCCCCGACGTGGATGTGCGCCGCGCGCGCACCGCCGTCGCCGTGCTGTTCTTCACCAATGGCGCCCTCTTCGCCAACCTGATCCCCCGGTATCCGGCGATCAAGGCCGACCTCGGCCTCAGCAACGCCGAATTCGGGCTTGCCATCGCCGCCTTCCCGCTCGGAGCGCTCATCGCCGGGCTCGCCGCCGGCATGCTGATCCGCCGGTTCCGGTCGTCGCGGGTGGCCGTGGTCTCCACCATGCTCACCGCGGTCGGGCTGATCCTGGCCGGCGTCGCGCCGGGCTGGGCGGCCCTCGCCCTGGGCATCTTCCTCGCCGGGGCGATGGACTCGATCACCGACGTGGCGCAGAACTCGCACGGGCTGCGGGTGCAGCGGCTCTACCAGAGGAGCATCCTCAACTCGTTCCACGCGGTCTGGAGCATCGGCGCGGTCACCGGCGGCCTGCTCGGCGCGGCCGCCGCCCAGCTCGATGTGCCCCGCGGCACGCACCTGATCGTCTCCGCGGTCACCTTCAGCATGTTCGCCCTGGTGGCCTACCGGTCGCTGCTGCACGGCCCCGAGCCCGTCGAACCGACCGAACCGCCGGCATCCGCCCCCACCGACCCGGCCGCCGGATCGGCCGATGTCGCCGCCGGCGGTGCGGCCGGCACCAGCCCGGCCCGCTCGTTCGGCCGGCTGGGCAAGTGGCTCGTGCTCGGCGCCCTCGTGGTCATCGCCGCCTCGGGCGCGCTGGTCGAAGACGCCGGCAGCACCTGGTCGGCGATCTTCCTCTCCGACTCGCTCGGCACATCCGCCCTGCTGGCCGGTTTCGGCTTCATCGCGCTGCAGGGCATGCAATTCATCGGGCGGATGCTCGGCGACAGGTTCGTGGACAGGTTCGGCCAGCGCGCCGTGGCCCGCACCGGCGGCGCCATCGTGTTCCTGGGCATGGGCACCGCGCTCGCGTTCCCGTCCGTCGCCGGCATCATCGTGGGCTTCGGCCTGGCCGGATTCGGCGTGGCCACGCTCATCCCCGCGGCCATGCACGCCGCCGACGAACTGCCCGGCTTCCGCACCGGTACCGGCCTCACCATCGTCGCCTGGCTGCTGCGGCTGGGCTTCCTGGTGTCGCCGCCCATCGTCGGGTTCATCGCCGACCTGTCCGCACTGCGCTACGGACTGCTCGTGGTTCCCCTGGCCGGGCTGCTCGTGGTGCTGTTCGCGCCCGTGCTCGCCACCCGGGTGCGCCCGCGCGCGACGGATGCCGCTCCCACCGACGAACCGGAGCTCGCCTCCGCGACCTGACCGTTCGCGTTAGTCCGCGGGCATCTCGTCGGCGGCCCGCACCGTGGGCGCCGGCGGCACCGGGGGCCGCAACGCGAGGCCGAGGAAGACGGCCAGGCCGAACACACCGGTGATCAGCCCGCCCGCACTCAGGTAGGTCTCCGCGGGGCTGAGCGGCGTGATCTGCGTGTCGACCCGGGCGCCCAGAATGATCAGGTACACCGTGGCCGCCACGCAGAGGGCACTGCTCACGACCAGGCCGAGCACGACAAACGCACGATGATTCACGTTGGCTCCTTCGGGTAAGGAAACGTTCACGTGCAGTCAAGCACAGATCAGCCCTGATCAGGCCGAAATCCGCGCACCCTCAGCGGGGGGCTTGGTCACGATGCGCTAACGCCAGAAGAAGACCAATTCCAGTGCCGCCCCGCCCAGCTCCGACATCTGGAGGGGCAGACGGGCCAGCCAAGCGCGCGCTCGCTCCCGCATCCGTTGCCGCCGCGCGGTGCCCGTGTCGCTCATACCCGCAGCCTAGGCGCTCAGCGGTCTCCAAGGCGCGGCGCGCTTACACTCGACGGATGACCGACTCCGCCGCTTCCGTCCCGTCGACCGCCGATGCCCGCCTCACGATGTTCGGCGCCGAGTGGTGCCGCGACTGCCGCCGGTCGAAGTCGCTGCTGGACGGCCTGGGCATCGACTACGACTACATCGACCTCGAGAGCGTCGCCGACGGCGCCGACCGGGCCAGGGCCATCAGCGGCCGCACCCAGATCCCCGTGATCGTCTTCGCCGACAACACCCACCTGGTGGAGCCAAGCGACGCCGACGTGCGCGCCAAGCTCACCGCCCTGGGCACGATCTAAAACTCCCGCGAGCCGTGAGAAGAGCCCCCCAAAAGTCGCGACTTTAGGGGCTTTTCTCACGGTTCGCGGATGCTGGTCGGTGCAGTCATCCAGGTTGGCCACCAGGGCGATCGGGTCGCGAGGGTGATCGTGTGGGAGAAGGGGACCCCGCCGCCGCTGAGCCCGGCTAGCGCGGCACCCCGAGCAGCTCCCCCAGGGTCGTCAGTGCCGCGGTCTCCTCGTCGCTGACGAAAGTGCGGCCGGCCGTCACCGGGCCGCCCTCCGGTGCAGCCCTGACCACGTGCTGCGCCACCCTGTACAGCCAGGCCCGGAACGCCGACGCCTCCGCCCGCGCGTGCGCGTCGACGATGCCCAGCGCCCGGCCCAGCTCCCGCAGCACCCTCTCCTGCCCGGCGGGCGAACCGTCGATCGTGCCCAGGTCGCGGGTCAGGTGCTCGGCCACCAGGTCCGCCTCGATCTCCCGCACGAGCGGCAGACCGTCCGGCTGGGATGCCTCCAGCGTCACGGCCTTCTCCGCGGCGAGCATCTCGGTGAGCATGCCGATCGGTCCGCTGGGTGAGGAGCCTGCCACGAACATGCCCACGAGGAACGGCGCGCTCCCCACCATCCGCCACTGCTCTGCGGTGAACGCCTCCTTGACGCTCATCTTTCGCTCCTCACCGAGTGCCGGCGGCCCCGGCCCTGCTCCCACGCTACGCCTGCCCCTCCCCGGCTCGGAAGCCCCGGAGAGCGCACGGATGCGCCGCGATCGCCCGAAAAACCCGTTGCGCGGGCACGGCGCCGTTTCGCGGGTGGCGTGCCACCCGCGCAACGGCGCGCAACCCGCGCAACGTGAAAAGACGGCCCCGCCCGGCTCCGGCAGCCCGCGCGCGGATGCCCGCCCGCCCGTTGAACCGCACCCCGCCCGGGTATACCGTGTGCGCCATGACCACCGTCACCCAGTACTGGGCACCCCACGAGGGCCAGAACGGGCTCTACCAGGCCAGGGGCACCCTCATCTGGTCGTGGCCGCTCGGCGACAACTCGCACTACTGGGGTTACGCAGTGCGCCCCTACCAGGGCAACATGCAGGTCGAGATCGAACGCGAGTGGACCACATCCGACAACGACATGCAGTTCGTCGAACACTTCCTGGTCACCGTCTCCGACCCGGTCGGCCGGGAATTCCGGCCATCCGGCAACGGCGGGCTGCTGATGTTCACCGCGATCGAAGTGGAGTCCTGATGCTCCTCATCGCCGTGCACGACCACGCCGGCACCATCATCGGGGCCGTCATCGACGACGGCGAATACCCGACCCCCACGCCCGTGCCGCCGGAGGACTACCGGCTCGCCCGCATCGAACTCACCGACGAGCAGGCCAGGCTGGGTCTGTTCGAGCTGTGCACCCGGATGTGCGTGGACGCCCACACGAACACGCTCGCCACCATCGACAACCACGCGGCATCCTGATGCCCGCGCCCCGGCCGGCCCCGCCCGGCGGCCACCGCGTGGTGCCCGGGTAGTCTTCATTTCGGGGGTACTGATGAACATGACAGACCAGGAGCTATCCGAGGCTGACGGGCTGGCGATCTTCGACGACGTCCACGAGGTGCGACCCGAACGGGCGAGCGTGATCGGCTTGCACCTGGCCACGATCGTGCTGAGCTATTCGATCATCCTCGGCATCGTGGTGGTCGTGGCCGTTGTCGTGGTCCTGGCCGTCACCCTGGCCTGGCCGTTCGTCGTGGCCGCGCTCTTCCCGGAGCTTTCACCGCTCTGAGCCGTCGCCGCCCGGCCGCCTGCCCGCGGGCGAACTCAGCTACCGCACGAGCGCCGCACGGTACCGCTCGTACCTCTGCTTGCCCACCACCCGCCAGATCAGCCGCAGCGGCGCCTGCAGGTGCTCACGCTGCCACTCCGCGCCGCCATCCGGTTGCGCGTCGAGGATCGTGCCCAGCTGGATGAACACCTTGCCCTTCGGCGTGGCCCTGCGGCCGTGCTCGGCGAGCGCGTCGACGTCCCGCGGCGCCAGAACGGTCTCCATCACCGGCACGATGTTCGTCTCCTCGTCGGGCAGGTGCACGGCGAGCGCCGCGTTGATCCCGGCGAGCGCGGTCGTCACGGATGCGGCATCCGTCGCCCGGCCGCCGGCGCGCCAGGCCGGCAGGCTCGCGTCGAGCTTCGCCAGGTGCACGAGCATCTCGGCATGCTGCTGCTTCATGCGCTCGACATGGGCCGTGCACGACGGAGCCCGGTTCTCCAGCCGGTCCCAGAGCAGGGTGTCCTCGCCCTCGTGGTGGGCGTGCAGCCCGACGGAGAGCATCGCCAAGTAGTCGCCGACGATCTCGGCCTGGGCCGCATCCGAGTCGGCGACACCGCCGACCAGCGCCGGGCCCTCGCCGAACCCGGCCCGGAACATCCGATGGATCTCGGCCATGCCGCGGGCGTCGCAGGTGCGCGTGCGGTTCGCGCCACTGGGGTCGCCGCTGGCGGGCAACGCTGTAGCGGGCATGAGGACTCCTTCGTCGGTGAACGCGGCTATCGGTAGGCGCTGCAAACTGTATTCGGGTGCGGGCCCCCCATCAAGGGGTCACCGGCTCGATCGACTATCGGCCGGGCACCCGCCCACGTGCGTCGAGCATTGTCGGCGGCGGATGCCGGTGCGCGGGTCAGGCGCCGCTCCGCGGGCTGCGCGCCACCCGCGCAACGGCGCCGTGCCCGCGGAACGCCCACGGCACTCACCGCGCAGCCGAAGAGTGCCACGGGCAGCGGCGGAGCGGTGCCGGGACGCGTCGCTCGCATCCGCTACTATTCGATAACTGATCACAGAATCGCGATCCACCCGGCTCGCAGGCAGGGGCACAATGGCACTGGGATCGTCCGTCGCCGGCCCCCAGCCCATCCCGGCCGCGCCCACCGACCCCGACCAGGCCGCCGAGATTCGCTGGCCACTCGGGATGCCCGCCGAGCTCGCCGGGCAACTCCCGCCCGTGCCCGCCGGCAGCGGGGTGATCATCCGCGGGCTCGACCACCGAGTGCTCGGCGCTAACGCCCAAGCGGTCAGACTGCTGCACCTCACCTGGGACGAGTTGCTCGCCAGCTCCGCCGATGACCCGCGCTGGAAACCCCTCGACGAGCAGGGCCTGCCGATCGCACTCGACCACCGTCCCAGCGCCGTGACGATGCGCACCGGCCATGGCGTTGACGACAGCCTCCTGGGTGTGACACTGCGCAGCCCGGGCGATGCTCCTGACCGTCTGATCTGGCTGAGCGTGAGCACTGGCCTGACCACCGGTGGGAGTGGAGCGCCCCTGGCCACCGTCACCGTGTTCGCCGATGTGACCGAGACCCCGCGCGGTCGGAGCGCCACCGACCGGGTCCTCGCCAGCTACCGCGACCTCGGCGACAACGTCACCGATTTCGTGCTGCGCACCACCACGCTCGGCACCATCGAGTGGGCTTCCCCTTCCGTCACAGCGGCCACCGGCTGGCCGCTGGCCGCGGTGATCCAGCACGTGTCGACGGAATTCCAGCACCCCGACGACACGGCGACAGCCCGCGAGCTCATGGACCGCCTCCTCGCCGGCGACCGCGCCCAGGGCCGCTACCGAGTGCTCTGCGCCGACGGCAGCTATCGCTGGTTCGTGGTCTCATCCGGGCCCATCATCGCCGGCGACGGACGAGTGACCGGCGGCGTGCACGGCTTCACCAGCATTGACGCCCTGGTCGACGCCGAGCTGACCGCCGAGGCCGAGCGGGGCATCCTGCGGGAGTCCGAGCGGCAGTACCGCCTGCTGGCGGAGAACGCCTCCGACGTCGTGCTCATGATCGGCATCGACGACAGAATCGCCTGGGTCTCGCCGTCGGCGGTGGAGCTGCTGGGCTGGAGCCCCGACGCCCTCGTCGGACAATCCTCCCTGTACCTCATCCACCCCGACAATGTCACCGACGTGCTGCAGACCCGGGATGCGTTCTCCGACGGGATGCTGCAGCTGGCCCCGTTCCAGGTGCAGCGCAAGACCGGCGAGCACCGCTGGATCTCCGCGTCGATCCGCGAAGTGCGGGACCCCGACGGCGACCTCATCGGCCGGGTGGTCTCCCTGCGCGACGTGCACGAGGAGACCCTCGCCCGGCAGGCCCTCGAGGCGTCGGAGACGATGTTCCGCGCGGTGCTGACATCGTCGTCGACGGGCATGATCCTCTGCGACCTGACCGGGCGCATCCAGGTGGTGAATAAGGCGCTGTGCCGGATGCTGCACCGGGACGAGGCAGGGCTGCTGGGCCGGTCAACCGACGATCTGGTGCATCCGGCCGACCGAGCCGCCCTGGCGCAGGCGCGTGCCACGACCATCGCTGCCGACGGCTCGGCGTCGACCATCGAGCTGCGGTTGATCCGGGCGGACGGCGTGATCATCTGGGCGCGGCGGTCCTCGTCGCTGATCCGCAATGCTGCCGCCGCACCGGACCGCCTGGTCGTACAGCTCGAAGACGTGACGACCGAGCACGAGGCACGCGAGGAGCTGCGCGTGCAGGCGTTCAACGACCGGCTCACCGGGATGCATAACCGGGCCTGGATCCTCAACGCGCTGGAGCTGGACCTCGACCAGGCCCAGCGCTCAGGGGGCACGGTGGGCGTGCTGTTCATCGACCTCGACAACTTCAAGCTCGTGAACGACTCGCTCGGCCATGCGGCCGGCGACGAGGTGCTGGCCGAGATCGCCGAGCGGATGATGGGCGCGATGCGACCGCAGGACCGGGTGGGCCGGTTCGGCGGCGACGAGTTCGTCGTGGTCGTGCCCGACGGTCACGACCCCGCGGAGGTGGAGCGGGTGGCCGAGCGCATCGCCACGGCCCTGGGCACCGAGCTCACCATCGAAGGACACCGCATCATGCCCACGGTGTCGATCGGGATCGCCCTCTCCACGCCGGAGTCCACCGCCGCCAGCCTGCTCCGCGACACCGACTCCGCGTTGTTCCGCGCTAAGAAAAGCGGCCGGGCCCGTTGGCAGTTCTTCGACGCCACCATGCATTCCCAGGCCATGACCCGGCTCACCATCGAAGACGAGATCCGCACATCGTTGCTGGCCGGCGACTTCGTGGTGCACTACCAGCCCATCGTGGCCCTCGCCGACCGCAGTGTGGTCGGCTACGAGGCGCTGGTGCGCTGGAAGCATCCGCACCGCGGCCTGCTGGCGCCGGCCGAGTTCCTCGCCGTCGCCGAGGAGTCCGGGCTGGTCGTGGGCATCGGCCGGGCCGTGCTCGACCAGGTCTGCGCGGTGCTGGCGGCGCATCCGGATGCCGCGGGCACGATCAGCGTCAACGTGTCGGCCGTCGAACTGGCGCACGAGGAGTGGGCCGAGAGGTTCCTGGCCACCGTGCACCGGCACGGGGTGGACCCGTCCCGCCTGGTCGTGGAGGTCACCGAAACCGCGGTGCTGTCGCTGCGGTCCCACACCGTGGGCAGCGTGACCGCCCTGCGCGACCGAGGTGTCGGCCTGCACGTGGACGACTTCGGCACCGGCTTCTCGTCGATCTCGGTGCTGCGCGACCTGCCCGTCACGGGCCTCAAGCTCGACGCCAGCTTCGTGGCCGGCCTCGGGTCCGCCCCCGGTGAGGATGCACCCGTCGACGGGCACGGCGACGGCCTCGCCGCCGGTCTGGCCGGCCTGGTGGCGCACCTCGGTCTCACCGGCGTGGCCGAGGGCATCGAGACCGACGCGCAGGCCGAGACCCTTCGCCGGCAGGGCTGGCAGCACGGCCAGGGCTACCTCTTCGGCCGCCCCGCTCCCTGGCCCGTCTGAGGAGTCCTCCCGGCCCCGCCCGGCCTATCCGTCGAACCGGACCCGGCTCCGTTCGATCTCGGCCCGATGGTCCTGGGTCCACTGGATGAACGCCCGCACCGGCTCGCGAAGAGTGTCACCGAGCCCCGTGAGCTCGTATTCCACCCGGGGCGGGGACTCCGGGTAACTGATGCGGGTGACCAGGCCGTCCCGTTCGAGGGCGCGCAGGGTGCGGGTGAGCATCCGGTGCGAGATGCCCTCGACGGCGACCATGAGATGGCCGAACCGCACCGGGCCATCGTTCAGCGCGCGGATCACCGGCATCGACCAGCGATCGCCGGTCATCGTGAAGACGTCCCGCACGAGAGAGCGGATGGCCGGAACCGCACACTGCGTCTCCAGCTCGGTGTCGAACGTGACACCAGTTTCTGCGGGCACAACCGTCATGGCGGGTTTCTTCCCTTCGTGTGCGTCACGCACGTCAAAGTGCGGGACTCGGAGCAGGACTAAAACCGCGGTGAAACCGCTTCCCGGTACTGACAACGCCCAATATGCACGTTTAGTTCCCAAGGAGAAGAACCTGTGACCAAGATCGCCATCATTCTCGGCAGCACCCGCCCCGGACGCAACGGAGAGGCCGTCGCCACCTGGGTGCGCGATATCGCCGCACGCCGCAGCGACGCCGAATTCGAGCTCGTGGACCTCGCCGAGTTCCCGCTCCCGCACTACGACGAGCCGATGCCGCCGTCGATGGGCGTGTACACGAACGACCACAACAAGTCGTGGTCGGCCAAGATCGCCGAGTTCGACGGCTACGTGTTCGTCACGCCCGAATACAACCACTCCACCTCCGGGGTGCTCAAGAACGCCATCGACTACCTGTACACGGAATGGAACAACAAGGCGGCCGCGTTCGTGAGCTACGGCGGTGTCGGCGGCGCGCGCGCCGTCGAGCATCTGCGGCTGATCGCCTCCGAGCTGCAGCTCGCCACCGTGCGCGGCCAGGTCGCGATCTCCCTGATGACCGAGTTCAAGAATTACTCGGAGTTCACGCCGAACGACTACCTGCTTCCCCAGGTCGACACCATGCTCGACCAGTTGGTGTCCTGGTCGAAGGCGCTCGAGCCGCTGCGCGCGTCAGGCTCGGAGCAGGCTGCCGCCTAGCGCCGCATCCACGCCGGCCGCCGCACCACGCGGGTCAGGCGCCGCGTTGCGCGGGCACGGCGCCGTTACGCGGGTGGCGCGCCACCCGCGTAGCGGCGCCTCGCCCGCGCATCGCTTGGGAGCGCCATCACCAGCCTCAGTTCCGCTCCCAATCCTGTGCGTTTGGCTGTTCGTGCCATGCTTGTCGGGCGGGGACGCGATCCAATCGCATCGTTGAGCCACGATCAGAGGAGGGCAAGTTTGCCTGACAAGACGAAACGCTCGGGATGGCTCGTTGGCGCGCAAGTCATTGGTTTTGCGGCGGCCACTATCGCATCGATTATTGCCATAGGTGCCTGGCTACCCGATGCGATCGAAAATGTCTTCCCTCGGCAACCCCTGTACGCAAAATTGGCAGCAATTCACGTGGGATATGCGGAGGACTTCCTCGTCGAATCCCTCGGCACTCCGACAACCACGACACCGTTGTCGGGCGATCTCGGCTGGAGACAGCTTGTATTCATCCGTGATGAATTCGCGGTTGGCGCGACTATTAACGATGCCGATCAGATTGTCATCTACTCCGTGCTGTCTTGTAGTCCCGACTTCGAGCCCACGTTCACTGCGCCCGATTCGCGGACCATCCAACTTCCAGCCGGCAATCTAGCCTCTACAGGCGCCTCGGATGCCGCGGTTGAGAGTGATCGATCGCTGGTCTACATCACAGGCGGGACTGGTGGATCCATCGATCAGCTAGTGGAGTTGGGCGGCCCCTCCAGCTTCGCTACGCGCGAACAGTCGTACCTTCTCGGGGTGAGCGCAGACTGCGGCTCGGTCCGTTTCTTCGAGCCGCAAGGCGAGTCGTCCTACACTGGTTTCGCATCAGATGGGCCCGGGAGGCTCCAGGAATACCGCCGTGACACTCCTCCGAATTTCTACACCGAGATCGCAGCGCTGCCATTCCCACTGATTCAACGGACAGGGTTGCCCTACGCGTTCAACGAAGTGGGCAGTCTCGAATTCTTCCCTAACGGCGAGGCAGAAGAAAGCATCGCTACGACCGCAACGATCTGGCGGTGGGACCTCCCTCCTAGTTGGGCCCGGAAGGCCGGGTACACCCCTGCTGAAGATTGAGTCGTGGCCCTTCTCGATCCGCTTCTGACTGGCGACGAGCAGACCACCGCCGAGCGATTCGCGGGGCCGCTGACGGATGTAGGAGCGTCACCCGTCGGTCTCGTCGCCCGCCGGGCCGAGCTGTCCCTGGCCGCGCAGCTCCTGCGCCAGGGCATCCAGCACCGGCAGTTGACCGCGCACCAGCTTCACCCGGGCCTCCGGCAGGCCCACCCAGCGGGCATCATCGACCTCGGCGAACTCCTGCAGCCGGCCAGACCCCTTCGGCCATTCCAGCTGGAACGTGTTGCTCACCACCCGCTCCACGGTGAAGTCGGCCTCCGCCGCGAACACCGTCACGAGCTTGCCGGACGGCTGCCGGAACTCCCCCAGCCGGAGGTACTCCACGTCGGGGGCCGGCACCCCGATCTCTTCCTCGAACTCGCGCCGGGCCGCGGCGAACGGGTCCTCGCCCGGCTCGTACTCCCCCTTCGGGATCGACCAGGCCGCCGCATCCTTGTGTGCCCAGAACGGGCCGCCCATGTGCGCGATCCACACCTCCGGCACCCCCGCCGTGCGCCGATACAGCAGGATGCCCGCGCTGCGTACTGGCATCGGCTCCCCTTTCGAGACCGATCTTGGCCGTTCTCGCGGGCCGGTGCAACGCCGGTGCCCGTAACTGATCGCGCAGCGCCATCCGCTGGTCGGCAGGTCCAGCGCTTCGGCTCGTCACAAGCATCCGGGCCGCCCAACTGGGCTACGCGGGCAACACGCCGCTGCGCGGGTGGCGCGCCACCCGCGAAACGGCGCCGCACCCGCGCAACGCAAATCCCGCGCATCCGCCCCCGGCCCGCGCCAGCGCGGCCGCGCGCCCCTGCACTCACGCGCGGGGCGGCCCCAACCGAGGTACGCGGGTCACGCGCCGCTGCGCGGGTGGCGCGCCACCCGCGAAACGGCGCCGCACCCGCGCAACGCAAATCCCGCGCATCCGCCCCCGGCCCGCGCCAGCGCGGCCACGCACCCGCCCGCGACGGATGCCGGCGCCCAGCTCAGAACGCGGCCACACGCCCCCGCGCCGAGACAAGCAGCACCAGCACGACCACCACGGCCATCACGGCCGCTCCCCAGTACGCGACCACGAGGATGCCGCCGCCCGCGATGATGACACCGCCGGCCAGGGCGCCCAGGCCGGTTCCGAGCGCGATCACCGAGGAGTTCAGCGCCACCACGAGCTGCCCGTGCCGGCCGGCCAGGCCCAGCAGGATCCCCTGCAGCGGCGAGTTCGCCGCCCACGCCGCGAAGCCCCAGGCGGCGAAGACCAGCCCGGCGCCCCACACCGAACGGCTCGCCACCGGCAGCAGCACCAGGGCGATGCCGCACACGGCAAAGCTGAGCCAAAGCGTGCGGGCGGCGCCCCAGCGGTCCGCCATTCGCCCGCCCACGATGTTGCCGAGCACCCCGGCCGCGCCGTAACAGAGCAGCAGCAGGCTCAGGCCGATGCCGTCCACCCCCGACATCGCAGTGAGCAGCGGCGACGCGTAGGTCTGCACCATGAGCGCCGCGGCGGTCTCGAGCATCGACACGAGCAACACCACGAGCACGATCGGCGACGGCCAACCGCGGCCGGGCCGGGCCACGATCGCCGCCTCGAGCAGCTGCCGGGACGGCCGCGGCACGAGCGTGAGCACGGCCACGAACGCCACCACCGCGAGTCCCGCGGTGAGCGCGTAGACGCCGCGGTAGCCGAGCACCGGGCCGAGCAGGTTGCCCACCGGCGCCGCCACCACCGTGGCCGTGGTGAGCCCGCCGAACACCGTCGCCAGCGCCCGGCCGCGCTCCCCCGGCGCCGCCAGCCGAGAGGCCAGCACCGTGGCGGTGGGCGTGAACCCGCCCGCGGCGAAAGCGGCCAGACCGCGCAGAAGCGCCACGGTGTCGTAGTCCTCGGCGAACGCTGTGCCCACGCAGGCCAGCGCGAACAGCGCCAGCGCAGTGAGCATCAGCAGTCGACGCGGCAGCCGGTTGCCCGCCAGTGCCACGAGCGGCGTCGTCACCGCATAGGTGAACCCGTACACACTCACGAGCCGGCCGATCTCCGGCACGGTCACACCCAAGTCGGCCGACATGGTCGGCAGCAGCCCGGTGACGATGTTCGAGCCGAACCCGATCGCGAAGGTGCCCAGCGCCAGCGGCCAGAGCCGGGGGCGGCTGCGCGCCGCGGATGCCGGCCCGCCGGCCTCGGCGTTCACTCGCGTGTCCGGGGTGCTCGCGGACGATGCCGGCTCAAGGCCCGACACGGGCAACGGCTGGGTGCTCGGGTGCGCCGGCAGTACCGCGTCAGGCACGGATCGATCCGGTCGTCGGGGCGGCACCGGCCGTCGCGGCGGCACCGGTCGTCGGGGCGGCACCGGCCGTCGCGGCGGCCCCCGACACGTGGGCGCGCCAGTCGCCGTCAGCGACGACGGTCTTGCCGGTGGCTGCGGTGGCCTCGCAGAGGTAACCGATCACCTCGCGGCCATCGAAGAGCGTGACCCGGCCGAGGCCGAGCGGCGGGGCGACCTCGAGCAGCAGGGCCGACAGCGCGGTCTCCGGCACCCGCCACAGTTCCCCCAGCACGCTGGTGTCGGTGCCGGGGGTGCGCACCATGCCGGGCCGGTTCAGCGCGTCGCCGAGCGCCACGAGGGTGTAGCCGGTCGCGGTGCGCACGTCGCCGGCGAACAGGGCGCCGTGGCGGCGCATCCGGTCGTGCAGGGGCAGCCCGGAGAGGTGCGCGCCCACCACGAGCAGGTGCACGCCCCGGTCGTGGTCCGTTGAAACCCGGTGCCCGGGCACGCTCTGCTCGCCAACGTGCTCGCGGGTCACCCTGTCCCGCGAAAGCACATCTCGCGAAAGCGGCGTAATGGCTGCTTCGGATGCGCTGAGGTGACCGTTCGACCGCTCTCGCGACAGCTCCCCCCGCGAGATCGGCGAAAGTTCCCCATCAACAGCGTTCAAGGGGACATTTGCCCGCTCTCGGGAGAGCAGGTCCACGCGCAGCAGCAGCGCGGCGACGTCGCGGGCCACCGCGTCGGCGAATGGGCGGGCGAGCACCTGCACGCCCACGTTCTCACCGGGCACGCCGGCGTCGATCGGCACCGCGTAGGCGGGGTAGCCGAACAGGTTGGCGAAGTTGGTGAAGGTGCCCAGCCGCGAGTTCACGGTCACGGGCTCCGCGGCCACCTCGGCCAGGGTGGGGTGGTGCGTGGTGGTGGGCAGCAGCATGGCGTCGGCGCCGGCGAAGGCCAGCTCGCCGGCGAGCTTCAGCTCGGCCAGGCGCACCACATCCGCCGCGTACCGGTGGGCGGGCAGCTCCCCCGCGGCCGTGACGATGCCGGCCACCACGGGGTCGAGGCCCTCGGGGCCCGCGGCGATGATCTCGCCCACGGCTGCATATCGTTCGGCCACGAAGGCGCCGTTGTAGAGCAGTGCAGCGGCGGCCAGGAACGGGCTGATATCGATCTCTACCAGGGTCACGCCCGCGTCGCGGAGCCGGCCCAGGTGGGTGTCGAATGCGGCGCGCCAGAGCGGGGCGAGCGCCGCGAGGTCGGCCGGCCGCGGCACGGCCAGCACCGGCGAAGCGGGCGCGGCGAGCGGGGCGGATGCCGGCACTGCGACGGCGAGCGCGTCGCGTCCGTCCGGCCCGGCGATCACCCGCAGCACGGACTCGGCCAGATCGAGTCCGGCGGCGAAGACCGTGACGCAGTCGAGGGTGCGGCAGGCCGGCAGCACACCCGTGGTGGGCACCAGGCCCACGGTGCCCTTCACGCCGACGATGCCCTGCAGTGCGGCGGGCACCCGGCCGGAGCCGGCGGTGTCGGTGCCGAGCGCGAAGTCCACCAGTCCAAGGGCCACGGCCACGGCCGACCCTGACGACGAGCCGCCGGAGATCCGGTCGGGGTGCTGGGCGCTCCGCACCGCGCCGTAGGGGCTGCGGGTGCCCACCAGGCCGGTGGCGAACTGGTCGAGGTTGGTCTTGCCGAGCACCACGGCGCCCACGGCGCGCAGTCGCGCCACGGCCGTGGCGTCGGTGTCGGCCGGATGCGCGAAGCCCGGGCAGGCCGCCGTGGTGGGCAGCCCGGCCACGTCGATGTTGTCCTTCACCGCGAACACCAGCCCCGCCAGGGGCAGCGGCTCCGACGAGGTGGCGGCGCCGGCGAGTACCTCGGCCAGCTCCGCGGCGACGTCGGCCTCGGCGCGCAGCGTGATCCACACCTCGGGCCGGTCGGCGGCGGCGATCGCCGCATAGACCTCGGCCACCCGCGCAGCGGCCCCTGCCACGGTCATCGCGCGGCCCGGGTCACGAGCATCCGCACCGGTGTGGGGTTGAACCCGTTGCAGGGGTTGTTGATCTGCGGGCAGTTCGACACCAGCACGAGCACGTCGCGCTCGGCGCGCAGGCTGAGCGAGAGCCCGGGCGCCGAGAGGCCGTCGACGATGCCGAGCGCGCCATCCGCTTCGACCGGCACGTTCATGTAGAAGTTGATGTTGCTGACCAGGTCGCGTTTGCCCAGGCCCCACAGGGCGCCCTCGGCGAGGAAGTTCTCGACGCAGGCATGCTGGTGCACGGTGTGGTGGCCGTAGCGCAGGGAGTTGGACTCCTTGCTGCAGGCGCCGCCGATGGTGTCGTGCCGGCCGACCTCGTCGTGCACAAGGGTCATCAGGGCGTCGCCGGTGTTCGCGCGCAGTACCGAACCCTGGCTGAGGTATACGTTGCCCTGGGCGCTGATGGTGTCGGGCGCGCTGTAGCGCACGGCGGTGTCGGCGGCGTCGTAGAGCAGGAAGTCGACGGCCTGGTTGCCCTCAAGATCGACGATGGTGAGCTCGTCACCGGCGGCGACAATCGCAGACCACGGGCCGCGGCGGGCCACGACCTCGTCGAGCACGATTACGCGACCGGCCAGGCGCGCGGGCAGGCTCGCGGCGCCGAGCGGTGGTACTGGGGTCAGGTCGCTGCCGGCATCGATGCCCATCACAGCCCTCTCATTCGCGCGTAGTCGATGGTGTTGCCGAAGGCGCGGGCGGCCTCCGGGGTGGCGGTGGCTTCGGGCGACTCGAGCGTGGCCGCGTCACCGCGCCAGGCCCGGATGCGCACCGGCGTGCTGGTGTACTCCGGCCGAGGGTCGACCGGGGAGGGCACATTCGCCACGAGCAGCACGGCGGGCAGCTCGAACCGCAGTCGCACCACGGCGCCGGGTCCGGTGGAGCCGGTGAAGACCAGCGCGCCGTCGTCGGCCACGCGCACGCCCTGGAACAGGGCGACGGTGGGCGGCAGGTCGCGCGGCGCCAGGCCGTGCTTGGCGGCGCCGAGGATCAACAGTTCGCGGCCGGCGGGGCTGGAGCCGTGGGCGGAGCCGTCACCGTAGCGGGCCTCGTTCACCGCCCGGGTGGAGGTGCCGGCGAAGGTGTCGTGCGCGCCGGAGTCGTCGGCGACGATGGTGGCGAGCACCCGGCCGCGATCGGAGAGCAGCATGGCGCCCTCGCCAAGGTACGCCTGCCACTGGATCTTGACGGTATCGGCCACGTTCAGGCGCTCGTCCAGCTGCGCCTGGTTGAAGATCGCCAGGTGCGCGCAGGCGTCGCCGTCGAGGTCGGTGAACTCCACGACGGTGCCGCGCTGCACGGCCAGGGTGGTGTAGTTGCCGCCCGCCACGGTCTCGGCGGCGAACCTGTCGGCCTCGGCGAGCCCGGCCGGCCAACCGTCTGCCGTTGCGGCCGGAACCGTGGGCATGGTCGTGACCCGGGTGCCGCCCTGCGCGCGAGCGTGCGCCCGGGCGCCGGAAGGCGACGCGGTCGACCCGGCCAGGCTGGCCTCGCTCACGCGTTCCGCACCAGTTCGTGCACCGGGTTCACGGGCTCGGGGGTGGGCAGGGTGTCCAGCCACTCGTTGGTCTGCGCGGCCGTCACGAGGGCGTCGCGCTGCAGGTAGTGCATGGCGTTCAGTGCGGCGGAGTGCGCCTCGAAGGTGGAGCCGCCGACGCAGTCGGTGAGCACCCGGAACCTGTAGTCGTGCTGGTGCGCATCCACTGCCGTGTAGTGCACGCAGACGTCGGTGAGGCCGCCGACGAGCAGCAGGGTCTCGGCCTTGTAGGCCTTGAGCACGATCTCCAGCTCGGTGCCGAAGAACGCGGAGTAGCGGCGCTTCTTGATCAGGAACTCGTCGGGGCGCGGGTCGATGCCGGGGGCCAGTTCGGTTTCTTCCCAGCCTTCGAGGCAGTGCGGGCCCTCTGCGCCGTCGAGTTCGCGGCCGATGTCCACCAGCGACGGCTTGTGCACCTCCTGGATGAACACCACCGGGATGCCCTTCTCGCGGCAGTGCCGGATCACCTCGCGCACCCGCGGAGCGCGCTCGGTGCGGCCGCCCATGTAGGGGATCTCGGTGCGGGAATCCTCGCGGGGAATCTCGCCGCCCTGGATGTCGACGACGATGAGCACGGTGTTTCCGACGATGTTGAGCGTCTCGGCGGCAGTCATGGTGGTTCCTTTCGTGGTGGCGGGCGCGAGGGCCCGCCGGGGCAGTTCGTACAGGCCGCGGCAGCGCCGGGCGGGAGGTGAAGGTGTGAAAGCGGGTGAGCGGATGCGCCGCCGGCGGTGGCCGGCGGCATCCGCGGGTCAGGTGAGCGAGAGGCGCCGGTCGGCCACGACCTGCAGCACGTCGACGATGGTGTTCAGCAGCACGTAGGTGATGCCGAGCAGCAGGGCCACGCCGGCGATGCCGGGGAAGTCGCTGGCGTTGACCGACTTCTCCAGGTAGCTGCCCAGGCCCGGCCAGGCGGTGATCTTCTCGACCACGACGAGTCCGCCGAGCAGCAGCCCGGCCTGGATGCCGATCATGGAGAGGGTGGCGCCGAGCGAGTTGCGCAGGGCGTGCCGCACGAGCACGGCGGACTCCTTCATGCCGGCCGAGCGGGCGGTGCGGGCGTGGTCGGAGCCGAGGTTCACCCGGAGGCCATCGACGAGCACCCGGCCGATGGCCACGGCGGGGCTGATCGCGGCGCAGGCGGCGGGCAGCAGCAGGTGCCAGATGGCGTCACCGGCCACATCCGCCCGGCCGGCGAGCAGCGCATCGAGCACCAGCAGCCCGGTGGGGCTCGACGACCCGGAGCTGAAGCTCGAGCGGCCGCCGGAGGGGATGAGGCCGAGCGAGCCGTAGAACACCAGCACCCCCACCATCGCGAGCAGGAAGGTGGGCGCGGCGGCGCCGGAGAGCAGCACGAACCGCACCACGGCGGCCCCCTTCCAGCGCACCACGGTGAGCATCGCGAAGAAGGCGCCGAGGATCAGGGCGAAGCCGAGGGTCCACAGGGCCAGCTCAAGGGTGGCCGGGAACGCGCTGGCCAGGCCGTCGGCGACGGGGGTGCGGGTGCGCAGCGAGTTCTGCAGGTCGCCGTGCAGCAGCCCGCCGAGGTAGTCGAAATACCGCACGATGGCGCTCTGGTCGAGGCCGAGCCGTTCGCGGGCGCTGTCGACCGCGGCGGCCGAGGCGTTGGCGCCCACGTAGGCCTTGGCCGGGTCCACGCCGCTGAGCTCCTGCAGGGTGAACAGGGCCACGGTGAGCGCGAGCAGCACGCCGGCCATGGCGAGGATGCGCTTGAGGATGAACATCAGCATGTCGGCATCCGTTCTGAAGTGGGTGAGTGAGGTGTGGGGGCGGATGCGGCGCTCATCGGCGGGCCAGCAAGTCGCGGATGCCGTCGCCGGCCAGGTTGGCACACAAGGCCAGCAGCATCACGGCCAGGCCGGGCACCACGGGCACCCACCAGTACTGCAGCAGGTACTGCATGCCCTGCGCGGCCATGGCGCCGAGCTCCGGGGCCGGGGCCGGGGAGGACAGCCCGATGAAGGACAGGCCCGACATAGCCACGACGAGGCCGCCCACGTCGAGGCTCGCGGCGATCACCACGGTGGAGGTGACGCCGGGCAGCAGGTGCCGGGTCACCCGGCGGGTCCAACCCACCCCGGCCAGGGTGGCGGCCTCCAGGTGCGGCCGGGCCGCCCAGGAGCGCACCTCGCCGCGCACCAGCCGGGCGTACATCGGCCACCAGACCACGGCAACGCCGATCAGCGAGCTGGTGAAGCTGGCGCCGAGGGCGGCGGCCACGACCATGGCGATGAGGATGCCGGGCAGGGCGAGGAACAGGTCGGTGACCCGCATGAGCAGACCGTCGGCCCAGCCGCCGAGGGCTCCGGCGACGACGCCGACGAGGCCGCCGATGAGCACCCCGGAGGCGATGACGATGGCCGCGGCGGTGATGCTGGCGCGCAGCCCGAAGAGCAGGCGGGAGAAGATGTCGTAGCCGAGGGCATCTGTGCCGAGCAGGAAGCCGGGGCTCAGCGGCGGCTGGAACGGGTCACCGGCGCGCAGGATCGGGCTGTACGGCGCGAGCACCGGAGCGAGCAGCGCCACGAGCACGAGCAGAACCAGGCCCCCGACGCCGATCAGGTTGACGGCCGAGGAGCGGTGCCGCAGCGCGGTGACCCGCTGCCATTTGCGGGTGCCGCGGCCGAGCGGCGCGGTGGGGGTGGGGGCGAGAACGCTCATGCGCGGGCCTCTCCGAGGTCGGTTCCGAGATCGAGGTCGAGATCGAGGTCGACGTCGAAGGTGTCGAGGTCGGCGGTGCGGATGCCGCCGGTGCGCGGCCGTTGCGGGGCGACCCGCAGGTGCTGGCCGGGAATCGCGGCCAGCAGTGACCGGGTGTACGGCTTGATCGGGTTGGCGCACACCTCGGCCGCGGCGCCGAGCTCCACGATCTCGCCGCGGTTCATCACGGCGATGCGGTCGGAGATGACGCGGGCGGCGGCGAGGTCGTGGGTGACGAAGAGCAGCGACATGTTCAGTTCCCGGCGGAGGCGCCCGAGCAGGTTGAGCACGGTGGCGGCCAGCGACACGTCGAGGGCGCTGGTGGGTTCGTCGCAGAGCAGCACGGCGGGCGGCACGATCACGGCGCGGGCGATGGCCACGCGCTGGCGCTGGCCGCCGGAGAGGCTGTCGCCGCGCACCCTGGCCACCTCGGCGGGCAGGCCGACCCGCTCGAGGGCTTCCTCGATGCGGTCGCGCACCTGGCTGCGAGTGAGGCCCGGGGTGGTGGCGGTGAGGCGTTCGCGGAGCAGTTCGCCCACGCTCAGCCACGGCGTGAGGGAGGACCCGGCATCCTGGAACACCATCTGCGGGCGGGTCGTGCCGGCCACGGTGACGCTGCCGGAGCTGGGGGTGTCCAGGCCGGCGACCATGCGCAGCAGGGTGGACTTGCCGCAGCCGCTCTCCCCCACGAGAGCGACCGACTCGCCCTGGGCGATGGTGAGGCTGACACCCCGCACGGCGTCCAGGCGTCGGCGTTTCCAGGCCGGGCCGCTGGTGAAGCTGCGGCGCACATCCGTGATGGTCACGGCCGGGGCGCCGGGCACCACGGCGGGCCAGAGCGCGGGCAGGTGGTCGGCCGCGCCGGCACCGTGCGCGCTCACGATGGGCCGGTCGGTAGGGGTGTTCAGGTCGATCCGGGAGGCGAGCAGGCCCTGGGTGTAGGCGTGTTGCGGGGTGCCGAGCACGGTGCTTACCGAGCCGGTCTCCACGATCTCGCCCCGGTACATCACGGCGATGCGGTCGCTGATCTGGGCGGCCACGCCGAGGTCGTGGGTGACGAAGATCACGCTGCAGCCGTGCTCGTCGCGGAGGGCCAGCAGCAGGTCGAGGATCTGCGCCTGCACGGTTACGTCGAGGGCGGTGGTGGGTTCGTCGGCGATGATCAGCGAGGGGTTGCGGGCCAGGGCGAGGGCGATCATCACCCGCTGGCGCAGTCCTCCGCTGAGCTGGTGCGGGAACGCGCCGAGCCGGGTCTCGGGGTCGGGGATGCCGACGTCGGCGAGCAGGCTGAGCACGTGCGCTCTGTCACGGGCGACCTCGGCGAGCTGGTGGCCGATGGTCATGGTGGGGTCCAGCGAGGTCATCGGGTCTTGGAAGACGGCGCCGATGTGCTCCTTGCGCACAAGCCGGTCGGCTTCGGCGGTGGTGCCGACGATGTCGGTGCCCTGGATCTGGATCGAGCCGGTCACGGCGGGTTTGGCGTAGGGCGGCAGTAGTCCCATCATGCTCAGGCCGAGCACGCTCTTGCCCGAGCCGGATTCGCCGACCAGGCCGAGGATCTCGCCGGGCATCACGTCGAAGCTCACGCCGCGCACGGCCTGAATGGCGGTGCCCTCGCGGTGCAGGGTGATGCGCAGGTCGCGAACACGGGCCACGGGGGCGGATGCGCCGGGCGCCGCGTCGGGGCCGGCGCCGGGCTGTGCGGGTGCGGGCTGTGCGGATGGGATGGTCATGCTCGCCTCTGGAAGATTCGGGTGGGAGAGGAGGTGGCCGGCGGGGCGCTGGTGCGCACCCGCCGGCCGGGTCGTGCTGTCCGACTACTCGTTGCCGAGGGCGGCGAAGTGCAGAACGTTGTACTCGAGCAGGTTGCGGGCGTCGTCGATGCCCGTCAGCCCGGTGCGGGTGATGGTGGTGGTCTGCAGCGAGCCGATCGAGAACCAGTACTTGGTGTCGATGATCTTCGCGGCGATGTCGCCGTACGCGGCGTCGCCATCCGTCAGCAGCGCGGCGTCGAGGTCGTCACTCAGGCCGGGAACCTCGGCGGCGAACAGGTCGAGGCCGCCGTTGGGCGTGTAGATGATGCGGGCGAATGCGTCGACGTGCGCGGCGTCGGGGAAGGCACCCATGATGACCAGGTCCGGCGCGGCGGCGAGGTCGTCGGTCATCATGTACACCGAGCCACTGCCCATCGAAACCGCCTCGGAGGGCAGGCCGGCGGAGCTGAGCGTCGCACCGAGTTCCTGGGCCACAACCGCGGCGTCGGCACTCGATGCCGGGTAGCCGATGCGGATGGTCTTGCCCGTGGCGATGCCGGAGTCCACGATCGACTGCAGCGCGGCCGGGTCGTAGGTGACGCCCTGGTCGTCGAGCGCGGAGTCGACCATTCCGGCCGGGAACAGCTGGCTGGTGGGCACCTCGAGGTCGCCCATGGCCGAGTCGATGATGGTGTCGGTGTCGATGCCTGCGAAGAGCGCGGCACGGTCGTCCGCGGTGGTGAAGATCGACGAGGCCGGGTTCATGTAGATCATCTGGGTGGTGTAGTTCGGGAACGCCGTGGCTTCGATCTCGTCGTTGTCGACGAACGAGGCGTAGGTGGACTTGTTCAGGTTGCCCAGCACCCCGTCGATCTCGCCGCGCTCGAGGCGCAGCTGGGTGGCGGAGGCGTTGTCGCTGATCTCGATGTTCACGGTGGTGAACTCCGGGGCGTCGCCCCAGTAGTCGTCGGCGGCGGTGAGCTCGTAGGAGACGCCGGTGTCGACGGCGGAGAGTTCATAGGGGCCGGTACCGGCGTCGTGGGTGGTGAGGTAGGTCTGCGCGAAGTCGTCGCCGGCTTCGTCGGCCAGCACAGTGGGGCTGATGATCTTGAGGCCGAACGGCGAGGCGAGGTAGTCCACGAATGCCGAGTTCGGGGCGGCGAGGGTCACCTCGACCGTGTAGTCGTCGACCGGGGTGACGGCGGTGACGTCGCCGACCATGTAGGCAGGTCCGCCGTCGACGTCGGTGCGACGCTCGAAGGAGGCCACCACGGCGTCGGCGTTGAACTCGGTGCCGTCGTGGAAGGTGACGCCCTCCCGCAGGGTGAAGGTGTAGGTGAGGGAGTCGTCGGAGAGGGTCCAGTCGGTAGCCAGCTCCGGAACGATTTCCGCGGTGGCTTCGCCGTCTTTGTAGGCGACGAGGCCTTCGTAGGTGTTCTCGATGATGTTCAGGCCCGGGCCGTCGTAGTTCACGTCGGGGTCCGGCGGGGTGGAGTAGGCCTGCAGGCTCACCACGGTGAGGCTGTCGGCGCCGGCGGAGCCGAAGCTGTCGGTGGAGGATGCAGAGGAGCAGCCGGCGAGGGTGAGCGCGGTGACGGCGGCGAGACCGGTGAGCAGCGCCGCCTTCTGGGGGCGGGAGAACGCGGACCGCGCGGGGCGGCTGAACAGGGTGGGGGACATCGGGTCGAACCTCTCGGAACAGGGGTGGGTGGGGCAACACCCGGGAATCGAGCGGGCCGCCGAAATATCTATCGCTGACAAAAACTATCTCGGCTCTGTTTCGCGAGCATTGCGTCATGTTTCGTGCAGGTAAATTCGATCAGCGATAGGTATTCGGTAGACTGGAGCCATGACTTCGAGCCTGCTGCTGCGCAACGTGACCCTCATCGACGGGCTCGGTGGCGCGCCGCGACCCGGCACCGACGTGCTGGTGACGGATGGCCTGATCGCGTCGATCTCCCCCACCGGCGCCCTCGCCCTGCCGCAGACCCTCAACCCGGATGCCCTCACCGTGCTCGACGGCACCGGCCACACCGTGTTGCCCGGCTTCTTCGACTGCCATGTGCACGTGAGCACCTCCCCCGCCACCGACACCCTCACCAGCATCACCGAGCCGGAGAGCGCGAAGACCCTGCGCGCGGTGCCCGCCCTGCGCGCCACCCTCGACGCCGGGGTTACCAGTGCCCGCGACCTGGCCGGCGCGGACTCCGGCTTTCGCGATGCCATCGCCGACGGCGTCATCCCGGGGCCGGCGCTGCAGCTGGCCATCCGCATCCTCAGCGTCAGCGGTGGGCACGGCGATTGGCGCACCGTGGGCGGCACCCCGCTGGACACCGGGCCCGGCGCCGGCGCCGTGGGCGACTCCCCCGCCGACTTCGTGCGGCTCACCCGCGAGGTGATCCGCGAGGGCGCCGACTGGATCAAGGTGGCCGCCACCGGCGGCATGGGCAGCCCGCGCAGCAACCCGGAGGGCGGCGGCCTGAGCGAGGCCGAGCTGCGCGCGGTGGTGGCCGAGGCCGCCCGGCACGGCCACATCGGCGTCGCCGCGCACTCCATCGGCACGGCGGGCATCATGGCGGCGGTGCGCGCCGGGGTGCGCAGCATCGAGCACGGCTACCTCATCGACGACGCCACCATCGAGCTGATGGGCGAACAGGGCACCTACCTGGTGCCCACCCTGGCCACCCTCACCCGGCCGGTCTCCCCCACCGCCGCGCCTTGGGCGATCGCCAAACGCCACCGTACCCTGGAGACCGCCCGCGACCGCGTGGGCGCGGCCATCCAGGCCGGGGTGAATGTGGCACTTGGCACCGACGCCGGCATCGTGGAGCACGGCAGCAACCTGCGCGAGCTTGCGCTGCTGGTGGAGTTCGGCCTGACCCCCATGCAGGCGATCCTCGCCGGCACGTCGGCCGCCGCCCGCATGAGCGGCATACTGGACGAGGTCGGCACCATTGAAGTCGGCAAAAGAGCCGACCTGGTGGCAACTCGCCTTGACCCGCTCGCCCAGATCGGCGCGCTGGCCGATCCGGGCGCGATGCGGCTGATCGTGCAGTCCGGCCGCATCCACCTCTCCACCCTGCCCCTCGAGACGACGGAGCCCCAGAGCGCATGACCTTGATCCCCGACCAGCCGGCCGCCCCCAAGCGCACCGCCGGCCGCCCCCGCGCCGCGGGCAAGCAGCGCGAGGGCCTGAGCACGCGCGACGAGATCCTCGAGGCCGCGGCCGCCCTTTTCACCGAGCAGGGCTACACCGACACCACCACCCGGCAGATCGCGTCGGTGGTGGGGATCCGCCAGGCCTCGCTGTACTACCACTTCGCCGACAAGGGCAGCATCCTCAGCGCCCTGCTCACCGGCACCGTCGAACCGGCGGTGCACTTCGCCGAGTGGCTCGACATGCAACCGCTCGACGCGCCCACCAAGCTGTACGCGCTGGCGAAGTTCGACCTCGACGTGATCCTGCAGGACCGCTGGAACCTGCACGTGCTCTACCGCCTGCCCGATGCCAAGGCCGAACGCGGCGACACCATGCAGGCCGCACTGCAGGAGCACTACCTCCGCTTCGCCACGGCCGCCGCCGCAACGGGCACCGACCCGCAGGCCGTCACGGATGACCTGCACCTGGTCTTCGGCCTGGTCGAGAGCATCCTGGTGCAGCGCGACTGGGGCGGGGGCGCCGCCCGCCACGCCTACGCCGAGTCCATCGCCCGAGGCTGCCTCCGCCTGGTGCGGGTGCCGGAGTCCGCCCTCGCCAACATCGACGAGGCGGCCCAGCGCACCATCGCCGCCTACCCCGCCTAGCCCCCGCGCCCACACGGCGATGCGCGGGTTACGCGCCGTTCCGCGGGTGGCACGCCACCCGCGAAGCGGCGCCGCACCCGCGCAGCGACCGGCACGCGGTTGCGCCAGCCTCGCCCCGGGCCGAGACTGGCCGGATGACCGACACCGACTGCCCGCACCCCCTCTCCCGGCGGGACGCCGCGGCCCTGATCGGCATCCTCGCGAACCTGGAGGGGCTGGTCTGGGTCTCCCGCATCGACGACGACGACGTCGAGATGCTGCGCGGCCGCCTCAAGCAGGATGGTGCCACCACGCCCGTAAGCGCCGGCGCGGGCCCGCGTGTGCAGCTGCGTCAGGCGCTCAACGACCTCAACCAACGCCTCCGCTACACGCTGGGCGAATACAACAGCCCACCCGACCCGGAACCGGTCCCGCGCTAACCGCCCGCCCCGACCGAGCTGCGCGGGTTACGCGCCGCTTCGCGGGTGGCGCGCCACCCGCGCACCGGCGCCGCACCCGCGCACCTGCATCCGCCCCGCCTGTCGGGGGCCGCGCCCAGCAGCAGCGGGCTCGCCTGAGGGCCCGCCTCAGCGGCCGACCAGCGTGGCCAGGAGGGCGGCCGTGCGGGCCGGAGCACTCAGGAACGGCGAGTGGTCGCTGTCGAGCACGACGACCTCGTCGGCCTGGGCGGCCATCGCGCGCTGCAGGTCCGGATGGATGGCATTGTCGTCGTCGCAGACGATGTAGGTCGCGGGGATGGTGTGCCACGCCGCGCCAGTGACCTGCTGCGTGAACGAGACGAACGACTGCGGGGCCAGGTCGCGGATGGCCGCCTCGGCCACCGCGGGCGCGCACCGGTTGTAGAACAACGTCGCGGGGTTCGTCGCGCCGATGGTGCTCCCGTCGTCGGAGAGCGTCCAGAGGTCGTCCCCGCCCTCGACAACGTCGCTGCCGTCATCAGAGAGGTCGAGCAGCGACATCCCCGGCCGCGGCATGAACGCGGTGAGGTAGACGATCCGCTCCACACTCGTGTTGCCCACGAGCGCCTCGGTGGTGGGCATACCGCCATAGGAGTGGCAGACGACGGTGGTGGCGCCGTGCAGCGACACAGCATCCCGGATGGCGCTCGCATCGGTGTGCAGATCGGCCAGCGCCGGCGAGGCGCTGGGCAGGTCGACGATCACCGAACGGATGCCGCGGGCGTCGAGCTCGTCCCGTAACGTGCGCCAGCTCGATCCACGATGGCAGGCGCCATGAACCAGAAGAACAGTGTCCGACACGCGCCATCTCCCTCACCGGCCCGAGGCCGAAATATCTATCACCGATAGTAATGGCACCGTGGGTGGTGCGCCGGCGATTCGCGGGCCACGCGCCGTTCCGCGGGTGGCGCGCCACCCGCGGAACGGCGCCGCACCCGCGCACCGCGCACCGCGAACCGCGAACCGCGCACCGCGCACCGCGCCAGCGGGCATCCGCCGCGGCCGAATCCGCGAGCCACCTGAGAAAAAAGGTCAAGGCCGTGACGAAATCCCCATTTCGCGCATCTCATAGGTACGGCGACTTACTCGCCCCGGCCGAACAACCTGCTTGGCCGGAATCGACACACTGTTGTGGAGGCATCTCATGGCCAACGAAGACAACCACCCCACGTCCACCATCCCCGGCGCCCGCGTCGACGGCGCCGCCAAGTTCGGCGCCGAGAACCGCCCCGGAGACGTGCACGGCAAGACCACGATCGCCGACGGCGTGGTCTCCAAGGTCGCCGGCATCGCCGCCCGCGAGGTACCCGGCGTCTACGCGCTCGGCGGCGGCGCATCCAGGGCGATGGGCGCCATCCGCGGGGCCGTCGGCCAGGATGACCTGACCCAGGGCATCAAGGTGGAGGTCGGCGAGACCCAGGCCGCCGTCGACGTCACGATCGTCGTGGAGTACCCGGCACCGATCCAGGAGGTCGCCGACGCCGTGCGCACCCAGGTCACCACCGCCATCACCCGCCTGGTGGGCCTCGAGGTCGTCGAGGTCAACATCCTCGTCAACGACGTGCACCTGCCCACAGAGGACCAGGGCGCCGACGACGAACCGCGCGTCTCATGAACGCCACCGTCACCGGCCTCGCCGTCGGTGCCGTTCTCGCGTTCGCGGCGCTGACCTTCGGGTTTTGGGGCTTCCTGCTCGTGGCCGTGTTCATGGCCGTCGGGCTGCTCGTCGGCCGCATCGTCGAGGGCAAACTCGACGTGCGGGGCCTCGCCAACGCCCTGAGCGGAAAACGAACCTCCTGATGCCCGCCGACACCGCCGCCGCCGGCTACCCCGGCAGCATCACCGTTCGGCAGCGGGCGTTGAACACCGTCGCCCGGGCGGTCTCCGCGGAGGCGCTCGGCGTGCCCGCAGGCCAGGTGACGGTCACACTCCAGGACGACCACGGCCTGCTCGGCGTGAGCGTGGTGGCCCCGATCCGGGTGCCCGACCTCGACACCGTCGCCCCTGGTGCCCCCGGCCGCACGGTGCTGCACCGAGTGCAGGAGGCGCAAGCGACCATCCGCGCCACCACCACCCGCATCACCGGCAACCAGGTGGGCCGGGTGGATGTGCGCGTGCGCGGGGCGCACATCAGCCAGGACGAGCGGGTGCGGTGATGAGCGCTCCCTACGCCCGCATCGTGCGCCGCGAAACCCATTCGCCGCGCACGGTGGCCACCATCGTGCTGGCCGGCCTGATCATCCTGGCCTGCGGCTACGCCGGCGTCGAACTGGTGCTGCGGATGCTGGGCCAGCCGCCGCTGCTCGTCACGCCGGAAGCCGCCCTCGACTGGGTGGCCACGCTGCCGGACCTGCAACCGCAGGCCGCCATCACCGCCGGCGGCGTGGCCCTGGCCCTGATCGGGCTACTGCTGATGCTGCACGCCATCCTGCCCGGCCGCACGGCCCGGCATCAGATGCTCGACGAGAACCGGGCGGTGCTCGTGGACAACGGCGTTCTCGCGTCCAGCCTCGCCCGCCGCGTCGAAACCGTCGCCCGGATCCCGCACGGCCAGGCCGTCGTGTCGGTGTCGCACCGCCAGGCCACCGTCGATGTCACCCCCACCTCGGGCATCCCCGTCGACGAGAGCGCCATCCGCGCCGCGGTCGACGACGAGATCGCCGCGTACAACCTCAAGCCCGGGCTGCGCGCCACGGTGCGCATCAACCCGACGGGAGCGGTCGGCTCATGAACAACACCAACAGGGCGCTCAACCGTACCTTTATCTTCGTAGTCGGCCTGATTCTGCTCGCGGCCGGAGCGGCAGCGGCCGCGCTTCAGTTCTGGCCGTGGTGGGCCGACCAGTGGCAGTATGCCGGCCGCCAGACCTCACAGTTTGTCGCCGACGCGCTCGAGGCCAGCCCGGTGCCCGGCACCGGCTTCAGTTGGTGGATGCTGGCCGCGCTCGCGGTGCTGCTCCTCCTCGTGATCGGCATGATCCTGCTCATCGCCAGCGTGGGCGGCGGCGGCAGCCGGGAGATCTACCGCTCCCCCAGCAGCACTCGGGCCGGCCGGCCGTCCGCCGGCGCCGACCAGGTTGTGCTCGACACTTCCTTCGCGGTGGACGCGCTGAAGAACTCGCTCGACAAGCGGCCCGACCTCGTCAGCAGCAGCGTCGGCGCCTTCACGGTGAGCCGCCAACCGGTGCTGCACATCGGTGTCACGCCCCGGCAGGGCACGTCGCCCCGGCTCGTGGCCGACGAGGTCGACACGCTGCTGAGAAACCTCGCCCTCGTCGTCGGCGACGCCCCGGCCAGCTGCCTCACGATCCAGTCGGGCCTGCGCGCCCAGCTCGGCCGCAATCAGCGCGTGCTCTGAGCATCCGCCCCCCTACCCACCCAGTTCGCTTCACTCAGTTCGCCAATCAGAAAGCAGCCCCTCATGACCGCACTCCGTTTCCTCCTCGTCGCCGCCGTGGCCTTCGTGTTCTACCTCATCGGCGCCAAGGCCGGCCGCGGCCGGTACCGCGAGATCCGCCGCAACGCCAAGAAGGCCTGGAACGACCCGACCGTGAAGAAGGTGCGCGCCCGCAGCCAGAAGCTGGCCAAGCGCAACGCCAAGCGCCTCACCAAGGCCGTTCACCACTAACCCCCCTTCCACCGCACCCGAAAGGACACCCATGACCGACAACACCGCACAGCAGGCCCACGACTTCGCCGAGGATGCCGCCGCCAAGGCCGGCACGTTCGCCGAGGATGCCGCGAAGAAGGCCGGCAACCTCGCCGACGACGCGGCCGCCACGGCCGGCGACCTCGCCGAGCAGGCCCGTCAGGCCGTCGACGACACCATCGCCACCGCCAAGTCCGCCCTGAAGGATGTCGACACCTCCGCCGTCATCGCGTCGGCACAGGACTTCGCGGGCAACACGCTCGACAAGCTCTCCGCCGCTTACAAGCGCAACCCCGCCCTGGTCATCACCATCGGCTCGGCCGCACTTGCCGCCGTCGCCGCGGTGGGGTCCGTGCTCGCCAAGCGCCGCTAACCGGTCTCACCAGGTTGCCCTCGGTCCCCTCGGGTGCACCGGGGGCAACCGGCGGAACACTCCGGCGAATGAGCGGGAGCGGCCATACTGATCTGATGACTCGCGCGCTGATCCTCGTTGATATCCAACTCGACTACTTCCCCGGGGGCGCCTACCCCCTCGCCGGCCCGAACGAGGCCGCGACCGCGGCCCGCACTGTTCTCGACACGTTCCGTGCCGCCGGCGAGCTCGTGGTGCATATCTTCCACGTGGCCACAGACCCCGGGGCCACCTTCTTCCTCCCGAATACACCGGGAATCGGCTTCCACCCGCTCGTGGCGCCGATCGCCGGAGAACCGGTTCTGGAGAAGCACGAGCCCAACAGCTTCATCGGCACCGGGTTGCACAACCTCCTCACGGATGCCGGCGTCTCCGACCTGGTGATCGTCGGCATGATGAGCAGCATGTGCATCGACTCCACCACCCGTGCCGCCCACGAGCTCGGTTTTGTCGTCACCGTCGTCGCCGACGCCTGTGCGGCACCCGACCTGACCTTCGGTGACACCGTTGTTCCCGGTGCCACCGTGCACGCCTCGTTCATGGCGGCCCTCGACGGCAGCTTCGCCACCGTCATCCCGAGCACAGGGCTGCTGCCGGGATAGGCCCGCCAGCACGCGCCACTCGGCCACGGAACGGCCAGGTTCACCCTGCCAGACTGGATCCATGAGCGAAGCCAGAGATGCCGAATTGGATGCGGTCCTGATCGGCGGCCGTGAGCACCGCGAGATTGTTGTCGTCGAGTACGACGAGGCCTGGCCGGCGCAGGCCAAAGCACTGATCGACTCGATCCGGGCCGCGGTAGGGCCCGTCGCCCTCGCGGTGCACCACATCGGCTCCACCTCGGTTCCCGGCCTGGCCGCCAAACCGATCCTCGACCTGCTGCTGGTGGTGGCCGATGTCACGGCCGAAGACGGCTACGTCGGCCCGCTGGAGCAGGCCGGCTGGGTGCTCCGGGTGCGCGAAGAGGGCCACCGGCTGCTCCGCACCCCGGCACGGGACGTGCACCTGCACGTGCTCCCTCCCGCGACCGCGGCCGAGGCGGACTACCTCGACCTGCGCGACTGGCTGCGGGTGAACGCCGACGATCGCGCCCTCTATGCCCGCACCAAGCGCGACCTCGCCGCCCGCGATTGGACGGACATGAACTACTACGCCGACGCGAAGACCCCGGTCATCGCCGAGGTCCTCGGCCGGGCGCGCGCCTGGCGCCAGGCCGCATCCGCGACCTGACCCGGCCTGCGCCGCCGCACTGCCCTCGCCCGAGCTGCGCGGGGCAGCCAGCCGAGCTACGCGGGCTACGCGGGCTACGCGGGCTACGCGCCGCTTCGCGGGTGGCGCGCCACGCGCGCAACGGCGCCTCACCCGCGCATCGCCGACCGCGGGTCAAGCGCTGCTGCGCGGGCTGCGCTCAGCTGCCCGCCGGCGGGTGCTCGGCCACGCAGAACAGGTTGCCCTCCGGGTCGGCCAGGGTGGTCCACTGCACGTGCGGGAACTCGTCCAGAACGTCCCACTTGTAGACGGCGCCAAGGCCGACAAGACGGTCGACCTCGGCCTGTCGCGATCCCCACGGCACGGTCAGGTCCAGGTGCGACGCCTGGTGGCCGGGGCGCGGCGCGGTCTCCGGTTGGAAGAACATCGCGAATCCGCCGGGGCCGGCCGGCGGCAGGTACACGCTCTCGCCGCCCGGCGAGGGTGTGGCCCCGGTGACGGATGCCCAGAATCCGGCGAGCGCGGTCGGGTCCTGGGCCTCCAGGTTGTAAGCGCCGAGGGCGATCTGGTGTGTCGTCATGGGTGCGACGCTAGCAGGCACCTCAGACATCCCGGCGAGGTCTGCCGACGCGCTCTGACGGCTGGCCGGCGTCGCAACGCGTCAGGCCGGCGTGTCCATCGGGATGGCGGCGAACTCGCGCGAGACCAGCCGCGGCTTGACCATGCGATGCCGCGGCGCGAGCGACTCCGGCGCGTTGTGCACCTTGCCCTCGAACTCGCCGGTCAGCAGCTCGAGCACCCCGGCCGCCACCTCCTCCACGGACTGGTCCACGCTCGACAGCCCGATCGCGGCGGCGATGGGGGTGTTGTCGTACCCGGTGACGGGCACCCGCTCGGGGTTGGCGATCATGGCGCCCAGGGCCAGCGAGTCGCTCGCGCAGAGCACGGCGTCCAGGCGGCCCGCACTGCGCCGCAGCTCCTGCATCGCGGCGGTCCCGGCGGCCACACCGTCAACCGTGACCACCTCGAGTGCGTCGAGCTCCGCTTCGGTCACGTCACCACGCTCGAGCATCGCGTCCCGCCAGCCACGCCGGCGGTCCTCGCCGGTGCCGGAGGGGCTCGGCCAGCCGATGTAGCCGATGCGCCGGGCGCCGGCATCCTGCTGCGCCCGGGTGGCCTGGTGCAGGCCGGCCCAGCCGTCCACATCCACCCAGAGGTGTTGCGGGTCGTCCATGTCGTCCACACCCCAGGGCCGCCCGAAGGTCACGAAGGAGATCCCGTTCTCGATCAGCCATTTCGTTCGGGGGTCGCCGTCGAAGGTGGAGGTGAGCACAAACCCGTCCACATCGGCGCCGTCGTTCAGCCGCTGCAGCTGGGTGATCTCGTCTTCGGGGCTGGTGGCGGTGAACAGCAGCACCCGCAGGCCGAGCCGGTCGGCCTGCTCGGTGAGGGCGTGCAGAAACCTGTCGAGCACCGACCCCGAGATGCCGTCGATCATCGGGTCGAGCCGGATGCCGATGGTGGAGCTGCGTCGGGTGCGTAACCTTCGCGCCGAGGCGTGTGGGCGGTAGCCCAGCCGGGCTATCGCGGCCTCGACCCGCTCCCGGGTGTCGGCGCGCACGATGCCGGGCGAGTTCATCACGTTCGAGACGGTCTGGCGGGAGACGCCGGCCGCCAGGGCGACATCCGTCACGGTTGGCAGTGAAGCCATGGCCGCCCCTCCCCTACGAGTTGATCGATCCAACACCGATCCCCCACAGAATACCGCGTTTGCTCCCACAAAATCCCGCAAATTTGGATCGATCAAAAAAGATTTGATCGATCAAATAAATTCGGCTACTGTGACCACTACACAAGCAGACGCGCAATGCAGCGCGACAGAAGGAGCACCAAGATGCAACGACGCAACTCTCGCTGGCTGATCGGCGCAGGCCTCACCGTGGTCGGCGCCCTCACCCTCAGCGCGTGTGGTTCCGGATCCGGTTTCAGCAGCGACACTGCCGATTCCGGCGGCGAACTCACCAGCGACTCCTCCCAGGGACTCAGCATCCTCATCGGCTCCAGCGGCGACGCCGAGACCGCCTCGGTCAACGTCGCCGTGGCCGCCTGGTCCAAGGACTCCGGCACCGACGCCGAGGTGAGCGTGGCCAGCGACCTCAACCAGCAGCTCGCCCAGGGCTTCGCCGCGCAGAAGCCCGCCGACGTCTTCTACCTCTCCACGGATGCCCTCGCCGGCTACGCGTCGAACGGCTCGTTGCTGGCCTACGGTGACCAGCTGGCCAACAAGGATGACTTCTACCCGAGCCTGGTCAGCTCCTTCACCTACGACGGCAAGTTCTACTGCGCCCCGAAGGACTTCTCCACCCTGCAGCTGATCATCAACACCGACCTGTGGGCTGCGGCCGGGCTCACGGATGCCGACATCCCCACCACCTGGGACGAGCTCGCGACCGTGAGCAAGACCCTCACCACCGGCACCCAGGTGGGACTGGCCGTCGGTGGCGAATACGCCCGCCTTGGCGCGTTCATGGCCGAGGCCGGCGGCAGCCTGATGAATGAAGACAGCACGGAGGCCACCGCGAACAGCGCGGAGAACGTCGCGGGCCTTGAATACGCCCAGTCCCTGCTCAACGACGGGGTGATGGCCTACGCCAGCGACATCGGCGCGGGCTGGGGCGGCGAGGCATTCGGCAAGCAGCTGTCCGCCATGACCATCGAGGGCAACTGGATCACCGGCGCGATGAAGAACGACTTCCCAGACGTCAACTACACCGTCGCCGAGCTGCCGGCCGGCCCCGAGGGCCAGGGCACCCTGCAGTTCACCAACTGCTGGGGCATCGCCGCCGACAGCCCCAACCAGGCCGCCGCGCTCGACCTCGTTGAGCAGCTCACCAGCAAGGACGCCCAGCTCACCTTCTCCGCCGACTTCGGCCCGATGCCCTCGATCCAGTCCGCCGCCGACGACTGGAAGAGCGCCAACCCCACCCTGGTGCCCTTCCTCGACGGCGCCGACTACGCCAAGGGCGTGCCCAACGTGCAGGGCGCCGCGGATGTGGTGAGCGACCTGAACGCGCAGCTCGAGTCGCTGAAGACCGGGGACGCTCAGGCGATCCTCGACTCCACGCAGAAGAACCTCGAAGCACTGCTGAAGTAGTCACCATGTCGACGCCCGCACGCACGTCTCGCCGCTCCGGAATCCGGGGCGGCGAGGCCGCCTCGGGGTGGCTCTTCACCGCCCCCATGATCATCCTGCTCGGAATGTTCCTGGTCATCCCGGTGCTGATGGCCCTCTGGGTCAGCTTCTCCGACTGGAACGGCCGCGGCAGCCCCTTCTCGGCTTCTGTATCGTTCGTGGGCTTCGACAATTACTCCGCCCTGGTCGGCGGCGGCGGTCTGGCCGAACAGGACTTCGGCACGGCGCTGCGCAACAACGCCTGGTACGTCATCCTGGTGGTGCCGATCCAGACGATGCTGTCGCTGTTCCTGGCGGTGCTGGTCAACCGGCAGATCCTGCGCGGACGCGGTTTCTTCCGCACCGCGTTCTACTTCCCGTCGGTCACCAGCTCCGTGGCCATCACGGTGCTCTGGCTGTTCCTGTTCAGCGCCAGCGGCGCCGTCAACAAGCTGCTCGCGTTCGTCGGGGTGAACGGCCCGAACTGGTTCAATGACCCCAGCGGCGTGCTGCACAACCTCCTCGGCGTGTTCGGCGTCACCACCGGCCCGGCCGCGCTCACCGGCAATACCTTCCTGGGCATCTCCTTCTGGGAATGGCTCGCCGGGCCATCCGTTGCCATGAGCGCGTTCATCCTGATGGCCGTCTTCACCACCAGCGGCACGTTCATGCTGCTGTTCATCGCCGCGCTGCAGAACCTCAGCGGCGACGTCGTGGAGGCGGCCATGATGGACGGCGCCAACGGCTGGCAACGGTTCTGGCGGGTCACCCTCCCCCAGCTGCGGCCCACCCTGTTCACCGTGCTCACCCTCGGCCTGATCGGCGCCTGGCAGGTCTTCGACCAGATCTACACCGGCACCCAGGGCGGGCCGGGCAAGACCACGCTCACCCCCGCCTACCTCTCCTACCAGGCCGCGTTCACCAACCAGGCCTGGGGCCAGGGCGCCGCGATCGCGTTCATCCTGTTCGTGATCATCGTGGTCTTCACCCTGTTCCAACGCTTTCTGCTGGCCGAACGCAAGGTCTCCGCCCGACGGATGCGCCTGTACGTGCAGACCCCGACCGCCGGAGGTTCCAAATGAGCACCACCGTGAGAACCCGTGTGCGCAGCCAGTCCCCGTCCCGGCGGCTCAAGTCGCTCGGCCGGGAGCAGCTGCCCACCCGCGCGATCGCCGGCCGGTCGCTGCTCTACGCCATCCTGATCGTGCTCGCGATCATCTACATCGCCCCGTTCCTGGTGCAGGTTGCCACCTCCTTCAAGACGGATGGCGATGCCGCCGCCAATCCGATGGCGCTGATCCCCGAGACCTGGTCGACGGCCGCCTATCAGCGGCTGTTCCTCAACTCGGACTTCCCGGTCTGGTTCCAGAACTCCGCCATCGTCACGGTCTTCGTCACCCTCGGCCGGGTGTTCTTCAACTCCCTGGCCGGGTACGCCCTGGCCCGGTTGCACTTCCGCGGCCGCAACGTGATCTTCGCGCTGCTCATCGCCGTGATGAGCGTGCCCGGCGTGGTGCTGCTGATCCCCAAGTTCCTGGTGATCAACCAGCTGGGCATCTACGACACCTACGTGGCGATGATCGTGCCGTTGCTCACCGATGCGGCGGGCGTGTTCATCATGAAGAACTTCTTCGAGTCCATCCCCGCCAGCGTCGAGGAGCAGGCCCGCATCGACGGGGCCGGCACCTTCCGGGTGTTCTGGTCGATCGTGTTGCCGATGGCCCGGCCCGCCCTGGTGACCATCATCATCCTGTCGTTCCAGGGCTCCTGGAACGAGTTGTCGCACTTCATTGTGGCCACCCAATCGGCCGAGCTGACCACACTCACCAAGGGTGTCGCGTCGCTGGCCTCCGGGCAGTTGAGCCAGGGCACCCAGTACCCGCTCAAGCTTGCCGCGGCGGCGATCATGACCATCCCGGTCGCGGTGATGTTCTTCATCTTCCAGAAACGCATCATGAACACCACCGACGGGGCAGTCAAGGAGTAACTCTCCCACCGGCCTCTTTGCCCCGATCCGCACCACAACACCCTGGAGTCGTACCTCACTCATGTTCTCTCACCCCGTCCAGCCGCTGCTCCACGATTCCGCCATCGTCCTGGCCGCACCCACCCAGGCGTGGTCCGGGTTAGACGGGCGCACGAGCCTGCCGATCCACGGCCTGTACCACGCCGACACCCGCGTGCTCTCGGGCTGGAGCCTGTTGGTCGGCGGTGCCGCCGGCGAGCCAATCGGCTCGGCGTCGCGTGGTGCGGGCGAGATGACCTTCAGCGGGCTGCTGCGACACCTCGACGACCGCACCGCCGACCCCCGGCTGCGGCTGCAGGTCACCCGCACGGTCACCGCCGGCCGGCTCACCGAACGCATCACCGTCGAGTCCGGGCTGGCCGAACCGATCGACACCACAGTGTCGGTGCGGCTGACGGCCGATTTCGCCGATATGCAGACCGTCAAGGCAGGTCTGGCCGGCGCGGCCGAGCGGGCCGCGTTCCCGGCCGCCGAGCTGCCCGAGACCCCGGTGGTCGAGGTGCAGACAACGGACGCGGGCATCCGCCTGGCCACGCCCACAGTGGCGGCGCTCGTGCAGGTGAGCGGCGACGGCGTGCTGGGCACGGATGCCGCGGCGCTCGGCCGCCACTCGGCCGACCCACTCGGCGCCCACGGCCAGCCCACCGAACTCGGCGCGAGCTGGGCGGTCACCGTGCCGGCCCGCGGCAGCGTCACCGTCACGTGGACCGTCGACATCGACCACGCCGCCACAGTTGTACAGGCTGCTCCCGGGCTGCCGGAATGGGCGGGCGTCTCGGTGCTGTCCGGCGATGCCCGGCTGGGCCGCTGGGTGCAGAAGGCGTTGGAGGACCTCTCCGGGCTGCGGATGGCCACGACCGCGCGGCCGGAGGAGCCGTTCCTGGCCGCCGGCGCCCCGTGGTTCTTCACCCTGTTCGGCCGGGACTCGATCTGGGCTGCCCGGTTCCTGCTGCCGTTGGGAACCGAGCTCGCCGCCTCAACTCTGCGCATCCTCGCCGAACTGCAGGGCACTCAGATCGTCGACGAGACCGCCGAGCAGCCGGGCAAGATCATGCACGAGCTGCGCCCGGCCGCGTTCACCATCCCCGGCGAAGACGTGTCACTGCCGCCGCTGTACTACGGCACCGTCGACGCCACCCCGCTGTGGATCTGCCTGCTCGCCGACGCGCACCGCTGGGGCATGGCCGACGCCGAGGTCGAGGCGCTGCTGCCGCACCTCGAGGCGGCGCTGGCCTGGATGCGGGACTTCGGCGACAGTGACGGCGACGGGTTCCTCGAGTACGTCGACAGCACCGGGCACGGCCTGGCGAACCAGGGCTGGAAGGACTCCGGCGACTCGATCCAGTGGCGCGACGGCAGTCTCGCCGACGGCCCGATCGCGCTCTGCGAGGTGCAGGCCTACGCCTACCAGGCCGCGATCGGCGGCGCCGCCCTGCTCGACGCCTTCGGCCGGCCCGGCGGCGACACCTGGCGCGCCTGGGCCGCGAACCTCCAGGCCCGGTTCCGTGAATCCTTCTGGATCGACTCCCCCGAGGGCCGTTACCCGGCGGTGGCCCTGGACGCGTTCAAACGCCCGGTCGACACCGTGACCAGCAACATCGGCCACCTCCTCGGCACCGGCCTGCTCTCCGCCGAGGAGTCCGCCCTCGTCGCCGCCCGGCTGGTCTCCCCCGAACTCAACTCCGGATTTGGCCTGCGCACCATGTCCACCGATTCGGCCGGTTACTGGCCGGTGAGCTACCACGGCGGCTCGGTCTGGACCCACGACACCGCCATCGCCATCGCCGGCCTCGGCCGCGCCGGCTTCGGTGCCGAAGCTGGCGAGCTGATCACCGGCCTCCTCGCCGCGGCCGAGTCCTTCGATTACCGGATGCCCGAGCTGCACTCCGGCGACGCCGCATCCGCCGTCACCGCCGCCGGTGCCTACCCGGCGGCGTGCCGCCCGCAGGCCTGGTCGGCCGCGGCGGCGGTCTCCGTGCTCGGCACCGTGCTCGGCCTCGACCGGGATCCGGTCACTGGAGAGGTGACCTCCACGCCGATCTCGCCCGCCATCGTCGGCGAGGTCAGTGTGCACGGCCTGACCGCCGGCATCCGGGTGCCGTAGGCCCGGCCCGCCCGGACGGGTTGGTCGGGTCGGTCGGGTCGGTCGGGTCGGGTCGGGTCGAGGTCGCGCGCGGGCCCAGTCCGAGTCCGGCGGCGGCCCGGCTCCGACCCGAGGTCGGTTGCGGGCCCAGTCCGAGTTGCGCGGGCTACGCGCCGTTTCGCGGGTGGCGTGCCACCCGCGAAACGGCGCCGCACCCGCGCACAACCCACGAACCGTCGAACGCGGGTCCCACGCCGCTGCCCGGGTCCCACGCCACGGATGCGCGCCACCCGCGTAGCGGCGCCGTACCCGCGTACCACCCGCGATCCGTCCGACCCGGCGCCAATGCGCCCCCGGGATTCGGGAGCCGCGCTCCGCCACGCCACCGAAGGCGCAGAAGCCCGTTTCCCGCACCCTCTGGAAGGCCCACCCGGGCTACCATCCCTGCATGAGCGAACCCACCAGTCCCCCACCCGCGCCGGTTCGGCAACTGCGTCTCGTCGTCGAGACCGAGGACCTCGATGCCGCCGTCTCCTTCTACCGAGACGTGCTGGGCCTGACCGAACGGGAGTCCTACGAAGGTGAGGTCGACGCCCGGGTGGTGATCCTCAACGCAGGCATCGCCACCCTCGAACTTTCCAACCCCGCGCAGGTGCGCCTCATCGACCGGGTGGAGGCCGAGGGCCGGCCCAGCGCACGCCTCCGCATCGCCTTCGAGGTGGACGACACCGCCGCCACGACCGACCGGCTCGTCGACGCCGGCGCGGTCCTCATCGCCACGCCCCGCGAAACGCCGTGGCGCTCGATCAACTCCAGAATGGATGCGCCGGCCGGGCTGCAGGTCACTCTGTTCCAGGAGCTGGATGCCGGGGCCCTGCCTGAGGATGCGCCCGACTTCTCGACCTGAGCGTCGCGTCGCCTCGACAGCTGCCCACCTCGCACGCTCTCCCCGTCCCGGCCCTGCGGTGATCGGCTCAGGGGCCGAGTAGCGCCGACAGTGTCGTGCCGAGCAGCCGCGCCGACTCCTCGTATTTGGCCGTCAGCCGCTCGCGCGTCTCCGGGGGCAGCGCGGCCTGGCGTGCGGGGTTCGCGTTGTGGGCAAGGTCGGCGTGCTTCACGACGAGCGCCAGCGGGTCGGCGGCCACCCGGGCCATCGACGCCGCGAGGGGTTCCCCGGCCCGTTTGGTCAGCGCATCCACGGCCAGCACGAGGCTCTCCTCGAAGCCTTGCGCGCGCAGGTCATCGAGGGTCACCGGGGTGTCTTCGACCACGTCGTGCAGCACGGCCACGGTCTTCTCGCGCACGGTGTGCACCCGGTCCATCACGCCCAGCGGATGCTCGATGTAGTCCACCCCGAGCTTGTCGACCTGCCCCGCATGCGCCGCCCGGGCCAGCGCGATCGCCGCCTCCAGGCTGCCGGCCGCCGGTTTATGCACACCGTCGCCCTCGGCATCCTCTGGGTCGGTGCCGGATGGGGCGGTGCTGAGTGTCATGGCAACTCCTCGAAGGCGAACAGTCGGTCTCCTTCGACGCTAGCGCACCCGACCGCGCCAGCTGAGATGCGCGGGTCACGCGCCGCTTCGCGGGCACAACGCCACGGATGCGCACCACCCGCGTAACGGCGCCGTACCCGCGCACCGCGAAACGCGGGTCACACGCCGCTCCGCGGGCAGCGCGCCACCCGCGAAACGGCGCCTTGCCCGCGCACCGCGCGTCCGGCCGGCCTCACGCCCCGCGAGCACCATCAGCCGGCGGCGGGGTGCCGTTGTCGTCTCCGACCTCGGCGATATCGATCATCACCTCGTTGCGGCGCATGAAGGCGGGCTTGAACGGCGGATCGAACCGGGCGAATCTCGGCTCACCCGTCGACCTGAGCCCGGCTTCGGCAATGGCCGATCTCAGCTCCTGCAGATGCCGGGTGTAGCCGTCCTGGGTCCAGCGCCCGCGATACCGGGTCACCGCCACAACGCTCCCGGCCACGGTGCGAAGGTTCACCTGCGGGTCGGTCGGGCGCGGCGCGGTCTCGGCCGTGAGGCCCGCGGGCAGCACGAACGCCACCCGAAAACTGCCCTCGGCGCCGTCCACCGGCTGCTGCACGACCGGCGCGGTCATCGCGATACGCGACGACACCGCATCCTGCACCACGGGCGCGGTCATCGCCACCCGGCTGCGGGAGATGTTCTCTCCGCTGATGTAGGCGAAGAGGTAGCGGAAGGCCCTGTTGCCGACGTCATCGAACGCCCCGGTCACGACCACTTCGGCGAGCACATGTTCGGGGTAGCGGCGCAGTTCGAACTCGTCGAAGCTCTGCACCACGTCGTAGGGCTGTTGCTCGGTCACGGTTTCACGCTACTCCGATGCGCGCCTACTACGTTCACTCGGATGCCGACCGCGTCTGGGTCTGACGGTTCGAGGACTGCGCCGCGTCACTCGCGGTTGCGCCGTTAGGGTCGGGGCATGCGATCTCTGCGCTTTGGTACCGCCACCGCCCTTGTTCTGCTGACCGCCTCGCTGGCGTCCTGCGCGGCCGCGCCGCAGCCCAGCGCCCCTGTTGAGCACAGCGCCTCAGTTGAGCAGAGCGCCAGCGCCGAACCCGTTGAGACGCCCACGCCGCTCACCTGCGGCGATCTGGTGTCATCCGACGACGCAGCCCGTGCGTTGACGGGTACCGATGGCACCACGCCCGACCCGGTGGAGGCCGTGCAACCCTCGCAGGCCGTCGAGCAGGCACTGCTCACCGGAGCCGGCGGGATCGCCTGCTCGTGGCGGGTTGGTGCCGGGCAATTGGGGATCAGTGCCGAGCAGGGCGATTGGGCGTATCTGAGCGTTGAGGTGCTGCCCGATGCGGCGGCCGAGTGGGTGCCCCCGTACGCCGGTGATACTCCCTCCGAGGAACACCGAACTGTCGGGTCGGTGGAGGCGACAACCAGCGCGGGCGAAACCGGGTGGTGGATCTCCGCCCCCGTGGGGTCCGCCTGGGTCGACGTGCGAGTCACCTCGTCCGGTCTCATCAGCGGCGGGAGCCGGTTCGAGGGCGCTGCGTTCGCGGGCGTGCTCGATGCCATGATGCCGGCCGCGGAAACGACCTTCGCGGCCATCACCACGGCGACCGCCGAACAGCTGAGCTGGCCACACCTGCCGGTCCGGGCGGGAGAAGCCCGCTGCGACGGCGGCCTCGACCAGGCGGGCATTGAAAATGCGCTCCAGCTTGACGGCGCGCCAGTGAAGTACAGCCTGGCGGATGCGCGCGCTCTGCCGATCGACGCGCTCGCCGACGCGGTCGAAGCGCGAATCGGGGTGTTCCGGTGCGAACTATTCGCCGAAGGCTACGGGTACACCGACATCACCGTGGTGCGTGATTTCGAGTCGGTCATCGACGAACTGGCGACGATGCCCGATATCGCGTCGGCGCTCGAGCCCGTCGTTCTGGTCGGGGCGGTCGACGGCGAGACGGCGCTGCAGGCCCGTCGGGAGGATGGGCCGCGCTCGCCCGTGTACTTCACCCTGGGGCAGACGCTCTACGGTGTGTCCTCCGACGGAGCGGCCACCGTCGCTGGAGCGATCATCGCCCAGACCCGCTAAGAGCGGGCGCCGGCGTAGCGGTGCTGGTCGTACTGCGATCAGTGCCGCACGCGGTAGGTGACGTGGGTCACGAACTCCTTCTCCACCGAGCTCACCAGTTCCAGGCCGAAGTCATCCGCGGGCGTGAGCACCGGCTCGCCGGCGCCGAGCACCAGCGGCGCGATGTGCAGCCGCAGCTCGTCGATCAGCCCGGCCGACAGGTACTGCCGCACGGTGGATGCGCCGCCGGCGATCGCCACCGGCTTGTCTCCCGCCGCGGCGCGAGCCTGCTCCATTGCCGACTCGATGCCCTCGGTGACGAAGTAGAACGTGGTGCCGCCCGCCATCACGAGCGGCTCACGCGGATAGTGGGTGAGCACGAAAACCGGCGCGTGGTACGGCGGTTCGTCGCCCCACCAGCCCTGCCAGTCGTAGTCCCACTCGCCGCGGTAGGGGGTGAACATGTTGCGGCCCATGATGAAGGCGCCCGCATCCAGGATCGCCGCGATCTCCGCGGCGTTCTCGTCGGGCCGCTCGAACATCCAGCGGTGCAGGTGTTCGCTACCGTCGCCGATCGGGTGCTCGAGGCTCTGGTTCGGGCCCGCCGCGTAGCCGTCGGTGGACACCCCGATGTCGCAGGTCACAATGGTCATACTCGATCGCTCCCGTTCGCCACGTTCATCCCCGCGACGGCCGCCGCGGAGTCGGCCGACCCGGCGAAACCGGCCACCGACACCAGAGTGGACGACATCGGCTCCTGCCGCAAGCATCCCCGCGGGCGTTACGGTCACACCCCTGCAGCCGCCGTCGCCACCTTGGCCGGCACCGGCTCGTGCCGCAGGTAGCCGCGCCGGAACCAGCCGCTGCCCGCGGTCAACGCCCGGAGCTCGATGGCATATCGCAGCAGTTCGGCATCCGGGATCTCGGCGCTCACCTCGGTGCGCTCACCGTCGACCGCGGTCGTGCCGGTCATGTGGCCGCGTCGGGTGGACAGGTCGGTCATCACCGCGCCCACGAAGGTGTCGGGCACGCTGATGGTCACCGTCGAGACCGGCTCGAGCAGCTGGATGCGACTGATCCGCGCGGCCTCCCGCAACGCCAGCGCGCCGGCGGCCTGAAACGCGGCATCCGACGAATCGACACTGTGCGTCTTGCCGCCCACCAGCGTCACCCGGATGTCCACCACGGGAAATCCCGCCGCCACACCCTTCTGCAGCTGCGCCCGCACGCCCTTCTCCACCGAGTCGATGTAGTGTCCGGGGATCGCGCCGCCGACGACCCGGTTCACGAACTCGAACCCGGCCCCGCGGGCGAGCGGTTCCACCTCGATGTCGCAGATGCCGAACTGGTCGTGGCCGCCGGACTGTTTGACGTGCCGGCCCCGGGCGGCGGCCGGCGTGGCGAATGTCTCTCGCAGCGGCGTGATCACGTCGACGGTTTGCACGTGCACGCCCTGGGCGCGCAGCCGGTCGAGCACCACTTCGGCGTGCGCCTCGCCCATGCACCACAGCACCAGCTGGTGGGTTTCGCTGTTGCGTTCCACTCGCAGGGTCGGGTCCACGGCGGCGACCTTGCCGAGGTTCTTGGCCAGCGCGTCGTCGTCGCTGTGCGCCTCGCCCTGCACGGCCACGGGCATCAGCGGTTCGGGCATCTCCCACGCCTCCACCAGCACCGGGTTCTCCCGGTCGGAGACGGTGTCGCCGGTCTCGGCGTCGGTGAGCCGGGTGAGCGCGCAGATGTCGCCCGCCACGCAGTACGGCACCGGCCGGAGGGTGGCGCCGAGCGGGGATTGCAGGTGGGTGACGCGTTCGTCGCTGTCGTGGTCCTGGTGGCCCCGGTCGGTGAGCCCGTGCCCGCCGATGTGCACGATGGAGTCTTCGCGCAGGGTGCCGGAGAAGATGCGCACCAGGCACACCCGGCCCAGGAACGAGTCGATGGTGGTGCGCACCACCTCGCCCACCAGCGGGCCGTTGGGGTCGCAGGCCACCGGCCCAACCGGGTGGCCGTCGAGGTCGGTCACCACCGGCAGCGCCCGCTCGAGCGGGGTGGGGAACGCGCCGGTGAGCAGGTCCAGCAGTTCGCCCAGGCCCACCCCGGTCTCCGCGGCGGTCGCCAGCACCGGGTAGAACCGCCCGCGGGCCACGGCGATCTCCAGGTCGGCGGTGAGGGTGTCCAGCGCGATCTCGGCGCCGCCGAGGTACCGGTCCAACAGGGTCTCGTCCTCGCTCTCGGCGATGATCCCCTCGATCAACGTCGCCCGCGCCGGCTCCGCGTCGGCGCGTTCGTCCGCGGTCGCCGGCCGCCCGCCGGTCTCCTGGGCCACGTCGTCGCTGCGCTCGGACACCGTGCCGGTCAGCAGGCTGAGCAGCCCGGTGATGCTGCCGCCGTGGCGGATCGGCACCGCCAGGGGCAGCACCGCCGCACCGAAGGCGTCCTGGCAGGCCGCGAGCACCGCGTCATACGAGGCCCGCGGATGATCGATCCGGCTGATGACGACCGCGCGCGGCATCCCGATCCGGTCGCACTCCGCCCAGAGCGCCGTGGTCGCGGCGTCGACCCCGTCCACGGCCGAGACCACGAACAGGGCCGCATCCGCCGCCCGCAGCCCGGCCCGCAGCTCGCCGATGAAGTCGGCGTAGCCCGGGGTGTCGAGCAGGTTCACCTTGATCTCGGCCACCGCCAGCGGCAGCACCGACAGCGTGACCGAGCGTTGCTGGTGAATCTCGGACGGGTCGGAGTCGCTCACCGTGCTGCCCGCCTCGATCGAGCCCAGCCGGGTGAGGGCGCCCGTGGCCGCGAGCAGCGCTTCGGCGAGCAGGGTCTTGCCGGCGCCGGAGCGGCCGACCAGGGCCACGTTGCGGATCTTCTCCGGCTGGTCGACCGGTGCGCCCGACGCTGATGCCCGCCGTTGCTCCGCGCCGCCGCGGCCCTTCGCCGCATCCTGTGTGCCTTTACCCGTCATGAGCAGCTCCCGACGTCGTCGTCTTGATGTGCACCGTTCTAACCGATTGATACCCACACCCGACCGAACGGCAAGGGCAGCCGGCCCGGGCCGTTACGCTCGATCCATGCGTTACCTGCCGGTGCTCCTGTTCGTGATCGGCTACCTCGTCGTGACTGCCCTCTGGCCGATCCCGCTCTGGGTCGCCGGGCTCTATCTCGTGGCCAGCATCGTCTGCTTCGTCGTGTACGCGGTCGACAAGTCCGCCGCTCGGGGCGATCGCCGGCGGGTGCCGGAGAAGACTCTGCTCGGGTTGGGCCTCATCGGCGGCTGGCCGGGCGCCATCGTCGCCCAGCAGACTCTGCGGCACAAGACCCAGAAGGTCAGCTTCCGCCGGGCGTTCTGGGCGACCGTGGTCGTGAACCTGGTGGTGTTCGCGGTTTTCGCCACGCCGGTGTTCTCTGTGCTCGTGGACTGGATCACGCGCTCGCTGTCGTAACAGCGGCAATTACGCGGCTCGGCACATCCGGGCCGTTACTCGGGCGAGGGCCGGGTGCGCGCCTGCAGCCACGTGGCGTGATCGCGCAGCCCGAACCGCACGCCCAGCCGGATCACCCAGAACAGGGCGAAGGCGACGAGCCCCACGGCAAGGGCGAGGATAAGAAAGTAGACGAGGATCCCCCATGAGCTGAACATGGGGCAAACCTACCAAGACACTCCGCGCCCGGCCCACCGGGTCGACACGCCGTTGCGCGGGCTGCACGCCGTTTCGCGGGTGGCGTGCCAGGCGCGCAGCGGCGCCTTGCCCGCGCATCACCATCCGCGGCACCCCGACGAGCCCCGCAGACATCCGCACCTCGGTGATCTGCCCCGAGTTCGGCTACCGCACCCCGCTCATCAGCCGCAGGATCGGCCGGGTGAACAGCGCCAGGATGGCGCCGAGCACGATGGCGATGCCACCGAGCACCCCGAAGTACAGCTGCTCGGGTGCCACCGCGTACCACTGGGCCAACAGCCCGGAGATCGCGCTGCCCAGGGCCACCGACAGGAAGAACAGCGCGACCATCTGCGTCTTGAACAGCTCGGGCGCGAGCTTGGTGGAGACCGACAGTCCCACCGGGGAGAGCAGCAGCTCGGCCACGGTGAAGACCAGCAGGATGCCCACCATCGCCAGCAGCGGAGTCGAGTTGGCCGCTCCCCCGGCGAACGGCAGGAACGCCAGGAAGGCGAGGCCCATGATCGCGGTGCCGAACGCGAACTTCACCGGGGTGGACGGCTGCTTGGCGCCCCACTTGGTCCAGAGCATGGCGAACACGCCCGACAACACGATGATGAAGACCGGGTTGATCGACTGCACCCACGACACCGGCATCTCCCAGCCGAGCAGCGTTCGGTCCAGGCGCACGTCGGAGTAGATCGTCACGACCGTGAACTGCTGTTGGTAGAGCGACCAGAACGCCACACTCGCAATGAACAGCGGGATGAACGCGTACACGCGCTTGCGTTCAACTGTGGTGATGCTCTTGTGGCTGAGAATCACGATGAAGTACGACACGGATGCCACGATCGTCACGCCGATCACGATGGTCACCAGGTTTGTGGCGGTGATGATCCCCGTGAGCACGAGCACCACTATGAGCACGATGGCCGCGGCGGCGATCAGCGCGTAGCGCGGGTACTGGCTGCGCGGCAGCGGCGCGGGCACCTGGCGCGACGACTCGGGCAGGTGCTTGCGCCCGAACGAGTACTGGGTCAGACCGATCGCCATGCCCACGGCGGCCAGGCCGAAGCCGTAGTGGAAGCCGATGGTGGACTGCAGCAGCCCGGTGAGGATCGGGCCGAAGAACGCGCCCAGGTTGATGCCGAGGTAGAACAGCGAGAAGCCGGCGTCGCGCCGGGGATCGTCCTTGCGGTACAGCGCCCCGACCACGGAGGTGGCATTGGCCTTGAGGCCGCCGCTGCCGAGCGCGATCATGATCAGGCCGACGATCACGCCGGCGACGCCGGGGATCAGGGCCAGGGCGAGGTGCCCCACCATGATCACGACGGCGCTCACATAGAGCACCCGCTCCGAGCCGGCCAGCCGGTCGGCGACCCAGGCGCCCAGGATCGTGGAGAGGTAGACCGCGCCGCCGTACGCGCCGACGATGCCCGCCGCCGTGGCCTGCGGAATGTCGAGGCCGCCCTCGGCCGCCGAGTAGTACAAATACAGCAGCAGGATGCCCTGCATCCCGTAGAACGAGAAGCGCTCCCACATCTCCACGCCGAAGATGCTCGCCAGCGCCCGGGGTTGACCGAAGAATCGGTGGTCGTCCTGGAGGGTGTCTGAATCAGGCTCCGCGATCTTCGTCATTGTCCTGACCCTACTCCGGGGGCGGGGGGCCAAGGTCCTTTAGGGTCGAGCGCGGGTGCCGCGCCGCTTCGCGGGTGGCGCGCCACCAGCGCAGCGGCGCATAGTCCGCGCATCGCCGGACGCCCCCACTTCTGACCCGGCCGGGCGCTAGCGAACCCCGCTCATCAGCCGCAGGATGGGCCGGGTGAACAGCCCCAGGATGATGCCCAGCACAATGGCGATGCCGCCGAGCACCCCGAAGTACAGCAGCTCGGGCGCGGTGGCGTACCACTGGGCCAGCACACCCGAAATGGCGGTGCCCAGGGCCACCGAGAGGAAGAACAGGGCCACCATCTGCGTCTTGAACAGCTCCGGCGCAAGCTTGGTGGAGACCGACAGCCCCACCGGCGAGAGCAGCAGCTCGGCAATCGTGAAGACCAGCAGAATGCCGATCAGCGCGAGCAACGGGGTGGAATTCGGCGCTCCCCCGGCGAACGGGAGGAACAACAGGAACGCCACGCCCATGATGCCCGTGCCGAACGCGAACTTCACCGGCGTGGACGGCTGCGACGCGCCCCAGCGGGTCCAGAGCGCGGCGAACACCCCCGACAGCACGATGATGAAGACTGGGTTGATCGACTGCACCCAGGGCACCGGCATCTCCCAGCCGAACAGGTTGCGGTTCAGCCGCTCGTCGGAGTAGATCGTCACGACCGTGAACTGCTGTTGATAGAGCGACCAGAACGCCACACTCGCGATGAACAGCGGGATGAACGCGTACACCCGGCGGCGTTCGACCGTGGAGATGTGCCGGTTGCTGAGGATCACGATGAAGTACGACACGGAGGCCACGATCGTCACCCCGATCACGATGGTCACCAGGTTCGACGCCGTGATGACGCCCGTGAGCACCAGCACCACGATCAGCACGATGCCCCCGGCCGCAATGGCCCCGTAGGGCAGGTACCGGCGTCGCGGCAGCGGGTCGGGCACCGCGCGGGATGAGGCGGGCAGACGCTTGCGGCCGAACGAGTACTGGGTGAGGCCGATCGCCATCCCCACCGCGGCCAGGCCGAAACCGTAGTGGAAGCCCAGGGTGGACTGCAGCAGCCCGGTGAGCAAGGGGCCGAAGAACGCGCCCAGGTTGATGCCGAGGTAGAAGATCGAGAACCCCGCATCGCGCCGGGGATCCTCCCGGCGGTAGAGCGTTCCCACCACCGACGTGGCGTTGGCCTTGAGACCGCCGCTGCCGAGGGCGATCAGGATGAGGCCCACGATCACGCCGGCGACATCCGGAATCAGGGCCAGGGCGATGTGCCCGCACATGATGATCACCGCACTGACGAAGAGCACCCGCTCGGAGCCGGCCAGCCGGTCGGCGACCCAGGCGCCCACGATGGTGGAGAGGTACACCGCCCCGCCGTACGCCCCGACGATCCCGGCCGCCGTGGCCTGCGGTATCCCGAGGCCGCCCTCGGTCGCCGAGTAGTAGAGGTAGAGCAGCAGGATGCCCTGCATCCCGTAGAAGGAGAACCGCTCCCACATCTCCACGCCGAAGATGCTGGCCAGCGCCCGCGGCTGACCGAAGAATCGGTGGTCGTCCTGTGCGATCTCTGGCCCAGGCTCGGCGATCTTCGCCATGCTGACAAGGTACGCCTGAGGCGCGCGGAGCACGACCTCTGGGTTGCGCCGAGCCTGCCCGGGCGCCGGGCGCGTGGGGCGGGCTCTGCGAGCGGTGGGTGGTTTTTCGGCCTTGCGGCGGCGGGCCACCCTTCAAGCTGCAAGACTTACCGCCTTGCGCGAGCCGGCTTCTAGCGCGGCCGCCCCGCACGAGCCCTAATCAAGCTCCAGCGCCAATCGCAACGCGTCGTTGATCTCATCAAGCTCGGCCCGACTGACGTGCCCGACGAGAGTGCCGAGACGCTCCGGCGCGACCGCTGCCGTCTGCTCGATGAGCATCTGGGTGGATTCCCCGCCGATTGTGATTGTCGGGCGAAAGCTCTGGGGTCTGGCCGAACGCGAGGTGGGCGCGACCAACACGGTCGAGAGCGTGAGGTCATCGGACTGCAGAACGATGGCGTAGCGCACACCTGCCTGCTCGTGTCCGCGGGTGCCTCGCGGTGCGGTCAGGCGGTGGATGTCACCACGCACGCAGGTCTTCCATCTCTTGGAGAACGGCACGGCTTTCGGCACGATCCGCCTCGTCCTCGAGCAGAACGGTGGATTCGTAGCGCATCTTCTCTCGCCGACGTAGGCGGGCAGCATCCACCAGCGCCTGACGAATAGCTGTGGACACCGTCGCGCCATCCGCGGTCAGCTCATCCAGAGCCCGCTGAGCGGGTTCATCGGTTCTGAAATTGATGACGGCCATGGAACAAGAATACGACAGCACGTAAGACAAATCCACTACACGATTCGTTTTTCTCCAGCCCACGGGTGGGCCTCAGATGAGGCGCACTCTCGACTTTTCCGCCCGCGCTAGTCAATCCCCAGTTGCACCAGTAGCCGAGGAAAGTCCGTGACGAGCGCATTCCAGACGATCTGGTAATCGGTGTTCGCGTAGTCATGGGCGAGGTAGTTACGCATAGCCCGCAGCTCCGTCCACGCCACGCGTGGGTGCTGGTCCCGATAGGCCTCAGGCAACCGCTCGACGGCGGTCTGCAGGTCGATCACGATGGCTTTCGCCGCGAGCTGCTGGGTGCGATCGGCTCGGTCGAAGAACACTTCTCGCCCGCGAGCCGTGATGAGGTTCGCGTGACGAACCAGATCCCGGATGTCGGCCAGCAGCGCATCCGTCCGGTCGAATTCGTGAGTCATTGTGCCACGCTCCCGCGGGCCCGGTCGCTCACAATGGCACCGCCTCGGCGACGGCCCGGTCCCGGATGGCGCCCTCGGCCCTGTCACTCATCACGTCGACGTGCATGCCGAGAAGCGTCTCGAGATCGAGCACCAGTCCGGCCGCATCGAGGATGGATGCGTCCGGGGCGAAGGTGACGAGGAGGTCGATGTCGCTGCCGACGACATCCGTGCCCCGGGCGACGCTGCCGAAGACCCGCACGGCGCCGGCCCTGCGGCTGCCGGCCAGTTCGATCACGCGGTCCCGCTCGCGCTGCAGCACCACCGACGGCCGCTCAGCGGCGGCGTCCAGGATGCGGGCCAGCGTCTCGGGTCGCGGTTGCACGCGGCCGGCCTCGTACGCAGAGAGATTGGGCTGCGGCACCCCCGCGCGGAGGGCCAACTCGCTCTGCGAGAGTCCGGCCCGTGCGCGCGCTTCGAGAATCCGCGTCGCTATGCTCATGCCGGAATTATAGCCCGGGACTATAAGCGGATGCGAGATGCCCGCCCACGCCCGAGCGCCGTGCCACCCGGCGCTTCGGGCCGATATCCCGAACCCTGTGCCTACAGTTCGCCTTACCGCGGCCTACGCAACCGGATGGGCCCCTTGGCGGTCGACGGATCGACCACCGACCCGCCCTGGGTGATCTGCAGCTCCCCGCGGGCCACCATTCGGCGGGCGGCGCGCCGGGCCGGCTCCATCAGATCGCGCCACTCGTCGCCGCCGATGGCTCGGGCCGCGTCGGACGGACAGGTCGTGGCATCCTGCGCTCGGGCCGCCAGCAACGTGCCGATGGTGTCTTCCAGCTGGCGGTCGGTGTCGTCAACCCGGTGGGCGCGGCACGCGTCGGAGCAGTACTTCACCGCATCCCAGTTGTCGGCCCACTTCGCGCGCCACTCGATGCGCCGTCCGCAGGAGGCGCAGGTCTTCTCCGACCGTTCGCCGGCAGGGTCAGACGAGGCGGATGCGCGTTGACGGTGGGCCATGCCTTCTATCCTGCGTGATCGGGCCCCTGAGCGGGTAGAGCCACCCCTCGAGGTGAGCCCCCGTGGTTCACTGCACCTCGTACCGGCGACCGCGCCCGCTAGAGCGGGCGCGGTCGCCCACACGAGGTGCAGTCACGGCCCCCAGCCCCTCGCGCGCTGGCAAAACGCGTCATCGGGCCCTTGAGCGGGTAGAGCCCCTACTGCGCAGGCGCCACGTCGATGAGCACCTTCCCCACCACGCCGCTCTCCACGAGCGCATGGGCATCCGCCGTGTGTACCAGGTCGGTGCGGTGCAGCGGCAGCCCGGCCTCCTCCCCCACGGCGAGCGCGCCGTCAACGAGGGCCGCGTTGATGTCCTCGGCCGCCGCCCGAATCTCGTCCATGCCCACGGTGTACAGCAGCACGAACTGGTAGCGCACGTTGAGGCTGAAGTGCCGGCGCACGTCGAGGGTCATCTGGTCGCCGCCGTTGTTGGCGTACACGGCGATCGACCCGCGGTTGCGGATGACGGCCAGGTCCAGCTCCGCGTTCTGGGCGGGTGCCACCTCCACGATCTGGTCCACGCCGTCCGGGGCGATGGCCCGAATCTGGCCGACGATGTCGTGGTCGGTGTAGGTGAGCACGTGCTGCGCGCCCGCGGCGGTTGCCAGCGCGGCCTTGGCCGGTGAGCTCACTGTCGTGATCACGGATGCTCCGGCCCACCGGGCCAGCTGGATCGCGGCGTGCCCCACCGCACCGGCGCCGCCGGCCACGAGCACGGTCTTGCCCGAAAGCGCACCCGGATGCAGCCGGCGCGGGCCGTCTTCGGCCACCGTCAACGCGCGGTGCGCCGTGATCGCCGGCACCCCGAGGCTCGCGCCCTGGTCGAAGCTCGCATTCGCCGGCAAGGCAAAGACGCGCTCCGCGGGCAGCACAGCCAACTCCTGAGCGGACCCACTGTTCGCGCGCTGGTACGCGGCGAGCGCCAGCCAGACCCCGTCGCCGACCGCCACGTGCTCCACCCCGGCGCCGACCGCATCCACGACCCCAGCACCGTCCTGATTGGGCACCACTTCGTCGAACGCCAGTTTCTCGCCCGGCGCCGCGCCCTGGCGCGACTTCCAGTCGGTGGGGTTCACCCCGCTCACCACGATGCGCACCCGCACCTCGCCGGCGCCCGGTTCGGCCACCGGCCGATCCACGAGCTGAAGCACGGACGGGTCACCGGTCTGGCTGTACACAATGGCTTTCATGTGAGAGGCAACGCTGGCGCGGGTGGAATGTTTCCCGGCCTGCCCATTTGGCGGCGCTGCCTCGTTGGCTCAGCCCGATCGCGCGGGGTTCGGCCGATCCACGCGTTCCGCGGGCTACGCGCCGTTTCGCGCCCAGCGCGCCACCCGCGCAACGGCGCAAGACCCGCGCAACGCCAACCGCCCGCGCGCAGCTGCGCCCGACCCGCGCAGCGGCAGCTCTTCGGGCGGCGCACGCACCCCCGCGTCAGGCCGAGCGACCCCGTTCAGTGCGGTGCACGCTATCGACCACCCCCTCCGCCGCACAAGTCGGCACTTGCGCCGACTAGCAATCCCCCGCGACTGAGCGGATGGTTGCAGGCACCCGTTCATCGTCGCTCCCGGGCCCGCACCGCCGGTGCGGCTCCCACCAATGCACGACACGGGCACGGAAGAATTGTCGAAACCTGGGTGAAGATCAGATGAGCAGCAACTCAACTAGCACCATGTCCGTGCGCTCGCTTCGGATCTGGAGCGGCATCGGAGCGGGCATCCTCACCGCCGGGCTCATACTCCTCGCCTTCGGCGTCGCGTTCTGGAAACCGCTGAGCACCGCACCCGACCTCTGGGCGATGACAACCTGGGCACTGGTCGGGGTGGGCCTGATCGTGACGGTCATCGCCACGGCCACGCTGGCCACCAGATCACGCCGGGAATAGCCGACCATGCAATCCGCGAAGGAACCCATGGACGAGACCTCCGACCGCGCCCAGACTCAACGGCAACTTGACACCATCACTGCACGCATCGACGCACACGTGTTGAACTCCCAGCGCATGACGGATGCGCGCCAGGTCACGGCCGAGCACCGCGATGCCGGCAAAGGGGCGGTGGAACAGGCCCTGTCCGAGCGGGGCCTGCCGGGCGCCGCCGAGCAGGGCAGAGCGCTGGTGTTCGGACTCGCCTCACTCGCGCGGTTGAACCGCAAACGCCTCCGGCTCGAGACGCGCATCGCGGCCATGGAACCAGACGTTGCTGCAGGCCGGGAGGAGCTGGAGCGCCAGGAGAAGCTCTAGAGCCGGAGGAGCCGCGACGCCGGGCGAACTCGGAGCTACACTCACTGCGCGGGCGACTCCGGGGCTCGCGCCGCGCCCGCACCACACTGTCTTCTCCGTGCAAGAAAGCAGGCCGCCATGACCGTCCCGCGACTTCTCCTCCTTGCCGGCATCGCGCTGCTCTGCTACCTCCTGGGCACACGGGCCGGCCGAAAACGATCAGAGCAGATCCGCGAGAGCGCCCGCAAGGTCTGGCACTCCCCCGAGTCGAAGAAGGCCCGGGGCACGCTGCAGAAGCTGGCTAAGCGCAACGCGAAGAAGATCGATAAGGCCGTTCACCACTAGCTGGCGCTGAGCCTGTCAACGTAATTCCGCTACCCGACCTCGAAAACGCGCCCCTCTCGCTGGTCGAGCTCGTCGAGACCCCGGAACCTGACCTCACCAACGCACTCTTCTCGCGGGATCTCGACAGGCTCGATCAGCGGGGCTGTCGCGCCCCTCTCGCTGGTCGAGCTCGTCGAGACCCCGTAACCCGACCTCGAAACCTAAACGTCGACGTCCGCTACCCCGCGCGTCGCACCAACCGGCAACCCCGGCACCCGAGCCCCCGCAAGTCTCCGGGTCATCTGCAAATAGTCCGGCCTCACCGTAACCCGGCCGCCCACCGCCAGCTGTCGCCGGGTCTCACCCAGCAGATGCTCCACCGCCTGTTCCAGCCGCTCGTACCTCTCCACCCCATAGTCCTCGTGCTTATCGGGCAGGCCTTTGCCCTTCTCCCGCATCGAATACGAGTGGTGCCGCACGAGCATCGCGGCCAGCTGAACCTCCGCGCCGCCGACGAGTTGCAGCTGGCCCACCCCGATCCGCACACCCTCGTGCGCGTTCTCCAGCTTCGCCAGGTCGACCGGTGCCCCCTTGCTGCCCACGAGGTGCAGCATCCGCAGGGCCTGCGAGGTCACCTCGACGGTGGCATCGCGCAGATTGTCCATCTGCATGTCGTGTCGTTTGGTGCGGCGGGCCATCACAGACTTGATACTTTCCGCCACGATAACCGACAGCGCGGCCCCGGCGAACGCGCCCACGGCGATCGGCCAGGTGGCCAGGTCGAATCCCGGAATGGCCGCGGCGAACGAGGCGGTGTCACTGATCATGACCCCACCCTAGAGCAGCGGATCAGCCGCGAACGGCCGCCGGCGCCGGGCCCGGCGGCCGCTCTAACGTCAGACGGCCCCGGCGCCCAGGGCGATGTCGAAACCGGCGCCATTCCGCGCCACGCCCACCAGCAGGATGCCGGCCCATTCCAGGGCGTGGGTCATCTCGAGCCCGCCGGCGTCGCGGGGCCGCATCCCCAGGCTCTCCAGGAACGCTGCGACCTGTGCCTTCGCCTCAGCGCCGTCGCCGGCGAAGAACAGGTCCACCGGCTTGTCCTCGGCAATCACGCCGCCGAAGATCGTATTGAACGCCTTCACCACGTGTGCGCCGTCAGGCGCCACGGCGGCGATCTGCTGGGCCACCGAGTTGCCCGGCGTCGTCACGACCCCAATGCCGTCGGCGTTGAACGGGTTGGTGATGTCCACGAGCGTCTTGCCGGCCAGGGCGTCGCCGTAGTGCGTCACCACGTCAACCGCGGCCTGGTACAGCACGGCCAAAACGACGATGTCCCCCGCCGGCCGGGCGCCATAAGTGCCGACGGTGGCGCCGTGGCCGATCTTCTCGGCGAGCGCCTGAGCCGTGGCGATGTTGCGGCTCATGAGCTCGACGGTGTGGCCGTGCGTCGCCGCGCGGGTGCCGATGGCGGTGGCCATGTTGCCCGAGCCGATGATGCTGATGGTGGTCATGGCGTGTAATCCCTTGGTGTGGTTGGAGCAGGTAATCGTGGGTCCGTGCCGGCTCGATATTATGTACACCGTTCGGTGTGGTTAACGTATCCGGCGGATGCGCGGAGTGTCAAGTTATGCACACCGATCGGTACCCGAGTGGGCTACGCTGGACCCATGACGGAGTTGGAGAAGGGCCCGCAAGGCCTCCGCCGCGGCCGGGGCGCACACGAGCGCATCCTCAGCGCGTCCCAACAGCTGTTCCCCGAGCAAGGCATCAACAGCACCGGAATCGACCAGATCTGCGCGGTGGCAGGCGTGTCCAAGCGCACGCTCTACCAGCACTTCGGCGGCAAAGACGAGCTCATCGCCGAGTACCTGCGCCGATTCGATCCCGACATCATGCCCGGCGTCTTCGACAACACCGCCCTCACCCCCCGCGAGCGTCTCCTCGCCGTCTTCGACATCCACCCGACGCTATGCCCGTTCATCAGGACGGCCGTCGAAATCCAGGACCCGGGCCACCCCGCACGTATCCTCGCCCGCGACCGCAAAGAGGGCATGGCGGCGCGGTTCACCGCCACGGCCCGCGAGGCCGGCGTCGCCCACCCCGAACAGCTCGGCGAGCAGTTGGCGCTCCTCCTCGACGGCGCGTCCGCCCGCGGCCGTGCGCTCAACACGGATGCGTTCGACACCGCCGCCGCCATCGCGCTCGTGCTCATCGACAACGCCCTCCCCGCCGCGGCGGTACCGGTCGGCGCCAGCGCTGGCGAGCAGCCGAGCCCGGCTTAGGGCGCAACTCTCAGGTCGCCGCACGACCGCGGACCGGCTCTCAGCGAGGTGCCCCTCCGCCGGTCAAGCCTGTCGAGACGCCGCACGCCGCTGTCCAGCCCGCACCGCGTCCATCCCCAAGTCCACCAGGTCCGCCGCCTTCAACCCCGGCCACCCATGCACAATCCGCATCCACTCCCCCGGCACCGCCGAAGCACCCCACCGAGCCCCGACCAACTCGCCGGCAATCGCCGCCACGGTGTCGGTGTCCCGGCCACCCCGCACCGCAGCCGCCAACGCCAGCTGCAACTGGCTCGCATCCGTCTCCGGTGCAGAGCGAATCGCCGACCAGGCCGCCTGCAACGCCTGCACCACCCAGCCGTTCCGGTCAAAGTATGCAGGCGGATGCGCTTCCGCCTCGTCGATCAATCCGGCCCACCGCTCTCGTCGTTCCTCCGGCAACGCGCCGAGCCCCACCCGCACGTCCAGCTCTGCCTCAAGCACGGCATGCCGAATCGCCAGGCACCAGAGCACGCAGGCGTCGCCGGCATCCGCTTCGATGTGGGTGAGATCGCTGATCGCCCGGGCGGCGACGGCCAAGACATCCGGGTCATCGAGGTAGGCCAGCGCCACCGGGGCGGTGCGCATCAGCGACCCATTGCCGGCGCTGCGGCCGTTGAGCTCATGGTGCTTCTGCGCTGAGATCCGCACGCCGGCCGCCGTAGGCGCCGCGCTGCCGAGCACCGCGCGCAGCTGAATGCCCACATCCGGAGCGGTGCGCGCCCAGTCCACCCACTGCGCCACGATCTCGTCGAGCACCCGCTCATCGGCTAAGTCCCGGCCGGCGGCTACAGCCCGGGCGATCGGCACCGCCATCGAGGTGTCGTCGGTCCACTCACCGGGCGCCCAATCGAACTGGCCGCCGCCCTTCATCGTGACCGCGGCACCGTCTGGCAGCGGCGGCCCGAACTCATAGCCGGCGCCGAGCGCGTCGCCGCAGGCCAGGCCCAGGAGCACTCCGACGGCGCGGTCGGTCTGCGTGGTGGTGAGTGTCATGGCAACCCCCTCGTGATCACATGCTGATCACTTCGACCGTATCGCTGCGGCAGCCCCGGCCACTACCTTTCGCTAGACGCTCGCCAGCTCAGCGCCGAGCACGGCGTGGGTGATGAGTCGGTCAAGTGCCCGAACGTCGACGGCCTTGCCTACCTTGATCTTGATGTGACCGGCGCGCGTCCACAGCTCAATTTCACCGTTGATGTCGAGTGAGCCCGCGTTCTCCGACGACCACATGTTCACGCTGGAGTAGGGCAGCGAGTACATCTCAACCTTCTTGCCGGTGATCCCCTGTGCGTCCCGCACGATGAGACGCTTGGTGGTGAAAATCGCGCTGTCCCTGAAGGCTGTATTGCCCGCACGACCAGCTCTGCGATCGAAACGCCCCCTAGCGGGGTGATGGATGGGCCCGACCGCGGTCGCCGCAACCGGATCGCCCCCCTTCGAGGTCGAGGGATGCATGGCATCCTGTCGGTTGATCTGTTTCGTGACGGGGTTCAGCACACATCTCTGCGATGGTCGACGTTCACGGCCAGGACCACCAACACGTCGTCCAAGATTTGGACGAGGATGCGGTAATCCCCTACGCGGTATCGCCAGACACCGGAGTGGTTTGCCGTCAGACCCTTCCCCCGTTGTCGAGGATCGTCGAGGCTTTCAAGGTCTTCGAGGTAGGACAGGACGCGTCGCTGCACTGCGCGGTCCAGTTTCTTGAATTGGCGATCAAACTGCTCGGTGGTCTCCACGTGCCACCGGGCGGTCACAGCTCAGACTCTGCTTTCAGCGCCGCGAGCGGCCGGGAGCGGCGGCCCCCGGCCTCGAAGGAGTCCAGCGCCTCGTCTGCCAAGAAGGCGTCCTCCAGGTCGGTCAGATGCTCGCGGAGGGCGGCCCGAACGTAGAAACTCTTGGAACGGCCCGTGCGCTGTGACAGCCGTTCCAGGCGCTCTTCCTCCTCGGGGGTGAGACGGATCGAAATCGTCATGATGCCCTTCAAAGTAAGACTTGTTTACATGCACGATACGCCTAGCGCGGAGCCGAGTCCAGGCTCGTTGGTTAGCCACCTCATGGCCTGCAACCCCACGCCGGGCCGCTCGAGTCTTGCGTTCCGGTAACGAACACGCCCCAAAACACGCCCCGAACATCGACGTGGCCGGCAACCCCGGCCAGGGTGGAGCCATGCGGCCACAGGCATCCCCACCGAGAGTCACGGTCGCTGTCCGTGTGCTGCTGGGTACGGCAACCGCGTGCGTTCTGCTCAGCGGTTGCGTCGGCGTCTCAGGCGGCGATGCCCCAGAGGTGGACCCGGCCAAGATCGTGGACGGTTACGACTGCCTGGCGCCGGACCTGATTGATTGGGCGTACCCGCCCCACTCGGCCAGCGCGCCCGACCCCGAGCATCCGTATGCGCCGGATGCCGGCCGGGTACCGGACGGCTTCACCCCCACCACGGCCGAGCGCTGCGACGTGATGACCAACCTCGGCGATGCCCAGGGGGTCAGTGTCACCGCGGTCACATTCGCGGGCGATCTCGCACCCCTTCTCGCCGCTCTGGCCGAGCCCGACGACGACGACTCGAACGTTGCGTGCACGGCCGACCTGGAACTGGTGCCCCCGCTCTGGCTCGTCGACGCGGCCGGCAAGGCCATCAACGCACACTACCCCGTGGACGCCTGCCACAAGACGAAGCCCGGCGCGCGGGACGCTCTCGCCGCCCTTCCGGTGGTGGACACCACGACGCTGCAGTAGGGGCAGGCTCCATGGCGGTGTTGCTGTGCCTCCGGGCGTCCCCCGCAGGTCACTCCCCGTCGCCCCAGCGGATGACGTCCCGCACGGGCGCCGACCGCCTCACCACCAGCGGAACCGGCGCGGCACCGCGCGGGCCAGGGTCACCAGCCCGAAGAGGGCGCAGAGCGCACTGATGTCGGCGAGAACTCCATCGGCGGCCGGCCGGGTGAGCAGCAGGATACCGACGCCGAGCGTCGCCACCCCGAGGCACAGCCGCCACGCCAGGCGCGCCCGAGGGTTGGCGACACCGCTCCGGCCCGGCCACCCGCTGCGGGGGCCGGGCGGGTTCGGGTTCTCCACCTCCGGGCCGTCCACGACCGCGGCGAACCCGTTCACCCACCGACCGGTTCCCACCTCGGGGCAGTTGGCGTGCACGCTGTCGCTGATGGGCTCGAAGTCTGTCGGCCACCCCCGGTACATCGCGGCCGTGAGATTCACGTCGAACTCGACGCGGCCATCCGCCCAAAGGGCGTCGTACCGCACCCGGCTCACCGGCCGGCGACGCCATCGGGATTCACCGATGAATCCGGTGGCGCGCACGGCGACGGCATGGTCTGTGGTTGCAGGCATAGCTAGATGGTCACACACCGAGCGCTCCCCGACGAGCCCACTCACGCGCCAACACGCAGGTCGAGCTCCTCGAGACCCCCTGAGCTAGTCATTCCGGGCACTGTCAGTCGTGAACTGACACGTACCTGATTCTCGTCCGCTCGTCACCCCGTCCGTGGGCCTGAAGAGTAAGGCGCCGCCGCGCCTGCCCGACCTTGTCTCTAGGAGCGAGCGCGAACAATTGTCAATCCGACCAGTAAGGTCATGACGAGCGAAAGGTCACAGAATTGTCGATCGAGTCATACCTTCAGAGGGCCGGGTTCGTTGGCGATCCTCTAGCCCACACGAACGCTGAGCAAGAAGATCGCCTGGGGGACTATTTCGTTCCACCGCCGTATTTCCAGAGCGTTCTGGGCGACCCAGCAACGCCGAAGTCCAATGTTATTTTCGCTCCCCGGGGCGGAGGCAAGACTGCCCAGCGGTTGATGATTGAACGAGAGGCAGTAGCACCCGGCGCCACCTACCTGTGCCTCACGTACGACGCCTTTGCATCGGTTGTCAGCCACGGTGGAGGACTGGCTGCCCACCACGTGGAACTATGCCGCATCGTCACTTTGGCGATCCTCTCCTATTTAGAAGACGAAAGCATGGAGGCGATTTTCCTATCCGATCACGAGCGCCAAATCGTCAAGGTTGCTGCACAGCAGTTTGTCGGCGTACTCGGGCTCGGTGAATACAAAGCCGCAGTCGGTGCCGTGAAGACGCTGGGTGACAAAGCCGGAGACTTCTGGAAAAAGTACGGTGGCCCCGTGGCCGCGGGCGTCGCACTGCTCATGAAAAGGGCGGGACTTGACGATGTGAACATCTCGATCACCTTAGAGCAGCAAGCACAGGACTCCGGTGCGGCAAGTAGCTACTACTTTCTGTCTGAGTTGGTCGAGATTGCGAAGAAGCTCGGGTGGGAGGCGGTATATTTCTTGGTCGACAAGGTTGACGAGACACCGAGCACCACAAATAACGCGGAAGCAGCCGGCAAGCTGATCCTTGAATTGGTCACTGATTTGCCCACGCTCGAAACCCCGGGCGCAGCATTCAAGTTCTTCTTCTGGGACCAAATGGAGGAATACCTCCGAACCAACGGCCTTAGAGGCGACCGAGTCGAAGTGGTGAACCTGGGCTGGAGTGTTAACGAACTGTCCGAGATGCTCAGTAGGCGGCTGGCGGCATTCTCCAACAACAGGGTCACCTCTTTCAATCAAATCGTCGACAGCCCTGCAGCCGTGGACTTTCACAAGGTGCTCGTCTACCTAAGTCACGGTTCGCCCCGCGACATGATCCGCATGGCGCGATCGATAGTTAAGCAGCACACTCGGATGCCAAACGAGGCCGCAACGATATCCCCAGATACTGTGGCTAGGGGAATCGTTGAGTTTTCGAAAGAGAGCACTATTGAGAAGTTCGGCCGCTTCCAGAGCGACTTCTCCCGAATCTCTAGTGCGAGCTTCACCCTCACCGACTTGGCGAGTGTTTTCAAAATAAGCCCGACGGGAGTTACCAACAAGGTGAACGCATGGATCCCCACTGGTGCTGTGAGGCCACTCGGTACGCGACCGAATCCTGGCGCCAAACCGCTCAATCTGTATGGCTTCGCGGATTTGAGAATCGTGATCGCGTCGAGTTCCGACAGAATTGGCCTCGTTTTGTCGACCAAAGCTGTTGAATGTGCCGACTGCGGGAACATCATTTACGCCAATGAAACGGCGTTGGATTGTCCCAATTGCGGTTCAAAGGTCATCGGCGAAGCGGCGAGGAGTCTGTTAGAGGTTTGCGCGCTTCAACACTGATGGTACTCAGCCGGGGAACGACCTGCGCTCCTGAGTCGATCTTCAAAGGGGTCTAACTTACTGCTATCGCCATTGGCACGCGATCTCCCGCCGCTCTCGCCGCCCTGGCCGACTCGAATGTCGCGTGCACGGCCGACCTGGAACTGGTGCCTCCGCTCTGGCTCGTCGACACGGCCGGGAGGGCAATCAACGCCTACTCCCCCGTGGACGCCTGCCTCAAGACGAAGCCCGGCGCGCCTGACGCTCTAACCAAACTCCCCGTGGTGGAGACCACGACGGTGATGCTCTCGCCCCACTCCCCGCGGTGGACACCACGACGGTGAGGCATGTGCAGCTGCAGCTGCAACCGCACCCGACACCCGCCAGCCGCCAGCCGCCAGACATCATCGTTAAGCCGCTGAGCTCGTCACGCTCCCCGACCACTCCCGCCAGCTCGCGCAATACCTGAGCGCTCGTGCCGCCGGGTCGAGGAGTAGACAAGTTGGGTTGTCCGGCCGTGCGCGGGTAGTCGGGGTTCGGGACAGAGTTGTCCGCGGCGTCGAGGTCCACGAAGCAGACCGCATCTACGGGCCTCCTACTGGGACTGACCTCTCCGAACGATACCAAATGGGGTATATGTTGTGGCCGACAGACTGGAGTCAGACGATGATTCTGTTTTCCGAATCGTGGGCATGGTTGGCCATTTACGCGATCACCATCGGCGGTGGTGCAATCGGTGGCTTCGTCGCAGAACTGTTGCTGAGAGGTGCAGCGGGCCAGATCGAAAAGCCAAAAGAGTCGAAGAGGTTTCTGGACCTTGGAGTCTGGGCAAATGTGATTGTGGGCTCGGCCGCCGCTTCGGCGGCGCTGCTCTTCGTTCAGCCGGGTGTCTTCGAAGTTGGCGGAGTGAAGATTCAGGGATATGAAATACGCACGGTTGTAGGTCTGTCTTTGGTGATTGGCTCGGCGGGTGGCGCCGCAATCGCAGCGATGCAGGAACGAGTCGTCGCCGCACTAAAGACCAAGGAAGCGAGCGACATCGCCAAACTGGCGAAACAGAAAATTCGAGCAATTGAGGAGCAGCAAAAGGAAGGCACGGTGTCGGACAAATCGTTTGCTGACGCGGTACGCGACATCGACTTGTTGAGTACGTAGGCGATTCTCCATCACAACCGCCGCCGCACAACCGCCGCCGCTGTGAGGGTCGTCGATGACGACCGAGCACTGCCCGCCACAGGTCTCCCTGAGCATGCTGCAATAAATCTTCCTAAACCCGCCCAATCGATATCCAGGGTGTGGGCCTCGAGCAGTGGACCTCATGCCGATGGTCGAAACAGAGGTTCACTAATGAACGCGCCGTCCCGTGCCGCGCTCAGCTACCGCCTTTGGGCCCATCCCTGGCGGCATGATTCGCTTATCAAGCGGCCACTCCCGGAGGCACCCCGGCGCGCATAGCTCTAGCGCGACCCGGGGCACCCCATCGTGACTGTCTACTTCTTGGCTTCGAACCACACCTGGGTGAACCCGCCGGCGGCGATGAATACTTTGCCGCTGCGCGCATCGCCCTTACCCTTGTGCGCGTCGGCGACGGGCTGCCCAGTGGCGTCGAACGCCTGCTGCACCAGCTGCTGACCGCGGGGCACGTCAACCCGGCGCTGGGCGTCGGCCGTGTCGGCGCTCACGAACAGCGTCGAGTCGCCGGCGGGCCCGGTCACCGTCACTGTGGAGATCAGCGGCTGGATCAGCAGCGCGTCGAGCTGCGCCGCGGCATCCGTGCTGCCGATCACCTGGGTGGACTTGCCCGGCAGGGTGTTGGTGAGCGGCAGCGGCAGCAGCTGGCCGGGCGCCTCGGTGACGCCCTGCTCGCCGGCGCCGCCGTTGGCGGTGCTGCCGAGCGGCTGCGTCTTGCCCTTGCCCGGCTTGGTGGTGCCGGTTGTCCAGGTGGTGGTGCCCGACGGGTCGACGGCCTGGTTCACGATCGGATGCACCCGGCGGGCCTGGTCGTCGGCCGGCACGGTGATGCGCAGGGTTCCGCCCGCCCCAAGGTCCACATAGGCGCCGCCGGACCAGTTGGCCTCCCCGGTCCAGGCCGACGCCGGGGTGGTGACCGTGCCGCCGGTGATCGTGCCGGACTCGGCCTCGACCACGCTCAACCCGTGCGTGGCCACCGTGCTGGTGACGCCGAGGGCCGCGGCCTTGAGGTCGGGGTGCGCGTCGAGGGTGAGCATCGACAGGAGCGCGTGGATGGTCGACTCGGCGCCGGAGTTGGCGTTCACCCGGCCGTCCCGTTCGATGCCGTCGATCGCGGTGCCCGTGGCCGGGTCGTACGCCGGCAGGCCGCTGCGGTTGGCGCCGAAGTACCAGCCGGCGGTGATCGCCGCCACGTTCAGCAGCCCGGGGGCGTCCGCCGCGTCGGCGGTGACGACCAGGCTCTGCAGCCGGGAGTCGACGCCGTAGGCGATCTGCGCCTCGCCGGGGGTCGGCGACCAGGCGTTGTCCGGTCCGCCCGCGGCGAGCAGCTGCGGGGTGAACTGGGCGGTGTCCTGCACCGCGGCGCTGAGCAGAGCGGGGTCGTCGAGCACCTCGGATGCGGCCGCGGCGGCCGCGGGGGCCAGCCCGCCCCAGGCGTGCCACAGGCTGGGCGACTTGGTCCACGGCATGATCGCGCCGAACGGCCAGTCCCCGCTGGCACCCTCGGTGGTGGACATCGCCGCGATGCCCTCACTGAGCTGGCTGAGCGCGGTCTCGGCGCTAGCGGCGGTAGGCCCGGTGGGCTCCGCCTCGAGGTAGGCGGCGAGGCCGAGCACGGCCTCGGCGGACGCATCCGCCCCGTCGGCGATCAGCCAGGCCGGCACCGGGTCGCCGTCGGCGACGTCGAAACTGCCGTAGTCGCCGAGCGAGCCGTCGTTCAGCGCGGCCAGGCTCAGGTCCATCCGGTCCTGCAGGAACGCGGCGAACGCCGGGTCCTCGTCGGCGAACGCGGCGTAGCCCTCGCCGAGCGCCCACACCGTGCGGGCCAGCCAATAGGACTCGGCCGAGTCGCTCGGGTCGGGCAGCTCCACCGGCTCGGCGCTCGGGTTCAGGGTGCCGTCCACCTGCTGCCACAGCACCACGTTGCCGACGCCCGGCCCCTCGGTGGTCTGCAGGTAGGTGAGCGAGCGCAGAGTCTGGAAGGCGTGATCGCGGCTCGTTGTGTCGCCGGTCTGCTGCCAGTGCCGTAGGTAGACCACGGCCGCGCGGGCGGTGTCGTCGGCGTTGAACGCGCCCTGCGTGTAGTAGCCGGTGGCCGGGTCGAGGTCTCCCCCGCCGATGGGCGTGTAGCTGCCGTCGTCGTTCTTGTCGGCGTAGGTCCAGGGTGCCTCCACCACCGGGTTTTCCGCCGCCCGGTAGGTGGTGTGCCCGGCGATCAACGGCAGCGGCACCTCGTCGAGCAGAAAGTTCAGGTGGCTGAGATTGGTCAGCGGGGCGGATGCCTCGGCGGCCGGGAGCGCCGCCGGCCCGCTGCCGACCGCCGGTGTCACCGCCGACGCGGGGGCGATCCCCAGCGCGCCGGTGCCGGCGAGGGCCACCAACAGGGTCGCGGCCAAGGCGAGCCGGCCGGCCCGCGGGTGGGTGGATGGACAGGCTTTTGATCGAACATCGTTGTACGTCATCCGTCAACTAAACCGGTTAAGGCGATAGGAGTCAAGAACATTCCTCACTCGAGTGGACCCTGCAGAGCTATGCCGGGGCGCAGCACGCCCCTGCTGCGACCGATGCTTCTCGTCCGGCCCGGCTCGCCCACCACACGCATAGCGAGCCCATCTCGCCGCCCGGAGCACAGTCACGCCGACCCCTGCACCACCGCCAGCGGACAGCTAGATCAGAGCAGACACCAAGCCAATTCTCCTGATCCTATTGAAGCCGCCGTCTAAGACATTGTTAATCTCAGGAGTTCTGCAAGGCCGGGATACCCGGAGTCCTCTGCCAGCACGCGCTCGAAGTCTTTCTTCGCCATCGCCCGCCTTCCATCGGCAAGGTACGTCAGACCTCGCTGGATGTAGGCCCAACGCCTCAGATCGACCGGCCCAGATTGAACTCGAAGTGCTTCCTTGAGCGATGCCTTCGACGCCTCGAAATACCCTTGCTCGCGGAGTGCGATTCCTCGTTGAATGAGCAGATACGTGGACGGTTCGTCGACATTGACGACGCCATTCGTGAGTTCGACGACATCCGGCCATCGCGCCTGCTCGGCATATAGCTCAGCCAATGAAACCGCTGCGATGGTCGTAGGCGTCAACGATTCAACAACTTCCGTAGCCCGAGCTCGGTTGCCAACCTGCTGTTCCAGCTTTGCGAGCAGGAGACCAAGAGCGTCGCGCGAGAGCGACATTGTGGCGGCTAACCCCTCCGTCACTGGCACCGTGAACGTTACCCACGGCATGTACCGATGCACGAAGGGATCTTGGTCGGGCTGGTATCCAGTGCTATGGAGCCAATCAAGCAAGGCCGTTGCTCGGGTCAGATCCTGAGCAGGCAACGACACACGAAGCACTTCGACTAGAGAGATGGTCCGTGCCGCCGGAGGATTTTCCACCGCGAGTCTGTACAGCGATAGCCCATCGGTCGGGTAGGTCAGCGCTCGGTAGAGCGTCTTTTCCCAGGAGGGCGCGAAGACTCCGGGCTTGATCGACGACACCGCACCCGACGAACTGGTGGCGCCCTCGTGGTCGACCGCCCTACCTGCTCCTGAAGGCACTACAAAACTGGAAGTGTGGGAGATTCCGGTTCCAGGAATCCCAGCGGTGCGGGTAACTCGTCCTCTACTATTCACGCTCACGCGCGCGCCAGCTGCTCCTGCACTGATACCCATCGATCTGGGGCTAACGTTCAAGCGCACTCCCGGGGCAATCTTGAGCGACGTCCTCACTCGGAACCCCACCTGACACCTCCTCATTGCGATATGTCGCAGAGAGTATCGCCATTTGCGTTCTCCGCCAGCCCCAAGGACCTCCCGCATCGGCCCACTCCCCACGGTCCGAGCTCGCCCGGTGACGGGTCAGGCGCTGATCCGAGCGGTGCGCGCAACCTGCGCAGCGGCGCCGCGGCCGCACAACCCGGCCCGCACCTTCACGGTGCTCCCACACAACGACAGAGGGCGACCCCGCGAACGGAGTCGCCCTCTGGCGAATCAACCAACCTGTGAAGCTAGACGGCGTCAGCCGCCGCTTCCTTCGCAGCCTTGCGCTCCGCCTTCTCGGCGTCGAGCACTGCCTTCTCGGCCGCCTTCTCTTCGGCGATCCAGATGTCACGCTTGGCCCCGGGCACCCAACCCTTGTCCACGACGCGGATCTGGAAGACGATCGCGACGCTGACGAGCACCACGGCGATGAGAATAGCGAGGATGACCGCGAGGCCGCCTCCGACTCCTACGCTCACACCCACGAGGGTGCCGAACCAGCCGAAGTCGGCGTCGCCGAAGGTGCTGTTGGCGAAGCCGAAGTCGCCGAGAACGAGCAGCAGGATGGCGGGCAGGATGGTGATGATCACGCCGTTGACGAAGCCACCGATCATCGCGCCCAGGCGTCCGCCGGTCGCGTTGCCGTAAACACCGGCACCACCACCGGTGAAGAAGTGCGGCACCATGCCGGGCAGGATCAGCGCGAGCCCGAACATCGGGTTGAGCCAGATCGCCAGAACACCCAGGGCGATGAGGCCACCGGCGAAGGAGCTCAGGAAGCCGATCAGCACGGCGTTGGCGCCGAACGGGAACACGATCGGGATGTCCAGGGCCGGGCGGGCTCCGGGGACGACCTTCTCGGCGATGCCCTGAAAGGCCGGCACCAGTTCGCCGAGCACGGTGCGCACACCGTAGAGGATGACCGCGACGCCCACACCGAACTGCAGCGCCTGAGCGAAGGCGGCCATGATGAAGGCGCCAGCGTCAGCAGATCCGAAGATGTCGAGCGCGTCCTGCAGCGGCAGGGCGATGAGCCCCCACACGGCGAAGACCAGGTAGATGAGCACCATCGACAGCGACGTGGCCACCATCGAGTCGCGCAGGAACTTGAGGCCCTGCGGGAACTTGATGTCTTCGGTGGACTTGCTGTTGCGGCCTACGGCCTGGCCGGCGGCACCGGCGGCGATGTAGCCGAGGGTGCCGAAGTGGCCGATCGCGATGGTGTCGTTGCCGGTGATCTTCTTGGTCCACGGGTGCGCGAACGCGGGCATCACGACCATGATCACGCCGAGCAGCAGCGCGCCGATCAGCACGACCAGCCAGCTAGCTCCGTCGCCGAAGCCGACGGAGAGCACCACAGTGAGCATGGTGGCCATGAAGACCATGTGGTGACCGGTGAGGAAGACGTATTTAAGAGGAGTGAAACGGGCGAGGGCGAGCATCACCAGGAAGCCGAGCGTGAGCACGTAGGCGCTCTGGGCGCCGAACTGCTCCTGCGCGATGGCGGTGATGACCTCGTTGGTGGGGATGACGCCCTGGGCACCGGTGACCGCGAGAATCAACCGGCCGAGCGGGTCAAGGGAGCCCACCACCACGTTGGCGCCGGCGCCGAGGATCAGGAAGCCGAGGGCCGCTTTGAGGGCACCGCCGATCACCTGGCCGGAGTTGCGCTTGAGGGCCATGAGCCCGATGGCGGTGATAATGCCGATCAGATAGGCCGGCACGTTGAGGATCTGCTGCCCGATGAAATTCAGTACGACGACAAGCCACTCCATTGTGGGAGCTCCATATTCTGTGAGAGAGGGACGGTGCAGGGGTTATTCGACGGCGGCGGTGAGCTTCTCGGTGATCTCCTCGAGATCGAAGAAGTTGTTGATGATGATGACCTCGGCGGGCACGTCGCCGAGTTCCTCGGCGAGCTCCTGCGAGGTGAGCACAATCTCGGCGGTCTGTGCGGCGCCGCGGGCCACGCCCATGTCGGCAGCTTCGACATCCGCATCGATACCGAGCTTGGCGAGAACCTTCTCGGCGTTCATTTTGAGCAGCACTGAGGTTCCAATGCCCATTCCACAGACGGCGACGATCTTCATGGGGTGCCTTTCGATTGGGTGAGACGAGTGGGAGAAATCGGGGGGATGCGGGTGGCCGCGTTACGCGGCTGCGGCGAGGTCGCCGAGCACGGCGCGCACCTCGTCGGCGGTGTCGGCCACGGTCAGGCGCTTCATCGCGGCGGTGTCGGAAAGCACTCCGGCGAGCGCCCGCATCACCTGCAGGTGGGCGTCGTGGTCTTTGGCGGCCAGGCCGATCACGAGGGTGACGGGGTCGTTGGCCTTGTTGCCGAACTCCACCGGGGTGGCCAGGCTAACCCAGCTCAGTCCACCGGTGAGAACCGCGGGCGACGGGCGGGAGTGCGCGAGGGCGACGCCGGGGGCGATGACGATGTAGGGGCCGTGCTTTTCGACGGCGTCGATCATCTCGTCGGTGTACGCGTCCGTGGTGGCGCCGCCGGCCACGAGTCCCGCACCCGCGAGACGGATGGCGGCCCGCCAGTCGGCAGCCTCCGCTCGGGTCTCGATCGACGAGAGGGCTTCGGCCAGGTTCAGTGCCACGAATGAACTCCTTTGTTGTTTCGGTGCGGCCGGCCCGCGAGGGCGACTGGCTTGACTGTATAAGCCTAGGCGACCTTTTGTCTATAAGTGCACCAAAGTTTTTCGAGACGGCAATACAAGCGCTTCGCTGCGGGCAGGATGCACCTATCGGCGAGGGCACGCTCGACACCTCGCCCGGCCGGAGCGAGGCACCGCGCGGGCGGTCAGCTTGAAACGGTGTGCAGCGTGACGCCGGTGGCCCCGCCGCGAGTGAGCCGGCTGATGCGGTCGGCCTCGAACAGGGCGTCCTGCGCGATGAGCGAGGCGCCGGTGACGCCGGCAATGTGGCCGAGCCGGGACTTCTCCACGACGAGCCCTTGCAGGGCGAAGTCGCGGGCACCGGCAAAGATCGCTTCCCGAATCGCGCCGAGGAATGGCTCGCCGGCCTGGGCGAGGTTGCCGCCGACCACCACGGCCTGCGGGTTGAGCAGCCCCACCACGTGGGCCAGGCTCTGGCCGATCTCGGTGCCGGTCTCGGCGAGCAGGCGCAGCACCGCAGGGTCGCCGTCGTTGGCCAGGCCCACGATGTCGCTGCTGGTGCGCACGCGGCGGCCCAGGCTGAGCAGTTCACTGCGAATGACCGCGCCGCTGGCGATCGACTCCAACCGCACGGTGCGCTCCCCGCCGGCGCGCACGGCGCTGAGCTCGCCGGCGCCACCGCGGGAGCCGTGGTAGATCGACCCGTCGAGCACGAACGCCAGGCCCACGCCGATGCCGGCCTTGAGCACCACCACGTCGCGGTACTCGGTCCAGCCGCGGCGGGCCTCGGCGAGCGCCATGATGTTCACGTCCCGGTCCACGGCGAAGACGGCGTGGTCGTAGCGGCCGGCGAAGTACTCCTTCACCAGCACGTCGTTCCACTGGGTGTCCACCTGCGGGCTGGCCAGGCGACCGGTGACGAAGTCGACCGGGCCGGGCACGCCCACGCCGATGCCCACTACGTCGGCGCGGGTCTTGCCGAGCCGGTCGAGCATGTGGTCGAACACCTGGCCGGCCCACTCGAAGATCTCGGCCGGCCCCTCGCTCAGGCCGATGTCGGCCTCGTCTTCGCTGAGGATGGTGGAGACCAGGTCGGTGATGGCCAGGCGGGTGTGCGAACCGCCGATGTCCACGGCCAGCAGCAGACCGGCATCCGGGTTCACGGCGAATTCTTCGGGCGGTCGGCCGCCGCGGGAGTCGAGCTGGCCGACACTCATGACGATGGAGGCGTGCAGCAGTTCGTCGAGCCGGCGGGCCAGGGTGATGCGCGACCAGCCGAGCTGCTCGATGAGGTCGGTGCGGGTGGTGGCACGGCCGGAACGAATGAGGTCTAGGACCACACCCGAGCCGGTGGACAGAGCGTGTGCCATGGGATTCCCGTCTTTCGAACGCATCCGCCCAACCTGCGGGTGGTGCAAAAACCAATTGTTTGACTTAAGTACATTTGTATACCAAAGTATCTCGCATGGCTACCGAAACGAAGAAGTTCCCGTCACAGACGACGTCCGCCGCACTTGACGCCCGCGCCGTCGCAAGCGCCCAGGCCCTGGCCGCACACGTGGTGCAGGCCAAAGGGCATGGACACGGCGGCACCGCCATGGCATTGGCACCAGTGTCCCACGTGTTGTTCTCCCGAGTGCTGCGGCACTCCCCCGCCCACCCCGACTGGCCCGCCCGCGACCGCTTCATTCTTTCGGCCGGTCACGCAAGCCTTCTGCTCTACACCCAGCTGTTCCTCACCGGCTACGGCCTCACGCTCGACGACCTCGCCAAGAGCCGCACCCTGGGCTCCAAGACCCCCGGCCACCCCGAGGTGCACCACACCGTGGGCGTGGAGATGAGCACCGGCCCGCTCGGCCAGGGCGTTGCCTCCGCGGTGGGCATGGCCATGGCCGCCCGGCACGAGAGCGCCGTGTTCACCCCCGGCTCCGCCCTGCTCGACCACACCACCTGGGTGCTCGCCGGCGACGGCTGCCTGCAGGAGGGTGTCTCCGGCGAGGCGTCCAGCCTGGCCGGCACCCTCGGCCTCGACAACCTCGTGCTGATCTGGGACGACAACCACATCACCATCGACTCCGGCACCGACGAGACCTTCACTGAAGACGTGCGCGCCCGGTACCGGGCCTACGGATGGCGGGTGCTCGAGATCGACACCCCCACCGACCTCGACGCCCTTGAGGCCACCCTGCGCGAGGCCGCCGAGCGCACCGGCCGGCCCACCCTGGTGGCCCTCCGCACCGTGATTGGCGCCCCCTCGGCCAAGTTCGGCGGCACGTCCGCCGCGCACTCCGGCGGCTTCGGCGCCGACGAGCTCGCCCTGGTGAAGACCACGCTGGGCTTCGCCCCCGACGCTCCCCTGCACGACCTCGTCTCCCCCGAGACCCTCGAGCACACCCGCGGCGCGCTCACCCGCGGCGACCGGATGCACACCGCCTGGGAGGCCGACCTCGCCAGCTGGGCCACCCGCGAGCCCAAGGCCGCGGCGCGCTGGCACGCCTTCCGCGGCGGCGCGGTGGAGGCCACCGCGCTCGACACAATGAAGCTCGGCGAGCCCGGCGACCCGATCGCCACCCGCAAGACCAACGGCGCCGTGCTCCGCGCCCTGCAGGGTTCGGCTCCGCTCTGGGGTGGCTCGGCCGACCTCGCTGGCTCCACCACCGTGGAGGTCGACGGAGCACGGTTCTCCGCCGCCAACCCGGCCGGCGCGTTCATCCGCTTCGGCATCCGCGAACACGCCATGGCCGCCATCCTCAACGGCATCGCCCTACAGGGCCCGTGGCGCCCGTTCGCCTCTACCTATCTGGTCTTCAGCGACTACATGCGCCCGAGCATCCGCCTCGGCGCGCTGATGGGGCTCGGCGCGGTCTACGTGTACACCCACGACTCCGTCGCCGTCGGCGAAGACGGCCCCACCCACCAGCCCGTCGAGCAGATCGCGTCGCTCCGCACCGTCCCCGGCTTGGACGTCGTGCGCCCCGCCGACTCCGTGGAGGTCGTCGCCGCCTGGCGCCGCGTCCTCGCCTCCCCCGACCGCCCGGTCGCGCTCATCCTCAGCAGGCAGGACCTTCCCGTACTGGCCAGCACTGACCTCACCCCCGCCGGGGTGACGGCCGGCGGCTACGTGCGCTGGCAGCACGGCGACGGCACCGACCTGGCCATCCTCGCCACCGGCAGCGAGGTGCACCTCGCCATCGACGCCGCCACCCAACTCGCCGAACAGGGCATCAACGCCCGCGTGATCTCGATGCCCTGCGTCGAGTGGTTCGCCGAGCAGACCGCCGCCTACCGGGAGTCAGTGCTGCCCGCAGCACTCCGCGCCCGGGTCGCCGTCGAGGCCGGCCGCGGCGACGCCTGGTACCGCTGGGTGGGCCTGAACGGCCAAGTGGTCTCGGTCGAAGAGTTCGGCGAATCCGGCAGCGGCCCCGAGGTACTGCGCCTCCGCGGCATCCACCTCGACGCCGTCCTCGCCGCCGCGCACGCCACCCTCGCCACCGCAGCGCACGGCACCCCCGAACTGATCACCAACTAAGGACGCACCCCATGACTTCCCTCTCTCCCAACGCCGCCACCGTCGCCCGCATGATCGACCACACCCTGCTCAAGCCAGAGGCCACCGCCGCCGCCGTCGCCGCCCTCATCGCCGAGGCCATCGAGCTGGGCACCTACTCGGTTTGCGTCTCCCCCTCGATGCTGCCGCTCACCATCCCCGCCGGCGCCGACCTCAAGGTGGCCGTCGTCTGCGGCTTCCCCAGCGGCAAGCACCACAGCAGCATCAAGGCCGCCGAGGCCGCCCTCGCCATCGCCCAGGGCGCCGACGAAATCGACATGGTCATCGACATCGGCGCCGCCAAAGCCGGCCGCTTCGCCGACGTGCAGGCCGACATCGCGGCCGTGCGCGCCAGCATCCCGGCCCCGAAGGTGCTCAAGGTGATCATCGAGTCCGCCGCGCTAACGGATGCCGAAATCGTCGCCGTCTGCGAAGCCGCCGTGGCCGCGGATGCCGATTTCGTCAAGACCTCCACAGGCTTCCACGCCGCCGGCGGAGCGACCGTGCACGCCGTTCGCCTGATGAAGCAGACCGTGGACGATCGAGCCCGGGTGAAGGCGTCGGGCGGGGTTCGCAGCTTGAACGATGCGCTCGCCATGATGGAAGCGGGTGCCACCCGGCTCGGTGTCTCCGGTAGCGCAGCAATACTGGCCAGCCCGGCTCAGAACAAGCCGACTAGCGCGTATTAGTCGATTGTCTCGGTCAGGATTGTGCGAAAACGGCATGGTCGGAACAGCCGCTTGTCTCAAGCATCCTCCACTGCTCGCAGACGGGCCCATATCGCCGGACCACAAAGAAGCAGGGCTCGATCGCTGTCCTTTGGAGACAGATGTGACCTGGCAGACTTGTTCAGATGGCGAGTGTTACGAGACACGCCAATTCGGACGTCTGCGATTGAGTCCCGATACATCCGCCCCGCAACGGCGTTCCTGGTGCAGGTCCATGGTCCATTCGCAGCTTCCCAAGCTGCTGGCGCGCACTTCGCCGGCGGCAACCGACTCGATGAGTTAGTGTCAGTTTGACGCCTTGCAGGCCACCTGGATGCCTCTTCCAACTTCTTGAGCCCATGCCAGTTCTCAAGGAACCTTGGACTTTCTCATTGAACTAAGCATGGCCACCGGGTCCTCTTCGACACCGCCACGGGCTGGGTCGCCCGCCTGCAAGACGCCCACGCCCGCGGCAAACTCGCCGCAGAGCTGACCCGGCTACGCCGCTACAGCGTCTTAATCTGTGACGAAGTCGGCTACATTCCGTTCGATCAGGACGCCGCGAACCTGTTCTTCCAGCTCGTCGCGAGCCGATACGAACACGCATCGCTGATCATGACGAGCAACCTGTCCTTCGGGCTCTGGGGCGAGGTCTTCGGCGACCCGACCGTCGCCTCCGCGATGATCGACCGCATCGTTCACCACGCCGACGTCATCAGCCTCAAAGGCACCAGCTACCGGCTCAAAAGCCACCAGCCCGCGCCCGGTACGGCATAGTGGAAACACACATAGTGGTCCTGTTTTCACCCGGCACTATTGGCCCTGTTTTGGGTCGGCGTCAACACCAAGTTCTTTAGCGTTGCCTTTGACCAGGATGTCCGCGCACAACACCGTCCCTCTTCATCTTGCCAGCGAACAAGCGATCTGGACCGCACTCGGCCACGACGTGGTCAAATACGGCCTTTGCTTTGTGCCTCCGTGGGCGAACACTGATCCGGCAGAACGAAGTGGAGACTGTCGAATACTTCTCCGCCGAGGAGGTGGGCGCACCTTTTCCTCAGGCAGGCGAACAACGGCGACTGATTCGCGCTGGGGCCGCCAAGGCAGCGTCACAGATGCTCGCGTGTATAGGCCGGTTCAGCCACCAACGAGACTACGCGGGCCCGGATGAGTCCTGAAGATGCGGCGCACCGCGTCACCCTGCTTCCGCTATTGGCAGCCCCGTGGCGCTCCTGAAGTCCTGCAATCGCCCGGCTTGTGTCAAAGCCGAACGTGGAATCCCGGACGGCCACGTGGCGCGAAGGAAGTCCTTTTTCTGACGGCACGCCAGCAGAACTTGATCAGCTCTCGTGCTCCGCGGTGATGACTCTTTCTCGCGCCTTTCGATTCGATCGTGCGAGATGGGAGGTGGCGGACCCACATACCGAGCCGGCCTTGTGGGCGATTTAGGCGAGGGACAATCGCACTGCCGGATGTACTAACACCATCCGAGAATCGGCCGTGCTACGGGCTCTATATCCGCGACTCGCTAGAGCTGCGCGGAGCTTCTACTTGCCCCCTGCCGGGCACCGCGGGCGAGCAGATCTAGTCTCCGAAGAAGGTTGTTGTCCTCAGCAACCCGGCGCACACCACAGTACAGGCCGTCAGTCACAGGGCGCGCCCCGAACTGGACAAATTATGCCTCGCTGGGACCAGTTTGACCCGCTTGGTCAGTAATGCATCTCCACATACCGGTAAGCGCTCTCAAACGGTTCACCTGATAGCGGTAGCTTGAACTTTCGGAAAACCTGCAGCAGGTTCTTCCGGACAGTCCGTTTCCCGTCATCTTTGACCGTCCAGCCTGGATACGACACCTGTTTCACGATGCGGTCGATCTCCGCGACTATGTCACCAATAACCACCGGCACGTCTGCGGGTTTGTACTCCTCAAATATCTGGGTCAGCGCGCCAAGATGAGGGTTGGGCAGAAGGTCTAGGCCTGGGCCACCGTCCTGGTCTTCGGCCCGTTCAGCCTCTCGCAAGTCTTTAGCGACGGTGAAGAGCTCTCGCAAGTATTCGATGGAGTCTTTGGCGCGAGCGAGCTCGGACTTCCGGAGGCGTTCGAGGCGGTCAGATAGGCCGCGGAATGCGATGTGATCACCGTTGGGCCCGGTCATGCGCCGTCGGAGTCTGGTCTCGATGGAGTCGATGATCTCGTCGATCGGCTTCAGAGTGAGCGCTTCGTCATCCGCGCCGATGACTCCGCCAGCGATCAAGTTTTGGACGGTAGTCGAGTCGGCTATCTGGACGGTAACTCTGGGGTTTCTCACGCTGATATCGGTGATGTTTGAGTATACGAGCGCCAGCGTTTTCGCGCCTACGCGGTCCCAGAGGAGGCTTGTGTCGTCGGACGGTGTGACAGCCTGGTAGATGCTGGCTAGCCAGCGGTAGTCATCGCGGTGTTCGAAGAGCGCGGGGTGTGGCGACAGTGTCTCCCAGAAGGTTTGAATGAACATGAAGCTCAGGGCGAACTCGTCACGGATCGAACCTGAGGGAACTCGTTCGACAGCGGCGTAGAGGCCGTCCATGGTGTTGTCGGTGCGGTCGAGGCCGGCGAATAAGGTCAGCAGCTCCACGAACTCATCGAGGAAGGCTTCGAGCATCCCGTCGATGTCGATCTCACGCTGCTTCTTGTCCGGGTTGTTCGGTGTCATCGCCCGAGCGAATCCGTTGCCAAGGCCGATGTAATCAACGACTAACCCGAAGGCTTTCTTCTGCTTCGTTTCTGGATTCGACCAGGGCCGGTTGGTTCGGGTGATGGTCTGAAAAAGGGTGTGAAGCTTCAGGGGTTTGTCGAGGTAGAGGACGCCCTCGATAGGGGCATTGAATCCAGTGCCAAGTTTTGCTGTGACGATGATGAACTTGAGTGGATCCCCGAACGTACGGAATCGGTTGAGCAGCGTTTCTTCCTGTGCGTCTGTGAGTTTGTGCTTATCCCATTCAGTGGGGTCGTCTTTGCCGAGTGCGCTCATGACCAGCGCGGCTTCATCCGCGATCCCACGCTCAGCTAGAAGCTCCGTGATCTGCTCGTGGTACGCGACGCATAGAGCGCGGTTGTAGACCACGATTTGTGCCTTCATCGCCAACGGATCGACCGTGGAGTAGAAGTGATCGAGGATGTCCGAGCAGACCGCGCGGATGCGTTCAGGGTTCGCGAGCAGAGTGGCGACGGTGGAGAGACGAGCGGCGACTTCTTCCATCTCACCGTCGTCAAGGTCTTCGGAGACGGCAAATTCCAGAAACTCCGTCTCAAGCTTCTCCTGGTCGATCGCGAACTCAATCATTCGCGACGACACCCGCATTGGCACGGTGGTTCCGTCGGCAATGGAGCGGTCGGAGTCGTAGGCGTTGAGTGCGTGCCCGGGATCACCCTCGTAGCCAAAGAGCGCGAAGGTGTTCCTGTCTAGGTCAGCGATGGGGGTGCCGGTGAAGCCGAAGAAGAACGCGTTGGGGACTGCGGCGCGCATCTGAGCGCCGAGAGTGCCTTCCTGGGTCCGGTGCGCTTCGTCTACCAGGACAACGATGTCGCCGTTGGCAGAGAGCAGCCCGGCGCCGCTAAATTTGTGGATTGTAGTGAAGATGACACCGCGTTGATTGGAGCTTAGGGCGGTGCGAAGCTCCTCAGATGTTCGAGCGACGGTGAGACGGGTGGCGCCGGTGTCCCGGAACTGGCTGTAGGTCTGCCGCACGAGTTGGGTGCGGTCAGCGATGGCAACGATAGTCGGGTTCTTGAGTCTGGGGTCGTTGATCAATCGGGCGGCGGCCCATGCCATCGCCAACGTCTTGCCCGACCCTTGCGTGTGGTAGATCAGTCCCTTGCGGGGTGTGCCAGCGGCGACGCGGTTGAGGATCGCTTCAACCGTTTCAACCTGAAAGTAGCGGGGGACGATTTTGATGACGGGCGCCGAGCGGTTCTCGGCGTCGCGTTCATACAGGGCGTAGTCGCTGAGGAGGGAGAGGATGGTGGCGGGTGCTAGGAGTTCATCGATCGAGAGTTTGACGCGATCCCACCCGGCGAGGTTCGCGTCAGTTGCGGTGCTCCCCCATTTTGCCCAGAAGTCTATTGGGGTGCGGATGGCGGCGTACCGGAACTCGTGGCCTTCAGTGGCGAAGGACAGGAGGTTGGGGACGAAGAAGTGGGGGCGTTCGACTTCGTAAACGTCGCGGATGTCCTTCGCCGCGTGAATCCAGGACTTTTTGTTGTCTACTGGCGTCTTCGTCTCGCCAACAACGAGCGGCAGTCCGTTGACCCAAAGGACGATATCGAATCGGGCCTTGCTTCCGGGGACACCAAATGTGACTTCGTCGGAAACGACGAAGGTGTTGTTGCTCACGTTGGCGAAGTCGATGAGGTGAATGGGCTCATCTTGACCAGTGGACGCCAGCTGGATGGACTGCCGGCCGCGGGCCCAGGCAGTGAGTTGTTCGTTGGCTGCCATCAACCCGCTCTCCCCAGTGGAGATGATGATGGTCCGGATTTTGGTGATGACGTCGTCGACGAGGGTGGCGTCTGCGTTGAGGCTCGGGTTGATCCGAATGATGGCTGCACGCAAATCGGATTCGACTAGCGCGCTTTCCAGCGGTCTACTGAGGCTGGCTCCGGGTATGTGTGTCCATCCTCCGCTTGCCAACCGGTCGACGATGGCCTGTTGGACTGTTGTCGCCTCAGTGAACACCACTATTCCCTTGCCCCCATGACCTCATGACCTCATGACCTCATCATACGATGACGGAATTTCGTGTTCACCGCTGAGATAAGTCGCGAGGATATTTGTGCGGACACTGCGGAGGGAGTCGGCGGTCGCTTGACATTCGGCCTCCGTGTCTGCGAACGCCTGCAAGATGCCAACGATTTTCGACTGAGTTTCGGAGCTCGTATCAGGCACTGGAATCTGCCGAAGCTTCTCGCCTGTCAGGTGGCGAATGGTCGTACCTGTCGTGAAGTCCTCAAGGCCGCCTGAATCCGCCAAATACTGCATGTAAAAGTACAGGAATGCGGGGTCCAATGCGTCGTTGCATCTGACGCGGTGGATCGCTTTCTGGAAGTAGATGCCGGGTAAATCCTCGGTCACGAGTGCAGAACGACCAACGATTCCGCCTTCGCAAATGAGCAGGTCCCCCTTGCGTAGCTCGAATTCGATACGGTCGACATCTGAGAGGGGCATCTCCTTGAGGTCATGAAGATCGATACGTCCCCACTGGACGTTTGCGTTGCGCAGGTACGGCCAGGAGCGATGGCTACCCGCAGTTGTGCTTGAAAGCATTTTGCCCAGCCGAGTCGATGCCAGTGCCAGCAGAGGCTTAGTCGAACCGCCGCAGAGGACCCCAAAGAGGGATTCAGACAAAGCAACCCGCACTCGTACAGTGAGTTCACCGCTCTGCACTGCCGATTCGATTGCCTCGTCCAGTGTTCCTATCAGGTCGACAATGCGCCGTTGCTCGCGGAGATTGGGCACAGCCATTCCGAGTGAAAGAAACTTCGACACGTCAAGGCGAACACGGTTAGTAGTGCCAGCTGAAACAGAATCGCAGAGGTCAGAAAACTGGGTGCTGCGCGCGACGATATCCATGTAAGCCGGCGACATCACGGAGGTATCCACCGAATACGAGAGAAAATCCCCGGTTACCACAGCGCCGTCGAGCTCTGGCGGCAAGAGGGAGTTGGACCCCTTGCGAGCGTCGATCTTGGAGATCATGAGATCGCCTGCACGCACCTCAAACCTCGCCGTACCAAGGTCGGCGCCCTTGACCACTTTCCGCAGCCGCGCCCCTCGCCCGTACAGCGGCAGTGTAACCATCTTGTAGTCCCGGTCAAGCACTATTGCTGGTGTCCGACGTATCGCTTTCAGGAACTCAGCAAAAGGTGTGATGTCCCGTGTCTCATGCATCGAAACCCGCTGCCTTCAGCTTCTCGTCGAGCACAGCCTGAGCTGCCATGAGCCGCTCCTGCGCCTCGCGCATGAGGACGATCGCCTCTTCGACATTCGCTTCCACAGCCGTCTCGCTCTTCAGGTACCGGCCGATGTTAAGGTCAAAGTGGTTCCGTTCGAGCTCATCTATTTCAACGAGGCGTGCTTTGACCCGACTTTCGGAATTGGCTGAGGCCGGCGCTCGGTAGGCGTTGCTGATAGCGGCGATGTCGTCGTCATCCATCGTGTTTTGGTTCTTGCCCGGCTGCAAGCGGTCCTTGCCGTCGATGAACAGAACTGATCCGATTCGCTCGGATGGCTTCGTCTTCCGAAAGATGAGAAGGCATACGGGGATGCTCGTGGAATAGAACAGATTGTTGGGGAGGCCGATGACAGCTTCGAGAAGATCGGCGCGGATCAGTTTCTCGCGGATAGCTGCTTCCTTGCCTCCGCGGAACAGTGCGCCGTGAGGCATAACGATGCCAGCGCGCCCGTCTCCGTCCTTCATAGTCGACACGATGTGCTGGATCCAGGCGTAGTCGCCGTTCTTCGCAGGTGGGACCTCCCCGCCAAATGCACGACCGTAGCTGTCGGAAGCCCAAGCGTCGGCCCCCCAGTTCTGGAGGCTGAACGGTGGGTTGGCCGCGACCACCGAATACTTACGGAGGCCGCCCGATGCAGTTTTCAGCTTCATGTCGTTGAACGTGTCGCCACGCACGATCTGGAAGTCGGTAAGCCCGTGAAGGTACAGGTTCATTTTCGCCATAGCGGCAGTCGTCAGGTTGTATTCCTGACCATAGAGGCTGAGCGTGCGTGCATCCCCGCCGCCGCCATTGACGGCGTTGACTGTTTCGATGAGGATGCCGGCCGACCCACACGCGGGGTCGCAGACGGAGTCGCCGGGCTGGGGGTCGAGGATGCTGACGAGCAGGTGCACGACGTGGCGCGGGGTGAAGAATTCCCCCGCTTTCTTACCGCTGGCTTCCGCGAATTCACGCAAAAGGTACTCGTATGCGGCGCCTAGGGCATCACCGGTGACGCTTAACGGATTAAGGGTGAGCTTGTCGAACGCGTCGAGCAAGTCTGTGAGCGCTGTCTCAGGGAGACGTTCTTTGTTCGCCCAGTTCACATCTCCGAAGACGCCATCGAGCTTCCCGAAGTTGGCCTCCTGGACGCGCAGAAGCGCCTTGCCTAGTTTCGAGCCGACGTTCCTAGCGGTGTCGATGACGTCATCCCAATGGCAGTCCTCTGGGATGATGAACGCCTGATAGGTCGATTCGATGTCGTCGGTGAGGTCTTCTCCGAAGTCGGCAATAGCCTGGGCGTGATTGAAATCCCAGCTGTCGCTTATCCATTTAAAGAACATCACCGGGAACACGTAGGACTTGAAGTCGCCCGGGTCGACGGGACCGCGGAGCGCATTCGCACCGGCCCACAGGGTGGCTTCCAATTGGCGCTGGGTGATGTGTGCTGGATCGGTGGGGGCAAGTGTCACTTTGGGTTCCTCTGTTGGGTCAAGGGGCGAGGAACGTTTTGCAGCAAAGCACTGAGCCCAACGCGGCCTGCGCCCCCAAGTTCAGGATAGACGGCAGACCGTCGCGACCGGCCCGGCCCACTAGGCGGTTGCCCGGACCCCACCCAACTGAAGTCCAGTTTTCGACGGGCTTCGACAGCGTGTGGCCCGACTCTAAGCACCGACACTTGTCGTCGAGACCGTTGTCGTCAAACGAGGGATCTATCTACATGCTCAGTGGCAACGCAGGCTGGCAACTCGCCACTCAATCCGCGGTGGATGGCAAGCTCCGGTCGTTCCGCTGTTCGGCTTGACCAGAGCCTTTCCTTGGCGCGCTGGGCCAATTCCGTCAGTGTGGCGAGCGGTACTGTGAATGAATGAAGAGCCGAACCAAATTCTCGAACGATGTCGCCGCTTTCGCACTAATCGACATGACCGAGCTGCGGGGCACCTGGGACCTATCTAGCACCCTGCTGCGCAACCTTCATCAGTGCACCTCCTTTTGCAAGTTCGCGAAAGGCACATTCCACGAGGCGAAGTTCTGCGACTACATGCTGGGCCTTGACCACCAGCGGGCACTTAACGATGCGACCGCATACTTGCTCGCCAACCCCGCTGGGCGAGTATCTGGCAGCCTTTCGATTTCCAAGGTATCGACGGGCCTGAGAGAAGGGTCGCCACAAGCGGAGTTGACTCTCTCGTTTCTTACCGACCCCGTTACGTTGAAGGCGCGCAGAGGTTTCGACAACGGACGCCACCGCGCAACGGCGCTTTTCGACGCTGGAGCGACAGGACAGATTCCGGTTCTCGATCTTCCGTAATTCAGCCGCAGAGCGCTGTCATATCGATCGGGTTCTGGATCCAGACGGCCTGTCGCGCTGCACTACACGGCCAGTAGCTTAAATTCGAACGGGCACCCGGCCCACACTCGATGTTTGGGCGGCATTGCGACCTTCCTTACCGTGAAGACGGTAGTCGTCGCGGACCTTGCTGGCGATTCGCCTATCCAGCCTGTCGGGTTAACGGCCCGACCAGTAACTGGAAACTAGCCTCTCGTTGTGAAGTCGACCATCATCTGGGCATACGGGGCGAAGGTTTTGTTATTTTCAAGCACAGGCCATTCGCGCCATGGGCCCGCAAAATTCAAGCGGCTGAACCTCTGCCGTGCCGGACTTTGCTCGATTCCCATGTACCAAGAATCGAAGTCTTTGAACTGATCGAGGGTGATATCAATCGTGAAGACAGCCCGACCTTCTGCGTCCCGCAGCTCGCGCCATGCGTGACCGGACAGCGAGCTGGGGAGCTTCATCTCGACGAACGTCCAATCGCCCAAACCCCGTACCGCGAGCACTTCGGCGAGAGCGATGGACGCCCACTCGCAGAGTCCCTGCGGGAAGTAGGTCTTCGCGCCGCGGAACGGCTCGTGCGGCATGTCCTGCAGCGCACCTCGTACTTCAACGGCAGTTGCACGAACCTGATCGAGATCGACGCGGCGCATCATGTTCACGCGACTTACTTCCGCTTGAGCGAGCCGATGGGCTTCAGCCCACGTCGACTTGCCAGCACCCGCAGGTCACGTCCACTTTCAGGTCGCGCAAGCTGACTCAGCACTTCCTTCTGCGTCTCGGGAGTCCAGAAGATCTTCAGCTGGCGCCGAGCCCGAGTGACCGCCGTGTAAAAGATGCTGTGGGGAATCTCGTCCTCGTTCGCATCAGTGATCACGACTTTCACGGATTCGTATTCGAGACCCTGCGCCTTGTGGATCGAGACCGCGTAGGCGACCTGGAAGGGAACGCTGCTGTTATTCCCCTCGTCGTCCTCATCGCTGTTGCCGCGCTCGTAGACTGAGAACCTGACCACCGAGCCGCTGACCCACTCAAGCTCCGTGCCGAACACATCGAACTCAGTGACGATCCGATCGATCTCCACATCGAATTGGATCCGTCCAGGGTGGCGCTCGATTGAGACGAGCTTTCCCTTGAGGTTGTTGTAGATCACGCCGCGGAAGCGTTCTGAGTCGTAGAAGAGGACAGGGTCGCCCACTTTATAGGTGGACACACCCCAGGTCACTTCCGGCTGCGGGTTGCTGCTCTGGAGAAACCGATTGATGTTGTTGATCCCGTAGAGCCCATCGTAATTCAGGCACAGGATGATCTCGTCGTCAAGCTGCGCCTCGAACAGCGTCTCGTCAAGCACGGTCGAGTAGCCATAGTGGGCGAGCAGTTCGTCGATGTTCGGATCGATCGCGCGGACCGCGCCCCAAAACTTCAGAAGGTTGTCGTTCTTGGTCCGGTAAGGATTGGTGAGTTCGAATACTGAGGTCGACGGGATATAGGCCGGGGCTAGCGTGAACCAATTTCCGAATTTGATGGACTCAATCTGGTACACATCGCCGACAAGTACCAGGAGCTTGAATTTTGTCCGAGTGAGCACTTTCAGCAGATCCTCGTTGCTGACGGTGCTGCACTCGTCGATGATAAGGACGTCGTATTCATTAGTGGACGGCCGCCACGTCTCACGCGCAATTGTACGAAAATCGGAGTTTTGCGCGGTGACCCGTCGCTCGAGGTTGTTCACGGCCGGGTTGGTGTGTGCCAGGAACAGTTTTCGCTTGTCATTGAAGTAGTTCGCGATGTGGTTGATGATGGTCGACTTGCCCGTTCCGGCGGCCCCGTAAATCAGCGCGACTTGCGACTCGCTGAACAACGACTTCAGGGCGTCGACCTTCAGCGGGTCGTCCACCGTTACGGTCGTAGTCTCCCGGAGCCATCGGTCAACAGCCTCCGAGTAACCGCCGATTCCCGACTTCGAATACTTCTGGAGCTCCTCGATAATCTCGACCGTATCGTCCTCATAGCTCCGAAGAAATAAGTGTCCGTTGTCCTCCTCGAGATCCCGCCGAGGGCGGTGTTTGTAGTAAAGCGCGCCGTTGTAGTCCGCTACCAGGGACGGCAAATCCCCGAAACTCTCAAGTTCTTCTACTGGTGTATAGAGCAACCCGCGTTGCTCGACGTTATTCTTCACGCGTCGCGCAAGTAGTTCGTGCTTGTGCGACGTCGAGTCGAGACTCTCGAAAAGATCCGCAAGGCGTGCGTTGTGGCCCATCGGGGACGAACAGAATGGCATCGAGTCGAAGGGCTTGCATCCGAACTGCAGGTTCAGGTTCGAGAGCCCACTCCAGGTCTCCGGGCTGTACTGCTGCTTCAAGATCACGTTGTTCATCCGCAACATCAAGTAGCGGATGACGTTGTGGCCGGCAGACTTGCTCGCGAACAGGCCTCGCGCTTTCTCGAGCACGGGGAAGATCTGTGCCTTCTGAACCCGTGCGGTCGCGTCGGCTTTGAGCCTCTCGAAGCGTTCGTCTGACAGCGCGACTGTGTCGAGGAGACTCGACTCAGTCTGCGTCAGATGCTCCATTAGAGTGCGGTACTCCGAGCTACCCGACTGCACCGTGGTGTGCATCCCTAGAAGCCGGGCGAAGTTGTTGAACTCGCACGGGCGGATAGAGACCTGCCAGTCGAGAATCACAGATATGGGCATTGTTTGCCCGAGCACATTAATCGACTCCGGCACCACAGTCAGGTAAGCCGCATACTTGTCGGTCATGTCCACGTCGGTGAATGCGATGATGCGGTCGAATTTGCTAAAACGATCCGTTGCCTGGCGGAACACCACTTCATAGAGGATCCGTCCTTTCGCGAAGAATGGACGAGTGCGGTGGATGTAATAGCGGTCACGGTCCCCTCCTGGCGTTGGGTCGGCGCGCACGGCCGCGATTCGCTGGGCAATTTTCTCGTGGTACTCGCGAAGCGACGGGTCGAGGTCGACCGGGAAGTCTTCCAAGTTTGTGAGGATCGCCATCCCACAGTCATCCTGGAGCAACTCCCGAATGCGGATGAGGTACTCGTAGTACTTCAGCATCAGCCGCTCGGACGTGTCACCGTCCATTGTGTAGTGCGACACACTCTCCTGCAGCAACTTGTGAAACCGATGGAGGAATTGGATACGTTTCTTGGCCGAACCGACGAATACCAACCCATCTTGGATTGCGGTGTAGGTGTACTCAGCGTTGTTGTCGCCCGTGTGAAGAAGCACGGCCGCACCCTCGACGAGGTTGCGTAGCTGCGCTAGGACGTTCAGAGAAAGAAGGCCACGGTCGTCCTTCTGCGCGGCGATACTCCTTGTGATTGCTTGATCCGCACCGCGGATCTGTTTCTCGACGCTTAGCATTTCGGTAGGGCCCCATACTCCGTCAATGATGCAGGCGTAAATCTGCAGCACCCGCGCTGAGCACCCATAGTCTCCCCCGTCTCGGTCTGGGCAGCAAATTGCACAACTGCCCAAGGATTGCTTTTTTCGGCCATTTCATCAGGAGTTTAGTCCTCAGGCTGGCACCGTCGCGAGAGTGCTTTCGTCGTTCTAGCCCGAAGGCCGCGAGTAGGCCCACATAGCCTGGGCACCACGAAACGTCGAACAATACGTTTGCGCTTCTAATATGACGTCTATTGCTCCATAGTCGAAGTCAGCCATGACTACACATTTGCACTGCACCGGGCACGAATTGCCGCGAGTGAGACACCGCCCATGATGATCGACTACAACGTCAGCGACCACTGGTCGGGTGATGCTCCTGACTGGCTCAAGTCGCTAGTTTCATCGCTCGACAGGCATCACGGCGTCAGCACCGTCCTGCCTCTCACCGTGATTATCGAAGAAGTAGCTGAGTGGGTTGAGCTCGCCAGCGGCGTAGATGCCTGGAAGAAAGCCGCCAACCGGACCTCACTGCAGCTCGACATTGATGAATCATTGGCAGCCCTTGGCCCCGCACTCACTGCGCAAATCGCGGCTGAGGTGGCAGCCTTCCAAACGGCACTAGTCGCGCTTTCAAGTAGCCCGTCAGTGGTGCTCGCACGGCCGCCCGGAACTCGCAATGATGCGGTCTGGACAGGCCTTGTCGCCGCGGCCCACAACCTGCTTGCGACACTCCATAGTGACAACGCAGCCCGCGCCAGCTGGGACGATTTGATCGCCGTTGCCCAGAGCCGCGGCCTCGACGGTCGGCAGTACCGCCCGATCTCAGAGCAGCTGTATATCCAACTTCAGCGGCGCGGGCACGACGCGGAAATCATGTTCCGCGAATTAGTCTCCATCGTCGCGTTTGGGCGTCAGCCTTGGGAGCTCCCAATCGGTGAGACGGATACGCCTCTTGAGGACCGACTTTCGAAGGCCCGCGATCTTGTGGGGACGCCAGCCGATGTGGAGCCCATCGTGGTGTGGCTGGGCTACAAGGGGCGCATCCATCTGCATTTCGCTGCTGGCCGTGTCTCGTTCTACCAGGCGCAGTGGGCGGTTCCAAACGCCGAGCCGGGCCGGTTCGAGTTCGACCACAAAGCGGAACTCTGGGAGCTGGTACACAACGGCTACACCTTCAATACTGACGAAGACTCTGATGTCGACACCCTCGTGCGCGTCGATCTCGGCAACACGACTCACGCGGGTGCGCTGGACCGAGCTACTGAGATTGTTGACGTAATCCTGAATGTCTCGATTCACCGTGCCGGCGGGATCCGTCCCCAGCTGGCTGAGCACGCGGTGCTGCGTTCTGGACAGACCGCGGGCGGCGGGCGTCGGGCTGTTCGCAATCGGACGGGCTTCCCCAACGACAATTATGGTGCGGGCATCACGTCCGAGGCGATCGAGCGGCACGGACCGCGGATCGCGGAGGCGCTCGCTCGCGAGGAACTCCCCCGATTCTTGGCTGCGGCGATTCAGGTACAGACGACCGCGGATCATCCATTCAGCCGAGACATGGCGCTTCGGACTCCGTCGGAAGCGGACATTAGCAGCGTGATCCCGCTCTCTGACCGAATCGTCCAGCACGTCGCCGCACATGCAGCCATGGATCCCAATGACTTGTTCAAGCTCCTTAGCGAACGGTGGTCGCATGCCCGGTGGCTCACCGATCTTCGGTATGCGGCGGGCATGTGTCTGCTCGGTGGCGGCAGCCGCAGCGAGCTACTCAACGAACTGACGCGCGAGTGGATGTCTGAGCGACCGGAGCTGCCTTGGATCCTCTACCTCTCGGATCGAGCCGACGATTTCCTATCGCTGTGCCGTCTGGAGCACGAGCGCGCTTGGATCGAGCGCATGCTCGCCAGCATTAGCGATCACGCCATTTACACAGCGCTAATCCACGTATACACAAGCGAGGGCACTGTCTTGGAAGCTCGTCGTCGCCGCATACGTAACGCGCTGGTGCACGGCAACCCCACGAGCTTCGCCGTCGTAGAGTCAGTGCGTGAATACGCCGAGTTTCTAGGCGGCAGCGCGCTCAACCTGGGGCTTGAGGCGTACGTCGAAGGCACCACTCCCTCCTCGGCGCTCACAAGCAGGACAGATGAGTTTGTCGCAATGCGAACGGGGCAGGATGCTGCAAGCTTCTGGCGCGGTTTACCAGACAGGCAGTCGAACGAGTAGCGGCCTGCTGAGAAACGATTCGATGTGTACGTGCTTCGGCATCTGGCCACGAGTCACGTTCGGCTCCCTCAACTCACGAACGAAGATCTACAATTACCCGCCGCCTGAGGCCAGGAAGAACTCGAGGGGGAACCGCATGAGGCTCCCACGCGACTAGCCCATCAGGCCAGAGTCACCAGTCCACAATTCGGACACAGCCAGTACGGTGTGTCATCCGGGCCGGTCAGCCGCAGTCGAACTAGGCACGAGGGACAATTCGGCCAGGCTGGAATTGCGTCATCATCCATGGAATGAACGATAGAGGCCCTAGGACGACGCCGTCGGACTTATTTTCATCCAAAGGGCATGTGGGTGTTAACGCCGACCGAAAACAGGACCATTAACGCCGATTGAAAACAGGACCACCGACAACTTGATGGGTATAACCCCTGACTTCAAGGTGCGGATCAATAGAGTCCTGTTGGATGAAGTCGACGGTCCGATGCTGCGGCACGTGCTACAGGACATGCGTGGCAAGTCGCGTGTGCTGCCGGCCCGAGTGAGGGACCGGCCGTCACGAGACGGACTAGCACTGCGCTGGGAGAAGTTCGCGGCCTGATTTCTAGGGACGAACACAGCAGCGGGATTGCAACGCTCTTTTCGGGCGCTGTCGAACAGCGCGCTTATAGCCCAATGGCAATGCAGCCAGCTGGCACAGTCAGTTGGACCAGCCCAAACGACCGCAGGATGCCGCCCGCGGAAGTATCTTGTTATCGTTTGCGAGGAGGCGTAAATGGCGCGAGTTGCACAATCAGATGACGAGCTTCGACAACACCTTCGAGAACAGATTGGATTCTTAAGAGACAGTTGCGTGCGGTTCGATGAAGGTAAGACTGAGTACGCGAAACAAGCCAGCCTGACCTTGCGAGTGCTCCTACATGACACGAGAGCAAGCCGCTCGCTCCTGGGCCTTCTCGGTCTAAAGAACAAGATGCGATTCTTGGATTCTGCGGGACAGATGTTGGAGTCAAACCTTGCCACTTCGGCCAATCTGGTGACCATGCGCATGACGATCACGGATGAGCATGGAAGCGTCCAGCCAAGCTATGTACCAGTGCTCGACGACTATGAGCATCGTACCCATCTGAACCGCCTTACTGCCTTTGGCAAGACCCGCGAGCCGGCGGCAGGGCGCGCGCTGGATTTCGACGATTGGTGGGATCTTAGCGTTGTGCGGGATGACGCCAGAAATGATTTCTCACGTCGCCAGCTCGTTCTTGCACTCTGCAATCAAGATGGGGGCGGACACATCGATCCGGAAGTTGACGCGGCGTACTATCGACTCACGCGCAGCAACTCGCTCGGATACGCCACTTTCGGAAGAGGGGATGAGACTGCCTTCGGCTCACCGGTTCCAGGGTCTGTACGCCAGATTGGGCATGAGGTACTGAGGTCGATACCGCGTTCCTGGGGCTGACCCAAACGGGACAAGTCGAGAAAGTATGAGCCTTCGAGGGCTCTGGAATGCCTCCGCGCAAGTCCCAGCCAAAGTGCCGGCGGCAGCGCGTGCGCGGTATGCGAAGCGCTTGAAAGGGCGACTGGAACGCCTCGACAACGACCCCACCCCAGCGCAGGGGGCCGACTTCCCCACAGCCTGGGGTGGATGCGCCCAAACGCCAAGCAGCGAGTCCGGTCCTCCAGCGGGACTGCATCCTGCCGATTTCTCGCGTCGCCCGGTACAGCATCGTCGATGTGGTTCCCGCCTGCCCTTCGTGTAACGCGAGCGAACGCCCGCAAGCGCCTCGACGAGCGCACGTTCCTGCTCCGCTACGCGACGATCCTGCCGACGCTCCGGTCAGCCGAGTAGGCGCCGGCATCCCACCGGGTCGCACCCCACCAGCCTCGTCCTCCTTCAGAGCACGTTACCCAACCGGTTACCTGGTGGTGGTACGGTATCCGAGGCCCAGGCAGGGCCACGACAATCTTCGATCGAAGGCGGGTGAGTAGCCATGGCTGGTGATAGTCCGCGCTCCACTCCCTTCGCGGTTGTTGTTTCGCCCTGACCTTCTAGGCCGGGCGTCGCGCCGGGAGTGGCGCGCTACTGAACCTCCCTTGCGAGGTGGCATTTGTGTGCCGTCGATTCTTGACGCGCCCCTGGCCGCCTTGGGCTTGCTCACGCGCTCTCGTCGACCGACCGACGGAGTACGACCATGGCACTCATCGACAACGGCATCTACGTGACCGGGCAGCGCACTTCCAGCCCGCAGAGCCTCGACGAGACCTACCAGCAGCTACGCGAGTGCGCGGGAATGGCCTGGATCGGGCTGTACCGTCCCGATGCGGACGAGATCCGCAGCGTCGCCGACGAGTTTTCGCTGCATCCGTTGGCCGTGGAAGACGCTTTGAAAGGTCACCAGCGGGCCAAGCTGGAGCGGTTCGGCGACACCCTCTTCGTGGTGTTGCGGCCGGCCTGGTACCTCGACGCCGAAGAGCGGGTGGAGTTCGGCGAGGTGAACGTGTTCATCGGTCCGGGCTTCGTGGTGACGGTGCGGCACGCCGAGAACCCCGACCTGGCCAACGTGCGCCGGCGGATGGAGGAGAACCCGGCGATGCTCGCGCTCGGACCCGAAGCCGTGCTGCACGCCGTGCTCGACGAGGTCGTGGACGCCTACTCCCCCGTCGTCGCCGGGCTGGAGAACGACATCGACGAGATCGAGAACCAGCTCTTCGGCGGCGACCCGTCGGTGTCCCGGCGCATCTACGAGCTACTCAGCGAGGTGATCGACTTCCAGCGCGCCACCGGCCCGCTGCGCGGCATGCTCGAGGCGCTGCTGCGCGGTTCGGAGAAGTACCAGGTGGACGTGGAGCTGCAGCGCTCGTTCCGGGACGTGCTCGACCACGTGCTGCGAGTCACCGAGCAGGCCGCGTCGTTCCGGGCGCTGCTGGAGAACGCGCTCGTCGTGCACTCCACCCTGGTGACGCAGCAGCAGAACGACGAGATGCGGCGCCTTTCAGAGGCCGGCCTGGCGCAGAACGAGGAGACCCGGCGGCTGTCGGAAGTGGGCCTGGAACAGAACGAGGAGGTGAAGAAGATCTCCTCCTGGGCGGCGATACTGTTCGCACCGACGCTGGTGGGCACGATCTACGGGATGAACTTCGACAGCATGCCCGAGCTGCACTGGGAGTTCGGTTATCCGGTGGCGGTGGCGGCGATGGGGCTGATGGGGTTGGGGCTGTGGGGGATTTTCAAGCGGCGGAAGTGGTTGTAGACGGTGGACATGCATTACTCACTTAGGCGTGCAAAGCGGCCGACACCGGTCCCTCGACTCAGAAATCTTGTCCTGACCGGTTGGCATTCCCGTTTTGTAAAGGCAAGGGATTGACCTTGACTAGATGGTGGAAAGCTCTCTTAAAATCTCTCGCTTGACTTCTTCCGGCAGTTCCCGCCACCAGGTTGGATTGGCAAACCAATGGTCCATTCCAGCCATCCAGGCCAGCGTTAGATTATCTAGGCTGGCTTCACCGTCGATGAACTGGAAATCGTAACTTTCGACGAAATGAGCATCATCGGCGGTTGACCCGAAGAGAGTCATCGTGTCATCTCCGTCTTTCATAGACGCCATGACGACCATGACGGACGGAGCACCGCTGGTGTCGAGCATTGTGCTCCCTGAAAACGCGACTCGCATGTCGCTCTTATGTCGATGGACCCTGACCCATCGAGGGAGCTCAGAGTCTCCAAGCGACTTCGTGAGGTCAGTGTGCACAAACTCCAAGTAGGACAGTCGACGCGCTTCTTCGAGAAACAAGAGCGTTAGGGGGTCGACGATTTTTCTCGTCCACTCGGCCTTTGCTTTCATGGAGATAGGTAGCGCATTAATGGCTTGCTCGTAGCAATCTCGCGTCACGTCCAGACGATCGCAGAACCACCGGCGTCTCCAGCGCTCACGAGCCGTTGTCCGCATTAGTTGCAGTAGATAGTCCTCCGTTGCCACGAATCGTTTGGCATTCTCAAACCTGCTGAAGAGCTTCTCGTGGTCAGTGCAGTACCCAGGGAAAGTGGATGCATCGTTTCGTCCCACCTTCTTGATGGTTGGCGATTGAAGATCCCTTAGGTCAGGGGTCACAACATGGCCGCATTCGGATAGTGGCGTTATTCCGGCGCCGTTGGCGATCACATGAGAGTTCTCAATTGCCTTCTCGGTGCACCCGATGAAAGAGCACGTTGTCTTCTTTGTCGTTCGACGAGGGAACTCGATTTCCCGCAGCTTGCTTTGCAAGGCAGTGGCGACCGCGGGATCACTTCTCAGCCCCGTAGATGCCATCCGAAACTCGCGCACACCTCTCGCGAATTCCGCCATAGCCTTTCCATCAGATGATCCTGACGTTGTGAAATCGTTCTCAACACTCACAGTTGCCCCCAACGATGACCGCCTGGAGTAAGTCTCGAGAGCAGCATTGCGAACCTATCAGGTTGTGGAGCAGAGCGGCCTCCGAGGAACGGTATTGCAGATCTGATCTGCATAAAAACGTCAGACCCGCGCGATGCAGTCCACGATGTCCGAGTCGCCCTGACGTGGAATCGGTCTCCGGGTCCGGGGAGCTTTCGATTGCGCCCTTCGAGGTGAACGGGAAACAAAGGCTTCGACATCAGTTCTGGAGAAGAATCCGGCCGTCGAGTCGACAGGTCAGGCAATTTTGAACGCTGTTAGGTTGAGCCGGTGACGTTACCGCTCTGGCTCGCCGATACGATCGCCAAACTCGTGCAGAAAGCACCGGGGTCTCCTCGGCTGGCTCCGGAGGTCGCCTTCGCGGAAATCCCGGCGCTCACCGAACACGTCACCATTCCCACCCGGCACGGCGTCATTGCTGCCGTGCTGTACTCCCCGGCAGGCGGCGCGGCCGGACGCGGTGTGTACGTCAACCTGCACGGCGGCGGATTCGTCATCCGTCACCCCGAACAAGACGACGCGCTCTGCCGCTACATCGCCGCCAACGCTGGGGTGACCGTGTTGAACGTGGACTACACCCCGGCCCCGCAGTCGCGTTTCCCCGGTCCCGTGGAGCAGGCCTACGACCTCGCCACCTGGGCGGCCGCAGCCGAACGGCCCTGGGATGGCAGCAAGCTGGCCATTGGCGGGCAATCCGCCGGCGGCGCCCTCGCCGCCGGTGCGGCACGCCTTGCGCTCGAACACGGCAGCCCCCGCATCGCGGTGCAGGTGCTGATGTACCCACCGTTGGATCTGACCGTCTCCGCCGCCAGCAAGAAGGCGGCCGGCAAGGAAACGTTCCTCGTGCGGATGGGACCGATCTTCGACACCGTCTACTGTCCCGACCGGGCCCGGCGCGGCGATCGGCTCATCTCGCCCGCCGGACCGAACGACCCCACGTCACTGGCCGGCATCGCGCCCGCGCTGGTCGTCACCGGTGAGAAGGACATCCTCCGCGACGAAGCCGTCCGCTACGCCGCCCGCTTGCAGGATGCGGGTTCTCTCCTCGCGCACCTCGACCTGCCCGATGTCGGGCACGGCTTCAACATCCTCGGTGCACCCCGCGAGGTCGTGCTTCCCGTCTACGCAGCCATCGCGCAGGCGATCACGACCGCCTTCGGATCGGAGTAGGCCGTGGACATCGACAGAGTGCACCCGGACTTGCGGACAGCGACGCAGAAACTCCCGGTTCCCGACGCATCCAAGAAGCTGGTGCGCATCGCGATCCGGCTGGCGACCCGGGTCATGCCCGTGCCCCGAACGGAATCCGTCACCGTCACGACCGTGACATCCGGCGGTGTGCGGTTGCGGATCTACCGTCCGGACACTCGCCTCGACGAGGGCGGGCTGCTCTGGATCCACGGCGGCGGCCTGCTCTTCGGCGACGCCCGTCAGGACGAAGCCCTCTGCGCGCAGACCGCCCGCGATCTGGGTATCGCGGTCGTCTCGGCCAATTACCGGTTCGCTCCCGAGCACCCTTTTCCCGCCGCGCACAACGACGTCCACGCCGCCTGGCAGTGGATGCTCACGCACGGAGCGGAGCTCGGCGTCGACCCGGCTCGACTCGTCGTGGGTGGGGAAAGCGCCGGTGCCGGGCTCGCCGCGGCCCTCGTGCAACGGTTGCACGACGAAGGCAAGGTTCAGCCGGTCGCGCAGTGGCTATTCGCTCCCATGCTCGACGACCGCACCGCCGACGACGACACTCTCGACAGCGCCGACCACTGGGTGTGGAACAACCGCGCCAACCGCGCCGGATGGAGCGGCTACCTGGGCGACACATTCGCACAGGACGATCTCGCGCCGTACGCCGCGGCCGCGCGACGCACCGACCTGTCCGGCCTGCCGCCGGCCTTCATCGCGGTCGGTGACATCGAGTTGTTCTATGCCGAAGACCGGGACTACGCCGACCGGCTTGAACAGGCCGGGGTTCCGGTGGAACTCGACATCATTGCGGGTGCACCGCACGGTTTCGAGAATTGGGCACGCGACACCGAACCCGCGAAGGCACTCATCCGCCGGGCCCACGCCTGGCTTCGGGCGGCGTTCGCCAACGTTCCGGTGTAAGCGCGGCCGCTGAGGCCTGTCGGCACCGCTCATCGGAGGATGGGATCGGGGTCTCGACGCGTCCAAAAGTCCCGAAGTGGGGGCTGGCGGACTCAGATTGTTCTACTAACATTACAAACATGTTGTTTCGAGTGGACCAGGCGTCGACGGTGTCGATCGCCGAGCAGTTGGCCGTGCAGGTGCGCGCGGCGGTCGCCGATGGCACGCTCGCTCCGGGCACCCGGCTGCCGCCGGCCCGGGAGCTGGCCAGCGCCCTCGACATCAATATGCACACCGTGCTGCGCGCCTACGCGCAGCTGCGCGACGACGGGATCCTGGAGATGCGCCAGGGCCGTGGGGCGTCGGTGCGGGCGGATGCCGGCGCCGGCACGGTGCGCCTGGTAGAGCTGGCCGACGCACTGCTCGCCGAGGCGCGCAAACTCGGTGTTGCCCTGCCCGAAGTACTGACCCTGATCCAAACGAGAGGCTGAGCCATGCCAGACGAGACCACCAACGAGGCCCTGCCGTCGCTCGACCCTCACGCCACCGGGCGGGACCGCCTCGCGGTCGGCTTGCTGTGGCTGCCGGTACTTGTCGTCGCGGGAACGGCCATGCTCTGGTATGACCAGCTTCCGGCCAGATTGCCGCAGCAGTGGGATGCGACCGGGGTCACCACCACCGCGCCGACAGAGGTGTTCCTGGCCATCACCGGCGGGATCGCGCTGCTCAGTGCGTTGGCAGGGCTGGCCGCTCTCGCACGCGGCACCGCCGACATCCGTCGCACCCTGCTGTTGATCGCCGGCTGCGCCGCGGGGCTGAGCACGGGCATCTGGCTGGTCTCGGCCGGGCTGGTAATCGCCACCGGAACGCCGGAACCGGCCGCGGGCGGCTGGCCGTTGCTCGCCGTTCTGCTCGGCGCCTTCGGGCTGATCCCGTTCGCGCTCTCCCCGCGCCGGCCGATCGGGCAGGTGCCGCACTCCCCCGCGTCGGTGCCGTTGGCCGCGAGCGAGACCGGTGCCTGGTTCACCACCGTGAACGTGCCGATGTTCCTCTGGCTGGCCGGCATCCTGGGCCTGGCCACGGTTGCGATCGCGGTGCTCAGCGTGGTGCTCGGCGGTCCCGGATCCGGCGGCGCAGTGACGGTGGGGCTAGTGACGCTGTGCTGCCTGGCCTTCGGCCGGCTGCGGGTGAGCGTCGACCGGCGCGGACTGCGCGTGGTGTCGGCGCTGCTGGGAGTGCCGCTGCGGTACCTGCGTCTCGACCAGATCGTGTCGGCCCGCGCCCAGACCATCGTGCCGATGGAGTGGGGCGGCTGGGGCTACCGGATCCTGCCCGGCCGCTCGGCCATCGTGGTGGCCGGCGGGCCCGGCATCGTGGTGGAGCGCACCAACGGCACCCTGTTCGCGGTGACCGTGCCCGAGCCGGAGCTGCCGGCCGCGTTGCTCAGCACGCTCGCCGCGCGGTAAGAGGGCTGGAGAAGACCCGCTCGGCGCCGGCCGCCTTGAGATCGGCGGCGGCAGACACGAACCGTCATCTCCGCGCGGGGTCGGGGGCCGCTGACCTAGTGTCCTTGCATGACCACGCTCACCTCCTCCCCCGTTGCCCCTGTCGACTACGCCAGCCTGGCCGCACGATTCCGACCGATCTTCGCTCGGATCGCCGCCGGCGCATCCGCTCGGGAACAGGATCACCAGCTGCCCTACGAGCAGATCACGGAACTCACGAGCGCCGGTTTCGGTGCCCTGCGGGTGCCTGTCGCCGACGGCGGCCTGGGCGCGACCCTGCCGCAGCTGTTTCGGCTGCTCACCGAACTCGCCGCGGCGGACTCGAACATTCCGCAGGCGCTGCGCGGGCATTTCGCCTTCGTCGAAGACCGCCTCGTGGCCTCCGGTGCCCAGCGCGACGTGTGGCTGGCCCGGTTCGTGAACGGGGAGATCGTGGGTAATTCCTGGACCGAGGTGGGCACCGTCACCATCGGTGACGTCATCACCCGGGTGCGCCCGGCGGTCAGTGGCGCGCCCGGTGACCTGGTGGTGAACGGTACCAAGTACTACTCCACCGGCAGCATCTTCGCGGACTGGATCGACACCTTCGCCCAAGTCGACGATACCGGCAAGAACGTGATCGCCGTGGTGAACGCACACCAGCCCGGCGTCACGCACAGCGACGACTGGGATGGCTTCGGCCAGCGCACCACCGGCAGCGGCACCAGCACGTTCGTGGATGCCGTTGTGGCGGAAGAGAACGTGATCGACTTCGATACCCGGTTCAAGTACCAGACGGCGTTCTACCAGGCGGTGCTGCTGTCGGTTCTGGCCGGAACGATCAAAGCCGCCGAGCGGGACATTGCGGCCGAAGTGAAGGCACGCACGCGGATCTTCTCGCACGGCAACACCCAATCCTTCGCGAGCGACCCCCAGATTCTGCAGGTGGTCGGCGAGGTTTCCGCGCAGGCGTTCGCGGCCGAGGCGAATGTTGAGAAGGCCGCCTGGGCACTGCAGGGAGCCTACGAGAGCGCGTTCCTTGGCGACTTGACCGAAGAGGAACGGCTCAACGACCTGGCCGAGTTGGCGACGGCGCAAGCCCAGGTGGTGCTGGTGGCGCTGGCCACCCGAGCCACCTCCGACATCTTCGACGCTCTGGCTGCGTCGGGGGTGTCGACCTCGAAGAACCTCGACCGGCACTGGCGCAATGCCCGCACCGCGGCCAGCCACAACCCGTGGGTGTTCAAGGCTCGCATCGTGGGCGACTATGCCGTGAACGGCACACAGCCCAACCGGATCTGGTCCATCGGGGCGGCATCGCTTAACCGGAGCGAGTAACGGGGTTGTGCTCGGTCCCGGTCAGCCGGTGACCGGGGCGAACCTGGCGATTGCGGCCGGCGTCACGGGCGTGAACGGGTTCACCTGGGTGCCGTCGGGATCGCGCACCAGCTGGGAGCGGTTGCCGGCGGGGCGGGCGGAGCCGGGCCCGAAGACGGCGACAGTGCGGTTGGGTGCCATTCTGTGTACGCAGCTCCACGAGCTCGGCGTTGGGCTAGTCGGCCTTACTGAGGCGCAGAGCGCCAGCGCTGGATCAGCTTGCGTCGGCTTGGAGTGCGCTCAGGACCGCCTCGCCGTAACGCGCGACAATCTTGTTCGTCGTGTCATGCCCGGCCATGATGGAGGATTCGCTCAGCTCCTGTCTGGCTGATTTTATGAACCAGACATGTCCCTGATTGCAGGCAATCAGAATTTCATCGTCAGACGCGAAAATGCTCAGGTCGCCATCGTCCTCGTTGTGTTTCATATAGCTCATGATTTTTCCCTATGTCTGGTTTATCGGCCGAAGGCGGAGGGGTACTTGCTCACGGCCTGTTCGTATGAACTCTTCGATGCAGTCGCCCGCAATACAGCGAACTTAACATTTGCGGCCTGCGCATCTTGTGTGGCGGCCGCCGCCGTCTTCTTTGCTTCGTCGACGCCCCTGACGCCAAACCAGTAGCCCAAAATAAGGGTAAGAAACGGAACAACCACAGCGAGAGTTTCCTTAGCGTGTGCATATGGATCAGTCACCAGCCCGGTCCCGTCGTTCTTAGTGGGCTGCGTGCCTAGCTCCAGATTGACGATGAGGAGCCACCAGACAAATATGGCGATGATGACCGCCGTAACAACCCAGCGGCCCCAATCGCCGACCCCAGTTTTCTGCGGCATTTCATGTCTCCTCTGCAAATCGGTGTTCCGTGGATAGCAGGTGGAATGCATGGCTAGATGCCGGAGACAATATCGCCGACTCTTCGCCGAGGGAAGTGGCTCCTGCGTCATGAGCCGAATTGGACCTTCGGGCCGCATTCGAACCGGTAGCCAGCAGCAGCCTCACGCCCTGGCCCGCCACCCACTACACCCGCCGGTCAGCCAGCGACCTGGGCGAACTTAGCGATCGCGGCGGCCGTCACCGGCGTGAAGAGGTTCACCAGGGTGCCGTCCGGATCGCGCACCAGCTGGGAGCGGTTGCCCCACGGCAGGTCCCGCGGTTCACCGATCAGCTCGATACCGAGGGCGGCGAGCGCGGCGCTGAGCGCATCCACATCGGCCACCAGAAACTCGACGATGGCCGAGTGGTTGTCAGCCGGGCGGGCGGAACCGGGCCCGAAGACGGCAACCGTGCGGGTGCTGCCGATGGCCAGGGTGCCGTTCGGTGTGCGCAGTTCCGCGAACTCGGGGTTCGGCCGGTCGGCGGTGAGGCCGGTGATCGTTTCGTAGAACGTGACGAGCCGGTCGACGTCATCGGTGATCAGGCGGAGGGAGACGAGGTTCATGGGGGCTGCTCTTTCGGGTGAAGGCGCGCGGAGCATCCGCGACTCTCACCATGCTGTCGGGCGGGAGCGACAGCCCTATGTCGGTGTTTCTGAGTTCTTTTTGTTAGAGCAGCGTGAGGGTTAGCAGGTCCCCGTCGGGCACCTGGATCTCGTCTTGCCGCACGCTGCGCCGCGGGGCCCGCTCGGCGGTGGCCGTGACCTGGTCGATGCGGTCGAGCTTGAACACGCGGATGCCCGCGCGCAGCCGGCACCAGCCGAGCAGGTACCAGCCGGTGGTGGAGCCAACGTACCCAAGCGGCTCGACATCCCGCAGGGTGCTGGCGCCCGTGCGGTCGGTGTAGCGCAGCCGGAGAACGTGGCGGGCCGTGACGGCCTGGGTGAGCACGGCCGGAATCGGCGGCGCCTCGGGGCTGGCGCCGACAAAGTGGATGCGGGCCGCCAGCTCGGTCGCGTTGTGCGCGTCGGTCTCGTGCATGGCCACCAGCAGCTTGCGCAGCGCGGTGTTGCCGGCCTGGTGGAACGGCGTGCCGGCCAGGCCGCGCAGCGCCACCGCGAGCGCCACGGCTTCGTCGGGGCTGAAGTTCACCGGCGGCAGGGTCATCGCCGCGTCGAGGCAGTAACCGCCGGTTCGCCCGGGTTCCGCCCACACCGGCACGCCGGTCTGCTGGAGTGCGCTGATGTCGCGTTCCACGGTGCGGGCGCTCACCTCGAACCGGCCGGCCAGCCAGGCGGCGCTGCGGGGTCGCGGTGCGATCGCGCGCAGTTCTTCCACGATCCCGTACATGCGGTCGGTGCGATTCATTTGCTTTGACGATACGGGCATTCCGGGTCTCGACAAGCTCGACCAGCGGCAGGGCGGGCTCGACCAGCGGCAGGGCGGGCTCGGCGCCCTAGCGCAGCGGCCGGAGGAACTCGCGGAGGTCCGCGGCAAGCGCGTCGGGCTCCTCGTGCGGCGCGAAGTGCCCGCCCCGCGCCATCTGGGTGTACCGCACCACGTTGTAGGTTCTCTCGGCCCAGCTGCGCGGCGGCTGTCCGAGATCGTGCGGGAACATTGCCACCGCGGTCGGCACATCCACTCGCTGCACCCGGGTGGTGAGGCCGGCGGCGAACTCCCAGTAGGGCCGGAACGAGGTGGCGATGGAGTTGGTGAACCAGTACAGCGACGCCTGGGTGAGCAGGAAGTCGTCGCTGAACCGGGTCGACAGGTCGCCGTCGCAGTCGCTCCAGGCCCGGTACTTCTCCACGATCCAGGCCAGCAGGCCGGCGGGCGAATCGGCCAGCGCCGGAGCCAGGGTGAGAGGGCGGGTCTGCTGCTGGTGCTGGTAGCCGCCCTCCTCGGCCACCCAGGTCTGCACCGCGGCCAGGTAAACCTGCTCGTCGCCGGTGAGGGTGGCCGGGTCGACCTGCACCGGCGCGGCCACGGCGAGCAGGTGGATGCCCACCACCGCATCGGGATGCGCCTGGGCCAGGCGTGAGGTGATGCCGGCGCCCAGATCGCCGCCGTGCGCGGCGTAGCGGGTGAAGCCGAGCTCGTCGGTCATGAGCTGGTGCCAGAGTTCGTGGGTCTGCTCGGCATGGCTGGGGCGCTGCGGGGAGAACGGGAACCCGGGCAGGGCGGGCACGATGACGGTGAACGCGTCGGCCGCGTCGCCGCCGTACCGGGTGGGTGTGGCCAGCCGACGAGCGAGTTCGACGAGCTCGATGGCGGTGCTGGGCCAGCCGTTGGTGAGGATGAGCGGCAGCGCGCCCGGGGTCTCGGCGTTGAACCGCAGGTAGCTCAGCGGGGTGCCGTCGAGGGTGGCCTGGTGCCAGGGCAGGTCGTTGAGGAGGGCCTGCTGGGCGGCCCAGTCGAAGCCGTCGGCCCAGTAGGCGGCCAACCGCCGAAGTTCCCGGGGGTCGGTGCCCGTGGCCCACCCCGGCGTGGGCCAGTCCGGTGACCAGCGGGTGCGCCGCAGCCGATCGCGGAGGTCATCAACGTCGGCCTGGGGAACATCGAGCGGCACAGCAGAGGTCATCAAGCCAGTCTGGGCCCTGCGAGCGGTGCCCCGGGGCCGGGCGCACGAACGTTTATGAGGAGAAAGTGAGTTTAGGAGGACCCTGTGCGATATTCCGTCCTCACAAACTCACTTTGTCCTCATAAACGTGCGCTTGCCTCCCTGGCCGATCCAGCCCATCTCATCGCCCGAGGACTGCGGGGTCTCGACGAGCTTGAGCGGCGCGGCGGGCGCATCCGCTGACCGGGCGTTACTCTCAGACGAAGCCGGTTGTCGGCGATCAGCGCACACGTGGGGTGGACGAATGCACACGACGGAGTACAGCACGACGAGCCTGCAGACCGCAGCGCTCACCGAGCGGGTGAAGCGCAGGGACGTGCGGGAGTTCTACCGAGCGTTCGCCGCTCGATATCCAACGGTGCGAAACCGGTACCTCCGGGTGCAGCGGGTTGTCATGTTCATCGGTGGCAGTGTGACGCTCCTCGGCGCGCTTCTCATGGCCTTGGGCTCGATCCGTGAGATTTACGTCGGCGGGCTCAACGGTGACGGAGATCTCGTGCCCATGGCCCTCAACGGCGTGTGGATGCTCGGCCTCGGCATTCTGTTCACGTGGTCCTTCAGGCGCCTGTCGACGCGTCGGGGCACACCGAGCAGGCACTACCGGCTCGCCCGGTTCGCGGCCGACAATGGCCTGAGTTACGAGCCCGGGCCGGTCATCGTGAAACATGTGAAACCCTGGGCGGACCGCGGCGTCCTCAGGCTCACCCGAGTGATGCGGCCCGTCTCGCAGCGCTCGATCGAATTCGCCAACTACGAGTTGCGAGCTGGAGCGGCCGGCACCGGCGGTGCCCGGTTCGGCGGTTTCTGCGCGGTTCGGTTGGCGACCCGCCTGCCGCACATCCTGCTGCGCGCCCAGGACGGCCCGGCCGACCAATTCACGCTGGCGGCGCTGCCCGACCGCGCCCAGCGGCTCTCCCTCGAGGGCGACTTCGACGACCACTTCACCCTGTACTGCCCCGAAGAGTACGAGCGGGATGCGCTGTACCTCTTCACCCCGGATGTGATGGCGCGCCTGATCGACCGTGTGCACGGGTTCGATGTCGAGATCATCGACGACTGGCTGTTCTTCGTAAGCAGCCGAGACGTGGTCACTCTCGACCCGCGCGCTTGGCAGGGACTCTACGACGCGGTGGCCGCTCTGAGCGACAAGATCGATCGGTGGGAGCGGTGGCGAGATGACCGGCTGCCGTCGGTGCCGAGGGTGGCAGCCAGTGCCGATGCTGTTGCCGAGAACGCCGCCGGTCTGATCGCTCGCGGAGTGAAGCCCCCCGCGGCCGGTTCGCGGCGGGTGGCCAAGTCCGGCCGGCGGCTGAGGATGCGCCTCGGGGCCGGTGAACTCCTCGGGATGATCGCATTCGGATTGCTGATGATCGGCGCCGTAGTGACAATCTTCTACTCGCTCTGATCCCCACCTCGGCGGGCGGGGTGGGCATGGCTTCGACTCTGCCCCCAGTTGCGGGTACATTTTTTGGCCGCCGTGGCTCTGTCTCGCGGCCGTCGGTGTCGGCCCTCGCGCCAGTGTCGGGGGTGGCGGGTAGGCTCGGCCATCTTGGCGGCGCAGCCACCCGGGCGCGCCCAGCCAGCCGACTAGCGAGGTCACGCAGATGCGCATCCCCAGTTCCCGAGGCCCGGTCAGCAGTGCCCTGCTCGAGCTCCTCGACACCTCCCCCACCGACACCCCCACCGACCTCGCCGCAACCCTGCGCGAGCGCACCGCCGCCGCGCTGCGCGACACCAGTGATGTGGTGCAGGACGACGACCTGCAGACCGCTTTGTTCACCGCCTACGAGCTGCGCTACAGCGGCCTACAGGGTGTGGACGACGACTGGGAGTGGCACCCGGAGGTGCTCGCACTGTGCGCGGCGATCGAAGCGCCGTTTGAGCGGGCGCTGCGGGAGCGCGCATCCGTGCCCGAGCTGCCCGCGCCGGGTGTGGAGAGTGTGGCGGCGGCCCTGTTTGAGCTGACCGGCGCCGACAGCGGGCCGAGTGTGTCGCGCTACCTGGCCAAGAAGGCCACCGACGAGCAGGCGCGGGAGTTTCTCATCCTGCGCTCGATCTACCAGCTCAAGGAGGCCGACCCGCACACCTGGGCCATCCCGCGCCTGCGCCGGCACGCCAAGGCCGCGCTGGTGGAGATTCAGGCCGATGAGTACGGCGGCGGCCGGTTCGACCGCATGCACGCCGAGCTGTTCGCGCGCACGATGCGCGGTGTGGGCCTGGACGCCACGAACGGCCACTATGTGGACATGGTGCCGGCGATCACGCTGGCGTCGAGCAACATGATGACCATGTTCGGCACCCATCGCCGGCTGCGCGGCGCCATCGCCGGGCACCTCGCCGCGTTCGAGATGACGTCGTCGCTGCCCAACCGGTTCTACGGCAACGGGTTCAGGCGCCTGGGCTATGACAAGGACGTCACCTTCTACTTCGACGAGCACGTTGAAGCGGATGCGGTGCACGAGCAGATCGCCGCCCGCGACCTGGCCGGGTCGCTGGCCACCGACGAACCCACGCTGCTCGAGGACGTGTTCTTCGGCGCCGCGGCCGGGCTTTACGTGGACGGCCTGGCCGGCGCCCAGCAGATCGACGCCTGGACCGCCGGCACCTCGGCGTTGCGCACGGCGGAGACCGTGAGCGTGCCGGCATGACCGGGCCCGACCAGCCCGCCACCCGGTGGGACGACCAGTGGGAAGACCAGCCCGCGGGGACCGCAGACGAGCCGGTGAGCATCACCGCGTACCCGAACGGTCCGCTGCTGGTGCGCGGTCCGTTCGAGATCCTCACCCCCACGGGCGAGGTCATCCCGCCGCGCCGGAGGACCGTGGCGCTCTGCCGCTGCGGGGTCTCCACCCTGAAACCGTTCTGCGACGGCAGCCACAAGGCCATCGGGTTCACGACCGAGCAGGAACCGCCGGAGCCGCAGCCGCCGCTGGGCTCGTAGGCAGCCGGGTCGGCGACCGCGTGCACGGGGTTCGGGGTCGGTTGCCCGGCCGGAAGTGGACCTGCTTGCGGGCGTACAAGTGGCCCTCGGCACGCGTCTCGATTGCTGGGACCGTTGTCGTTACCGCAGTGCGCGCCTGCCGCAGCCCCGGGTGGGCGGTGCCCCGTCATTGTTCCCGAGAAGGAAACCCATGTCCTCGACCGATCCGCACTCCGCCCCGACCGACTTCGACTTCATCATCGGCGACTGGACGGTTCAGCACGAACGCTTGGACGGGATCTTCGCCGGCGCGAACACCTGGACGGCGTTCGACGGGCTCTCCTCCACGCGCACGATCCTGGGCGGCTACGGCAACCTCGAGGACAACCTGCTCCAGCATCCGTCGGGTGACTTTCACGCGGCGGCGCTGCGCTCCTACTCCGCCGCGGATGACGTGTGGTCGATCTGGTGGCTGGACGGCCGCAACCCGACCCAGCTCGACACACCGGTGCGGGGTTCCTTCCGAGCCGGCATCGGCACCTTCGTGGCGAGCGATGTGCTGGATGGTGTTCCCATCCGGGTGCGGTTCATCTGGGACGCCACCGGTGCGCATCCGACCTGGCAGCAGGCGTTCTCGAACGACGACGGGTCGACCTGGGAGACGAACTGGCGGATGACGTTCACGCGGGCGTGACCGCAGACGACAGTACGTCGACCTTGCTCACAGTGCGACGGAGGTTCTGGTCGTGGATCTTGACGATCGTCATCCTCGACGCGAGTGTGGGGTCATGTCACTTGACGAAGAATTACTCGACGGCATGCTGGTCGCCCTTCCCGGCGTCGGGCGGGATGATCTGACTGTTCTGACCGAAGGTGGGCTGCCGTCGGCGTTCCCCACCACCGAGTTCGCCTCGGCAGCGGTGGCTGCGGCCGGGCTCGCGGCGGCACGGTTCGCCGGCGCGGGCGCGGTGACCGTGGACCGTCGGCTCGCCTCAGCCTGGTTCGGCTGGTCCATTCATCCGATTGGGTGGGACCTGCCGACGGTGTGGGACGCGATCGCGGGAGACTACGTCACCCGCGACGGATGGCTGCGGTTGCACACCAACGCACCGCATCACCGGGCCGCCGCGCTCCGGGTGCTCGGCACCGCCAACGAGCGTGACGAGGTAGCGGCAGCTGTAGCCGCCTGGACCGGCGACGACCTCGAGCGCGCGGTCGTGGCCGCCGGCGGCTGCGCAGCCGCGATGCGCTCACCCGAGGAATGGTGCGACAGCCCGCAGGGGCGCGCCGTCGCCGCGGAACCCCTCATCGCCTGGGAGAACCTCGTGGTGCAGCCGGAGCCACGACCTGGCGCGCCCAGCCGACCGCTCGCGGGAGTGCGGGTGTTGGATCTCACCCGCGTGCTGGCCGGACCCGTCGCAACCCGGCTCCTCGCCCAGCTGGGTGCGGATGTGCTGCGCATCGACCCGCCGGATTGGGACGAGGGCGTCGTGCCCGAGGTGACGCTCGGCAAGCGCACCACCCGCCTCGACCTGACCCTCGACCGAGACCGCACGGTGTTCAGCGACCTGCTGGCGACCGCAGACGTGCTCGTGCACGGGTATCGGCCCGGAGCCCTCGACGGCTTGGGCTTCGGAGCACACGAGCGACAGCGCATCCGCCCGGGTCTGATCGACGTGGCCCTGGACGCATACGGCTGGAGCGGTCCCCGCCGCGCCGACCGGGGCTTCGACAGCCTCGTGCAGATGAGTACCGGCATCGCCCAGGCCGGAATGGTCGACGGCGGCGCAACCGTGCCCGTGCCTCTGCCCGTGCAGGCGCTCGACCACGCCACCGGGTACCTCGCCGCAGCGGCCGCCCTCACCGCACTGGCGAGTCGACGGGACAACGCCCCGGGCATCACCGCCCGGCTCTCGCTCGCCCGCACCGCGCAGCTTCTGCTGGCGCACCGCGGGGAAGGCAACCACGAACCATTCACGCCTATCGACCCCACGGATTATGCGCCCGGCCTGGAAGCGACGAGTTGGGGTGCGGCGACTCGTCTTCGCTCCCCCGTGCGCATCACCGGGATCGACCTGTCGGCGAGCCCGGCGCACGCTCTCGGCCATGACCAAGCCCGGTGGCTGTAGGCGGCGCACCGGCACCTCCCCGGCCCGGCTACCCGCGTGGGACTGCCTAGATCCAGCCACGCTCCCACGCGGTGGCCGCGGCCTCGGTGCGGGACTCGGCGGCGAGCTTCGCCATCGCGAAGGAGATGTGGTTGCGCACGGTGCCGTGCGCGAGGCCGAGCTGTTTCGCGATGTGCCGGGTGGGCAGTCCCTCCCTGGCCAGCCTGAGCACGTCCACCTCCCGGGCGGTGAGCGGGCTCTCCTCTTCGGTGAGCGCCGCGGTGGCCAAACGCGCGTCGATGTACCGCTCGCCGGCGGCGACCGAACGGATGATCGTGGCCAACTCCGACGCGGGCGTGGACTTGGGCACGAAGCCGCGCACCCGGGTCGCGAGCGCCCGTTTGAGCGTGCCCGGCCGGGCATGCCGGGTGACGATGATCACCTGCGTGTCCACGAGGTGCAATAGCCGCTGGGCGGCGTCGATGCCGTCGAGCCGGGGCATCTCCAGGTCGAGCAGCATGATCGCCGGGCGGTGCGCGATCGCCGCGGCCACCGCCTCCTCGCCGTCGGCGACATCCGCGACGACCTCGAGGTCGGGTTCGAGGGAGAGCAACGCCACGAGGGCCCCGCGGATGAGCTCCTCGTCATCGGCGATCACCACCCGGATCATTGGCCGGCCGCCTGCCGTGTCAGCGGTGTCGACGTGCGCGCGTCCGCGGGAGCTGCGGCGGTTCGGGTGGACGCATCCGCCGTTTCGGTCGCGGCGCCGGGCGCGGGCATCCGCACCACCAGCGTGAACGTGTCGTCGGTGCGGGTGGTCTCGATCGTGCCGTGCTGCGCCGCGACCCGCTGGGCCAGACCGGACAGCCCGGTGCCGCCGCGGCGCACCGCACCGGCGGCGTTGTTGCTCACGGTCAGCCGGTACTCGGCGGCGTCGACGAGCAGGAGCTCGATCGTGGCGTGGGTGGCCGTGCTGTGCCGCAGCACATTGGTGGCGGCCTCCCGAATGGCGACCGCGAACACGGCGCCGACCGCGGTGGGCATGCCCGGGGTCTCGATGTGCGCCTCGCAGCGGATGCCTGCCGAGCGCAGCACCGCCGCCGCGTTCCGCACTTCCACGGCCACGGTCACCGTGCGGTAGTCGTTCACCACCGCCCGGGTGTCGTCGAGGGCCGCCTGCGCGATCTTGCGGATGTCGGCGATCTCGCGGGCGGCCTGCTCGGGCCGGGCGGTGAGCAGCCGCTCGGCCAGTTCGGTCTTCAGCGCGATCACCTGCAGGTTGTGGCCCTGGATGTCGTGCAGGTCGGTGGCGAACCGCAGCCGTTCCTTCGCCACGGCGAGCTCGGCGGCGGTCTGGCGGGCGTGCTCGAGTCGCAAGACCACCTGCAACGCCCAGACCGCGCTCAGCGGCATGACCGTGTACAGCGCGAGGGTTCCGAGCACGATCAGGTCGGCCGTGTCATCGGCTCCGACCGGGGCGACGATGGCCGCCGGTGAGGTGAGGAGGCCGATTAGGCCGCCGCCGATGACGGCCGCGTTGGTGCCGAGCACCACCACGCCTTTCCACCAGCCGCGCACCAGGCAGCTGAGCACCCCGCCGGCCAGGGCGAACAGGAACGCCCAGCCCCACCCGGCGAACGGGGTGAGCACGGCCAGCAGCCACACCGCGCCAGCCTGCACGAGCAGGGCGAGCACCAACGGATGCGTGGGCGCGGCCTCCCCCGACCCCCGCAACAGCAGCGGGATCGCGGCGAGCGCGGCGGCCACCGCGCCCAGTGTGAGGAGCGCGAGCAGAATCATCCGTGGGGTCAGGGGCAGGGTGATGCCCAGCAGCAGTTGTACGAAGCCGCCGACGAGCACCACCAACCCCAGCGTCAGCACGGTGGAGCGGCGCATCATCCGCAGGTCGGCGGCCCCGCCGGGCGCGGCCTGCTCAGTGTGCGTCATGGTCTCAGCGTAACGACAGCGCCGCGAGGAAATCCGTGGTGCCCGCCGCGATCTCGGGCGAGAGGGTGTGGTGCAGGTAGTGGTCGCCCGTGAGCGTGATCACCTGGCCGGTGTCGACGCTTGCGGCCTGCTGCTCGTGCAGGGCCACCCAGCCGTCCACGTCGGTGTCGTTCGCCCGCACGAAGAGCAGCACCGGCAGCTGGGCGGGGAACGTGGCGCCGCTGACCGCGGCGAAGTTGGCGGCGGTGTTCGCCATCTCGTTGACCAGTGTGGGAGCCGCCGCGTTCTTGCTGCTGAGCAGCTTCATCTGGCTCACGGTGTGCTCGTCAAAGGGCAGGCCCGCATACGGGTCGGGTGCCAGGGCGGTCAGGGCCCGGGTGATGCCGAGGGTGCTCAGGGCCGCGATCAGGTCGGCCGGGATCGGCTCGTCCGCGCCGGGCTGATCGGGCACGCTGCTGTCGATGCCCACGAACGCGACGAGTTCGTCCGCATACGCGGCACTGTAGGTGAGGGCGTAGATGCCGGCGATGGAGTGGCCCATCAGCACGTACCGATCCACGCCCAGGTGCTGCAACGCCTCGTGCACCTCCCGGGTGATGTTCGCGGCGGTGCGCTCGGTGTCGGTGGGGTCGCTCAGGCCGGTGCCGAACGGTTCAACGGCTACCACCCGGTAGCTGTCGTCGAGTTCGTCGATGAGGGGCTGGAAGTCGAGCCCGGGTGCGGCCGTGCCAAGCCCCGGCAGGAGCACGATGGTCTGGTCGCCGTCGCCGCTGAGCACGACGTTCATCTCCTTGCCGTCCACGGGCACCCGTTGCCCGTAGTCGGTGATCGAGGAGGCCTCGGCGGCCGTGGCGACGACGTTGACCACGGCGGTCGTGGCGACGAGGAGCACCGGAATCGCGACCAGGACCCCGAGGGTGACCAGGGTGATTCGGAGGGGCTTCTTCATGGGGTCTCGTCTCGATTGGCGGGGCGGTAGGGGTCGCTCCGGCGGTGTAAGACCAGCCAATCAAACGAGGGTGGCGGCCGGAAGTGCCCGGGTGTCATCGCCGGCCGTGACAGGTGTCACGAATGGGTGCGACGAGCCCGCGCTGGAGTAGCGTATGAGAATGTCCCGCCCCCGTACCTTCGATGAAGACACCCTTCTCGACGCCGCCGTCGAACTGTTCTGGGTGCACGGGTACAAAGGGGCGTCGCTGACGCACCTCTCCGCCGAGACCGGTGTCACCAACGGCAGCCTCTATCAGGCCTATGGCAGCAAATGGGCGCTCTTCCTCGCCGCCTACCGCCGCTACTGCGCCACGCGCGTCGCGGTCGTCGTCGGGGCCTTCACCGAGGAGCGCGACGGCATCGAGCGCACTGTGAACGCCTACTTCGACGCGATCGTGGACGATTGCCTCGCGCATCCCGACCGGCGCGGCTGCCTCATGCTCAACACCATCTCGGAGCTTGGCACCGACGCCGACATCACTCGCATCAGCGCGGGAACCGTCGACGCGATGGAAGCCGCCGTGGCCGGCGCGCTGGTTCGGGTGACTCCGCCCGCCGCGGACCCCGCCATGATCACGGCCTCGGCGGCCCATGTCGTGGCGCTGTCCCAGGCGCTGATCCAGCTCTCGCGAATGGGCCGCGCGCCCGAGGACCTGCGACGCATCGGCGGTCAGGCTGCCGCATCCACGCAGCGTTTGTTGCAAATCGCCTAAAAACTTGTGCGCATCCGAGGATGTGGAGGGGCCGCTCTACAAAGTACGGTGGACCTATCTAATCGGTAGGAGAGCGTATGTCGGCGGGTCTGATCGTCCTCGGTGAGTTTCTGCGGGCACGCCGCAACGTGTGCCAACCCGAGGATGCCGGCATCTTCCGCGATCCCGGCCGGCGGGTGCCGGGCCTGCGCCGCGACGAGGTCGCGAGACTCGCCGGCATCAGTGCTGAGTACTACCTGCGTCTGGAGAAGGGCCGCGGCGGCCGGCCCTCCGACCAGGTGCTCAACGCGCTCGCACGGGCGCTCGGACTCGACGCCGACTCCCGCCAGTATCTGCTCCGGGTCGCCAGTGGCGAGTTGCCCAGCCCGTTCGATGCCGTCGGCGAGTCGGCCGACCGGATCGCCCGAGTGCTCGGCCACTGGACACACACGCCCGCGTACATCTCCGACAGCAACCGCGACATCGTCGCGGCGAACCCGCTTGCCACGGTGTTCGGCCATGGCGGGCTGTCGGCCGGGTCGAACGTCGTGGTCGACCTGTTCAACGACCGGATGAAGAGCACCCTGGTGGAGTGGGAGGCGATGACCCGCTCCTCCGTGGCCGGCCTCCGGCGCGACGCCGACCCGTTCTCGCCGCGGCTGGCCGAACTCGTCGAACAGCTCTCGGCTGACCCCGACTTCGTGCGGATGTGGGCACGGTACGACGTGTCGGGGCCGGAGGACGCGCACATCCGGATGGTGGTGGAGAACGTGGGCACCATCGAGATCGAGGTGCAGAACTTCGCGGTGCGCAGCATGCCCGGGTACCTGCTCACCGTGCTCGCCGCACCCCCGCAGAGCCTCACGGCCATGGTGTTCTCGAGCCTGGCCGCGTCCCTGGACGCGCCGGGCGGCCAGTCAGCCTGACGGTGGTACTAACAGGGACACGCACGGCGCCGGGCCCCGCCCGTACCGTAAACCTAATTCCTCCCCGAGCCGGGGGGGCCGCTGGGGAGGGGGCGTAATGGGCAGGATCGCAACCCGGCCGCCGCCGCCGACCCCACGGGGGCGCCCTCGCTTCCCTGGCCAAATCAGACCATCCTGCCCCTGAAGACCCAATCGAATCCCCCCTACAAGGAGAGAACATGCCGTATTTCACCACCTCAGACGGAACCGAGATCTACTACACCGAGCAGGGCACCGGCCAGCCCGTGCTGCTCAGCCACGGTTGGCCGCTGTCGTCGGACGCCTGGCAGGTTGAGCTCAAGCTGCTGGCGGATGCCGGCTACCGCGCCATCGCCCACGACCGCCGCGGCCACGGCCGGTCGGCGAAGACCTACACCGGCAACGACATGGACACCTATGCCAAGGACCTCGCCGAGCTGGTCGAGTCGCTCGACCTTACCGACCTCGTCGTGGTCGGCCACTCCACCGGCGGTGGCGAGGTGGTGCGGTACGCCGCCCAGCACGGCAAGGGCCGGGTCGTGAAGGTCATCACCGCCGGCGCCGTTCCGCCGCTGATGGTGAAGACCGACAGCAACCCCGACGGCCTACCCATCGAGGTCTTCGACGGCATCCGCGCCGGGGTGCTCAAGGATGCCTCGCAGTTCTACCAGGAGCTCACCGAGGCGTTCTTCGGCGCTAACCGGGAGGGCTCGGCGGTGTCGAAGGGCGCGAAGGACGACTTCTGGCGCCAGGGCATGCTGGTGAACCTCGCCGCGGCCTACGACTGCATCAAGGCGTTCTCGGAAACCGACTTCACCGAGGACCTCAAGGCCCTCGACGTGCCGATCTTCATCGCGCACGGCGACGACGACCAGATCGTGCCGATCGGCGCGGCGGCCCTGAAGTCCGCCGAGCTGGTGAAGCACGGCACCCTCAAGGTCTACCCGGGCGCCCCGCACGGCGTCTATGGCGACTACCAGGCCGAGTTCGACCAGGACATGCTCGCCTTCATCGCCCAGTAACTGCGGTCTGCCGGCGACGTTTTTGCGTCGTCGTCCACTGCCCGGGGTGTCGCTCAGACGCCCCGGGCAGTTCGTGTGTGCGCAGGCGAGCCGGGCGCATCCGGGTGCTGGCACGGAGGGCGACCGGCTCAGCGATAGGCTGCGCGAGTAATAGATCCGGTGCACGAACGGAGTCGCAGGTGAGCTTAGACATGGCATTGTCGGTGTTCGGGATCGTGGCGACCGCTCTGCTGCTGGGGTTCATCGGCGGCGGGATTCATGAACGGGCGCGCGCGGAGGAAATCGTCGCTTTGGGTGTGTCTGCTGAGGGTGTGTCTGCTGAGGGTGTGTCTGTGGAACCCGAGACGACCGTTCGGCCCCGGATTCCGGTGCTCACGATCGGCCTGATCGTCATGTTCCTGGGCTGCTGTCTGCGGCTCGTCGACCCGTCGGTGATCGCTCCCCTCTGGCTGCAGTACCTCCTGCTCGCCGGGCTGCCAGCGTCGGCTGGCTACGGGGCGAGACGGATGCTGGCCGCGCGCCTCAGCTCCGCCAGCTGACTCCTCGACCCGGGCCGGTCACGCGGGCGGCGGGACTGACCAAGCGATCGTGGTCGCTTGGCCGAGCCAGCTCAGTGGAGCTGCGGATTAGCTGTCGCAGGCGATGCCATCGCCGTCACGATCGAGATCGTAGATGTCGTTGCCGACGATGCGCACCGGACCGTCGACGTATCCCGGGCCGTCGCCGCTGCCACCGGCGCAGTCCACGTCGGATGCGATTGGCACACAGGCGTCGGCATAGTTCGGGTCGCAACCGTCGCTGACCGGTGCGGGCTCGGGTGCTGGAGCCGCGACAGGCGCGGGCACCCGGGTGCCGACCGACGTGACCTCGTCGACGGGCTGCACGGTGGTTTCTTCGCGGGCCACCGACCGGGAGACTTCCACGCCGTCGATGTACTTCACAAGATAGGTTGTCACCTTCTCGCCGTTGCCACCGCTGACGGTGACCGCGGATGTGCCGACGTCGATGCCGGCGTCATCGACGGTGACGGCGGCGTAGGGAAGCACGCTCGCCTCCTGAACCTCGGCCTCGGTGGCAACCGGGGTGGGCGTCGGTGTGGACTTTGGCTTCGCGGTGGGCTTTGTCGTGGCCCTCGGGGTTGCGCTGGGCGAGGCCTGCGGAGTCGCGGTCGTGCCGGTGCTGGACTGGGCGGTAAGACTGGCCAGGTTCGAGCCTGACTGCTGCACCGCTGCGTTCGCACCGGACCCGAACAAGAGGAGCACCAGGCTGAGGATGATCGCCAGCACGCCTGCCTTGCGGGAGCGCAGCCGCGCAAGCGGTGCAGCACCCTTGACGACGGCGACGATACCGAAGATCAGCCCCAACAGTCCAAGGAGCGACACGAGCGCCCAGAAGATACCCATCACCGAGGTCACGACGATCCCCAGAACGATGACGCCTGCGATCATCCACCGGGTGCGGGTGGGAATCCGACCGGCCGGCCCGCGGAACCGGGCAAACGGACCGCCCACGGGTGGCTGCGGGAGGCTCATCGGAGCACTGACTGCGTGCGAATGGGATGGAAGGCCGGAATGTGGGTCATCAGTGTCCTCTAACGGGCCGCGGGCGCAGCACCACAAGCTAGCAGCCCGGTGGATCGCCAGGTCAGCCCGCTTTGGGGGGCCATAACGGCCGGATCTTCGGTTCGGCGGAGCTCAACCACTGGGGCAGCGTCGTCGGTCTCCCTCCAGGGCCGGGCCGCCCTCGTCACCATAAGTTGGTCGAGCTTGTCGAGACCTCGCTAGTTCGTCCATTCGCCGTGTGGCGCGACACGCAGGCCCGGTCACCGGGTCTCGACAAGCTCGACCAGCGAGGGGGGCGCGACACGCAGGCCCGGTCACCGGGTCTCGACACGCTCGACGAGCGAGACGGGCGCGACGCGCAAGCCGGGTCACCGGGTCTCGACACGCTCGACGAGCGAGACGGGCGCGACACGTAGGCCGGGTCACTGGGTCTCGACAAGCTCGACCAGCGAGACGGGTGCGACACGCAGGCCGGGCCGCCGCGGAAGGCTCGCTAGAGGCGGTCTCGTGATGATGCCAAGGGTGAGGTTGGCTCACTGGTAAGTTCTAGCTACGTGTCGACGCCGTCACCCGGCGCCGCGAACACACGGTGAAGGAACGCAACAGATGGTCGCAGTCGGGGAATGGTCCACGCCCGGGAAACCCGTACGGATCCGGCTGCGTGAGGTCCTGCCGACGCTGCTGCGCCGGCCGGCCGGCATCCTGCAGGGCACCCGTTGGTTGTTCACCTGGCTGGGGCTGCTTTCCCTGCTGTTCAGCCTGCCCGGGGTGTTCCCCCTGGCCAGCGTCTACCCGTCCGCGGCGCTGCTGGCGGGCGGCGCCACCCTGTTCCTCTGGGGTTCCTGGATCTACGGCTTCCTGCGCCAACAGGTGCCGTTCGGCCTGGAGGTGCTCGATGCCGTGGCGATCACCGCGTTCGCGCTGGCCGGGCCGTCGCCGGCGGCGGTCACCCCACTGATCTTCGCGTCCGCCTGGCTACGCACCCTCTACGGTTCGCCGTGGCGATCCGTCGCCCGCGGCGCTCTCTACACGGCGGCGCTGGTGGCCGTCACGGTGCTCTGGCCGCTGATGCCCGACCACACGACGATGCCCGACCTGCTGCGGCAGGCCGGCGTGGTGTCGATCATGCTGCTCACCGTGGTGGTGTCCGGGCAGCTGCGTGAGGGACTGCAGGCGCACGACTGGGCGATCGAACGCGACAAGGCGCTCACCCAGACCGGCGCGAAGCTGCTCGGCCTCACCGACCCGGAGCGCATCCGTGGCCTGGCCTGGACCACCGCGAACGAGCTCGGCTCAACCACACCGGGGCTGCGAGTGCTCAAGGCCGCCCGCGACGGCCAGGTGCTGCGCATCGGCGCGCGCACCGGGCAGTTCAGCGCCCTGCCCGAGACGATGCCCGGAGCGGTCGTGGACTGCGCCGGACCGCTGGAGAATGCCCAGATCGCGAACGTCGGCCCGCTCAACGACGCCGTCGGCGCGCCCCTGGAGTGGGAGTGCATCCCGCTGACCGAGGAGAAGGACGACGCCTGGCTGCTGGTGGGCGCGCCGAAACGCATCCCGGAGGGCACCATCCTGTCGGTGCGCAGCCTGGTGAACCAGGTGAACCTGGCGTTGCGCAACAGCGACGCGCACCGCCAGCTGATGGCGCAGGCCAAGCACGACGCGCTCACCGGGCTCGACAACCGGCCCTCGTTCACCGCCAAGCTCGCCGCCGAACTGCTGGGTCAGAGCGACGAAACGGGTGGGCTGCACGTTCTGTTCCTCGACCTCGACGACTTCAAAGACGTGAACGACCACCTCGGCCACCGGGCCGGCGACGCCGTGCTCACCGAGGTGGCCGAACGGCTGCGGCACTGCACGCGTCCGAACGATGTGGTCGCCCGGCTCGGCGGCGACGAGTTCGCGGTGGTGCTGCAGGGCAGCACGGATGAGACGGCCGCGGCCATCGCGCACCGGATGGTGGGCTCGCTGGCCGCGCCGATCATCGTGAACGGGCGACCCGTGCGGGTGGGCGCCAGCGTGGGCGTCGCCTCGGCGACCCCCGGCATCGACCTGGACGAGCTGGTGCACCAGGCCGACGTGGCGATGTACGCGGCGAAGGCCAACGGCAAGGGCCAGGTGAAGGTGTTCACCGTGGGGCTGCTGCAGACCGACTCGTCACTGGTGTCGTTCGAACGGCAGCTGGGCCGGGCCGCCGGTGGCGGCGAGCTCGTGGTGCACTACCAGCCGATCGTGTCGCTGACGGATCTGCACTGCACCGGCGCCGAGGCGCTCGTGCGCTGGCTGCACCCGGAGCGGGGACTTCTGCTGCCGGAGGAGTTCGTGTCGCTGGCCGAGAGCTCCGGCTCGATCCTCGGCGTTGGCGCGTTCGTACTGCGCCGGGCGTGCGCGGATGCGGCGACCTGGCCGGACGCCCGGCCGGGCGTGCCGATGACGGTGCACGTGAACATCTCGGCTCGGGAGCTGGAGAGCGACCACTTCGTGGACTCGGTGCTGTGGTGCCTGGCCGACAGCGGTCTGCCCGCCGCCCGGCTGGTGCTCGAGCTCACCGAGACGGTGGTGCTGGAGTCGGTGGCCGCGGTGGAGCGGCTGAAGACCCTCGCCGATCACGGCATCCTCATCGCCATCGACGACTTCGGCACCGGGTACGCGTCGCTGTCGACACTGCGGATGCTGCCGATCACGGTGGTGAAACTCGACGCGAGCTTCGTGGCCGGGGCGCTGGGCAACCCGGTGGACCGCAGCGTGGTGGAAGCGATCGTGCAGATGAGCGGGAAGCTGGGCATCAGCACCGTCGCCGAGGGCGTGGAGCGGCCCGATCAGCAGGAGCTGCTCGCGGAGATGGGCACCGATGCGGCGCAGGGGCACCTGTACTGTGCGGCCCTGCCGGTGGACCAGCTGTTGGAGTGGCTCGGGCGGGCGGAGCGGGCCGAGATCCGCTGACGCGCGGCCGGCCGGCCGGCTCGCGAGGACGGGTCACCGGGTCTCGACAAGCTCGACCAGCGGTACGGTCGCGACCCCGCCGTTGGTCGAGCTTGTCGAGACCCCGCGACGTGCGCGCGTGACACGACCCCACTGTCGAGGCCGGCGCGTCCAGTCCGTTGGTCGAGCGTGTCGAGACCCCGCGACGCGCGCGCGTGACGCGACCCCACCGTCGAGACCGGCGCGTCCAGTCCGCTGGTCGAGCTTGTCGAGACCCCGCGACGCGCGCGCGTGACAGGACCCCACCGTCGAGACCGGCGCGACCGCGCGCATCCGGTTAGCTCGACAGCACCTCGTAGCTGGACTGGGTGAAGCCGGCGCCCAGCTCGCGGGTGCCCACGTGCCGCAGGTGCACATCCGCGCCGAGCGGGCCGAACAACGGGATGCCGCTGCCAAGTAGCACCGGCGCCCGGGTGATGGTGATCTCCCGGATCAGCCCGGCGCGCAGGAAGCTCTGGATGGTGCGGCCGCCGTCCACGTACACGCGGCGGCGGCGCTCCGCGGCGAGGGTGTCGATCACCTCGGCGAGGGTGGCGTGCACGGTGGTGTTGGGTTCGGCCGCGGCGTCGATGCTGCGCAGCAGGGTGCGGCTGAGCACGAGCACCCGTTTGCCGGCGTAGGGCCACTCGGGGAACGCGCTGACGGTGTCGAAGGTGGCGCGGCCCACGACCATGGCATCGATGCTGGCGAAGAACTCGTCGTAGCCGGTCTCACCCAGCGCGTCGCCCGCGGCGGTGAGCCAGTCGAAGTCGCCGTTCTCGCGGGCGATGAAACCGTCGAGGCTGGTGCCCACGAAGACGCAGCCGATCATCGCGGCAGCGCCGCCGGCCGGGTCGGGCGTGGGGGTCATACCAGCACGGTAGCAGCCGCCGCCGACGACGGCGAGGGGTCGGGCGGGGCTCGCCCGGGCCGGTCGGCGAGCGCTCCCCCGGCTGGCGGGCCGGGTTGCCCCGGGCCTGCTGGCGAGCCCTCCGCGGCTGGCTGCCAGGGCGCGGCGATGCCGATGCGGCCGGCCTGCTGCCGGGCGGCCGGGGTGTGCGGCCGGGTGCTTGTCAGCCTCCGTAACCCCGCGCTAGGGTGCCCGTGCACAAGGAAGGTGGGCCGGTGCCGACGCTGCTGAACCGTTCGCGCGAGGGCGCGCGATGACCGCGGGCGACTACGGCATTGCGCTGTCGTTCGGCACCTTCATCACTCCGTTGGCCGCGGACCCGCCGGGCACGGTGGCGATGGCGGTGGCCAGCGAGCGGGCCGGGTTCGACCTGGTCACGTTCCAGGACCATCCGTATCAGCCGGCGTTTCTCGACACCTGGACCCTGTTGTCGTGGGTGGGCGCCTGCACCGAGCGGGTGCAGCTGGCCGGCAACGTGCACAATCTGCCGTTGCGGCCGCCGGCGGTGCTGGCCCGGTCGGCCGCGTCGCTGGACCGGCTCACCAACGGGCGGATGGCGTTGGGCCTGGGCACTGGCGGGTTCTGGGACGCGATCGTGGCGATGGGCGCCGACCGGCGCACCCCGGCCGAGGCGGTGTTGGCTTTGAGCGAGGCGATCGGGGTCATCCGGGAGATCTGGGACACCGACACCCGCGGCGGCATCTTTCGGGACGGCCAGTTCTACCGCCTGGACGGTGCCACCCGCGGGCCGGCGCCGGCGCATCCGATCCCGCTCTGGCTGGGCGCGTACGGGCCGCGGATGCTCGACCTCGTCGGCTGCGCGGCCGACGGCTGGCTGCCCTCGCTCGGGCGGCTCGACGGCACGGCACAACTCGGCGAGGGCAACGCCCGCATCGACGCCGCCGCTGATGCGGCGGGGCGCGAGCCGTCGAGCATCCGCCGGCTGCTCAACGTGGGGTCGGCGGATGCCGAGCCGGAGCAACTGGCGGAGCTTGCGTTGGAGTACGGGATGGACACGTTCATCGTGTCGGTGGACGACCCGGGCGTGCTCGCGCGGATCGGCGACACGGTGCTGCCGGAGACCCGTGCGCTCGTGGCCGCGGAGCGCGGCTGAGCGCGGCTGAGCGCGGCTGAGCGCGGCAACTGTTCCCGAATCGGACAATTGCGCCCGGTGCGCCGGCACCATTTGTCCGCACGGGGAACAGTTGCGGTGCGGCCGGGACGGGACGGGACGGGGAACAGTTGCGGTGCGGCCGGGACGGGACGGGGAACAGTTGCGGTGCGGCCGGGACGGGACGAGCGAGTAGCGCCCGAGGCCGCGCATCCGGCTCGGTGAGCGCATCCGGCGAGGGCATCCGGCGCGGCCGGCGCGGTCAGGGCTGCAACTGTTGCCGAACCGGACAATTGCACCCGGTGCGCCGGCAACAATTGTCCGGACGGGGAACAGTTGCGCGGCACCGGGGACGGCTCAGTCGGCGAAGATGGCCCCGACCGGTTCGCGTTTCTCGCTCTGGAACCGGTCTTCGGCGCGGCCCCGCGCCCAGTAGGCGGACAGGGACAGGGCGCGCCGGTCGATCCCCCACTCGTCCTGCAGCACCGCCCGGATCGCCTGCATGGCGCCGCGTTCACCGTGCGCGAAGACGGCGACAGGGTCGGTAGGCCGCGGTAGTGCCTGCACCGCAGCGGCGAGACGGATGCCGGGCTCGGCCGGATCCCCGGGGCCGGCGCGGTGCAGCCAGCGCAGCTCCACTCCGGCGGGCGAGGTCAGCGGCAGCTCGTCGGCTTCGCCATGCACCTCCAGGAGGGCGAGGCCGCGGGCGGTGGCCGGCAGCGCCTCGAGCACCGCGGCGATGGCCGGCAGGGCGGAATCGTCGCCGAGCAGGAGGTGCACGGTGCCCGGGTCGGTAGTCGGCGTGTACAGGCCGCCGGGGCCGGACAGGGCGAGCAGGTCGCCGGGTTGGGCGGCGGCGGCCCAGGGCCCGGCGATGCCCTCGTCGCCGTGCACGACGAAGTCGATGGCGATGCTCTCGCTGGCCGGGTCCACGGACCGCACCGTGTAGGTGCGGCGCACGGGCAAGTCCTCCGGCGGCAGTGTGCCACGGAGCCGGTCGAGGTCGTAGGGCGGGGTGAGGCCCAGGTCGGCCCGGGCGAAGAGGATCTTGACGTAGCTGTCGGCCGCGGCAAGCCGGTCCGGGTCGGCGCCGGCCAGGAACGAGGCATAGCCCGCGCCGCCCAGGTGAACGCGCACCAGGTGCGGGGTGAGCCGCTCGGTGCGCTGCACGGTGAACACGTGCTGCACCGGGGCCCGCCGGGCTGGGCGGGCCGGGGCGCTCGCTGGGGTGGGGGCGCCCGCGGCGGCGGCAGCGGCCTGGGCGGATGCGGCCGGCGCCGAAGTGGTCTTTTCGGGATCAGCCCCAGCAGGAGGAGCAGTCGCGGCGGAAGCAGCCAAGGCGGGAGCGGTCGCGGCGGCAGCAGTCGCGGCGGCAGCAGTCGCGGCGGCAGCAGTCGCGGCGGCAGCAGTCGCGGCGGCAGCAGTCGCGGCGGCAGCAGTCGCGGCGGCAGCAGTCGCGGCGGCAGCAGTCGCGGCGGCAGCAGTCGCGGCGGCAGCAGTCGCGGCGGCAGCAGTCGCGGCGGCAGCAGTCGCGGCGGCAGCAGTCGCGGCGGGGGTGAGGTCTGGGACGGACATGCTTCCATCCTTCCGGGTGCCCGGCTGCGCAGGGCCGCACCCGGGCTGGGAGTTGCCGAAGAATGTGGATGGCGGCCAGGGCATCCGCTCGATGCCTATTCGTCTGCATCGACCGTGACGCGGACACGGTGTCACGCGGTACGGTTTGGCTATGAAGCGCAACAACCGGGTGCCCGCGACGGGCTCCCCGCGGCCAGAGTCGGCCCCGGCGGATGCGCACCGCTCGCGCGATCTTCTCGGATTCACCGCCGAGGGCCCGGCCGACATCCCGGCGGTGCATCGCCGCACGGCGCTCGCCGCCGCCGCGGGCCTGATCGTGGTCACCGGTCTGGTCGTGCACTTTGCGATCAGCGGGCCGGCCGGCGATTTCGTGGCCGACGCTCTTTACGCGGTGCTGGCGTTCCTCGTGCTGTCGTTCGTGTTCGTGCGCGCCCGCAGTTGGCGGGTCGCGGTGTTCGCGTTCGCGCTCTGCGTGGGCATCGAGTTGTTCCAGCTCACCGGGGCGCCGGCCGGCCTGGCCGAGGTCTTCCCACCGGCGCGGTTGCTGTTCGGCACCACCTTCTCCGCGATCGACCTCGTGGCCTACCTTGTGGGGACCGTCGGCGCCGCCCTGGTGAGCACCTGGCGGCGGCTGGACTGAGCCGGGCCGAGCTCGGCTGAGCGGGCTGCGCCGACCAGCGCTGTTCCGCTTTAGACGGCGCCGAGCAACGCCTGCTCGATCAGCAGGGCCGCGCCCACCGCTCCGCCGCCGAGGCCGAGCACCCCGGCAACCGACCAGAGCAGCCGGCGGATGCGCGCCCTGCGCACCTGGCCGTCGAGCACGGCGAAGCGGCTCATGACGTCGGGCGATGCCGGGCTGGGGTGCTGGCGCCAGGTGGCCGGGCTGTCGAGAATCACCACCGCCTCGGCGATCTCGTCGTCGCTGAGCACGGGCTGCAACCGCTCCAACCAACGCAGCAGGCCGCGGGCATCGAGCACCTTCACCTGCACGGGCTTGTCACGGAAGGTGATCTGCTTGGGGTCGACGAGAGCGATCACCGGTTGCACGGGCGCGAGCAGCGGCATCCGCTCGCGCAACACGGTGGTGACCCGTTCGGCCTCGTGTTCGGCGGCGGGCAGGTAGGCCTTCTTGTGGCCGGAGACCGTGACGGTGCGCTGGCCCACCCAGATGTGCTTGCCGCAGTGGTGCTTGGTGTTGATGGTGAAGATGCCGCCGGGGCCCACCAGGATGTGGTCGATGTCGGTGTCGTTCTTGCCGATCGGAACGGCGTGGAAGGCGGTCCAGTCGGCCGGCAGGGTGGCGAGCAGCTTGCCCACCGTGATCTCGCCCTGCGCGCCGAGGTACCAGCTCACGCTCTCCGGGCAGAGCGGGGACTTGCCGAACAGGCGGGCCACCCGGGTGCGCGGCGGCACGGCCGTCTGGCGGGAGAGGAGGTGCTCGATGACCAGCTGCGCGGCGATGCGATTGCGCATGGCGGGTGGGTGCAGGGTCACATTGCTCCTTCGGGCGCGCCCAGACGCGGCTGCGCCCGGAAGACCGCGTGGACGGGCTGCAGGCCGGGACCACCTCACGGATGTGCGCCGCTTCGGGGCGTGCAGACCATCCGGAAAGCAGTGTGGGTGGGGCGCCTTACCGCGTTCGGTGGTCTGAGGTTAGCGAGCACGGGGACCCCGGCGGCACCCCCATAACGAGGCACGTCGCACAGCGGATGGCGCACGGGCCCCGGCGAGGCGCGGCAATCCCGCGCCGGAACGCACAACTGTTGCCCGTGCGGACAATTGGTCCCGGCACACCGGGCGCAAATGTCCGTTTCGGGACCAGTTGGGGCTCGGTACGGGCTGCGCTGACCGGGCGGGTCAGGCGGTCTCCTTGAGGTAGCGCCAGAGGAGCACCGCCGGGCTAGCGACCATGAGGATGAGGCCGCTTGCCGCGACGTAGGTGGACAGCCACTCGATCTGGTTGGGCACCCACGGCATCCTGTCGCCGGCCCAATACAGACAGCGGATGCCCAGCGGAAACCAGCTGATCTGCCCGACGGCGTTCGGCCCCTCCAACGGCACCGGGGACACCGGGGTGTAGGCGAGGTCCGTCATGCACAGGTAGCCCAGGTCGTTGCGCAGGGTGGGCAGGAACGGGGCAAGTGCCCAGGCGACGAGGAGCGCGCCCAGGACGACGAGACCACCGACAGCGCAAAGCGCCATCGCGTTCCGCTAGTTGAATCCCCGCACAGGATGCCTCCCCCGGTTGTGCCCCCAGCAGCACCCTATCCGGCCGAGCGCAGGGCCGGGCCGCTGGACAGTAGGCGGGGACGTGTGGGTTCGGGTCCCACCATCGGGCGTGCCGCGAGCACCGGGCCCAGCGGGCGGGCGTGTGCGGGTGAGCGGGTGAGCGGGTGAGCACGGGTCGTTGCGCGGGCAAGGCGCCGTTGCGCGGGTGGCACGCAGCCCGCGAAACGGCGTCTAACCCGCGCATCCGGTGTCGCGCCCGTTGCGCGGGTGGCACGCCACCCGCGCAGCGGCGCTTGACCCGCGCAACCGACCGAGCCTCTGATGCGGGTGGCGTGCTCGTGGCGCAGAAGTCCGCTTCGGCAACAGTTGCGACCCGTCCGGATGCACCGGCTCAGCTCGCAGCGCCGCGCCGTCCTCGCCGCGCCAAACTGGTCCCCGTGCGGACAAGTGGTCCCGGCACACCGGGTGCAATTGTCCGCATCGGCACCAGTTGTGGCCCGACCGGATGCACCGGCTCAGCTCGCAGCGCCGCGCCGTCCTCGCCGCGCCCAACTGGTCCCCGTGCGGACAAGTGGTCCCGGCACACCGGGTGCAATTGTCCGCATCGGCACCAGTCGCGGCCCGGGCGCAGCGGGGCCGGCGGAGGCGACTGAGCGAGGCGACTGAGCGGGATGAGCGGGACGGATGCGGCGGATCCGGCGGCTCAGTAGGCCGCGAAGGCGGCGATGATCTCGGCGCGGGAGAGCCCGGCGGCCAGGCAGAGCATCAGCAGGAGACGCGCGGCCTGGGGCGAGAGGGTGTCGCTGGCGATCACGCCGCGGTCGTCGAAACCGTGCCGCTGCACGACCCGGCCGCTGATGGCGCGGCTGGACTGCACGATGGTGACCCCGGCCGCGATGGCCGCGTCGATCGTCGCATCCACTGCCGTGGGGTTCATGCTCGGCGGCAAGGATGCCACGACCACACCGCGGGCGCCGTTGGCGAGGGCGGCCGTGAGGGCGAGCTCGTCGGAGCCGGAGTACATGGTGACGATGTCCACCCGGGGCAGCGGGGTGGCGTAGTCGGGCAGCTCGGTGGAGAACCGGCTCGCCGTCGTGTGCAGGCGCAGCAGCTTGCGGTAGAACCACACCTGGCCGTAGGGGTCGATATCGCCGAGCCGGCCATGGTCGCGGGCCTTGAAGGTGCTCAGCCGGTGGTTGTCGGTCTTCATGACGTCGCGGGCGGAGAGGATCTCGTCGTCCATGGCCACGAGCACCCCGTGCCCGACCGAGGCGGGTGAGGCGGCGACCCGCACGGCGTTGGCGAGGTTGAGCTGGGCATCCGACCCCATCGCGGTGGGTGGGCGCTGAGCGCCGACGATGACGATGGGAACCTCAGTGGGCACGGTGAGGTGCAGAAAGTAGGCGGTCTCCTCGAGGGTGGCGGTGCCGTGGGCGACGACGATGCCGGCGACGGCGGGGTCGTCGGCGATGGTGTCGAGGATCGCCTGGCGCAGGCGCAGCCAGAATTCGACGGATGCGTCGTTGCTGCGGATGCGGGAGAACCGGCGGGTGTACACCGTGATGTCGTCGGGGAATGTGTAGAGCGGCAGGGCCTCCTCGTCGGTGAGCACCTTGGCGAGGTCGACGTAGTCGAGGCGGTCCTGGGCGTCATGGCCGCCGCTGCCGATGGTGCCGCCGGTGAGCAGCACGGCCACGCGGGGCTGAGCCTGGTCGGCGGGAGAGGTGGGGGTGTGGGTGTCTGGCGGGGTCATCGGGGCTCCTCGGTGGTGTCGGGGTGGGGTGCGGGCGGGGGCGGGGTTTCGGGCGGGGTGCGGGACTACAGAACTGCGGCTAACTGTTCCGGACGGGGCACAGTTGCGGTCGCATGAGGGCGGCTGGGTGCGGGCGGGACTGCGGGACGGCGGGACGGCGGCTAACTGTTGCTCCTCCGGACAATTGCACCCGGTACGCCGGGTGCAATTGTCCGGACGGGGCACAGTTGCGGTCGCATGAGGGCGGTTGGGGACGGTTGGGGACGGTTAGGGGCGGGGCAGGAGCGGGAGCTGGGTCGGGGCATCCGGCACGATGGCCAGGCCGTGGCCACGCAGGCGCCGGGTGTCGGCGGCGAGCGCCAGAAGCAGGCGCTCGTTGGTGCCGCGGATGTGAGCGGTCAGCAGCCGGGCGGCGGTGTCGGCGTCGCGGGCCTCGAGCGCGTCGAGCACCGCGCGGTGCTCCTGCCAGGCCTGGTCGCGGGCGGCGGGGGTGCGCACCTCGAGCCAGCGGGTGCGAGCCAGGCGGGTCATCGCGCCGCGCACCGTGTCGGCCATGACGGGGTTGCCCGCGAGCCGGGTGAGTTGCTCGTGGAAGTCGCCGCCGGCCCGGACCCCCTGCTCTGCGTCGGCGCCGACGGCATCGCCGTCGCGGGATGCCTCCGCGCCCGGTGCGCCGCCAGGCCGGGCGGTGTCGAGCAGCGCGGCGACGGCCGCGATCTCGGCATCCGTGGCGCGTTGCACGGCCAGCCGCACGGCCGCCCCCTCCACAGCCTCGCGCAGCTCGGCGAGTGCACCGATCTCGGCGAGGTCGATGGGCGAGACGATCCAACCGCGACCATCGCGCTGCACGAGGCCCTCGGCGTCGAGGCGGCCGAGCGCGGCGCGCACCGGGGTGCGGGACGCGTCGAAGCTGGCCTCGAGGCCGCGTTCGGTGAGGCGCTCTCCCGGCGCGAGTTCGAGCGACAGGATGGCGGCCCGCAGTCGGTCGTAGAGCTGCACGGTCTGCGAGGCAGCAACGTTCGTGATCATCGGTCCTTCCCGGCGGGCTTACCCGTTCATCCCGCGACCCGTGAGCTGAGCCCCGAAAATCGCGTGATGTTGGGGCTTTTCTCACGGTTCGCGCAAGGTTCGCGCCCGAGCCACCCGCGACATCCGATTTGGTATACCAAGGTGGTGTACCAGAAGATTAGCAGTAACACCGAGGAGAACACCATGGCCATTGCCACCGCCGAGACACCGACCGTCAGCGCCCGCGCCTGGGTCGTGCTCGGACTCGGCGTGGCCGCACAGACTGCGGGCACCGTCTTCGTGAGCGCCCCGGCCTTCCTCATCCCCCTGCTGCACACCGAGCGCGGCCTGTCACTGGCCCAGGCTGGGCTGCTCTCCGCAATCCCCACCTTCGGCATGGTGCTCACCCTCATCCTCTGGGGCGCTCTGGCCGACCATATCGGCGAGAAATGGGTGATCGCCGGCGGGCTGCTGCTCACCGCGCTCGCGGCCGGCGGGGCGATCCTGGCCGAGGGCTACGTCATGCTCGGCCTGTTCCTGCTGCTCGGCGGCATGGCGTCGGCGAGCACCAACTCGGCCAGCGGCCGCATCGTGGTGGGCTGGTTCCCCAAGCACAAGCGCGGACTCGCCATGGGCATCCGCCAGATGTCGCAGCCGCTCGGCGTGACCGTCGCCGCCGTCACCATCCCGGTCATCGCCGCGGATGCCGGGGTGGGCGCGGCGTTGCTCGTGCCGTTCGCGCTCACGGCGGTGCTGGCCGTGGCGTGTGCGATCGGCCTGGCGAACCCGCCGCGGGTCGCCGCGCGCGCCGGGGCCCCGGGCCTGCCGGCGCACAACCCGTACCGGTCCAGCGGTTTTCTCTGGCGCATCCACGCGTCGTCGGTGCTGCTGGTGGTGCCGCAGTTCACCATCTCCACGTTCGGCCTGGTCTGGCTGGTGAGCGAGCAGGGTTGGGATGCCCTCGCCGCCGGCGTGCTCGTGGGCGCCGCGCAGTTCGTCGGTGCGATCGGGCGCATCGTGATCGGTGTGGTGAGCGACCGGGTGGGCAGCCGGGTACGGCCGCTGCGCTGGGTGGCCGTGAGCGTGGCGAGCGTGCTGCTCGTGCTGGCCGCGGTGGATGCCGCACACTGGGGCGCTGCCGCCGTGGTGTTCGTACTCGCGACAACGGTGACCGTGGCGCCCAACGGGTTGGCGTTCACGTCGGTGGCCGAGATGGCCGGGCCGGGCTGGTCGGGCAAGGCGCTCGGCGTGCAGAACACCGGCCAATTCATCGCAGCCTCCCTGGTGGGACCCCTGATGGGAGCGCTGATCGGCGTGGTCGGCTACCCGCTCACGTTCGTGGCCGCGGCCGTGTTCCCGGCGCTCGCGGTGCCGATCGTGCCCCGCGCGCACGCCGAGCACGACCACCTGTAGCGCGCCGCCACTCCCCTCGGCCGGGTCGGGCTACGCCACCCGCGGTCGTCCGGATGCGCCCCGCGTCGGGCTGCGGCACCCGCGGCCGTCCCGATGCACCCGCGCCTGGATGCGCCGCCTCTGCGGGCCCGGATGCGCCACCTCAGCGAGCACCCACTCCGTGACTTGCCGCAAAACGCCCCTTCAGCACCCGGGAAGGGGCAGAATGCGGCAAGTCGGCGAACACATATCCGCCCACTTGCCGCAAAGTGCCCTTTCAGCACTCGCCAAGGGGCAGGATGCGGCAACTAGGCGAACCCACATTCACCCACTTGCCGCAAAACACCCCTTCAGCACCCGCGAAGGGGCAGAATGCGGCAAGTCGGCGAACCCAAATCCGCCCACTTGCCGCAAAACGCCCATTCAGCACCCGCGAAGGGGCAGAATGCGGCAACTCGATGAATAGCCATCCGCGAGTTGCCGCAAAGCACCCCTTCAGTACTCGCCGGCAGGCAGGATGCGCCACCTCGGTGGCTGCCGCCGGACGATCGCACCCGCGCCGAACGGGTCACGCACTGGGCGTGACTCCGCGCTGGCGGCGCAGGTACTCAGTTGACGTTCTCACCGCAAAACGGGCACTTGTAATCGATTCTCGGTTGATACTGGTCCTTGAACACCGTGTGCCCCTTCTCGCAGGCGGCGTCGAGCAGCCAGTTGCCAGTGCGCGTCTTGGATGCCTCCGTTCTGAACATCAGAAGGCGTCCGATCCGACGAACTTCGCTTCGACGGCGTCTGCCGCACCGGTGACGAGCACCAATGGCGCGTCAAAGTCGCCCGCATCGAGGTCGGCAAGCGGCACGGAGTGTCTGATCATGAGCATGTCGCCGTAGATCACAACACCGCCGACCGAGTATTCGGACACTTCACGGAGCAGGGAGTTCAACTCGACCGTTCCGACAGTTGCCACCGGCGAAGCGATTATGGCGAACTCGACACCCGTACCGGTGGTGCTGTGGCTGACGAGCACCATTTGAGATCGCCCGTTACCGGTAGAAAACAGGAGTTTCAGCAAGTCCCCGTCGTCAGCGGAGATCTGATAGTTGGATCCGATGTAGGACTTCAGTTGTAGCCATGACGCCATGTGCCTCTCCTTAGGTCAGATTTTCGCAGGAGCATGAGGGGTGCCGCCCTGCGCTGAAGTGAACGTAGCCGCGACCTCATTCCGCCGAGACGCCCAGTACGGGGGTGACCTCTCCGCCGCCACAAGGGTGCTCCATCACCGCCCGCCAGGGCAGCAGGATGCTGCACCAGGACGAACATGCATCCACCCACTTGCCGCGAAACGCCCCTTCAGCACCCGGGAAGGGGCGGAATGCGGCAACTCGGCGAACACACATCCGCCCACTTGCCGCAAAGTGACCCTTCAGCGCCCGCGAAGGGGCGGAATGCGGCAACTCGATGATCAGTGAGGGCTCGGCAGCTCGACGGAGGAGTAGGCGCCGAAACGGCCCCTCCGATTGGGCGGAAGGGCCGTGGCGGGCGACGCGAGTGCGGACTGACAGTGACGATAACCGGATGCGCGACCGCGGGCATCCGCGCCGGTGCTGAAACCGCGGCAACGCTGGCGCGGCGCTGGCACGACACCGGCGCGAAAAGGGGAACCGGCGCGACACCGAGGCATCTGGCCGGTAAAGGGGAACCGGCGCGACTCCGAAGCGCCTCACCTATAAAGACACCGCAGGGCCTTGCCTATAAGGGGGAACCAGCTCGACGCCGAGGCATCTCGCCGGCAGAGCAGAACCGGCGCGACACCCCAGTGCCTCGCCGACGGGGGAACCGGCGCGACACGAAGGTGTGAGGTGCCACGCCGGCCGTTTGAGGGGCCGAACCGCGAGTGGTTACGCGGCCTTGGGCTCGGCGGGGAGCAGGCTGCGGAACGCGGCCGAGTGGTAGATCAGCGGGTCGCGGTCGTCGCTCACCTTAAGCGACTTCACCTCGAGCAGCACGATCGTGTGGTCGCCGGCCGGGGTCTCCGAGTAGATCTCGCAGTCGAGCCAGAGCGAGGAGCCCTCGATGAACAGCGCGCCCAGCTCGGTGGTGCGGGTGTCGAGGCCGGCGAACCGGTCGCCCTTGCGGGAGGCCAGCTGGTAGCACTCGCGGGCGTGGTCGCTGCCGAGGATCGAGACGCCGATGCGTCCGCCCTGGCGCAGCACCGGCCAGGTCGTGGAGCTGTTCTGCACCGAGAACAGCACCAGCGGCGGCTCGTACGACACACCAACGGAGAACGACGACGCCACCAGGCCGGTGGGCACCCCGTCGATCTCGGCGCAGAGTGCGGCGACACCGGAGGGGAACTTACCGAACGCCGAGCGGATGTCGCTCGGGTCGCTGCTGATGGTTTCGAGGCCGTGCGTGTCGGTGGGCGCCAGCGCCGTGACGAGGTCCAGGTCCAGGTCGAGGTCCCGGTCAGCGTCTACGGTCGACTGCGGGTCCACGGGCGCCGCCGCGTCGAGGTCGAGGTCCACCGGGGCTCCGGTCAGGTCGCGGGGGCTCATGCGCCGGCTCCGTTCGAGACGGTGGCGGATGCGTCGGACGCGGTCTGCACATCCGACTCGGGGTTCTTGCCCAACATGCCCATCGTCAACGGTTGCAACAGGCGCAGCACGGCGAGGTTCTCGGATGCCCAGGCGGCGACGATCTCCTCCATCTTCTCCATCTGGCCGGTGACGAAGTAGAGGCCCTTGGTGGGCACGCTCGCACCGAGCTCGACGAGCAGCGGACGCAGGTTCACGTCGACGCCCATCGAGTGGCTGAGGTCGGCGCCGGTCATCACCGGGATGGCGGTGACGCCGCGCAGGCCGTTCGCCGCATAACGGTCGAGGAAGCCCTTGAGCAGGCCGGTGTAGGTGGCCTTGTAGGTGGGGCTGGCGACGACGAGCAGGTCGCTGTCGGCGACGGCCTGGTTGAGTTCGGCCATCTCCGGGGAGGGCCACTCGAAGATGTGGCTCGAGTGAACGGCCAGGTCGATGACCCGCAGGTCATAGGTGCCGGCGACGAGAAGCTCGTCGACCAGCGTTTCCGCAAGCTTGAGGGTGCGGCTCTGGGGCTTGGGGTTGCCCACCAGAATTGTAATTTTCAGCATCGTGTTCCTCCATCGAACCACTGGATCAGGTCACGAATTCGAGGACGAACTACCAATCGTGAGCGCCTGGATGCGTGCGTGGAATCGCACACCTGTCGGCACGGACATGCATAGCTTCGTCATCAAACTCGATGAGTGAGCCACTGAGGATTGGTGTCTCAGATGGTGAGCAACGGCTTACGTCGCACTCATAGTCTGCGCATCCCCCGTTGCGGCTGCGTGTCCCGGTTATTACAACTGTGTTTCGCCACCTCGGTTGTTCCAAAACGGGTGGGCAATGGGTGCTGCTGGGCGGCGGATGCGGGCATCCGCCGGGCCATCGGCCCTTGCGCCGGCCCAGAACCGGCGCGACCATATTCGCATGGCGCACATCGTGCTCTCGGTCATGCCGTTCGCCGGCCACGTGGCGCCCGCGACGGGGCTCGTCGCCGAACTGGTGGCGCGCGGCCACTCCGTCACCGTGTACACCGGGGCGCACTACCGCGGCCGGTTCGAGGCTCTCGGCGCCGCCGTGCACACCTGGCAGGCCGCCCCCGACTTCGACGAGCACAACCTGCCCGCCACGTTCCCCGGCACCGATCGGCCCGGGCGACTGGCCGTGCGGGCAGACATCGAGCAGGTCTTCGTGCGCACCCTGGGCGGCCAGGCCCGCGACCTGGTGCACCTGCACCGGCGGCATCCCATCGACCTGCTGCTCGGCGACGTGTTGACGTTCGGCACCGGGCCGGCCGCCGAGCTGCTCGACGTGCCGTGGGTCACCGTGTCGTTTGTGCCGCTGAGCTACCCGACCCCCACCCTGCCGATGCCCGGCGTGGGCCTGAGCCCGGGGCGTGGCCGCGGCGGCCGGGTGCGTGACGCGGCCCTGCGGAGCGTGTTCGCCCTGTTCTCCCGCCGCATCGGCCGGCTGCTCACCGAGCAACGCGACGGGCTGGGCCTGCCGCCCAGCACCACCCCGATCAACCGGGTGTTGTATTCGCCGCGCCTCAACCTGGCCAGCGGATGCGCACTGCTGGACTTCTCCCGCACCGACTTACCCGACACCGTACGGTTCGTGGGCCGGTTGCCCACGGTGGGCGGCGAACATCCGCTGCCCGACTGGTGGGCACAGCTCGGCGACCGGCCGGTGGTGCTGGTCACCCAGGGCACCCTGAACATCGATGCCCGGCAGCTGCTGCGGCCGGCGCTGGAGGCGCTGGCCGACGTGGATGTGACCGTGCTGGCCACCACCGGTGGGGTGCCGCTGCCGTTCCCGGCGCCGGAGAATGCGTTCGTGGCCGACTTCGTGCCGTTCGATAGGGCGCTGGGCCGGGCCAGCCTGGTGATCAGCAACGGCGGCTGGGGCGGCACCGTCGAAACGCTGGCGGCCGGGGTGCCGATGATCGTGGCCGGCGGCGACCGCGACAAGCCCGAGGTGGCCGCGCGGGTGGGCTACAGCGGCGCCGGCGTGAACATGCGCACCGGGCGGCCGTCCGCGCGGGCGGTCGCCACGGCATACGCGCGGGTCGTGGCCGACCCGGGCTTTCGCGACCGGGCCCGCGCGGTGGCCGCGGAGCTCGATGGGCTCGGCGGCACGGGCCGGGCGATCGACCTCGTCGAGGAGGCACTCGCCGACGTCGGCGCCTAACGTAGCGCGGCCCAGGCCCGGCCCCAGCCGCGCCCAGCCCAGCCCAGCCCGACCCGCCGCCAGCACGCCCCGGCCCCGGCCCCGAAAACCCAATCTGCTAGCCTCGCCATTCGCCTACCGCGCCACGCGGCGGGCAGACACGGGGGGGGGGGAAATAACATGTCGGTGAAGACTCTGGGGTTCGGGTTCGCGGGGGTGCTGGTGCTGGCGCTCGTCGGTTGTGCCGGCGGTGACGCGGCACAAACGGATGCGGCGCCCACGGCATCCGCCCCGGCCGCCACCTCGGCCACGCCCACCCCCGACGCCACCGCCGAGTCCTTCCCCACCCTCACCGATGCGGATCTCGCCGGCGTCTTCACGGACCTGCAGTTCGTTCCCGACGAGTTCGACGACACCAGCGCCATGCTGAACTCGATCTACCCCGGCCTGACGACATCCGACGACACCTGCCTCACCCCGTTCGGAGCGGGCTGGGACCAGACCGTGAGTGACGGCACCGTGCAGTTCGGCACGAGCGGCGACCGCTCGATGACGGCGGTCGTGGCCAGTGCCGGCGACGGCGATGTCGCCTCTGCGCTCGTGGCCGACTCGGCGGATGCGCTCGCGCGCTGCGCCACCGGCACCGACCTGTTCGTGATGCAGGGCCAGCCCGTGCAGACGAAGGTCGAACCGTTCGATGTCGAGCTCACCGGCGCCGACGAGTCCGTCGCGTTCCGGGTCACCGGCGATGTCGGCGGTTCCGCCTTCACCCTCGTCGGGATGACGGTCCGCGTCGGCGGCAACGTGGTCGCGCTCGTCGGCTGGGACCCGGCCACGAACGAGTCCTACGTGCCGTCCGCGACGCAGATGTTCGTCGACACGCTCTAGCCTTTCGGCCCACACGCGGGCAGCATCGGGTCATGACCAAGTATCTGATCACCTTCCCGGCCGAAGCGCTGGTCGTCAGCGACGAGGAATTCCCGATCGTCGAGGCCGAATCGCGCGCTGTGATCGAGGAGGCGAAGGCCGCCGGCGTCTACGTCTTCGGCGGCGGCATCAACGAAGGCGCTGCTCCCGTGCTGGTGTCCGCCGACGGGTCGGTGGGCACGGAGATCTACCCGGGCTCCGAGCTCACGGGCGGGTTCACCGTGCTGGAGCTGCCGACGCGCGCGGACGCGGTTGAGTGGGCGCGGAAGATCGCGGTGGCCTGCCGGTGTGCGCAGGAGCTCCGCGAGTTCCACTATGACCCGGGCAGTTAGGCGGGTATCGCCGTCGACGCGGAAGCGCGGGGGCTCGCGTGGGCCGGGCGACGTATCATCCGCTCGTGTGGTCGAATAGAACCGATGCATACTCCCCCAGCCCCGCCCGCTCGCACCGTCATCGCCCCCGACAACGTGCAGATCGCCACCTACGAGTTCGGCGACCCCGATGCGCCCACCGTGCTCGCGGTGCACGGTTTCGCGTCAAGCGCGCTGGCCAATTTTCACGCCACCGGTTGGATCCGCGACCTGGTGCGCGAGGGCTACCACGTGATCGCGATCGACCAGCGCGGCCACGGCCAGAGCGACAAGCCGCACTCCGCCGACGGCTATTCGATGGACCTGCTCGTCACCGACGTGCTCACCGTGCTCGACACCTTCATGCTCGACGAGGTCGACTACGTGGGCTACTCCCTCGGCGCCCGGGTCGGCTGGCACGCCGCCCGGTTCATGCCCACCCGCATCAACCGGGCCGTCTTCGGCGGCATCCCCGACGGCGACCCGCTCACCCGGTTCCGGGTCGACGAGGCACGCGCTTTCGTGCAGAGCGGCACGCCGGTGACGGATGCGCTCACCGCCGCGTATCTGAAAATGGCCGGCGCCATCCGCGACAACGACCTCGAGGCGCTGATCGCCCTCGTCGAGGGGATGCGCGACGGCCCACAGCCGCACGCCGCGAACGCGCCCGAGCAGCGGGTGCTCTTCGCCACCGGCAGCGAGGACCGCATCCTCGAGGCGTCCCGGGCCCTGGCCGAGGCCACCCCGCACGCGTCGTTCTTCGAGATCCCTGGTCGCAACCACTTCAACGCGCCCACCTCCCGGGCCTTCCGGGATGCCGCGATCGAGTTCCTGGGCCTGCCCGGCTCCGACTGAGCCCGGGCGCGACACACGCGCACCTCACCAGGTCTCGACAAGCTCGACCAACGACCAGGCACGACACACGCGCACGTCACCACCATCCCGCTGGTCGAGCTCGTCGAGACCCCGCGAGACGACCTGCAGACGGGACCGCACGGCGCCGGCTAACTCGGCTTGACCGCCTTGACGATGGCGCCGTGCATCTGCGGGGCCACCTCGTGGGTGAACTCCACGCTCACGTCGGTGAATCCCACCGCGGTCAGCGCCACCCGGTACTCCTCCTCAGACAGCGCCCCGGCGATGCAGCCCGCAAAGGAACCGCGCTCGATGCGCTCACTCTCGCTGAGCTGGTTCTCTGCCACGACGTCGGAGAGCCCGAGCCGGCCGCCCGGCGTGAGCACCCGGAACATCTCGCGCACCACGGCGTTCTTGTCGGCCGAGAGGTTGATCACGCAGTTGGAGATGATCACGTTCACGGTCGCATTCGGCAGCGGAATCTCTTCGATGAAACCCTTGAGGAACTCGACGTTCGTGGCGCCGGCCGTGGCGGCATTCGCGCGGGCGAGGGCGAGCATCTCGTCGGTCATGTCCAGGCCGTAGGCGAAGCCGGTGGGGCCCACCCGGCGGGCGGAGAGCAGCACGTCGATGCCGCCGCCGGAGCCGAGGTCGAGCACGGTCTCGCCGGGACGCAGGTCGGCCACCGCGGTGGGGTTGCCGCAGCCGATGCTGGCCAGCATCGCCGCGTCGGGCACCTCGGCCTGCTCCATCCCGGTGTACAGCGCCGAGCCGAACACACCGCTCGTCTCCAGCGGTGTGCCGCAGCAGGAGCCCTCGCTCACGTCGGTGATCTGCAGGGCCTGCGCGGCGTAACGCTCCCGCACCTGCTCGGTGATGGCCGACTTCTCGGTCGCGGTCTTGTCGCTCATCTGCGGTCCTGCCTTCAGCACATATCGACGGGCGTCGATGTAGCAAGTATGGCGGTAACATAGACGGGCGTCAATGGGCTCACATCGGAGCTGCGTCGCCGCTGCCTCGCCCCTGGGGGACCCAGCGTCGCCGCGGGGCCCGCCGCCCACAACTGTTCCCCGTCCGGACAAATGTTGCCGGCGCACCGGGCGCAAATGTCCGCTTCGGCAACAGTTGGCGGGCGGGCGCGCGCAGACCGCGGCTAGGAGGGACTCCGGGACTGCGGGGCTAGAGGGACTCCCAGTAGGCGAGGACCTGGGCGGTGGAGTAGATCTCGCCGGTCTTCATGCCGAGGTCGAAGATGTTGGCGGCGTGCACCTCGGGCAGGCGGTCGCCCACGGCGTCCTCCACGATGATCGGGATGAACCCGTTCTGCATGGCGTCGATGGCGGATGCGCGCACGCAGCCGCTGGTGCTCAGCCCGGCGATCACGGCCGTGTCGATGCCCCGCGCCACGAGGTTCGCGGCGAGGCTGGTGCCGAAGAACGCGCTCGGGTACTGCTTGGTGATGAGGGTGTCACCGGGCAGCGGGGCGAGGCTGTCGATGAACTCCTTGTAGGGGCTGCCGGGCAGGAACGCGGCCAGGGCCGGCACCTTGCGGAAGAACACACCGGCATCGGACCCGTCGGGCGCGAGCACCACGGTGGTGATGTAGACCGGCACCCCGGCGGCGCGGGCGGCGGCGGCGAGCACCCTCATCTGCTCGGCAGGCTTCTCCACGCCGGCGTAGAGGCCGCAGGTCTTGTCGATGTAGGCCACGACCGGGTCGACGATGATCAGTGCCGGGCGGGCCCCGGGTTCGAGGCCGCCCGTGTAGCCGGCGGCGGCATAGTCGGCCGCGGCATCCGTGGACGAGGTGTCGGGGGTGGTGCTCATGGCTGCTCCTGGGGTGTGGGTGGGTCGGATGGCGGGGTTGCGGCTCACGGGTCGGTGATCACGATGATAGGCAGGGTTCGGGGGCGGCCGGGGCGCGGGCCGATCACGCTGAGGATGCCGCCGATGAGCGCGAGCACCGCGAAGAGCACGAGCGCCCACTGCACCCCGTTGACGAACGAGTTCAGGCCGGAGGGGTCCATGCCGAACAGGGTGCCGTTGTAGGCGGCGAGCCGCTCCGACGCGCTCAGGCCGCCGGTGGCGATGGCCAGCGCGATCGCGGTGCTGAACAGGTAGCCGGCGTTCTGCAGGGTGGACCGGATCGCGTTGGCGATGCCGCGCCGGGTGGCCGGCACCCGCGACATCAGCGCGGAGGTGTTCGGCGTCATGAACAGCCCCACCCCGAGCCCCACCAGGAACAGCGCCGCGGCGATGAACGGGTACGCGGTGTGCGCGCTGAGCGTCCCGGCGAACAGCAGCGCGCCGGCGCAGATCATCAGCATGCCGACGGAGGTGAGCCAGCGCGGATTCACCGTGCGCACCAGTCGGCCGGCGAACCCGGCGGCGAGCATGGTGCCCACCGGGGCGGGCAGGATCATCAGCCCGGCGTCGATGGCGCTGAGCCCCTGCACCCCCTGCAGGTACAGCGAGGCGAGCAGCACGATCGCGAAGTTGCTGATCGCGTTGAAGAACGCGGCCAGGTAGATGAACGAGATGGTGCGGCTCTTGAACAGGTTCACGTCGATCAGCGGATGCTCGCGGCGCTTCTGCAGCAGCACGAACCAGGTCCACACCACGATGGACGCCGCCACCATGGCGAGGATCCCCGGGCTGCTCCAGCCGAGCTCGCCGCCGAAGGAGACCACCATCACGAGCAGCGCGATGCCGAGCACCGAGAGCACACTGCCGAGGTAGTCCATGCTCTCGTGCCGCACCCGGGGGCCCGCCCGCGGGATCAGCCTCATCGAAAAGACCAGCCCGATCAGGCTGATCGGCAGGCCGCCGAGGAAGATCCAGCGCCAGCCGACGACGTCGGTGACCACGCCGCCGAGCAGCGGGCCGAGCACCTGCCCCACGGCGGCGACGGTGGCGTTGATGCCCAGACCGCTGGAGAGGATGTGGCCGGGGAAGACATCCGTGAGTAGCGCGGTGGTGTTGGTGATGATCGCCGCGGCGCCCACGCCCTGCACCAGGCGCATGGCGATGAGGAAGCCGGGGTCGGCGGCGAGGCCGCAGCCGAGGGTGGCGAGCATGAACACGACGATCCCGGCCAGGTAGAGCCGGCGCCGGCCGAGGATGTCGGCGACCCGGCCGAAGACCAGGATCAGCGTGGTGGTGGCGAGCATATAGACGAGGAGTACCCAGGTGGTCTGGGTGCTCGTGGCGTCGAGGTCGCGGGTGAGGCTGGGCAGGGCGATGGACAGGCCGCTGGAGTTGATGAAGACGAGGACGACGCTGAGGCTGGTGGCAAAGAGGATCTGCCAGGCCCGGCGCGCGTCATTCCCCGCTGTCAGGGCCGCGATCAGGCCACCGGGCGCTCGGGCGCCCAGGTCGTGGCGATGCCCGGCAGCCGCCGGTGGTGGTCGGTGACGGCCTGGAAGCCGATCGCGGCGGCCAGGCACAGGCGGTCCTGCCAGGGCCGGGCGATGAGCTGGATGCCCACCGGCAGGCCGTCGGGGGCGAGCCCGGCCGGCGCCATCAGCGCCGGGAAGCCGGTGTAGTCCCAGAGCCGGGTGTTGCGCGGGATGACATCGTGCAGGTTGAACACCTCGCCGTCGACGCTCATGGTGAGGTCGTCCAGCCGCGGGGCGGTGGCGCCGATGCCGGGCGTGAGCAGCACGTGCACGCCGGCCTCATCCATCCGGTCGAGGATGTGCTGCTGCATGAGCGGCCGGCGGCGGAGCGCGCGCAGGTAGTCGACGGCCAGCGGTACAAAACCGCAGTCCAGGCGGGCGTTGGTGCCGGCGTCGAAGAGGTCGCGGCGATCGTTGTTGGCCTCCTGGGTGGAGGCGAGTTCGCCGTAGAAGACGTTCCAGGACTCGTCGTGCACAGCCTCGAGACCGTCGAACTCGATGGGCACGAGCTCGGCACCGAGCCCGGCGAACACCTCGAGGGCGGCCTCGAACGCGGCGAGCACGGCGGCATCGCAGCGCTCGGTGAACCAGCCGCGGGGAACGCCGATGCGTAGCCCGGCAACACCCGCGGGGTCGGCGGCGAGGTCGGGCACGGCGGCGCCGGCGGTGGGGTCGAGGCCGTCGGGGCCGGCCATCAGCGGCAGCAGCACGGCGAGGTCGGCGGCCGAACGGGCCATCGGGCCCACGTGGTCCATGGTCCAGGAAAGAGACGCGACCCCGGTGCGGGGCACGAGGCCGTAGGTGGGCTTGATGCCGGTGAGGCCGCAGAGCGCGGACGGCACCCGGATGGACCCGCCGGTGTCGCTGCCGAGCGCGAACGGCACCAGGCCGGCGGCCAGCGCGGCGGCCGAGCCGGTGGAGGAGCCGCCGGTCCAGCGTTCCTCGTCCCAGGGGTTGGGCACCGGGCCGTAGCGGCCGTTGTCGGGGGCGCCGCAGGCGAACTCGGTCGTGGCCGACATGAACACCGGGATCGCCCCGGCCGCGCGCAGCCGGCTGACAACAGTGGCGTCGGCCGGCGCGATGCGGTCGCCGGTCTGCTTCGACCCGGCGGTCACCGGGGTGCCGGCCACGTCAATGATGTCCTTGACGGCGAACGGGATGCCCTCCAGCGGACGGGCGGTGCCGGCACGATAGCGGGCGTCGCTGTCGGCGGCGGCCTGGTGGATGCCGGCAATAGCGGCGAGCACCGCGGCGGGGGCGGGCCCGGCGGCGCTCCAGCGCGGCTCGAGCAGCGCCACCACCACGGAGGGGGTGACGGTGCCGGCGGCGTAGGCGGCGAGCAGGTCGGTGACCGTGGCGGTGGGGACCGCGAACGGAGCCGTGCCCGCGGGCTCGGCGGCGCGGGTGGATGCGACCGGGCCGGGCGCGGCATCCGCGGCCAGCAGCTGCCGGAAGAGCAGGTCGGCGTGGCCGGGTTCGTTCTTCTCGCTCGAGGGCGAGGCGGGGAGGGGGTGCCGGCGGCTCTCCTCCAGGCCGGCCTGTAGCAGGGGGGTGATGGTGCGGCGGGCCTGGTCATTGGCGTTGCCCGGGATGGTGCCCGTTGCGTGGGTCATGTCGAAGCCTGTTCTGTGAAGCCTGGTCGGGCCTGCGCGGCCGGGAGGGCGGTCGCCGGCGGCCGGGAGCGTGATCGCCCGGGGCAGGGAGCAGCGCTCGGGGCGCGCCGGCCCGCTCGAGAAGCCGAAGGGGCTCGAGCGGGCCGGGCACCGCGAGGTGCGGGGTGCGGATGCGGGTTAGGAGACCGAGAGGTTGGCCACCACGTCGGCGCGGGAGGTCATCAGCGGCTGGATCTTGGTGCCGTAGTCGTCCAGGCCCTTGATGAAGTCGTCGAAGACCAGCATGATTCCCTTGGTGCCGTGCACCTCGGCGGCCTCGTCGAGCAGGCGCGCGACGGTCTCGTACGAGCCCACCAGGGTGCCCATGTTGAGATTGACGGCGCCCTCCGGGGCGGCGATGGTCTTGGCGGTGCTGGTCTCGTCGCCGGTGTCGCTGGCGGCCTGGCCGATCATCCAGCCGATTGCCGTGAGGTCGATGCCGTCGTTGTAGTTCTGCCAGAGGGCCTGGGCCTCTTCGTCGGTCTCGCCGGAGATGATCATGAACAGCACGTAGGCGCCCACGTCACGGCCAGTCTTCTCGGCGGCCACGGCCAACGCGGTCACACCGGAGGCGTGCGCGGTGGGGGTGTTGACGCCCAGGCCCATCACGAAGTTGTAGTCGGCGTACTTGGCGGCGAACTCGATGCCCACGGCGCTCTGGCCGGCCGACACCACGGGGATGTGCTTCTCGGGCATCGGCAGCATCTTGCAGTCTTCCATGGTGAAGAACTCACCCTTGAAGTCGCTGACGCCCGTGGTCCAGAGGTCCTGCATCACGCGCACGTACTCCTCGGAGTAACGGTAGCGGCGCTCGAAGTGGACGTCGCCGGGCCAGATTCCCATCTGGGCATATTCGTCCTTCGCCCAGCCGGAAACCAGGTTCACACCGAAGCGGCCGTGCGAGATGGAGTCGACGGTGGTGGCCATCCGTGCGGCGACCGCGGGCGGCAGGGCCAGCACGGCGGCGGAGGCGTAGAGCTTGATCTTGTCGGTGGCAGCGGCGAGGCCGGCCATCAGGGTGAACGACTCGAGGTTGTAGTCCCAGAACTCGCTGTCGCCGCCGAAGCCGCGGAACTTGATCATCGAGAGGGCGAACTCGAAGCCGTAGTCCTCGGCCTTCTTCACGATCTCGAGGTTGAAGTCATAGCTGGGCTTGTACTGCGGCGAGGTGTTGGAGATGAGCCAGCCGTTGTTGCCGATCGGGATGAATACGCCGATGTCCATGAGGGGATCCTTTTCTTCGGGGAGCGGGTGCTGTGGGTCGTGCGGGTCTAGAGGGCGGTGCGGGTGCTGTGGGTCGTGCGGGTCTAGAGGGCGGTGCGGGTGCTGCGGATGGTGCCGGTCATTCTGGTCAGTCAGTCTGAGGATTTTCGGTCTATTTGTGCGCCTTAGCGGACTGCCGGCGGATGGCCTGGGAAAGGGCCACGGCCACGATCAGGGCGCCGCCGTAGAAGAGCTGCTGCACGTAGCTCTGCGCGCCCAGCATCTGCAGGCCGACGACCCCGGTGAAGAGGAAGAAGACCGCGATGAAGGTGCCAACGGCGTTGAACCGGCCGGGCACGATGGCCGTGGCGCCGAGGTAGCAGGCCGCGAAGGCCGGCAGCAGGAAGGACTGGCCGCTGGACGGGTCGGCGCCGCCGAGGCTGCCGGCGTAGACGATGCCGGCGATGCTGGCGACCAGGCCGGAGCCGATGAACGCGCCGATCCGGAGCCGGTTGACGTTCAGGCCGCTGAGCTCGGCGACCTGGCGGCCGCGGCCCACGAAGAGCAGCCGGCGGCCGATCGGGGTGGAGGTGAGGATGACGAGGATGATCGCGGCGGCGATGAGGCCGTAGAAGAACTGCAGCGGCATGCCCAGGATGCCGCGGAACCCGACGGTGGCCTGCACCAGGGCGGAGTCGACGCCGGTGACCGAGGAGGAGTTGCTCATCCACTGCACCAGGCCGAGCATCACGGTGGCCGAGCCGAGGGTGACGATGAACGAGTCGATCTTGAACACCACCACGAGTACCCCGTTGATCAGGCCCACGATGAGGCCCACGGCCAAGGCGGCGGCCAGGCTGGGCAGCAGCGGCACGCCGAACTGGGCGTTGAGCACGGCCACGGTCATCGACGACATCGACAGGGTCGACGCCACCGAGAGGTCGAACTCCCCCGCGGTGAGCGGGAAGAGCAGGCCGAGGGCGAGGATCAGCAGCACGGCCTGGGAGCCGAGCACGTTCTGCAGGTTGCCGACGGTGAAGAAGGTGTTCGGCAGCATGAGGCTGAAGACCACGATCACCGCGAGCCAGGCGATCAGCAGGGCGTACCGCTCGGTGTGCAGCCAGAAGTTGCGGGCGGGCTTGGCCGGGCGGGCGGTGCCGGGGCCGGCCGGGGTGCCGGGCGCGGCAGCCGTGGTGCTGGCGGGCGCTGTCGTGGTGGTCATGAAACACTCTCTTTCAGCAGGGCCGGGGTCTCGGTCAGGCTCGTGATGACGGATGCGGCAATCAATTCGTGGGTGAGGTCGTCGCCGGTCAGTTCGGCGTGCGGGCGCCCGTGGGCGAGCACGATGACGCGGTCGCAGACCGCGGCGAGCTGGTCGTAGTCGCTGGAGGCGCAGATGATCGGCACTCCACCGGCGGCGGTGGAGCGGAGCAGCTCGAAGATGATGCTGCGGGCGCCGATGTCGACACCCTGGGTGGGTTCCTGCAGCAGGATCAGCTGCGGGTCGTCTTGAAGCCACTTGCCGAGCACGGCCTTCTGCTGGTTGCCGCCGCTGAGGGTGCTGAACAGCGCCTGCGGGTTGCGAGGACGGATGTCGTAGCTCTCGGAGATCTCGTCGGCGCGGCGGCTGAGGCCGGCGGCGTTCAGGCCGAACCAGGAGCGGAACTTGCCGATCACGGGCAGGGTCACGTTCTGTTCCACCGTGAGTTCGCCAACGCCGCCCTGGGTCTTGCGGTCGGCCGGCACGTAGACGATGCCGGCCTTGAGGGAGTCGCGCGGGGACGCATCCGCCAGGTCGCTGCGGGTGCCGCGCAGGGTGAGCTGGCCGGTGGCGGCCTGGGCGCCGTAGATGCCGGCGAGGGCGTCTTCGAAGCCGGAGCCGGCCAGGCCGGTGAGGCCCACGATCTCGCCGGCCGCGACGTCGAAGCTGAGCTTGTCGACGTGGCCGGTGGCGAGGTCGTCGACCCGGGCGACGGCGCCGGCATGGTGGGTGTCGGTGCTGCTGGGGGCGGACTGTTTGGCCGGGCGCAGGGTGCGGCCCACGATGAGCTGCACCAGCTGCTCGTCGGTGGTGCCGGCGGTGTCGAGGTGCGCCTGTACCTCGCCGGCTCGCAGCACGGTGACCCGGTCGGTGTGTTCGAGCACCTCGGTCATGTCGTGGGAGACGAGCAGGGCGCTCATTCCGCCGTCGGCGACGAGTTCTTTCACCACCCGGAAGAGCAGGTCGGTGTCTTCCTTGGGCAGGAAGACGGTGGGTTCGTCGAGCACCAGCAGTGAGCGGTGGTCGCCGAGCTCGCTGACGGCGCGGAGGATGGCGATGAGGGCCCGGTCGGTGTCGCCGAGCCTGTCCACGGTTTCGCGCGGGTCGATGTTGAGGCCGAACCGGGCGAAGGTCTCCGCGGCTTTGGCCTGTTCCTTCTTCCAGTTGATCAGGGGGCCGCGGCCGGCGACGATGTTGCTGATCCGCAGGTTCTCCACGACGCTGAGCTCGGGCACCAGACCGAGGTCCTGGTGCACGAAGCTGATGCCGAGGGTGCGGAAGTAGCCGGGGGCGATCGGGAGGGTGATCGGGGTGCCGCGCAGCCAGGCGCTGGCACCCGCATCCGGGGTGTAGAAGCCGCTGAGGATCTTGATCAGCGTCGACTTCCCCGAGCCGTTCTCCCCGAGCAGACCATGGATCTGCCCGGGGAAAACGTCGAGGTCGACGTGAGAGAGCGCGGTGAGGCCGCCGAAGGTCTTCGACAGGTTCTCAATTTTGAGGAGGGGCGCGAGCGCCTCGGGGGTGCGCTCTGACGGTGTCGACGTGGAGGGAATCACTACGGCTGGCCCCACAGTGCTTCGTAGCCGGTGACGTAGGCGTCGCCGTAGCCTTCGGTCGAGCCCGGCGGGGTGCCGGTCTCGTCGACGTTCTCCTTGGTGAACACCTTGAGCGGGGTCTGCGCGAAGCCGTCTTCGACGACCGGGGTGCCGGTCAGCACGCGGCCGACCTGGTCCATGGTGGCCCAGCCGAGCCACGGCATCGACTCGCCCACGTCCATGGCGAGCACGTCGCCCTCCTGCATGATCTTGAGCACGGCGGGGGTGCCGTTGAAGGACGCCGCCTTCACCTGACCTACCTTGCCCGCGGCGACGACTCCGGCCTCAACGAACAGGGCCATCGAGTCGAAGACCGGCAGCACGTAGTCGAGTTCCGGGTTGATCTGGATCTCGGACTGCACGCTGGTGGAGATCTTGGTCGCCCAGTCGGCCAGCGGAACGTTGACCTCCTTGACGGTGCACTCGGGGCAGTTGGTGGCGATCTCGTCCTTCATCGCGTCGATGATGCCGCCGGCGACGGGCACCTCAGCGGTGTTGACGAGGAGGATGTTGCCCTTGCCCTCGGTCTCCTGGATGGCCCAGTCGGCGCTGAGCCGGCCGGACTCGTTGAACGGGGCCGTGACCTGCCCGGCGATGAGGTCCTTGATCGAGTCGGGGATCGCCTCGCCGTCCTGGATGGTGTGGGTGACGACCACGGGGATGCCGGCGGCCTTGGCCCGCTCGAGGGCGGGAACCAGCAGTTCGCCGTTGATGCCCTGCGAGAGCAGGATGACGTCGGCCTTCTGGCTGATCGCCTGGTCGATGCCGGCGGTGTGCTCGGTGGGGCTGCCCTGGTTGGTGTACTCCACCCAGGTGGCGCCGTAACGCTCGGCCACCTTCTGGGTCTCCTCGCTCACCGTGACGATGAACGGGATGGCACTGGTGTTGGGGATGTTGAAGATGGTCTTGCCGGCGATGTCGGCCATGGCGAACGGTTCGGCGTCGAAGGTGAACTCGGGGTCGGCGCTGAACTTCTCGATCTGCGCGGTGGCGTAGGCGAGGCCATCCGCTGTGCCGCTGGAGTCGGTGGTGGTGGATGCGGCGGTGGTGGAGGCGCAGCCGGTGAGCATGAGGGCTGCGCTCACCCCCAGTGCGGTCCAGGTGAGGAATTGCCGGGAACGAGTGTGCATGTGTTTCTCCTAGGTGCGGGCACGTCTTGAGGATGCTGTGGGCAGTGCGGGAAGGGCTGTGCGGGACTGGAAAAGCAGGGTTCCTGTTGACGGTGGGTGTCGCCGGTCGGAAGGCTGTGCATTCGAATGGATACCGAATGCATTCGAATGTAGCGGAGGTAAATTACGCGAAAACGCACAAAAGGGGGCCGAGGGTAACGGTCTCTGGTCGGTAGTGTTACGGCCGCGTTAAAGCGCCGGTGTATCGGCCCTCAGCACGCCAACTGTTCCCCTTCCGGACAATTGCGTCCGGCGCACCGGGCGCAGAAGTCCGCTTCGGCAACAGTTGTGCGCCACGCGACGGATGCGCCGGGGGCGGCGGGGCCGACGTCTGGTGCGGGGTTAGGCGGCGGGGGTGGGCCAGGGGCCGGTGGTGCCGCGTTCCACGAGGTGCACGGGGAACACCGTGCGTTCGGGCTCCTCTTCGAAGAGGCCCTCGATGCGGTCGAGCAGCCGGTGGGTGCCCGCGGTGGCGATCTCCAACAGCGGCTGGCGCACCGTGGTGAGGTCGAACATCGACCAGCTGGACATCCGCAGGTCGTCGTAGCCGATCACCTGCACGTCGTCGGGGATGGAGAGGCCCAGGCGGTTCGCCGCGTCGATCACGCCGTAGGCGATGTAGTCGGTGCCGCAGTAGACCACGCTGGGGCGCTCGGCCGGGGAGAGCAGCTCGGTGCCCATGGCGAGGCCGGTCTCGTGCTCGATGAGGCCGCGGCGCACGAACTGCGGCTGCAGCGGGATGCCCAGCTCGTCGAGCCGGGCACGGAAGGCGACCTCCCGGAAGTTGATGCTCGGGTTGTTCTCGGGGCCGCCGACCATGGCGATGCGGCGGTGGCCGAGCCCGTAGAGGTAGTCGGCGATGAGGACGCCGCCGTGGCTGCCGTCGGCCACGAACCTGTCGATGGCGCCGGCGTTGGGCGAGGTGACGTCGCGGCCGATCACCACGAGCGGCAGGCCGCGGGCCACGAGGTCTTCGGCGAGGGTCGAGCCCACGCGGGCCTGCATGAACATGGCACCGGCCACAAGCCCGCCGCGCAGAGCGTCGACGTCGCGTTCGCGCTCGCCCTCCGAGCGGTCGCTGAGCAGCAGCATCCGGTAGCCGCGTTCGTTGAGAGTGGTCTGCACCGAGTCGACCAGCTGCGGGTAGACGGGGTTCTGCAGGTCGGCCACGAGCACCGCGATGGAGCGGCTGACGCCGGTGATCAGGCTCTGCGCCATGAGATTGGGCGAGTAGTTGATGGTGGTGGCGATCAGGCGGATGCGTTCCCGCGTGGCCAGCGACACCCGCGGGTCGTCGCGCAGGGCGCGGGACACCGTGGACTGGGAGACGCCCGCCGCGCGTGCCACGTCATAGCTTGTCGCGTGGCCTGCACTCATGGGTCTCAGACTATGTCACCGGATGGCGTGGGAGCCGATGCGCGGGCGGGTGTCCCGGCCGGTTTCGCCGCCCCGGTGCGCAACTGTTGCCGCAGCGGACAAGTGCGCCCGGTGCGCCGGCACCAATTGTCCGCACGGGGCACAGTTGCACGGGCGAGGCCGGGCGGTGCGCCGCGCGCCGTACACTGAGCCATCGAGGGCACCGCGCCATCGAGAACACTGAGCCGTCGAGAACACTGAGCCATCGACACCATCGCGACGAGAGGAGCCGGGCATGACGCACATCGGGGCCACCGGGCGCATCCAGCCCGAGTCGACCGAGCACGCCATGCTGCGCGCCCTCGGCGAGCGCCTCGGCGTCGACCTCGAACCGCGCACCCTCACCGTGCCCGGCGGCCTGCGCGTAGAGGTGGAGGGCATCGACGCCGCCGCGAGCGTGCTCGTGCAGCTGGTGGCCAATACCGGCGCCCCCAAGTCGTCGCACCGCAACAAGGCCATCGCCGACATGCTCAAGCTCGTCTGGCTGCGGGGCGTCTTGCCCACCCGGCCCCGCCTGGTGATCTGCATCAGCGAGCCCCTGGCCCGGTTCTTCACCCCGGCGTCCTGGCCGAGCGCCGCGGCGGCCGATATGCACGTGGATGTCTACATCTTCCGGCCGGATGCGCCGCTGGAGCTGCTCACCCGCTGAGCCCTCGGCCTCCCCACGCCGTGCCATAGGCCGGTGCGCAACTCAGTTACGCACAAAGCACCTTCCCGCAGCCCGCACACCGTGCGAAGTCCGCTCCTCAGCGCGCGGCAGGCGGTCGGCTGCGCTTCAGCGGCGCGGGATGCGGCGGTGGCCATCGGACACGACGGCCTTGACTGTGCACACGACGCCGAAAGCCGCCAGGGCGACCAGGCCCGCGCAAGCGGCGACGATCATCCGGCCGCGCTCCCCGACTCACACCGTGCGGGCGCGATGCGGGCCGCGTAGGCGAGCGCCGCGGCGGAGACCGGGGTGCCGAGCGGGGTGAGCGCGGAGGTCTCCGGCGCCTGGGCGGTCAGCCGCAGCGGCAGCACCCCGGCCCAGATCGAGCGGTCGTCGCCGTCATCCGCCGCCTCGGAGGCGCCGTGGGCGCGCACCTTCACGCTGGCTTCGTCGAGGGGCAGGCGCAGCACGAGGGTCGCGGCGAGCTCGCGCTTGGTCATGCCACGCACCTCATCCCAGCGGCCCGGCATCAGGTGGTCGGAAACGACGCGCATGGCCTCCTCCTTGTCTTCAGCGGCGACCACCGTCGGCACGCCGAACACGACGGCGCTGCGGTAGTTCATCGAGCTGTCGAACAGCGAGCGCGCGTACACGAGGCCATCCAGGTGGGTCACCGTGACCGAGATCGGGGTGCCGGAGGCCATCGCCCGGAAAATACCGCTGCCGGTGGAGCCGTGCAGGTAGATGGCGTCGCCACCGCGGCCGAAGCCCATCGGCAGCACCAGTGGCAGGCCGTCGCGCACGATCGCGACGTGGGCGACGAGGGCGTCGTCCAGGATGCCGTACAGCTCGGCGCGGTCGGTGCGCTGGCGCTCGGGCGCCCGGGTGATGCGGGTGCGGGCGGTGATGGGCAGGTCGGTGCCCACATCATTCTGGGGCTGGGTGGGGAGGGACATGCTACTAGGATCGGTGTCAGATTGGATCAGCGACAGGGCCACTTCTGGCAACTTTGATTGGACCGGTTGGTTTCGGCGTCGCCGGTGCGACAGGCGGCGGCTCCCGGCTCGGCACGTTCCGCCCGGCACGCCCCACGCCCCACACAGAACGTGAAACGAGGAACCACGATGAACGCACACGAGCTGCCGATCCTGCTCGATCGCGCGTCCGAGCTTCCTCTCGCGGCGCAGCTCGCGACCGCCCTGCGCCGGGCGATCCTCGGCGGTATCCTGCAGCACGACGAGGCCCTGCCGTCCACCCGCGCCCTCGCGACCTCGGTGCGGGTGTCCCGCGGCACTGTCGTTGCCGCCTACGACCAGCTCGCCGGCGAGGGCTACCTGCTGGCCCGGCCAGGTTCGGCAACCCGGGTCATGGTGGAGCGGCACGATGCCGTGCCCGCACCGGCTGCCCGGAACCCGACCAGCGCCGCGTCCGCAGCGGCCAGGCCACCTCGCCCTGTCACTCCCCCGCCCCTGATCGACCTGGCGCCGGGGCATCCGTCGACCCGCACTCTCGTCGACCCGGCCTGGACCGCGGCCTGGCGGGCCGCCGTCGCCGCATCCGGGCGCAGCGACTCGCCGCCCTCCAGCGGCACGATCGACCTGCGCACCGCCATCGCCGACCACGTGAGGCGCGCACGGGGATTGGCCTGCCGCCCCGACGACGTAATTGTCACGGCAGGTACCAGCGACGCCCTGGCGACTATCGGACTGGCCGTCGCGGCCCTCGCCGGTGGAGCGGACGGCAGCGAGGCCGGCACGCACTCCGCCCGCATCGCCGTGGAGGACCCCGGCTACCCCACCGCCCGCCGGGTGCTGCGGCGGGTCGGCGCGCTCCTCCTGCCGGTGCGTACCGACTCGGACGGCATCGACCTGGCCGAGCTCGCCGCGCTCACACCGGCGCCGCACGCGGTGCTGGTCACGCCGAGCCACCAGTATCCGCTCGGCAGCAGCCTCTCGGTACAGAGCCGGCTCGACCTGCTCGGCTGGGCGCGGGCAGCGGATGCCGTGGTCATCGAGGACGACTACGACAGCGAGTTCCGTTTCGAGACCATGCCGTTGCCGGCCGTGGCCACCCTCGACAGGTCGGGGCGGGTGGCGCTGGTGGGCAGCTTCTCCAAGACCGTCACCCCGTGGATCCGTTGCGGCTACATCGTCGCCAGCGGCGACCTCGGCGAGGCGCTTCGCGCCGTGCGGCACGACCTCGACGCCACCGTCTCCGGCGTGCAGCAGGCAGCCCTCGCGCACTACCTCGCGAGTGGCGGCCTGGCCCGCAACGTCACCCGGGTGCGCCGCGAGTACGCCCACCGCCGCGCCCTGGTGATCGGCGCCCTCGGCGCGCTACCCGGCGTGCGGCTGGCGGGGCTCGACGGCGGGCTGCACGTTGTGGTGCACATTGACCTGCCGGGCGGGGCGGATGCATCCGCTCTCGTCGCGCAGGCCGCCGAGCGCGGGGTGCGGGTGGCGTCGCTGGCCGACTACGCGGTTCTGGACCGGGGGCAGCACGGGCTGGTGCTCGGCTATGGGGCGCCCACTGACCTCGAGCTGGCGCGGGCGCTGGCGGTGCTCGCCGAGCTGCTCGCGGCACCGAGCACACACTGATTTGCGGGCGCAGGACCACCACGCCGCTGGTCGAGCCTGTCGAGACCCCGCGACCATGCTTACGTTTAACGACCGCGTCGCGGGGGTCTCGACGAGCTCGACCAGCGGGATGGGCGCGACCCGCAGGCACGTCGCGGGGGTCTCGACACGCTCGACCAGCGGGAGGGGCGCGACCCGCAGGCAGTGCGGCGAGCGCCGGCGGGAGTTTACCTGCGCGAAACAGGAGACTGACTTTCGCGAAATCTGCGCGTCCTACTGTGAAACCCAACGGACCTCCGCGGGCCATTTGCCACTGACTGCTACAGCCAGCTGATCACTTCACCCGCTCGCTCTCCTCCTTTAGACCACTCGTATTGCGCCTTGGAGGCTAGCGTGCAGAAGACTGACCCCCGTTCCGGTGAACCCGCGGCCGACGCATCCGCCGCCTTCGACCCCGCCGAACTGCGCCGGGCACTGGCCGGCATGGCCACCTCGGTCACCCTCGTCACCACGAACGTGAACGGCGTCGCCTACGGCTTCACCGCCAACAGCTTCACCAGCGTCTCGGTGACTCCGCCGCTGGTGGCCGTGTTCCTGGCCGAGACCGCCGAGAGCTACCCGGCATTCGCCCGCACCGACCACGTGGCCGTCAACATCCTCGGCGCCGACCAGGGCGACGTGGCACGCCACTTCGCCACCAAGGGCATCGACAAGTTCTCCGCCGTCACCCTGCACGGCGACTACGACCGCGTTCCCGTCGTCACCGGCGCCCAGGCCTCGCTCCTCGGCCAGGTGCACGAACGCTGGACCGTCGGCGACCATCTCATGATCATCGTGCACGTCGACGAGGTCATCCGCACCGAGCTCCCCCCGCTCGTCTACCAGAACCGCGAGTTCAGGAAGCTGGTCTGACCCATGACCCTCACCGCCCCCACCCCCACCGCGAGCACCGCAGACTCGATTTCGATCCGCGGCGCCGTCAAGATCTACGGCTCCGGCAACGGTCAGCACGTGGCGCTCAGCAACGTCGACGTCGACATCAAGCGCGGCCAGTTCGTGAGCATCATCGGCCCGTCCGGATGCGGCAAATCCACCCTGCTGCGCCTCATCGCCGGCCTCGAAGACGCCGACGCCGGCACCGCCGAGGTCTTCGGGGTCACTCCCGAACGCGCCTGCGCCGCGAAGATGATCGGCCTGGTGCCGCAGGCGCCCGCCCTGCTGCCCTGGCTCGACGTGCTCGGCAACGTGAGCATGCCCGCCAAGGTCAACCGCCGCGCCGACAAACTGCGCAGCCGCATCCACGGCCACCTCGCCCGCCCCGCCCCCGACATGCTCGACCTGCTGGGCAAGGCCGGGCTCACGGATGCCGTGCACAAACTGCCCGCCCAGCTCAGCGGCGGCATGCAGCAGCGCGCCGCGATCGTGCGGGCGTTCGGCGTGCAGCCGGACGTGCTGCTCATGGACGAGCCGTTCTCAGCGCTCGACGAGTTCACCCGCGAGTCCATCCAGGAGCAGCTGCTCGACATCTGGGACGAGAACAAGACCACCGTGGTCTTCGTTACCCACTCCGTCTCCGAGGCGGTGCGGCTCTCCGACAAGGTGCTCGTGATGTCGGCCCGCCCCGGCCGCATCACGGCCTCCGTGGACATCACCCTGCCGCGCCCGCGCAGCCAGGCGATGCTCAAGAGCGCCGAGTTCCACCACTTCGAAGACCTCATCCGCGACCACCTGCAGACCGCCTGGCAGGAGAACCCGATCACCGGGTCCACCAGCATCCCCAGCCCGGCAGGAGCCGCCCAGTGACCGTCATCGCCCCCGAGCCCGCCACCCTTCAGGAGACCTCCGTGACCGAACCCACGGCGCTGCCGGTGAAGACCACCCGCTCCGGCCTGCCCAAACGGCTCGGTTTCCTGCGCCCCGCCTACTGGCTGCCGCTCGCGGTGCTGCTGGTGGGGCTCGGCATCCTCTGGAGCATCACCGCCAGGGACAGCCCCTACCTACTGCCGCCGCTCGCCGCCGTGGGTGAGGCGCTGGCCGCCAACCCCGGCTTCTACCTCACCAACGCCTGGGCCACCCTGGCCGTGGCGCTCGTGGGCCTGGCGATCGGGTTCGTCGCCTCGTTCATCCTCGCGGTGCTGGTCTCCGAACTGCCCATCGCGCGCCGGGCCATCATGCCCGTCGCCGTGGTGCTCAGCGTCACCCCGCTCGTGGCCATCGCCCCCGCGCTGGTCGTGGCGTTCGGTTTCGGCCCGGAGCCCAAGCTCATCGTCACGGCGCTGATCTGCTTCTTTCCCATTCTCATCAACGTCGCCACCGGCCTCCGCTCGGTGTCGCCGGCGGTGCTGCAGGTCTTCACCACCCTTCATGCCTCACGCCTCGAGATGCTCTGGCACGTGCGGATGCCCAGCGCCCTGCCCTACCTCTTCACCGCCCTGCGCGTGGTGTTCCCGCTCTCCATCATCGGCGCCGTCGTCGCGGAGCTCTCCGCCCCGGGCGCCGCCGACGGACTCGGCACCGTGATCAGCGTCGCGTCGTCGAACAACCGCCTCGCCGTGGTCTACGCCGCCATCTTCTGCCTCGCGATCATGGGCTCGCTGCTGCTGCTCATCATCACCGCCATCGAAGACCGCGTGCTGCACTGGCACGAGTCCCGCCAGGGCGCCAAGAGCTGACCCTCCCCCACCTTTCCCGCCGCATCACCTCCCCGCACGACCCGCATCACCCGCATCACCCGCATCACTCGCACCACTCGTTTCACAGCCCTGCATTTCCCGTCGCCTCTTCCCCCACCGCACCAGGAGACCGCTATGCCCACCCGCCCTGTCCACAAGCTGGCCACCGTCGCCATCGCCGCCCTCGCCCTCAGCCTCGCCGCCTGCAGCTCCACGGCCGACAGCGATACCCCCTCCACCGACACCGCTGGTGCAGCCAGCGCCATCTCCGCCGACCGCTGCGAGCTCAACAAGGCCGCCGGCACGATCAACTTCCTCACCGGGTACCAGTACCAGGCGTCGGTGTCGATCCTCAACATCATCGCCGCCGACGAGCTGGGCTACTTCGACGCCCTCTGCCTCGACGTCGACATCCAGCCCGGCACCGGCGACACCAGCCAGAACGCCCAGCTGCTCGCGGCCGGCACCGTCACGATCACCAGCGTCGACGAGCAGAACCTGATCACCGCGCAGGACAACGGCATCGACGTCACCGGCATCGCCACCTACTCCAACGTGGGCCTGGAAATCCTGATGACCGGCACCGACGTGACCGACCTCACGCAGCTGGACGGCACCATCCTCGGCCAGAAGGGCAACCTGCCGCCCGCCGTGGGCGCCATGCTCACCAACGCCGGCGCTGACCTCTCCAGCATCCAGCAGGTCGTCGTGGGTTACGACCCCACCATCCTGCCGCGCGGCCAGGTCGACTCGCTCACCGGCTTCATCTCCAACGAGCCCAACCTGCTCGAGGCCGCCGGCGAAGACGTCACCGTGTGGCGCCCCTACGACTTCGGCGTGGCCGGGTCGCTGGGCAGCCTGGCCGTGAACAACGAGTTCGCCGCTGACAACCCCACCGCCGTCGAGGACTTCCTGCGCGCCAGCCAGCACGCCTTCGACTACTGCGGCGACAACGGCGAAGAGTGCGTCGCCTTCGCGTCCGACCTCTCCGGCGAGGGCTACGACGCCGCGCACAACCTCAAGGTCTGGACCACCGAGTACGACATCGTCACCGACAACCAGCCGGCGGATGCCCCGATCGGCCTGATCGACTTCGACAACGTCACCGCCGAATCCGAGTTCCTCGTGGACAGCGAGCAGATCGCCAAGGCCCCCGCCGACCCCACCGCCTACTTCGACAACAGCTTCGTCGAGGCGATCTACGACGGCACCACCCTGATCTGGCCGGCACCGTAACCCAGCCCGTCGCCGGGGCGCCCACTGCGGGTGCCCCGGCTTCACCCCTCCCCACCTTCCCGGCTCGTTTCCGCCTCGTTTTCGACTCCGTCACAGCCCTCCGCACAGCAGAAAGAGTCTCCCCATGTCAGCACGCGAGTACGGCGTCTTCCTCCCGATCGGCAACGGCGGCTGGTTGGTATCCACCACCGCGCCGCATCCCGACGGCAGCTACGAGTACAACAAGACCACCGCGGTGCTCGCCGAGCAGGCCGGCCTCGACTTCGTCATGTCGATGGCCAAATGGCGCGGCTTCGGTGGCTCCACCGACCACTGGGGCAACACCCTCGAGTCGATGACCATGATGGCGGGCCTGGCCGAAGCCACCGAGAAGGTGAAGATCTGGGCCACCGTGCACGCCAACATCCACAGCCCCGCCATCGCCGCGAAGATGTTCGTCACTCTCGACCAGATCTCCAACGGCCGCGCCGGCATGAACATCGTCTCCGGCTCCTATGCCGACGAGTTCGAGCAGATGGGCCTTTGGGACGCCGATATGTCGAAGGAGGCCCGCTACCAGATGGTGGAGGACTGGACCCGCGCCGTCACCCGGCTCTGGACCGAGGACTCCGTGACCATGCAGAGCGACACCTTCACCCTCACCGACTGCGTCTCCCGCCCGCACCCGCGCGTGCAGCCCACCCTGATCAGCGCCGGCCGGTCGCCGCGCGGACGCAAATTCCAGGCCGAACTCTGCGACGGCGCGTTCCTCTCCGGCGACACCATGGAAGAGCTGCGCGACTCCTCCCGCGACGTGCACGACCAGGCCGCCGCGCTCAATCGTTCCGTGAAGACCTACGCCATGCTCACCGTGGTGATGGGCGACACGGATGCGGCCGCCCAGCGACGCGTCGACGTGATCGGCGCCGGCGTCGACGTGGAGGCCCTGGCCAACATGCGGGTCTCCTGGGGCATGCCGCGCGACCGCGCCACCTCCTGGACCCAGTCCGCCACCGGCCAGGACGCCTTCCAGACCCCCTACGTGGTCGGCTCCCCCGACACCGTGCTCAACCACATCAACACCGTCGTCGAGGGCGCCGAACTCGACGGCCTGATGCTGATCTTCCCCGATTACCACGCCGATCTGCCCAGGTTCGGCGAGGCCGTGCTGCCCACCCTGCGCGCCCAGGATGCCGCCCGCCAGACGAGCGGACTGGTCACCTCATGAGCACCGACAGCCCCTTCGCCGGCCTCGACAACCGCGCCGGCGCCCTGCTTGTCGTCGACGTGCAGCGCTCCTTTGCCGACCTCGGCTACCTCTCCGACTATGGCCTCGACTCCGCCGCGGAGGCGTCGATCGCCGCGGCCATCCGCACCATGGCCGGCCTGGTCGAGCGCGCCCGCGCCGCCGGGGTTCCCGTGGTCTGGATCGAACTGGCCTCGGACCCCGACCGGCTCTGGGGTGCCAGCAACTGGCTGCGCGGCCGCGGCTTCGACGAACCGATGGACGACACCGAACCCTGCGTGATCGGCACCCCCGGCGCCGACTGGTACGGCGTGCTTCCGGCCGCCGGCGAGCTCCGGGTGCAGAAACGGCACTACAGCGGTTTCCTCGACACCGAGCTGCACAGCCGGCTGCAGGGCCTGGGCGTGGTGTGGGTGGCCGTGGCCGGCCTCACCACCGAGTGCTGCATCGCCGCGACCGCCACCGACGCGTTCCAGCTGGACTACCCGGTGCTGATCCCCCGGGACGGCACCGCCGCGTACGACGTGCGGGTGCACGAGAACGCCCTCGAGATCCTCGCGCTCACCACGGCGCACGTGGTGACCAGCGATGAACTGGCCGGATTCTTCCCGGTCGCGAGCCGCGCATCCGTCACGACCGCCTCAGCGGTGTCGGCATGACCGCCGCCGACCGGGACCCGAGCCACCTGCACCTCGCGTTCGACCTGTCATTCACGCACACAGAGGGCCGCTGGGCCCGGCCCGGCTCCTGGACCGGCCGCACCTTCCCCGACGTGAAGATGTTCCAGGAACTGGCGATCACCGCCGAGCGCGGCGGCATCGACATGCTCTTCTTCGGCGACGGCACCGGCCTGCCCGACACCTGGCGCGGCTCCCCCGACGCCGCCGTCGAGTGGGGCGTGCAGTGGCCCCGGCACGACATGAGCCCGTTCATCGCCGCGATGAGCGCCGTCACGCAGAACGTCGGCTTCGGACTGACCTATTCCTCCACGTTCATGCATCCGTTCTATGTGGCCCGGCTGCTCAACTCGCTCGACCATGTCACGAGCGGGCGCATCGCGTTCAACGTGGTGGCGTCGACCCGGCGGGCGGATGCGGCCAACTACGGCTTCGACGAACTCCTCGAACACGGCAAGCGGTACGAGCGCATGGAGGAGTTCATTTCGGTGTGCCAGCAGCTCTGGGACTCGGTGGAGCCGGACGCCATCGTGATGGACCGGGAGACCGGCCGGTTCGCCGACCCGAAGAAGGTGCACGCCATCGACCACCACGGCGACTTCTTCGACGTGCGCGGGCCGCTCACCAGCGTGCCCAGCCCGCAGGGGCATCCGGTGCTCGTGCAGGCCGGCAACTCGCCGCAGGGCATCGCCACGAGCGCCAAGTTCGCCGACCTCATCTTCGGTTTCGGCGGCAGCCTGGCCAGCCAGCAGCGGCACCGGTCGCTGCTCGACGTGGAGCTGGCCGCCAACGGCCGCAACCCCGCCGACGTCGGCATCCTCTGGGCCACCCAGATGGTGATCGGCCGCACCAGTGACGAGGCCGCCGCCCGCAAGGCGGAAATGCTCGAGTACTGGGGCGACGAAGCCGTGGGCGCGTACCTCTCCTACAACTCCGGCTACGACTTCTCCACGGTGTTCACCGGCGCGAGCGACACCATCGTGCTCGGTGAGCTGCAGGCCGAGATCGTGGCCGGGCACGCGTCACCGTCCGGGTTCGTGGGGCAACTGGTGCAGGAGCTCGGCGCCGACCACTCGCTCTCCCGCACCGAGTTCTTCGAGCGCGGCTGGGAGCACGCCGTGGGCTACAACCACACCCTCAGCGGCACCGCGGCGCAGCTCGCCGACCAGCTCGAGGAGAACTTCGCGGCCACCGGCTCCCGCGGCGGCTACATGATCGGCAACCCGCTGAGCATGCCGGCGTCGTACAACGACATCATCGAACTGCTCGTGCCGGAGCTCCGCCGCCGCGGCACTATGGGCCCGGCGTACCCCGGCGCGACGCTGCGCGAGAACCTCGCGTCGTGAGCGTCCGCGTGACCGGGGTGGATGCCGCATCCGCCCCGGTCGGCCGCCGGGGCGCGTCGCTCGGCGAGCAGACCCTGCTGCTTTGCTGCCTGATCGGCGCCACCCAGATGACCTGGGGCACGATCGTGCCCGCGCTGCCGCTCTACGTCGACAGGTTCGGCGCCACCGCGCTCGTGCTCGGCCCGATCATCGCCGCGTTCGGCTTCGGCCGGGTGCTCGCCAACATCCCGGCCGGCATCCTGCTGCGCTGGTGGAAGCCGCGGCCGTACCTCTGGGCGGTGAGCCTGCTGCTTGTGGTCGTCACCGGCCTCACCGGGCTCGCCGCGGATGCCAACTCGTTGATCGCCGCCCGGGTGGTCGCCGGGGTGCTCGGCGGCGCCGCGATCACGATCGGCTTCGCGATCCTGGTCTCCGGCGCGCCACCCGCCCGGCGCGGCCGGGTGATGGCCACCGTCACCGCCGTGCAGATGTCCGCTGGCGCGGCCGGCTCCTTCCTCGGCGGCCTGGTGCTCACCTGGTTCCCGCTCGAGGTGGTGTTCCTGGTCGCCAGTGTGCCCCTCGCCCTGGTGCTCGCCTGGGACGCCCTGCGCCCCGCCGCGCACTACTGGCTCCCCCGCGGCCGTGCCGCGACGACGCCGGATGCGTCCCACGCGCCGGTCGAGCCCCATCCGCTGGTCGAGCTTGTCGAGACCCCGCTGGCCGCCGCATCCGAATCGAGCCCGACGGCACCCCACTACGCGGGTGTGGGCGTCGTCGCTATCGTGATTGCGCTGGCTCTCAGCTCGTTCGCCACCTTCTTCGCCCGGTTCGGCGGCGAGCAGGGACTCGTGCCGGTAGCGGCATATGACACTGGCGGCCTCACCCCGCTCACCCTCGGACTGGCGCTGGCCGCGGCGACCCTGCTTTCCCTGGCCGCGCTGCCCGTGGTGGGCTCGCTCATCGACCGCGGCCGCCGGCTCGCCGTGCTCGTGCCGGGCGTGCTCGCCTCAGCGGCCGCGCTGCTGATCTTTCCCGTCGCGAACGGCCCGTGGCTGTTCGCCCTGGCGATCGTGCTCTACGGCCTGGCCACGAGCGTGGCGGGCATCGTGCCCACCGTGCTCATGAGCGAGGCCGTGCCCGCCCGGCAGAGCGGCCTGGTGGTGGGCATCACCCGCACCGCCGGCGACCTCGGCGCCGTCGCCGGGCCGCTGGTGGCGCTGGCGGTCTACGACGCGAGCGGCCTCTGGCCGGCGATCCTCGTGATCGTGGCCCTGCTCCTGCTGGCCAACCTCACCCTCGCTCGACTGCTGCTGCGCCGCGGCGCCTGAGCCCTGAACCCATCGGTGCGCCGGCATCCGCTCACTCATTTCGGCATAAAGCACGGTCCTGGCCGCCACTAACACTGCGAAGTTCCGAACTGAAGCCTCCCCGCAGCCGCCGCCTGCGCACGACGTTCGGGCTGATCACAGCAGTTTCAGCTTGCCTTCAGGGGCAGACGCCAGACTGGCTGCGGTGGCCGTGCGGCCGATCAGCTGACGAGGGGGCCGGATGCGAGTCCTGGTGGTGGAAGACGAAGTGCGGCTGGCGACGGGGCTGAAACGCGGGCTCGAAGCCGAGGGCTTCGCGGTCGACATTGCCGGCACCGGGCCGGACGGCCTCTGGCTGGCCCGCGAGAATGAGTACGCGGTCATCCTGCTCGACATCATGCTGCCCGGCCTCAGCGGCTACCGGGTCTGCGAGACCCTGCGGGCCGAGGAGAACTGGACCCCGATCCTCATGCTCACGGCCAAGGACGGCGAGTGGGACCAGATCGAGGCGCTCGACACCGGCGCCGACGACTACCTCACCAAGCCGTTTTCCTCCGCCGTGCTGCTCGCGCGGATGCGGGCCCTCATCCGCCGCGGCACCAGTGCCCGGCCCACCGTGCTGCGGGCCGGCGACCTGCACCTGGACCCCGCCACTCGCACGGTCAGCCGGGGCGACGCATCCGTCGACGTCACCGCCCGCGAGTTCTCGGTGCTCGAGTACCTGATGCGCAACCGCGGCACCGTGGTGAGCAAGCGCGACGTGCTCGACAACGTCTGGGATTTCGACTTCGAGGGCGACCCGAACATCGTGGAGGTATACGTGCGGCACCTGCGCAACAAGGTGGACCGGCCGTTCGACCGGGCCGCGATCGAGACCCTCCGCGGTGCCGGCTACCGACTGGCGGCCAACGGTGGCTGAGCGGCGCACCCGGTCGATTCGCGGCCGGATCACCCTGGTGTCCACCGCGATCGTGGCGGTCACCCTGATCGTGGGCGCCCTGGTCTTCGTTCTCGTACTTCGCGGCGTGCTGCTCGACGAGGTGGGCACGGCCGTCGAACGCGACCTCGAGCAGATCGAGACCGACCTCGACTCCGGCACGGGCGTGGCCGGTCTCGACGCCGAAGACGATGACATGCTCTTCCAGATCACCGATGCCTCGGGCGCCCTCGTCGCCGGCAGCGACGCCCTCGACGGCCGGCTGCTCAGCGTTCCAGACGGCGGCGACGCCCAGATCATCCGGGTGCCCGGCGAAGACACCGACTATCTCGTCCTGGCAGACGACCAGAACGACACCACCATCGTGGCCGGGCGCTCGGTGGAGAACACCGACGAGGCCGTCGCCGCGGTGAGCGTGCTGCTGGCCGGGGCCGTGCCGCTGCTCACCGGCATCGTGGCGCTGCTCACCTGGATCGTGGTGGGCCGGGCCCTGGCGCCGGTTGAACGGATGCGCCGCGAGGTGGACGCCGTCACCGCGACCAACCTCGACCGCCGCATTGCCGACCCCGGTCGCGCGGACGAGATCGGCAGGCTGGCGCACACCATGAACGGCATGCTCGACCGGATCGAACGCTCCCAGCACGCTCAACGGCAGTTCGTGTCGGATGCTTCGCACGAGTTGCGCTCCCCGCTCGCGTCCCTTCGTCAGTATGCCGAGGTGGCTCAGGCGCATCCCGACCGGGTCACCCTCGACGACCTGTCCGAGGCGGTGCTCGACGAGGTCGACCGGCTGGAGCGCCTCGTGGCGGGCATGCTGCTGCTGGCGCGGGTGACCGAAAGCTCGATCACCAGCTCGGGAACGGACGTGGACCTGGATGACCTGATGCTCGCCGAGGCCCGCCGGTTGCGGGACACGATGGCCCTCAGCATCGACAGCACCGGGGTGGGGCCGGCCCGGGTGCGCGGCGATCAGAATCTGCTCGGCCAGGTGGTGCGCAACCTGGTCGACAACGCCGCCCAGCATGCCTCAGAGCGGGTGAGCCTGGCGCTGAGCGTGGTCGACGGGCAGGCGGTGCTGGTCGTGGAGGACGACGGCCACGGGGTGCCGCCCGGTGAGCGCGACCGGGTCTTCGAACGGTTCGTGCGGCTGGATGAGTCCCGCGCCCGGGCATCCGGCGGCACCGGCCTGGGACTGGCGATCGTGCGGGAGAGCATGCAGGCGCACGGCGGCACCGTGCGGGTCGTCGACAGCGCGCTGGGCGGTGCCCGCTTCGAGGTGCGGCTGCCCGCATCCGCGGACTGACCCGGCCCGACCAGAGTTTTCTGAAGCGGCGTTCAGCGGGCTTCAGCCTGGCTTCAGCGGCGCCTTGGCACAGTGGGGTCATCGGCCACGGCATCCGTGGCACCGCTCGAACAAGGGACATATCGTGAAGAAGAAGACCATCTGGATCACCGGCGCAGCCGTCGCCGCCGTTCTCGTCGTGGGCGGCGCCGGCCTGGCTATCGCCGACCCGTTCGACACCGACGGCCCGCTCACCGGCAACACCCTCGACAAGGCCAGCACGGCCGCCCTTGACGCCGTCGGCAGCGGCACCGTCACCGGCTCCGAGGCCGGCGACGACACCGACGCCCACGCCTACGAGGTGGAGGTGACCCTCGCCGACGGCACCGATGTGGACGTGGCCCTGGACGACTCGTTCGGCGTGCTCTGGGTCGACGGCCTGCCCACGGATGCCGCCACCTCGGTGCCAAGCACCGGCACCGGTGACGACACCACCGGCGCCGACGATTCCTCCGGCCTGGCCGCCCTCACCGAGACCGACCGCTCGGCCGCATCCGCCGCGGCCCTTGCGGCCGTGCCCGCCGGCTCAGTGGGCACCGTCACCGAGGTCGAGCGCAGCGACGACTTCGACCACGCCTACGAGGTCGAGGTGACCCTCGAAAACGGCCAGGACATCGACGTCGAGCTCGACGCGAGCTTCGCGGTGCTCAAGGTCGACGGCGTGCCCGCGGCCTAGCAATCCGCACCGCAGCCGGTCAGGCCGGGTCGCCGCCGCCCCAGCGGGTGCCGGCGAACTCGGCCGCGTCACCCTGGGGCGCCCGCCCCGCGGCGCAGGCCCGCAGCCGGCTCACCCACAGACGCACGAACGTGGCGGCCACGGCCAGCGGAACACACACCAGCAGCAGTCCGCGGCCGATGACAACGAGTCGGGCGGCCGCCGCGGCATCCGCCTCGAGTGCCGCCAGGTTGAGCAGCACCAGCAGGGCTCCCGTGACGGCGACGGCCACGGCCGCGGCCACCGCGGCGATCAGGGCCGGCAGGGCCGCCCGGCCGCGCTGCAGCACCAGCAACACCGTATCCGCGACGAACGAGAGCACGAACGGCAGGATCGCGCAGAGCAGGATGACGGCGGGGAGGGCGATCACCGGCGGACGGCCGCCGAGGTCAGAGCGAGTGGCATGGAGTGATCCGTCCCGTTCAGCGTTCACCTAACAGGATCGGCGACCCTCAGGATCGACGGTACCAATCCGCGCCACGGCGCCACGGCGCGTGACCGCCCCCAATTCGGGGGCCCGCATCCGGGGCGGTGCCGCGGGTCACAGCCACGTCTGCCGATGCTCCTCGACGAAGTCGCGCAGGGTCGTGGCCGGCCGGTCGGCGAGCCGGCGGATGCTGCGGTTCGGGAACCCGACGAGACGCCGCCGCATCGCCCGGTACCAGGCGGTCTGCGCGGCGATATCGGGCGGCGTCGCCCCCTGTTTCGCGGCCAGTTCCCGGTACTCGGCCTCGGTGGTGGCGGTGTAGCGCACGGGCCGGCCGAGCACCTCGGTGAGCAGCTGGGCGACCTGCGCGAAGCCGACGGCCTGCTCCCCCGCGAGGAAATACACCTTGCGCAGGTGACCGGGTGCCGTGAGCACCCGCGCGGCGGCCCGGCCCACGTCGTTTGCGTCCACGAACGCGGCCTTGGCATTGGCCGCGGGCAACACGATCTCGTCACGCAGTCGGATGTCGTCGCGATACCGGGTCGACAGGGTCTGCATGATCACGTTCGGCCGCAGGATCGTGTACGGCGTGCGGGTGCGCTTGAGGTACTGCTCCACCAGGTGATGCGGAGACCGGTTGTCGAACCGTGCTCCCGGCGCCGACAGGAACACGATCTGGCGCACACCGCTCTCCTCCATCGCCTGGTCGATGAAGGGGATGAGGGTGCGGCCCACGTCGCCGACGGTGGGCGGCAGGGTCAGGAAGACCCTGTCGACGCCGGCGAGGGCGCGGGCCCAGGTGCCGCGGTCGGCGAAGTCGAAGGCGCGCACGGTGGTGCCGCTGCCGTCGACGGCGTGACCGGCAGCGGAGGCGCCCCCGGCCCGGCCCGGCCCGGCCGCGGCGGGTCGGCCCACCGTGCGGTGGGGCGCCGAGGTGGCGGGCAGGCTGCCCGGCTTATGCGCCGGGTTGCGGTACGGTTTCTGGTTGGGCGCCCGCAGCGGCTTCCCGCCGACGGGGGTGGTGCCGGGTCGGGCGCTGCCAGGGCCGCCGGGCTGCTGGCCGGTGCCGTGACCGGCGCCCGGACGAGCGCTGCCGGGTCCGCCGGGCTGCTGGCCGGTCGCGGTGCCGCTGGCGCGCCGGGCGCCCTCGGCGATCCAGGCGCGCGGGTCCCGCATCCCGGCGACGACGGTTTCGCCTGCCGCGGCGAGGGCGTCCACCACGGCCCGCCCCACAGTTCCGGATGCCCCGGTGACCAGGACCCCGGCCCTCGGCGCGGGGCGTCGGGGCGGCGGGCTCTGCTCGGTCATCCCCTTACGTTAGTCTCCCCGCCCCGCCAAAGCGGCCCTGTGGCGCCCTCGCCACCCCGAAGTAACCCCACCCCGCTCTCGCGAAACCCCCGTCTCGCGAAAGCGGCCGCGCGGCGACCTCAGCACCCCCGAAGCAACCCCAACCCCGCTCTCGCGAAAGCACCACTGAAGGTCCCGTCCCCGGACCCCCTCTCACAACCCCATCCCGCGAAAGCGGCCGCGCGGCGACCTCAGCACCCCCGAACCAACCCCGACCCCGCTCTCGCGAGGACCTCATCTGGCGAAAGCGGCCGTGCGGCTACCTCAGCACCCCAGAAGCAATCCCAACCCCGCTCTCGCGAAAGCCCCACAGAAGGCCCCGTCCCCGGACCCCCTCTCACAACCCCATCCCGCGAAAGCGGCCATGCGGCGACCTCAGCACCCCCGAAGCAACCCCAACCCCGCTCTCGCGAGGACCCCATCCCGGGAAAGCGGCCGTGCGGCGACCTCAGCACCCCCGAAGCAACCACATTCCCGCTCTCGCGCGAGGGCAACGGATGAGCGACAGCCGCGCGGTCAGACCGCGTCGAGAGTGAACAGGGCGGCCTGCTCGGGCGTCAGCAGCGGGGCCGGCAGGCCCACGTCGGCGAGCACGGCGCCGGAAAGCACCAGCTCGTCCGCGCCGGCGGCCAGCCAGGCCGGCGGCACGGTCTGCATGGTCTGCGGCGCCGGCCCCACCAGCAGCGGGCGCACCCGGTAGCGCCGGGCCCGGTCCAGGCCGGGGAACCGGATCGGTGCGGGCAGCGCGGTGCGCGGAGCGGCCAGCGCGACCTGCGCGAATACGGCGGAGGCGCCATCCGTGGCCACCACGCCGTGCAGCTCGAGCGCCGGGTCGGAGGCATCGGCGTGCACGATGACGCCGGCGTGCAGCAGCGCCCTGCGCTCCTTATAGATGGCGATCCAGGCCGCGATCTGGTCGAGCTCGGCGGCGGATGCCCGGGTGAGGTCCCACTCGATGCCGGCACTGCCGAACAGCGCCGTCGCCAACCGGAAGCCGAGGGCCGAGGTGCGCCAGGTGGTGTGAGCGGTGGCGGCGCCGAGGTGGCCGCCGAGGTACTCCGGCGGCACCAGCACGCTCGTGTAGCGCTGGATCTGCTGCCGCTCCAGCGGGTCGTTGGTGTCGCTGGTCCAGACCCGGTCCACCCGCTCAAGGATGCCGAGGTCGATCCGGCCGCCGCCCGACGCGCAGGACTCGATCTCGAGCCCGGGCTGTGCGGCGCGCACGGCGTCGATCAGCCGGTACAGCGCGGCGGTCTGCCGGTGCACGGAGCCGCCGAGCAGGTCGCGGTTGTGGTCCCACTTGAGGTACGCGATGGGGTACTCGGCCAGCAGCGCCGTGAGCCGCTCGAGCAGCCAGGCGAACGCATCCGGGTTGGCCAGGTCGAGCACCCGCTGGCCGCGCCAGGTGGGGGCGGATGCCGAGCCGAGCAGCCAGTCCGGGTGCGCCCGGGCCAGATCGGAGTCGGGGTTGACCATCTCCGGTTCCACCCAGAGCCCGAAGTCGAGGCCCGCCGCGTGCACCCGCTCGATCAGCGGGTGCAGGCCCTGCGGCCATTTGGCGGTGTCGACGAACCAGTCGCCGAGAGCCCGCTGGTCGTCGGTGCGGCCGGAGAACCAGCCGTCGTCGAGCACGAACCGCTCCACACCGACCTGCGCGGCGGCGTCGACGAGCCGGCTCAGGGTGGGCAGGTCGTGGTCGAAATACACGGCCTCCCAGGTGTTCAGCAGCACCTTGCGCGGGCCGGTGATCGTGGACCACGAGCGGATCCACGGGTGCAGCCGGGCGCTGAGCCCGTCCAGGCCCGCGGCCGAGTACACGGCCACGGTCCACGGAGTCGTGTAACTCGCGCCGGCGGCCAGGCTCAGCTCGCCGGGCGCGAGCAGCTCCCCCGCACCCACCACGGCGTAGCCGAGCGCGCTGCGCTCGGCCCAGACCCGCTTGTCGCCGCTGTGGGCCAGGTGCACCGCCCAGACCTCGCCGCTGCGGAAACCGAACCCGGCGGTGCCGGCGACGGTGAGGTAGGAGTCGTCGTGGCCGGGCCGGCCGTGCCGGGACTCGCGGCTCCAGGCGCCCTGACCGAGCGTGCTGCGCTGCGGGCGGCGTTCGTGGCTCCACAGTCCGGTGAAGTCGAGGATCTCCGCCGCCCGGTCTGGCACCGGCAGGATCGCGTCGAGTCCGGCCAGTTCGAGAGTGCCGGCCCCGGCTTCGGACGCGGTGTTGGTCACGGTGTGCCGCAGCCGCAGCACCCCCTGCACGGTGAGTTCGAGGTCGGTCGTCACCGTCACGGATGCATGCGCATCCGCCAGCTCGATGGCGAGCGTGTTGTCGCCGCGCTTGTGCACCGCCACCAGGGTCAGCGCTGGGTCGAGGGTGCCGGACGGAGCGGGCGAGCCGTCGGGCAATCCAACGCGCGATCCAGCCGTGGCGCCGACGCGGAAACCACCCAGGGCGGGACGTCCGCTCCAGCCCTCGGCGAGGGCGGGCAGCAGGCTGAGCCGCAGCGGCACGTCGATGGAGCTGGGTCCGACGGGCGGCACGCTCGCGGCGGCCAACGCATCCAGGTCAGCAGGGGTCAACGCGCCGAGGTCGGCACCCCAGTGCACGATCACCGGGGTGCCGCTGCCGGTGGCGTCGAGAATCAGGCTGGTGCCCGCGGCACGGAGGTGGTGAATCATGACACTGCTTTCTTCCACAAACACAAAGTTGACTTGCCCAAAACTGCTAGTCCGGGAGGCCCACCCACTAGTAAAAGTGGGCCACCCACATCCAGCAACAACTGGGGTGGCCCGAATTTGCGAGTGCGGGAGGGTCCCCAACTAGCAGAAACGGGCCGGTCCAGGTTCCGGATGCCCGCACGACCGTACCGCCCGGCGCGCGAGGCGACGGGCGGTACGGGTGGTTCAGCCGATCAGCCGTGAGGCCGATCAGCCGTGAGGCCAAGGGCCCCGGTCTACTCCGCGACGGGAATGGACTGTGCCTTGAGGGCGTCGATCGTGGCGCTCTGACCGGTGGTGAGGGCATCCGCGAGGGTGCCGTCGCCGCTCACTGCGGCCTTGAAGCCGTCGGAGACGTCGTTGTACGTCTGGGTCATGGTCGGACCCCAGACGAAGTCAGCCGAGACCTCGCTGGATGCCTTCGCGAAGACGTCGTAGATCGGCTGGTTGCCGTAGAACTCCACGCCTTCCTTGAGCACGGGCAGTTCGAGGCCGGCCTTGGCGGCCGGGTACAGGTTGGCTGCCTCGTTGAGCATGGTGAGCGACTCGCTCGAGCTGTTCAGCCACAGGGCGAACTGGGCTGCTTCGTACGGGTGCTCGGAGCCGGTGAACACTGCGGTGGACGAGCCACCCCAGTTGCCGCTGGCCGCGTCGCCGGCTTCCCACTGCGGGGACTCAGCCACGGCCCACTTGCCGGCCGTGTCGGGCGCGCCGCTGGCGATGGAGTTGGCACCCCAGGCTGCGGAGTTCCAGGTCCAGGCTGCACCGGTGTTGTAGGCGTTGTCCCACTCGGTGGTCCAGGCCGGAACGGTCGAGACCAGGTCACGGTCGATCAGGTCCTGCCAGAAGTCGGCCACCTTGATGGACTCGTCGCCGGTGAGGTCGACGTTCCAGTTGTCGCCGTCGTTGCCGAACCAGGTGCCGCCGGCCTGCCAGACGAGTCCGGCGAACTGGTTGATGTCACCCTGCGAGAAGTTGGTGATGTACGCGCCAGTGGCCCGCACCTGCTCGGCGGCGGTGGCGTATTCCTCCCACGTGGTGGGGATCGCGATGTTGTTGGCCGCGAAGAGGTCGGCGCGGTAGAACATGGCCATGGGGCCGGAGTCCTGCGGGATCGCGTAGACGGCGTCGTCCTCGTTGAAGCTGACCTGGCCCCAGGTCCAGTCGACGAAGTCGTCCTTGGCTTCCATCACACCGGCGCAGGAGGCCAGGTTGACCAGGCCGTCCTGCACGCGGAAGTTGGGCAGTGCGTCGTACTCGATCTGGCCGAGGTCGGGCGCATTGCCGGCTTCGAGCTGGTTGAAGAAGTTGGCGTAGGTGCCGCCGTTGCCGTTCGGGCCGGTCTGCACGGCCACCTGGATGTCGGGGTTGGCCTCGTTCCAGACCGCGACGACGTCTTCGATGCCGGGGATCCAGGAGGTGAAGGTCAGGTCGACCTTGCCCTCGGCGGGTGCACAGTCGGCAGCGTCGGCGCTGTCGGTGCTCGTGCCGGCGGCGGAGCAGCCGGTCAGGGCAACCGTGGCTGCGGTGAGCAGGGCAACGGTGGCCGCTCTCTTGGTGATTCGCATTGTTTTCCTTTGTTGGGTTTTCGCTGAAAAGGAGTGGTGCAAGGTGGTGCGGATGGTGCGGGTAAGGCTGGTCGAACGGTCAGGAAGTTGAGGGAGGTTATTTGACGCTGCCGGCGCCGAGGCCGTTGCGCCAGAAGCGCTGCAGCAGCAGGAACAGGATGATCAGCGGGATGATCGACAGCAGCGCGCCGATGAGCACGTAGCCGCGCAGCTCGGGGATCTGGTTCACCTGGGAGTTCCAGGCGTACAGGCCGAGGGTGACGGGGAAGAGGGTCTCGTCGCGCAGCATGATCAGCGGCAGGAAGAAGTTGTTCCAGATGGCCACGAACTGGAAGAGGAACACCGTGACCAGGGCGGGGAACATCAGCTTCACCGAAACGGTGAAGAAGGTGCGCACCTCGCCGGCGCCGTCCAGGCGGGCGGCTTCGATCAGTTCGTCGGGCACGCTCGCCGAGGCGAAGATGCGGGTGAGGTAGACACCGAACGGGCTCACCAGGCTGGGCAGGAACACGGCCCAGAAGGTGTTGGTGAGGCTGACCTGGCTGAAGATCAGGAACAGCGGCAGCGCCAGTGCGGTGGCGGGCACGAGCACCCCGCCGAGCACGATGTTGAACAGCAGTTCCCGGCCGGGGAAGCGGTACTTGGCCAGGGCGTAGCCGGCCATACCGGCGAACAGGGTGGCAAGCAGGGCGCCGGCGCCGGCGTACAGCGCGCTGTTGAGCATCCACTTGAGGAAGACGCCGTCACGGTAGGCGACCAGGTTGCCGATGTTGGCGAACAGGTTGAAGTCGGCGAACCAGAGCGGGTTGGTGCTGGTGAACTGTGCGCTGCTCTTGGTGCCGGCGATGAACAGCCACCAGATCGGGATGAGGAAGTAGAGCGTGAAGACGAGCATCACGGTCATCGCGCCGACCCTGGAGAGCGGGCTCTCCTTGGCGACCTTCGGGGTCGGGGTGTTCTTCAGCCGCTTCGACGGGCGGGCGACGGTGGGCGTCTCGGTGAGGGCGCTCATTTGCCTTCCTTCCGCTGGGTGAACTTGAGGAACGAGAACGACAGCACGAAGGTGGCCAGGGCCAGCACCACGCTGAACGCGGCGGCGAGGTTCACGTTGGGGATCGAGGAGGTGGAGTAGACCATCAGGTTCGGCGTGAACGTGCTGGTCACGGCGGAGCTGAAGGAGCGGAACACCTGCGGCTCGGCGAGCAGCTGCAGGGTGCCGATGATGGAGAAGATGCCGGTGAGCACGATCGCGGGCATGATCAGCGGGATCTTGATCGACCAGGCGATGCGCAGCTGGCCGGCGCCGTCGAGGCGGGCGGCCTCGTAGATCTCGGTGGGGATGGCCAGCAGTGCCGAGTAGATGATGAGCATGTTGTAGCCCACGTAGACCCAGGTGACGACGTTCGCGATGGCCCAGAGCACCAGGTCTGCGGAGAGGAAGCTGATGTTGCCGGTGATGGCGGTGAACGGCGACAGGTTGGGCGAGTAGAGGAAGCCCCACATGATCGCGGCGATGACGCCGGGCACCGCGTACGGCACGAAGAACGCGAGCCTGAAGAAGCGCTTACCGCGGAGCAGCGGGCTATCCAGCAGCAGCGCGAACAGCAGCGCCAGGCCGAGCATGACCGGCACCTGCACCACGCCGAAGGCGAGCACCCGGCCGATGGCTGCCCAGAACGGGCCGTTCTGGAACACCAGGAGGTACTGGGTGAGACCGCCGAACACCTCGGTGGCCTTGCCGAAGGTGCCGTCGCGCTCCACGACGAGCAGCGACTGGTAGATCGCGTAGCCGATCGGCACCAGGTAGAACAGGGTGAACAGGATGGCGAACGGCACGATGAAGATCGCGATCGCCCGGGGGTGCGCGACCTTGATCTTGCGGGGTCGGGCCTGGCCGGATGCCGGGCTGCGGGGAGCCGCGCTCCGGGCATCCGCGGCCGGAAGGGCTGGTGCGCTCATGATGCGGTGTCCTCTCTGAGAACGCGTACGGCACCGGCCGGTACGCGCAGGGTGCGGGCGATGACGGTGTCGGTGACGAGCTCGAGACCGGACCCGCTCACCTCCACGTCGGTGTCGCCGTGGTTGATGATGAAGCGGTAGGCACGGTCGGGGGCGGCGCGGCGGATGACCTCGACGAGGCCGTCGCCCTCCGGGCCGACCGCGGTGACGCGGGCCTGCCCGGCGATGGTGCGGAGCAGGTCGCGGTAGGTGTCGGCGGAGGGCGCGGTGGCCAGGTACCAGGCGGTGCCGGCGCCGTGCCGGTTGCGGGTGAGCGCGGGCACGCCGGGCAGGGCGCCGTCGGTGTAGTGCGCGACGGCCTCGGCGCCGGCCAGGTGCAGGCGTTCGGACCACAGGGTTCCGGTGGCGCCGGCGGCCAGGCCGATCGGGGCGTGCAGGCCCACGGTGGTGCCCGGCGCCAGCGGCACGAACTCCTCGACGCGCACGCCGAGCAGGTCGCGGAACGCGCCCGGGTAACCGCCGAGGCGCACCCTGTCGTCTTCGTCGACGATGCCGCTGTAGAAGGTGACGAGGGCGTGGCCGCCGTCGGCGACGAAGCCGGCGAGGTTGTCGGCCTGGGCGTCGGTGACCAGGTACAGCGCGGGCACCACCACGAGGCGGTAGCCGCTGAGGTCGGCATCCGGGGAGACGATGTCGACGGTGACGCCGAGGCGGTGCAGCGCGGTGTAGGCGGCGTGCACCTGCTCGAGGTATTTCACCGACTGGGACGGCCGGGATTCGCCGTCGCCGGCCCACCAGGCCTCCCAGCTGAACAGGATGGCGGCATCCGCCACCACGCGCGTGCCGATGATCTCGTCGAGCCGGTCGAGGGTGGCACCGAGCTGAACCACCTCGCGCCAGAGCACGGTGTCGGTGCCGGCGTGCGGCACGAGTGCGGAGTGGAATTTCTCCGAGCCCTGCAGCGAGGCGCGCCACTGGAAGAAGCAGATCGCCTCGGCGCCGCGGGCCACGTGGGCCAGCGAGTTGCGGGTCATCTCCCCCGGCGCCTTGGCCAGGTTCAGCGGCTGCCAGTTCACGGCGCTGGTGGACTGCTCCATCAGCAGCCAGGCGTCGCCGCCGGCAAGTCCCCGGGTGAGGTCGGCCGCGAAGGCCAGCTCGGTGGTGGGGTCGGCGAGGCGGTGGTCGAGGTAGTGGTCGTTGGCGACCACGTCGACCGCGGATGCCCAGCGCCAGTAGTCGAGGTTGCGGATGTGCGCGGCGACCATGAAGTTCGTCGTGACCGGCAGGCTGCTGTGCTGGCGGATGACGGCCTCTTCGGCCTTGTAGTAGCCGAGCAGTTCGTCGGAGCTGAACCGGTGGAAGTCGAGCACCTGGCCGGGGTTGCGGCTGGAGAGGGTGAGCCTGGGGGTGTGCACCTCGGCCCAGGCGGTGTAGCGCTGGCTCCAGAAGGTGGTTCCCCAGGAGGCGTTGAGGGCGGTGATGCTGCCGTATTTGGTTTCGAGCCAGACCCGGAACGCGGCGGCGGTGTCGTCGTCGTAGCAGAGCGCGTTGTGGCAGCCGAGTTCGTTGGAGACGTGCCAGAGTGCCACGGCCGGGTGGGCGCCGTAACGGATCGCGACCTGCTCCACCAGGCGCAGGGCGTGGTCGCGGAACACCGGCGAGCTCGGGCACCAGGCCTGGCGGCCGCCGGAGTAGCGGGTGGTGCCGTCTTCGGTCTCGGGCAGGATTTCGGGGTGCAGCGTGGTCAGCCACGGCGGCGGCGAGGAGGTGCCGGTGCCCAGGTTCACCCGGATGCCGTGCGCGTGCAGGAGGTCGACGATGGTGTCGAGCAGGGTGAAGTCGTACTCCCCCGGGGCCGGCTCCAGCGCGGACCAGCCGAAGATGTTGATCGCGACGAGGTCGACGCCGGCCTGCTGCATGAGCAGTACGTCTTCGGCCCAGACCTCTGGACCCCACTGCTCCGGGTTGTAGTCGCAGCCGTAGGCGATGCCGTTCTGCACGAACGGGGTCGCCGGGGTGACCTGGTGCGTCACGGCCGGGGTGGCTACTGGCGAATTCATCTGCTCCTGCTTCGATCTGCGTTCTGTGAACGTGCACAGGTCGGGGAGCAAATGACTCCTCATTGAGTGTCTGTGAACGTACACAGAGTAAGTACAGCGCGGCCCCCGTGTCAAGCGAGCCGACCGGTACAGTTATCGAATGGTGACAATTCCGGGGCGGCGCAAGCGCGCGACCATCCACGACGTCGCCGCCGAGGCGGGGGTCTCCCGCGGCACGGTGAGCCGCGTGATGAACAACGAACCGTACGTCTCCGCCGAGGCGCGGATGGCCATCGAAGCGGCCATCGAGAAGGTCGGCTACGTGCCGAACACCGCGGCGCGCAACCTCGTCATGCAGCGCTCCCAGGCCGTGGGCCTGATCGTGCACGAACCCCATTCCCTGTTCCTCGAAGACCCGAATATCGGCGAGATCCTGCTCGGCGCGAACTCCGCGCTCTCCCGTGCCGACTACCAGATGGTGAGCCTGGTCATCGAGTCCGACCGCGACACCGCGCGGGTGGCGCGCTACCTCAGCGGCGGCTTCGTCGACGGCGTGATCGTGGTGTCAGCCCGGGAACAAGACCCGATCACGAGGGTTATCGAACGGTTGGATCTGCCGGCGGCGTTCGTCGGGCATCCGCAGGACCTGCGCGACCTGCCGTACGTGGGAATCAACAACCGCGCCGCCGCCCGGGCCATCACCGAACGCCTGATCGGCACCGGCCGCACCCGTATCGGCATGATCGCCGCGGCGCTGGACCGTGACTCCGGCTCCGACCGGCTGGCCGGCTTCACCGATGCCCTGGGCGAGCGATTCGACCCGTACCTGGTGGCCCCGGTGCCGCTGTACACCTATGCCGACGGACGCGACGGCATGCGTGCGCTTCTCGCCCGCGACCCGTTGATCGACGGGGTCTTCGCGGCCTCCGACGTCATCGCCGCCGGGGCGCTGAACGCCCTCCGCGAGGCCGGCCGCAGCGTGCCGGTGGAGGTGGGCATCGTCGGCTTCGATGACAGCGCCTGGGCGCTGCGCTGCCAGCCGTTGCTCTCCACCGTGCGCCAGCCCGCCAACGGCCTCGGCCAGCGCGCGGCCGAGTCGGTGCTCAGCCAGCTGCGTGGCGAGGCTCCCGAGCTCGGCGGCATCCTGCTCGACACCGAGATCGTCTGGCGCGACTCCGCCTAACCGTTCCCGAAGCGGACAATTGCGCCCGGCACACCGGCACCAATTGTCCGCATGGGCAACAGTTGAGGCTGCCCTCGTGCACTAAGCCTCGTCGAGGTGGCGCGCGATCTCGGCCAGGATGCCCGCCTGCAGGTCGATCGAGCCCCGCCAGTCCCCCGGCCGGGTCAGGCCGTGCCCCGCCCCGGGCACGGAGCGCAGCCGGGCGGCCGTGCCGGCGATCGCATCCGGCTGCCAGAACGCATCCAGCTCACCGCCGATGGCGAGCTCGGCCGCCGTGCCGTCGCGCAGCGCCTGGCGCACCGGCTCTTCGGTGAGCAGCGGCGTCAGCCACACTCCGGCGATCCCCGCGCGCCGTGCCCAGGGCAGCGCGTAGGTGCCGAACGATTTCGCGACGACGAGCCGGCGCGTGCCCGCGGGGCTCGCGGCGAACGCCTCAGCCACGGCGGTCTCCACGAAGGGCAGCGGATCCGCCCGGGCAACCTCGTCCACCGTCCAGTCCACGGCCTGCACATGCCAGCCGCGCTCGGCGAGCAGGGTGGCGCACCAGTAGAGCAGCGGCGCCTGCACGGAGTAGTTCACCCCGGGCAGCAACACGGCGACAGGCGCATCCGCCGACTCGGCCCGAGCCCAGGTGTAAGTGGTCATGCCCCGACGGTACCGCCCCGCCCGCCGCCCGCGCAGCCGCCCGTCTCGCCCCACTGTTGCCGATGCGGACTTCTGCGTCCGGCGCACCGGACGCAGAAGTCCGCACGGGGAACAATTGCAGCGGGGAGCGCCGACGGACGGACGCGGCGCGGCCCGGCGGGCTTGTCGGAGCAGCGGCCGGCGCACACAATGGGGAGCGTGAGTCGCAAACGGGTGATCGTCACTGGGATGGTGCAGGGCGTGGGGTTTCGGTACTACACCGAGGCGGAGGCCAGCGCGCTCGGACTGGGCGGCTACGTGCGCAACCGGTCTGACGGCGCGGTCGAGGCCGAATTCGAGGGCACCGACGACGCGCTCGACCGGATGCTGACCTGGCTGCACACCGGACCGCGGTTCGCGAACGTTCAGTCGGTGCAGGTGACCGACCTGGCCGAACTGGGCGAGGCCGCGTTCAGCGTTCGGCTCTGAGCCGACCCGGCGAACGCTGTCGCCGGCGACGGATGTCGACGCGGACGACGGCCGCGCACCCTGCGATTCTCTGGCACCGGCGCTCTGGCGTACCGTGGGAGTATGGGCGCGCAGGCATCCGGTCCCGACCGGACTGGACCGACGGTGCGCGAATCCTCCCGGCCACGGGCGGAACAACAGGCGCGCCAGCCGTTGCCCGCGCGCCGACGCCTCACCGTGCGCTCCGGGTACGGCATCGGGCGGCTGATCCTCGCCGCCGCCGGCGTGGTCGGGTTGATCGGCAACTACGAGTACGTGCTGCTGTTTCCCACCTTCGCGGCCTACAACGTCTTCACCTATTTCACGGTGCAGAGTGCGATCGCGGCCGTGGTCGCGTTCGTGCTCGGCGCGATCGTGGCGTTCCGGCGGCAGTCGGATCCGCAGTGGCTCGACCTGTTCCGGGCGCTTGTGACCACGTACATCCTGGTCTCCGGAATCGTCTTCCTCACCATCGTCATCCAGTCGTCGTCGCGGGACTATTCGATCGAGGTGCCCTGGCCCAGCCAGGTGCTGCACTTCTACATTCCCACTATCGCGCTGCTGGACTGGCTGACCGACACCGGCAAGGCCCGGTTGTCCTGGCGCTTTCTGCGCTGGATTCTGCCGTACCCGATCGCCTGGGGAATCTTCACCCTCGTGCGCGGCTCGATCGTGGGCTGGTACCCGTACTTCTTCCTCGATCCGGCCCAGGTGAGCGGCCCGCTCGAAACCGCGGTGTATTGCCTCATCGCGGTCGTCCTGTTCCTGGGCATCGCGGCGGTGCTCGTGGCGACATCCCGGCTGAGCTGGCGGCCACGGTCGCGAAGCGACCGCAGCTCGTCCGTGCCCAACTAGGCACGGCGACCCGGTACGGCCGCCCGGTGCGGTAGGCCCCGGCCGTGGCGGCGCATCCCACGGATGCTCCGCCGCCCGGCCGGCACCCGCCGCTACTGCTCGACGGGAACGAAGGTGTACTGGCTGGTGAGGTGCTCGGTCTCGCAGGTTCCGCAGTAGAGCACACCGGAGGCCTGCATGGCCGAGACCCGGGGCGAGCACTGGATCACCTTGGGGCCGCAGCACGGCGAGATGACCATGAAGGCGCCCGGCTCGGCGGCGGAGTGGCCGCTCAGGCTGCGGTGGTGATGGCTGCCCTCGCAGGGCAGGTTGGTGTCGAAATCGAGTAACGACATGGAGCTGAGATCAGTCAGGATATACATGGTTCACACGGTCAATCAGGAGAGGCATCGGCCGCGGTGCAAGTGGGACACCGGGATCGCGACCGCACCCGATGGCCGACGGCGGAAAGGCAGAGGACCCGACCGGACTCCGTCGGCACGACCAGTCGGGAAACGGCTGGATCTCCCCGTAGGGGCGTCCCTGTAGTGGACGGCCCCTTCACCGACTAGACGTTTCGAGGAGCTTACACCGGGACTCTGAGTTTTGCTCGTTAATTATCGGGCGTCGATGGGCGCTGTTTTGACCCGGCCGAAGAAGGCCCGATCAGGGCGCGGGGGTGGCCGTCGCGAGCACCGCAAACGGCTCGAGGCTGCGCAGCGCGGCGTCGGTGAACTCGGTGTCGCCCACCTCCGCGAGGCTCAACGCCTGCTCGCCGCTGACAAAGCCCACCAGGATGGGCTCGTTGGTGAGCGGCATCATGTTCACCCACACCCGGAACGGCAGAGTGTCGTCGCCGACGGTGGTCCACAGGGCCGCCTCGGTGTCCCAGAACGGCTCGTCGAAACGCAACCAGATCTTGTCGAGCGTGCCCATGCCCAACGCGGCGATCGCGCCCCGGTGCGCGAACGGCAGCGCCGGCTCGAATTCAATCACGTCGCCCTGCAGCACGCCGAGCGGCACGGTGACAATGGCCCGGTCCACGGTGAGGGACTCCCCGGTGCCCAGGCGCAGGCTGACCGAGTCCTCGGTGTACGCGATCCGGGTCACCACGCTGGAGTAGAGCACGTCCAGATCGGTGGCGGCGTCGTCGACGAGGGCGCTGTACCCGCCGAGCACGATGCGGGTGTCCTCCGCGGCCGTCGTGGCCGGGGTGGGGGCGTACCAGCCGGACATCTCGTCGGTCGGCGCGCCGGACTCCAGGGTGGTGGAGGTGGCGAGTTGGTAGTTCAGCCAGTCGGCGTCGGAGACGCCGGCGTCGCCATCCGTTTGGGAGAGGGTGGCGGAGCCGCTGGCAATGAGGGCCTTGGCCACCGAGGTGTCCTGGGCCTGTTCCGCGGCCCAGGCCAGTGCCGCGGTGACGGTGTCGGCGCCGACCGGCGAGACCGTGGTGACGGCGCCGTCCGGGGTGCGCACCTCCGGGGTCGGCAGGAACGGGGCGTGCGAGACCTCGAGGCCGGTCAGCTCCTCGTCGAGGGAGTTGGCGCTGGCGGAGACGATGAACGACGGGCCGAGTTCGACGGGGATCGGCCAGGCGTTGTTGGTGACGGTCTGGATGCGCCCGCCGAGCCGGTCGCGGGCCTCGATCACCATGACGGTGAAGCCGTCGTCGGCGAGCTGACGGGCCGCGGCGAGGCCGGCGATGCCGGCGCCGATCACGGCAACCCGCTCCCCCGGCTCTGCCACGTCTTCGAGCGCCCTGGCGGCGCGTTGGCCGGCGCCGCGCGCGCCCTGCACGGTGCCGGGCGCGTCGGCGGAGACGGCCTCGCCGGTGAGGAAGAGTCGGTTCAGGATCGGTTCGGCGAGGTCCTCGCGTTGCTGCGGTGTGGAGGCCACCGCCGCGAAACTGTAGGATCCGCGGGCGAACGGGTCTTCGGACCAGGAGGTGCGCAGCATGTCCGCCGGCTGCGGTACCAGCGACGGCGCGGGCGTCGCGGTGGGCGTGGGCGTGCCGGTCGGGGTGGGCTTGGGCGGCACGCAGGCGCTGAGCGCCACGAGGGAGAACCCGGAGAGGGATCCGATCAGGAAGGTCCGACGTTTCATCGCTGTACTCGCGTCAGGTGACGCACTCCTCTCGGCCCCTCGCAGTGGTACCCCTCACGCTACCTCAGGCCGCGGCCGCCGGGCTTCCGCCGCCGCGCGGGTCCCGGTGCGGGCGCGTCCCTCCGACTCCGTCATCCGCAACTGTGCCCCGTGCGGACAAATGGTCCCGGCACACCGGGCGCAAATGTCCGCTTCGGCAACAGTTAGCGCGGACTGGGGCGGATCAGGCGGTGGGCGTCTGGAGGAAGCCGTCGTCGAGGAGGGCGCGCACCCGGGGCAGCAGCTCGGCGCGCAGCAGGGCCGCGTCGGCGTCGAGCAGCTGGGCAATGGCGTCGATGATGGCGCCGACGGGCAGCTCTCCGTCGCAGGCGCCGACGAGGGCGGCCTGCGCGGTGTCCAGCGGCACCGAACGGCCGAATCCGCCGCCCTGGTGCAGGGTCATCAGGGTGGGGTCCTCCTGGCCAGGCCAGAAGTGCCGCTCCTCGGTGACATCCGACCCCACGGTGAGCGTGGCGCGGGCCAGGGCGTCGTCGTCCAGCCCGGCGTGCCAGTCGTGCGCGGCCAGGCACTCGGCGAGGTGGCTGCCGATGCCGGCGGCGTTGTGGCCGAGGGCCTCCGGCAGGCGTTCGAGCCGCAGCAGGCGGGGGCGGGCCGGAGCGGTGGCGCGACCGCGGGCATCCGTGCCTGGGCGGCGCAGCAGCATGTAGCCGAAGCCCACCTGGCGCACCCCGCGGGCCTCGAAGTCGTCGAGCCAGGCGCCGTAGAGCCTGTCGAAGTCGGGGGTGTCCGGCCGGGTGCCGCCGTCGCGGATCCAGGTTTCGGCGTAGCCGGTGGGCAGCTGCACCTCGCGCTCGATGATCCAGGCGTCCAGTGGGGTCTGATCGACGGGGCGCGCCGCCGCGCCGAGATCCGAACCGGTGCCGGGCGCCGGTGCCTCGAGCCAGCCGGTGAGCCTGTCGAAGGCGTCGGCGCCGTCGTGGTACTCCCAGTTGCCGAGCAGCTGGGCCACACCGTTCACGGTGAGGTGCTCGGCCGCGCCACGCACCACGGCCTCCACGAGCGCGTCACCGATGAGGCCGCCGTCGCGGTATTCGTAGCTGGGCACGCCCTCCACCCGAGGGGTGATCACGAACGGCGGATTGGAGATGATGTGGTCGAACCGTTCGCCCACCACGGGGTCGAACAGGCTGCCGAGCCGGAACTCGATGTTCTCGACGCCGTTGAGGCGGGCGTTCAGCGCCGCGAGCTCGAGGGCGCGTTCGGAGATGTCGGTGGCCACGACGCGGGTGGCGTGCCTGGAGGCGTGCAGGGCCTGGATGCCGCAACCGGTGCCCAGGTCGAGGACGCTGGCGACCGGGGTGGGGATCATCAGGGCGCTGAGGGTGAGCGACGCGCCGCCGACCCCGAGCACGTGATTCTCGCTGAGCGCGTGGCCCAGGGCGAGTTCGCCCAGGTCGGAGACGATCCACCAGCTGCCGGCGCCGTGCGCGTCGACGAAACTGTACGGGCGCAGGTCGACGAGCGGATGCACCTGCGCCGGTCCGGCGTCGAAGGTCGGTTCCTGCGGGGTGCCGCCGTGCGCGTGGTGGGCGCCCAGCAGGCCGAGTCGCTCGGCGCCGGCCACGCCCAGGGTGGGCAGCGCGGCGTCGATCTCGGCGCGCGTCACGGGCAGCCCGAGCACGAAGAGCTGTGCGAGGGCAACGGTGGGCTCCGGCACGGTGAGGGTGGACCGCAGCCGAGCGAGCGCCCGGAGGGCCGGCACCCGCTGGTTGCGGTGCAGCGCGGCATCCGCCTCGATACCCCACAGCCCGGTCAGGGCGGTCACCGAGAAGTTGGCGGCGGTGAGGTCGGCGCGGAGCAGGTCGATCAGAGGTGCGGTCACCCTCCCATTCAACTGCACCTGGGGCTCCCGGTTGCCCCGCTGGCGCCCTTGGCCGGTCCAACTGTTGCCGATCCGGACAATTGCGCCCGGTGCGCCGGGACCATTTGTCCGCATGGGGAACAGTTGCGGCACCGGCTCGCCGCAACGGGCGCAGCGGCTAGAGCCAGCGCATGGTGAAGGCCCGGGCGAGCAGCCCGTTCAGCGGCGGCGTCGCCAGGATCCGCACCAGGGCGTTCCGCAGCCGCAGGCGCAGCCCGTGCACGGGCCGACCCATGGCCATGTTGAAGCCGGCCTGCCGGGCGGCCCGGCGGGCGCTGCGGCGCCGGAGCCTGTCGTAGTCGCCGAGGGTGGCGCGTGCCTCGATCGGCTGGGCGAGGGCGTGTTTGAGACCCGGCGCCAGCGCCAGCGCGTCGAGCCAGCCCAGGTTCATGCCCTGCCCGCCGATCGGGCTGATCTCGTGCGCGGCGTCGCCGACGAGCACCACCCGGCCGCGCACCATCGCTGTCGCGAGCCGCTGCTGCACCGAGAACGCGCTCGGCGCCGAATCCGAGGGCGGCAACAGCACGCCGGTGCGGGCACGGATGAGCGCGGTCAGGTCGTCGATCGGCGCATCCGTCATGAGGGTGGGCGTCATGGCCACCCAGCGGCGCCGGCCGCTGGGCAGCGGGAAGGACTCCACCACGCCGCCCTCCTCGAAGAACAGCACCGCCTCGCTGCCGTGCTCGCCGGTGTCGGGGTAGTCGGCCATCAGGTAGGTGTCGCCGCCGCCGAGCAGGTGCGAGGTGATGCCAACTGTCTCGCGCAGGTGCCCGCGCGCGCCGTCGGCCACCACCACGTAGCGCGCCGCGGCCAGGATCTCGGCGCCGTTGTCGCCCGGCCCGTCGTCGGCAGGCTCCGCGAGCACGTCCACGTAGTCGCCGCGGTCCTGCAGTGTGCCCACGAGCACCCCCGAGCGGAGCCCGTCGGGCCGCAGCTGCCGGAACCGCTCGCGCAGCACGGCCTCGGTCTCGTACTGCGGCAGCGCGACGACGAACGGGAACCCGGCGGTGCGGGTGAACGACAGCCGGCCGAGGGTCCGCCCGCCGCAACGCACGCTGCCGGCCTCGATGCGCACCGCCCGGGCGAGCACCTCGTCGGCCACGCCCGCCTTGCGCAGCACCCGCATCGACGGCGGGTGGATGCCGATGGCTCTGGCCTGCATCGACGGTTCGGTGCGCCGTTCGAGTACCTCCACGTCGACACCGTGCTCGGCCAGCAGGCAGGCCAGCAGGATGCCGACTGGACCGCCGCCCACCACGATCACCTCACGCATCGCGGGTTCCGTCCTGGTCCACCCGAGGGGTCGCGGTGCCCGGCGCGGCCCAGCGCAGCACCAGCCGGTAGGGCACCTCGCGGCGCACGGTCCAGCCGGGTGGGGCCGCGGCGACGAGCTCGGGGTAGGTGAAGCTGCGCCGGATCGAGGTGAGGCCGTCGGCGCGGATGTACGAGCGGCGGAAGAACGGCCAGGTGCCCAGGCCGAAGCCGGCATAGGCCAGCGGGGATCGTTCGATGTCGCCGTGCAGCACGAGCCCGCGGCTGAGCCGTTCGGAGTCCGCCAGCAGCGCCCCGAGCTCGGCGGCGCCGAGGTGGTGCAGCACGTGGTTGGAGAGCACGGTGTCGAAGCGCTCCCCCGCGAGCACGAGGTCGCCGCTGAGCGCCCGGCGGAACTCCAGCCCGGGCAGCGCCGGCCGGCCGGTTGCGAAGGCGTGCGCGCGGGCATCCGGGTCGATCGCGGTCACGGACAGGCGCAGGCCGTCGCGGGCCGCCCACCGGGCCAGCGATCTGGCCACGTCGCCGCCGCCCGAGCCGATGTCGAGCAGGGTGTGCGGGCGGGTCGCCGACAGGCGCGGCCGGATGTCGCGGCGGTAGCTGTGCGCGAGTCCGGACACGACCGCGTTGACCAGCCGGAAATCCGCGTAGGTGCGGGCGAGGGCGTCGGGGTCGCAGTGCGGGTCGTCCATGATCTCGACGGCGTCGACCGCGCGCTCGCGGAGCGAAGGGAGCACGGCCTCAGCCGCGCGTCACGGTCATCAGGCTGGATTCGACGGTGAGGCCGGGGCCGAACGCCATCGCGCAGACGCGGTCGCCATCGGCGGTGGCCTCGCCGTCGAGAATCGCCTTCATCACGAAGAGGATGGTGGCGCTGGACATGTTGCCGTTGGTGCGCAGGGTCTCCCGCGACGGCACCAGCTGCGCCTCACTGAGCCCGAGCTTGGCCTCGGTCTTGTCCAGGATGCTGCGCCCGCCCGGATGGATCGCCCAGTGCGCGATGGCCGTGCTCAGCGGCGACCGCTGCGCCGTCGCCGTCAGCAGCTGGCCGGTCGCGTCCGGCGCGGTCGGATGCGGCGCGGCCGAGTCGCCGGCGCCGGCCTCCGCGGTCGCGGCGCCGGCCTCGGCCAGCACGCCGTCCGCGAGAGCCAGGGTGAGGGCGTCGTCACGGCCGAACAGCGGGGCGAGTGCCGACTCGATGTGCTCGTCGATGATGTGCGGCACGTAGGAGCTGAGGATCATCTCGAAGCCCTCGTCGCCGATCTTCCAGGCCATGTCGCCCTCGCCGACGGGCGTGATGACGGTCTCGAAGTGGTCGAGGATGAGGGCGTTCTCGCCGGCGACCGGCGGGCGGCTGCTCACGATGCCGGCCGCCGCGCCATCCGAGAACAGCGACGAGGCCACGATCGTGTCGGGGTCGCTCGAGGTGCGCAGGTGCAGCGAGCACAGCTCGGCGCTGACCACGAGCACCACGGCGTTCGGGTCGGCCTCCACGAACTGCTTGGCCGTGCGCAGCGCCGGCATCGACGCGTAGCAGCCCATGAAGCCGAGGTGATAACGCTGGGTGGAGGGGGCCAGGCCCAGTTCCCGCACCAGCATGTAGTCGGGGCCGGGGGCGTAGAACCCGGTGCAGGACACCGTGACGACGTGGGTGATGTCACTGGCCTCGAGCCCCGGGCAGGCGGCCAGTGCCCGGCGGCCGGCCTCCACGAACAGTTTCGTGGCCTGCTCGATGTAGAGCTCGTTGCGCACCCGGGTGCCGGGCATGAGCAGCCGCTGGGTGGCGGCGTCGAAGAACTGCGGGTCGGACGTCTCCGAGTCGAGGGTGAGTTCTTCGATCACGGTATGCCGGGTGTCGATACCGGACAGATTGAAGGATGCGGTCACCAGCCGCTGCCCGAGCCGGCTGAGGCCGGGCTGGGCGGCGAAGATGTCCCGCACTTGCTCCTGCACAAGGACAGTGGGCGGTACAACGGTCTGGAGCGCTCTCAGCGTGACGGCCATGCCCCAGTGTGACACGCACCGTGTCGAAGGCACACCCCCGGGCCCGGCGCGGCGGGTCGGTCAGGGCAGGCGGTCGAACAGGCGGGTGGCCGTGATGGCGAGCACGAAGCCCACGGCGACGATGGCGGTGACGGCGCCGAGGTACGCCACCGGGGCGGCCGAGCTGCCGAAGGCACCCGTCGCGCCGATGCCCACGGCGACCGCCGTGACGATCGCGGCGAGCACCGCTATCCAGGTCTGCAGTTTGAGGCCCACCCTGGCCGGTGTCGGCGTGCGGGCGGCGCGTTGACGACCGCCGGAGCGGGTGAGCACGGCCCCGCCGATGCAGCCCCAGAACGACACCACGAGCAGCGCGGCGATCACATCGCTGGGCCGGTGCCACAGGCTCACCAACGTCGACACACCCGCTGCGACGGCGAAGGCGGCCCCGAACGTTCCGGCCAGCCACCGGGTGTGCGGGCTGGCGACGAGGAACACCACGAGGGCGGATGCCGCCGCCACCGTCGTATGCCCGGACGGGAATGAATTGGAGACGTAGCCATCGACGCCGAGGTCCGGCCGGGTGAGGAACACGTTCTTGAGCAGCTGCGTGGTCACCACGGCGGCCATCGCGCTGCCCACGGCCACGGCCAGCGGAAACCAGGCCCGGCGCACGGCGGCGATGACCAGGCTCACGGTTGCGCCGACGGCGACCATCACCGAAGGGATCAGATCGAGCAGGCGCTTGGTCACCGCCATGCCGGTCGTGCCGTCCTCCGCGCCGTTGAACGCCAACTGGTCGATGGCTTGGCCGGCGGAGTCCCGCACGAAGAACAGGTACAGGCCGACGAAGGCCGCGACGCACAGGACCGCGGCGCCGAGATAACGGGTGGGGGTGAGGCGGGAGAACGAGTGCACCCTCTACTGTCCCACGGCAGCATGGGTGAACCGTGAAAGCGAGGTGTGCGAGACGTGAACGGCTCCTCGACGGGCCGATCGACGCGGCTCTTGACATCAGGATGCGGCGGCGTAGCGTCGGATTATGACCAGCAAGAAGACGAGGCGGGAACGACCCGCCCGTACTGCCGACGCTCGTCAGGGACCCGACCGTTCCCTCGACCGCGGCGGCTACCCCGGACTCGAGGGCGACTTCGAGTCAGAGCGACGACGGGCCGCGTCCGCCGGCAACGAGACCGTCGAACCGTACGAGCACGGTGAGGGCGACACCCCGGTGCTGCCGGCTGGGGCACCCGGCCTCACCCACCCCTGACCGCGGCGGACAGCGCCCGGCGGGCTGCCCCGCAGCCCGACCCGGCGGAGCGACACAGGCATCCGGACAGCATCCGGAGCCGTCGTGTGCCCGCCACCGGACCGCGCATTCGCTGGCCGCGAACAGTGCCGTCGCACCGGTTGCGAGCCGCGATCCGCGGGATCAAAATGTTAATAGTTGAGTCCAACCGACTCAACTTTGGAACCTTCGGCCGGTCCGACTGGCCCGCGCCGACGATAGAGAAGAAAGTGAGTCGAACATGGCCATGAACTACGATCCCTTCCGCGAACTGGACCGTGTCGCCGGAGCCCTGATGGATGTGCGCGGCCCGCGCCTGATGCCGATGGACCTCTACCGGTCCGGTGACGTGTACGTGCTGAACGCCGACATGCCCGGCATCGACCCCGGCTCGGTCGACATCGACGTGGACGGCCAGCTGCTCACCATCCGGGGCGAACGCACCCTCGCCAATCACGACAACGTGAAGTGGCTCACCCGGGAACGCACGGCTGGGTCGTTCCTGCGCCAGTTGAACCTCGGCCAGGGCATCGACCTCGACAACATCAGCGCCACGTATAACAACGGGGTGCTGTCGGTCACCATCCCGGTGACCGAGGCCGCGAAGCCGCGCAAGATCGAGGTCAGCACCGAAAAGCAGGAGACCGTGACGGTGAAGGAAGGCGAGAAGCACCTGGGGAAGTAGTGCGACGGACCACGACGTGAACCGACACGAGCACAGGATCCGGAGGGAATTTCCCTTCGGGTCCTGTCTTTTCGCGTGTTGTACACGGTATGTTCATAATTCTCTGATCGACTTGTTTTTGTAGCACCCGCAGCGTAATCCCCGTAAAGTGCATTAGTACCAAACGAATGGAAGCTCCGTGAGCATTCGAACGGCCGAATACCCCAGGCCGGATTATTTCCTTCTCCACCTCAGCGACACGCACCTGCTTGCGGACGGTAACCGTCTCTACGGAAGCGTGGACAGTGCCGCACACGTCGAACGGCTGTTCGCGGACGTCGAGGCGTCCGGCGGTAAGCCAGACGCGATCATCATCACCGGCGACCTCGCCGACAAGGGTGAGCCTCACGCCTACGCGCAGTTGCGCGGCATCGTCGAACCCGCAGCGGAACGCCTCGGCGCCAAAGTGCTCTGGGTGATGGGCAACCACGACAACCGGGCGAACTTCCGCACCGAGCTTCTCGGCCAGGAGCCCAGCCTGGCGCCGATCGACCACGTCGACTATGTCGGCGGGCTGCGGATCGTCACCTTCGACACCACGGTTCCGGGCAGCCACTACGGCGAGATCTCCGAGCGCCAGCTCGAGTGGCTCAGCGAACAGCTCAGCTTCCCGGCGCCGGACGGCACCATCCTGGCCATGCACCACCCGCCCGTGCCGAGCATGCTCGACCTGTCGGTGGCGGTGGAGCTGCGCGACCAGGCCAGCCTCGCGCAGGTGCTCCGCGGCACGGATGTGCGCAGCATCCTGGCCGGACACCTGCACTACTCGTCCACCGCCACGTTCGCCGGCATCCCCGTGTCTGTCGCCTCGGCGACCTGCTACACGCAGGACCTCAATGTGCCGGTCGGCGGCACCCGCGGCCGTGACGGCGCCCGGGCATTCAACCTCGTGCACGTCTACGCCGACACCGTGCTGCACTCGGTGGTGCCGCTGGGCGAATTCGAACCGCTGGACTACATCGACGCGGCCGAAAGCGCCCGGCGACTGGCCGCTTCCGGCATCGAGATCATGCCTGCTGGTTCTCTCCCCGCGTACCGCGAGCCGCCAATGACCAGGCCGATCCCGGTTCTGCGATAACGTCGCCGTTCATCAAGCCTGAACCGGTTCCGAGGGCACTCTCGATGAGGGTGTCCTCGCCGTGCTGGGTCTCGGCGATGACGGCTTCGCGTTCCCACGGGGCCACGATCGGGAAGTAGCGCTCGAGGAAGTCGGTGACCGCCTCGGTGCGCACCTCGTCGCTGATCTCGGGGAAGCTGCCGTCGTTGAGGCAGAACATGTCCTGGTCGCGGCGCTTGAGCAGCTTGTTCATCTGGCGCAGGGCCAGCTTGAGGGTGGTCTCCACGTAGAGCGAGCGGGCCTGGGTCTGCTCAACGGCCCGTCCGGTGGCGAGCGCGTAGTAGTGGTACAGCGAGTTGGTCACCGAGATGTCGGTGGCCGAACGGAACCGGCTGGCCATGGTGCGCTTGAAGTCCTCGGGGAACTCGGCCTCGAGGTCGAACATGACGCTCTTCCGCAACGGCGCCGGGGTGTGCTCGAGGTGTCGGGTGGTGACCTTGCCGAACCGTTCGCGCAGCAGGGCACGGTTCACCCGGGCGGCGTTCTCGAATCCGCTGCGGCTCGGGTCGTTGTCGCCCAGGCCGATGCGGGTGGCCGCCTCGACGAACTTGGTGATGCCGCCGGGCGAGTAGAACAGCTCGGGGCCCACCGGGCGGCCGAAGAACATGTCGTCGTTCGAGTAGATGAAGTGCTCGGCGATCCCCGGGATGTGGTGCAGCTGGCTCTCCACGGCGTGCGAGTTGTGGGTGGGCAGCACGGAGACATCCGGGAAGAAGTCTTCGCTGTTCATGATGGTCACCCGCGGGTGGTCCACCAGCCACTCTGGGGCCGGCGAGTCGGTGGCGATGAAGATGCGACGCACCCAGGGCGCGAACATGTAGACGCTGCGCAGCGCGTACTTGAGTTCGTCGATCTGCCGGAAGCGGGCTTCCGACTCGTCGCCGGAGCCGACGACGTAGGACTTCATGCGCGCGGCGCGAGCCTTCTGGAAGTCGGAGGACGAGCCGTCGACCCAGGAGAAGACCAGGTCGATGTCGAAGCTGATGTCGCTGACGAGGTCGTCGAACATGTTCTGCAGGGTGCGCCAGGTGCGGCCGAAGAGTTCGACCGTGGTCTCGCGGGCCTCGGCGCGGGGCAGTCGCCGGCGCATCAGGGCGTTTTCGACGGGCGCGACGATTTCGTCTTCGCCGAACCGCCACAGTTCGAGCTGGAACGCCGTTTCGGCGCCGTAGCGGAGCCGGCCGATGGGTTCGATGCGCGGCTGGTAGACACGGAAGACGTCGGAGGTGCGCAGGACGGCGAGGGCGCCGTCGGCGGCGAGGACCGGCCGGGCGGGTTCGCCGTCGAGCGGCTTGAGGTAGAAGGGGGTGTTGGCGAACGCGTCGGCGAGCACCCGGCTGATCTTCTTGCGGCGCTTGCGGTTGACGGCGATGACGGGGCGGTCGTGGTCGCCGCGCACCAGCAGATAGTCGATGCCGGCGGCGTCGAGGGCCTCCGCCAGGGCGAGGAGGTCGCTGACCCGGGATTCGTGCGGGGTGAAGTGGCCGTTGATCAGGGCGATCTCGCCCTTGCGCACAACAACGTCGTCGCGGTCGAACCGGCGAGTGCGGTCGTCGAGGGTGAGCAGCACCAGCTCGGGTTCGCTGCTCAGCGAGAGGATGGGCATGGACGCGGTGTCCGGGGCCGGTTCGTCGACCTGGGTCGGTGCGGCCTCGGAGAAGCCACTGCCGGCAGCGGTGCGGGAGTGTCGGGTGGAGTCGGTGCGGTCAAAGCGTGCCATGGTCCTCCTTGGAGCAATTGCGTGGAGCGGTAACGGGTGCAGGGCGGCTGCGGGGCGAGAGCGGCTGGTACGTGGCGATTCAGAAGGTGGAACTCCGCGTAGCGGGCAGCAGTGCGCCAGGCCCCGGAGTATGCGCCCGGGTCGCCCGGGCATCCACGCACTGGTCCAGACCGGGCGTGGAGCCCGCGGGTAACAGTGTCGTTAGTCCTAGTGTACGACGCCGCGGGGGTCGGCTCGTGACCGGCGCGGGTGCGTCGTGTCGCACCGACACGACCGGATGCGCCCGGCCGGGCCGCCCGAGCCGCGCAGCATTGTGCAGGGCGGCTGGTTCGACGCCGGATTCCGTCAGGCGGCGCCGATGCCGAACAGGCCGATGATCAGCGCCATCACCAGGATCGTGACGAGCTCGTGGGCGAGGTTGAGCGCGGTGAGGCCCCACGGCCGGCGGTCGAAGGCGTCGTGGGTGATCATCCGGGCGGCAGTGAACCCGGCCCAGAGAATGAGACCGGTGAGCAGGGTGTTGCCCAGGAAGTTGCCGCCGTAGAAGTTCTGCGCGATGGCCGCGGCGCCGGCGAGCACCCACGCGGTGATGAAGCTCACGATGACCGTCACCACGATGGCCCGGGTGGCACCGGCCTGCAGGCTCTCGTCGGTGTGCCCGGCCACCCGCATCCAGTACCGGCCGAACACCGCTTTGGCGTACCAGATCGCGCCGATCACCATGCTCGACGCCGTGGCCAGCAGCACGGCCCAGATGTTCACTTCGGGGATCATGACGGTCTCCTTCCGCCGGCGGCGGTGCCGGGTGTGCTCCGATGCTAGCGCCGTCGGCCCCCGGCGGCAGCGGCTGCGCAACTGTTCCCGTTCCGGACAAATGCACCCGGTGTGCCGGGTGCAAATGTCCGCTCGGGACACAGTTGCGGCCGCGGTGGGCGGCGCGGGAGGACGGGCGGCGGTCAGGCGAGGGCTGCGGGGTCGGTCGTGGGCAGGCGGCAGACGAAGTCGTGACAGAGGTAGGCGGTGGGCAGGCCGTCACGGGTGCTGCGCTCGGCGAAGAGCTCGAAGCCGGCCGCGGCGAAGGCGGCGCCCTGCTCCTCGGTGACCACGGCCACCAGGCCGAGGCGGCGGCGGGCCGCGTCGACGAGGGCGGCGCTGTCGGATGCGACGCTGTCGGATGCGGCGCTGTCGGATGCGGCGCTGTCGGATGCGGCGCTGTCGACGGCTGGGAGATCCGGGGCGGGGATGACCACCACGAGTTGCTCCACCGGCGAGGTGAGCGTGTTGACCAGCCGGAGGGCGGCGCCGAACGCGAGCGGGTTGGTGTTGCCCGCACCCACCAGGCGCACCATCCCGGCGGTGGCCGCCTCCCTGTACCGGGCGGCGCCGGTGAGCAGGTAGAGGCGCCAGGCCGCTGCCGCGATGGCCGAGAGCCCGGACGGGTACGCGCCCTCAGAAGGGTCGGTCGACAGGGCTAGGCCCTGGCCGGTGAGCACCGGGTCTGCGCCCTCCGGCGGGACGAAGGCCACGTCGGGCGAGGCCGTGTCGACGGAGGCCACATCGGCGTTGGGGAGGGTGCGGTCGATCAGGTCCCGCGCCGCCTCCGCGTAACGCACCTCGCCCGTGGCCGTGGCGAGCTCGAGCAGACCGCCGGCGAACATGCCGTAGTCCTCGAGGGTTGCGACGGCGGGCGACAGTCTGGCCCCGATGGAGGCGCGCACCAGGGCGCCGTCGCCCCGGCGGTGCAGAGTGAGCAGCCGGTCGGCGGCGCGGCGGGCCAGGGCCAGCGCGGTGTCGTCGGCGAAGGCCAGCCCGGCGCCGGCAAGCGCCCCGATTGCCAGGCCGTTCCAACCGGTGAGCACCTTCGCGTCGAGGGCCGGCGGCGCCTGGTCGCGGCGGGCGTCTTCGTCCAGGGCGTAGTAGCCGCCCTCCACCCGCACGCCGTCGACGGTGCTCTCGGAGTCCTGGGCGCTGGCGAAGCCACCGTCGGGCAGCTGCAGCACCTCACCGAGGAACCGCACCAGCCCCTCGGCCACGAGGCGGGCCCAGCGTTCGCCGGTGAGCATCCACGCCCGGGTATAGAGGTCGAGCAGTTGGGCGTTGTCGTAGAGCATGCGCTCGTAGTGTGGGTCGCTCCAGTCCCGGTTGACCGCGTAGCGGAAGAAGCCGCCCTCGACGGGGTCGCGGAGCGGCGACGCGCCCATCCGCTTGAGGGTGCGCAGTGCCAGGTCGCGGCCGTCGGCGCGGTCGAGCAGCAGGCCGAGGGTGGGCGATGCGGGAAATTTGGGGGCGCCGCCGAAGCCGCCGTAGACCGGGTCTTCGGCCGTCGCGAGCCGGTCGACGATCTCGGCCAACTGCGTTTGGTCGGGCAGCCGGCCGTCGGCGGCCGGTGCGGTCTGCGCGAGCGCCTCGACGAGTCCGGCGGCGCTATTCTCCACGGCGTCGCGGCGGGTGGTCCAGGCATCCGTCACGGCCGCGAGCACCTCGCGAAACGCCGGATGCCCGGGCATCGGGGTGGGCGGCGAGTAGGTGCCGGCGTGGAAGGGCCGGCCGGCCGGGGTGACGAACACATTCAGCGGCCAGCCGAGGTTCTGGGTGAACGCGCCGGCGGCGGCGAGGTAGCTGGCGTCCACATCGGGGTGTTCCTCGCGGTCGACCTTGATGCTCACGAAGTGCTCATTGAGGTAGGCGGCTATACCGAGGTCGCTGAAGCTCTCGCGAGCCATCACGTGGCACCAGTGGCAGGTGGCATAGCCGATCGACACGAGCACCGGCACATCACGGCGGCGGGCTTCGGCGAAGGCGTCCTCGCCCCAGGGCTGCCAGTCGACGGGGTTCGCAGCGTGCGAGCGCAGGTACGGGCTGATGGCATCGGCGAGGCGATTCGGCATGGCTCCATTGTCACCCGGCAGTCTGCGTTCTGGCTGGTCGCGGCGCGATCCGCGGGCGCGAACCTCTCCGCGAGGTGCCGCATCGCGCCTGGGGCGGGGCGCGAAACGGGTGGATGCCGCGGCTCGGCGACCGCCGGCAACTCGACGTGCCGCATCCTGCCTCGGCGGGGCGCGGGAAGGGACATTTCGCGGCAACTCGCGTGCGCATGGAGGGTTGCCCAGACCGGGGCCGACTGTGAGACTGGAGGCGACGAAGGGGCACGATGGACGTCTGGGCGCTGCTGCTGGGAATTGGCACGATGGCCCTGGTCGCTGCGGCCGTCGTCATGGTCTTCACGTCGCTCTTCAGCGCCCCGCTGACCGGCACCGAGCGGGCGATCTGGGTGCTGATCATCCTGGCGTTCCCGATCCTGGGTGCCTTCGTCTGGCTGTCCTGGGGCCAGGACTCGCTCCGCCACCGTCCCTCCGGTGGGCGCGCGCCCGGCAGCCCGGCAGCCTCGGCCTCCGGTCCCTCCCGGCCCTGACCGGCACAGCGTCACGATGACCGAACGCACCATGACTCCCGCCGAAGCTGCGGCGCTGCTCGAGGTGGCGATCGACGCGGAGCCGGAGCAGGTGGAGCGCGCCTACAGGTACCAGGCGCAGCGTTCCCACCCCGACCGGTTGGCTGCGGCCACACCGGCGGAGCAGGCCGCGGCGGCCGCCCGGTTCGACAGGTACACCCTGGCGCGCTCCGTGCTGCGCGACGCCGACGCCGAGCGGATGCGCGCCTCCCCCGCCGCCGGTCCCGCCGGCCCCGGTGCCGCAGAGCGTGGTTCCGGCGGCGGCGGTTCTGCTGGCTCCTCCGCGTTCGGCGTAGCCCGCGGCGCGAACTGGGGCGCGAACTGGGCGGCCGATGAGCCGTACGAGCCCGTGGTTCCGGCAGGGCCCTGGTTGTTCTGGGTGTGGGTGGGTCTCTACGCGGTGGCTGCCGTGATCGCGTTCATCGGTGGCCCGCTGCCGTATTCGGCGGCGGACCTGTGGCTTCGGCTGCTGCCGCTCGGGCTCGCCGCCGTGGCCTTCGCCCGCACCGGGCGGCGCGGCTTCCTGGCCGTGGTGGTCGCCCTGGGCGCCGCCACTGCCGTGCTCACCATCCTGTTCGCGTCGTTCGGCCCGCTCGTGTCGATGATCCTGCTCGGCGCACCCGTGCTCGGGCTCGTCGCCCTCGGCCGGCAGCGCGGCCCGCAGCGACCCGATGCGGCCGGCGCGCCCCGGCCCGCGGCCTGAGTCCAGCCCCGCCCTGCGGTCTGAGTCCCGCCCCGCGCCAGCCGCGCCCCGTCCGCACGCCGCCCGCGTCGCATCCGCACCCCACCCCACCCGCGTCGCGCCCACATCCCACCCGCGAAAGCGGTGAAACGGTCACCCCAGGTCTCGGAGGCAGCCGCACGGCCGCTCTCGCGGGAGGCCCATCTCGCGAAAGCGGCACTGTGGTCACCACCGGCGCGCCAAGTGACCACACGGCCGCACTCGCGGAAGATCGATCTCGCGAAAGACCGCTCTCGCGGAAGCGGTGAAACGGTCACATCAGGTCCCGGAAGCAACCGCACGGCCGCTCTCGCGAAAGACCGAACTCGCGAAAGCGGTAAAACGGTCACCTCAGGTCTCGGAGGCAGCCGCACGGCCGCTTTCGCGGGACGCCGGGGCAGAGCGGGCGGGGCGGGTCAGGCCGGGACGTGCTCGAGCAGCGCCTGGCGCCGGCGTTGCACCCGGCTCCAGATCACGAATCCGGTGATCGTGAACGCGCCGTAGAAGAGATACAGGATGGCCGAGGCGTAGTACCCCGCGCTGACCAGCAGCGGAACACCGACGATGTCGACCGCGACCCAGATCAGCCAGAACTCGGTCCAGCCGCGGGCCATGCCGTAGGTGGCCAGGAGCGACCCGGTGAAGATCCAGGCGTCGGCCCAGACCGGTTCGAACGAGCCCAGCGCGCGGAAGATCGGCGTGAGGATGAGCGTGCCGGCGACGAGACCGACACCCAGGCCGATCCGGGCGCGCGTGCCCGCCCAGTGCGGAGCGACCGCGACGGTGCCGGCCGAGCGACTGCGCGACCACTGGATCCAGCCGTAGACGGACACGATGATGAACATGATCTGGCGACCGGCCTGGCCGAGCAGATTGACCGGGTTGGGTGTGCCGAAGACCGCGCCGAGGAACACCGTGAAGAGCAGGGCGTTGCCGAGGATACCCACGGGCCAGGCCCAGATCTTGCGGCGCATCCCGCCGACGGCGCTGGCGATGCCGAACACATTGCCGATGATCTCGCGCCAGAGGATGGTCTGGTCACCGATCTGCAGCTGGGCGTCAAAAAGCCAATTGATCAGGGACACAAGATACTTCTCTCCCGGATGGGTCGCATCCGTGCACGTCCCAATGTAAGGCTTTGGGGCGCGGGTCTATTCCGCAGGCGCTACCAGACGATGGCGGCGGAGTCCGCCGAGAGGTTCGCCGGCAGGCTGGCCCGCACCAGCGGCAGCCCGCGGCGGATGGCCTGGTCGATGCGCTCGCTGAGCTCGGCGTTGGTCACCCGGTAGTCAGTGAAGTCGGAGTCCTTGGCGTACACGCCGAGCGGCAGGGTCAGCGCCTGGAAGAAGCTGAACAGCGGCCGGAACTGGTGCTCGAGGATGAGCGCGTGCCGGTCGCTGCCGCCGGTGGCTGCGAGCAGCACCGGCTTGTCGACGAGCGAGTACTGCTCCACAAAGTCGAAGACGTGCTTGAACAGGCCGGTGAACGACGCCCGGTACACCGGGGACGCCACGATGAGCAGGTCGGCGCCCTCGATGCGCTGGAGGTCGGCCTCGGCCGCCGGCGAGAGCTCGTCGCGGCGCAGCGCCCCTGAGAATTCGCGGCCCACCTGGCTGAGCTCGATCAGGTGCACATCGATCGACAGCTCGCGCTCCAGCGCGTCGAGGATCGCCCGCACGAGGGCGGTTGTCTTCGAGGGGGCGTGCAGGCTGCCGGAGACGGCGACGACGTTCAGGGTGTACGACATACCTCGACGCTAAATGGCCGGTGCGGATGCCGCCACCCGCGCCGACACACGGCGTAAGACGGCGGATGCGCCCGGCGCCACCGCATCCGCTGCCCGCGCCGCTCGGGCATTCGCCGAGTTGCGGCAAGCGCCCCTTCAGGCGCACCCACGGGGCATTTCGCGGCAAGTGGGCGCAGTGCACTGCACCGACGTGCCGCAAACGGCCCCTTCAGCGGTGCGGAAGGGGCCGTTTGCGGCAAGTCGATCGAGCCCGGTGGGGCTAGTTGACCTCGTTGGGGTGCGCGCTGACCCGGCCGCCGCGCTCGAGCGCCGAGATGGTGGCCAGCTCGGTGTGACTGAGCTCGAAGTCGAAGACGTCGAAGTTCTCGATCATGCGCTCGCGGCGGTTCGACTTGGGGAAGACAATGTTGCCGGTCTGCAGGTGCCAGCGGATGACGACCTGAGCGGGGGTCTTGCCGTGCGCCTCGGCCGCGGCGGTGACCACGCCTTCGTCGAGCAGCGGGTACTTGCCCTGGCCGAGCGGTCCCCAGGCCTCGATGTGGATGCCGTGCTCGCGGGCGAACGTGGTGACCTCGGCCTGCTGGTAGGCGGGGTGCAACTCGATCTGGTTGACCGCGGGCACGACCTCGGTTTCGTCGAGGAGGCGCTTCAGGTGCGGCACGAGGAAGTTCGAGACGCCGATCGAGCGGGCCCGGCCGGACTCGCGGATGGTCTCGAGCGTCTTCCAGCTCTCCACGAACTTGTCGTTCGCCGGTGCCGGCCAGTGGATCAGGTACAGGTCCACGTAGTCCAAGCCAAGCTTCTCCAGGCTCGCATCGAACGCGTCCAGCGCCGACTGGGTGCCCTGCTTGTCGTTCCACAGCTTGGTGGTCACGAACAGCTCTGAGCGGTCGATACCGGATGCGGCGAGCGCCTGGCCGACGCCCTCCTCGTTGCCGTAGACGGCGGCGGTGTCGATGTGCCGGTAGCCCACCTCGAGCGCGTCGGTGACGATGCGGGTGGTCTCGGTCGGGTCGACCTTGAAGACCCCGAAGCCGAGCTGCGGGATGGTGTGGCCGTCGTTCAGGGTGATGGTGGGTACGGATTTCGTCATCCATTGAGCCTACGGAGCACGCGGCCGGGGCGCACGTCACGCATGCCGACAGCGTAATCCGCGGCCGACTGTTCCCGAAACGGACAATTGTTGCCGGCGCACCGGGCGCAAATGTCCGCTTCGGCAACAGTTGCGAGGTGCGGCCGGGCGACAGGCCTAGTGGTAGCGGCGGCCCTCGTCGCGGCGGAAGAGCAGCAGCGCCAGAGCGAAGGTGACCGCGGTCCAGACCAGGATGCCGATCCACACCCACGGCTCCAGCTCACCGCCCTGCACGGCCCAGATCACGAACTCCCGGGCCTGCCGCGACGGCAGGAACTTCGACACGGTGTCGAGCCAGTCCGCGAAAAGGTACGGCGGCAGGAACAGACCGCCGGCGAACGCGAGGCCGAACATCACGATCTGCACCACCGCGATCGCGGCCTTGGACGACATCGAGTAGCCGATCGAGATGCCGATGAACATGAACGGCAGCGCCGAGATGCCCAACGCCACGAGCCCGGCGAGAATGCCCAGCACGGATGCCTCCGCCGCCGTGAACAACGCACCGATAGCGATCACCGGCAGGATCGACACCAGGCCCATCAGGCCGGTGGAGAAGATCTGGCCGAGCACCCGGGAGATGCCCGGCACCGGCAGGGTGCGCAGGTACGGGTCCCATGGCTGTTCCCGGTTGGCCGAGATGTTCAAGCCGAAGCTGAACAGCGAGTTGGACATCAGCGCGAACACGCTCAGCGCGATCACCGCCTGGGTGGCAAACTCCGGGTTGTCAGCGACGGTGCGTTGCGGCACCACGAAGAACAGCAGCGACAGCCCGGGGAACACCAGCGATCCGATCAGGGCGGCCGGGATGCGGAATGTCTCGAGCAGGATGATCCGCGCGTGCACGAACGTGAGGGCGAGGATGCCCGTGCGCCCGCCGAGCACCGTGCTGCGGCCGGGTGCGGCCGGAGCGGCGCCGGCCGGGGTGGGGGTGAGAGTGCTCATCGGTTCATCTCCTTCTGGGCGGTGAGGGTCGCGGAACCGGGCGCATCCGTGCTCCCGGTGAGGGTGAGGAACGCCTCCTCGAGGGTGGCGCCGCGCACGGTGAGGTCGGTGAACGGGATACCGGAGCGCACGAGTTCGACGATCAAACGGTCGCTGTCGTTGGCGTAGAAGGTGGTGCTGCCGTCGTCGCCGAGGTCGCGGCCCACCACGCCGGGTAACCCGCTGACCCGGTCGGGCTGGTCGGTGACCAGGCGTACCTGCCGCAGCGAGACCTGGTTGATCACGGCCGCGACGGTGTCGTCGGCGATCACCCGGCCGTGGCCCATGACCACCACGCGTTCGGCGAGTGCCTCGATCTCCTCGAGGTAGTGGCTGGTCACCACCACGGTGGCGCCGCGGTCGTGCTGCCGGCGCACGGCATCCCACAGGGTGCGCCGGGCATCCACGTCGAGCCCGGTGGTGGGTTCGTCCAGCAGCACCAGCCGCGGCTGGCCCACAAATGCCAGCGCCACGCTGAGTCGGCGCTTCTGCCCGCCGGAGAGCGCCCCGGTCTGGCGTTTGAGCAGCTCGCCCAAGCCGAATTCCTCGGCCACGGCCGCGGTGGTCAGCGGCTCCTCGAAGTGCCGGCCGACGAAGTCGATGACCTCGCCCACCCGCAGGGTCGGCGGCAGCGCGGTCTCCTGCGGGGTGCCGCCGAGCTTCTGGCGCATCCGGTAGTCGCCGGGCGACCCGCCGAACAGGGAGACGGTGCCCGAGCTCGGCGTGCGCAGCCCCTGCAACATGGTGAGCACGGTGGACTTGCCCGCCCCGTTGGGCCCGAGCAGGCCCAGAATGCTGCCGGAGTGAATGTCGAGGGTGACGTCGTCGACGGCGAGCACGTCGCCGAAGCGGCGGGTGACGGAGTCGAGCCGGGCCAGAACGGTCATGCGGATTCTCCCAACAGTGCACGGAGGGCTTCCAGGTAGTCCTCGAAGGCGCGTCGGCCCGAGCGGGACAACGCGAGGTACGTGGCCGGAGTGCGGCCCTGGTGCGATTTCACGACGTCAACGTATCCGGCGTCTTCGAGCTTGCGCAGATGCGTGGACAGGTTGCCGGCGGTCATGCCGAGCAGCTCTTGCAGCCGGGGGAAGGCGATCTGGTCGCCCACCGGCAGGGTGGCGAGGGTGGCGGTGATCTTGAGCCGGGCGGATGCGTGGATCACCGGGTCGAGTTCGTCCACGGTCAGCGCCCCCGCCGGCGCCGCACGGCGAGAGAGCCGGCGGCGATGAGGAACGCCACACCCACACCGAGGGCGAGCACGAGGTCGTTGCCGGGCGACCCGGCGAAGGTGGAGACCGCGCCGACCGCGAGAAGCACCAGGCCGAGCACCAGCTGGGAGACGTCGCGCCAGAGGGCGGCTCCGCCGAGGTAGATGGTGCCGCACATCAGCGCGTAGGCGGCCGGAAAGTAGAGGTTCGCGAGCTCCGGCGACAGGCCCTGGCCGATCAGGCCGGTGCCGACCAGCGCGAACGCCGCGCTGCACACCGACCAGGACAGCCCGTAAACGGCGCCGGAGAAGGTGGAGATGCCCCGCACCCCGCGGTTGATGCGGATGCCGAGCACCGCCGACGCCACGATCGAGGCCACCAGCATCACGATGAACACCGGTGTGGCCAGGTAGTCCGGGATGGTGAACCACGGGTTGCCGTCGGTGTCACCCGACCAGAGTGCCAGGAAGCCGACGAGCCAGGTGATGCCCCAGATGAGGTACATCCAGATCACCGGAGACTGCTGGGCGTTCTGCACCTGGCGCTGCTGGCTTTCGAGCAGCGCCAGCATCGCCCGCGGGTCGTCCAGCGGCTGGTCGGTGTCGGTCGTGTCGGTATCCATACCCACTTTGTAACACAAACTACTTTGCGCCACAACAGTTCGGCCCGAAGTGGGGTGGCGCCTGGAAGCAATAACATGGAGGGCTAATGATTCCCGTGAAAATCACCTTCCCGCCCGAGTTGCCGATCAGCCAGCGCCGCGACGACATCGCGCGCGCCATCCGCGACAACCAGGTCGTGATCGTGGCCGGGTCCACCGGGTCGGGCAAGACCACCCAGCTGCCCAAGATCTGCCTGGAGCTGGGCCGGGAGTCGATCGGCCACACCCAGCCGCGCCGGCTCGCCGCGCGCACCATCGCCGAGCGCATCGCCGAAGAACTCGGCCAGGAGGTCGGCGAACTCGTCGGCTACCAGGTGCGCTTCACCGACCGCGTCGGCGCCGACACCCGCATCAAGCTCATGACCGACGGCATCCTGCTCAACGAGATCCACCGCGACCGGATGCTGCGGAAGTACGACACCATCATCATCGACGAGGCGCACGAGCGCAGCCTCAACATCGACTTCCTGCTCGGCTACCTCCAGCAGCTGCTCCCCCAGCGCCCCGACCTCAAGCTCATTATCACCAGCGCCACCATCGACCCGGCCAGCTTCGCCAAGCATTTCGCGGCCGCCGACGGCACCCCGGCGCCCATCATCGAGGTCTCCGGCCGCACCTACCCGGTCGAGATCCGCTACCGCCCGCTCGTGGCCGAGGCCGCGATCGACGACGACGATGAGCTGTCGGATGCCGCGCCCAGCGTGGACCGGGACTACATCGAGGGCATCTCCGCCGCGCTCGACGAGCTCGAGCAGGAGTCCAACGGCGACGTGCTGGTGTTCCTCTCCGGTGAGACCGAGATCCGCGACGCCGCCGACGCCCTGCAGGGCAAATTCGCCGGCGGCGGCCGCACCAGCCCCACCGAGGTGCTGCCGCTCTACGGCCGGCTGTCCTCCGCCGACCAGCACAAGGTCTTCCAGCCCTCCACCGTGGCCGGGGTGCGGCGCCGCATCGTGCTGGCCACCAACGTGGCCGAGACCAGCCTCACCGTGCCGGGCATCCGCTACGTCATCGACGCCGGCACCGCCCGCATCAGCCGGTACAGCGTGCGCTCGAAGGTGCAACGGCTGCCGATCGAGGCCATCGCGCAGGCCTCCGCCAACCAGCGCTCGGGCCGCTCCGGCCGCACCAGCGACGGCATCGCCATCCGCCTGTACAGCGAAGAAGACTTCACCCGGCGGCCCGAGTACACCGAGCCGGAGATCCTGCGCACCAACCTCGCCGCGGTCATCCTGCAGATGATCTCGCTGGGCCTGGGCGACATCGCGCAGTTCCCGTTCCTCACCCCGCCGGACTCCCGCAATATCAAGGACGGCCTCGACCTACTCACCGAGCTCGGCGCCGTCAAGGCTGTGGTGGCGCCCACCGGCACGCCCACCGAAGACCCGAGCCAGGCCGGCGGCCGCTCCGGTCGTGACGGCGGGCGCGATGGCGGTCGCGGTCGCGGCGGTCGCGGGCCGCAGGGCGGGCGGATGGCCGTGACGGCCGGCACGCACAGCCTCACCCGGGTGGGCCAGCAGCTCGCCCAGCTGCCCATCGACCCGCGGTTCGGCCGCATGGTGATCGAGTCGAAGACTCAGGGCACCAGCCGCGAGGTGATGGCCATCGTGGCCGGCCTCACCATTCAGGACGTGCGCGAGCGCCCACTGGAGCGCCGCGGCTCCGCCGACGAGAAGCACGCCCGGTTCGCAGACCCCACCAGCGATTTCCTCTCGCTGCTCAACCTCTGGAACTACCTCGAGACGCAGCAGAAAGAGCTCGGCTCGAGCGCGTTCCGGCGGCTGTGCAAGAACGAATACCTCAACTACCTCCGGGTGCGCGAGTGGCAGGACGTCTACAAGCAGCTCCGCCAGCTGGCCAAGCCGCTCGGCCTGCACATCGGCGACCCGAGCGTGAACCCCGACGGCATCCACCGGTCGATGCTCTCCGGCCTGCTCTCGCACATCGGCCTCAAGGACGTGGCCAAGAAGGACTACATCGGCGCCCGGCAGCAGCGGTTTGTGCTGTTCCCCGGCTCCGCGCTGGCCAAGAAGCAGCCCAACGCCGTGATGAGCGCCGAGCTGGTGGAGACCAGCCGGCTGTTCGCCCGCATGAACGCCGTCGTCGACCCGGCCTGGGCCGAACAGCTCGCCGGCGACCTCTGCAAGCGCTCGTATTCCGAGCCGCACTGGGAGAAGAAGCAGGGCGCCGTGGTCGCCTACGAACGCGTCACCCTGTACGGCGTGCCGATCGTGCCGCGCCGCCGGGTGCAGTTCTCCCGGGTGGACCCGGCCTATGCGCGCGAGCTATTCATCCGGCACGCCCTCGTCGACGGCGAATGGGACCTGGACCGGGTCGACCAGCGGGTCACCGCATTCGACCGCTCCAATACCGCCCTGCGCAAGGAACTCGCCGAGCTCGAGGAACGCACCCGGCGCCGCGACATCCTCTTCGACGACGAGGCCGTGTTCGAGTTCTACCACCGCCGCATCCCCGCCGAGGTGCACAGCACCCGCACCTTCGAGACCTGGTGGCGCGTCGCTCGCGCCCAGACCCCCGACCTGCTCACCATGACCGCCGACGCGCTCGTGCCCGAGGATGCGCCGGAAATCGACGAGTCCCTGTTCCCGCCGGCGTGGCAGCAGCGCGACCAGCGATTCGCGCTCAGCTACCGGTTCGAACCCGGCGAGGAAGACGACGGCGTGACCGTGCAGGTTCCGCTGGCGCTGCTCGCCCGGGTCTCCCCCACCGGCTTCGACTGGCAGGTGCCTGGCCTTCGTGCCGACCTGGTCACCTCGCTGATCAAGTCGCTGCCCAAGGCCATCCGCCGCAACGTCGTGCCCGCCGCCGACTGGGCCGTGCGCCTGCTCGCCGAACTGCCGGAAGCCCCCGGCGTCGTGAAGAGTTCGCTGGTCGAGCCTGTCGAGACCTCGGTACATGTCTCGAAACGCGACCAGGATGCCGACCCGTCCTTCGCCGAAACCCTCGCCGCCCTCATCCAGCGCCTCACCTACGTGCCCGTCACCGTGCGCGACTTCGATCTCTCCCGAGTTCCCGCGCACCTGCGCATGACCTTCCGGGTCGTCGACGAACGCGGCCGCAGTGTCGCCTCCGGCAAAGACCTCGGCGAGCTGCAGCGCCGCCTGGGCAACAAGGTGCGCGAGTCCGTCGCCAAGGCCTCCGCCGCGGTGCCCAAGAACGCCATCGAGCGGGCCGGTCTCACCACCTGGGACTTCATCGAGCTGCCCCGCCACATCGACACCAAGCAGGGCGACAACACCATCCGCGGCTACCCCACCCTGGTCGACGACGGCACCTCGGTGAGCATCCGCATGATGAGCACCGTCGACGAGCAGGCCCGCACACTGCCCGGCGGGGTGCGCCGGCTGCTACTGCTCGCCACCGCGTCACCGGTGGCGTACGTGCAACAGCACCTCACCGGCGCCGAGAAACTCTCCCTGGCCACGAGCCCGTACCGCTCCACCCAGGCCCTGTTCGATGACTGCCTCGCGGCGGCCGTCGACGATGTGCTCTACCGGGTGCGGCCCGACGGCCAGGTGTTCATGAAGGCCGAGTTCGACAGCATCCGCGACCGCGTCTCGGGCGTGGTGATGGACTCGATGTTCGAGACCGTCGGCCTCGTCGCCCGGGTGCTCACGGCGTCCCGCGCCGCCGACAAGGCGCTCAAGGCGTCCACCAGCATGGCGCTGCTGGCCGCACTCACGGATGCCCGTGAGCAGCTGAACGGGCTGGTCTACCCCGGTTTCGTCAGCGCCACCGGCCTCGCCCAGCTGCGGCACCTGCCGCGCTACCTCGGCGGCATCACGGCTCGCATCGACAAGCTTCTCGACAACCCCAACCGCGACCGGGTCTGGATGAACGAGGTGCAAGCAGCCACGGCCAAGTTCGCCGACGCCGGTGGCCGCATCCCCCTGCCGGAGACCGCCGCGGCCAACCTGGTGCGCGCCCGCTGGATGATCGAGGAGCTGCGCATCAGCCTCTTCGCCCAAGAGCTGCGCGCCGCCGAGTCCGTCTCCCTCCAGCGAATCCAAAAGGTCCTGGCCTCCTAACGCCCTCATCTCGCGGGATCACTTCGACAAGCTCAGTACAGCGCTCGACAAGCTCGATCAACGAAATTGTCGCGACCGAACGCTGGTCGAGCTTGTCGAGACCCGGTGACCCTCCCTGTGTTAGGGGGACCCGTCGCAGGCGTCGGGGTCGTCGGGGTTCGCGAGGGCGCGGGCGACCTCGTTGAGCGAGGTCACCTGTCCGGGCGTCAGGTGGTCGAAGACGAGCTTGCGCACCTGGGTGACGTGGCCGGGGGCCGCGGCGACGAGCTTGGCCAGGCCGGCCTCGGTGAGAGTGGCCAACACGGCCCGGCGGTCATCCGGTGCCATCTGGCGCGTCACGTACCCGGCGGCCTCCAGCCGGGTCACGATCCGCGACAGCCTCGACTGCGAGGTGTTCGCCGAGTTGGCGAGCTCGCTCATCCGCATGCAGTGGTCATCCCGCTCCGACAGCATCACGAGCACCATGTAGTCGGCCATGGCCAGGTCGGAGTCGCGCTGCAGCTGCGAGTCGAGCGCCGCGGGCAGGAGGAACAGCACCCCCGCGAGGGCCTTCCAGGCGTCCAGCTCGTCGGCTGACAGCCACCGGGGTTCGTCCATCTGCCCACTCTAGCGAGATTTACTTGACGTCGAAAGTAGTTCACGCTAGTTTATTTGACGCGGCAACTACTTCCGTCGCAATAATCTTCGTTCGGCGTCTTCAGGGGCCGGCATCAACACAGGAGTCCCCATGAACATCGCCATCTGGATCATCACCGGCCTGCTCGCCCTCGCCTTCATCGGCGCCGGCCTGATGAAGGTGGCCCAGCCGCGCGCCAAACTCGCGACCGGTGGCATGGCCTGGGTCAACGACTATTCGGATGCCGGCGTCAAGCTGGTCGGCCTGGCCGAGCTGCTCGGCGGCCTGGGCCTGATCCTGCCCGCCGTCACCGGCATCGCCCCCATCCTCGTGCCCATCGCCGCGGCCGCCCTCACCGTGATCATGATCGGCGCTGTCGTCTGGCACGTGCGCGCCGGCGACGGCGCCAAGGAGACCATGCCCAGCGTGATTCTCGGCATCCTGTCTCTCGTGGTCGCCATCACCCGCTTCGGCCCCTGGGCGTTCTAGTCTCGCGCTACATCCCCGAACCGTGAGAAGGGCCCCAAAAACGTGACGTTTTTGGGGCCCTTCTCACGGTTCGCGGGGGTGAGTCACCTGCACTCCGAGCATTCGAAGAACGTCGACGACGAGCGCGTCTGCCAGTGCGGCGCGGTCCTCTACTGGCAGCGTTGCGGCAGCCCCCAGCACCGCCCCGATCGCCCCCGTCGCCGCGATGACCGTGGACGGGCTGCTCACCTCCTCCGGATGCAGGGACGCGATTGCCGCGACGATATCCCCCCGCACTCGATCGGCGAGGGCCGGCTTGCCGGCGTGGAGAAACGACATCTGCCCGATGAGCAGTTTCGCCTCGTCGGGATGGGTCAAGTGGAGCCTGCCGGTGAGACGGATGCTGAGCGCCAGGCGTTGCAGTGGATCGGAGACATCGCTGAGCTGGGAATCGAGCCAGTCTTCGTAGCGCCGGGCAGCCTCGATGAGCGCCGTGTCGAACAGGGCGGCCTTGTTCTCGAAATGATTGAAGAACGAGCCGAAGCCGACGTCGGCGAGTTCGGTGATGGCCTTGATGCTGGCTTCCTGGGCGTGCCCGTTGGCGAGGAGTTCCTGCGCCGCGCGCACGAGCGCCGCGCGCGTTCGCTCCTTGCGGCGAGTGTTGCGCCCTTCGGTCGGCACCGTCGTCATCTTGTCCACCGTCTCACGCTACAGCGCTCAGCATCTGCGGGATTCACCGCTCCGTCACGGCGATCCCGGCGACGGTCCTGAGGGACGCGATCGGTGTGAAGCTGTCACAGGCCAGTGTCACCGTCGAGACGTCGTGCGTCCACGTTGGCCTCGTATTCGCGCAGGTCACGTCCGCAGTGCCGTCGGCGAACGACACGGTCGCCTCGAGCAGCGGGGTGGTGCGGTCGCTCGCGCTGACGGTGAGGTCGAGGGTGGTCTGGTTATACGCATCGCTCGAGACCACGGCCACCCCCGAGACCGTGTAATCGGGCCCGGATGTGCCGGAGGTGACGTCGGCGGTCACCGTGCCCGTGGTCGCCGCGATCACGGCGACCGGAACGACGCCGGCGATGATCGCCCCGAGTGCGGTAGCGATCACGGCGGCCCGGAACGCCAGCGTCGGCCTGCGCCCCCGGTTCGGGGACACCCGCCAGATCAGCGTGATGCCCGCGCAGAAGAGGAGCAGTGTGGCGGCGCCCGCGATGGATGCGTTGACGGACTCTCCCCGGATGGTGAGTTCGACCGACCACACCCAGGAGACGATGACGCCGAGGGCGACGAGCGTCCACCCGGCCGCGCGCATCCATCGTCTGCGCGCCTGGCTCTGTGTCTTTGGTTGGATTGTGTCGTGCGTCATGATGCCTCCGCGGATGCGAGTAGTCGGTCGACGCTCTCGTCGAGCTGCGCGACGGTGTGATAGTTCCCGGAGTTGACCACGGCGCTGATCCGGCTGAGGTTGTCGACGCTCGTGAGTGGATCGCTGTCGAGCAGAACGAAGTCAGCGGCCATTCCAGCGTCGACGGCCCCCATCCGGTCGGAGCGTCCGAGGAACGCAGCCGGAACCGTGGTCGTCGCCCGCAGCACGTCGAGCGGCGTGAGACCTGCGGCCGCCAGCTCCTGGAATTCGGACGGCATGTCCTGCCCGGGGTTGCCGCCAGGGCCGTCCGTGCCGGTCATGATCGGCACCCCGGCTGCGTGCATGATTCCCACAAATCGTGAGGCTGTGTCGTAGTACTGGTGGTACGCGGCACGGCGCTTCTCGGGAAGATCGAGGAAGGCTGTGCGGGTTGTCTGGAAGTTGCTGCGGACCTGCGCCGACAACATCTGCAACCACGGATGGTCTTGGTATTCGGGAGCGTCCATCCGGTACTCGGTTCGCAGCCGCGACAGCGTCGGGGTCTGCCAGGTGCCGTTTTTCGCGAAGGTGGCCGACAGCGTCTTCGCGGCCCCCTCGTCGAACGTGTCGAGCGCCCTCTGCAACACCGAAATGGACTCCGGCGCATCCGACAGCGCAGGATTGAGCAGAGTGGTCGCCGTCGCCTTCGTGACGATCTCGCTGGCGAACAGCTGCTCGGCGAACGGCACGTAGCCGAGCGCATTGGGCAGGGCGAGCGAAGTGTCGGCTATGGCGCGCAGGGCGGTGCGTTCGCTGGAGGTCTCTATCCAGATATTGGCGCTGGTGCCGAGGTGCTCGAGGTAGTCGTAGCCCGCGTCCGATGCCTCGGCGGGGGTGATCGACGGCGGAAGGTGACCACCGATCGTCATGCCCTGCTGGTGCGCCCAGCTCACCGCAGCGAAGAACACGTCGCGTTCCACCATGATGAGTTTGATGAAGTCTGCCCCGAGGGCCTTCTGCCGGCTGATCTGGTGGCGCACGCGCTCGATCGTGGGCGAGTTGAACGGCATCAGGATCGCTCCGGCCATCGCCAGGAGCCCCGGCGTGTCTGCGCCGAGCGAGAGACGGCCCTCTGCGCGACGTTTGAGCAGCGCATCCGGTCCGGCCAACTGGCGCATCCCGGTCGTTCCCTCCCTCAGCATCGACGCCATGAACAACTCGGAGCGCTCCTCCTGAAAGACGTGCGTGTGCATGTTGTTGTAGCCGGGCACCACAAAACGACCGGCCCCGTCGATCACCCGAACCCCGCTCGCGGCCGCGGTCGCCGCGGCACCGACCGAGACGATCTTTCCCCGGCGCACCAACACCGACATGTCCGGATGCGTGCTGCCGTCGCGGGGATCGATGATCGTCACGTGGTCGATCCGCAGCGGGCGGGCATCGGCACCCGTGGATTGTGCAGGGAGGTGTTGTCCCGTGAGGCTCGACACGAGGGGCCCACCCGATGCTGCAACCACACCGAGTCCCAGTGCGGTGAAGCCGATGGTTTTGAGGAGGGTCCGTCTGGATGGTCCGGCGGGCGTGTCCCCTGCCGGGTTCTGCTTCGGCGTCATGGTCAGCTCTCTATCTCGACCGGTCGTCGCCGTCGTTATTGATCGTAGTTACACTTCTGATCGTATCATCAACAACTTGGGCTACTCCCGAACCGTGAGAAGGGCCCCAAAAACGTGACGTTTTTGGGGCCCTTCTCACGGTTCGCGTGGGTGTTAGAGCACTTTGGAGAGGAAGGCCTGGGTGCGCGCATGGCGTGGGTTGGCCAGGACCTCCGACGGGAGACCCGACTCGACGACGATGCCGGCATCCATGAAGACCAGGGAGTCGGCCACCTCGCGGGCGAAGCCCATCTCGTGGGTCACCACGATCATGGTCATGCCCTCCTTGGCCAGGCCCTTCATCACGTCGAGCACCTCGCCGACGAGTTCGGGGTCGAGCGCGCTGGTGGGCTCGTCGAAGAGCATTAGCTTGGGCTCCATCGCCAGCGCGCGGGCGATGGCCACTCGCTGCTGCTGCCCGCCGGAGAGGTGCGCCGGGTAGTAGTCGGCCCGGTCGGCCAGGCCCACCCGGGCGAGCAGGTCGCGTGCGGTGCGTTCAACCTGCGCCTTGGGCAGTCCCTTCACCCGCAGCGGGGCCTCGGAGACGTTCTGCAGGGCCGTCATGTGCGGGAACAGGTTGAACCGCTGGAACACCATGCCGATGTCGCGGCGCTGCTTCGCGGCTTCCTTGGGCGCCATCTCGTAGAGCTTGCCGCTGGACTCGCGGTAGCCGATCAGTTCGCCATCGACGCTCAGCCGCCCGGCCGAGAGCACCTCGAGGTGGTTGATGCAGCGCAGGAACGTGGACTTGCCGGAGCCCGAGGGCCCGACCAGGCACATCACCTCGCCGCGCTTGACCTCGAGAGTGATTCCCTTGAGCACCTCGTGCGAGCCGAAGCTCTTGGTCACCTGTTCGGCGAGCACCATCGGCACGTCAGCGGATGCCGCGCCCCCCACGGTTGTGTTGCTCATCGGGCTCCCCCGTCGCCGGGCGTTCCCGGATTGTCGGTCTTCGGCGGCACGATCACGGTGGGCTGGCCCGCCCCCACGACGGGCACGACGCCCGTGATGGCACCGGTGCCGGCGTCGGGCTCGGTCTTGTCGGCCTGCCGGTCGCCCACCCCGCGGGAGAAGCGCTTCTCGAGGAAGTACTGGCCCACCATGAGGATCGAGGTGAAGAAGAGGTACCAGATCGACGCCACGATGAGCAGCGGGATCGGGTTGAAGGTCTCCGCGGAGATATCGCGCGATCTCGTGAACAGCTCGAGGCTGAACGGCACGGCCGTGACCAGCGAGGTGGTTTTCAGCATCGAGATCACCTCGTTGCCGGTCGGCGGGATGATCACCCGCATCGACTGAGGCAGGATGACGCGGGTCATCGTCTGCGACCAGCTCATGCCCAGCGCGATCGACGCCTCTTCCTGGCCCTTGTCCACGGCGAGCAGGCCCGCGCGCACGATCTCCGCCATGTAGGCGGCTTCGTTCAGGGCCAGGCCGATGACGGCCAGGGTGAAGGTGTTCAGCGCCGCGTTGGTGCTGAACGAGATCCACGGCGTCATGAACGGCAGGCCGATGTCGATGCTCGTGTAGATGAGCGAGATCAGACCCCAGATGGTCAGCTGCACGTACACCGGGGTGCCGCGGAAGATCCAGAGGTAGAACCAGGCGACACTCTTGACCACGGGGTTGGGCGAGAGCCGCATCACAGCGAGGATCACACCGAGGACGATCGCGATGACCATGGAGAACACGGTGAGCTCGAGGGTCACCACGGCGGCCATCGAGATGCGCCGGTCGAAGAGGTACTTGCCCACCGACGGCCAGTCGTAGGCCGGCCGGAAGGCCGCATCCACGACGAAGAACACGAAGATCGCGACGAGCACGATCGCGAACACCACCCGCCACGGGTGCCGCAGCCGGATGGCCTTGATCGGCTCGGACGTGGGCGCCTCGCGCACCGGCGGGGGCGACCCCGCCGGTGCACCGTTCACGTTCGTGGTGCTCATGGGTTAACCGTTCGCGGCTGCGTTGATCGTGATCTCGTCGATGCCGCCGTCGGCGACACCCCACTCGTCGAGGATGGCTTGGTAGCTGCCGTCGTCAACCATGGACTGCAGTGCGGCCTGTACGGCGGCGGTGAGCTCGGAGCCCTTAGCGACGACCATGCCGTACGGGGCCACGTCGAAGGTCTCACCGGCCAGCTGCAGCTTGTCGCCGGTCTGCGCGATCGCGTACAGCGTCACCGGGGAGTCCGCGCTGAGCGCGTCGGCCTGGCCGAGCACGACGGCGTTGGTCGCGGCATCCTGGGTGTCGAACTTGAGCTTCTCGATGGCGGGCTTGCCGGCGGCGACGCAGGCGTCGCTCTTGGCGGGAACCTCGTCGGTGTCCTCGTAGGTGGTGGCCTGCACAGCGACCTTGAGGCCGCAGGCGTTGTCGGGGTCGACGTCCTTCCCCTTCGCCGACGCCCACTGGATGCCCGCGGTGTAGTAGTTGACGAAGTCAACCTGCTGCTCGCGCTCCACGGTGTCGGTGAACGACGACGAGCCGATGTCGGCCTTGCCGCCGGAGACGCTCGGAATGATGTTGTCGAACTTGGCGACCTGGAACTTCGGCTCGAGGCCGAGCTTGGCGGCGATGCCGCTGGCGATCTCGACACCCCAACCGATCGGGTCGCCGGCCTCGTTCTTGAACTCGTTGGGCGCGTAGGTCGGGTCGGTGCCGATCACGAGGGTGCCGGTGTCGGCGACCTCGGCGGGGACCATGGCCGCTGCCGCGTCGTCCTTCTCGATCGTGGGGGCGCTGCTGGTGTCTGTGCCGCTGGTCGCGGGCGTCGAGTTGTCGACGCAGCCGGTGAGCATCAGCGCTGCGACGGCAGCGAGGGCGGGAAGTACGTATCTAGCGCGCATGGCACAACCTTCTTCGTAGGGTGTCGAGGGTTCGGTTCGACTGAACGGCAGTGAACGGTACGACTGCAGTGAGCCTAATACACCCCTGCGCTGGGGGAATGGGCCGGCGATATCGGTTCGGGAACAGCCCGACCGACGCCCGCCAAGGCTACCGCGTTCCGCGGCGGCGGACTCCGGCGGCCTCGTCGCCGGGGGTTAGCCGTTCGCGGCTGCGTTGATCGTGATCGCGTCGACGCCACCGTCGGTGACACCCCAGGCATCAAGGATGGCCGCGTAGCTGCCGTCATCCACCATCGACTGGAGGGCGGCCTGCACGGCGGCGGTGAGTTCGGATCCCCTGGCGACGACCATGCCGTACGGGGCCTCATCGAACGTGTCGCCGGCCGGCTGCAGCTTGTCGCCGGTCTGGGCGATCGCGTACAGCGTGACCGGGGAGTCGGCGCTGAGCGCGTCGGCCTGGCCGAGCACAACGGCGTTGGCCACGTCGGCCTGGGTGTCGAATTTGAGCTTCTCGATGGCGGGCTTGCCGGCGGCCACGCAGGCGTCGCTCTTGGCGGGAACCTCGTCGGTGTCCTCGTAAGTGGCGGTCTGCACGGCTACCTTCAGGCCGCAGGCGTCGTCGGGGTCGACGTCAGTACCCGCTGCCGACGCCCACTGGATGCCGGCGTTGTAGTAGTTGACGAAGTCGACCTGCTCCGCGCGCTCCGGGGTGTAGGTGAACGAGGATGCGCCGATGTCGGCCTTGCCGCCGCCCACGCTCGGAATGATGTTGTCGAACTTCGCGACCTGGAAGCTGGGGGTCAGGCCGAGCTTGGCGGCGACGCCACTGGCGAGTTCGATGTCCCAGCCGATCGGGTCTCCGGCCTCGTTCTTGAACTCGTTCGGCGCGTAGGTCGGTTCGGTGCCGATGATCAAGGTGCCACGATCGGCAACCTCGGCCGGGACCAGCGCGGCTGCCGCGTCGTCTCTTGTGATCGCAGCGGCGCTGCTCTCAGGCGAACCTGACGCCGCCGGAGTCGAGTTGTCGACGCATCCGGTGAGCATCAGCGCCGCAGCAGCAGCGAGGGCGGGGATTACGTATTTAGCGCGCATGGCACAACCTTTTGATGGGTCTCGAGCCCTCACGGGATCGAGTCGACTGAGCGGTCCGGGGGTGGAACGACTGGAGCGAGCCTGAACACCCCTGCGCTGGGGTGCGGCTCGGCCGAAATCGGATTCGGGATCAGTCGAAACGGAGCAGGTCAAGGTTACCCCCTCCGCACTGGCGCGTCCGGGCCAGTCCGGGGTGAGAAGCGTCCACCGCCCACGAATTGGCCTGTACGTCACGCGGGGCACCTCTGCCAGCATGGGGCCATGACCGTACCCGTGCTGCGTTATGCCGCCTTCACCGACCCTGACCTCGCCGATGCCGCCGCCGGGGGCAACCCGGCCGGCATTGTGCTCGATGCGAGCGGCCTCGACGACGCCGCGATGCAGGCCATCGCGGCGGAAGTCGGCTACGCCGAAACCGCATTCGTCACGGTGCCCACGGTCGACGGCGACCCGCGGCACAGCCGGCTGCGGTACTTCTCCCCCGTGGCCGAGGTGCCGTTCTGCGGGCACGCCACGGTCGCCACGGCCGTGGCACTCGCCGGCCGCGACGGCGCCGGCGCGCTCACCTTCGACACCAGCGTCGGCCCCATCACCATCCACACCCGGGCGACGGATGTCGGCGTCACCGCGTCGTTCACCAGTGTCGAGCCGCAGCTGCGCGCCATCGACCCCGGGGTGCTCGCCGACCTGCTCGAGCTGCTCGGCGCCACGCCCGCGTCGCTGCATCCCGGCTACCCGCCGCGGCTGGCCTTCGCCGGCAACTGGCATCCGGTGCTGGTCTTCGCAGACCCGGGCGAGTTCGACACCTTCACCTTCGACCCGGCATCGATGCGCGCCCTGATGGATGCGCAGGGCTGGGCCGGCACCGTCACCACGCTGGTCGCGCGGGGGCCGCACGAGTTCGAGGCGCGCAACCTGTTCCCCGTCGGTTCCATCAGCGAGGACCCGGCCACGGGGTCGGCCGCCGCGTCGGTGGGCGGGTACCTGCGCGAGCTCGGGCTGGTGCGACCGCCGGCACAAGTGGTCATCCGCCAGGGCCGGCATGTGGGCCGGCCGGGCCTGCTGCTGGTGGACGTGCCCGTGGCCGGCGGCATCGTGGTGACCGGCAGCGCGGTCGAGATCGGCTAACCCTCGGCCGGCGTCCGGTCTCGCGGCACGCCTTCGGTCCGGCGGCACTAGGTAGGTCCGGCGGCACGCGTTCAAACGCGGGCCGGCGCGCGCAACGAGTGCCGCGACGCTCTGGGACTGGGGCGGGTGAGGTTATTCGGCGCCGGTCGCGACCGGCCGGTCGGGCAGGTTGGACCACTGCGACCAGGAGCCGGGGTAGAGCGCCGGGGTGAACCCCGCCAGTGTGAGGGCCACGGCTTCATGCGCGGCCGTCACCCCGGACCCGCAGTAGACACCCACGTCGAAGCCGTCGTGCGAACGCACCCCGAGCGCCTCGAACCGGGCCCGCAGCTCGGCGGCCGGCAAGAACCGGCCGGCGGCGTCGAGGTTGCCGCCCGTCGGGGCGTTCAGCGCGCCCGGGATGTGGCCGGCGCGCGGGTCGATCGGTTCGGTGTCGCCCCGGTAGCGTTCCGCGGCGCGGGCGTCGAGCAGCACGCCGTCCTGTGCGAGCGCGGCCGCGGCATCCGCGTCGAGGGTGGGCAGGGCGCCGAACGTCAGGGTCACCGACCCGGCCGCAACAGGCTCCTCCCCCTCCACGACGGGCAGTCCCTCGGCCCGCCACGCGGCCAGGCCGCCGTCGAGCAGACGCACGTCCGCCACCCCGGCGTGCCGCAGCAGCCACCAGGCGCGTGCAGCCGACATATTGCCCAGGTCGTCGTAGACGACGACAGTGTCGCCGTCGTTCACGCCCCAGCCGCGGGCCGCGTTCTGCAGGTCGGCGAGGGCGGGCAACGGATGCCTGCCGTCGGCCGGTTCGCCGTGCCCGGCCAGCTCGGTGTCGAGGTCGACGTACACGGCGCCGGGCAGGTGCCCGCGGCGGAATTCGCCCCGGCCGGGAGGGCCGCCGAGCTTCCAGCGCACGTCGAGGATGCGCGGGGCCGGGCCGACAACGAGGAGCGCGGCCAGATCGGCCGCCGAAATCAGTGTGTGCACCCGTTCACGTTAGCGGGCGGCAGGGAGGCCGCGCTGTGCGCCGACGGCCGCCCCGGTCGTAGACTGGAGGGTTGTGAGCAGCTACTGGACCCTTCTGAAAACCCCGGGCGTTGCCCGACTCATCGGAGCCCAGCTCACCGCCCGATTCCCGTTCGGCATGCTCTCGCTCGCGTTCCTCATCCACATCGAGGGCATCTTCGACTCGTATGGTGCGGCGGGCCTGGTGCTCGGCGCCATGAGCATCGGACAGGCCATCGCCGGGCCGCTGACCTCCCGGCTGATGGGCCGCCTCGGCATGCGCCCGGTACTCATTGCCACGATGGTGGTCTGCACCACAGCGATCGTGATGATGGCCCTGCTGCCGCTGCCCATCCTGGGCCTGATGATCGTCGGTTTCATCGCCGGCCTGTCGATGCCGCCCATCCAGCCGGCCGTGCGCACCATCTACCCCAAGGTCGTCAACTCCCGCCAGCTGACGCCGCTGTTCTCCCTGGATGCCTCCGCGCAGGAGATCATCTGGGTGCTCGGCCCGGTCATCGCCACCTTCGTGGCCATCCAGGTCAGCACCACCGCGGGCATCCTGCTCGCCGCGTTCTTCCTCGTCGCCGGCGGCGTCTGGTTCGTGGCACTGCCCGAGGTCGGCCGGGTGCGCATCCCCCGCAGCCGCCGCAAACTGGGCGTGGTGCTCAAGAAGCCCGAGGTGCTGCTGAGCACCGTCGTGGGCTTCATGCTCGTCGCCGCCTGCTCCGCCGTCGAGGCCGGGGTGGTGGCCGTGTTCGGCCACGGCAGCTCCAACGCCGGCTGGGTGCTGGGCATCTTCGCCGTCGGCTCGCTCATCGGCGGCCTCGCCCTCGGGCACCTGCCGATCGGCCCGTGGGCGCTGGCCAGCCGGATGCTCATCGTCACGATCGGCCTGGCCGTTGCCGCCATCTGGCTCAACTTCTGGTGGCTCTCCGGAGCGCTGCTCCTGGCCGGCATCGGCATCGCACCGTCGTTCGCGGTGCTGTTCGGCATCGTGTCGGCCAGCGTCAAGTTCAGCGACACCGCCGAGGCCTACGGCTGGATCGGCACCGGCCAGCTCATCGGCGCCGCCCTCGGCTCGGCGCTGGCCGGCTTCGCGATCGATCACTCCGGCGCCGCGTCAGCGATCTACGTGGCCGCCGGGTTCGCGGCCCTCGGCACGATCATCCCCGCGCTCGGTCGCCGTTGGCACCCCGACCTGCGCGGACGCGACGTGAGCCCGATTCCCGACACCGAGCCCATCAGCATCCAGGTGTCTTAACTCTTCCGCGAGCCGTGAGTTGAGCCCCGAAAACCTCGGGTTTTCGGGGCTTTCCTCACGGCTCGCGAGAGGGCGCCTCAGGTCGCGAGGGCGAATCCGCCGTCGCTGGTGAGCACCTGGCCCACCAGCCAGCGGGCATCCGGCGTGCACAGCCAGCCGATCAGGCGGGCAGGGTCACGGGGGTCGCCGAACCGGCCGAACGGGATGGTGCGCAGGTACTCGAGCATGCCGGCCAGCGGTCGGTCGGTGGTCTCCGGGGTGAGGTAGCCGGTGTCCACCGGGCCGGGATTGACGGTGTTGAGGATGATGCCGTGGGTGAGCAGTTCACTGGCCACCGTGGCTGTCAGACCGGCCAGAACCGCCTTGCTGGCCGCGTACGCGACCTCCCCCGGCATACGCCCGTGCATTTGCCCGGAGGTGAGCCAGACCACCCGGCCGGTGGCGAACTCGTCGATGGCCGCGGGCAGGTCGGCGCGCTCGCCCGGCCGCCGCGGCGGGGTCGGTCCGGCGTCCTCTGCGTCGCGCCTGGCCGCGTCGCCGAACTGCTCGGCGAAGGCGCGGGTGAGCAGCAGTGTCGAGCGGGCGTTGACCTGCCAGTGCGCGTCGAGCATGTCGGCGGTGAGGTCGAAGATGGAGCCGTCGCCGCCGCTGCGGGCGTGGTTGGCCACGAGGATGTCGACCCGACCGGTGAGCCCGGTCGCCGCGCCCATCACCACGGCCGCGGCATCCGGCGTGGCCAGGTCGGCGCTCAGGTCGCCGAACACGGCACCCTCGGTCAGCGCCGAGCGGATGCCAGCCCGCACCGCGTCGAGGTCGTCGCCGCCCCAGGGTTGTTCCGCGTCGTGCGGGGCGAAGTGTTGCACGAACACGTTGGCGCCCAGCTCGGCGAGCCGGCACGCCACCGCGTAGCCGATGCCCTTGCGCCGGGATACCCCGGTCACCAGTGCCGTCTTGCCGTGCAGGGCGGGCCCGGCGGCCGGCGCCGGTGGAACAGACGGCTCGGGTGGGGCGGCGCTCATCGGGGCTCCTCGCAGGAGGTGGGGCTCGGGTTCTTCGTCGTCCGTACGCTCTCGAGACTAGGCCCGAACACCCCCGCGAACCGTGAGTTGAGCCCCGAAAATCCCCCATTTTCGGGGCTCTGCTCACGGCTCGCGAGGCCTGTGGATTGTTTCCCCGGGGATGGCGGCCGGTTTGGCATCATGTGCGCATGCCACGACGCGTCTCCCTTCCTCCAGAGCTCATGGCCGAACCTTTCGCGGTGGCGTTCGGCCGGAGCCTCGGCCTCACCCGCCGCCGGCTGCAGGGACCCGACCTCAGTGCGCCCTTCCGCGGCGTGCGGGCGGCCGGCCCGCCGCCCATCACGGCGCTCGAGCGCAGCCGCAGCTACGCCGAGCGGATGGCGCCCACGCACCTGATCAGCCACCACACGGCCGCCCTCCTGCACGGGCTGCCCCTGCCGGGCTGGCTGGCCGCCGACCCGCGCATCCACGTCACCGTTCCCGCCGGCACCCGGGCACCCCAGATGAACGGCGTCGTCGGCCACGAGCTGCGGCATGAGCTGCTGCACGCCGAGTTCGTCGACGGCATCCCGGTCACCTCACCGCTACAGACCTGGATCGACCTCGGCACCGTCCTGCCGCTTGGTGCCCTTGTGGCAGTCGCCGATCACCTCTGCGGCGGCGAGCGGCCCAACTTCGTGCCGGACGACCTGCGCCGGGCCCTGCTTCCCCTCGCCGGTCGCCGCGGGGTGAAGCGCCTCCGTGAGGCCGCCTCGCTGGCCCGCGCCCGCGTGGAGTCCCCCAAGGAGACCCAGACCCGGCTGCTCCTGGTCGACGCCGGCCTGCCCGAGCCGATCGTCAACTATGTGATCACCGACGCCGAGGGCGCCTTCCTCGCCCGCGTCGACCTCGCCTGGCTGCAGCACCGCGCCTGCGTCGAGTACGAGGGAGACGGCCACCGCACCGACCGCGCCCAGTTCCGCACAGACATCACCCGCCGTGAACGGCTGGAGGATCACGGCTGGCGGGTCATCCGGGTCTCAGACGACGACCTCCAGAACGGCGGCGAGGAATTCCTCCGCCGGGTCAGGGCGACCCTCCAAGCCCGCGAGCGGTGAGCAAAACCCCAAAAACCCCCGATTTTCGGGGCCCAACTCACGGCTCGCGGAAGGGTTTAATGGGAGGCATGGACCTCGCGCTGCAACTCAACGACGGACACACGATCCCTCAGCTCGGGTTCGGGGTCTACAAGATCCCGGATGCCCTGGCCGCCGGCGCCGTGCAGATCGCGTTGGAAGCCGGCTATCGGCACATCGACACCGCGGCCCTGTACGACAACGAGCGCGGCGTCGGCGAGGGCCTGGCCCGGGCCGCCCTCCCCCGCGACGAGGTCTTCGTCACCACAAAGGTCTGGGACGACCGGCACGGCTACGACCAGACCCTGCGCGCCTTCGACGAGAGCCTGGCCAAGCTCGGCCTGGACTACGTCGACCTGTACCTGATCCACTGGCCCGCCCCGCGGCAGAACCTCTACATCGACACCTACCGGGCCTTGGAGACGCTGCACGCCGGCGGCCGCGCCCGGTCGATCGGGGTGTGCAACTTCCACACCCACCACCTCGACCGGCTGCTGGCCGAGACCGACATCGTGCCCGCGGTCAACCAGGTGGAGCTGCACCCGTGGTTGCAGCAGACCGAGGTGCGCGCCTACAACGCCGCCCACGGCATCCTCACCGAGGCCTGGTCGCCGTTGGCCCGCGGCCGGGCGATCGGCAACCCCGTGCTCGAGACCATCGGCGCGCAATACGGCAAATCCGCGGCACAGGTGGTGCTGCGCTGGCACCTGCAGCTGGGCAACGTCGTGATCCCCAAGTCGGCGACCCCGTCGCGCATCCGCGAGAACCTGGACGTTTTCGACTTCACCCTGACCGACGCCGACATCGCGGCGATCACGGCCCTCGACGCCGGCGAACGCACCGGCATGGACCCGGACGACCACAGCTGACGCCCCGAACCGTGAGAAGAGCCCCAACCCGGCGCTCGGGTTGTGGCGCAGCTCACGGCTCGCGAGTGGTGACTACCAGCGTTCGTGGATGGACTCGCGCAGGAGGCGGTCGTAGATGGACTGAACGCCTTCCATGAATTCGAGCGGCAGCGCGGGCAGGGCGCCGGCGGATGCGTTGCCCTGCGCCTGCGACACCGACCGGGCGCCGGGGATGACCGAGCTGACCCCGTCGATCTGCGCCACCCAGGCCAGCGCGGCCTGCGCGGGCGTGAGGCCCTCCGGCACCAACGCGGCGAACTCGGCCGCGGCGATCAGACCGGTCTCGTAGTCCACGCCGGAGAAGGTCTCCCCCACGTCGAAGGCGCTGCCGTCACGGTTGTAGTTGCGGTGGTCGTTCGCGGCGAAGGTGGTCTCGCGGGTGTACTTGCCGGTGAGCAGGCCGCTGGCCAGCGGCACCCGGGCGATGATGCCCACGCCGGCGGCACGCGCGGCCGGCACGACAGCGTCGAGCGGCTTGAGCCGGAACGCGTTGAGGATGATCTGCACGGTGGCGATTCCGGGCCGGGCGATGGCCGTCAGCGCCTGCTCGCAGGTCTCCACGCTCACGCCGTAGTTGGCGATCACACCGTCGTCGACGAGGGTGTCGAGGGCGTCGTAGACCTCACCGGAGTCGATGACCGCGCTGGGCGGGCAGTGCAGCTGCACGAGGTCGAGGGTCTCGGTGCCCAGGTTCCGGCGGGACCGCTCGGTCCACGCGCGGAAGTTCGCCAGCACGTAGTTCTCCGGCAGCTGGTCGACGCGGCGGCCCATCTTGGTGGCCACGGTGATGTCCACCCCCGGTGCGTCATGCTCGAGGAAATGCCCGATGATCTGCTCGCTGCGTCCGTCGCCGTAGACGTCCGCGGTGTCGAAGAAGGTGACGCCGGCGTCAACGGATGCGGCGAGCACGGCGGTGGCGTCGGCCTCGGTGACGTCGCCCCAGTCGGCGCCCAGCTGCCAGGTGCCCAGTCCGATGACGGAGACGGTGCGGCCGGTCCTGCCCAGTGTTCTCTTATCCATGCGCCCAGCCTAGCCACGAGGTCGTTCGGCGGCGGGAGGACAGCCGGTCACGCAGCGAACACGCAGCCGCGCTCAGATCACCGGCACTGCCCGGCCACGGCGACCTGCTCGTCGCTTGGACGGCCGTACGCCTCGACCCCTGAGCCGGCATCGAAGCCCTGGCTCATCGACCAGGCCGTGGCCCAGGTCTCCTGGTCTTGCTCGAAAGTGGCGCCGGAGAACAACGGCCAGCAGGTCTCCCGGTACACCTGCGCGTGGCCGACTTCGTGGGCGACGAGCGCGTGCGCCTCCGGGCCGTCGTACCAGACCTCTTCGATCGTGTAGTTCAGGCTGATGATCGACCAGCCGCCGTCGGTGTCGTAGGTCTCCGCGGTGCCGGACAACCAGTCGTGCCCGAGACCGGACACTTCTTCCGCCCAGACGAACTCGAGGGCGACTCCGTTGCTGAGGGACCGCGCGTAATCCTCGATCTCGCTGCGCACGGCCAACGCCGGGTCGGCGCGCCTGGCCTCGTTCAGGGCCTGCGAGGCGCGCACCTGCTCTTCGGCACCCATCAGGGCGGCGAGGAAGACCCCGTCCCTGGCGTTGACCATGGTGGGTTCACGGGCCTGTTCGGCCAGGCGGAGCAGCGCGACCTGCAGGGACCGGTTGGAGAGCGCGTCGGTCGAGATGGTCTGCTCCGCACGGGTCGCCGCCGCGGTGAAGTATGCCGCCTCGGCGTCGTCGAGGGAATCCCTCGTCGCCGTGACATCCGTCGCCGCCGTGAGCAACCGGTCCTCGGATCGACGGGAGTCGCGGGTGAGGCCTTCGAGTCGTTCGGCGTCAGCGATGGTCGCCCACGGGGGTCGGTACCCGGCGCCTGTGGTGAGGTCGTCGTCCGCGGCAGGTTCTGCGTCGGACTGTTCTTCTGCGATCCGGTCGGCCGCGGCCAGCGCCTCACGAAGGGCACCGGCCTCGGCGAGGGTGTCCCCGGCGAAGGCGGCGCTGTCGACCACGGAGTGAACCTGTCCGGCCAGCCAGACCGTGTTGCGCAGCCGTGCGTCGTGGGCGTTGAAGGCGTCGGTCTGCTCGTCGAGCTGCGTCGTGAGGGCAGATTCCGCTGCGATCTGACGGTTCTCGCCGGCGACGCTCCAGCCCCAGAATCCGGCGGAGAGCAGAGCGACCACAGCCAGCAGGATGCCCGCCCGGGCCAGGCGGCGACGGCCGGGTCGGCGCGGTGCCGGGGCGTCGGCCGCCGGGGCGACCAAGCCGGGGACCGGTGCGGTCACGGCGTCAGTGACGTCATCGGTCACATCGTCGGTCACGGCACCCCCAGGCTCACGTCGATGTCATCGTAGCGTGGCACGGCATCCCGGTCGGGCCGGCGCCGGAGCGCTCAGCCCAGCGCTCTCGGCGCTCTCCTCGCGCGCGCACCTGGCGCCGTCGGTGCGGGCTCTGCTGCGCCGTCGATCACCCGCACCAGCACCCGGGCGATGCGGCTGCGCACGATGTGGTCGTTGGCCTCCACCCGGTGCGTGGTGACGTGCCGCATCCGCTCGACCACACGCAGACTGCCCGGCGCCACGAAGGCGTCGAGCGCCCCGTAGATCAGGTCGACGGGGACGCGCAGGCCGGCGATGTCGCTCACCATGGTCTGCGATTCGATGCAGTGCTCGAGCGACTTCACGAACGGCGTCCAGCTCTGCGCGGTGAGCTCCAGGATGCCCTTGGGCAGCAGCCGGCCGAGCACGGCGGCATTGGCGAGGGTGAAGTCCTTGTTCGAGCGAAGGAACTCGTAGGCGCGCAGGTAGGCGGTGACCCTGGCGCGCACCCACGGGTCGCCGATGTCGGTGGGCGAGAGGTAGATCGGCGGCCCCACGAGCAGCAGCCGGGAGACCCGCATGCCCGGTCGGGCATACCGCTGATGCGTCGCCGCGAACCGGGTCGCGATCAGGCTGCCCAGGGAATGCCCCACCAGAACGAACGGCTCCGTGAGCCTGAGATCCCGGATGGTGGCGGCGAGCGCGGCAACGTGGTCGTCGAGGGTGTACTCGCAGTCCGGCGGCGCCGGGGAGGACCCGTGCCCGAGGATGTCGACGGCGATCACCCGGTGCCTCGGCGCCAGCAGCGGGACGACCTTGTGGAAGGTGACCGCGGTGGAGGCAATGCCGTGCACCAGGATCACGACGGGTCCGGTGCCGGTGCCGGTGCCGGTGTCGGTGTGGATGTGCAGCCGCGGGGTGCGGCGCCGGCGGAGTGCCTCCGCCAGCGCCGCCCGGATCCCGCTCTGCCCGGCCGCGGGCTCCGGTCCCGGACGCATGGATCCCTGCTGTGCCGGTGTTATTTGCGCAGGTCTTCCTTGTAGTCGTTCTTGGCCTTGGTGGCGTCGCGCTCGGCCTCGGCGTGCTTGACGTCAGCCTCGGCCTTCTTCACCTCGGCGTCGGCCTTGGCCTCGTCGACCTTGTCTGAGACGCGTTCCTTGGTGTCCTCTGCGGCTCGCTGGATCTTCTGACCGGTAGCGGCTAAGGCGTCTTTTGCGTCATCTGCGAATCCCATGGTTCCTCCTAGAACGAGTGCGACGTAGTTTTTCGGACTGCGGCGCCGTGGAATCCGACGCCACTTCGAGCGTACGGCCCGGCTCAGCGCCGAGACTCGATTGTGATCCGACTCCCAGAATGCACCCAGATTGGGGGTGCCGGCCGACCATACAGTTGGCCCATGAACCACAGCGCCGAGACACCAGGTGCGGCGGCGGAGCGCCGAGGCCGCACCATCCGCCGTCGGGCGAGCCGGGCCGGCGCGGCCGCGACACTCGCACTCATCGGCATGCTGCTGGCCGGCTGCACGGCCGCATCCGAGAGCAGCACCGACTCCGGCTCGTCCTCCAGCGTCTCCAGGGACGCCGGCACCATGCCCGGCGACCTCGTCGTGCCGGGTCAAGCCGCGGGAGAGGCGGCAGACGCCGCTGCCGGAGACGCCGCCACCGCCGACCGTTCGGTGATCACGACCGGCTCGGTCTCCGTCACCGTCGCCGACCCTATCCGGGCGGCGGAGAACGCGGCCACCATCGTCGAGGAGGCCGGTGGACGTGTCGACAGCCGCACCGAGACGCCGGAGACCGAGAACCAGGCCGCGAGCGCGAACCTGTCGCTGCGCATCCCCGCCGGTGACCTCGACCGCACCCTCGACGAACTCCGGGCGCTGGGCACCGTCAACTACGTGTCGTTGAACGCGTCGGATGTCACCCAGCAGAGCCAGGACCTCGACGCCAGGATCACCGCACTGACCACCTCCGTCGATCGCCTGCTCACCCTCATGTCGCAGGCCACCAGCACCACCGACCTGATCGCGATCGAGGGTGAACTCTCCACGCGGCAGGGCGAGCTGGAGAGCATGCGGTCCCAGCGCGACTACCTCACCGACCAGATCGAGTACTCCACGATCGGCCTCGACCTGTACTCCACCGGCACCGTCGCACCCGGCGCCCCCGACGACTTCTGGACCGGCATCGCGGCCGGCTGGAACACCCTGGTGACCGCGCTCGGCGCGCTCCTGGTCGGCATCGGCTTCGCCCTCCCGTGGCTGGTCATCGTGGCTCTGGCCGGCGGGATCGTGCTTCTCATCGTGCGCCTGGCTGCACGGAAGGGAAAGGCTACGTAGGCTTGCAGGTGTGACCGAATCCTTCCGCTCCGCGGTGCCCTCTCCCGCCGCCCCGGCGGCTGTGCTCGACGACGAGCTGCTCGGGCGCATCCGGTCGCGTGCTGCCGGCCACGACGCCGCCAACAGCTTCCCGTTCGACGACGTCGCCGAACTCGCCGAGGCCGGCTACCTGCGCGCTCTGGTGCCCGTGCGCTTTGGCGGGCTGGGCCTCACCCTGCCGCAGCTGGCCGTCGAGCAGGCCCGGCTCGCCGCTCACGCCCCGGCCACGGCCCTCGCGGTGAACATGCACCTGGTCTGGACCGGCGTCGCCAAGGCCATGCACGACCGGAGCGACCACGCCCTCGACTTCGTCCTCACCGAGGCCGCCCAGGGCGCGATCTTCGGGTTCGGCGTCAGCGAGCCCGGCAACGACCTGGTGCTGTTCGGGTCGGGCACGGATGCCGTGCCGCAGCCGGACGGCGGCTACACCTTCACCGGCACCAAGGTCTTCACCTCGCTGTCCCCGGTCTGGACCCAGCTGGGCACCATGGGGCTGGACGGCTCCGATCCGGCCCGGCCGCTGATCGTGTGGGCGTTCCTCGACCGCGCCGACCCGGGCATCAGCCGCAGGGACGACTGGGACACCCTCGGCATGCGCGGCAGCCAGAGTCAGACCACCCTGCTCGACGGCGCCCACGCCCCCGCCGACCGGGTCGTGCGCCGGCTGCCGCCCGGTCCGGTCAACGACCCGCTGATCTTCGGAATCTTCGCGACCTTCGAGATCCTGCTGTCGGCCGTGTACACCGGCCTCGCGCAGCGGGCGCTGGAGCTCGGCGTCGCGGCCGCGAAACGCCGCCGGTCGGCGAAGAACGACGGCCGTGCGCTCGCGCAGGACCCGGACATCCGCCGCCGGATCGCCGAGGCGGCGATGCTGCTCGACGCGCTCTGGCCGCAGATCGAGACGCTCGCCCGCGATGTGGACGCGGTCACCGACCACGGCCCGTTTTGGTTCGCGAAACTCGCCGGCCTCAAGCACCGCAGCGTGGAGAGCGCCAAGCAGGTCGTCGACCTGATGCTGCGGGTGAACGGCGGGGCCAGCTATTTTGCCGGAGACGAACTCGGCCGGCTGTACCGGGACGTGCTGGCCGGGCTGTTCCACCCCTCCAACGCCGATTCCGCCCATGCCACCGTGGCCGCAGCCTGGCTCGGCCCCCTCGATGACTGAGCGCACGCGCCCGATCCCCTCCCGCCTCACCGATCCCCGAAGTGTTGAAGTTGTCCAGTTGACTGCCGTGCCCCCGACCACCCCGCCCACACCCGCCCCACCCGCGAACCCGGCGCACACGTCACCGCTCACCACCGCACCGCTCACCACGGCGCCGGTCAGCGCCGCGACATCGCCCATCCCCAAGCAGCCGTATCGGGCGCCGCATCCCACCACACCGCGCCCGGTCACCACCAGCATCCCGATCCTGCGCGCCGACGCCAGCGGGATCGCCGCTGTGCGCGCCTACGAGGATGCGCCGAGCACCTCCACCACCGCCATCCCGGTGATCGACATCGCCGCGTACACCCGGTCGGTGCTCGACCTCACCATGCGCCTGGCCGAGGTGATCTTCTCGTCCGGCGCCGGCGCCGAAGACGCCACGGCGGCCATGCTCGCCCTCACCCGGGCGTACGGGCTGCGCGGCACCGAGGCGAACATCACCCACACGATCATCACCCTCACGCACGAGGACCAGTCCACCCACGAGTCGATCTCGCGCAGCCGGGACGTCAAGTACCGCACCCTCAACTACGCCAAGCTCACCGCCACGTCTGAGCTGATCGCCGACCTCATCGACGAGCCCACGGATGTCGCCGAGGCCCGCAAGCGCCTGGCCACCATTGTCTCCTCCAAGCCCCAGGTCCCCCTGCTCTACCGGCGGCTGGGCTGGAGCCTGGTCGGCGCCGGCGCCGCGGCGCTCATCGGTGGTGGCCCGATCGTGGTGCTCGCCGCCTTCGTCGCCGCGTTCGTGATCGACTTCCTCACCACCGCGCTCGACAAACGCCGGGTGCCGCTGTTCTACCAGACCGTGGTCGGCGGGGCGATCGGTCCGCTGTTCGCGGCGTTCGTTCCACTGGTGGACCCCACGGCCACCCCCTCCCTCGTCGTCGTCGCGACCATCATCATGCTCCTGGCCGGGGTCACCACCTTCGGCGCGGTGCACGACACCCTCTCCGGGTTCTACCTCACCGGAACGGCACGGCTCATCGAGGCGTTGCTGATCACCGGCGGGCTCGTCGCTGGGGTCGCCGGCTCCTCACTGGTGCTCTCCAAGTTCGGTCTCGACCTGCGCATCAACGCCGATCTCACGCCCACCCTGGGCGTCCTGGCGATCCAGTTGGCCGCGGCAGTGGTCATCGTGGTGGGCTTCGGCCTGGCCACGCAGGTGCCCTGGCGGGCCTTCTGGGTGCTCTGCCTGCTCGGGGCGTTGGCCGAAGCGATCTACCTCGGCGCCACGAGCTCCGGCTTCGGCCTGGTCTGGTCCTCCGGAGCCGCGGCGATGGGCGCCGGGCTCCTGGCGGCGGTCGGCGCGCGCATCGTGCGCACCCCGCCGCTGGTGATCGTGGTGTGCGCCCTGGTGCCGCTGGTGCCGGGCCTGGCGCTGTTCCGCGGGCTGCTGCAGATGTCCGACGGCGACATCAACGGGTTGCTCAACCTGCTCACCGCCGGCGCGATCGCGGTGGCCCTCGCGGCCAGCGCCATCCTGGCCCAGCTGATCGTGCAGTACGTCTGGGGTCCGGGCCGCAGCCTGCAGCGCCGGTTCGTGGGGCCGCTTATGGCCCTGCCCGTTCGGCTGAGCCGCAGCTCCAAGCCGGGCGCTCGCATCTAGGCCCTGGCCGCTGGCCGCTGGCCGATTGCCCTGGCCGACACGTCGGTGGCAGCGCCTGCCGCGCTGCCACCGACGTGGGCGGATCGATCAGTGGGGAACTTCGCCCGCTAGTTGGGGACGTCGCCCTCCGCGGTCTCGTCCGACACGTCTTCGTCGACGAATCGGTACGGGATCGGTTCTTCGGTCTCCCGGCCCTTGCGGTAGGTGCGGGTGATCGTCTGGCCATCCTCCACGGCCTCGAGCACCACCACGTCCTGGTACTCCCCATTGGCGTAGTGCAGTTCCACCTCAGTGCCGGACCCGATCACGTTCGGACCGAATAGCACTGCTTTGTACGTTTCCTGTGCGCTCATGATCTCCCGGCTCTCCGTACGACTTCCCGTCCCAGTGACGAGGCGCCTCAACGCAGACAGCCTACGTCGACACCCTCAAAAGGCACAGGGCCCGGCCCGGCCCCCAAATGGGCGCCCGGGAGGGCCTGGGGCGGCGACGCACGACGCCTCAAGATGCCCTTTGTGTCGAACCCGCGTAGGGTCAGATCATCGGTGCCGCTCGGGCTCAGGTCGAAGGAGTACACATGGCTGACAAATCACCCAAGAAGGATGCGACCAAGAAGGTCGCCGGCAAATCACTCAAGGAAAAGCGCGCCGACAAGCAGGCGAAGTCCGCTGAGACCGAGAAGGCCCGCAAGCGCTAACTCGCTATCCACCGGGCGTTTCCCGCCCGCGTGCGAACGACTCACCGGTGTCACCTGTCCGCGGGCGGCACCGGTTTCGTCTGCCACCGATGTCCAGGCGTCAGACCACGAACCGCACCCCGGCCGCCACCGCCCCGCCGCCGGGCATGTCATCGGCCCGCACCGCGAAGATCTCCGCCCCCGACAGCAGCGCCCGCCGCAGGATCTCGTCCACCACACCGTAGGTCACGGCATCCTCTGACTCGCTCAGGGTGACCGCCCCGGTCTGCTCGTCGACCAGGCCGGGCACGCTCTGGTCGATGTCGACGAAGAGCGTGTCCACCGCGCCGTAGGTGGCCGCCCTGGCCACGTCACTCAGGTCGGTCACCGCACGGCCGTGCGCGGCCCGGCGGGCCATCCGGTCCTTGAGGCCGTCGAGCTCGGCCGCGTAGAGCTCGTCCAGGATGCCCCGCGCCGCCCGGCCGAGGTCTTCGTCCGGGGTCTCCTCCGGGTTGCCGGCGATGATCCCCTCGGTGAGGTTCGGATAACTGTTCACCGACCGGTAGATGCCCGCCAACGGTTCGGTCGCGGCCAGGATGAGCGGCAGGTCGAGGCCGCTCAGCACGGGGCGCAGGGCCCGGTCGATGGCCCGCGCATACTGACGCATCCGCACCTTCTGGCCCTCTCCGCCCTGGATGCGGCCGCCCATGATGTGCTTGTCCTGCGTGCGGCCGTTGATCGACGGCAGTCCCACGGCGTCGGCGACGTCGCTGGGCAGCCCGGGCACCGACACCGCGTAGACCGGGCTTTCCGCGCTGATCTCCAGCAGGCGCACCGAGTTCTGGGCGAGGGCCAGCACGAACGCCGCCTGCGGGAAGGTGACCGCGCGCAGCAGCGGCTTGAGGTAGTACCGGTCGGAGACCTCCAGCGCCGAACTGAGCCGGTTGGGCAGCCGGAAGGTGCGCACACTGTGCGGGGTGGCGAAGATGGCCAGGCTGTACGACAGCGACCGCCAGAAATCGGAGTCCTCGATGAGGTCGTCCAGGGTCTCCTGCAGAGCCTCGATCAAGCCCTTGTCGGTGTCGGCATCGCGCAATTGCTGCACGGCCTCTGTTGTCGAGTTCTTCAGTTCCACCCTGGCCTTCTCCGAGTCCTGCGGCAGCGGGGTGGTGCTCAGGTAGATCGAGACGCACGGATGCGTGCGCACTGCGGCCAGGGTGTCGACGTCGTCTCGGGTGGGTATGTCGGTGTGCAACACGGCACGGGCTCCTTCGCATCTGGGTGCCCACGTGCCAGCCCCCAGCTCGACCGTGAGCCTCTTACCCGGCCCACTCTAACCACTCGGCCCACTTCTCATAAGGGCGGCGACGGCCTCCTCACCGCGGATCACGGCGAGCATCGCCAGGACCTCGTCGACGACGGCGGCGGTGACCCCCGAGCAGACGATGCTGTACCGTCCGACGGCCTGCAGCCCGTCGGAGCGCACCCGGATCACCGCCCAGCCCACCTCCTCGAGCGCCGCGTCCTTCTCCAGGTCCGAGACCTCCTTCAGACCGCGGTGCGACGTCTTCTCTCGGCCGGGCGAGTCATATTCGATGGCCACCATGAGCGCCGGGATGATGATGTCCGGCCACACCTCCGGCTTGCCGTAGAAGCTCCGGTTGACCCGGATCGCGTTCACCCGGTGCGGCAGCCGGATGCGTTCGCCCAGCAACATCCGCAGCTTCTGCTCCGCCTGCGAGGTGCGGGTTCGCAGGCCGGGCTTCATGAAGGGCACGCCGCCCTCCTGCCGGGCCGCGGGCGCCTGCGCGTTGCGTTGGCACTTCGGACAGCCCGGACCGGTGAGGGCCTCCCGCACGGTGGCCCGATACCGCGAGTGCCCGCGTGTGCAGACCCACTCGTACTCGGCCCCGATCCGGGTCTCCTGGGCCAGTGCCGCCAGCCCGGCGGGGGCCGCCTTCCGCAGCAGTTGCTCGCGGCTGCGCGTGGTCTCGGCGAGCAGCATGCACAGCGGGCAGGCCCGCTGCAGAGTGATGCGCGCCTGCCCGGCATCCGCCCCGTGCCCGCACCGGAACCGCACGGCGATGCCCGCCGTGCCCGCGCCGCCTGCATCGTCTCCCGCGCCGTCCATTCGCCTCCGCCTGTCGCCGCTGTGACCCCGAAAACCGAGCTGCCACCACGCTAACAACGGCCGGCGACATCGTCACCGGGCCTGGCGGCAGTCACTTCGGAACATCGCACAGTAGCCGGCCGAGTGGACCCTGCGAAGTTCCGAAGTCAGCTGGCGCCGGCGTGCGCCTCGAGGACCTCGCGCATGCGCGGCAGGGCGAACTGGTCGGCGATCTGGATGCCGGAGTGGCTGCCCAGGTCGGGGTCGGCCCCGGCCTGCAGCAGGTCGAGCAGGATCGCCTCGTTGCCCCGGAACACCGCGCAGGCCAACGCTGTCTGGCCCATGTTGTTCACGACGGATGTGTCGGCGCCTCGGCGAAGCAGCTCGCGCACGGTGTCGAGCTGCTGCCCATAGGCGGCCACGATCAGCAGACTGTCGCCGCGCCCGTTGACCAGGTCGATGGACACCCCGGCGTCGATCATCTCGCCGAGCGGCCCGGTGAGCCCGTCGCGGGCGAGTTCGAAGACGCCCTCGACGACGGCGGCCGACGGTTCGGTCGCCTGGTCTTCCGCGCGCGCTGTCATGATCGTCTCCCGGTGTCTCGAACAGAAGAACCGCCAGGCCATCGGCCTGCCGGTTCTGGTGAGTTGGTCAAGTCTATCCGCGGCTCCGGGCTCCCCTGCCAATGCCTGGACGGTTCTGGCGCACAAGCAGCGCCGCGCATTAGGGTAGGCTAACCAAAGTCACGACACCTTCGGGTCCGTCGTCCCCGTCCCCCACACGAAATTTGGAATCATATGTCGATCCCCCGCTTTCTCGGCCTCAGCGCGGCCGCAGTTATGACCATCGGCCTTGCCGCCTGCTCCACCTCCGCTGCGGAGACCTCCGACTCGACGTCGACCGCCAGCGGCGCCTTCCCCGTGACCGTCGAGCACGCTCTCGGAGAGACCGTGATCGAGAAGCAGCCCGAACGGGTCACCACAATCGGCTGGGGCAACCAGGACGTCGCGCTCGCGCTCGGCGTCGCTCCCGTCGGCGTCGACGACCAGACCTGGTCGATGGACGGCAGCGATGGGCTCGGCGTCTACGACTGGACCCTCGACGCCTACAAGGCGCTCGGCGCTGACGAGCCGGTGGTGTTCTCCACCGCAGACGGCACCGACTTCGAAGCGATCGCCGACACCCAGCCCGACGTCATCCTCGCCGGCTACTCCGGCGTCACCGAGGAGGACTACGCCACTCTGAGCGAGATCGCGCCGACCGTCGCCTACCCCGATGCCGCCTGGCTCACCCCGTGGCGCGACGTCATCCTCACCGACTCCGCTGCTCTCGGGCTCGCCGACAAGGGCCAGGCGCTCGTCGACGACCTCGACCAGCAGATCGCTGACGCCACGGCAGACTCCGCATTCGAGGGAAAGAAGGCGGCGTTCTTCTACATGAGCGCAGCCGACCTCTCCACGATCTCGATCTACGGTCAGGGCGACTCGCGCACGGCCTTCCTCTCCGATCTCGGCTTCGACCTGCCCGAGCTTGCCGGTGACGGCGACACCTTCTACCAGGACATCAGCGCCGAGAACGCCGATCAGCTGGCCGACATCGACGTGATCGTCAGCTACGGCGATAGCGACGAGCTCCTCAAAGCACTGCAGGCCGACCCGCTGTGGAGCACGCTGACGGCTGTGCAGAACGGCGCAGTCGTCTCGGTCGGATCCGGCGATGCCCTCAGCGGCGCCGTCACGCCGACCGCGCTGTCGATCCCGTGGATGCTGAAGGACTACGTCGCCCTGCTGGACGGTGCCGTCGCGCTCGCGAAGTGACCTCAGTACACGCACCGGTCGATGACCGCCGCCGCGCCCCCGCCGCTCAGGTAGGGGCGCGGCGGCGCGCTCTGACGATCGCTGGTTTGATGGTCGGCGTTGGCCTCGCCATCCTGCTCTCCCTGGCATTCGGGTCGCGAACCGTCTCGCTCGCGGAGATCGTCGACGGATTGACCTCCTGGGTGCAGGGGCAGACGCCCGCGGACATCGGAGCGATCGCGGTGCAGGAGCGCATCCCTCGCACTGTGCTGGCCCTCATGGCCGGCGCAGCGCTCGCGCTGTCGGGGGCGCTGATGCAAGCGATCACCCGCAACCCCATCGCCGACCCCGGCATCCTCGGCGTGAACACCGGCGCCGCGCTCGCCGTCGTGTGCGGAATCGCATTCTTCGGGATCACCTCGCCGTACCAGTACCTCTGGCTCGCCCTGGGTGGCGCCATCCTGACGTCCGTCTTCGTCTACAACGTCGGCTCGGTCGGACCTGGCGGCTCCACGCCCATCAAGCTTGCGCTCGCCGGAGCGGCGACCACGGCGGCGTTGGGCTCCCTGGTCAGTGCGGTCCTGCTGCCCCGTACCGCAGCGATGGATACCTTCCGCTTCTGGCAGGTCGGCGGCGTCGGCGGAGCCGACTGGGGCACGATGGCGGTCATCGCCCCCCTGCTCGTGGCTGGCACCCTGGTCGCATTCATCTGCGCACCCGCGCTGAACGCGCTTGCCCTCGGTGACGACGTCGCCGTGGGACTCGGCGTGCGCATCGGTCGCACCCGGCTGCTCGCCGCCGTGGCGGGCGTTGTGCTCTGCGCCGCCGTCACCGCGGTCGCCGGTCCCATCGCCTTCGTCGGTCTCATGGTTCCGCATGTGGTGCGGATGCTCGTCGGCCCGGATCAGCGCTGGATGCTGCCACTCTCGGCGCTGGGCGGCGCCATCCTGCTGACCCTCGCAGACACGATCGGACGACTCATCGGCTACCCCGGCGAGACGGAAGCGGGCATCGTCACCGCCTTCGTCGGCGCTCCCGTCCTCGTCATCATCGCCCGCCGCAGCCGGATGAGGGCCCTCTGACATGACCACTCTCCCCGCAACGCTCGATCTCGCTGCGCGCACGGCGCTGGTCCGTGCCGGCCGCATCCGCCGCTCCCGTCGTCGTCTCCTCGTCATCGGCTGCCTCGCCGTCGCAGTTCTGGCGCTCATGGCCGCCGTGATCATGGTCGGCAACACGATCTACCCGGTCTCGGACGTACTCGCCGTCATGCGCGGAGAAAGCGTGCCCGGAGCATCCTTCACCGTCGGCACCCTGCGCATCCCACGGGCGCTCATCGGAGCCCTGGCCGGACTCGCCTTCGGCGCAGCCGGCACGACGTTCCAGACGATGCTGCGCAACCCCCTCGCCAGCCCGGATGTGATCGGCATCAGCGCAGGGGCCAGCGCGGCCGCCGTCGTCTGCCTCGTCGTGCTGCGCTGGAGCGGCACCGCCACCATGTTCGCCGCTCTCATCGCCGGCGTCGCCACGGCCGCGGCCATCTACTTCGCCGCCCGTGGCGGCGAGTCCACCGGCGGCCGGCTCATCCTCATCGGCATCGGCATCGGCGCGATGCTGGACGCGGTCGTCAACTACGCGATCCAGCGGGCGGCCGAATGGGATGTCGCCGTCGCCATGCGCTGGCTCACCGGCAGCCTCAACGGCTCCCGCTGGGAGAACGTCCTCCCGCTCGGCATCGCCGTGGCCGTGCTGCTGCCACTCCTCGCCCTGCTCTCGAGGCAACTACGAGCGCTGGAGCTCGGCGACGCCGCTGCGACGTCGCTGGGCGTGCGGGTGGACCATGCCCGGATCCTGCTCGTCCTCGCCGCGGTCGCCCTCACCTGCTTCGCAACCGCGACCACGGGGCCAATCGCCTTCGTGGCATTCCTTGCCGGCCCCATCGTGAGCAGGCTGGTCGGTCACGGCTCCTCGCTGACCATCCCCGCAGCGCTCATGGGGGCCTGCCTGGTTCTCACCTCCGATCTCATCGGCCAATTCGCCTTCGACACCCGGTTCCCGGTCGGGGTGATCACCGGCATCCTCGGTGCCCCCTATCTGCTTTTTCTACTGATTCGCACATCCCGCCGCGGAGGATCCTCATGAGTGCACAACATCGACTCACCGCCGAAGCCCTGGTGTCGGGCTACGGCAGCACGACCGTTGTCGACGGCGTCGACGTCGAACTGCCGGCCGGGCGCATCACCGTGATCGTCGGGGCCAACGCCTGCGGCAAGTCGACGCTGCTGAAGACGCTGGCGCGACTCATCACGCCCACCAGCGGTGCTGTTGTGCTCGACGGCAAACGGATCAGCGAGCTGCACACCAAACAACTGGCACGCACCATGGGCCTCCTCCCTCAGCAGCCGATCGCGCCAGAGGGAATCGCCGTGGCCGACCTCGTCGGGCGCGGACGGCATCCGTACCAGAAGCTGTTCCGGTCCTGGACGACGGACGACGACAGGGCCGTCGTCGAGGCGCTGGAGGCGACCGGCGTCGCCGATCTCGCCGACCGCAGCGTCGACGAGCTCTCCGGCGGCCAGCGCCAGAGGGTGTGGATCGCCCTGGCGCTCGCTCAGGAGACCGATATTCTCCTGCTGGACGAGCCGACGACGTTCCTCGACATCGCACACCAGGTCGAGGTCCTCGACCTGCTCACCGACCTCAACCGCCGTCGCGGCACCACGATCGTCATGGTGTTGCACGATGTGAACCTCGCGATCCGCTACGCGGACACCATCGTGGCGGTCAAAGACGGCAAGGTGCTCGCCATGGGCGACCCGTCCGAGGTCGTCACCTCCACGCTCATCGAAGAGGTTTTCGGCCTCCCCAACTGCATCACCAGCGATCCGGTTTCAGGCAAGCCGATGGTCACACCGATCGGGCGCCATCACGTCCGCTTGACCGAAGCGGCGAAGCATCCGGCCTAGGTGTCTGCATCAGCTTCCCACTGCTCCAGCGTCGTCACGACGCGCTCGGCCATCCGATCCGCCTTGAAATGATCCTCGGCGGTGATCGTGACCACTGCGTTGTCGAGGAAGATGAGCAGCTGTCCATACGCACCATGCAGACGCCACGCATCATTGGGCCCAGCCCAGCCGGAGAGTGCATACCGCCGGTACGCGGGCTCGGGCTCTGGCCCCCGCTCGAACCAGTCAGAGTGCATGGCCTGCACCCAGCGCGAAGACACGACGCGCTGTGACTGCCACATTCCGCCGTCGCGGATGAGCTGACCGATCCGTGCCAGCTCAGCTGTGCGCAGGTGCAGCCCCCCTCCTGCCACGATCCAGCCGTTCGGGCATCGCTCCCACAGAGGCGCATCGATCGCCAACGGTGTGAACAAGCGCTGATCGAGCCACCGGGGAACGTCACCCACCACTGACTGCAGCGCCCGCATCGCGGTGTAGGTGCTCGCGTTGGAGTACTGGAAGACCGGTCCTCGTGAGGGACGGCTGAGAAACTCAGCCGCGAGATCGGGCCAGTCCGTCATCATCGTCTCCGACCACGGGAAGTCGATACCGCTCGTCATCTGGAGCACATGCCGCACCGTGACGTCTTCGACGCCCTGTCCGAGTGGGAAGTCCGGCAGGTAGGCGGCCACCGGCTCATCGACATCGAGCAGGCCGTCATCGGCTGCGATCCCGATCGCAAGAACGCAGACGCCCTTGGCAGCCGAGTGAACATCCCGGCGTTCATCTCGGCTCCAGTGATACTCGGCGCTCTCGTCGTCGATGAGGACGTGCACGGCGTGCGCAGCGAAGCCGTCCTCCTCCGCGATGGCGACAAGGCGGTCTACGATCTTCTGCGCGCGACTCATCCCACCATTCTGTCGCGTGTGCGAGGGTCCCCGGCCACCCTCCGCCACGGGGTTCGCAGGCGCCTCGCACCGCGTTCGGTGCGTTCATTCCCCGCCTGCCCGAGGAAAGCAGAAGGGACCGAAGCCAACTGGCTTCGATCCCTGTGCACTGGTGGTGGAGCTAAGGAGATTCGAACTCCTGACCTTCTCATTGCGAACGAGACGCGCTACCAACTGCGCCATAGCCCCAGACTGCGTATTTACAATATCACGCGAGGGCGAGCCCTCCGAACCGTCAGCCGACCGCGCGGCGGCGGCGCAGCACGTCGTCGAGGTCGGTCATGCCCGGTTCGGTGTCACCGATGATGCCCATGTTGGCGAACCGGCTGGGCGCGGCCTGCGGGGCGGCCTTGGCAGCGGCGGCGCGCGCGGCAACCGGCCGGGTGATCGGGGTGACTTCCGACGGTGCGATGGCCTCGGCCATGGCCAACGCCCGGCGCTGCAGTTCGGCCTCAGCGGCCGCCTGGCGCAGCTGGGCGGCAGCATCCACCGACGCCATCGCGGCCTGCGCGATCGAGCCCGGCGACAGGTGCAGGGGCTTGGGCAGCGGCTGCGGGGTCCACGGGCTGGGCTGGGCCACCGGGGCTTCGTCGAAGTGCACGGGTTCGAAGCGCTGGCCGGTGGCGTTGCCGGCGGCGCGGCGTCCCGTCGCGACGGCATCCGTGGTCGCTGTGGCGCGAGGCGCGCGGGCCGACCGGCTGACGGCGGCGAGGCGGCCGAGGGTGGTGAGGGCGGCCACGGCGGCGACGAGGCCGCCGGCGAGGAGGGTCCAGGTGCCCGCGGAGAGCAGGGTCACGCCGACCACGGCGGCGACGAGGCCGATGAGCAGCACGAGGGACGCGAGCGAGCGCATGGCGCGCAGCCGCTTGGCCTTACCGGCCGGTGTGAGCGCCTTGGGGCGGGCGGCGGCGGCGCGCAAGACGGCGGCGCGGCGGGCGGCTGCGGCGGCGTCGCCGGCGGCCTTCGACGCGATGCGCGCATCTTCCTCGGCCTGGGCCAGCAGTTTGCGCTGCGCGGACACTCCGCGGGCGTTGCTTTCCACGCGTACCTCCTGGGGGATCTCCGACGTCTCGGCCAGGATCCGCAGGGTCTGCTGCAGTCGCACGGCGTTGCGTTCGGTGGCGAGATACTGCCGGCGTCTCGCCCATGTCGGCATGAGGTACGTCACCCAGAGCGCGGCGGCAACGGCCACCATCACTCCCCCACCCAGGACTTCGCTACTCATGCTCCCTAACGTATGAGTCGCGGCACCTTCCGTGCCTGATTACCGGGGGTGTGTCACTTCTCAGCCACCGGCAGCGGGTGCAGCGCGGCCACCCTGTCGAACTCGTTCACGGTCGCATTGCCGGCCGGAACCAGGCCGTCCTGCCAGCGGCGCAGCACGCCCCCGCGCACCTCCTCGGCCACCAGGCCGAACGCGAAGTGGTCGCGCCAGGCGCCGTTGATGTGGATGAACCGGCGGCGCAAGCCCTCGTACCGGAAGCCGAGCTTCTCGACGACCCGCAGCGACGGCGCGTTCTCCGGCCGGATGCAGATCTCCATCCGGTGCAGGCCGAGCTGGCCGAAGCAGTAATCGGTCGCCAGCGCCACCGCGATCGGGGTGATCGATCGGCCGGCGAACTCCTCGCCGACCCAGTACCCGATGGACGCGCTCGAGAGCGAGCCCCAGGTGATCGACGACACGTTCAACTGGCCGGCCAGTTCGCCGTTGTACTCCACCAGGAACGGCAGCCCGCTGCCCGTGCGCGAGTGCGCAAGCAGGCTGCGGATGCTGGCCCGGGTGTCGAACGACATCGGCGCATACGGGCTGGTGGCCTCCCAGGTGCGCAGCCAGGACCGGTTCTCCATGAGCTCACGCTCGAGGGCCCTGGCATCGCGCAACCGGATCGGGCGCAGGGTCACGGCGCCCTCACGGAGCGTAGGAATCGCGGTCGGCACGATGAGCCCGTCTAGTTGGGGGCCGAAGCCCGAGATGGATGAAGCTTAGTCCGGAGCCGACCTGCTCGATTGTGGCGTTATTCGAGGGTGGCGGCGAAGTCGTGCAGCCAGGGCCGCAGGTCCGGGCCCAGGTCGTCACGGTCGACGGCGAGCTGGATGATCGCCTTGATGTAGTCGAGCCGGTCGCCGGTGTCGTAGCGGCGGCCGCGGAAGATCACGCCGTACACGCCGCCGGTGGTCTCGGGGGTGACGGCCATCTCCTGCAGGGCGTCGGTGAGCTGGATCTCGTTGCCCTTGCCCGGAGCGGTGCGCTCGAGAACCTCGAACACCTCGGGGCGCAGCACGTAGCGGCCGATGATGGCCAGGTTCGACGGGGCATCCTCTGCGGACGGCTTCTCGACCAGTCCGGTGATCCGCACGACGTCGGGGTCGTCGGTCTTCTCGATCGCGGCCGCACCGTACAGGTGAATCTGCGACGGGTCGACCTCGAGCAGGGCGACGACGCTGGTGTTGCGGCTGATCTGCTCGGCGAGCATCTTCTCGAGCAGCGGGTCGCGGGCGTCGATGATGTCGTCACCGAGCAGCACGGCGAACGGTTCGTGGCCCACGTGCATCTTGGCGCGGAGCACGGCGTGGCCGAGGCCCAGCGGGTCACCCTGGCGCACGTAGTGCATGTCGGCGAGGTCGGTGGACTCGTTCACCTTGGCGAGCCGGTCACGGTCGCCCTTCTGGATGAGCACGGCCTCGAGCTCGGTCACGCGGTCGAAGTGGTTCTCCAGGGCGTTCTTGTTACGTCCGGTGATCATGAGCACGTCGGTCAGGCCGGCCGCGACGGCCTCCTCGACGACGTACTGGATGGCCGGCTTGTCGACGACTGGGAGCATCTCCTTGGGCATGGCCTTGGTAGCGGGGAGAAACCGGGTGCCCATTCCTGCAGCGGGAATGACGGCCTTCGTAATCTGGGTAACCATGGCTTTAGGTTAGCGGCATCCCCCCTTCCTCACGCGTTAGGCGGGACCGACGCATCTAGGATGACTTATATGGACTCTGACATCGAGCACCGAAAGCGGGCGCTCCGCGCAGAGCTCCGGGAGCGCCGCCACAACCTCACCGCCGCCGAGCGTGAGGCCGCTACCGCGGGCTTCACCGAGAACCTGCAGAGCATCGTCACCGACCTCTCCGCCCGGTCGATCTCCTGCTACCTCTCCAGTCCCACCGAGCCCAACACCCGACCGTTCGTGAACTGGGCCGAGGCGCGGGGCATCCGGGTACTGTTCCCCGTCTCCCGCGACGACGGCCTGCTCGACTGGACCGTCGGCGAAGAAGAGACCGAGGTGCAGGGCATCTCGGGCGCACCGGAGCCGAAGGGCGAACTGCTCGGACCGATCGCCATCAACGACGTCGACCTGATCATCGTGCCCGCCGCCGCCATCGACACGACCGGCCTGCGAATGGGCTGGGGCCGCGGCTACTTCGACAAGACCCTCGGGTCGATGCAGAAGTGCCCGCCCGTCTACGCCGTGGTCTACGACAATGAGTATGTCGACGAGGTCCCGCGCGAGGTGCACGACCAGCCGGTGAACGGGCTCGTCACACCCACCCGGATCGTCGTCTTCTAGACTTTCCCGACCGGCGCCTGCCGGCCCTGTTCCCGAACACCCCCAACCGAAAAGACGCAGTGCCTACCTATTCCTACCGTTGCACCGAGTGCGACACGGCCTTCGACATCCAGCAGGCCTTCACCGACAACACCCTCACGGAGTGCCCCACCTGCGGCGGCAAGCTGCGCAAGGTGTACTCGTCGATCGGGGTGAGCTTCACCGGCTCCGGTTTCTACCGCAACGACTCCCGCGCCGAATCGGGCAGCAAGTCGAACTCCCTGTCCGCCGAGAAGAGCAGCGCGAAGTCCGAGACCAAGTCCGACTCCACGCCGGCCGCGAAGCCGGCCGAGAAGTCCGGCAGCAGCGCGTCGTCCTCCGGTTCAACCGGTTCGTCCGGCGGGTCCGGCTCGAGCTCCTCCTCGACTCCCACCCCTGCGCCCAAGGCGTCCTGACCTCCCTCCCCCGCACGACAGCAACACTAGGAGCATCCTTATGGCCATGATCAGCGGTTTCAAAGAGTTCATCATGCGCGGCAATGTCATCGAACTGGCGGTCGCCGTCGTCATAGGCGCCGCGTTCACCGGCGTGGTCAATGCGATCGTCGACGGGATCTTCAACCCGCTGATCGCGGCGATCTTCAACGCGGAGACTCTGAAGACCTCCATGACGGTGTCGCTGGGCACCAGCACCATCTCCTTCGGTCTGGTGCTGGCCGCGCTCATCCAGTTCCTGCTGGTCGCGGCCGTGGTGTATTTCGCGTTCGTGATGCCGCTGAACAAGCTCAAGGAGAACCAGGCCCGCCGCCGCCAGGCCGGTGTGCCGCTGGACCCGAAGAAGAACCCGGTCACCGACCTCGACCTGCTCACCGAGATCCGCGACCTCCTCGCCGCGCAGTCCGCTGTGGCCCCCGCCGCGATGCCCGCCGCCGCAACTGTCCCGGCCGTGGGCACAGCACCGACGGATGCCCTCGCATCCGACGGCCCCAAGCACACCCTCTAACCGGAGACCCACCCGGCAGCCTGCACTCGGCGGTCGTACCCCGGCCGCACCTTCGCCGACTTGCCGCAAACGCCCCTTCAGCGCCCGCGAAGGGGCGTTTTGCCGCAAGTCGGAAAAGCGTCGTTCGCCGACTTGCCGCAAACTCCCCCTTGAGAGCCCGCGAAGGGGCACTTTGCGGCAACTCGCGGATCGGCGCTGGGGACAGCCGCTTCGCGACTTGCCACTTGCGGCCCTTTGCGCACCTCGGACGGGGCCGCAACTGGCAACTCACCCCGGCACCCTCGACTGACATGGCAGTTCGCGCCCACTCCGACCCCTCCTGAAGGCCGCAACTGACAACTCGATACCGGCGTCGACTTGCCGCGAACTCCCCCTTGGGAGCCCGCGAAGGGGCACTTTGCCGCAAGTCGGGAAAGCGTCGTTCGCCGAACTTGACTGCGTCGCGCATCCACGCGCGCAGCGGCGCCGAAAAGCTACCAGTGCGGGGGCTTGTCCTGGCGCAGGCGGGCGTCATTCGGGCTCGTCGACGAGCCGTCGCCGTCGGTGTGCCCGCCCTCTTCCCGGGCGGCCGGCTGGGGGCTGGTGTCGGTGTTCGGTGCCGGCGTCAGACGGGCACGCCGGGCACCGGATGACTTGACGACAGACTGGCGCGGCTCCCCCGCGCCGGCGGATGCCCCCGCCCCGGCAGCGCTGTCGGGCGCAGCCGACCGGTCGGGCACGGCAGCGCCGTCGGGCGCGACCGACCGATCAGGCACGATGCGCCGGACCGGTCGACCCCTCGGTCGGCGTCAGCCCTGCGAGGGCAGCGACGCGGCCGGCAACGGCATCCGGGTTGCTGAACAGTTCGAAGCTGTGCACGCGCAGGTAGTGCCAGCCCAGGCGGCGCAGCACCTCGGGGCGCAGCCGCAGGGATTCGCGCAGGCTGGCCCGGTTGACCACGGCGTCGGTCTCCACCACCACGGCGCGTCCGGCGTGCGAGGCGGCCAGCGCGAGCTTGCCGCGGTGCCCGAGGGAGACGGTGAGGCCCTTGCGTTCGAGGCGGCGGGCGAGGTCGACGAGCATGGCTTCGCGGGCATCCGGCACGGCCACCTCGTTGCGGCGCGCCTCGGTCTCGGTGAGCACCTGTGACAGGGCCAGGATGCCGTGCCGCTGCCGGTCGGCGTCGATGTCGACGGGGCGGAAGCAGGAGACGATGTCCATGGCGCGGCGGGCGCGGGTCATGCCGATCGCCAGCAGGCGTTCGCCGCCGGGCTCGCCGAGCGAACCGAAGTTGCTCAGCAGGCGGCCGTGCGGGGTGCGGCCGTAGCCGATCGAGAAGATCACCCGGTCGCGGCTCTGCGCCACGGCCTGCTCGAGGGTGAGCACGGTGAACGGCTCGGCGCGGTCCTTGAGGATGAAGTCGCTCAGGTCGGTGCGCTTGGCGAAGGCCGCGAGCACGGCCTGGTGCACCCGCACGGCGTGCCGGGCGCTGGCGGTGATCACCATGAGGGACTCGCGCGGGCGCTTGACGGCGTGATCCATCACCAGGTCCACGACCTTGGCCACCTCGGCGTCGACGCTCTCGACCGCTCCACTGTCCACGTCGGGCATGCCGTGACCGCCGGCGACGTAGTTGAGGGTGAGGCTACCGTGGCCCAGGAAGCTGCCCGCCCAGGGCAGCGAGTCGATCCGGCCGCCGTAGAAGCGGTGGTTCACCAGCTCGGCGAGGTCTTCGCCGCCGGCCCGGTAGCTGCGGGTGAGGGTGAGGGTCGGCAGCAGCTCGCCGAGGCGGGCCAGGGCGGAGTCGGCGTGCAGGGCGTCGACGTTGGTCTCCTGCGGAACGGGCACATCGGCCGGTTCCACGATGCCGGTCTCGAACGGGGACGGGGTCTGGGTGACCGGGTCGCCGAACGCCACGACCTGCTTGCCGCGGCGGATGGCGCCGACGTTCTCGGCGAGGGTGGTCGCTCCGGCGTCCACGAGCAGCACGGCGTCGAAGGTCATCGAGTCGTCGAGGGCGGCCACCTCGTAGGGTGAGGCCAGCCAGACCGGGGCGAGCACGCGGCCCAGGTGCGGGGAGACCTCGTTGATGCGAGTGGGGGTGGCCCGGTCGGCGCGCAGCAGCCGGCGCAGCTGGTCGGCCTCTTCGGGCCAGTCGACCACGCCGATCTTCCAGGTCTCGGCGAGCAGCCAGGCCAGGATCTGCCCGGTGGTGGAGGCGTGCGCCTCGTCGACGAGCTTGAAGTCGGCCTCGAGCCGGTCGAGCACCTGGGTGTTGGCGTTGAGCAGGGCGCGGTCGCCGCTGAGCATGACCTCGAGCACGGACTGCCACCAGGCCAGCTCGAGTTCGGCGGCCACGTCGGCCTCCGACACGTGCCGCTGCGACAGGTCGGTCATCAGCGGGTCGAGGTTGTGCTCACGCAGGGTGGCGAGCAGGGCGGTGCGCTCGTGCAGGTTGGCGAGCACCTCGCTCTCTGCGGCGAGACCGTTGATGGTGTGCAGCAGTTCGCGGATGGGCCGGTTGACCAGCTGACGCGGGGTGCCGGCGTTGCCGAGAGGCACGTCAAGCTTGCCGAGGTCCTCCGCCACGCGCTGGTAGGCCACGTGCACGTCGTTGATGCCGACCGGTACCTCGGGGGTGACGCCGGCGGCGGCGTAGCGCTGCCAAAGGGTGCGCTGCTGCTGGATGCGACGCAGGCTCTCGTTCATGTCGCTCACGTGCACGCCGGGCCGCAGGTACTCGTCGGCGAGCTTGCGCAGCCGGCGGCGGTTCGCGCCGGTCATCTCCGGCGAGTCCCGGCGGGCCGAGGTGGCGGCGATCAGTTCGGTCAGCGACCGGTCGAACACGCCGGGCTGGAACTTGTCCAGGGTCTCGCGGATGTCGAGCAGCAGGCGCAGGTAGATGCCCAGTTCGTGCACGGTCTCGAACGGGCGCAACCGGGTCTGGCCGACGAGGTTGTTGGCGCGCTCGAGCAGGCGGGGCAGGTCGGGCAGGTTGAGGCGCTTGGCGAGTTCGTGCGAGGCGCCGGCATCCGCCGTGGAGGTGAAGGACGCGCCGTACCAGGGCGAGTCGCCGGGTCCGTAGCGGAACTGGCCGAGCACGGCGGCCTTGATCAGGGTCGCCGCGGCGCCGGACCTGTCCTGGGCGAGGCGCTCCAGCGCCACCCGGTCGAGCCGGGCGGTGGTGGACGGCGGGGAGGGCAGCTGGGCGAGCCTGGCGAGTTCGCCGAGTGCGTCGAGCACCGACACGCCGAGTACAGCGTCCTTGCGGGTGAGCGCCGACCGGTAGTCGAGCAGCACCTTGCGCAGGCGCACGAGGGCGTCGTCGACATCGCCGACGCGCGGCTGCACGCACTTCTCGTTGCGGGTGATCGACTGGATCAGATCGCGGCGCAGGGTGCGCGGGGTCACGGCCACGCCGGGCAGGCCCACCTGCACGAGGCGGTGGGCGATGCCGTCCAGGCTGGACCGGCGGGCGCTGACCACGAGCACGCGCTTGTGCTGGGCGATGAGCGAGCCGATGGCGTTCACGATGGTCTGGGTGCCGCCGGTTCCCGGCAGGGTCTTCACGACGAGGGAGTTGCCGGCGCTGATCTGCGCGACGACGTTCTCCTGCTCGGCATCGGCATCCAGCAGTAGGGTGTCGGTGCCGGGCGGGCGCACGTCTTGCGCGACCGGCATCACCGGGTTGTAGGCCATCTCGATGGCGCGCTTGGCGGTGGGGTTGCCGGCGACGGCGTCGAGCACCGGGTGGGTGAGCTTGTGTGCGTCGACGGCCATGGCGCGGCCGACGTCGGCGAACGACGACGCCACCAGGCGCGGCACCACGTTGAACCAGGGCAGGTGCGAGGTGAGCCCGCGCAAGCGGTCGATCACGGGCTGCGGCTTGAACGCGCCGTTGGTCACGGCGAGGGCTACGAACGCGTCGGCGTCGAGGGTGATCTGGAACTGGTCGTGCAGCGCGCGCGCGAGTTCGGGGTTGAGGAATGGGGCGCCCTTGAGCTTGAGCTCGAAGTCACGGCCGTAGCGGCGGATGGCCAGGGGGCGCAGCAGCACCGGCGCGGTGAACTCCACGTCGCCGTGTCGCCACTGGGCCAGCCCGATGGCGAGGTGCACCGATTCGATGCCGCGCATCGAGCGCAGTTCGATGCCCTTCTGCGTGATCTCGTTCGCGGCCAGGCGGGCGTTGCGCAGCGCCAGTTCGTCCCGGATCAGGTTGGACAGCAGTGTGGTCTTGCCGGTGATGAACTGGGGCAGGCCGCCGGGGTGGGTGGCGGACAGTTCGATGCGGGAGCGCGGGCTGTCGCCGAAGTGCAGCAACGGCGAGTGCCCGCCGACGGCGGCGAGTTCGTCGCGCCAGCGCTGCCAGGTGGGTTCGGCGATGTTCCCGGCGACGAGCGCCGGGTCGCCCAGACTCACCGAGTCCGGGGATGTTGTCAGTCGCGAGCCGGGTGACGGCACGTCGGAGTACTCCGACGCGAAATCGTCGTCTTCTGGTTTTCTATCGAGGCGCCACACACCCACACCCTAATTCTCTGCCGACCCGTTCAGCGGTAGGCCACCCGGGTTTTTCGCGCATTCGCAGGTTTCTGCGCGTGTTTGGGGCCGATCGGCGCTCTAGAGCCAGTTCCGGCGCTTGAACACGGCGTACAAACCGAATCCCATGGCCACCATCAGCGTGATCGCGAACGGGTAGCCGAACTGCCATTTCAGCTCGGGCATGTGGGTGAAGTTCATGCCGTAGATGGTGCCGACCAGGGTGGGCGCGAAGAGGATCGCCGCCCAGCTGGAGATCTTCTTCACTTCCTCGCTCTGGGCCAGCCCGGTTTCGGAGAGCCGGCGGGTCTCGTCGTTCTGCCGTTGGGCGACGAGAGTGCTGTGCACGGTGAGCGCGTTCTGCAGCAGCTGGCGGAACGCGTCGCCGCGTTCGACGACCCGGATGGTGTGGTCGAGTACGTCGCGCAGGTGCCTGTGCAGTTCCACGTCCACACCGTGCTTCTCGAAGCCGGCCTGCAGCGTTTCGAGCATGCCGATCAGCGGCTGGGTCGCCCGCTGGAACTCGATGACCTCGCGCGAGAGTGCGTAGATGCGCCGGGATACGGCCTGGTCGCCGTCGAAGAGCTGGTCCTCGATCTCGTCGATGTCGTTCTCCAGGCCCGCCACGACGGGCGCGTACTCGTCGATGACCTGGTCGAGGATGGCGTAGAGCACCGCCTGCGGACCGAACGCGAGCAGGTCTGGAGTGCCCTCCAGACGGTGTCGCACCGAGGCGAGGTCGGGTGATTCGGCGTGCCGGATGGTCACCACGAAGTCGGGGCCCACGAAGACGTGCAGCTCCCCAAACTCGACCCGTTCGTCCTCGTCGATGTACCGGGCGGGACGCAGCACCAGAAACAGGGTGTCGGAGTAGCGTTCGATCTTGGCCCGCTGGTGGCCCTTGAGCGCGTCTTCGATGGCGAGGTGGTGCAGGGTGAACTCGTCGGCGACGCTGCGCACCTCATCGTCGGTGGGCCGATACAGCCCGATCCAGGCGAAGCCCTTCTTATCCTTGAGCACCTCAAAAACGTCCTGCAACGTCTCCGGGGTCGCCACCCGGTGGCCATCCACATAGATCGCGTCATCAATCAGCGCCACGGCTGCTCCTCACTCGCCGTACAAGTGTGGCACCGGCACGAGGGTGCAACGCGCAGCGGCGCGGCCGCACCGGCCGGCAGCGCCGCATCAGTGCCGCTGCGGGCCCTCGTGTTTGCGTGAGGTGGGGCTGAACGCGAGCAGAACCAGGCCCAGGCCCAGCACGGCCTGACCGAGCGTCGAGACGGGCAGCAGCGATACGACCCCGCCGAGCAGGATGAGCACGGCCGGCACCACCCGATAGACACGGGCGCGCAGGATGGCGATGCCCACCAATGACCAGCCGACACCGAACACCGAGGACGTCAGCAGCAGGCCGAACGCGAACGAGCCTGGCCGGTCGCCGCCGTCGAGGATGCCCGGCGCCACCCGACCCAGGGTGGGATAGAGGAAAGCCTGCGCCCAGAACAGGCCGCTGATCAGGATCGTGCCGGTGCCGGCAACGACGGCGGCCGAGAACCCGAACTGTCGGATCTGCTTGGCCCGGCGTACGTAGAGGGAGACCAGCGACAGCATCAGCAGCAGGGCGCCGGCCAGCAGCAGCAACGAGCGGGCCGCATAGAACGGCGTCTGCACGAGTTCGCCGATCGGGTCCGGCGTGAGGCGAAGGATCTGGTCGAGGATGCCGCCGATGAGGAACAGCGATCCGGCGGCGAGGGTGGAGGGCTTCCCGAGTCCTTCGAACCTGTTCACAGCAACCTCACCACCGCGCCTGGAGCGTCGTCAGCCTTGCACTCCGCTGTACTCGATCAAGCTTTACGCGATCCGGCTGATCTCGTTGATTGTCGCACCGGCGGATGGGCCGGGCAAGGGCCGCCCGTTGTCCTGCCGGCACTAGGGTGATGGCGTGCCAGCTTCCCCTCTCGATGACACCCTGGGCGTCGACCTCTCGACCAGCGTGGTCGTGGCGTTGGGCGAGAAGGCATCAACACCGGCCGGCGACCACCGCGCGCTGGTCGACCTGGTGGCCCGCCTCACCGGCGTACCGGCGGCATCCGTCTCGCTCGGCCAGGAGTGCCCGCACTGCGGCGCAGCCGGCCACGGACCGCTCCGCGTCCGGTTCGGCGACGGCGCGTCCCCGGTGCCCGCCATCCACGTGAGCCTCGCCCGGTGCGGTGGCCGCCGCGCCCTGGCCGTCACCGCCGCCGGCCCGGTGGGCATCGACCTCGAGTCCGTCGCCGACATCTCGCGCGCGCCGGTGGCCGAGGTGCTGCTCTCTCCCGACGAAGCGGATGCCGTGGCCGCGCTGGGGCCGCGGGCGGCGGCGGATGCCCTGGCGGTGCTCTGGACGACGAAGGAGGCTGTGCTCAAGGCCGCCGGCGTGGGGCTCCGCGTCGACCCCCGCGACCTCACCATCGCCCTCGACCCGGCCGGCGAACCCGGCACCGCTCACCGGCTGCTCATCTCCTGGCCCGATGCCCCGTTCCCCATCGACCAGGTGCGGCTGCTGCCCGTGGCCGCTCCCCCTGGCACCGTCGTGACCGTGGCCGTGGTGTGCGCCCGCCGCCCGCAGCTGCGCCTGTGTCCGAGCGCTGCCTGAGCGCCCTCGGCCGCGACGAGCCAAGCGGAGAATTCTCTGCACGGCAGCGCGGGTTCGGGGTTACCGTGGCAGGTATGAACGGCACACCGTCCACGGCAGCAGCGCAGGTCGCGGTGCAGGACTGCCTTGATGCCTGCTCCGAGATGGTGCGGGCCAGCGAGGACTGCGCCGACGCCTGCCTGCAGCTGGGCGGTGGCGGGGACGTCACCGAATGCTTCCTGGCCGACCTGGATTGCGTCGAGGTCGGCACCTCCACCATCCGTTTGCTCGGTTGGCGCTTCCGCAGCGATGGCCCGACGACCGAGGCCGTGCTGCTGGCCTGCCGCCAGTCGGCATCCGCGTCGATTCGCGCCTGTGAGCGGATGACGCGCACGCACCCGGGCTGGACGTCCTGCGTCACGGCGGGCCGCCGCACCGTCGCGGCCTGCACGGCACTCCTCGCGGCACACTAGGCGCCGCTGCGCAATCTCAATCGACTTGCCGCAAAGTGCCCCTTCGCGGGTGCTGAAGGGGTGTTTAGCGGCAACTCGACGGGGGGGGTCCGGCGGTGACGCTAGGCGGTGGGCTCCAGCGGCGCCGGGACGGCGGGCCGCAGCTGCGGCAGGCTCTTGCTCGACACCCAGCGGGCCACGATCTTGTCGGCCACCCGGGTGCCAGAGGCCACATCGAAGCAGCCGAGCAGGTCCTCCGTGGTGACGCTGCCGTGCCGGTGCGTGCGGGTGTACGCCCGCAGGGCGGTGAAGAAGGCCTCGTCGCCGATGGCCTGGCGCACGGCGTGCAGTGCGAGCGCGCCGCGCTTGTACACCCTGTCGTCGAACATGTCGTGCGGGCCGGGGTCGCTCACGATGAGGTTCTTGGGCAGCCGATCCACCTCGGCGCGGTGCTGCACGGCGCTCTGGTGCGCCGTGAGGCCGCCGCTGGCCTCGGCCCAGATCCACTCCGCGTAACAGGCGAAGCCCTCGTGCAGCCAGATGTCGGCCCAGCGGGTGAGGGTGAGGCTGTTGCCGAACCACTGATGGGCGAGTTCGTGCGCGATCAACCTGTCGCTGCCGTGCAGGCCGTCCACGTGGTTGCGGCCGAACACCCCCAGGCCGTGCGCCTCGAGCGGTATCTCCAGCACATCGTCGGTGACCACGACCGCGTAGGCCGGGAACGGGTAGGGGCCGAAGGCGGCGCTGAACACGTCGATCATCTCGCCCAGCCGGGCGAAGTCCACGGCCGACTGCCGGGCCAACGACGGCGGGAAGAACAGAGTGTGCGCCACCGGCGCCGCGGCGATGTCGTGCCTGCGGTAGCGGCCGATCTGCACACTGGCCAGGTACGGGGCCATCGGCTCGCGCACGTCGAAGGTCCAGGTCGTGCGCCCGGAGCGGGTGCTCTTGGCCACGAGCGGCCCGTTGCTCACCACCGTATACGGGGCCTCGCAGGTGAGCTGGATGCGGAACGTGGCCTTGTCGCTCGGGTGGTCGTTGCAGGGGAACCACGACGGAGCGCCGCTGGGCTGGCCGGCGACGAGAACGCCGTCGGCGAGTTCTTCCCAGCCCAGCTCGCCCCAGTGGCTGCGCACCGGGTGCGGCGCGCCGCGGTAGCGCACCACGACCTCGAAGGACTCCCCCGCAGCCAGCGGCACGGCCGGCGTGAGCACAAGCTTGCGGGCCGTGTGCACCACCTTGACGGGGGCGGCGCCGGCCACGGTGACCTTGTCGACGCTGAGCCCAGCCAGGTCCAGGCTGAATCGGTCCAGCCTCGTGAGGGCGTGGGCGGTGATCGTGGCGACGGCGCTGAGCCGGTTGGTCGCAACCCGGTAGTCCAGGACCAGGTCGTAGTGGTCGACGGCGTAGCCGCCGTTGCCGCTCGCCGGCAGATACGGGTCGCCCGCGGACGTGGACCCGTAAACGGCGGGCGTGGGTAGCAACATAGGGGTCAAGTCTTCCACGGCGGCCGGTGCCAGGGCGAAATCGGGTTGCCCGACCACAGCGAATCAGTCGGTACCCGCTCGCCGCGCATCACCAGCGACCCCGGTCCCACGGTGGCGTTGGCATCGATGCGGGCCGCCGGCAGGATCACGCTGTTGGGTCCCAGAGTGCCGCCGGCGCCGATGTGCACGGTGTCCAGCTGCATGATCCGGTCGTGGAACAGGTGCGTCTGCACGACGCAGCCCCGATTGACGCTGCTGCCGGCGGCGAGGGTGACCAGGTCGGCCTCGGGCAGCCAGTACGACTCGCACCACACGCCGCGCCCGATCGTGGCGCCGAGCGACCGCAGCCACACGGCGAGCGCCGGGGTGCCGGACGCGTTCTGCGCGAACCAGGGCCTGGCCACCATCTCCACGAAGGTGTCGGATACCTCATTGCGCCAGATGAACGACGACCAGAGCGGATGCTCGGTGGCCCGGATGCGCCCCACCAGCAGCCACTTGGCCGCGGTGGTCACCGCGGCGGCCACCACGCCGGCGCCGAGCAGCACGAACCCGGCCAGCAGCAGGGCCACGCCTGGACCCGCCCACAGCCAGAGGGCATCGAGGGCGGCGAGCACGCCGAGGGCGATCCAGGCCGAGACGAACACCGGCACCAGGCGCAGAACCTCCCAGAGCGACCGGGCCAGGCGCAGCCGCGCCGGCGGATGGAAGGTGCGGGCCTCGTCGATGTCGGTGGACCGGCGGCGCAGGCGCGCCGGCGGGTTGCCCAGCCAGGAGGAACCGCGTTTGGCCTTGCGCGGGGTGGACGAGAGCACGGCCACGAGCCCGTCCCGCGGCACGGTGCGGCCGGGGCCGGCGATGCCGCTGTTGCCCAGGAACGCCCGCCGGCCGATCTTGGCGCGGCCGATGCGCATCCAACCGCCGCCGAGTTCGTAGCAGGCCACCATGGTGTCGTCGGCGAGGAACGCGCCGGGCGCGATGGTGGTGAGCGACGGCACCAGCAGCACCGTGGAGGCTTCGACGCCCGGGCCGACCCTGGCGCCGAGCAGCCGCAGCCAGACCGGCGTGAGCAGGCTGGCGTAGAGCGGGAAGAGCAGGGTGCGGGCGCCGTCGAGCAGGCGTTCGGTCATCCAGACCTGCCAGCCCACCCGGCTGCGCACCGGGTGGTGGCCGTCGGTGAGGCCCAGGCCCAGCAGGCGCACGGCGCCGATGACCGCGCCGGCGTAGAACAGGCCGGCGGCGACAACCGCAGCGGGCACGGCCCAGGCGGCACGGCCGAGAGCGGAGCCGAGGGTGCCGGCGTCGCCCACGGCCAGGCCGACGATGAGCACGGCGGCGGCCGGGATGGCGGTGAGTGACACCGAGCCGGCGCCGTAGGCGAGCAGCCAGCGGCGGGCGGCGGGCGGGCGCTCGGCGGGCCAGCTCCGGCGGGCGGAGCCGACCCTGGCGGCGGGGGAACCGGCCCAGCGTTCGCCGCGCGGCACCCGGCCGGAGACGGCCGAGCCCGGTTCGATCTCGGCGCCCTCGCCGACCTTGGCACCGCCGAGCAGGGTGCTGCGGGAGCCGATCAGGGCCTCGGCGCCGATGCGCACCCGGCCGATGCGCAGGGTGTCGCCGTCGAGCCAGTAGCCGGCCAGGTCCACCTCGGGTTCGATCGCGGCGCGCTCGCCGATGCTGAGCATCCCGGTGACCGGCGGCACCGAGTGCAGGTCGACGCCCGGTTCGATGCGGGCGCCGAGCAGGCGGGCGTAGTAGCTGATCCACGGTGCCCCGGCGAGGCTGGCGGCGTCCACGAAGTGGGCGACCTGCTCGGCCAGCCACAACCGCAGGTGCACCGAGCCGCCGCGCGGGTACTCACCCGGCTGCACGCCCCGCAGCAGCAGTCGCGCAGCGGCCACCGAGAGGCCCATCTTGCCCAACGGCGTGACGAACAGCACGAAGCCGGCCAGCACCACCCACCACGACAGGGTGGGGGCGAAGGATGCGCCGGCGGCGGCGAGCACATTGTTCGCCGCGGCCAGGTACACCAGCCAGCGGGCACCGACGAGCAGGTGCAGCGGCACACCGAGGAGGCTCTGCAGCAGCCCGCTGCGAGCGGGGGTGGGCAGCACGGTGCGGATGCGCCGGGCCGCGGGCGGGGTGCGGCCGTCGAGTTCGGCGGCGAGCGCCCCGATCCGGGGGTGGTCGTAAATGTCGCTCACCCGGGTGTCCGGGTAGCGCTCCCGGATGGCGGAGACGAACTGGGCGGCGGAGAGCGAGCCACCGCCATAGGCGAAGAAGTCGCTGTCGGCGTCGACGACGGGCAGCCCGAGGATCGCGGCCCAGTGCTCGGCGAGCCAGGCGGCCGTGCCGCTGAGCGCATCCGCCCCTGCCGTGTCGCCGGTCAGGCTGGGCAGCGGCCAGGGCAGGGCGGCGCGGTCGACCTTGCCGGAGGTGCGGGTGGGGATGGTCTCGACGATGACGAGCAGCGGCACGAGGGCGGCGGGCAGGGCCACGCGCAGGGCCTCGGTGGCGGCGGCGAGATCGAAGCCGGCGGCAGCGGTGCCGGCCGCATCGCCGGGCGCCAGGTCGGCGTCGGCAGGCGCGAGATAGCCCACCAGCACCTGGTTGCCGGCCGGGGTGGTCTGCACCACGGCGGCGGCGCCGGCCACGCCGGGCAGCGCCTGCAGGGCGGCGTCGATCTCACCGAGCTCGATGCGCCGGCCGCCGAGCTTGATCTGGTCGTCGGCGCGGCCCACGAACACCAGGCCGGCGGGCTCGAAGCGCACGAGGTCGCCGCTGCGGTAGGCGCGCTCCCAGCCGAGCCCGGCGTGCGGGGCGTACTTCACGGCATCCTGGCCCGCGTCGAGGTAGCGGGCCAGACCCACGCCGCCGATGATGAGCTCGCCGGTCTCGCCGGCCTGCACCCGCTGGCCGGCCGCGTCGACGACGGCCAGGCTCCAGCCGTCCAGCGGCAGGCCGATGCGCACCGGGTCACTGCCGTCGAGCAGGGCGCCGCAGGCCACCACCGTGGCCTCGGTGGGTCCGTAGGTGTTCCACACCTCGCGGCCGCGGGCGCTGATGCGGGCGGCCAGCTCGGGTGGGCAGGCCTCGCCGCCGAAGATCACCAGGCGCACGTTCTCCAGGGCCTCCTCCGGCCAGAGCCCGGCGAGGGTGGGCACTGTGGAGACCACGGTGATCCCGTGCGCGATCAGCCACGGGCCCAGGTCGGCACCGCTGCGCACGAGCGAGCGGGGCGCGGGCACCAGGCAGGCGCCGTTCCGCCAGGCCAGCCACATCTCCTCGCAGGACGCATCGAATGCCACCGACAGGCCGGCGAGCACCCGGTCGCCCGGGCCGATCGGTTCGTTGGCGAGGAACAGGCCGGCCTCGGCGTCGACGAACGCCGCCGCCGAGCGGTGCGTGACGGCGACGCCCTTGGGCACGCCGGTGGAGCCGGAGGTGAAGATGATCCAGGCGTCGTCGTCCGGGCTGGGCATCGGCTCGCCCCAGTGCGCCAGGGACGGGTCCTCCTCCGCGGCGAGCGGCCGGTCGGTGAGTACCCCGGCGTCGAGACCCTCGCGCACCGCGAACCGGCCGCCTGCACCGATCACGCCCACGACCCTGGCCTCGCCGAAGACCAGCCGGGCACGCTCCTCCGGGTCGTCGGCGTCGACGGGCACATAGGCGGCGCCGACGGTGAGGGTGGCGAGGATCGACAGGTAGAGCTCCCGGGTGCCGGAGGCGATGCGGATGCCGACGGTGTCGCCGCGCCGCACGCCCGCCCGGCTCAGCTGCACGGCCTGGTCGTTGACGAGTCGCACCAGCCGCCGGTAGCTCAGCGCGCCGGCCGCGTCTTCGAGGGCGAGCGCGGTGGGGTGTTCCTCGGCGGTGGCGAGCAGGATGTCCACCAGGGTGCGCTCCGGGTGGGCCAGGTGGCCGGCATCCAGAACGCCCTGCTCGTGCGCGGGCGTCGCGCGGCTGGCTCTGGCCGGGATGGCCGGCGGCACCGTGACGGTCTCGGCAGTGGTCTCAACGGAGCGCGAGCGGGGCTCGGGGTGGATCGGGGTCACGCACGCTCCTGTCCGGGATCGCGAGGGTCCGCGACGGCGCCAGCCTAGAACGATCAGGTAGCCGGTAGGTGAACGCACGTCACACGAGCACATTCTCCTCCGCCACCGCCCGCCTCGCCCATTGATGTGCATAACTCCTGCAATTCGTCCTCCGGGCGGGGTGGCGGTGCGGGTCAGCGGATGCGAGCGCGCACGGCGGTCGCCGCGCAGAGGATCACCGCGAACGCGCCGACGAGCACGATCAGGTCGAGCCTTTCGCCGAGGAGCAGCGTCGCCCAGACGATGGTGAGCACCGGCTGCACGAGCTGGATCTGGCTGATCCGGGCGATCGGCCCGATGGCCAGACCCCGGTACCAGGCGAAGAAGCCCAGGAACATGCTCACCCCGGCCAGGTAGGCGAAGGCCAGCCAGGCCGGCGCATCCGCCCGGGGCCAGCCGGACCCGAGACCCACCAGCATCAGCGGCAGCATCACCGGCAGCGCCACGAGCAGCGCCCAGCAGATGGTCTGCCAGGAGCCGAGTTCGCGCGAGAGCAGCGCGCCCTCGCCGTATCCGACGGCCGCGAGCACCACGGCGCCCACCAAGAGGAGGTCGGCCGGGTGCAGGCTGCTCAGCCCGCCGGCGGTGAGCGCCACGAAGCCGATCACGGCCGCCACCCCGAGGCCGCTGGCCAGCCAGAACCGCGCGGATGGCCGCTCCCGGGCGCGGAGCACCGCGACCACGGCCGTGGCGGCGGGCAGCAACCCGATCACCACGGCGCCGTGCGCGGCCGGCACGCTCTGCAGCGCGTAAGACGTGAGGATCGGGAAGCCGGCGATGACCCCGGCGGCCACGACGGCCAGGCGCAGCCACTGGCGGCCGCGCGGAAAACGCTGCCGCAGCCCGGCTAGCACGAGGGCGGCCAACAGGCCGGCCACGACGGCCCGGCCGGCGCCGACGAACAGCGGGTCGAGCTGGCTCACGGCCACCCGGGTGAGCGGCAGAGTGAACGAGAACGCGAGCACGCCGAGGAAGCCGAAGACCAGCCCGGCGGCGGCGGACCCGTGCGGTGCGGCGGCGGAGCGGACGGGTGAGCTCCCGGCGGCCGTCGCCGACCCCGATACCACTGGCGGGCCGGTCACGATAGCGCTATTCTCTAGTTTCATGAAAGAGGATAGCACCCAGCAGAGTGGGATGGACGGCGAATCTGCCCACCTCGCCATCGAGCGTCGACTCCGGCACTTGGCCGCGACCCGGCCGGCCGGCGAACGACTGCCGTCCACCCGCACCCTCGTGCTCGAACACGCGGCCAGCCCGCTCACCGTGCAACGCGCGCTGCAGCGGCTGGTACTCGAGGGGCTCGTCGAGACCCGGCCGGGCACCGGCAGCTTCGTGGCCCGCCGGCACGGGGTGCACCGGGCCGACTTCGGCTGGCAGACCACGGCGCTGGGCACGGCCCGCACCGGCGCCGACTCGATCGGCGCCGCCCTGGCCAGCGCCGGCCCCGGGGTCATCTCGCTGCACTCCGGCTACCCGGCCGAGGAACTCCTGCCCACCCGGCTCGTGCGCGCGGCACTGGTGCGGGCGGCCCGCACGAGCACCGCGGTCGAACGGGCTCCGTTGGCGGGGTTGCCCGAGCTGCTCACCTGGTTCGCGGCGGAACTGGCGCCGGCCGGGGCCTCCGCCGTCGCCCCGCCCACGGCCGACGACGTGGTCATCACGCCGGGCGGCCAGAGCGCGTTGTCTTCGATCTTCCGGGCACTGGCCGCGCCGGGTGACGCCGTCGTGATGGAGTCCCCCACCTACTGGGGCGCCATGGCGGCGGCCCGCCAGGCCGGGCTGCGGGTGGTGCCGATCGCGCGCGGGGCCGCTGCGCCCGCCGCCGCCGACCTCGACGATGCCCTCGGTGCCAGCGGGGCCCGACTGTTTTATGCCCAACCGCACTTCGCCAATCCCACCGGCGCGCTCTGGAGCAGCGCCGAGCGCGCCGCGATCCTGGCCGTCGTCCGTGCGCGCGGCGTCTATCTCGTCGAGGACGACTGGGCGCATGACTTCGGCATCGACGCCGAGGTGGTGCCGCTCGCCGCCGACGACGCCAACGGCCACGTCGTCTACGTGCGCTCGCTCACCAAGAGCCTCTCCCCGGCCATCCGGGTGGGCGCCGTCGTGGCGCGCGGCCCGGCCCTGGCCCGCATCCAGGCCGACCGCACCGTGGATGACCTCTACGTCAGCGGCATCCTGCAGGCCGCCGCGGTCGACGTGCTCACCGATCCGGGTTGGCGCAGCCACCTCACCCGGTTGCGTGGTTCGCTGCGCGACCGCCGCGACGAGCTGGCGCGGCAGGTGCGCGGCCAGTTGGGGGCGGATGCCCTCGAGCTGGTTCCCCGGGGCGGCCTCAACCTGTGGGTGCGCACGGCTGACGGTGTCGACATGCCCGACCTCGCCCGCCGCAGCCGGGCGGCCGGGGTGCTGTTCTCCCCCGGCGACGACTGGTTCCCCGCCGAACCGACCGGCTCATTCCTGAGGCTGAACTACTCGCGGGCGCGCCCCGAGATCTTCGAGGATGCAGTGGCGACCATCGCGCGCCTGTTGCCCTGAGGACCGCCGGACCTCAGTGGCCCACCGGACCTGGCCGCAGGGGCATCCCCGCCGTCGATCCCCCCACGCCCAGCAGAGCCGGGCCGGGAGCCGCCGAACTGTAACCGACGACTCCCAGCACCACCGCGCCCAGAACGAGCAGAAACACCACGAACATCGACAGCACGGTCTCAGCCTTCACCGGCCCACCCGTCCGCCCCACACCATCAGTCCCCATACCTTCAAGTGTCCGGCACCGGCAGAAACGTCTCAGCGTGCCGACGGCGATGCCGGAATTCCCTACAATCGATGCAGGGGAGAAAATCCGGATGAGAAACAAGAAGAACGACGAACCGCGCGACGAGTTCGATCACATCATGATCCCGGCGTTCATCGCGCGTCCATTCGAGCGCCTCGGCAGCCGTCCGCTCCCGGCCGCTCCGTCCGGTCGGCCCGACAACGCGTCCAACGCCGCCTCCAGCTCTGCGCCCACCGACCAGCGCTCCGCCGATGCGCCCGACGGCGCGGATGCGGACGCCACTGATGCCGAGCAGCCGGCGCCCCGCGCCTGGTGGGCCGGCTACCGCGGCAAGATGCTGCTCTACGGGGCGGGCACCCTCGTCATGGTCTTCCTGCAGTCACGCGGCTGACGTCCCGAGCATCCGCTCGAGCAGCAGGCGTAGCCGCCGCTGGTCGACGGCGCCGAGCGCATCCGTCATCGGCGCCAGCGACCGCAGCACCTCGCCGTAGAGTCGCTCGGTCAACTCCGCACCGTCCGCGCTGAGGAACACGTCCACGGCCCGGCCGTCCTGCGGACTGGCGGCCCGTTCGAGCAGGCCCCGCTTTTCGGCCCTGTCGACGAGACCGGTCATGGTGGATTTTTCCAGACCGAGATAGTCCGCGAGCCCGGCCATCCGCAGCCGACGGTCGCGCAGGATGGCGAGCACCCGTAGTTGGGTGAGTGAGAGGTCGTTCTCGGCGGCCACCCGGTTGAGCACGGCCATCGTCGTGAAGGCCGCCTGCACGAGCGCATCGACGAGCCCGTCCTGCTCGGTGGGGTCGGCCTGCCCGGTCTGCCGCGGTGTCTGCATGCTCGAAGCCTAGTTGACTCGGTTCGTAGTACCAACTACATTTAGTTCGTGTTACCAACCAATCACGTCAACCGCATCAGGAGATTCCCATGAAAGCCGCCGTCGTCAGTTCCTTCGACACCGCACCCCGCTACCAGGAGGTGCCCACCCCGGATGCCGTCGGCGGCACCGGCATGGTGGTGGATGTGCTCGCCGCCGGCCTGCACCCCCGGGTTCGGTCCCAGGCCGACGGGTCGCACTACACGAGCACGGCCGAACTGCCGCTGGTGCCCGGCATCGACGGCGTGGGCCGCGGCCCCGACGGCGTGCTGCGTTACTTCGTGCTTCCCGACACCACCCTGGGCTCGATGGCCGAGCAGACCGTCATCGACATCCGTCGCAGCATCGTCCTGCCCGACGGCAGCGACCCCATCGCGGTCGCCGCGGCGATGAATCCGGCCATGTCGTCCTGGCTCGCCCTGCGCCGGCGAATGCAGTTCCCGGTCGGCGCGAGCGTGCTGGTGCTCGGAGCCACGGGCAGTGCCGGCCAGATGGCCGTGCAGATCACGAAGCGGTTCGGCGCCGACCAGATCATCGCGGCCGGGCGCGACGCGGGCAGGCTGGCCGGCCTACCCGCCCTGGGCGCAACCCGGACCGTGTCGCTGGAGGGAGACGCCGAGGCCGTCGCCGAGCGGATCGGCCGGGCCGCCGCCGACGTGGACGTCGTGATCGATTACCTGTGGGGGCCGCCCACCGCCGCCGCCATGACCGCCATGGTCACCCGGCGTGCCGATCACGGCCGGCCGCTGACCTGGATCGAGATCGGCTCCGTCGCCGGCGCCGACGCGTCGATCCCCTCGGCCGCGCTGCGCTCCGTTCCCCTGCAGATCATCGGCAGCGGCCAGGGCTCGGTCAGCAACCGGGGCATTCTCACCGAGCTGCCCGCCCTCGTCGAGGCGCTGGCCGGCGGGAGCTTCGACATCGACGCGCGCACGGTGCCGCTCGCCGACGTCGAGCAGGCCTGGGCGGATGCCGCGCACACGGCCCAGCGCATCGTTCTCGTGCCCTAGCGTCTACGCCGCACGCAGTAGGCGGGTTCATCCGTGGGGAGGATGCCCCACGCGGGCCGGTCCACAACGATGGAATCACCGACCTCGATCCCGGGTTCGGGCGCCGCCCGTCGAGAGGACCGATCATGACCACCATTCTTCGCACCAGTCCCGCCCAGCGGTCGCTGCATCCCATCGTCATGACCGCGACTCTCGTCGCCGTGCCGGAGGGGGCGCACGGGCCGGCGGATCTGCCCGTCACCGTCGATCGCGCCCCGGCGCACTCGCGCGACTCGATTGCGCTCTGGGCGGCGCAGCCTGCCGGGGTCGGCCGAGCCGCCTGACCTCAGGCCCCCATCAGCAGCAACGCGTTGTAGACGACGTAGGCCGGCCACACGATGGCCTGGAGCAGCCCCAGGATGACGGCCCAGAACGAGCCGTCAGAGACCGAGATGAAGTAGATGGCCGCTCCGACATAGGCCAGCAGGAAGAAGAATCCCCACGACCCGTCCCGCACGATCACCCGGCCCCGACCATCCGTCGCCATCAGATCCTCCTCCACCGACTTCGCGGAACCCGCCATTGGCACACAGGCTAGTCGCGGTGGCCGCCGAGCGAAACCGCTGGTCCCGGCGCCGCCCAGAGGCCCGATCAGGAGTGGATGCCTGCCTGCACGGCGAGGGACACCAGCTGGGCCCGGTTCTGGGTGCCCGACTTCATCATGGCCCGGTTGGCGTGCGTCTTCACGGTGAACGGCGACACGAAGATGCGTGCGGCGATGTCGGCATTGTCCAGGCCCTCGACGATCAGCGTCACGACCTCCCGTTCCCGCTGGGTGAGCTCCACGAAACGCGCCACGGCAGCCGGGTCGCTGGGCATCGCGACGGGCAGGGAGACATGCTCGACCAGTGCATTCACCGCGGCAGACGACAACGCATGATCACCGCCGGCCACCGCCAGGATCCCCTCGGTCAGCTCTGTGCGGCTGGCCCCCTTGCCGAGAAAGCCGTCCGCTCCGGCCCGGAGCGCGGTGAGCACGTATTCGTCCTGCTCGAAGGTGGTCAGGATCAGGATGCGCACGACGCTCGACGGGTACACCGCGCGGATCCGGCGGGTCGTTTCGACCCCGTCGATGCCGGGCATGCGGATGTCCAGCAGGACCACGTCCACCGCGTCGGGATCGAGGAGCCCGATGGCCGCGAGACCATCACCGACCTCCGCCACCACCGAAAGCTCCGGATGCGCGTCGATCATGGTGCGCAACCCGGCCCTGATCATCTCCTGATCGTCGACGATCATCACCCGGATCATGCGTTCCCTCCATTCGACGGCAGGGTCGCCGTCATCCAAAACAAGCTCTCGTCACTCTGCACATCCACCCGGCCGCCGATGGAAGCGGCGCGCTCCTGCATGCCCACGAGCCCGTGCCCGCCGCCGAGGGCGGAACCGGTCGCGCCGGGGCGTCGCATGTTGACCACCTCAATGATCAGCGCTCCGGGGTCCGTGGTCCCCAGCCGCACCGACACCGTCCCTGTGCCGTGCTTGTGGGCGTTGGTCAGGGCTTCCTGGGTGATCCGGTACGCGGCCGCGCTCACCTGTGGTGGCAACGGGAGCGACAGGTCTCCCAGTGTGGCCTCCACCGTGAGGCCGGCCTGCCGGTAGGACTCGATGAGCGCGGGAATCCGGCCGTGTTCGGGGGTGGGGGCGAGGTCGTCGGCCTCGCTGCCGACCCGCAGAATCCGCAGGATCTGTTGGGTTTCCCGCAGCACGGCCTGAACGCTACGCTGCGCGGCGGCGAGATCGGCCCGGCTGGCCTGGGCCTCCGGCGGCAGATGCACCTCGGCCGCGCCCAGGTGCATGTTCACGACCGCGATCTCATGGCCGATGCTGTCGTGCAGGTCGCGGGCGATCCGCAGACGTTCCTCGGCGACGCTGCGGTCCACGGCCGCCGCCCGGGTGGCGATGGCGTCGGCGGTGCGGCGTTCCAGTTCGCGCCAGTACCGCCGGGATTCGCGCACCGCGCTGCCCGCCGCGGCCGTGGCGGCGGCCGCGAACCCGGCCACGGATGCCTCGGCGTTGACGGCTGGATTCAGCGTGCCCGACACTATCCAGACCGACGCCAGGTTCGCCGCGGCGATGACGGCGCCGGTCAGGAACCCCGACAGCCCCCGGAGAGTGAGCAGGAACGCGGCGAAGCAGGCGATCGACCAGTTCGAGATCGGTGCCCAGCCCAGGATCGCGGCGACGAGCGGGGCCGCGGCGACGAGCGCCAGGGCCGGGTAGGGAAACCGGTAGATGAGGCCGACGCCGGCGCTCATGGTGATGACCGCGACGACTCCGCCGAGCGGGAAGCCCGCCTGCACCACCATGACCAGCTCGACGAGGATGGCCAGACCCATGATGACGGTGGTGACGATCTGGAGAACAGCGCCGCCCCGTGCTCCCATGGGCCTCCGCGGCGCGCGCGGCAGGCGCGGGGCGCGGATCTGGTGGGGCTGGCGGGTCACGTGCTTATCCTCCCAGCCCCCGGGCGCGCCCGGGTACTGCCGCTGGAGTAGTCCGGCACCGTCCGGCTGCACGACGGCACCCGCCCGCCGGTCGGCGAGGATGGGCCTCACATCGACGAAACCGCCCGTCGACGGCGGCTCCCGATGACCACACGACTCGAAAGGGCAGTACCCCAGATGAACGACACCGCACCCGGCGACAGCCACTTCGTGGCCTACGAGTACCGCACGATCCGGGTGCCCGTCGGCCGGGAGTCGCTGTTCAGCGACAGCTTCGGCAACTTCGGCTGGCTCCTCGAGTCCACCGGAACCAGCCTGCCCGGCACCCCCACGGTGACCCTGGCGTTCAAGCGCGACCGGGGCATCAAGAACCGCGTGTTGGTCACCGAGCTGCAGAGCCGCAGCGAGGCAGCACTGACCACGATCACGGCGCTCGAACGCTCCAGCACCCGGGCCGCCCTGATGATCTCGCTCACCGCGGGCATCCTCGGCTGCGCGTTCCTGGCCGGCTCGGTCTTCACCCTCCAGGCCGGGCTTCTCCTCGTCTCGATTCCGCTCGGCGTGATCGGGCTGGCCGGCTGGCTGGCCGGCTTCCTGTCGCACTCGAGGGTGCTGGCGCACCGCACCAGGCATGCCGCCCCGCTCATCGAGGAGCAGTACACCCTGCTGGCGCTCAGCGGCGAACAGGCCAGCCATCTGCTGTCCTGACCGGCGGATGCCGCGGCGCGTGCTGGCATCCGCGGCCGCAGCCGACAAGGATGGGGCCATGGTCGTCACGCTCGCCGCCGTCGCCCGGGATCTCTATGGACTCGACCCCGCCGAGTTCACGGCCGCCCGCAACACCAGGGCGCGGGAGCTGAAGCCCTCCGACCCGGCGCTGGCGGCGCAGGTCGCCGCGCTGCACAAGCCCTCCCCCGCTGCGTGGGCGGTGAACCTCGTCGCGCGGGAACGCACCGGCGGGCTCGAGGCGCTCCTGCTCCTCGGCGAACGGATGCGCACGGCCCAGGAGCAGTTCGACCGGGCCGCGCTCGGGCAACTCGGCACGGAGCGCCGGGCCGCGGTCGCCGCGCTCGCCAGGGCGGGCGGAGACCTCGCCGCCGACCGGGGGCATCCGCTCACGGCACCCGTGCTCGGCGAGGTGGAGCAGACGCTGCAGGCCGGCACCTCGGATCCCGCCGCCGCGGCCGCGGTCAGCAGCGGCCTGCTGGTGCGGGCCCTCCGTGCCGTCGGCTTCGAGCCCGTCGACCTGGACGGCGCCGTCGCCGTGCCCGGCGCGGCCCCTGCAGCGGCGCCCCCGAGCCACGCCGGCGCCGCCGAGCCGCCGTCTCCCGTGCACCTCGCCGCCGTGCGCCGCCGCAAGGAAGCCGCCCAGGAGGCCGAGGTGCGGGAACGCGAGGCGGAGGCCGCCACGGCGGAGCTTGAGGCCCTCGACCGCCGGGCTCAGCGGTTGCGGCCGCGCCGCACGAGTCTCGAGGCGGAGGTGGCGGACCTGCGGGACCAGCTGGGCACGGCCGAGCAGGCGCTCGCTGCCGTGCACGACGAGGACGGCGCCCTGGCCGATGCCCGCACGCGAGCACAGCGGAACGTCGAAGAGACAGGCCGGCAAGCCCGCGAGGCCAGACGGGACGCCGACGCTCTCACGACGCCACGATGATCATCCGGTGGGTGCGTCAGGTCGCGCACCGGCCGCTCGGCGGCACGTGTTCGTCCCGGCGGCACGTGTTTGTCCCGGCGGCACGTGTTTGTCCCGGCGGCACGTGTTCGTCCCGGCGGCACGTGTTCTAAAGTGTGCCGCCGGACACAACGCGTGCCGCGACAGCTGGCCTCATCTGCTGGCAGCGAACGGCGCCCACCGGCGGCGCCGACGGACGTACGCTCTGGTGCCATGAACGATGTGCCGGAGATGGATGACGACGGGCTCCTCGACGCCTACTCCAGAACAATCATGGCCGTGGCGACCGGGGTGTTGCCGAGTGTGGCCAGCGTCACGGTGCAGAGCCGCCGCGGTGCGGGGGCGGGCAGCGCGAGCGTCATCACCGCGGACGGTTTCCTCCTCACCAGCGCCCACGTCGTCGCCGGCGCCGAAAGCGCCGAGATCGGGTTCGCCGACGGCACCGCCACCCGGGTGGATGTGGTCGGCCGCGACACCCTGTCCGACCTCGCCGTGCTGCACGCGCGCGGCTCCACGCCGCAGCCGGTGCCGCTGGGCGATGCCGCCCGGCTGCGGGTGGGCCAGGTGGTGGTGGCCCTGGGCAACCCGCTGGGGTTGGCCGGCAGCGTCACCGCCGGCATCGTGTCGGCGCTCGGCCGCTCGCTGCCCACCCGGTCCGGCCGGGTCATCGACGAGGTGATCCAGACCGACGCCGCGCTCAACCCCGGTAACAGCGGCGGCGTGCTCGCCGATAGTTCCGGGCGCATGGTCGGGGTCAACACGGCGGTGGCGGGCGTCGGCGTCGGCCTCGCGGTGCCGATCAACGACACCACCAGGGCGATCATCACGGCCTTGATGACCACAGGCCGCATGCGCCGGGCCTGGCTCGGGATCGCGGGCGCCCAGGTACCGCTTCCGCCCGCCCTGGCGGCACGGATCGGCTCCCCCACCGGGCTGCAGGTGGCCGGCGTCTCACCGGGCAGTCCGGCCGAGGAAGCGGGCCTGCACCGCGGCGACATCGTGGTGGAACTGGCCGGCCAGCCCGTCGTGACGGCCACCGCCGTTCAGCAGCTGATGGTCGAGGACGCGATCGACCGGCCCATCGAGATCACGGTGTGGCGCAACGGCGCCCTCGTGGACGCGATCACCGTTCCGCGGGAGCTCGACGAGTCCTAGACCCGGGCTGGTGCGTCTCGTTCGAGTGCGTCCCGGGGCGGATGCGTGCCCGCGGGTCAGGCCGCGGCGAACCGCTTCGCCGAGCGCGCCTTGGCCTTCTCCGCCTCGAGCTCGCGGTTCTTGGGCGGAGCGGCCGTGACCAGGTCCTCCAGCAGGTGCCTCGAGATGTGGGCGATCTCTTCCACCGCGCGCTCGAAGGCGGCCTCATTGGCCTTCGAGGGCTTGGTGGCGCCGCTGATCTTGCGCACGAACTGCAGGGCGGCCGCGTGCACCTCGTCGTCGGTGGCGGCGGGTTCGAAATTGTGCAGTTGATGGATGTTCCGACACATACTTCGAGGGTACTCAGCGGGGCGCATCCGCGGTACCGGCAAAATTGGGTGTTGCGCGCCGGGCGCGTCGCGCATTACGGTGATGCCTACGCCATACGACGAAAGGAGCCCAGCGTGATCACTTACATGAATGCATTCGCATCCCGTACCACCGCCGGCTTCGTCGGCGTCTTCACCGCCTGATCGGCCAGTAGGTAACCCACCGGTCCAGACGGTGGTGACGCTCTCGAAGCCCGACCAGGCAGCATCCGCACTCGTGTGCGCTCGCGGCCGCAGGTCTCTCACCCCGCTCGTGACGCGCAGTCCTGCGCGTCACGCCTGAGCCGCCCCCAGCGGCCACCCTTCATTCGGCGATCCCGGAGGCTCTCTCAGAGCCCCCGATTTCGCGACCCTGCCAAAGGAATCACCACCATGAATACCCAACTGGCGCCCGTTCAGGGCAGCCACGAGCACCCGCCCCAACCCGAGCGCCTCCCCGAGACGCACCCCGTGCGCCGGGTGGGCGCACTCGATCGCGCCGCCATGCACCTCGGTGTCGCCCTCATCCACTGGGGACGTCGTCCCGCCAAGGCGCGTCGTCGGCCGCGGCCGATGTTGGCGCCGGAGTCGATCGAAGCCCGCCGGGAGCTGGACCGGGTGAGGGACCAGTACCTGGTCCTGAAGCTGACCCAGTTCCGGTGAGGCACTCACCCGCGCAGCACTCACCCGCGCAGCAGCCTGCGCACTCATCGGCGCAGACCGGCACCGCAGTCCTCGGCTGCGGTGCCGGCCCGCGCCGGCCCGCGCCGTTCCGCGCCGTTCCGCGGGTACCGCGCCGCTCCGCGGGTGGCACGCCACGCGCGCAGCGGCGCCTAACCCGCGCATCCCGAAACGCGGGCACCGCGCCCTTCCGCGGGCACCCGGCCGCTCCGCGGGCACCACGCCGCTCCGCGGGCACCACGCCGCTCCGCGGGCACCGTGCCGCTCCGCGGGTGGCACGCCACGCGCGCAGCGGCGCCTAACCCGCGCATCTTGGCTCGTCTCAGTCGTTGAGGCCCGCGCGCCACTGCTCGAGCAGGCGCGCAATGTTGCGACTCTGCACCCAGGGCACCTCGGGCGCCTCGGTTCGATCCTCCCGCAGAGCCAGCGAGACGGCATCGGCCTCCGCGGCGAACGGGTCCACCGTCGGCACCTCGACCACACGATCGCGACCATCCGCACGCACCACGAACGACGCAGCGGACGCGTTGCGGCTGCCGAACGCGTCGGGCAACTCAATGCTGCCGCGGCCACCTGTGAGCGTCGCGGACCGCGGGAGCTCGGCCACGATGGAACACTCCACCTCCGCAGTGAAGCCCTCACCGGTGACCATCGCCGTCGCGTGCTCGTCCACGCCGGTGTCGCCGATGTGACCCGCGACGGCCGTGATGGCGAGATCGGCAGGATCGATGCCGGCGGCAGCCGCCAGCCCCACCGCGAGAGAGACCGGATATCCGCCCACGTCGAGGATCGCCCCACCGGCCAGGGCGGGATCGAACAGCCGCCCGGACCGCTCAGCCGCCGCGAATCCGAACGAGGCGCTCAGCCGAAGCGGCGCCCCCACCTCCCGGGCAGCGACCGCGGCATCGAGCGCCCGCGCGAATGGGCCGAACCGGTGCTTGTACGCCTCGACGAACGGCAGCCCGGCGGATGCGGCCCGGCGCAGCACCCGTTCCACGTCCTCGGTGCTGGGCGCCACCGGCTTCTCGCACAGCACGGCCTTCCCGGCGGTGAGCGCAGCAACGGCGAGATCCGCGTGGGTGGTGTGCACCGTCGAGATGTACACGGCGTCGATGTCGTCCCTGGCCAGGAGCTCCTCGTAGGTGCCGGTGACGGGAGCACCGTGAACCGCGGCGAACGCGGCCGCCCGGCCGGGGTTCGTGCTGCCCACGGCATGCAGAGTGCCGTGCGCCGACCCGGGCAGCGCCCGTGCGAACCAGCCGCCGATGTCGCCAGGTCCAAAGATTGCCCACCGCGTTGTTGTCATCCCTCGACGCTACAACCTCGGAGGCAGTCAGACGCACGGCCCATGGTGCCCCTGGAGGGACTCGAACCCCCAACCCTTTCCTTAGGACGGAACTGCTCTTCCATTGAGCTACAGAGGCTTACCGGGAAAGTTTAGCCGGTAATCCGCGCCGAGTGAGCCCACCCGACACTCGGCAGGATGCGCGTGCGCTGACTTGCCCACGTGCGGACGAGTTGCCCAGGTACGCCGGAGCAACTCGTCCGGACGGGGGCAAGTCGCGGAAGCAGGCCTAACGGTCTAGGTCGGCGGGTAGAGGTAAACGGGCACCTCGCTGATCGGCACGGTGCGCGTGTGATACGCGTGCGAGCCCATCCAGTTGTACTCTTCGAGCACCACGGTGCCGTCGCCGGGCACTGACTGCACGTAGGCGACGTGGTTGTAGGTGAACCAGGCCACAGCGCCCACGACGGGCGACTTGCTGGAGGGCCAGCCCTTGGCCGCCCAGTTGCTCGCCCAGGCTGAGGCGTTGCCGCCGCCGGGGGTCATCGTCGACCAGGTCCACTTCCACGGGCTGCCCGTGCTGCCGGCGTCGCGGTTGAGGCGCCACGCCACGAAGTCCACGCACTCGCGGTAGTAGTAGCCGAGGGGCGAGAGCCCGCCGCCCTGGGACTCGGTGCCCGCGGTCGGCCACGGGTAGTCGTCGCCCTCGGCGCGGATGCCGTACACGGCGAATTCGGCGGCCGCCGAGCGGGCCTCTTCTGCGGCCTGCTGCTGGGCGAGGTCCGCCTGCAGGCCGGCTTCGATGTCGTCGAGTTCGGCCTGGCTCGTCGCAGTGAAGCCGTCGGTCGAGATGCTCGCCGCTGCCGCGGCGGCGGTCACGGTGAGGTCCTGGGTTTCGCCGGAGGCCTGACTGCTGATGCCGGTCGAGCCGCCCTGCGGGGAGAAAGCGTAGGCGGGCAGAGCCGCGGTGAGGAAGATCGCCGGGATCGCCAGCAGGGTGACCATCTTCGCGATCGGCTTGCGGCGCTGGGTGGGTCGCGTGGCCGCGGCCGGCCGGGACCCGGCGGGAGCCTGAGTGGCCGACGATGCGGACTGCCGTGTGAAGCGGACCGGGCGCAGCCGGACCCCGCGAGGCGGGACCGGGATGCCGTGCACCGTCGGCTCGGATGCCAACGGCTGCGGGGCGGCCAGTCCGGGAACCGTGGACCCGGGCGGAGCGGATTCCGGCCTGGTGAGCGGCGCGCGCTCGACGAGAATCTGGTCGTCCACCGGGGTGGGCACTGCAGTCACCGCGGGCAACGTGGTCGCGCTCTCCACGACGACGGCAAGGTCGGGTGAGACCGACTGCACCGGCACGGGAGGAACGGGCACCGCGGGTTCGGCCGGGGCGAGCACGACGACCTCGGCAGGAACCGCTGCATCAGCGGGCGGTGCGGCGGCGGCCGGTGCGGAAAGCGGGGTCCCTGCGGCGAGTGCGGCGGCGGCCTCGCGGCGGGCGCGAGCCTCGCGGCGCGTGGGAAGCGCGCCGTCGCCCTCGGGCGAGCCGGCTGGGCCGGATTGAGTCACAGGGATTCCTTAAACGGCCAAAACCGGTGGGGGACGTCACAACCTTATGTGATGGGTGGGGCTGATGTCACGCCGAGCGTTACGTTTTCGTGACAATGGCGCGACAACCGCGCTATCGACCGGGTTACGCGGCAGTCTGCGCGGCGGAAGCGAGGAACTCGTCCCGCTGCCGTTTCGCGCTGGATTCCGTTAGCGCTCGTTCTCTCCGGAGTGACCAACAAGACCGCCGAACAAGTGGCTACCGTGGCCGTCGCGGCTTGCGCGCTCGACTTCCATCGGGTCCGGGTCTGTGGCAGTGTCCGGTGACGACGCCGGCGCTTCCGGTTGTTCGACCACGACGCCGGTATCTTTGGCTTCCCGCTTCAGCCGATTCTTCGCGGCCTTCTCGACGAGGACGGGAACGAAGTCACGGACTCGCCCCTCCTCTAAATGCTCGTGCTCATCGTGGACGACGTTGACTATGTGGTCTCGGTCCAAGGTCGGGAACCGCTGCGACAGCCGGTCGATCACTTGGTCGATGGCTTGAGTTTCGTCTAGCTCGCTCATGAGGACATTCTTCAGGGATATGCCTCCCGCGACAACCGTGCTTCTGGCTAACGGAACGGCACGGGAACGCGGGCCGCGTTGGCCCAGTTGAACCGGATGCGCTGACCGCCAGTTTCGTTCAGAATATAGGCCTCCAGCTTCATGATGCGGTGATCGGCAATCGCTTGATCGTTGCCGACGATATCGAAGCGATATTTGTTGGCGTGCTCGGTCACGAGGACCGCGCCGATGCCCGGGAAGATCACAAACATCTGATCGGTGAAGAGCAAAGTGTGTTCGTAATGCCGGCGGAGATTCTGTCCGAGGACCGGGAAGCTGCGAAGTGATTCAACCGGGCGCACGATAGCTGTCATGGTGATCATGACGTGATCCTCAGCCCTGAAGGTAAGCACCAGGTTAACTAACGATGGGCGTCTGCTGGGAATGACGACGCATCGGTGACCTACGCGGCCACGGCGGGAGCGAGGAACTCGTCCCACTGCGGCAGTGGCCGTTCCACCCCGCTCACCACCCAGGTGGTGCCCTGCGGCATCCGGGGGTCGAAGTGCATGTCCCAGCCCATTTCGGCGGGGGTGCGGTCGCTCTTGAGGTTGTTGCAGCGCAGGCAGCAGGCCACCAGGTTGTCCCAGGTATCGCGGCCGCCGCGGGACCGCGGCTGCACATGGTCGATGGTGCTGGCGGATTTGCCGCAGTAGCAGCAGCGGTGCTCGTCGCGCCTCAGCACGCCGCGGCGGCTCACCGGCACGGCCCGTGAGCGCGGCAGGCGCACGTACCGGGTGAGCAGGATGACGCTGGGCCGCTCCCACGACCCCGTCGCCGCCCAGACCGGGTGGCCCTGGTCTGCTTGGATGATGGTTGCCTTCTGGTTCATCACGAGCACGAGTGCGCGTTTGAACGAAACGACCGCGAGGGGTTCATATCCCGCGTTGAGGACCAGTGTGCGCATGCGCTCCCTTTCGAAAAAGGCTGGACGGCTTCCAGCCATTCGAACTGCTGCCTGGCGAGCGCGGGGAGGAGATTTGGGCAAACAAAAAGGGCGTCGTCATCATGACAACGCCCCACGGGCTCCAGTGTGCTGGCGGCACACGAAACTCGGACAGATTTGACTGCTGTGCCGCAGCGCGAAGTGTCCGCGCACATCCATGGTGTGGATCGTGCGTAGCTTGCGCATTGGCTCTCCCAAAATCCCGCAGAACATCAGGGCATCAGGTTAACCCACAAATGGTGCGCCACGAAACGTGGCGCACCATTTGTGCTATGCGTTACCCAGTGTTTACCGGGCGGAGACTTTTCGGGCCAGAGAACGGGCTCAGATACCCAGTCGAACGATGTAGTAGTCGCTGGTCCAGATCGGCTGCACCCGAACGGCTGCTCCTTCATAGGGGGCGTGCAGGATGTTGCCGTTGCCGGCGTAGAACCCGTCGTGTCCGTCCATGATCACCAGGTCGCCCGGCTGGGCGTCGGCGAGGGCGATGCGGGTGCCGGCGGCGCCCTGCCCGGTGGAGGAGTGCGGCAGCGAGATGCCGAACTGTGCGTAGACGTACATCACGAAGCCGGAGCAGTCGAAGCCGGCCGGAGTGGCGCCGCCGTAGACATAGGGCACGCCCTGGTACTGCAGGGCCACGTTGTACACCGAGGCGAGGTCGAAACTCGGATAGGCGGGGTTGGCCAGGTAGTCGGCAACCGACGGGCCGGAGTACGAGGCGGCGTAGGTCGTCATCGACGCGGCGGCGGCCACCCGGGCAGCTTCAGCGGCCGCGGCGGCGTCGGCGGCATCGATCTCGGCCTGGGACGTGGCCGAGAAGCCGTCGGCGGCGACCGTCACCGTGGCGGCAGTGTCATCCACGGCCACGGCCTGCTCGCCGGCCTTGGTGAGCTCGGTGGTGTCGGTGGCGGCGAAGGATCCCTCGCCGTCCGTCGGGGCGAACGCATACGCCGGCAGGGCCATGGTGGCGACGAGTCCAGCAGCGAGGGTCATCATCACGATGCTGCCGGCCGGGCTGCGTCGCGCCGGGCGCTTGACGGGGGCGCCTGGGCGCTGCACAGTTCGGGGGCGGACCTCCGATTGGGTCGCTCGCATCGGGTCCGCGGATGCGGGGCGAACGGCCACAGCGGTGGAGCGCCGAGGGCGCGGGGACAGTCTTCTACCTAATCCAGCCAAAAGTGAACCTCCGGCGCCTCGACAACACTAGGTAGTTGCCCCATCCAATGCGGGTGACCGCGTGAAATTTCCGCAACAAGAGACGGGAATAGCGAGACGTCTTGCGCGGGCCCGACGATCGATCTCCGACCTGTGGGCAGATTTGAGGCTACGTGACACGAAACTGTTTGTCACCCTGAAAACGCTTAATCTAACGAATCGGTAACGAAGCTGTGAATTTCCACAGATATTTAGGAGTTCGTTACACCCCAATGGGGGGCGTGGTCACGAAGATGTGGCCGGCCACCTCGTTGGGCAACTCGAGTCCGTCGCCGAAGCCCTCAACCTGCACGAGCACATAGGAGCCGGCGGCGGAGAACACGCCGGTGTTGCCCGGCAGCACACCGGACTGCTTGAGCTGCGCCAGCAGCTCCGGGTCGAACTGCACGGGCTCGCCCATGCGCCGGATGACCGCGCTCACGGGCTCCGCCGACGCCGCGACGACATCGAGCAGGTTGGTGACGCCGGCCATGAACGCCACGGCGGGCGAGTCGCCCAGCTCGTCGAGTCCGGGGATCGGGTTGCCGTACGGGGATTCCGTCGGGTGACCAAGGATTTCGAGGATTTTGCGCTCGACCTGCTCGCTCATGACGTGCTCCCAGCGGCAGGCTTCGTCGTGGACGAATTCCCACTCGAGGCCGATGACGTCGCTGAGCAGCCGTTCCGCGAGACGGTGCTTGCGCATCACGTGCACGGCCTTGCTGCGGCCGCTGAGGGTGAGCTCGAGGTGACGGTCGCCGGAGACGACCACCAGGCCGTCCCTTTCCATGCGCGCCACCGTCTGGGAGACCGTGGGACCGGAGTGGCCCAGCCTCTCCGAGATCCTCGCGCGGAGGGGAACGATGTTCTCTTCCTCCAGATCGAGGATGGTACGGAGATACATTTCGGTCGTGTCGATCAGGTCAGTCATTCGCAGCCTCCCGCTCGGCCATATGTGCAACGCCACAACACTACCCGTGCGGCCCGGCCAACTAGAATCCAGATATGCCGGACATACAGATCCCCACCGAATTCCTGCCCGCCGACGGACGATTTGGCTGCGGCCCGTCCAAGATCCGCCAGGAGCAGCTTGACTACCTGTCCGGCGCCGGCGCGAGCATCCTCGGTACCTCCCACCGCCAGGCACCCGTGAAAAACCTCGTCGGGCGCGTCCGCACCGGCCTCACCGACCTGTTCCGCGCCCCGGCGGGCTACGAACTCATCATGGGCAACGGCGGCTCGACCGCGTTCTGGGACGCCGCCGCGTTCTCGCTGATCGAGACCCGCGCGCAGAACCTCGTCTTCGGTGAGTTCGGTGGCAAGTTCGCCGCCGCGGCCGCCGCTCCGTTCCTCACCGCACCCGACGTGATCAAGTCCGCGCCGGGTTCGCTGGCCACCGCCGTGCCCACCGAGGGCATCGACGTGTACGCCTGGCCCCAGAACGAGACCTCCACCGGCGTCATGGCCCCGGTCACCCGGGTGCAGGGCGACGCGGGGGCGCTCACCGTCATCGACGCCACCAGCGCCGCCGCGGGCATCGACTTCGAGGCCGACCAGGCGGATGTCTACTACTTCGCCCCGCAGAAGAACCTCGCCTCCGACGGCGGCATCTGGTTGGCGCTGTTCTCCCCCGCAGCGATCGAACGGGTCGAGCGCATCGCGGCCAGCGGCCGGTACATCCCGGAGTTCCTCAGCCTGAAGAACGCGATCGACAACTCGCGGCTCAACCAGACGCTGAACACGCCGGCCGTGTCCACTCTGTTGCTGATGGAGAACCAGCTCGACTGGATCAACGGCAACGGCGGACTCGCCTGGGCTTCGGCCCGCACTGCGGAGTCGTCGTCTGTGCTGTACGACTGGGCTGCGACCGTCGACTACGCCACCCCGTTCGTGGCCGACCCGAGCCAGCGCTCGCAGGTCGTCGCCACCATCGACTTCGACGACAGCATCGACGCCGCCGCGATCGCCAAGGTGCTGCGCGCCAACGGCATCGTCGACACCGAGCCGTACCGCAAGCTCGGCCGCAACCAGCTGCGCGTCGCGACCTTCACGGCGATCGACCCGGCGGATGTGCGCAAGCTCGTCTCGTCGATCGAGTACGTTGTGGCCAACCTGGGTTAGCCATCCCCCATGCGGTTCTGGCTCAAGGACAGCGAAAGACGGCCGGACCCGCTGCCCGCCCGCGCGAATGCGCAGAAGGCGGTGGCAGCGGGTTCGGCCGGCTGGCTAGTCGCGCTGGTTCTGGCCGTCGTCTTCCGCGCTGAACTGCAAGCCGCGGGCCTGGGCTGGTGGCTGTGGTGCGCCTTCATCGGCCTGGGCCTCGGGCTCGCCGCTCTGCTCTTCGTTCTGCTCCGGCGCCGCTAGGGGCTCGAGGGCGTCGGCGTGCTCTGACGCCGTCAGCGCCTCGTCGAAGTCGATGCCGTCGAGCACGTCCACACCGTCATCGGCGACGTCGTCGGATTCGGCGCTCTCGTCGTCGGCATCGTCATCGTCGGCGTCATCGCTGTCATCGTCGTCGTCGTCGGAATCGTCGTCGTCGGTCTCGTCGTCGTCGTCTTCGCTGTCGTCATCGTCATCGTCGCCGAGTCCGGCGTCGGCCAGCTCCTTGGCGACCTTCGCGTCGGCGAGACGGTCGCTCCACGGCACCCACTCGGGGGCGAGCAGGGCCTCGTCGCCGGGCATGAGCTCGGTTTCAAGCACCTGCGGAGCGGAGTCGCCGTCCACGCGGGACAGGCTGACCGTCCAGCGCCAGCCCGGGTAGCCGGTCATCAGGCAGTCGAAGAGTAGCGACAGCACGTGCTCGCCCTCAACGATGTAGCCGAGATACTCACCGATGGTGTCGGCCGGGGTGATCAGCTCGAGGGCGGCCTTGGCCTGGTCGGTCGCAGCCATGAGCACCTCGTCGGCCTCGAAGACCTCGTCGTCACCGTCGGCACTGTCGTCGGCGTCGGCGGCCTGGTCACCGGACTCGGCCGGCACCTCGACGGCCGCGGCCGGCTCAGCTGCCGGCTCCTCAGCCACGGTCGAGGTCTCCGGGGCGGCGGGCTCTTCCGCCGCAGGAGCCTTGATCGGGGTCGGATCGAACGGGTTAAGCATCCAGTTCCTCTGCGACCTTGCGCAGCATCGCCGCGATCTTCTTGCTGTGCGAGCTGTCCGGGTAACGTCCGCGGCGCAGGCTGGCCCCGATACCGTCGAGCAGTTTGACCAGGTCTTCGACGATGATCGCCATGTCGTCGGCCGGCTTGCGGCTGAGCTTGGCCAGGCTCGGCGGGGCCTCGAGCACGCGCACGGACAGCGCCTGGGCACCCCGCTTGCCGTCGGCGATGCCGAACTCGAGTTTCATCCCGGCCTTCACCGTCACTCCGGCGGGCACCGCAGATGCGTGCAGGAAGACTTCGTGGCCGTCATCGGAACTGATGAAGCCAAAACCCTTCTCCTCGTCGTAGAACTTGACTTTGCCGGTGGGCATCTAAACCTCGCTGTGAATTTGAGGCGCGCAGAATGCGTGCCAACCAGACACAGCTTATTCCGTTGTAGCTGACTGTGCCCCGTATCCTTGGTCTGTGACCACTCAAACTCCACACGACCCTGGCCGGCTCGAGAAGATCCTGGCGTACATGGTTGCGGGCGTCGTCGGCCTGTCGATCCTGGCCTTCCTCGCCGTCATCCTCGGCACCGCTGCCGGCGCCGGCGACAACGACGGGTTCAGTCAGGGCGTCTGGCCTGCCGTGCTCACCCTGCCCCTGTTCGGTCTTCCCATCGGTTTCCTGCTGATCATCGCTCTGATGATTATCAGTGGTCTCCGCCGCGCTCGCGAGGCTCGACAGAATCGGGAGTAGCCCCCATGCTGACGCTCGCCTCACGCCTCCGTGCACTGGACGACGCAGCACTGCGCCGCATGATCGGCCTCCGAAGGGTGTCGGCGCATGGCATCCACGACTTCTTCGACCTGGCCGAGGCCCTTCTTGACCCGGACGCGATCGAGTCGACCCTGTCGCGCCTGGACCGCAGCACCCTCGCCGTGCTCGCCGTGGCCGGTGAGCTGGGCGCCCCGTCGTTGGCCACGTTGGTCGAAAGCCTCGCCGACCTGGGGCACGACACCCTCGACGCCGCCGATATCGCCGCCCGCGTGGACCGCCTCGAGGAGCTCATGCTCCTGGTGGCCGTCGACGGTACCGTGCGCCCGTACCCCGCGGTCACCGCCCAGCTGCGCGGCTGGCCGGCGCGCGGTCTGCCGAGCGCCGCCGACCTGGCCGGCGTGCCCGCGCCGACCCCGCTCGCGCCGCTCTCGGCCACCGACGGCCGCTTCACCGAGCGCCTCGCCGCCGAGCGCGCCTTCGCCGCCGTGTCGTCGATCGCCGAGCTGCTCACCGAACTCGCCCGGGAACCCGCCCGCGAACTCAGCCGCGGCGGCCTCGGCCTGCCGGACACCAAACGCCTCTCCGCCGTGATGGGCATCGACGTCGACGAGGTGGCCCCCCTCGTGAGCGTCGCCGCGCGCGCCGAGCTGATCGTGCTCGCCGGCGGCTACTGGGGCCAGTCCCCCGCCGGCGAGGAGTGGCTGGTCAACGGCGCCGCGACACGCTGGGCCGTCCTGGCCGGGTCCTGGCTCGACGCCCTGCCCACCGACGTGCGCGAGATCCTCGCCCAACGCCCCGGGGTCGCCTGGGGCGATGCTCTGCACCGCTTCGTGGCCTGGCTCTACCCCGCGGGCGGTGCCTGGATGGACGAACGGATCGCCGTCTTCGCCCGCGACGCCGAGCTGATCGGGATCACCGCGCGGCAGGCGACGAGCGCGGCCGGCGCATCCGTGCTGGTGGGCGACCTCGATGCCGCCGTCGCCACCATCACGGCCTCGCTGCCCGCCGAAGTGGGCACCGTCTACCTGCAACACGACCTGTCCATCGTCGCCCCCGGCCCGCTCTCGTCGTCCATCGACGCCCGGCTGCGCACCTTCGCGGATGTCGAGAGCCGCGAACTGGCCTCGACCTACCGCCTGAGCGGTGCGTCGGTCAATCGCGCCCTCGCGGCCGGCGAGGATGCCGAGTCGCTGCTGGCCTTCCTCGCGTCGATCTCCGTCACGGGCATTCCGCAGCCGGTGGACTACCTCATCCGCGACGCCGCCGACCGGTACGGGCGCGTGCGGGTGGGCGCCCTGCACCCGGACGACCCCGACGGCGCCAGTTACGTGTCGTCGGACGACGCGGCGCTGCTCGGCGCCATCGCCGTTGACCAGACTTTCACCCCGCTGGGCCTCAGCCCCGTCTCCGCCACCCGGCTGCAGAGCGCGCTCCCGGCGCACACCGTGTTCTGGGCGCTCACCGACGCCCGCTATCCCGTCGCCGCCGAGGACGCGGCCGGCACCATCGTGCATCCCCGGCGACACGAGTTCACGGCGGCCCCCCGCACCGACCTGCCCGACCCGAGCATCGCGCTCGTGGAGACACTGCGCGCCACCGACGGCGGTGAGGCCAAGGCAGCCAACGCCTGGCTCGCCCGCCAGCTCGATGCCGCGATCAAACACCGGCAGACCGTGTCGGTGAGCGTGCGGATGCCGGACGGGGAGGTCGTCGACTACCTGCTCGAACCGGCCAGCGTCGGCGGCGGCCGGTTCAGGGCGAGGGACCGGCGCGCGGACATCGAACGCACCCTGCCGCTGTCCAGCATCGTGAGCATCACCCCCGCCCCCTGACCGAGCGGCACCCCCGGAATGCGGGTACGCAGTCCTGCAGCACACCGGCGTAGCATTGACGGTTATGTCCGATGGCCCACTGATCGTCCAAAGTGACCGCACAGTTCTGCTCGAGGTCGCGCACCCTCTGGCCGAGGATGCCCGCCACGACCTGGCCGTGTTCGCCGAGCTGGAACGCGCGCCCGAGCACATCCACACCTACCGCATCACCCGGCTCGGCCTCTGGAACGCGCGGGCGGCCGGGCATGACGCGGCGAACATGCTCGCCACGCTGGAGAAGTACTCCAAGTTCGCGATTCCGCAGACCGTCACGATCGACCTCGAGGAGACCGTCGGGCGCTACGGCCGCCTGGTCATCGACCGGGACGCCGAGGGGCAGCTCATCCTGCGCAGCCTGGACGCCCCGGTGCTCACCGAGGTGGCCGGCGCCCGCCGCATCGCGCCGCTGCTGATCGGCCAGCCCACCCCCGATTCCTTCCTCGTGGCGCCGTGGGCGCGCGGGCAGCTCAAGCAGGAGCTGGTGAAGCTCGGCTGGCCGGCCGAGGACCTCGCCGGGTACACGCCGGGCACCCCGCACGAGATCGCGCTGTTGGAAGACGGCTGGGCGCTGCGCGACTACCAGAACAAGGCCGTATCGAACTTCTTCGAGGCCGGCTCCGGCGTCGTGGTGCTGCCCTGCGGGGCCGGCAAGACCCTCGTCGGCGCCGGCGCGATGGCCACCGCCAAGACCAACACCCTGATCCTGGTGACCAACACCGTGTCCGCCCGCCAGTGGCGCGACGAACTGCTCAAGCGCACCACCCTCACGGCCGAGGAGATCGGCGAGTACTCCGGCCAGGTGAAGGAGGTCAAGCCCGTCACCATCGCCACGTACCAGATCCTCACCGCCAAGCGGAAGGGCGAGTACGCGCACCTCGAGCTGCTCGACGCCATGGACTGGGGCCTGGTGATCTACGACGAGGTGCACCTGCTGCCCGCCCCGGTGTTCAAACTCACCGCCGAGCTGCAGGCCCGCCGGCGCCTGGGGCTCACCGCCACCCTCGTGCGCGAGGACGGCCGGGAGGGTGACGTGTTCAGCCTGATCGGCCCCAAGCGGTTCGACGCCCCGTGGAAGGAGATCGAGGCGCAAGGCTTCATCTCCCCCGCGTCCTGCTTCGAGGTGCGCATCGACCTGCCCCAGTCCGAGCGGCTCAGCTACGCCGCCGCGCCCGACGACGAGCGTTACCGGATGGCCGCCACCGCGCCGGCCAAGCTCGACATCGTCAAACAGCTGGTGGCGATGCACCCCGGCGAGCGCATCCTCGTGATCGGGCAGTACCTCGACCAGATCGACGAACTCGCCGAGGCGCTGCAGGCTCCGAAACTCACCGGGGCCACCCCGGTCGACGAACGTGAACGGCTCTACCAGGCGTTCCGGGTGGGCGAGGAGAACCTGCTCGTGGTGTCCAAGGTGGCGAACTTCTCGATCGACCTTCCCGAGGCCTCCGTCGCCATCCAGGTCTCCGGCTCCTACGGCTCCCGCCAGGAGGAGGCCCAGCGTCTGGGCCGCCTGCTGCGCCCGAAGGAGTCGGGCCTCACCGCCAGCTTCTACACCCTGGTCGCCCGCGACACCGTCGACCAGGAGTTCGCCCAGAACCGCCAGCGTTTCCTGGCCGAGCAGGGCTACGCGTACACGATCCTCGACGCTCACGCCCTAGATCTCGTTCGCGAACCGTGAGCTGAACCCCGAAAACCTCGAGTTTTCGGGGCCGAACTCACGGCTCGCTGGGCTTGAGGTACCGCAGGAGGAGGGTGTCTCCGGCGGGGAGCGCGTGGGCGAGGTGCATCCGACGCGGGGAGGCCTCCGGGGCGGTGGAGACGCGGGGGCCCGAGCCGGACTCCAGCAACGGCGCCAGGGTGAGGCAGAGCTCGTCGACGGCGTCCACGGCCAGCAGCGAGCCGAACAGGCTGGGTCCGCCCTCGCAGAGCACCTGCGGGTAGCCCCGTTCGGTCAGCATGCGCAGCATCAGCGTGTGGTCCACGGATGCCTCGCCGCAGACCAGCACATCGGCCACCGCCGCCAGCGCCTCGCGGGCGGCCACGGGGGCCTGGGCGTGGGTCACCACGAGCGGCCGGGTGGCCGCCCTGGTGAACACCGGGTGCGCCGGGTCGAGGTCGAGCCGACCGGACACGATGGCCACCGGAGGGTGCTCCGGCAGCCCGTTGGCGAGGCGCCAGGCCACCGCCTCGGCGCTGAACCGGATCCCGCCGTAGCCTTCGGCGCGCACGGTGCCGGCGCCCACCAGGATCACGTCGGTGAGCATCCGCAGGGTGTCGAAGACGAGCCTGTCGGCGGCGTCGCCGAGGCCGCCGCTGAGACCGTCGTGGGTGGCTGCGCCGTCGAGGCTGCTGACGAAGTTGACCCGCAGGTGCGGGGCCTGCCGGTCGGCGATCAGGTACCGGCGGAGCACGTCGGCAGGGTCCAGAGCGGCGGGGTCCAAGCGGGCGGGGTCGGAATCGGCGGGGTCGAGCACGGCGGCCGTCATCAGGCCATGTTGTGGCGCAGGTAGGCGGGCTCGCGGAAGCCGAGGATCGCCTCGGTCATCCGCACCGCGTCGACGGCGGCGGCCACGTTGTGCACCCGCACGATGCGGGCGCCCTGCAGGATGCAGTAGACGGCGGCCGCGAGGGTGCCCTCCACCCGGCGGTCGCGGTCCCGGTCGAGGGTCTCGCCGATGAAGTCCTTGTTCGATACCGCCACGAGCGTGGGCAGGCCGAGCGTGGTGATCTCACCCAGCCGGCGGGTGAGTTCGAGAGAGTGCCTGGTGTTCTTGTTGAGGTCGTGGCCGGGGTCGATGACCAGCCGGTCGGCGGGCATCCCGTGCGCCAGTGCCCGCTCGACCCGTGTCTGCAGGAACGCGGCGACCTCGCCGACGACGTCGTCGTACTGCGGGGCCGGGTATGGCGTGCGCGGGCGGGCGAGGCTGTGCGTGATCACCAGCGTCGCGTCGCTGTCTGCCACGATCTCGGCCATGCGCGGGTCGTGCACCCCGGTGGTGTCGTTGATCACGTGAGCGCCGGCGCGGATGCTGGCCAGCGCCACATCGGGGTCGAAGGTGTCAACGGAGATCACGACGCCGGCCCCCTGCAGGGCGGCGACCACCGGCACAACCCGGTCGATCTCTTCGGCCACCGGGACCGGGGGGCCTGGGGCGAACTTGGCCCCGCCGATGTCGACCCAATCGGCGCCGTCGTCGACGGCGGCCCTGGCGGCGGCCACCGCCAGGTCGAGTGCGAAGGTGGCACCACGGTCGTAGAACGAGTCCGGGGTGCGGTTGATCACGGCCATCACCGCCACCTCGTGGTCGAAGTCGAAGTCGCGCCCGCCGATCGTGCGCAGGGGCACGTCCAGGTGCGGCAGGATGACCCCGGTTCCGGCGGTCGAGCTGGCCATCTGACTCCTTGTGCTGGTGCGGTGCCGCGCAGTGACGCGTCTGGTTCCCGGCGGTCTAGCTCCCGGGTTCGAGCAGGTCCTCCAGTGCTATGTTCTCATCCGCGAGCCGACGCGCGTCCACCTGCACGCCCGAACGGATGAGGCGTTGTACGGTCTCGTTCACGTCCCAGACGTTCACGTTCATTCCCGCCACCACCTGCCCGGCGGCCAGCCAGAACGCCACGAAGCGGCGATCGTGCCTGTCGCCGCGGATCACCACCTCGGCGTCAGCGGCGAGGTCGCCGAAGCCCGAGTACTCCATGCCCAGGTCGAACTGGTCGGTGTAGAAGTACGGGATGGCGTCGTAGGCGGTGGTGTCGCCCAGCAGCGCACGGCCGGCGGCCGCGCCCGCGGCATCCGCATTCGCCCAGTGCTCCACGCGCAGGTGCCGCCGCAACCGCGGATGGTAGACGTTCGCCACGTCCCCGACCGCGAAGACGTCGGGGTCTGAGGTCTGGAAGGTGGCCGAGACCAGGATCCCGTTGTCGACCTCGAGGCCGGCGGCGAGGGCCAGCTGGGTGTTCGGGGTTGCGCCGATTCCCACCACGACCATGTCGGCGCGGATGAGGGTGCGATCGGACAGCCGCACCCCGGTCACCCGGGTACCGCCGCTGCGCGTCTCGCCCTCCAGCTCCACCACCTGGGTGTTGACGCCCAGGTGCACCCCGTGGTCGCGGTGCAACTGTTCGAATACCCCGCCGAGCTCTGCGCCGATCGCGGCTTCGAGCGGCACGGCGCCGCGGCCGAGCAGGATCACGTCGTTGCCGTAGCCCTTGGCGGTGGCGGCCACCTCCAGGCCGATCCAGCCGGTGCCGATGATCACCACCCGCCGGCCGCCCTCGGCCAGGGCGGCGCGCAGCTTGCTGGAATCATCCAGGCTGCGCAGGTAGTGCACGCTGGGCAGGCTGGCGCCCGGGCCGGGGAACGGCCGCGGCGACGCGCCCGTGGCCAGCAGCAGCCGCGAGTACCGCAGGGTGCGCCCGTCGTCGAGGGTCAGCCGGTGCGCGGCGCGATCAAGCACGGCGGCACGGTGCCCGGCGATCCGCTCGATCGAGTGCTCGGCATACCAGCCGACCGGATGCACGTCGACCGAGTCGCGGTCGGCGGTGCCGGCGAGGTACTCCTTCGACAGCGGCGGGCGGATGTACGGGGCCAGGGTCTCCTCCCCCACGAGCACCACACGGCCGGCGGAGCCTGCACGCACGGCATCGGCGGCCCGAGCACCGGCGAGACCCGCGCCGACGATCACCACCGGGTCGTCCCCCCTGCCGCCCGCATCGCCCGGCTCCACGTCTCCCCGTTCCACCATGAATGCTCCTCGCCCCGGTTCGTTCGCGCACGCCCTGTCAGGGACGACGGTAGAGGCATCCGGTCCAGACCGGAAGGGCTGCCACCGCTTCACCTGCCCGCATACCGCCCACTCACAGGAAAGCACCAGCTAACGCGCAGATACTAGGAACATGACCGACGGCCCCCGCATCCTTATCGTTGACGACGAACCCAACATCCGGGATCTCCTCACCACCAGCCTCCGCTTCGCCGGTTTCGCCGTGCGCGCGGTCGGCAACGGTGCCCAGGCGATCTCCGCTGTCCTGGAGGAAGAGCCCGACCTCATCATCCTCGACGTCATGCTGCCCGACATGAACGGCTTCGGCGTGACCAAGCGCCTGCGCTCTGCGGGCTACACCGCCCCGATCCTGTTCCTCACGGCCAAGGACGACACCGAGGACAAGATCACCGGCCTCACTGTCGGCGGCGACGACTACGTCACCAAGCCGTTCAGCCTCGACGAGATCGTGGCCCGGATCAAGGCCATCCTGCGCCGCACCATGCACGCAGACGAAGACGCTGTCATCCGCGCCGGCGAACTCACCATGGACCAGGACACCCACGAGGTCCTCGTCGGCGACCAGCCGATCGAGCTAAGCCCTACCGAGTTCAAGCTGCTGCGTTACCTGATGCTCAACCCCAACCGGGTTCTCTCCAAGGCGCAGATCCTCGATCACGTCTGGGAGTACGACTTCAACGGCGATGCCGGCATCGTCGAGTCCTACATCTCCTACCTGCGCCGCAAGGTCGACCAGCACTCCAGCGAGCCGCTGATCCAGACCAAGCGCGGCTTCGGTTACATGCTCAAGGCAGCCAAGGTCTAGACACTCAGTTTCACTTCCTAGACTGTGACCATGCATGTGGCCCTGATGGACCGATGGAGCCGGGTTTCGCTCCGCTCCAAGATCACCGGTGTGACCGTGCTGATGCTCACGCTCGGCCTGCTCGTTTCCGGTGTCGGCACCATGGTCATCCTGCAGAATTACGTGGTGCAGCAGGTGGACGCCCGCCTGCAGACCGAGGCGCAGACCCTGCTCACGAACTACCTGTCGTCTCCGTTGGACGAGGGCAGCGACAAGGTGGACTCCGACTACTTCGTGGCGGTCTACGACCAGAACGGCGTTCTCAAGGACCGCACCTGGCGGGACCGGCCCCGGGCGTCCCTGCCCGTTGTCACCATGCCGCTGGACCTGCACAGCGTGATCAGCCTCGACGGCGCGGTGCAGAAACTCACCGACGCCGAGTCCGACACCGAGTTCCACGCCGTCGCGGTGCCCTTCGTGATCAACTCCACGGGCACTTACGGCACCCTGCTGATGGCCGTGTCGATGCAGTCGGCGCAGAACACCGTCAACACCTATCTGAGCATCTTCCTCGGCTTCGGCGTCGGCGTGGTCGTGGTGGGCGCCATGCTCACCCGGCTGCTCGTCACCACGACCTTCGCGCCGTTGCGCGAGGCCGAACGCACCGCAGCGGCCATCGCCGACGGTGACTTCAGTCAACGCCTCGGCGGCGCGACGCCCAACACCGAGGTCGGCCGGCTCAACCGGTCCCTCAACACCATGCTCAGCCGCATCGACCGGGCCTTCAAAGACCGCGCCCGCACGATCGACCAGATGCGCCGCTTCGTCGGCGACGCCAGCCATGAGCTGCGCACGCCTCTGGTGTCGGTGCGCGGCTATGCCGAGCTCTACCGGATGGGCGCGCTGCAGACACCCGAAGAGGTGGCCCAGGCCATGGAGCGCATCGAGAAGGAGGCCATCCGTATGGGCGGCCTGGTCGAGGACCTGCTCGAACTGGCCCGCCTGGACGAAACCAAGCCCCTCGCACTCACCCGGGTGGACCTGTTGCCCCTGGCCCAGGATGCCGCGCTCGACGCCATGGCGTCGGCGCCGGGACGGCACGTGACGGTGCTCACCAGCCACCCCGCCGAGTTCGACGGCGAGGCCACCGAGGCGTCCATCGACCTCGCCCACTCCACCGGAGAGGTTCCCAGCCCGGCCAAGGTCGCGCCGGCACCGCTGGCCACGCCGGCGCCGCCGACGAAGGCTGCTGCCGCGAAGGCCGCTGCCGCCGCTGCGAAGGCCGCTGCCAAGCCGGCACCGGTCAAGCCAGACCCCTCCGGCACCTCCGGGTCTACAACGGGCACGATCTCCTTTGCCGGCGCCACTCTCGCGCGTCTGCGCACCAGACGGCCCAAGCGCACCGATCTCTCCGCGACCGCCCCGGATGCCCCGCAGCCGGCGGCCGCGCCGCCCGCGCTCGACGCCGTGATCATGGCCGAGGAGAACAAGGTACGCCAGGTCATCACCAACCTGATGGGCAATGCCCTGCGGTTCAGCCCCACCGACAGCCCGGTGGAGCTCGAGGTGGCCGTCGACCGGCGCAACCAACGCGCCTCGATCTCGGTGATCGACCACGGCGAGGGCATTCCGCCGCAGATCCGCGACAAGATCTTCCAGCGCTTCTGGCGTGCGGACACGTCCCGCGCGCGGGAGACCGGCGGCAGCGGCCTGGGCCTGGCGATCGTCGCGTCCATCGTGGCCAGCCACAACGGCTCGATAGAGGTCCTGGAGACGCCGGGCGGCGGCGCCACCTTCCGGGTGTGGTTCCCGTTGGCCGAGTCGAGCGCGGCTCCACAAGCTCTGGGCACATCGACCCTGGCCTGATCGGACACGGCGCCGGCTGGCCCTCCCCAGGCCGCTGAGCGCCGGGTTTTCCCCCGCCAACACTGGCGGACTGCCCGTCGTACCGGCGTCGTCCTACTGTCGCCGTGGGCGTCCGACCGGGCGTCGCACCCAGCGAATGGAGAGAGCCGATGACCCAATTCCAGGTAGACAGCGACGCACTGATCACGACGACGGGCGCGGCCCGCGCCACGATGGGCCGCATCCAGGCGGAGGTGGCCGGCCTGCTCGCGCAGCTGACCGGGCTGGAGGGCAGCTGGACCGGGCAGGCCTCTGCCCAGTTCCAGACTGCCGTGTCGGCCTGGCGCACCACGCAGCAGCATGTGGAGCAGAGCGCCGATGTGCTCAACAAGGCGCTCGGCCAGGCCGGGCAACAGTACGCCGAGGTGGAGCAGGCCAACGCCAGGCTGTTCGCCCGGTAGCACTGCCCCGGCAGCACTGCCCCGGTGGCAGACACAAAGCTGGGCGCCTCCCGAAGGAGACGCCCAGCTGAGGTTCTGCAGTGGTGCGGACTATGCCTGTGGGCTTAGAAGTCCATACCGCCGGAGGGGTCGCCGGCCGGAGCCGGGTTCTTCTCGGGCTTGTCGGCGACAACGGCCTCGGTGGTGAGGAAGAGGCCGGCGATCGACGATGCGTTGAGCAGCGCGGAGCGGGTGACCTTCACCGGGTCATTGATGCCGGCGGCGATCATGTCGACGTACTCACCGGTTGCGGCGTTGAGGCCGAATCCGACGGGCAGGTTGCGCACCTTGTCGGCGACAACGCCCGGCTCCATGCCGGCGTTGAGCGCGATCTGCTTGAGCGGAGCGTCGATGGCGACGCGCACGATGTTCGCGCCCGTTGCCTCGTCGCCGACGAGGCTCAGGATGGCCTCGCTCTCGAACGCGGTCTTGCCGGCCTGGATGAGTGCAACGCCACCACCGGCGACGATGCCCTCTTCGACGGCGGCCTTCGCGTTACGAACGGCGTCCTCGATGCGGTGCTTGCGCTCCTTGAGCTCAACCTCCGTCGCGGCGCCAGCCTTGATGACTGCAACGCCACCGGCCAGCTTGGCGAGACGCTCCTGGAGCTTCTCGCGGTCGTAGTCAGAGTCGGTGTTCTCGATCTCGTTGCGGATCTGCTGAACGCGACCGGCGATGGCCTCGGCGTCGCCGGCACCCTCGACGATGGTGGTCTCGTCCTTGGTGATGACGACCTTGCGGGCGTTACCGAGCAGGTCGAGGGTGACGTTCTCGAGCTTGAGGCCGACCTCCTCGGAGATGACCTGGCCACCGGTGAGGATGGCGATGTCCTGCAGCTGCGCCTTGCGACGGTCGCCGAAGCCGGGGGCCTTGACGGCAACCGACTTGAAGATGCCGCGGATCTTGTTCACAACGAGCGTGGCCAGGGCCTCGCCGTCGACGTCCTCGGCAATGATGAGCAGCTGCTTGCCGCTCTGGATGACCTTGTCGACGATCGGCAGCAGGTCCTTGATGTTGGAGACCTTGGAGTTGACGATCAGGATGTAGGGGTCTTCGAAGACCGCTTCCTGACGGTCGGGGTCGGTGACGAAGTACGCCGACAGGAAGCCCTTGTCGAAGCGCATGCCCTCGGTGAGCTCCAGCTCGGTGCCGAAGGTGTTCGACTCCTCGACGGTGACAACACCCTCCTTGCCGACCTTGTCGATGGCCTCGGCGATGATCGCGCCGATCTCGGCGTCACCGGCAGAGATGGAAGCGGTGGCCGCGATCTCTTCCTTGGTTTCGATCTCCTTGGCGCTCGCGATGAGCTCGGCGATGACCGCAGCGGTGGCCTTCTCGATGCCGCGCTTGAGGCTGATCGGGTCGGCGCCGGCTGCGACGTTGCGCAGGCCTTCGCGAACCAGGGCCTGAGCGAGCACGGTGGCGGTGGTGGTGCCGTCGCCAGCGACGTCGTCGGTCTTCTTGGCGACCTCCTTGACGAGCTCAGCACCGATCTTCTCGTACGGGTCGTCGAGCTCGATCTCCTTGGCGATAGACACGCCGTCGTTGGTGATCGTGGGGGCGCCCCACTTCTTCTCCAGCACGACGTTGCGTCCGCGCGGGCCGAGGGTCACCTTGACCGTGTCAGCGAGGATGTTGAGGCCGCGCTCAAGGCCGCGACGGGCCTCTTCATTGAAAGCAATGATCTTTGCCATATGTGTTTCTCGTCCCTCCCGGACGTTACCAAAACGATGATGGGTTAGCACTCCAAAGAGCAGAGTGCTAAACCGATTCTGGCACTCTGGGGTCGAGAGTGCAAGTGAACGGCGAGGGCCGGTGCCGGCTGACCGACCGCGCTACGGCACCAGTTCCACACTGCCGTCGTCGGCGGGAACCAGTTCGATCCAGGTGTTGCCCGGCGCGAGGTCGATCGAGGCCCCCGCGGCGTCGGCCAGCCGGATCGGAGCGACGGCGGCATCCTTGACCCAGGTCGCCGGCATCGTCGATCCTCCGGTCGACACCCAGGCCTCGCCCGAGCCGGTGAGGAGGGTGCGGGGCACGTCGGATCCGCGGTCCACATCGACACGGAGGACCACGACGTTGGTGGCACCCAACTGGTTTCCGGCGGTGTCCAGGTCGGCGGCGCCGTCCTGGCTGCGCAGGTAGACCTGGGTGGCCGGGTCCCAGGCCCAGGCGCGCCCGGAGGAATCGGAGAAACTGGTGACGATGGTGCTGGTCGGATCTCCCTCGAGCACCGCGGTGGCGTCGGCCGGGCCGTCGGCGTAGTCGAACTGGCGGGGCGGCGGAGCGAGGTCCGCATGCGCAGCGACAACGTCGGCCGCCGCGAGCACCACATTGTGGGGAGACTTCCGGTCTGAGGTCCGCTCGAACACACCGGTGTCGTCCTGGTCGAAGATCACGTTCTCCAGCCCGGTGGCCTGCATCGCGGCCACGAACTGCGGCTGGCCGCCGGAATAAGCGACGATACCGCCGAAGGGGCTGAGGATGTCGGGGTCCATCGGCCGGATGGAGCGCACCGGTCCGACCGCGCCGGGCACATCGGAGTGCCAGAGCGCGGCGTAACGGGTGAGGCCGCCTTCCACGAGTTCCTCGAAGACCAGGTCAGCGCGCTCGAGGCCGATCTGCGGCCGCGCGGCGGGATGGTTGTCGATCTTCACGGCCAACGCCGGATGCTCCGCACTCACCGGGTCCACCGGCGTGCCCCGCAGCGGCGCGATGCTCGGCACCGGCGTGCGGCTGGCGGACGGGATCGGTTCGGGCAACGGGGCCACGCAGCCGGCCAGCGCCAGACACAGCAGAGCCAGGCTCAGCACGGCCACCAGAGCCCCGACCGACCTGCCACCACGCACTGGAGTCCGGAGGGCAGTCAGTAAAGCAGTCACGCCACACACCCTATCCGCCTGGTATGTCTGCCTGGCGGGCACGGTGGTGGCGTGACTGTCACCTTGAGATTGTGTTCAGTTGTTCGACGCGTGGTTTAAGCCGGGCGAACCGACTCGGCCTGCGGACCCTTGGCTCCGGTACCGAGTTCGAAGATGACGTGCTGGCCTTCTTCGAGAACCTTGTAGCCGTGCATGTCGATGGCGGAATAGTGGACGAAGACGTCCTGCCCACCTCCATCAACAGTGATGAAGCCGAAACCCTTTTCAGCGTTGAACCATTTGACGGTTCCGTTCGCCATGTGAAACTCCCCTATTGCAGTGTTGTAGAACGGCACTCACCCGTTGGTGTTACCGGGCCTGGCGCAGAAGCTGCGTCCACCGTCTGTGAAAGAGCGCTCTCAGACCGAGAGCGCTACGCACATAAAATGAGCGACCACTGCAGATAATAGTGATGGCCGCAAAGTTCAATAGGGGGTTGACTGACGGGCCTGATCCCAGTACAAAAACGCGATGTGTGGGCCGGTTAGCCGGCCGGCACCACGTAATCGGTTCCGACCACGACGGTCAAGGTGGCGCCTGTGCCCGCGAAGTCGTCGGAGAGCAGCACCGCCGAACCGGGCAGCAGGGCCGCCACACCGCGAGCAGCGCCTTCCTGGGTGGCATCCGAGTAGTAGACAGTCGTCGTGACGACGTCCTCGGTGTCCGCGTTGCTCATAGTGCCCACGGTCCAGCCGGCGCCCGTGAGCAGGTCGCCCACCGAACGGGCCACGCCAGTGCCCGCGGTGCCGTTGAGCACCGTGACACTCGCACTGGGGTCAGTCGTGGGTTCCGCCGTGGGCACAGCCTCCACCGTGGGCGTCGCGCTGGCGGTCGCCGCCTCGATGCCGGGAATCGTGAAATTGAGCCGGTTGTTCAGCACCGACAGGCCGACGGCGCCCAGCGCGATGAGCACGGCCGTGGCAGCCAGAGCCCACCAGAATGCCACCCAGCGGTGCCCCTTCTTGGCGGGAGCCCGGTGCGCCCCCACGCGATCCAGATGGTGCGGCAGGTCGTCGAAGCGGTCTTTCGGGTACGAAGTGGGCATCGTCAGTCTGGTTCGATCCTCGGTTGGCTGAACACGCGGCAGGGGGTTTCCTACTCGATGGGGCGGATGGCCCGGCGCGACCGGGCCTGCGCTCTGGCCTCACGCATCCGCTGCAGGCGTTTGACCAGCATGGGATCGTGGGCAAGGGCGAGCGGGGAGTCGAGCAAGGCACCCAATACTTGATAGTACCGGGCGGCCGACAGGCCGAACTCAGAGCGGATGGCCTGTTCCTTGGCACCCGGGTGCGACCACCAGCGGCTTTCGAACGCGAGGACCGCCTCGTCGCGCGGTGCGAGCGCGCGGGCTGCGCCCTCGTCCCGTTCGCTCTCGTCGTGCCCGCTGGTCGCCATACGCGTCATCCTATTTGCCGGGGACTGGGTTTTCGCTGACCTGGGCCGCCTGTCGCGGCCCGCGCCCGGTACGGTCGACAGTGGGAATCTGCTGAACGCCACCGGATGCCCGGGTCTCGGGAATGCCAGGGCCGCCAGGCGAGTTTAAGCTGGAGGCAGTCGCCCGCCGCACGAGAAGTATCGAAAGGACGCACCATGGACTACGAGGTCACCAAGTCTGACGCCGAATGGAAGGCCGAGCTTTCCCCCGAGCAGTACGCAGTGCTGCGCGGCGCGGCCACCGAACGCGCCTGGACCGGCGAGCTGCTCGACGAGGGCCGGTCCGGTGTGTACACCTGTGGCGCCTGCAACGCCGAGCTGTTCAAGAGCGGCACGAAGTTCGACTCCGGCTGCGGCTGGCCGAGCTTCTACGAATCCGTCCGCCCGGAGGCCGTAGAACTCATCGAGGACCGCTCCCTCGGCGTCGTGCGCACCGAGGTGCGCTGCGCCGCCTGCGGATCGCACCTGGGCCACGTCTTCGACGACGGCTTCGGCACGCCGACCGGCGACAGGTACTGCATGAACTCGATCTCGCTCAACTTCACCCCCGTCGACTAACGGTGGGGTCGCCCCTCCTCGACGCCATCGGCGCGCGCCGGTCGTACTCCGTGGTCACCGCGGATGCGCCCGGCCGGGCCGAGTTGCTGCCCCTGGTGCAGGCGGCCGCCCGCGCCGCCGACCATGGGGCGCTGCGGCCCTGGCGGCTGATCGAGCTGCGCGGCGAGGCCAGGGCCGCGCTCGGGGACGCCTTCGTGGCCTCCGCGGGCCTGGACGGACCTGCCGCGGCGAAGCTCGCGGCCAAACCACTGCGGGCCTCGCTGCTGATCGCCGTGGTGGCCAGCCGTCGGTCCAGCGACAAGGTGCCGCACTGGGAACAGGACGCGGCCGCCGCCGGCGTTGCCCACCTGCTCAGCCTGCTCCTCGAGGACGCGGGCTGGGGAGTCATGTGGCGCACCGGTGCGCATACCCGCACCGGACCGGTGCGCCGCGTGCACGGGCTGGCCGACTCCGAGGAACTTCTGGGCTGGCTTTACGTGGGCGGCATCCCCGACACCGCCAAGCCCGCGGTGCGGCCGCCCCTCACTCCCACCGACTTCCTCACGTCCCTCCCGCTCTAACCGCGCCACAACTGGTCCCCGTGCGGACAAGTGCGCCCGGCGCACCGGGCGCACTTGACCGCTTCGGCACCAGTTGGGCCGGGGTGAGGCGGGCTAGGCGAAGGCGTTCACTCCGGTGAGCTCGGCCGAGAATGCCCAGAGCCGAGCAGCCGCATCCGGATCGACGGCGTGCGGGTTCACCCCGCGGATGCGCGCGGTCGCCGATCCGACCTCGGTCGGCTCGGCGATGTCGCAGTCCTCGCAGTACACCCCGCCCATCCCGTCCAGCATCGGCGACGTGGCCGCCCAGGTGGACGTCGCCGCCCCCTGCTCGGCCGACTTGAACTGGGCGTTGACGACGCCGTCCTCGGTCATCCAGCCCGACGCCACCATCTCCTCGCGCGGCAGGTGGCGCTGCAGCTCGGTCATGATGCCGCCGGGGTGCACGGCGAAGGCACGCACCCCGAAGTCGGCGCCACGGGCATCCAGCTGCACAGCGAACAGGCTGTTGGCGGTCTTGGCCTGACCGTACGCCTGCCACTTGTCGTAGCCGGAGGTGAAGTTCGGGTCGTCGAAGCGGATGCCGCTGAGCTTGTGCCCCGTCGACGACAGGGCAACGACCCGGGCGCCTTCGGCGGCCACGAGCGCGGGCCAGAGCAGGTTGGTGAGCACGTAGTGGCCGAGGTGGTTGGTGGCGAACTGAGACTCCCAGCCGTCGCCGACCCTGGCCTCTGGGGACGCCATGATCGCGGCATTGTTGATCAGGATGTCCAGGCTGCGCCCGGTGGCCAGGAAGCGCTCGGCGAACGCGCGCACGCTCACAAGGTCGGCCAGGTCGAGGGTCTCGACCTCCACCGCGGCCAGGCCGCGCGCGTCCAGGGCGGCCCAAGCCACCTCGGGGCGCCTGGCCGGCACGATCACCTGGGCGCCGGCCGCGGCGAGCGCCGCGACGGTCTCGATGCCAAGGCCGGAATAGCCGCCGGTGACGATGGCGGTCTTGCCGCTCAGGTCGATGCCCTCGAGCACCTCGGTCGCGGTGGACGCCGCACTGAATCCGGTCGCCAGTCTGTGCTGCGGTGTTGTAGTCATCACTCCAGCGTACGCTCGGCGCCGCCCGTGCCGGTGAGGCCGCGAGCAGGAGCCGAGGCCGGGCACCGCACGGGCTACTCGGAGAGGGTCTCGACCCGGTCGCCCGGTCCGATCTCACGCACGACGCGGGCCGGGTTACCGGCGGCGATCACCCCCGGCGGCACGTCGCGAGTGACCACAGACCCGGCGCCGATGATGCTGCCGGCCCCGATCGTGACGCCCGGGCAGACGACGACATTGCCGCCCAACCAGACGTCGTCCTCGATCACGATCGGCGCCACCCGCTCGTAGCCGGCCCTGCGCTCGGTCACGTCGATGGCGTGGCTCGGGGTGTACAGGCGCACGCTCGGCCCGACCAGCACGTTGGCGCCGATGGTGATCTCGCCGCCGCCGAGCGTGAGGAAGTCGGCGTTGATGAAGGTGTTCGCCCCGACGTGCAGCCGCGAGCCGTAATCCAGGTACATCGGCGGGCGGAAATCGGCGCCCTCGCCGACACTGCCGAGCAGGTCGACGAAGAGGGCGTGGGCCGCGGCGCGATCGTCGTCGTACAGCGCGGTGATCTGCCGGCAGGTGCGCTGGGTGGTCGTCGTCAGCTCGGCGAGCTCCGGACCGGCGCGGTACCGGTACCAGTCACCGGCCACCATCTTGTCGAACTCCGAGCGGGCGGCATCCTCTGGGATTTTGTTGTCTGTAACCACAAACTCGAGCGTAGTGCCTGCGGGCCGAAGCCGCACCCTTGCGCCGATCCCGGCCCGGGGCCAGCGTGGGCACCAACTCCGGCACGCACCGACGAACGAGCAGCACTGACCAGCAGCACCGACCACGCAGCACCGACAGTGGAGGCCAGCGACATGCACGCACCCCCCGATCCGCCGGCGGCTGCACCCGCCGGCGCGGCAACGGATCCGCTCGCGATCCTCCGCTCGAAGGGCTATCTGCGGATACTGGTGCTGTCCGGCGTCATCGGCGTGCCGGTGTCCATCGTCGCGTACGGGTTCCTTGCCCTGGTGGCCTGGCTGCAGGACTACCTCTTCACCGAGCTGCCCGGTGTCCTCGGTTTCGCCGAGGTCCCGATCTGGTGGCCGGCTCCCCTGCTCGCCCTCTCCGGCCTGCTGGTGGCGCTCAGCATCCGGTACCTGCCCGGCACCAGCGGCCACCCGCCGTCCGAGGGGTTCAAGGCCGGCGGCTTCCCCCAGCCGCGGGAGCTGGCGGGCGTGGCGTTGGCGGCCCTCGCCACACTGGCCCTCGGCGCGGTCCTGGGCCCTGAGGCTCCCCTGATCGCGCTCGGCGGCGGCCTGGGCGCGCTCGCGATCCTCCTCGTCAAGAAGGATTCCCCACCCACCGCGGTCGCCGTGATCGCGTCGGCGGGAAGTTTCGCCGCCGTCAGCACCCTGCTCGGATCCCCCCTGCTCGGCGCCTTCCTGCTGATGGAAGCATCCGGGCTCGGCGGGGCAATGCTCGGGGTGGGCCTGCTGCCGGGACTGCTCGCCGCCGGGATCGGCTCCCTGGTCTTCGTCGGACTGGATTCCTGGACCGGCCTGGGCACCTTCTCCCTCGCGATCCCCAACTTGCCGTCGTTCAGCACGCCGACGGTGGCCATGTTCCTCTGGGCCCTGGCGCTCGGGGTCGTCTGCCCGTTCGTGGCCTGGGGCATCAAGGCGCTCGCCCGCACCGTGCGCCCGTCGGTGCGCTCCCACCGGCTGATCGTGACCCCCCTGCTCGGCCTCCTGGTGGCCGGCCTGGCCATCGTGTTCGCCCAGGTCACCGGCGAGGACACCGCTCAGGTGCTTTTCTCCGGCCAGGACACCCTGCCGGCACTCGTCACCGACGGCGCCTCCTGGCCGCTCGGCGCCGTCGCCCTGCTGGTCGTCTGCAAGTCGCTGGCCTACGGCCTGTCGCTGAGCGGATTCCGCGGCGGACCGGTCTTCCCGGCCATGTTCATCGGGGCCGCCATCGGCGTCGCCGCGTCGCACCTTCCGGGCATGGCCCTCGTACCCGCGCTGGGCGTCGGCATCGGTGCCATGTGTGTGTCGATGCTGCGGCTGCCGCTCACCAGCGTGCTGCTGGCCACGGTGCTGCTCACCAGCGACGCCTACGCAGTGATGCCCCTCGTGATCGTCACCGTGGTCGTCGCGCACGTGCTCACCGGCCGGCTCCCTGAACCCCCTGGCCGGGCAGTGGGCCGGAGGCTGCCGGCCATCGGCCCGAAGTCACCGTAGCCCGGCATCCGCCCGGCGTTGTCACCGTGCGTCCCAGAACCCCCGGTGCACCTCGGCCGCCACCTCGATGAGGGCGGGGCCGGCCACGATCACGGTGTTGCCGCCGCGGGCGAAGACGTCCCGGCAGGGCAGGTCCAGGGTCGGCTCGCCATCCTGTTCCGGCACCATGGCCGCGAGCATCTGCTCGGGCAGCGCATAGGCCACCCGGCCGATCCCGGCCCAGTAGACCGCTCCGGCGCACATCACGCACGGTTCGGTGCTCGTGTACAGCGTGCTGGTGCGCAGGTCTTCCTTCGAGAGCCGGGCGCTGGCCAGCCGCACCAGGTTGGTCTCGGCGTGGCCCGTGGGGTCGTTCGCGGTGACCACGCTGTTCTCAGCCTCGAGCACCGTGCCGTCCGCGGTGACGAGGATGGCGCCGAACGGGTGGTTGCCGCCGGATCGCGCCCGGTGGGCCACGGCGATGGCCCGCTCGAGATAGGTCTCGTCGTGGGCGGAGATGCTCGTCAGGTCGGTCATGGCGTGCCCGTGTGCCGTCGGTCTCAGCTGAGCCGCTGCAGCAGCTGCACGGTCACGTTGTCGCCGGCGGCGCCCTTGCCGATGAGCGTGCAGATGGCCTTCCGCAATGGCAGCCAGTGCGGGCCGGTGCCGGAGGGCATCAGGGTCGCCGCGAAGGCGTGTCCGTCGATTGCGCCCTCGACCTTGGCGGCCCGTCGGGTGCCGAGGAGTTCGGCGGAGCCCGGCACGGTGACGAAGGTCTGGAACGCACCATCCTTCTCGATCGGCGCGGTGAAGGTGTAGTCCAAGGGGATGGGCGTTGGCATCGGGCTCCTCGATAGTGGCTGGCCAGACCAACGTTGCCGGTCCCGGTGCGGGAAGTCAACCACGAGCGCAGCACGCCGCAGGGTCGGATGGTCCGGTCACAAAGAAAACCCCTACATCCCGGTCGGGAGTAGGGGTTCAGAGGGCCGGCCACGGGACTTGAACCCGTAACCCCCACTTTACAAGAGTGGTGCGCTACCAATTGCGCCAGGCCGGCATGAGGCTAATGATGCGCCTCGAGCATTCATCCTAAATCACGCGGGCACCCGCCCGCGACGGAATCCGCACTCGACCGGCCTGGACGGTCGACCGGCGCCGCGTTATCCGGCGGTGGTCGGGGTGGGGGTCGGCGTGGCCGTCGAGTACGTTTCGCTGGCCGCCTGCAGCACGAACGCTGCGAATTCCTTGGGGTCGTCGAGCGCGCCGACGTACTGCTTGCCGTTCACGAGCACCGTGGGGGTGCCGGTGATGGCTTTGAGCGAGGAATTCGGGATGGGCCCGCTGAGGGCGCGGTCGGTCGATGCCTTCACCCAGGACTTGAAGGTGGTCTCGTCGATGCACTCGTTGATGGCCGCCAGGCCGGTCGACACACCCGAACTTTTCACGAGGGCCTTGAGGTCGTCGTCGCTGAGCCCGGCGGTGCCCTCCACCGGCTGGTCGGCGAACAGGGCCGTGTTGAAGGCGAAGAAGTCGTCCGGGGAGGTGTTCGCCACGCAGGCGGCAGCGTTCGCCGCGCGCAGCGAGTACTGAGTTCCCGCAGATTTGCTGGTGAGAATCGAGATCGGGTGAATCTCGAGGGTCGCGGCGCCCGACTCGACCCACTGCGAGATCTGGTCGCTGTTGGTGGTTTCGAAGGTGCCGCAGAACGGGCAGAGATAGTCGAGGTACACGCGGATGTCCGCGACCTTGCCCGTCCCGTCCGGAGTGGACGGCACCGGGTCGTCGTCGGGCTGAAGCGCGGGGGTGGTCACCGCGGTGAGGCCCTCGCCGAGGAGCAGGCCGTCGCTGGCCATGTTCCGCGGGCCGGGGCCGGCCGGCTGTATCGAATTCATGATGATCAGAACGATGGCGGTGACCACGGCGATGGTGACGACGCCGATACCGCCCTGCAGGAAGACCCGATTGCGGCGATCGCGCTTCTTCTGCTCCACTCGCAGCTGTGCGGCCTTCGTGCGTGCGGCGTCGCGTCGCTTATTTTTCGAGGGACGAGAGTCGCCTGGGCCGCCAGTTGTCATGGATGATCACTCCGAGTTGAGGGGGTGCGCTCACGGATATGCGCGATAGCACTCCAAATAGTAGGTCCCCAGTCTGGGAAATGACCAACCGGAGCCGCACAGCCGCCTCACTGCCAACTCACCGGCCGCGCACTGCCGGGAGCGCCGGCCGGATTCAGCACTCCCCCATCCGCGGCGTGCCATACTAGAAAGGTCTTGCGCTGGTGCTGCACCGGCCGGACGCATAAATCCCATCACAACGGATCGTCCGGCACGTACCTGCCGGTGAAGGAGAATAACGAAATAATGGCTTCAGTAACCTTTGACAAGGCCACCCGTCTGTACCCGGGCTCCACCCGCCCGGCAGTCGATCACCTCGACCTCTCGGTCGCCGATGGTGAATTCCTCGTCCTCGTCGGCCCGTCCGGCTGTGGAAAGTCCACCTCGCTGCGCATGCTCGCCGGCCTCGAAGAGGTCAACGACGGCGACATCTTCATCGGTGAGCGCAACGTCACCGACGTTCCCCCGAAGGACCGTGACATCGCCATGGTCTTCCAGAACTACGCGCTGTACCCGCACATGACCGTCGCCGAGAACATGGGCTTCGCGCTCAAGATCGCCGGCGTCAACAAGGACGAGCGCGCCGCCCGCGTTCTCGAAGCCGCCAAGCTGCTCGACCTCGAGCCCTACCTCAGCCGCAAGCCGAAGGCCCTCTCCGGTGGTCAGCGTCAGCGTGTTGCCATGGGTCGTGCGATCGTGCGTCAGCCCCAGGTGTTCCTCATGGACGAGCCGCTGTCGAACCTCGACGCCAAGCTGCGCGTGCAGACCCGCACCCAGATCGCGTCGCTGCAGCGTCGCCTGGGCGTCACCACCGTCTACGTCACCCACGACCAGACCGAGGCGCTCACCATGGGCGACCGCATCGCCGTGCTCAAGGATGGCGTCCTCCAGCAGGTCGGCACCCCGCGCGACCTGTACGCCAAGCCGAACAACGTCTTCGTTGCCGGCTTCATCGGCAGCCCGGCCATGAACCTGTTCCTGGCCGACGCCGTCGACGGTGGCATCAAGTTCGGTACCGCCACGGTTCCCGTGCAGCGCGACACCCTCGCCGGCGCCACGGGCACCAAGGTCACCATCGGTGTCCGCCCCGAGGACATCCACCTGTCGACCACCGTGGGCGAAGGCCTCGCGGTCGACGTCGACCTGGTCGAGGAGCTCGGCGCCGACGGTTACCTGTACGGCCACTCCACCGTCGAGGGCAAGCGCACCGACATCGTCGCCCGCGTCGATGGCCGCTCGCACCCGTCGGCCGGCGACACCGTCTACCTGACCCCGACGCCGAACCACCTGCACGTGTTCGACGCCGAGACCGGCGCCCGTCTCGGCGGCGCCGTCAGCGACTAAGTTCCCTCACGACAAACTCGACCGCCGGCACTTTCGGCGGTCGAGTTTGTCATATCGGCAACCGGTTTCCCCGGCGCCGTCCTCTGCGCCGCCGAGCCGATTCCGGCCGGGGCGACCTGCGGCCCACGGGCTCTCTCGATAGTTAGGCTCCTCATGAGCGGTTCTCTCAACATCACCTCCGCCACGGCCGATCCGGCCCTGCTCGACCTGCCCTGGAATGTGCCGCTGGACGCCTGGCCGAACGAGAACATCGCCTCGCTGCCCAAGGGCCTCTCCCGCCACCTCGTGCGGTTCGCGCACCTGAGCGGCCGGGTTGTCGCCATCAAGGAGACCACCAGCGAGATGGCCAAGCGGGAGTACGACATGCTCCGCACCCTGCAGGGCCTGGAGATTCCCTGCGTCGAACCGCTCGCCGTGATCACCAACCGCACCGACGAAGACGGCGACCCGCTCAACTCGGTGCTGGTCACCCGGCACCTCAAGTTCTCACTGCCCTACCGGGCGCTGTACTCGCAGGCGCTGCGCCCCGACACGGCCACCCGCCTGGTCGACGCTCTGGCCCTGCTGCTGGTGCGCGTGCACATGGTCGGCCTGTTCTGGGGCGATGTGTCGCTCTCGAACACCCTCTTCCGCCGCGATGCCGGCGCGTTCGCCGCCTACCTCGTCGACGCCGAAACCGGGCAGCTCTACCCCGGCGGGCTCTCCAACGGGCAGCGCGAAAATGACCTGGAGATCGCCAGGGTGAACATCGCCGGCGAGCTGATGGACCTCGAGGCCGGCGGCCGCGTCGCCGACGAGCTCGACCCGATCAACGTGAGCAACGGCATCGTCGCGGCGTACCGCCTGCTCTGGAAGGAACTCACCGGCTCGGAGTCCTTCGCGAGCAGCGAGCGTTGGCGCATCACCGAGCGCGTCGAACGCCTCAACCACCTCGGCTTCGACATCGAAGAGCTCGCCATCAAGACCGACGAGAACGGCACCACGGTGCGCATCCAGCCCAAGGTCGTCGACGCCGGCCACCACCAGCGCCGCCTGCTGCGCCTCACCGGCCTCGACGCCGAGGAGAACCAGGCCCGCCGCCTGCTCAACGACCTGGACTCCTACGGGGTCGCGTACGGCAACCCGGACGCCGACGAGGAGATGATGGCGCACGAGTGGCTGGTGCGGGTCTTCGAACCCGTCGTGCGCGCCATCCCCCGCGAGCTCAAGGGCAAGCTCGAGCCCGCCGAGGTGTTCCACCAGCTGCTCGACCACCGCTGGTACATGGCGCAGAACGCGAACCGCGACATCCCCCTCGCCGAAGCCGTCACCTCCTATGTGCAGGATGTGCTCCGTCACCGCCGCGACGAGGCCACCGTGATCGACCCGCCCACCGCGCCGATCAGCCTGCCGGTGCTCGAAGAAGAGGGCATCGACGCCGACGAGGCCGACGCCGACGACTGGCGCCTGAACGTCTGACGCACTCCCCGCGCCGACTTACGCCAAAGTGCCCCTTCGGATGCTCCGAAGGGGCACTTTGCGGCAACTCGCGGAAGGCTCCCCCACCGACTTCGGCCAAAGCACCCCTTCCCGCCCGCTGAAGGGGCACTTTGCGGCAACTCGCGGACAACAACAAACGGCGCAGACCCACCCCGAAGGGCCGATCTGCGCCGTTGTGAAACGCGAGCGAGCGGTTACGCCTGCGCGGCAGCCTTTGTAGCTGCCTTCGCGGCCGCGGCAGTGGCGCGCAGCTTGGAGATCTCGTACAACGTGACCCCGGCGGCGATTCCGGCGTTCAGCGACTCGGTGTTCGCGTTGATCGGGATGGACACGATGGCGTCGCAGGTCTCGGTGACGAGGCGGGACAGGCCCTTGCCCTCGCTGCCGACCACGATCACGATCGGGCGCTCGGCGTAGCCGATGCCGAGCTCGGGCAGTTCGGTGTCGCCGCCGCCATCCAGGCCGATCACGAGCACGCCGCGCTCCTTGAGCAGCTTGAGCGTCTGGGTGAGGTTGCTCGCCATGGCGACGGGCAGGCGCGCGGCGGCACCGGCAGAGGTCTTCCAGGCTGAGGCGGTGACGCCCACCGAGCGCCGCTGCGGCACGATGATGCCGTGGCCGCCGAACGCAGCGGTAGAGCGAATGATCGCACCGAGGTTGCGCGGGTCGGTGATGCCGTCCAGGGCCACGAACAACGGCTTGTGGCCGCGGCTGATGGTGAGGTCGAGCAGTTCGATCGGGTGCGCGTACTCGTACGCGGGCACCTTGAGCGCGAGGCCCTGGTGCACGGCGTCCTTGCCGGCGAGCCGGTCGATCTCCGGACGCATGACCTCGAGCACCGGGATGTTGCGGGTCGTGGCGAGCTTGAGGACTTCCTTGACCCGGTCGTCCATTTCGATGCGCGTGGCCACGTAGAGCGCTGATGCGGGGATCTTGGCGCGCAGCGCCTCGAGCACCGAGTTGCGGCCGGTGACGACCTCGAACTCGGCATCCGACTTGGCCTTGCGGGTGGACGAACCGCCGCCGCCGGTGTTGCCGGTGCCGGTGTTGCGGCCGGAGCGCGGGGCGCCGGAGCCGCCCGGGGCGCGGCTGCGACCGCCGCCGGCCGCGGCGAAGCGGTCCTTGGCAGCCTTGGCCTTGCCGGCGGGGTGGTACGGGCGGTCTTCGGCCTTGGGGGTGGGCTTCTTGCCCTCGAGGGCCTGGCGGCCCTGTCCGCCGGAGCCGACCTGGGGTCCCCTGCTGCCCTTGCGCACCGCGCCGGTGCGCGACTTGCGATCTGTGTTCTTCATCAGTCAAAACTCCAATGTGCACCCGACGGGGTGTCTTCGATGGTGATGCCGGCGGCGACGAGCTCGTCCCGGATACGGTCTGCGGCCGCGTAGTCGCGGCTCTGCCTGGCGGTCTCCCGGTCGTCGAGCAGGCGCTCGACAAGGGCGGTGAGGGCCACCATGGCGGGTTCGTCTGTTGCCACGGCCCAGCCGGGCGACAGAGGGTTGATGCCGAGGACCTCGCTCATCGCGAGCACCTGGCCGCGGGCGGCCGCAGCGGCGTGCAGGTCCTCGGCGTCGAGGGCCGCGTTGCCGGCGCGCACGGTGTCGTGCAGCACGCCGAGCGCCTGCGGAACCGCGAGGTCGTCGTCCATCGCCTCGGCGAAGGCATCCGGAACGATCTCGACGCCGGAGCCGGCGAAGCGGGTGTCGGCCAGGCGCCGGTCGGCACGGTCGAGGAAGCTTTCGATGCGTTCGAGGGCGGCTTCGGCCTCGGCCAGGGAGCCCTCGTGGAAGTCGAGGGTGGACCGATAGTGCGCGGCGCCGAGGTAGTAACGCACCACGATGGCGCGGGCCTGGTCGAGCAGCTCGGCGGCGAAGACCGAGTTGCCCAGCGACTTGGACATCTTCTGGCCGTTGGTGTTGACCAGGCCGTTGTGCACCCAGAAGTTCGCGAAGGCGTCGCCGGCGGCGGTGGACTGCGCCAGTTCGTTCTCGTGGTGCGGGAAGCGCAGGTCGAGGCCGCCGCCGTGGATGTCGAAGTGCGGTCCCAGGTAGCGGGCGGCCATGGCGGAGCACTCGATGTGCCAGCCGGGCCGGCCGGAACCCCACGGGGAGACCCAGGAGGCGGAGGCCGGTTCGCCGTCTTTGTGGCCCTTCCAGAGCGCGAAGTCGCGGGGGTCGCGCTTGCCGCGCGGGTCGGCGTCTGCGGCGGCTTCCATGTTGTCGAGGTGCTGCCGGGTGAGTTCGCCGTAGGCCGGCCAGCTGCGGGTGTCGAAGTACACGTCGCCGGAGCCGTCTTCGGCCGGGTAGGCGTGGCCGTTGTCAACCAGGCGCGCGACGATGTCCTGCATCTCGTGCACGCTCGCGGTGGCGCGGGGTTCGTAGGTGGGCGCGAGGATGCCCAGGCGCTGGTAGCCGGCCGTGAACTCGAGTTCGAAACGGTAGGCGAGTGCCCACCATTCCTCGGTGGTGCCGGCGGCGTTGATCAGGATCTTGTCGTCGATGTCGGTGACATTGCGCACGAAGGTGACGTCGTTGCCGCGATAGCTGAGCCAGCGGCGCAGCTGGTCATAGACCAGGGCGCTGCGTAGGTGGCCGATGTGCGGGGACGACTGCACGGTTGGTCCACAGACGTAGATTCCCACCTTGCCCGGAACGATCGGCAGGAAATCGCGAAGGGCCTGGGCCTTCGAGTCGTATAGTCGCATGGTCACTGGTTCAGTTTAGGCGCGGAACGGTCGGAAGCTCGGGTAGGGCCGCTCGGGTAGAGGAGTGCAGTGGCCAGCGCGGCGATGCCCTCGCCGCGGCCGGTGAAGCCGAGCGCGTCGGTGGTGGTCGCCGACACGGACACCGGCGCGTGCAGGATGCCGGTGAGCAGCTGCTGCGCTTCGGCACGCCGGGGAGCGAGCTTGGGCCGATTGCCGATGATCTGCACGGTGACGTTGCCGACCCGGTAACCGGCCTCGGTCAGCAGGCGCAGGGTCTCGGTGAGGAACACCTCGCCGTGCGCGTCGGTGAGGCGCGGGTCGGCGGTGCCGAAGACCTGACCGATGTCGCCCAGGCCGGCGGCGGCGAGCAGTGCGTCGCAGATGGCGTGCACGGCGGCGTCGCCGTCGCTGTGCCCGGACAGGCCCCGCTCGCCCGGCCAGTGCAGGCCGGCCAGCCAGAGGTCGCTGGTGTCGTCGAAGGCGTGCACATCCAGGCCGGTGCCCACCCGGGGCTCGGGTGCAGCGGCGGCGGTGCCGGCGAGCAGCAGTTCGGCGCGGCGCAGGTCCCAGGGCGTGGTGACCTTGAAGGCCAGCGGGTCACCGGGGATGATGCCGACGGGATCGCCGGCCGCGGCCACGAGGGCCGCGTCGTCGGTGAGGTCTCGGGCGGCGGCATCCGTGGCCGGGAGGGTGGCGGCCCAGGCGAACGCGGCGTCGAGCATGGTGCGGGGGAAACCCTGCGGGGTCTGAACGGCGGACAACAACGACCTGTCGACGGTACCGAGGATGGTGGCGTGCTCGTCGACCCGCTTGATGGTGTCCACGACCGGCAGGCCGGGAACGATGCCGTGGCCGGTCGCGCGCACGGCGGCCACCACGGCGTCGCTGAGCGCGGCCGGGGTGAGGGCGCGGGCGGCGTCGTGCACGAGCACGACGGTGACGCCGGCGTGCACGGCGGCCATGCCCCTCGCCACGGAGGCCTGCCGGGTGTCTCCCCCGTCGACCACGCTCACGTGTCCGGCGGCCGGGCCGGCGACGCGCTCGGCGATGGCCGTGGCCTCCGCCAGCTGAGCGGTCGGAGCGACGACGATCACCTGGGCAGGTTCGCTCATGCCGAAGATGCCGGTCAGGGCGTGCTCGAGGATGGCGCGGCCGGCCAGTGGGACGAACGCCTTGGGCTGGTCGCGGCCGAGCCGGCTGCCGCTGCCGGCGGCGACGACGATGACCGCGACGGCGGGAACCGGGATTTCAGTCATGTCTGGAGGCTATCTGGTGGGGCGCGGTGAAGCGGGGCGGGAACGGGCGGATCGGCGGGAAGGTGTCGGACGTGCGAAAGGCGGCACCGCTGGGCGCCGCCTGTCGAACGAACAGGAGTTGCTACGAGGCGAGCACCTCGTCGAGCATGCCGGATGCCCGGTCTTCGTCGGTCTTCTCGGCCAGGGCCAGCTCGGAGATCAGGATCTGTCGCGCCTTCGCGAGCATCCGCTTCTCTCCGGCGGAGAGGCCGCGGTCCTGGTCACGGCGCCACAGGTCGCGCACGACCTCTGACACCTTGATCACGTCGCCGCTGGCGAGCTTTTCGAGGTTGGCCTTGTACCGCCGGGACCAGTTGGTGGGTTCCTCGGTGAACGGCGCCCTGAGCACCTCGAAGACCTTGTCGAGGCCGTCCTGGCCGATGACGTCGCGCACGCCGACCAGGTCGACGTTCTCGGCCGGGACCTCGATGGTGAGATCGCCCTGGGTGACGTTGAGCTTCAAATAGAGCTTTTCTTCACCCTTGATGATGCGCGTCTTCACCTCAGTGATGGTCGCAGCGCCGTGGTGGGGATAGACGACTGTTTCGCCAACTTCAAATAGCATGTATTGATATCCCTTCAGCAACGTCTATGATACCACCCCTCCCCGAGGCCCTCCGGTGTGAGTATTCGCGGCGTCACACACTGCGCCCGGTCCGGACCGTTCCGTAAGGTAAACTCAACGGAAATCTGCAGCGTTCACGCCACTTCGGCTGAACGCTGAACTCTTGTGGAGGTCTTGTGAGAGCGCGAACCATGGCAACCGTCGTTGTGGCGGCCGGCATCCTGTTGGGAACGAGCGGGTGCAATCTGTACGCTCCCCAGGCGACGACCATCCACTATGACGCCAGCGACGGCGTCAGCGGCAACCTCGGCGACCTCGCCATCCGCAACGCGATCCTGCTCACCGACGACGGGGAGAACGCGAACCTGCTCGTTCACGTGGTGAACAAGGGCGCCGACGACATCGACCTGCTCGTGCAGTACGAGGGCGTCGACGACAAGGTCGACAAGACCGTCACCATCCCGGCCAACTCGACGACCGAGATCGGCGTCGACGGCGGCGAGAGCGTGGCCATCGAGAGCCTCAACGCCAGCGCCGGCTCGTTGTTCCCGGTGTTCTTCCAGTACGGCGACCTCACCGGCACCGAACTGCTCGTTCCCGTGCTCGACGGCACCCTCAACGAGTACTCCACCCTGGTGCCCACCGAGACGCCCGTTCCCGTCGCCACACCCACGGCGACTCCGACCGCGACGCCCACGCCCACCGCCACGCCGGAAGCCACGACCGCTCCGTAGCCGGCCGCTGTTCGTCGAGTTACGGCAAAATACCCCTTCAGGGCACCTGAAGGGGTATTTTGCGGCAAGTCGGCGCAGGGTCAGGCCTCGAAGCGGTACCCCAGACCGCGTACGGTGACGAGCATGGTGGGTTCGGAGGGCGTGGCCTCGATGCGGGAGCGGATGCGCTTGATGTGCACGTCGAGCGTCTTGGTGTCGCCGAAGTAGTCGCTGCCCCAGACCCGGTCGATCAGCTGGCCGCGGGTGAGCACCCGGCCGGCGTTGCGCAGCAGGAATTCGAGCAGCTCGAATTCCTTCAACGGCATGTTCACCACCGTGCCGGAGACCGCCACGGTGTGGCGCTCCAGGTCCATGCGCACGGTCCCGGCGCTGAGCACCCCGTCGCCGGCATCGGCCGGGTCGGTGTGCCGGCGCGAGACGGCGCGGATGCGGGCGAGCAGCTCCCGGGTGGAGTACGGCTTGGTGACGTAGTCGTCCGCCCCCAGCTCGAGCCCCACGACGATGTCGACCTCGGAGTCCTTGGCCGTGAGCATGATGATCGGCACGGCGGAGCGGGTGCGGATCTCCCGGCACACCTCGGTGCCGGGGATGCCGGGCAGCATCAGGTCGAGCAGCACCAGGTCGGCGCCCGCCCGGTCGAACTCGGCGAGCGCGCCGGGGCCGTCTTCTGCCACCGCCACCTCGTAGCCCTCCCGCTCGAGCAGGAAGCTCAGCGGTTCGCTGAGCGCCTGCTCGTCTTCAACCAGAAGGATTCGGGTCATGGGGTGTCTCCTGTCGCCGCTAACGCGGGGTGGGTCGCCTCTGGCAGGCGAATGGTGAACGTGGAACCGCTGCCGGGCTGGGACCAGACCCGGATGTCACCGCCATGGATCTGCACGACGTGCTTGACGATGGACAGCCCGAGGCCGGTGCCGCCGGTGTTGCGGGAACGCGCCTGGTCGACGCGGAAGAATCTCTCGAAGATGCGGTCGAGGTCGCCCTCTGCAATGCCGACACCCTGGTCGGTGACGGTGATCTCGATCACGCCATCGGTGACGCGAGCGCCGACGCCGACCCTGGAGCTCGGCGCCGAGTAATGCACGGCGTTCGCCACGAGGTTGTGCACGGCCATGACGAGCAGCCGTTCGTCGCCGTAGACCTGCGCGCGGGACTTCTTGCCCACGGCGATGGTGATGCGGTCGGCGTCGGCCACGACCCGGTTCTGGTCGACCCCGGCGGCCACGATGTCGTCGATGTAGAGCAGTTCCGGCTGCCGGAGTGCATCCTGCGCCTGCAGCCTGGACAGTTCGATGATCTCCTGGGTGAGCCTGGCCAGCCGGCCGGCCTCGGTGGTGAGGCGGTCGGCGAACCGGCGCACCTGCACGGGCTCGTCGGCCGCGTGCCCCAGCGCCTCGGCGAGCAGGCCGACGGCGGCGATCGGGGTCTTCAGTTCGTGGCTGATGTTGGCCACGAAGTCCCGGCGCACCTCGTCGAGCCTGAACGCCTCGGTGCGGTCCTCGGCCAGCAGCAGCACGTATCGGGAGCCCAGCCGGGCCACCCGCACCCGCAGGTGCATGCTCGCGTCACCGAACGGCCCGCGGGACAGCACGAGGTCTTCCGAGACGGCCTCCCCCGTGCGTCGCACGCCACGGGCCAGGTCCAGCAGTTCGGGATGCGCGACCTGATGGTTCACCACCAGGCCCATGCTCAGGGCGCCGGGAGACGTCTTGATGACGTTGTTCGACGGGTCGAGCACCACGCCGGCGCTCTCCAGGGCGTCAAGCACCTGGTCGATACCGTCGGGAACCGCGGGGTTGACCACCTCGGCGGCCCGTTTGCCGTGCCGCTCCGCCACATGAAGCAGGGTCACAAACCCTCCGCCGACAGTGAGGCCCAGTGCCAGGGACAGCAACACGAGCCAGGTCGATTCCATTTGACCAGATTAGTGACTATCTCACGGGGCATTCGCAGCGGCAAGGGTGACCACACGCTACTTTAGGAACTGTTCAATCGCAGGGCACCTGCCGTTAACCTCCGCTCGCCAGTATTGGTCGGGGGCCAGGCGGGCCTCATGCGTTCGCGCGCTTTGGCGCGACCAGGAAGGACCACAGATACATGCGTGAAGTATTTCAGCAGGAGCTCGCCGAGGTGCAGGACCGTCTCGCCGAGATTGCCCGCCTCGTGGCCATCTCCATAGATAAGGCCACCAAGGCCTTCAACAAGTCCGACGTCGCGCTGGCCGAAGAGGTCATCGCCGACGACGACAAGATCGATGCGCTCACGGTGGAGCTCGATGAGCTGGCCATCACCATCCTCGCCCGGCAGCAGCCGGTGGCCAGAGACCTGCGCATCGTCGTGAGTGCCCTGCGCATCAGCGCATCGCTCGAACGGATGGGCGACATGTCCACCCACATCTCGCAGCTGGCCAGGTACCGGTTCCCCGACAAGGTGATCCCCAAGAGCCTGCGGCCCACGTTCGCCGAGATGGGCGCACTCGACGTGAAGATCGCGAACATGCTCGCCGAGCTGCTCACGACCGAAGACATGCAGCTGGCCGAGGCCATCCGCAACGAGGACGACAAGGTCGACGCGCTGCACCTGAGCGTGTTCGATGCCGTTCTCGGCGAGACCTGGAAGGGCCAGGCAGCAGACACCGTGGACGCCACCCTCGCCAGCCGCTACCACGAGCGGTTCGCCGACCACGCGGTCTCGATCGCCAAGAAGGTGCAGTACCTGGGCACGGGCGACTGGCACCAGCCGGCCCCGGCCGACGCGTAGAGCTCGACTCCCTCGCTGGTCGAGCTTGTCGAGACCTCGCGAGGGATCTCGACAAGCTCGATCAGCGGTGCCGCTCGGATCTCGACAAGCTCGATCAACGGGCACCAAAAAGCCCCCGTCACCTGACGGGGGCTTTTTTTCGTGGAGGGCTGGGGCTACTTCTTGGCGCCCTGGGCCGCGACGGCGGCGGCACCGGCAGCGGCAGCGGCGGGGTCGAGGTACTCGCCCGCGCCGATCGGCTTGAGGTCCTCGTCGAGGCGGTAGACCAGCGGGATGCCGGTGGGGATGTTCAGCTCGGCGATGTCGGCGTCGGAGATGCCGTCGAGGTGCTTGACCAGGGCGCGAAGCGAGTTGCCGTGTGCCGTGACGAGCACGGTCTTACCGGTGCGGAGGTCAGCGGCGATGTCGGACTCCCAGTAGGGCAGCATCCGGGCGATGACGTCCTTGAGGCTCTCGGTGCGGGGCACGTCGTCGCCGAGGTCGGCGTAACGGGCGTCGCCCACCTGGGACCATTCGGAGGAGTCGTCGAGCAGGGGCGGCGGCACGTCGAACGAGCGGCGCCAGGTCTGGAACTGCTCGGGGCCGTACTTGGCGAGGGTCTCGGCCTTGTCGAGGCCCTGCAGGGCGCCGTAGTGGCGCTCGTTGAGGCGCCAGGAACGCTTGACGTCGATCCAGAGGCGGTCGGCCTCTTCGAGCGCGATGTTCGCGGTCTGGATCGCGCGGGTGAGCCGCGAGGTGTGCAGGATGTCGGGCAGCAGGCCGGACTCGGCCAGCAGCTCGCCGGCGCGCAGCGCCTCGGCCCGGCCCTGGTCGCTCAGACGCACATCCACCCAACCGGTGAAGAGGTTTTGCTGGTTCCAGGTGCTGTTGCCGTGGCGGAGGAGGATGAGGGTATAAGGAGCAGACATGCTCCAACTCTAGCGAGGCGAGCGGGGCCACGGCGCACCCGCCGGCGTGACGAAAGTCCCGGCGGATGCCTGCGCCTGGCTGGCTCTCAGCCGCGCGGAGCGCGCACGCCCAGCCGCGGCAGCCGGGGGATCTCGGCCACGGATCCGGCCGATTCCGGCACGATGACCTCCTGGCCGGCGGTGATCGAGATGCCCTGCGCGAGCACGTGCAGGGTGACGCTGCCCGGCACCGTGCGCTTGACCACGGCGAGAGCGATCGGCCCGAGCTCGTGGTGGATGGCGCTGGAGGTGATGGTGCCCACCGTGCGGCGTTCGGGTTCGCCGCCCGCCACGAACCGGTCGGCCTGCACCTTATCGCCGTGCGCGGGCAGCACCGCGTCGGAGCCGTCCAGGTGCAACAGCACCAGCCGGCGCGGCGGGTGGCCGAGGTTGTGCACCTTCGCGACGGTCTCCTGACCGCGGTAGCAGCCCTTGTTCAGGTGCACGGCGGTGCGCAGCCAGTCCAGTTCGTGCGGGATGGTGCGGTCGTCGGCGTCGAGGGCGCCGCGGGGGCGCCAGGCCGCGATGCGCAACGCCTCCAGGGCGAGCAGCCCGGCGGCCTGGGCGGTGCCGGCGGCGATGGCGTCACGCAGGGCGGGCAGCGCGGACCGGTCGATCAACACCTCGCTCCAGCGCCAGGCGGCGCCGGGGTGGGCGGTGTCGGCGGCGTACTGCCAGCCGCCGGGTGCCACGGCGGTCCAGGGATCGTGCCAGACCAGCGGCACGCCGTTCGGGCTGGCCGGGGTGAGCGGAGCGGCGGCAGGGTCGGCGGCCATGGTGCCGATGGTGGCGTAGGCGAGGGTGTGGTCGACGACCTGCACCCGCAGGGTGAACCGCATCCGGTCGAGCCAGGCGTGCAGGCCGGGCAGTTCGGCGGCCTCGATCAGCAGCCAGCTCTCGACGCCGTCGTCGAGCAGCGCGATGGCGTACTCGAGGTGGCCGGACGGGTCGAGCAGCAGGGTCTCGGTGGACTGGCCCGGCGTGAGCCCGCGGAGCTCCTGGCTGGACATCGAATTGAGCCAGGTGAGCCGGTCAGGACCGGAGATGGAGAGCACTCCGCGGTGGGAGAGGTCGACGACGGCCTGGCCGGCCAGCAGCCGGCGCTGTTCGATGAGGGGCGCACCGTAGTGCGCGGCGACGCCGGCGTCGATGCCCTCGGCCTGAACGGCTGCGTCGAGCTCGAGCAGGGGCGACCCGGTCGGAGCAAGCGGCGCGTCAGCTGTGGTGGTCATCGGACTCTCCTTCAGGGATTCTCCCGGTGTGCTGCCGGTGCGAGACCGCCGAGGCCGCTGTCGACAGCGGGGAACTCCGGCCCATATGCTAGCCCAACGGCCTGAGCGGTGCCCCGTATTCCCGCGCCGCGGCCGCCGCCGCCTGCAAGGAGTCACCCATGCGCGTCCCCGCTCCCTCGATCGCCGTGCTCCGCCTCATTCTGGCGGCGCTGACCGTCATCGCCGTCGCGGCCACGTTCCTCTCCACCGCGGCGCGTGCCACGATCAACCCGTTCAACTTCTTCGGGTTCTTCACCATTCAGAGCAACCTGCTCGCCGCCGTCGTGCTCGCGGGCACCGCGGTGCTCTGCCTGCTCGGCCGCGAGGTGCCGGCCTGGCTGGTTCTGGCGCGCGCGGCGACCACGGCGTACATGATCGTGGTCGGCCTCGTCTACAACACCCTGCTCACCGGCCTGGCCGGCGGGGTGGACCTGCCCTGGGCGAACACCGTCGTGCACGTGCTCTTCCCGATCTACTGCCTCATCGACTGGGCCCTCGTCGGCGACCGCGCGCCGCAGCCGTGGCGGCGACTCTGGGTGGTCCTGATCTACCCGGTGTTCTGGTGCGCGGTGGTGCTGGTGCGCGGCGCGACGGACGGCTGGGTGCCGTACCCGTTCCTCAATCCGGTGACCGGGTACGCCGCGGTGTTCGGCTACGTGCTGCTGATCGCCGTGACGGTCATCGTCACCGGCGCCGCGGTGTTCGGGCTCAGCCGGCTGCGGCCGCTGCCGGTGCGCCCGGGCAGCCCGGCTACGACGCGCGGCTGAGCCGGCCGGACGCGTGCGTGCGCAGGTCTTGGCCCAGCGCGGCGATGTCCCACGCCCAGAGCAGGTGGCTGTCGACAAGTCCGTAGAGCCGGGTGGCGGCCGCGTACGGTTTGGACCCGCTGGTGCGCAGCACCGCATCCGTGGACAGGTCGATGCGCGGGCCCTTGACCTGGCCCAGGTACAGTTCGGCCACGCCGCCCGGATGCACGAGGGCCACCTCGATATCGAACCCGCCGGCGGCGTTGCGCAGCGTTTCCACAGCCTCCGCGGTCTGGAACGGTGCCGGACCGACACCCGGCAGCAGGCCAGGACCGGGGTCGCCCGGCTGCTGCGGGCGACTGAGCCGCCAGTAGCCGGACTCGGTCATGAGCGGGGTGACCGCGCCTACCGGAGCAGGCGCGCCGTCGATGGCAGCCTCCGCCTCGGGTTCCAGCCAGGCGTACGAGCTGTAGTTCAGGTGCGGCAGGCCGTCGTGGCTGAAGCTGATGCGGTGACCGAATTCACGGGTGACCGTCTCGCCGTCGACTGTGTAGTCCAGGATCCCCGAACCTTCCCAGACGCCGATGAGCCACGACAGCGGAACGAGCTCGGACGGCAAGCCGACCGGAAGTTCATACACAGTCGGTTACCGCTGGCCCCGGAACAGCTTGAACAGCACGACGCCGGACACCCAGGCGATCGACAGGCTGGCCAGCGCGAGTAGGCCCAGGAACAGGATTTCGAGTGCGAGCGTTGACATGCCCCAACTCTAGCCTCTGGCACACGCCGTGCGCCCGAAACGCCGAACCGTTATGCGAGTCCGAGCAGGGCGAAGATGCCCGTCGCCACGGCGAGCACGATGACGGCGCCCACCAGGCTCAGCGTCACGCGGCTCACGTAACCCTCCTTCTGCCCGGTGGACAGCTGGGCGGCGAGGGTGATTATCGTGCAGCCCGCCAGGGAGAGGCTCGTCCAGACCAGCCGGTTTTCGGGGGCGACGAGCACTCCGGTCAGGACCGCACAGACGGCGGCGACCAGCCAAATCATCACAACACTCGAACGCTTCCAGCTCACAGACCCATTCTGCACGCCAGAGTCGCATTCCGTGGCACGCTAGTATGAGTCGCAAGATACTTGGAGGACCTGCGTGGCGCAGCTGTTGATCCTAACCTCGGCGGTGAACGACGAAGTTCTCCCAGCCCTGGCGTTGCTGTCACACAGCACACGACTCATTCCGGCACAGCCGGATCAGCTCATCACCGCGCCCGATTCCGACCTGATCCTGGTCGACGCGCGGTCTAATCTGATGGCAGCCAAGTCGCTGTGCCAGATCCTGCGCACCACCGGAAGCAGTGTTCCGCTGCTCCTGGTGATCACCGAGGGCGGCCTCACCGCTGTCAGCCCGGACTGGGGGGTCGACGATGTTGTGCTCAACACGGCCGGGCCCGCCGAGGTCGATGCGCGCATCCGTCTCGCCGCCGGCCGCACGCCGCACAACGAACCCTCTCCCACCATCCGCGCCGCCGGCGTCGTCATCGACGAGGCCAGCTATTCGGCGAAGGTGCACGGCAAGCCGCTCGACCTCACCTATAAGGAATTCGAGCTGCTCCGTTTCCTCGCCGCGCACCCGTCCCGGGTGTTCACCCGCGAGCAGCTGCTCAGCGAGGTGTGGGGCTACGACTACTTCGGCGGCACCCGCACCGTCGACGTGCACGTACGACGCCTGCGCGCCAAGCTCGGCGACCAGGAATCCCTGATCGGTACCGTGCGCAACGTGGGCTACAGGTTCAACGTGTATGAAGAGGACGGCGAACGTGTCGTTCACTCTGTCGGCGCCTGACCTGGCCGACGCCGCCTTCGCGGCGCGTTTCCACGACGTCGCCGATGCGAGCGCGCACACGGATGGTTACCGCCCGTTCAACGAGCAGGCCATGCTCGACGCCCGCTCCGGCCGGCGCAGCCCGCAGCTGCTGCTCGAGGGCGAAGACGCCGTCGGCGCCCTGATCCTCGGGCAGGGCGAGATCGACCTGGTCGTGCACCCGCGTTACCGCCGCAAGGGCCACGCCACCGCGGCCCTCCGCCGACTGTTCGAGGACGAGGGCGGCATGTCCGGCGACCTCACCGCCTGGGCGCACGGCGACCACCCCGCGGCCCGCGCCCTGGCCGACAGGTTCGGTTTCAGCGCCGAACGCACGCTGCTGCAGTTGGAACGCCCGCTCAGCGACGCCGACGCCGCCACCTCCCCCGTGTTGCCGGCCGGGATCGGCATCGTGTCGTTCCGGCCCGCCGATGCCGCGGAGTGGGTGCGGTTGAACGCCCTCGTCTTCGCGACGCACCCCGAGCAGGGCGCCATCACCGAGTCCGACCTCGCCGCACGCATGGCCGAACCCTGGTTCGACGCCGACGACCTGCTCTTGGCGCGGGAGAACTCGACGGCCGCCGCGCCCGGGCGGATCCTCGGCTACAACTGGCTCAAGATCGAACCGGGGGCCACGCTCGGCGAGATCTATGTGCTCGGCGTGCACCCGGATGCCGCCGGCGCCGGCCTCGGCCGCGCCCTCATGCTGGCCGGCCTGGCCCGCCTGCGCGAGCGGGGCTGCACGGCCGTCGAACTGTACGTGGAGGCCGAGAGCACCACACCGGTGCGGCTCTACCGCAGCCTCGGATTCGGCGACCGCACCGTGGATGTGCAGTACCACCGCGGACCTCGTTAACGTTCCGTTCACCGTGAGCGTCGCGCCCGCCTGGCGCCGGGTGTCAAGATGGACAGATGGACGGCGACAACATCCCAGGCACGTCAGGTCTCGAAAGCGAACTTGACGACGATTTCGACCCCCAGATCGGCAAAAACGATCCGGCCCTACCGAGCGAGCGCTACCTCGACCGTGAGCTGAGCTGGCTGGCGTTCAACCAGCGGGTGCTCGAACTCGCCGAGGACCCGGCCCTGCCGGTGCTCGAACGGGCGAACTTCCTGGCCATCTTCGCAAACAACCTCGACGAGTTCTTCATGGTGCGGGTCGCCGGTCTCAAGCGCCGTATCCTCACCGGACTGGCCGTGCCGACCAATGTGGGCCGCGCCCCGCAGGATGTGCTCTCCGACATCGCCGCCGCCGCGCACGTGCTGCAGGACCGGCACGCGCACGCGTTTCAGGAGCTGGTGCGCCCGGCCCTGGCCGAACACGGCGTGGACATCGTCACCTGGGACAGCCTGAGCGACGTGGACCGCCGGTCGCTGCGCGGGTACTTCTCCAACCAGATCTTCCCGGTGCTGATGCCGCTGGCCGTCGACCCGGCACACCCGTTCCCATACATCTCCGGCCTGTCGCTGAACCTGGCCGTGCGGTTGCACAGCTCCAAGACCGGCAAGCAGGAGTTCGCCCGGCTCAAGGTGCCCTCCATGCTGCCGCGCTTCGTGCGGGTGGACCGCACCGAGTCCGTCGACAAGGTGCGTTTCATCACCCTCGAAGACCTCATCGCCAACCACCTCGAAGATCTCTTCCCCGGCATGGACATCCTCGAACACCACGTGTTCCGGGTCACCCGCAACGAGGACGTCGTCATCGAGGAAGACGACACCGAGAACCTGATCAAGGCCCTCGAGAAGGAGCTGCTGCGGCGCCGGTTCGGCCCGCCCATCCGCCTCGAGGTCACCGAGGACATGGACGAGGTGACCCTGGGCCTGCTCGTGCGGGAACTCGACGTGACCGACCAGGAGGTGTACCGGCTGCCCGCACCGCTGGACCTCGGCGGCCTGTTCGACCTCCGCATCGACCGGCCCGACCTGCACTACACGAAGCACGTGCCCACGACGGCCGCGCAGCTGCTCACCGGCGAACCCAACGAGACGCCCGACATCTTCCGCGCCATCAGCCGCGGTGACGTGCTGCTGCACCACCCCTACGAGTCGTTCGCCACGAGTGTGCAGGCGTTCCTGGAACAGGCCGCCGCCGACCCGAACGTGCTCGCCATCAAGCAGACCCTGTACCGTACCTCTGGTGACAGCCCGATCGTGGAGGCTCTCATCGCCGCCGCCGAGTCGGGCAAGCAGGTGCTCGCCCTGGTGGAGATCAAGGCCCGCTTCGACGAGCAGGCCAACATCTCCTGGGCACGCAAGCTGGAGAAGGCCGGCGTGCACGTGGTCTATGGGCTCGTCGGGCTCAAGACGCACTGCAAGCTCGCCCTCGTGGTGCGCTACGAGAAGGGAGTGCTGCGGCACTACAGCCACATCGGCACCGGTAACTACAACCCCAAGACCAGCCGCATCTACGAAGACATGGGGCTGCTCACGGCGGATGACCAGGTCGGCAAGGACCTCACCCGGCTGTTCAACGAGCTTTCCGGCTACGCCATCGAGAAGAAGTTCAAGCGCCTGCTGGTGGCCCCACTGCACCTGCGCAAGGCCCTGCTCAAGCGCATCGCCGACGAGACCGCCAACGCGGCAGCCGGCAAGCCCGCCGGCATCCGCATCAAGGTCAACTCGATGGTCGACGAGGACATCATCGACGCGCTCTACCGGGCCAGCCAGGCCGGTGTGCCCGTTGACGTGTGGGTGCGCGGCATCTGCAGCCTCAAGCCCGGCGTGCCCGGCATGAGCGAGAACATCCGGGTGCGGTCGATCCTCGGCCGTTACCTCGAGCACTCGCGGATCTTCTCCTTCCACACCCTGGGCGAGACGCAGGTGTACATCGGCAGCGCCGACATGATGCACCGCAACCTCGACCGCCGGGTGGAGGCCCTCGTGCGCCTCGTCGACCCGCGACACCTCAACGAGGTCGACGCCCTGTTCACACGGGCCATGGACGAGCGCACCTCGTCGTGGTGGCTCGACGAGAACGGCGAATGGACCAGGCACCACCTGGATGCCGAGGGCAAGCCGCTCGATGACATGCAGAACCGCCTGATGCAGCAGATCGGGCAGCGCAAGCGACCGGTGAGCCGCCGATGAGTGACGCCGGCGCCGTGTACGCGGCCGGTGCGGTCTGCTGGCGCCTCATCGACGGCAAAATGCACGTCCTACTGATCCACCGCACCGTGCACGGCGACATCACCATCCCCAAGGGCAAGGTCGACCCCGGCGAGACCCTGCCGGTCACGGCCGTGCGGGAGATCGAAGAGGAGACCGGGCTGGCGATCGCTCTCGGGGTCCCGCTCGGCGTCTCCGAGTACCCGATGCCCAACGGCAAGCTGAAGATCGTGCACTATTGGGCCGCGGAGGTGCTGCCGGAGCACATCCTGCGTTCCACCTTCGTGCCCAACGGCGAGGTGGCCGCCCTCGAGTGGGTGACCATCAATAAGGCCAGAACGTACCTCAGCTATGCGCCGGACGTGGAGATCATCGACGCGTTCGCCCGTCTCGTGACCCAGGGCATCACGAGCACCTTCGCGATCATCGCGCTGCGCCACGCCAAGGCGACCGCGCCACACGACTGGTCCGGCCCCGACGCCACCCGCCCGCTCAGCGAACGCGGCGTGACGCAGGCCGCCGCCCTGGTGGGCACCGTGAGCGCGTGGCATCCGCAGCGCATCTTCACCAGCACCGCCACCCGCTGCGTCACCACGGTGGCGCCGCTCTCCGCGGCGACAGGGGTGCCGTTCAAGCGCACCGACCTGATCAGCCAGGACGCCTGGGAGCAGGGCACCAGCGATGTGCGCCACAACGTCGGCAAACGCATCCGCGCCCGCAAGACCGCGGTGCTCTGCAGCCACGGACCGGTTCTACCGGACATCCTGCGCGAGATCGCCCTGGCCACGGGCTCCCCGATGACGCAGCAGCTGGCGAACGCAGCCGCGCTCGCGCCCAGCGGTTTCTCGGTCGTGCACCTCTCCAGCGACAACCCGAGCGCGGGCATCCTGGCCATCGAAACGCACCCGCCGCGCAACTAGCCGGCCAACCACCGCGCCCGCAGATCCGACAGGGACTGCGGGCGCGTCTGTGTGCAGACCGCGAGACCGAACCGACCGATGTCGTTTACCTCCCGTTCACCCAGGGGAGGGAGTGTCGTTAACCACACGGAATAGCGTCTGACGAGGGCCAGCACCGGCCTTTGTTTGCAGGATTCACCTGCGATCGCATTCCCTGTATTCGACCTGAAAAGGACACTTGTGAACATCATGCGTTATGGCCGCCCCGCGGTCATTGCTATTGCCGCAGCCCTCGTACTCTCCTCCTGCGCGTCCAACGAAGCCGCCAGCACGGCTTCAGACGCCCCCACCGAGAGCACCCTCTCCGGCACGATCAACGCCGCCGGCGCCTCGTCGCAGGGCTCCGCTCAGGAGGCGTGGATCTCCGCCTTCCAGACCGCCAACCCCGACGTCACGATCAACTACGACCCGTCGGGCTCCGGCGCCGGCCGCGAGACGTTCATCGCCGGCGGCACCGACTTCGCCGGTTCGGACTCCTACCTGAGCGATGACGAGCTGGCCGGCACGTTCGCCGCCTGCGCTCCCGACACCACCGCCGTGGACCTGCCGGTCTACATCTCCCCGATCGCCGTCATCTTCAACGTCGAGGGCGTCACCGACCTCAACCTGGATGCCGACACCCTCGCGAAGATCTTCACCGGCGCGATCACCACCTGGAACGACCCGGCCATCGCCGCCCTGAACGAAGACGCCACCCTGCCGGCCACCGCGATCACCGCAGTGCACCGCTCGGACGACTCCGGCACCACCAAGAACTTCGCCGACTACCTGTTCCAGGCAGCCCCCGACGTGTGGACTGAGAAGCCGGCCGACCCGTTCCCGTACCAGACCGGTGAAGGCGCCCAGGGCACCTCCGGTGTCGTCGACGCCGTCACCAACGGCACCGGCACGATCGGCTACGCCGACGCCTCGCGCGCCGGTGACCTCGGTGTCGCGAAGATCAAGGTCGGCGACGAGTTCGTCGAATACACGGCCGAGGCCGCCGCAGCAGTCGTCGACGGTTCGCCGCTCGTCGACGGCCGCGCCGACAACGACCTGGCCATCAAGCTGGACCGCCTCACCACCGACGCGACCCACTACCCGCTCGTGCTCGTGAGCTACGCGCTCGTCTGCACCGAGTACGCGGATGCCGACCAGGCCGCCCTCGTGAAGTCGTACGTCAGCTACATGGCCAGCGAAGAGGGCCAGGCCGAGGCCGCGACCTCCGCCGGTGCCGCTCCGCTGTCCGCCGACCTGCAGGCTAAGGTCGCAGCGGTCCTCGAGACCGTCAAGTAAATACCCGCTGAGCCTCACGCCTCAGTAATACTGCCCGGCAGGGCGGCCGCGTTGCACGCGGTCGCCCGGTCGGGCACACTGAGGCTTGGGGTCCGGCCCACGAACCACCCTTACCGGTTTCACCTCACCCCTCCAGGGAGACGCTCGGAATGACGACCGCAGTTGACCGTATTGCGATCAAGGCCAAGGAACGACCGGGCGACCGCATCTTCTCCACCGCAACAGTGGTGGCCGGCAGCCTGATCCTGGCCGTGCTCGCGGCCGTTGCCCTCTTTCTCTTCGTCCAGAGCATCCCCGCCTTCGTGGCGCCCGCGGATGCCTTCAAGGGCGACTTCAGCAACTTCTGGTCCTACGTGGCACCGCTCGCCTTCGGCACGGTCTGGTCGGCGTTCCTCGCCCTCCTGATGGCCGTTCCCGTGGCCATCGCCGTGGCCCTCTTCATCTCGCACTTCGCGCCCCGCCGCCTTGCGCAGGGCCTGGGCTACCTCATCGACCTGCTTGCTGCCGTGCCGTCCGTGGTCTTCGGCCTCTGGGGCATCGGCGTTCTCGCCCCGCTGGTGCAGCCGTTCTACGCCTCCCTCGTCGAGTGGTTCGGCTGGTTCCCGCTGTTCGCCGGGCCCGTCTCCGGCACCGGCCGCACCATCCTCACCGTCGCCATCGTGCTGGCCGTGATGGTGCTGCCGATTATCACCGCCATCTGCCGGGAGATCTTCCTGCAGACCCCGGTGCTCTACGAGGAAGCCTCCCTGGCCCTCGGCGCCACCCGCTGGGAAATGATCACCATGGCCGTGCTGCCGTTCGGCCGCGCCGGCATCATCTCCGCCGCGATGCTGGGCCTGGGCCGGGCACTCGGCGAGACCATGGCCGTCGCCATGGTGCTCTCCCCCAACCCGCAGGTGATCTTCCAGCTGCTCACCTCGCAGAACTCCAACACGATCGCCGCGAACATCGCGCTGAACTTCCCCGAGGCACACGGCGTTGGCGTCAACATCCTGCTCGCCACCGGCCTCGTACTCTTCGTCATCACGCTGATCGTCAACATGATCGCGCGCGTGATCATCAACCGCCGCAAGGCCTTCTCTGGAGCGAATTGATGAGCACCATGACCGTCTCGTCTCCCGTCAGCAACTCCCTCACCGCGGGCAAACTGCCCAAGAACGCCTCCCTGATGGTGCTCGCCGCCAGCTGGATCGTCGTGGGCGCGTTCTTCGTCGTGATCTTCCTCTCCGGCGCCACGGACACCTTCAACTGGGCCGGCACGCTGTTCTTCGGCACCGTGCTGTACTGCATCGCCCTGTTCCTGTTCTCCTACTTCGTCGAGGGCATCCGCCGGGCCAAGGACCGCCTGGTCACCGCCCTGGTCACCATCGCCTTCGTGGTGGCGCTGATCCCGCTGATCTCCCTGGTCGGCACGACCATCGTCAACGGCCTTCCGGCGTTCCTCACCCCCACCTTCTTCACCGAGTCGCAGCGCAACGTCGTCGGCGCCGGTGGTGGGGCACTGCACGCGATCGTCGGCACGCTCTTCGTGACAGGGCTCGCCACGCTCATCTCGGTGCCGATCGGGCTGCTCACCGCGATCTACCTCACCGAGTACGGCCGCGGCCGGCTCGCCCGTGGCATCACCTTCTTCGTCGACGTGATGACCGGCATCCCCTCGATCGTGGCCGGCCTGTTCGCCTACGCGCTGTTCTCGCTGCTGTTCAACGACCCGGGCATCCGCTTCGGCTTCGGCGGTTCTGTCGCGCTGTCGGTGCTGATGATCCCGGTGGTGGTGCGCTCCAGCGAAGAGATGCTCAAGCTGGTGCCCAATGAACTGCGTGAGGCCGCGTACGCGCTCGGCGTGCCGAAGTGGCTGACCATCGTGAAGGTGGTGCTGCCCACCTCGCTGGCCGGCATCGTCACCGGCGTGATGATCTCGATCTCCCGCGTGATCGGCGAGACCGCTCCGCTGCTGATCATCGCCGGCTTCACCGCCAGCATGAACTACGACCTGTTCAGCGAACGGATGATGACCCTGCCGGTGTTCGTGTACAACCAGTACGCCAGCCAGGGCGCCGACTCGCAGGCGTACATCGACCGTGCCTGGGCGGGCGCGCTCACCCTCATCGTGATCGTGATGCTGCTCAACCTCGTGGCCCGTCTGGTCGCCCGCACCTTCTCCCCCAAACTCGGCCGCTGACGCCGCCACCGCCCCCGATTCTCCAGCTTTTCAGATTCGAAGGAACATATGTCCAAGCGCATTGAAGTCAACGATCTCGACGTCTACTACAGCAAGTTCCTCGCCGTCGAGGGCGTGTCGCTGACCATCGAACCGCGCACGGTGACGGCCCTGATCGGCCCGTCCGGCTGCGGCAAGTCCACGTTCCTGCGCACGCTTAACCGCATGCACGAGGTCATCCCCGGCGCCCATGTGGACGGCGAGGTGCTCATTGACGGCAACAACCTCTACGGCCCCGGTGTCGACCCGGTGCTCGTGCGCCGCCAGGTGGGCATGGTGTTCCAGCGCCCCAACCCGTTCCCCACCATGTCGATCGGCGACAACGTGCTCGCCGGCGTCAAGCTGAACAACAAGCGGATGTCCAAGAGCGACGCCGACGCGCTGATCGAGAAGTCACTGAGCGGTGCCAACCTCTGGAACGAGGTCAAGGACCGGCTCGACAAGCCCGGCTCCAGCCTCTCCGGCGGCCAGCAGCAGCGCCTCTGCATCGCGCGCGCCATCGCCGTGCAGCCCGACGTGATCCTGATGGACGAGCCCTGCTCGGCACTGGACCCGATCTCCACCCTCGCGATCGAGGACCTCATCGAAGAGATGAAGACCGACTACACGATCGTCATCGTCACGCACAACATGCAGCAGGCCTCCCGCGTTTCCGACCGCACCGCGTTCTTCAACATCGCGGGCACCGGCAAGCCGGGCAAGCTGATCGAGTACGACGACACCACCACCATCTTCTCGAACCCCACCGTGCAGGCCACCGAGGACTACGTCTCCGGCCGCTTCGGCTAAACCCGCACTCCTGCAGCTCCCGCCGCCCGGACGACCCCACGGTCGCCCGGGCGGCTTTCTGCCCTCCGCAGTGTCACAAGAGCGGCCAAACGGTCACCACGGCACCCCCGAAGCAGCCACATCCCCGCCTTCGCGGATGCGTGACCTCGCGAGAGCGGCCAAACGGTCACCTCGCGGCCCCCGAAGCAGCCACATCCCCGCTCTCGCGGATGGGTGGCCTCGCGAGAGCGGCCAAACGGTCACCACGGCACCCCCGAAGCAGCCACTCCCCCGCACTCGCGGATAAGTGAGCTCACTGCTCTCGCGGAAGTGACACCTCGCGAGAGCGGCCAAACGGTCACCACGGCACCCCCGAAGCAGCCACTCCCCCGCACTCGCGGATAAGTGAGCTCACTGCTCTCGCGGAAGTGACACCTCGCGAGAGCGGCCAAACGGTCACCACGGCACCCCCGAAGCAGCCACTCCCCCGCTCTCGCGGATGGGTGGCCTCGATACCGAGACACGGTCACCGGGTCTGGACAAGCTCGACCAACGGGATGGTGACGAACCGAGACACCGTGCTGGGCTCGACGAGCTCGACCTACGGGCCGTTAGGAGCCGGTGCGGGACAGCAGGGACGAGTTCAGGGCGCGGGTGAGCTCGTCGTCGTGGGGAAACTCCACGCCGTCCAGCGCGGTCACGGCGACCGCGAGGCGCACGCTGGACACCAGCCACGCCGCATCCGCCGCCCGGAGCTCGTCGATGGTGACATCGCGATACTCGACGCTCTCGCCGTGCGCGGTGAGGTACTCGAACACGCTCTGCTGGGTAGTGCCGTGCAGGATGGCCCCGCTCGGCGCCGGAGTGACGTACCGCCCGTCGATGCGCAGGATGACGCTCGAGGTGGGGCCCTCCATGACATAACCGTCGTGGGTGAGGAAGATGGTGTCGTCGGCGCCGCGGCGCTTGGCCTCGCGCAGGGCGGCCATGTTGATGGCGTAGCTGAGGGTCTTGGCGCCCATCAGCAGCCAGGGCGCTTGCTCGGCGACGCCCCGCGGGTACCCACGGTCGAGGGTGATCACCCTGATGCCCTGCTCACGCACGGCGCTGAAGTCGGCGGCGCGGGTGGCGTGCAGCCAGGCGGTGGGGGCGGGGCCGTGCTCGACACCGCGGCTGAGCACGAACTTGAGCGCCAGCTCGCCTTCGCCGGGGATGCGCTCGACCGCGTAGGCGATCGCGGCGCGCCACTGCGCGGGGTTGGGCACCGGCAGGTCGCAGATCTGCGCGGAGTTGATCAGCCGGCTGATGTGCGGTTCGACCTCCTGCGGATGCCCGTTGACCACGCTCAGGGTCTCGAAGATGCCGTCCCCGCGCTGGGTGCTCAGCTCGGCCACCCGCAGCGCCGGAGCGCCGGAGTCGATCTCGTGGAACGTGTCGACGAAGTCGGTGCGGGTGGAGTCGGCCGGCTCCGGGTCAATGAGCAGCGTGAAAGGCAGGGTCATGAGTTCGAGCCTACCCACCCGTCGGATGCGCGCCCGGAGCCAAGTCCAGCCGTCACTGGCGACTTACGCCAAAGCGCCCCTTCCAGGCTTCTGAAAGGGCACTTTGCGGCAAGTCAGGAGAGCGCCCGCCCGCGAGTTACGTCGAAGTGCCCCTTCCTGGACCGGGAAGGGGCACTTTGCGGCAAGTCGGGATGCTGGCCTCACGCCGTGCGGGCCGTGCGGCGACGCCGGTCAGCTCTGGATGGCGACAATCGGGTCGGTGGTGGGCTGCTCGGAGCCGCCCTTGGGCTCCACCGTGACACCGACGGTGTCACCGGCGGTCATGGTGCCGTCCAGCACCCGCCACACCGTGCCGGAGCCGTCGGAGTCGAACGTGCCGGCCGAGACCGGTCCGGCCGCACCGATGTACCAGAGCTGGTAGTCCTGATCGTCACCGAGAGCCGGCAGGTCTTCCACGATGATGGCGGACAGGCCGAGGTCGCCCGACCAGACCAGGGTGGCATCCTGGCCGTCGGCGGTCGTGGTCGACGCGCGCTGGTTGTCGGGGGCCGCGTTGATCTCGGCGAGGCTGGCGGCCTGCTGCTGGGCGAACTCGTCGTTCTGCCCGCCGAAGATGGCCTGCCCGGTGAAAGTGCCACCCACGAAGAGCACCACGGCCGCGGCGGCCGCGAGGAGGTAGCCGGCCGGGCGCTGGAACCAGCGACGCTGGGCACGGTCGGCAGCAGAGCCCTGTGAGCGGGCGGAGCCGGTACCGGAGGCTGAGCCGATCGGGATGACCGCGGGCGGCGCATCCGTCACGGCAGGTTCGACACGCTCGGCTGCGGTCGGAGCGGCCGGGGCGGTGAGCGGGGCAAGCTGCGGGGTGGAGGCCAGCTGGGCCATCAGGCTGGCCTTGAGGCCGCTGGAGGGCTGCACGGGCGTGACCGCCAGGCCCAGGGCCACGGCGGTGTCGCTGAGTTCGGCGGCCTCGATGCGGGCCTGCTCCGAGCGCGCCAGGTACCGCTCATAATCCGCGGACTCCTCGGCGCCGAGCGCGTGCAGGGCATATGCCCCCGCGAGGTCGGCCGGGTTCTCGGCCGAGCCGTTGCCGGTCAGGTCGTCGGGCTTGTCGTTATTGGGCTTATTCGTGCCGGGCTTGTTGGTGTCGCTCAAGACGCCACCCCCAGTTCATCTCGCAAACGGATTAACCCGTCGCGTAGCCGGGTCTTCACTGTGCCGAGCGGGATATGCAGGTAGTCGGCGACCTCACGGTGACTGTAACCGCTGAAGTACGACAGGCTCACGGCCTGCCGTTGCAGTTCGGTCAGTCTGGACATCGCCTTCTCCACCCTTTCATGCTCGATGCGCACTTCGACGGTTTCGGCGACGTGGTCATACGGCACCGCGAGGTCGCGGATACCGATCTTCGTATCACGGTCGCGTCCGGCCTGCGACGACCGAATCCGGTCGATCGCACGTCGGTGCGCCATGGTCATGATCCAGGTCGAAGCCCCGCCACGCTGTGACTCATACCGCGAAGCCGTCTGCCAGATCTCCAGGAAAATCTCCTGGGTCACCTCTTCGGACTGCGCGTGATCGATCAGCACGCGCTTGACAAGGCCAAGCACCCGCGGAGCGATCTGGTCGTAAAGCTCTCCGAAAGCCGATTGGTCTCCTTCGGCTACACGGGCGAGCAGCTCTTCTTTCGAAGGCGCTGTCGACGAGGCGTCGAGGTCGAACTCAGCAGTCATGAGATCCAGCATGTCAGGTCCAGTCCCCTTCCATGCAGAGGGTTCGGTGCCGAGTCCTCGCTGGATTGGTCTGGAGCGAAATAAAGTTATGGCCCCGTGACCTCCGCGGGCGCTCCGGTCGCCGGGCGAAGTGAAGGCCGGACCGCAGAACGCCTCTCGGCGCGAGGCCGTTCTAGACGGCGAATATTGGAGCCCGGGGTTACTGCGGTCCGACCAGCATCCAGTGTAAACGACATCGGCTGAGAGTTCATTCCCGGATGCGTGGGCGCTACTCCAGAGAGTCGCTGCGCCACAGTCTGGCGCAGGCGGCGAACTCCTGCGCGGTGGTGGAGAACCGCAGCGCCCGCGTGGTGAGCTCGCTGGAGCGGCCCGGTTCCGTGCTGTCGAAGTCGTCGGCCACGCTGGCACAGCCGGCGCCGATCACCCGGCAGAACGCCGCGGCCCGGTCCAGGGCGATGGCGAAGTCGCCGGTGAACAGTCCGCGGAGGATCTCGTCGGCCAGCAGAATGATCTCGGCCGGGCCGGTGGGTACCGCCGCTCCCGCCACGATCGGGTCGATGCTCACAGCCACGTCGATGCCGCGCTGGTAGAGGTAGGCCGTGCCATCGGCATCCTGCCGGATCAGCAGCCGCACCAGATAGATCCGCCAGAGCGCGCCGGGCAGACTGCGCGGGGTGGCGCGCGACCAGAGCTCGGCGACGGCGTCGATGCCGTGCTCGTCGGTGTAGGCCACCAGGCGCTCGACAACGTCGGGGTGCGGGTTCTCGCGCACCCGGTTGAGCAGAGCCTGCGCGGTCTCGTGCGCGATCCGGCTGATCTGAGCCGGGTCCTCGCCGCCCATCATCGACTCGAACTTGGCGCCCGAGAACTTCGTGGGCTTGTGAAAATCGTCGGCCATCGCTCTCCTCCTGGCTTTCAGGGCAGCGTAGTCGGGTACGCCGCCGGTTGGGTGTGTTGCCGGGCCGGCGTCGCTGGCGGATGCATCCACGCTAGTCACAAAAACCGTCCGGCAATCCACGCTAAGTTATTAACCGCGGGCCTCTAGCTCAGTTGGTAGAGCAAAGGACTTTTAATCCTTGGGTCGTCGGTTCGAGCCCGACGGGGCCCACATTTTTATCGTCAGCAGGGTGTCCGGCGGGTGTGAGAACTCCCGGCTCACCTTGCCGGACCGGTCCACCGTGAGGATCAGCGATTCGATCCGCCGGTTGAGGATGCGCAGGGCGACGACGATCAGCCACAGGCCCCAGGTGAGGAACACCAGGACCAGGTTCCCGAAGAACCCGATTCTCTTCGTGCGCTGCAGCACGGCCTGGTTTCCGGCCACGCTGCTGACCGTCCAGCCCGCCAATGCGAACCGGGCCACCTCGCTATTCAGCAGCTCGGTGCGCTGTTGCGTCGTCAGTTCGCCTGGTTCCCGTGACATCCCCGCCCCTATCCGTTGATACCGGAAGCATAGAGCCGTCGGCCGCGAAACGCAGTGGCCCGTGGAAGCTGTCAGTTCGCTGGGGCTGGGCGAGGACCCGGAATGTCCTGCGAGTATGCGGTGTTTATTCCGGTGTTGACGCTCATTCTGGTGTGCTGGACTCCGGCTGCAGGCGCGCAATCCGCGCATCGGCGCCGGGTGGCGCACACAACGAGCGTCACGGGAGGAGCCCAGTGCGCAAGAACATCGACGTCGAAGTCGAGACCGGCGTCATCGAGAAGTACCGCAGGCACCCGAACGGGAACGGGTGGGTGTCGGCGAAGTCCACCGTGCCCCCGAGCGCGTTCATCTCCGAGTCCGCCTATATCGAGTCCGGCGCGCAGCTGGGCCGGGAGGCCTGGGTGGGCCCCGGCAGCTGGATCGACCACGACGTCGTCATCGGCGACCGGGTCTTCATCGGCCAGAATGTGCACATCGGCGAGGGCAGCCTCGTCGCCGGTGGTGCGCACCTGGGCAGCCACGTGCGCATCGGCCGCAACGTTCGGATCGCCGCCGGCGTGCGCCTGGACCGGGACACCCGTGTGCCGGACGGCACCGATGTGGCCACCGGCAACGTGGGCGCGGACGGCCGCCGCTCACACGGATTGGCGGCCTAGGCATCCGTTTTAGCCGGTTGACCGCAAAATCCAGCCCGCGCCCCGTGCACCGTTCGCTCCTGGCAGGAGCAGGATGGAGTCATGACACGTCGCGCACCGGTCAAGGACATCAACGAAGACGAGCTCGTTATCGGCACTCCGAAGAAGGCCGCCGCCGGCCTCGAGGCGGTGGTCGTTGCGCTGGACCGCGGTATCGCCCAGGCCGGCGTGAGCCGCACCGCGCGGGCGCTGCTGCGGCTGAACCAGCGCAACGGCACCGACTGCCCCGGCTGTGCCTGGCCGGAATCGACCGGGCACCGCAAAACCGCCGAGTTCTGCGAGAACGGCGCCAAGGCCGTGGCCGAGGAGAACACCCTCCGCACCGTCGGGGCAGAATTCTGGGCCGAACACTCCCTCGCCGAGCTGGCCGAGAAGACCGAATACTGGCTGGGCAACCAGGGCCGCATCTCCCAGCCCGTTGTCGTGCGGCCCGGTGACACGCACTACTCCCCCATCACCTGGGACGACGCGTTCGAGCTGATCGGCGAGAAGATCCGCGCCACCACCCCCGACCGCACGGTGTTCTACACCTCCGGCCGCACCGCCAATGAGACCGCATTCCTGTACCAGCTGTTCGCCAGGTCGATCGGCACGAACAACCTGCCGGATTGCTCGAACATGTGCCACGAGTCCTCCGGCTCGGCGCTCAACCCCACGATCGGCATCGGCAAGGGCACCGTCTCGCTCGACGACATCCACGTGGCCGAACTCATCCTCGTGGTGGGCCAGAACCCGGGCACCAACCACCCGCGGATGCTGTCGGCGCTGGCCGAGTGCAAGGCCAACGGCGGCAAGGTCGTGGCCGTGAACCCGCTGCCGGAGGCCGGGCTGTTCAACTTCAAGGACCCGCAGACGCCCACCGGGCTGGTGGGGCACGGGGTGCCGTTGGCCGACGAGTTCCTGCAGATCAAGGTCGGCGGCGACCTGGCCCTGTTCCAGGCGCTCGGTCACCTGCTGCTCGAGGAAGAGGCCCGCGTGCCCGGCTCGGTCGTGGACCAGGAGTTCATCGACGCGAACACCGACGGCATCGAGGCCTACCGGGCCGCCCGCACCGAGATCGACTGGGTCGAAACCGAGAAGGCCACCGGGCTCTCGCGGCTGGACATCAGCGTGGTCGCGAAGATGATGGCCGCCTCCAACGCCACCATCATCTGCTGGGCGCTGGGCCTCACCCAGCAGCCGCACTCGGTGAACACGCTCAAGGAGATCATCAACCTGCTCCTGCTGCAGGGCAACTTCGGCAAGCCGGGCGCCGGCGCCTGCCCGGTGCGCGGGCACTCCAACGTGCAGGGTGACCGCACCATGGGGGTGTGGGAGAAGCCCAAGGAGGCAATGCTCGCCGCCCTCGACGCCGAATTCGGCATCGTCTCGCCGCGTGAGCACGGCCTCGACTCGGTGAACACCGTCGAGGCGTTCGAGAACGACGACGTGGACGTTTTCGTGTCGATGGGCGGCAACTTCGCGCTGGCCTGCAGCGACACCGACCTGCTCGAGGCCGCGATGCAGCGGGTGGGCTTGACCGTGCACGTGTCGACCAAGCCCAACCGGTCGCACGTGATGCACGGGGTCACCTCGCTGATTCTGCCCACGCTCGGCCGCACCGACACCGACGACAAGCATCCGACCGGCCGGCAGGTTCTGTCGGTGGAGGACTCGATGTCGATGGTGCATTCCACCCAGGGCCGCCTGGCCCCGGTGTCCGAGCACCTGCTGGCCGAACCGGTGATCGTGGCGCGGATGGCTCGGGCCACGCTCGGCGACGACCACCCGGTGGACTGGAAGGCGATGGCGGAGGATTACGACGTCATCCGCGACCACATCGCCCGGGTGCTGCCCGGCTTCGACGACTTCAACAAGCGGTTGCGCGACAAGAACGGCTTCGTGCTGCCCAACCCGCCGCGCGACACCCGCAGCTTCGCCACCGACATCGGCCGCGCCCGATTCACGGTGAGCCCGCTGGAGTACCTCACCCCGCCGCCCGGACACCTGATTCTGCAGACCATGCGCAGCCACGACCAGTACAACACCACGTTCTACGGGCTGGATGACCGCTATCGCGGCATCAAGGACGGCCGCCGCGTGATCCTGATCCACGCCGATGACGTCACCGAGCTGGGCTTTGCGGATCGCGACCTCGTCGACGTGATCAGCACGTTCGGCGGGCAGGAGCGCCGGGCCGACAAGTTCCGGCTCGTGGTGTACCCCACGCCGCGGGGCTGCGCGGCGGCGTACTTCCCCGAGGCGAACCAGCTCATGCACCGGGAGCTGGTGGCCCGGGAGTCGAACACGCCCGGCTACAAGGCCATGAGCGTGCGGTTCATCCCGCACGAGGCATCCGTGCCCGTTCTCAGCTGACCCTCGCGGCACCGCCGCATGATGAGCTGCCCATTCTTGCCAGTGCGAGAGGGCACCTGACTAGCAAAAGTGGGCCACCCCTGAGCCGGGGTGGGCCGGCGTCGCGCCGAGCCGCGCCAGCACGGTGATGACTTGCCCACTCTTGCTAGTGCGGGAGGGTATCTGACTAGCAAAAGTGGGCCAGTCATGTTGTTGGGCGGCTACACCGCGGCGAGCGCGCCCTGGGTGATGCGTTCCTCGCCGGCGTAGATCACCATGGAGTCGCCGCGGAGGAAACCGACCAGCGTCATACCCACCTCGTGGGCGAATTCGGCGGAGAGCGACGACGGCGCCGATACGGCGGCGAGCACCGGGATGCCCGCCATCAGCGCCTTCTGCGCCAGTTCGAAGCTGGCCCGGCTGGACACCATCAGCACGGTGCCGCGTAGCGGCAACAGGTTCTCCTTGACCGCCCAGCCGATCACCTTGTCGACGGCGTTGTGCCGGCCCACGTCTTCGCGCAGCACCAGCATCTCGCCGGTGTGGGCGTTGAACAGGGCGGCGGCGTGCAGGCCGCCGGTCTTCTCGAACACCGCCTGCGCCTCGCGCAGCTTGTCGGGGAAGGTCGTGAGCATCTCAGCGTCGACCCGCGCCGCATCCGCCCGCACATCCCAGGTGGACTTGGTGCGCACCGCGTCGATGCTCTCTTTGCCGCAGAGGCCGCACGAGCTGGTGGTGAGGAAGTTGCGCTGCGTGCTGGGGTCGGGGGCGGCGACGCCGGGAGCCAGGTGCAGGTCGAGCACGTTGTAGGTATTCACGCCCTCGGCGGTGGCACCGGCGCAGTACCGGGCGGTGGCGAGATGATCACCCTGGCTGATGATGCCCTCGGAGACGAGGAACCCGGACGCGAGGTCGACGTCGTGGCCGGGGGTGCGCATGGTGACGGCGAGGGACCGGCCGTTCACCCGCATCTCGAGCGGTTCCTCCACCGCGAGCACGTCTTCGCGGCGGATGGGCGCCTGGCCCACCGTCAGCCGGGTGATCTTGCGCCGTGCCGTGACTCTGCCCATGGTGGCCCTCCTCGAGAGTGTGGTCACCGTGCGACCGGCGCACCGGGACCTCCCCTCGAGCCTAAACCTCCGATCCCTCTGCGGGGAGGGGCGGCCCGGCCGGGCCGCTCTCGCGAGAGGCGCAGCACGCGAGAGCGGGACTGTGGCTGCTTCAGCGGTGCTGAGGTGACCACACGGCCGCTTTCGCGAGCTGACGGTGCCGCGAGCGGGCGTTGCACGTGCGTCGGGCGCGGATACGCGGGGCGGCGTGGGCGGGATGGGGGCGATTGCCGCGTACCGTGGTGTCATGGCACTTCCCCCTCTCGTCGAGCCCGCGGGCCCGCTCAGTCCCACCGAAACCGCGCGCCTGGCCCAGGTGCGCAGCCTGCCGCAGTTGCGGCTGCCCCCGATCGACGACATCGGGCACCGCCGCCTCGCGGCAGCCCGGGTGCTCGTTCTGGGCACCTCGGGGCTCAGCGCGCCCGCCCTGCGCTCGCTCGCCGCGGCCGGCGTGGGCACGATCGGGCTGGCCGATGTGGGCCCGCTCGACGTGGATGCCCTGGTGCTCGCGACCACCACCATCCTGACCCTCTCGCCCGACACCGCAGTCACGGCGCATGACGAAGACCTCACAGCCGAGTCGATCGGGCGCATCCTCGGCGGCTACGACCTGGTGGTCGACGGCAGCGACCTCACCCCGCAGCCGTTCCTGGTGGGCGACACCTGCGCCGCGCTGGGGCTGCCGCTGGTGTGGGGCTCCGTGGCACGCGGCAACGCCGAACTGTCGGTGTTCTGGTCGACCCCGCCGAGGCGCAGCGGTCAGCGCTCTACCCGGTTGCGCGACTTCTTCGGCACGGATGGGACTGCCGTGGGCACCGCTTCCGCCGCCACGGATGCCGGTGTGCTCGGCGCGCTGCGCGGCCAGGCCGGCGCGTTGCTCGCCGCCGAGGCCATCCGGGTGATCACCGGCACCGGCGAACCGCTGATCGGCCGGGTACTCACCATCGACGCCGACACCGGCCGGTTCGACGCCGCTCCGTTGCCCGTGGCGCAGCCGGCCGGCTCCGGCGCCCAGGCCGAATCGGCTTCCGCGACATCCACCCGCGCATCCACCGAGGAGTGACACCATGAGCACCAAGACCCCGCTGCCGCCCGAGGCCCTCGACGAGTGGCTGGCCGCCCTGGCGGCCCGGCTCGGACTCGACGCCGACGTGGTCCCCACCGGACTGCTGCTGGATGTGGCCAGGGACGTCGCGCACAACGTGGCCAGGCCGGCCGCCCCGCTGAGCCTGTTCCTGGTGGGGCTGGCCGCAGCGCAGAACGGTGGCAGCACCGCGGACATCACCGCGGCGAGCGCCGCCGCGACCGAACTCGCCCTGGGCTGGCCGGCCGCAGCGGAGTAGCCCGCTCGCGAGGCGTGCGGGCCGTCAGGGCCGTTTGGCCACGGTCAGCAGAATGGCGGCATCTTCTTCGGCCTCGAGGCTGTGCCTGGCATCCGGCACGATGAGCAGGTCCCCCGTGCGCGCCTGCCAGGAGTCCTCCCCCACGATCAGGCGCACCCGCCCGCTCACGACATAAACTGTCGCATCACCGGGGCTTTCGTGCTCGGCGAGCACCGTGCCCTTGACCATGCCGATGACGGTTTGGCGCAACACCTTTTCGTGGCCGCCGAAGACGGTGTCCGCCGCCCGGCCGCTCGGGGTGGAGCCGGCCGCCGCGAGTTGCTGCCTGGCGAGGGCCTCGATCGAGATCTTCTGCATGCCGACAGCGTACGACTGAAGGGCCTGCCGTGCGCGGCTCGGCGACGTGCCTGTACGCCACTCGGCTAGGACGTCGGCTACTCGGTGACGGGCACTGGATGCGACGCGGACCGGGGCGCCGCGCCGGCGGAGGTGGCGCGGATGACCTCGGTGAGGGAGTCACGCAGCGCGATCAGGCTCTCCGGCGACATCTCCAGGGTGCGGGCCACGCGCTCTGGAATGGTCTCGGCGATCCGCCGCAACTCGCGGCCGTGCTCGGTCAGGGTGACCTCAAGCGTGCGCTCGTCGGTCGTCGATCGTTCCCGGCTGATGTGGCCGGTCGCCTCCAGCCGTTTGAGCAGCGGTGACAGGGTGGCCGGTTCCAGCCGCAGCGCCTCGGCCAGGCTGCGCAGGGTGCGTGGGTTCTCCTCCCACAGCGCCAGCATCACCAGGTACTGCGGATGCGTGAGCCCGAGCGGCTCCAGGATCGGCTTGTACAGGGCCACCGTGGTGCGCGCCGCCACGGTGAGGGCGAAGCAGACCTGGTTCTCCAGGGCGAGCACGTTCGGTTCGGTCATCACATCTCCGGGCAGGCATCGTGGGGCGGGCATCCGTGGGCTTCTGCCCATTTAGTTAGTACACTAACAATCATGACATCAGCCAAGAAGCGCAAACCGACCATCAAGGAGGCCGGCGGCTTCACAGCGTGGTTGAACGGCCGGCTGCTGCCGTTCATCGGCCCGCCACCGCTGGGACCGTACGACGACGAGGTACCGGTGCAGGATCGCCCGGTGGCGCGCTGCCCGCTCTGCGGCGAACCGATGACCGAGCACGACATCGACCGCAGCGGCGAGCGCACCCAGCTGCGCTGCCCCCTGCCGTCCGGCGCCCGGTCGGCCTGAAACACCCCGGCTAGAGCTGCGCGGGCGTGGCGCCGCTTCGCGGGTGGCGCGCCACCCGCGCACCGGCGCCTGACCCGCGCAACGGCATCCGTCGCCGTCTCGCGGCCGGACCGACGCTAGAACTGGGAGTCGATCTCCACCAGGAGGTCCCAGGCGCCCTCTTCGGCGTTGCTGAGCACGACCACGTCGAGGCCGCTCGTGGGGTAGTGCCGCAGGATGCCGCTGGCGCCGGCGTTGACGCCGTCCTTGTAATACGAACGCACGCTGCCGTTGTCGTTGAGGTCGAACTCCAGGCCGAAGCCGTACTTGATGTCGTCGTCGTAGTCCACCTGCGGGGTGAAGAACTCGTCGGTGTACTCCTTGGAGAGCAGCTTCCCGCCGCGGACGGCGTTGAGGAAGTTCATCAGGTCGCCGGCCGTGGTGTGCGCGCCGCTGTCGGGTGAGCCGATCGCCGGAGAGCTGTAGATGTTCGAGACCCAGCTGCCGTCTTCCCGGCGGTCCCAGCCCTCGGCGACCCGCTCGACGGCGTCGCGGCGGTCGAAGAAGCCGGAGTCGGCCATGCCGGAGCGGGCGAAGATCTCCTCGCGCACGTAGTCGCGGTAGGACAGGCCGGAGGCCCTCTCCACGGCCAGGCCGGCGAGGATGTAACCGACGTTGCAGTCCTCGACCTGCACGCCCGGCGCGGCGAGCCGCGGCTTGTCGGCGAACAGCGGCAGGAAGTCGATCGTCTCGATCAGCGAGTAGTTGGGGGTCGCGGCCCAGTACTCGTCGTAGTCCTCGCCGGCCTCCTCGTTGACGTCGTCGGCGATGCCGCTGGTGTGCGTGAGCAGGTGCAGCAGGGTGACGTCGGTGCCGATCGCGCTGCCGCCCAGGTCAACGTACTCGTGGATGGACGCCTCGAGGTCGAGCCGGCCGGCATCCACCTGCTGCAGCACGGCGACGCTGGTGAACAGCTTGGTGATCGACGCGGTGTCGAACCGGGTGTCGAGGGTGTTGGGCACCTGCCAGCGCGGCGTGGCGAAGCCGCGGGCCGCCTCGAAGATCGTGCGGTCGCCGTCGCGCACCAGCACCACTCCGGAGAAATCGCTGTCGTCGAGAAAAGTCTGTATCGCCTGGGTATCCACCCTTCGAGCGTAGCGAACGGCAGCCGCCCCGCGGTGCCGGATGTGCCGGCGCCGGCCCCCGCGCCGGTGGCGGCCGCGCTAGCGCTTGCGGCGGGTCTTCTTGGCCAGGGCGGCGAGGTCGATCGCGCCGACAGCACGCATCCGCTCGGCACGGGCCGCCGCGTAGCCCGGCTGGTGCGGGTCGATCCGCTGGGCCAGCAGCCGGGTCGCAAGAGCGTCGTTGACCTCCTGGAGAGCGTCGGTGCGGGCCTGCTCGACGAGGGCGGCGACGCGCTCATCGTCGTCGGCGAGCGCGCGCAGCCGCTCCGCCACTCGATCGTGCAGGGTGCGCCGGCGGCCGAGGCGGATGACGTCACGGCGTTTGTTCTCGAGCTCCCGGCTTTTGCCGGAGCCGGTGGTGCGGGAGAGGTAGGAGCCGAGGCGTTCCACCCTGGTGGAATCCTCGTCGTTCTGCCTGGCCACTTCGTGCAGCTCCTGGCGGGCCAGGGCGGCGTACTCGGCGGGGTCGTAGTCGGCGTGCTCCCGCAGCGCCCCCACGATGATGCGGTTCTTCAGCGCCATCCGCACGGCGGACATGGCGATGAGCATGCCCTCATCGACGATGCGGGTGGTGGTGGGCAGAGCGGGCCCCTTGCTGGTGCCTTCATCGGAGTCGTGCGAACCGTTTCCCACCGCTTAAGTATGGCTCACCTGGGTCAACGTTGTCGGGCGCGTCGGCGCATCCGGCCACTTCTGGGCATGCCGTCACAGGCCGAACAGCACCACAGCGCCCTGCGCGACAGCGAAGATCAGCAGCCCGGCCAGCGCGCCGACGACGGTTCCGTTGATGCGGATGAACTGCAAATCCTTGCCCACCTGCAGCTCGATCTTCTCCGTGGTCTCGGCCGGGTCCCAGCGCTCGACGGTCTCGGTGATCACCCCGGCGATCTCGTGGCGGTACTTCTGCAGCACGTAGCCGGCGGCGTCCGCCAGCCACCGGTCGATGCGGGTGCCCAGCGATTCGTCGCCGGAGAGCCGGCCGCCCACATCGAGCACCGTCGAGGTGATGCCTCGGCGCACGGCGCTGTCCGGGTCGGCCAGCGCGATCAGCAGTGATTCCTTGAGCGACTCCCAGGCGTCGCCGGCGAACTCGCGCAGCTTGGCGTTGTTGACGAGGTCGAGCTTGAGCACCTCCACCCGCTCGATCATGGTGTCGTCGTGCTGCAGGTCGCTCATCAGCTCGGCCAGGTAGCGGTCGATGGCTTCGCGCAGCGGATGCTCCGGTTCGGCCTGCACGGTCGACACGAACGCGAGAACCTCGCGGTAGGCCTTGTCGTCGACCATCTCACCGACGAAGCCGGGCAGCCAGCGCGGCAACCGGGTGGACACGGCCTGGCCGAAGGCCTCCGGGTGGCTCTCCAGCCAGCTCTGCGCCTTGTCCAGCAGCAGGTCGACAGCGGCATGGTGCCGGCCGGACGCCACCAGGTGCTCCCCCAGCCGGCCCAGGCTCTGGCCCCATTTCGGCGCCAGCAGGTGTTCCCTGGCGACGCCCTCGAGCAGGTCCTTGATGTCGTCGTCGCTGAGCAGGTCGAGCAGCCCGGAGCCGGCATGCGCGATCTCGTCGGTGAGCCGTTCGGCGTTCACCGGCTGCACGAGCCAGGCGCCCAGCCGGCGGGAGATGCCGATGGATTCGAGTTTGCCGCGCACGACGGCATCCGAGAGGAAGTTCGACTCCACGAACTCGCCCAGGCTCGCGCCGATCTCGTCCTTGCGGTTGGCGATGATGTTGGTGTGCGGAATACGCAGCCCGAGCGGATAGCGGAACAGGGCGGTCACGGCGAACCAGTCGGCGATCGCGCCCACCATGCCGCCCTCGGCGGCGGCGCGCACGTACTCCAGCCACGGGTAGCGGTCTTCCAGCGCGAAGGACACGGCGAAGATCACGGCCATCGTGAGCAGCAGGCCGAGCGCCAGCCGCTTCATGCCCACGAGCGCGATCCGGCGTGCCTCGTCCGGCGCGCTGAGCGGGGCCTTCGGGGCGGGCCGGGCGGATGTGGTCAGGGAGGGTGTTGCCATGGGTCTGGTCGTTCCTCGTCGGGTGGGAGCGCGCCGGGTTGGGCGCTCCCGCCACCCTAGGCCGGGTGGCTCACGCGGCAAAACCCGTCGGGGTGATTCCCCAGCGAACAACCCATTCCTCGCCGGGCGCCAGCCAACGCAGGCCCTGGCCGGAGTTGAAGGCATCCGCCGGCGCCGTCATCGGTTCGATCGCGACGGCCTGGCCCCGCTTTACCTCCCCGGCGGAACGCACCGGGAAGATGCGCGGGGTGAACACCTGCACGTAGGCCATGTTCTCGTCGCCCCACAGGGTAACTCTCCGGCCGTCCGGCGCGGTGAGGGAGTGCTCGCCGACGCCGCCAGTGACGACCACCCCGCCGAAACCGTCGTCGAGGTCGAGGTCGCCCACCCGGGCGCCGGCGCGCAGGTCGAAGCGGGTGCCGTCGACGGGCGTGACGCCCACCGGGTTCAGCCTGGAGTCGACGTCGATGTGGGTGCCGGCGTTCAGCCGCAGCAGCAGGTCGCCCGTGGGCACATCGCCGATCTTGAGGTAGGGGTGGGTGCCAAGCGCCACCGGGGCGGCCGCGCCGCCCACGTTGCGGATGCCGTGGGTGACGGCCAGGCCGTCGGCGGTGAGCGTGTAGGTGACGGTGGTGTCGAGCTGGTAGGGGTAGCCGGTCTGCGGGTAGACCGTGGCGGCCAGCGTGACCTCGTTGGCGGTCTGCGTGACCAGCCGGTAGGCGGTGACGGCGAGCAGGCCGTGGATGGCGTTCCCCTGGGCCGGTTCCGTGATCGCCAGCTGGTGCCGGGTGCCGTCGTGCGTCCAGACCCCGTCGCGGATGCGGTTGGGCCACGGGGCGAGCACGATGCCCGCGCCGAGCGGGGGCACCGAGGACGCCGCGAAGCCCTCGACCAGGTCTATGCCGTTCAGCGCATATTCGCGCAGGCCCGCGGCGACCTCGGTGATGGTGGCGGTAGCCGGTCCCTGAGTGGTCGGGGCGGTGAGCACGTACTGGGTTCCGGTGGCTGCGGGCAGCGGCATGGTGGTCTTTCGGGTCAGTGGGGCTGGAGCACGGCGAGGCCGGCGTCGAGGAGCGGAGCGAGGGCGAGGGGGTCGGCCGCCGCATCCGTCACCAGGGTGTCGAAGGCGGCGAGCGGGCCGATCCGGCCCAGGTGCACCTGCCCCAGTTTGGCACCGTCGGCCACGACGATCGCACGCGCCGCGGCGGCGAGCATGAGGGTCTTCACGCCGGCCTCCGGCAGGTTGATGTTGGTGACGCCGCCGTCGGCGTCGACGCCGTTGCACCCGATGAAGGCCAGGTCGGCGTGCACCTGACTCAGCACGGTCGCGGCGAGGGGGTCGACGAGGGAGTGCTGCAACGGGCGGAGGGAGCCACCCGTGACGATCACGGTGAACCGCGGGATGGCCGGTTCGAGGGCCAGGGCGATACTCAGGCCGTTCGTGATCACCACCACATCGGTGAGATCGGTGCGGGCCACCAGCGCGCGCGCGATGGCCAGGGTGGTGGTGCCCACATCGAGGATGACGCTCTGGCCGCTGGCGACGAGGGACGCGGCGAGCTCGCCGATCTGCTGCTTGGGGATGACGGAGGAGGCGAGGGCCTCCTCGAAGGAGAACTCCCGGTCGGGCCGGGTCGTGGTGGGACGTCCGGCCGGCACGGCGCCGCCGTGGATACGCATCAGCACGCCGGTGCTCTCGAGCTGATCGAGGTCGGCACGGGCGGTGACGCCGGAGACACCGAAGGTGTCGCTCAGCTCGCTGACCCGCACGAAGCCACGTTCATCGACGAGCCGCTGGATCTGCTCCCGGCGCTGGTGCGCGGGCAGCGCATCCCGGTCGGTCGGATGTTCGGCTGAGGCCATGCCCCAATCTTCACTCACTTTGTCTAACTTTTCAATACGAAAGAGCTGGTTTCGCATACGCAAATCGACTAGCGTTGATCCCGCCATGACCCACATCGACAACACCACCCCAGACTTCGTCGCCGACGCCGGCATCACGCGTCACCCGCACACGCTGGCCGATGGCCGCGACCTCATCTACTTCGATGACCCCGACACCACCCTGTCGCCCGAGCGCGCACCCGACCTGCGCGACCTGGGCCCGCGCCCGCCGACCGCGCGCATGCGCCAGGACCCGCTCAGCGGCGAGTGGGTCTCCATCGCCGCAGCCCGGCAGAACCGGGTCTTCCTGCCGCCGGCGCACCTCGACCCGCTCGCGCCGTCCACGCCGGAGAACCCGTCGGAGGTGCCCAGCAACTACGACGTTGCCGTGTTCGAGAACAAGTCGCCCTCGTTCGGGCCGCTGCTCACCGACGACGACGCGCCCACCGGCCTCGACGACCTGCGCACGATCGGTCTGGGGCGCATCCGCACCTCGGTCGGCCGCTGCGAGGTCGTCTGCTTCAGCCCGGCCACCGAAGGTTCATTCGGCAGCCTGTCGGTCACCCGCGCCCGCACCGTGATCGAGGCCTGGGCGGAGCGCACCCACGCGCTCTCCCAGATGCCCGGCATCGAGCAGGTGTTCCCGTTCGAGAACCGCGGCGAGGCCATCGGCGTCACGCTGCACCACCCGCACGGCCAGATCTACTCCTACCCGTATGTCACCCCGCGCACCCAGCGGCTGATCGACTCGATCGAGAGCTACGGCCCCACCCTGTTCGCCGACATCCTGGCCAGCGAGCAGGCCGGCGACCGGGTCATCCTGCGCGGTGAGCACTGGACCGCGTTCGTGCCGTTCGCGGCCCGCTGGCCCGTCGAGGTGCACATGCTGCCGCACCGGCACGTGGCCGACTTCGCCGGCACCACCCTGGCCGAACGCGACGAGCTCGCGGTGTTGTACCGCCGGCTGCTGCGCGGCATCGACCAGCTCTACTCCACGCCCACCCCGTACATCGGCGCCTGGCACCAGGCGCCGGTGCACGCGCACCGCGACACCATCCGGCTGATGCTGCAGCTCACCAGCCCGCGCCGGGCCGAGGACAAACTGAAGTTCCTGGCCGGCTCCGAGGCCGCCATGGGCGCCTGGATCGGCGACGTCACGCCCGAGCAGGCGGCCGACAACATCCGTGCCGCGATCGCACGCTCGGACGCCGCCGACGCGGCCGCAACACCCACCAGCACCACCGGAGAGGCCCACTCGTGAACGACCAGACCCAGAGCACCACGAGCGGATTCCGCGACCGGTTCGACCGCGAGCCCGCCGGCCTGTGGTTCGGCCCCGGCCGGGTCAACCTGATCGGCGAGCACACCGACTACAACGACGGCTTCGTCTTCCCGTTCGCGATCAACCGCCGCGCCGTCGTGGCACTCGCCCTGCGCGACGACCGGATGCTGCGGGTCGCCAGCTCGTTCACCGACGAGGTCGTGGAGATCTCCCTCGACGAGCTCTCCCCCGAGACCGTGTCCGGCTGGTCGGCGTATCCGCTGGGCGTGGCCTGGGCGCTGGGCGAGAAAGGCGCAGATCTGTCGGCAGTGGCCGGCTTCGACGCGTTCATCGACTCCGATGTGCCGATCGGCGCCGGGCTCTCCTCCTCGGCCGCGATCGAGTGCGCCACCGCCGTGGCCCTCGACGAGGTCTGGAACCTCGGCTTCGACAAGCAGGTGCTCGTGCGCGTGGGCCAGCTGGCCGAGAACAAGGTCGTGGGCGCGCCCACCGGCATCCTCGACCAGTCGGCGTCGCTGCTCGGCCAGACCGACTCTGCTGTGTTCCTGGACTGCCGCAGCTTCGAGTCCGAAGTCATCCCGCTCGGTTTCGACGCCGCAGGCCTCGAGCTGCTCGTGATCGACACCAAGGTGAGCCACGCGCACGCCACCGGCGGCTACGCCGACCGGCGCGCCTCCTGCGAGACGGGCGCCGCCCTGATGGGCGTGGGGTCGCTGCGCGACCTCACCGTGGACGACCTGCCCCGGGCCACCGAGGTGCTCGACGACGAGACCTTCCGCCGAGTGCGGCACATCATCACCGAGAACCAGCGGGTGCTCGACACTGTGCGGGTGCTGCGCGACGAGGGCCCCAGCGCCATCGGTTCGCTGCTGGATGCGTCGCACACCTCGATGCGCGACGACTTCGAGATCTCGGTCGCCGAGCTCGACCTCGCGGTTGAGGCGGCCCGCGCGGCCGGCGCCCTCGGCGCCCGCATGACCGGCGGCGGCTTCGGCGGCTCGGCCATCGCGCTCACTCCGCACGCGCTCATCCCCGCCGTGCAGCACGCCGTGGCGGATGCCTTCGCGGCCGCCGGCTACACGGCACCCGACATGTTCGTGGTGCGTGCCGCGGCCGGGGCGGCCCGCCTCTCCTAAGGGTTCCGGCGTCCGGTGAGTTGCGGACTTCCGGCCTTCGTTCCCACAACGAAGGCGGGATCTCCGCAACTCAACGCGCGGATGGGTCGACCTCAGGGACCACCGGAGACGCCGTTCCGCCGGTGAGGCGCAGGAGCTCGGCGAACGAGGTCGGGAACACCGTGTGGGCGTGGCCGGCAGCGGCCCAGACCACGGGGTAGCCCGCGAGGTCCTCATCGACCAGCGTGCGAATCGGTGCCGGATGCCCGAGAGGTGCGACCCCGCCGATCACCTGCCCAGTGGCCTCCTTGACGAGGTCTTTGGAGGCACGCCCGATGGTGCCGCCAAGCCGCTCCCCTAGCCAGGCCGTGTCCACCCGGTGTGCGCCGGAGGTGAGCACCAGCAGCGGGGTGCCGTCGAGGGTGAAGACCAGCGAGTTCGCAATCGCGCCCACCTCGATGCCCAGGGCAGCCGCAGCCGCGACCGCGGTCGTGGCAGCATCGTCGAACCAGCGGATCTCGGGGTCGAGCCCCTGCGCGTTCAGTGCACGCCGCACTCTGTCGACGGCCGGATGCGCGGTGTTCACCATCCCCAAATCCTAGAGCCCGCGAACCGTGAGTTGGGCCCCGAAACCGCGACCTTTTTTGGGGCTCAGGTCACGGCTCGCGAGACGCGGATGCGTAGGGTGGACCCATGACCGCCGACAGCGCTGCCCGCCTCATCGTCCTGCCCGACCGACCGGGGCCGCAGGTGGCCGAGACTGCGTTCGTCGCCGCCGGCGCCGTGCTGGTGGGCAACGTGAGCCTCGCCGAACATGCGAGCGTCTGGTACAACGCGGTCCTGCGCGCCGAGGCCGAGCCCATCCGCATCGGCGCCGGCTCGAACCTGCAGGACAATGTCTCCTGCCACGTCGACGACGGTTTCCCGCTGATCGTCGGCCGCGATGTGTCGGTGGGCCACGGCGCGGTGCTGCACGGCTGCACGGTCGAGGACGGTGCGCTGATCGGCATGGCCGCCACGGTGCTCAACGGGGCCGTGATCGGCGCCGGGTCACTCGTGGCCGCCGGTGCCGTGGTGCTCGAGGGCACCATCGTGCCGCCGGGCTCCCTCGTGGCCGGCGTGCCGGCCAAGGTGCGCCGGGAGCTCACGCCCGCGGAGATCGACGGCATCCGCCACAACGCCGAAGCGTATCTGGGTCACGCGGCCCTACACCGCCTCGCGACCCGTGAGTAAAGCCCCGAAACCCTCGGGTTTTCGGGGCCGAACTCACGGCTCGCGGAACGAGGACTAGGGCTTGAGGAGGCGCTCGGAGGCCTTGACCACGTTGGCCAGCAGCATCGCACGCGTCATCGGGCCCACGCCGCGCGGGTTCGGGGACAGGTATCCGGCCACGGCGGCGACGTCGGGGTGCACGTCGCCGGTGAGAACGCCCTTGCCGGTCTCCGGGTTCTGCACCCGGGTGATGCCCACGTCGAGCACGGCGGCGCCGGGCTTGATCCAGTCGGCCTGCACCAAGTGCGGCACGCCAACGGCGGCCACGACGATGTCGGCACGGCGCACCTCGGCGGCCAGGTCGACGGTGCGGGAGTGGGTGAGGGTGACAGTGGCGTCCAGGCCCTTACGGGTGAAGAGCAGGCCCAGCGGACGGCCCACAGTGAGGCCGCGGCCGATGACCACCACGTTCTTGCCGGCGATCGGCACGTCGTAGCGGCGCAGGAGCTCCACGATGCCGGCCGGGGTGCAGGGCAGCGGCGAGGTGAGTTCACCCTCGATGCCGAGCACCAGGCGGCCCAGGTTGGTGGGGTGCAGGCCGTCGGCGTCCTTGGCCGGGTCCATCAGCTCGAGCATGGCGTTCTCGTTGTGCCCAACGGGCAGCGGCAGCTGGATGATGTAGCCGGTGACCTCGCGGGCGGCGTTGAGGTCGGCAATCGCGGCGCGCACATCCGCCGTGGTGGCGGAGCCGGGCAGGTCGATACGGATCGACTCGATGCCCACCTCGGCGCAGTCGCGGTGTTTGCCGGCCACGTAGGACAACGAGCCCGGGTCGGCGCCGACGAGCAGGGTGCCGAGCCCGGGCACGATGCCTTGCGCAGCCAGCGCGCGCACGCGCTCGGTGAGTTCGAGCTTGACCTGGGTCGCGGTCGCGACGCCGTCGAGGGTGAGTGCGGTCATGCGAAATCCGATCTGTTGGTTATCTGCGCGCACGCCCCAGCCTGGGGCCACGCGCCAATCTGGCGAGCCAGCGCCGGGCCCGAGAACGGGGGCGGCGCGACACTGCCGGGTGCGGGTGGTGACGGATGCGTGCACGCGCGTGCTCAGCATCCGCCACCACCCGGCAGGCCTACTGGGAGAGGCCGGGGTACAGCGGGAACGCGTCGGTGAGGCCCTTGACCCGGGCGCGGAGCGCGGGGATGTCGGCGCCGGGCTTGAGGGCCTCGGCGATGACGTCGGACACGACGGTGAACTCGGCGTCGCCGAAGCCGCGGGTGGCCAGGGCCGGCGTGCCGATGCGGAGGCCCGAGGTGACCATCGGCGGGCGCGGGTCGAACGGCACCGAGTTGCGGTTGACGGTGATGCCCACCTCGTGCAGGGCATCTTCGGCCTGCTGGCCGTTGATCTCGGAGTTACGGAGGTCGGCGAGCACGAGGTGCACGTCGGTGCCGCCGGTGAGCACGTCGATGCCCGCGGCACGCGAGTCGTCGGCGGTGAGCCGGTCGGCGAGGATGCGGGCGCCGCGCAGGGTGCGCTCCTGCCGCTCCTTGAACTCGGGCAGCGCTGCGAGCTTGAACGCGGTGGCCTTGGCGGCGATCACGTGCATGAGCGGGCCGCCCTGCTGGCCGGGGAAGACGTTGGAGTTGAGCTTCTTCGCCAGCGCGGTGTCGCGGGAGAGGATGAAGCCCGAGCGCGGGCCGGCGAGGGTCTTGTGCACGGTGCTGGAGACGACGTCGGCGTAGGGCACCGGCGACGGGTGCAGACCGGCGGCGACGAGGCCGGCGAAGTGGGCCATGTCGACCCAGAGCTTGGCGCCGACCTCGTCGGCGATGGCGCGGAAGGCGGCGAAGTCGAGCTGGCGGGGGTAGGCCGACCAGCCGGCGATGATGACCTGCGGCTTGTGCTCGAGGGCCTTGTCGCGCACCACGTCCATGTCGACGCGGAAGGTCTCCGGGTCGACGCCGTAGGCGACCGGGTTGTAGAGCTTGCCGGAGAAGTTGAGCTTCATGCCGTGGGTGAGGTGGCCGCCGTGCGCCAGCTCCAGGCCCAGGATGGTGTCGCCGGGGGTGGCGATGGCGGAGAGCACCGCGGCGTTGGCGGTGGCGCCGGAGTGCGGCTGCACGTTCGCGTACTCGGCGCCGAACAGGCTCTTGGCCCGGTCGATGGCGAGCTGCTCTGCCACGTCGACGTACTCGCAGCCGCCGTAGTAGCGGCGGCCCGGGTAGCCCTCTGCGTACTTGTTGGTGAGCACCGAACCCTGCGACTGCAGGATGGCGCGGGGCACGAAGTTCTCGCTGGCGATCATCTCGAGGTAGTCGCGCTGGCGTCCGAGCTCGAGTTCGAGGATCGCGGCGATCTCGGGGTCGACGACCTCGAGCGGCTCGTTGAAGGTGGAGGGTACGGAACTAGTGAGCACAGTGTCGGACACGGGAAAACTCCTCATACATATTGATGGATGTGTCGTGGCCCAGGCGTGCGGCCACTCACCGTGTCAGTCGCTCCCCGATGGTGACCCATCTTTCGTGCTACGCCAGTTGCGACTCGGCAATACTATCAGCCGCGTGCGTCCCGCAGCTCGTCGAGCACCAGTAAATCCGGGCGCAGGTGGTCGGTCTGGTAGGCGGCGCGGGCCACCAGGTGCGCCGCCATCGGCGCGGTGAGCGACTGGAACAGCACGATCGCGACGACGAGGGTGACGGTGCCGACACTGAAGTTCGTCACCGCGATGTCGAGGGTGACGGCCATCAGGCCGAGGATCTGGGGCTTGGTGGCGGAGTGCAGCCGGGTGAGCACATCGGGGAAGCGGAGCAGGCCCACGCCGGCCGCGAGGCACATCAGGGCGGCGAGCAGCACCAGCACGGCGGTGACCACGTCGCTCCACGGGGCGCTCATGCCCGGTCCCGTCCGGGCAGGAATCGGGCCACGCTGAGTGAGCCGAGCACCGCGAAAAGGGCCAGGACGAGCAGCACCGGCAGGTTGTCGGTGTGCCGGTTGAACGCCATCTCGGCGCCGAGGGCGCAGATGATGGTGGCCACGAGCACGTCGGAGGCGATGACCCGGTCGAGCACGCTCGGCCCCCGGATGATGCGGTAGATGGCGGCGAGGGCGCCGACGCCGAACATGATTCCGGCGACGACGGCGACGATATCCATGGGGGTCATGTGTGGGCTCCGTTCTCGGAATCGGAAGAATCGACCGGATGCGTCAGGTCGGGGCGGCTGTGCGGGCCGGGTGAACCCGGCGCATCGTCGGTGCTGTTCTCTGCACCCTGCACCCGGCAGACCCGTTCCACGTCTTCGGCCGAGCCGAAGGCCATCACGATTCGCCGCTCGGTGGCGAGCACTCGAGCACGGAAGCCGTCGGCGTCGGAGGCCGAGCGCATGTTGATGACGTGCAGGTAGAGCGTGGAATCCACCCGTTCGATGTCGACGACGATGGAACCGGGCACGATGGAGGTGGCCACGGCGGTCCAGGTGAGGATGAGGTCGCTGCGGGTGCGCAGGTGCACCGCGACGATGGCGTTGCTCGGCCGGTAGCCGGGGCCGAGGGCTAGCCAGGACACGTCGACGGACGCACGCACGATGTCGAAGAACAGTTTGCCGAACAGCCAGGCGCTGCGCCACAGGTTGATCCGGCCGCTCAGCTGCACCGCCGGCAGGTAGAACACCACGGACACGATCGCCGCGAACACGGCCCCGGTCACCAGGTTGAGCCAGGAGAATTTGCCCCAGAGCAGCGCCCAGAGCAGTACCAGGCCGAGGAACAGCGGCAACTGGCTGACGACGCCGCCGAGGCGTTCCTTCACGCTGCTCACGGGGTGCCCGCCGGGAATACGGCGTCGATGTACGTCGACGGTTCCACGATGTTCGCCGCGGCGCGGGCGGCCAGGTCGAACGCCGGGCCGGCGAACACCGTGAGGCTCACGGTGAGGGCCAGCATGGTCGCGGTCGCCGTGGTCATCAGCGCCGACGTGGTCTTGGTGGTGACGGTGCCCTCGTCGTGTGGGTCGTCCTGCAGGGCGTTGAGCATGGCGGAGTCGTAGTTCTCGACATCGCGCCGGGGCCGCCAGAACGCCATGTTCCAGGCCCGGGCCAGGGCGTAGAGGGTGAGCAGCGAGGTGGCCGCTCCCCCGGCCAGGAGCACGTAGCTCAGCGCGCCGCCCACCTGCACGCCCGCGTCGAACAGGGCGACCTTGCCGAGGAACCCGGAGAACGGCGGGATGCCGCCGAGGTTGAGCGCTCCGATGAAGAACAGGATGGCCACCAGCGGCGCGGCCTTGAGCATCCCGCCCAACCGGGCCAGCGAGGTGGTGCCGCCGATGCGCTCGATCAGCCCGGCGCAGAGGAACAGGGTGGTCTGGATCATGATGTGGTGCACCACGTAGAAGATGGTGGCCGCGATCGCCGCCTCGGTGCCGAGGGCGATGCCGAAGATCATGTAGCCGATGTGGCTGACCAGGGTGAACGACAACAGCCGTTTGATGTCGGCCTGGGCCAGCGCGCCGAGGATGCCCACCAGCATGGTGAGCAGCGCCACGATCATCAGCGGCACCGAGAGCCGGTTGTCGGGGAAGAGCAGCGTCTGGGTGCGCAGGATCGCGTAGACGCCGACCTTGGTGAGCAGGCCGGCGAACACCGCCGTGACCGGCGCCGGCGCGGTGGGGTAGGAGTCCGGCAGCCAGAACGACAGTGGGAACACCGCCGCCTTGACGCTGAACGCGATCAACAGCATCAGCCCGAGGATCAGCTGCACGTCACCGGGCAGTGCCGGGATGCGCTCGGCCAGCAATGCCAGCGTGACGGTGCCGGTGGCGCCGTAGATCAGCGCGATGGCGGAGAGGAACAGGATCGAGGAGACCAGGCTGACGACGATGTAGGTGACGCCGGCTCGGATGCGTGCGCCGGTGCCGCCGAGGGTGAGCAGCACGTAGCTGGCCGAGAGCAGCATCTCGAAACCCACGTACATGTTGAACAGGTCGCCCGCGATGAACGCGTTGAACAGCCCGGCGGCCAGCACCAGGTAGGTGGGGTGGAAGATCGACACCGGGGTCTCCCGGTCGCCCTCGACGATGCCCTGGCCGACGGCGAAGAGCAGCACGCCGAGCAGCATCAGCGCCGACACTATGAGCATGATCGCCGACAGCCTGTCGACGACGAGCACGATGCCCCACGGCGCCTGCCAGTCGCCGACGTGCACGACGGCAGGGCCCTGCTGGTCGACGAGCACCAGCAGGATGGCGCTGATCACGACTATCGCGGTGAGCGAGAGCACGCTCACCATCACCTGGTAGCGCGACCGGCGGCCGAGCGCGAGGGCGAGCGCCGCACCGAGCAGCGGGATGGCGACCACGAGGGGCACGAGGACGTTCATCGGGGGCCGCCCTCCCGGTCGGTGGTCGCGGAGTCGGGGGTCGACGGGTCGCGCTCATCGGAGCGGTCGGTGGCGTCGACGGCTGAGCTGTCGTCGTCGCTGCCGTCCTCGCTGGCATCGAGGGAGGCCTGCACGGCGGCCTCATCGTCGCTGGAGGACCTGAAGGTGATCTCGGAGTCTTCGCTGGTCTCCGCGGCGTGCTCGTCGGTGAGGGTGTCGCCCTCGTCGCCGAGCTGCGCCAGCCACCAGGATCGGTAGATCAGCGCGAGCAGCAGGGCCGTGATACCGAAGTTGATCACGATGGCGGTGAGCATGAGCACTTGCGGCACCGGGTCGACCATGGTGTCGTCCAGGGCCGTGCCGGTGACGATCGGCGAGCTGCCGGGTCGGCCGCTCATGATGAAGATCAGCAGGTTGGTGGCGTTGCCCACCAGAAGGAACCCGATCAGCACCCGGGTGAGGCTGCGCTCGAGCATGATGTAGATGCCCGCGGCGTACATCACGGCCATCACGATCACGAGGGTCAGGGACGCGCTCATCGGTGTCCCCCCGTCGGTGCGCTCTCGGTGTCGCCGGCCGGATCGGCGGGCTGGGTGATCGGTGACGTCTCCGGGCCCATGCCGGCAGCTGGCGCCTCGGCGGGAGTCCACTCCGACGATGCGTCGAAGCCCATGGCGTCGCCGGCATCGCTGGAGGCGTTGCCGATCGGCGGCACCGTGGGGTGGTCGGGGTCGTCGTCGCCGGGTTCGTCGAGTTCGCTCTGCCGGTCGATCTCACTGCCGAGGCTGCGCAGGATGTCCAGGCTCAGGCCGATCACGACGAGGTACACGCCGATGTCGAAGATGCTGGAGGTGCCGAAGGAGAGGTGGCCGAGCACGGGCAGGTCGGCCTCGAAGTAGGCGGACTCGAGCGGGATGCCGGTGATGAAGAGCGAGCCGACGGCGGTGCCGACGGCAAGCACCACGCCGAGGCCGAGGATCTTGCCCGGGTCGATCGGCGCGGCCTCGCCCAGCTCGTACCGGCCGCCGGCCAGGTATCGGGCCACGAGGGCCAGCCCGGCCAGGAGCCCGCCGGCGAAGCCGCCGCCGGGCAGGTTGTGGCCGGCGAAGAGCAGGTAGATCGACACGATGATCGCCGGGTGGAACAGAAGCCGCACGAGCACCTCGATGAGGATCGACCGGTTCTCGGCGGACTGGGTGCGGCCGCCGAGCAGCCAGGACTGCCGGGTGACGGCATGGCCGGCGGAGCTGGCGTGCGGGTCGGCGACAATGCGGCGGCGGTTCTTCGGGGCGCGGCGCTTGCGCGACTCCCGCAGTCTGGGCATCTGCTCGCTGCGGCCGGAGACGAACAGCAGGCTGGCCACACCGGTGGCCACGACGATGAGCACCGAGATCTCACCCATGGTGTCCCAGGCGCGGATGTCGACGAGCATGACGTTGACGATGTTGTTGCCATGGCCCTCCTCGACGGCCAGGCGGGGCAGTTCGGCGGCGATGCTCCGCGCCTGGCGGGCGCCGAGCGAAATGATCGCGATGGTGCCCATCACGAGGCCGACCAGGCCGCCGATGATCGCGCGGCGGCGGCGGTGCATCGGCCGGTTGTGCTGGGCGATACGGCTGGGCAGCCGGCGCAGCACGAGCACGAACACGACGAGGGTGATCGACTCGACGAGGGCCTGGGTGAGCGCCAGGTCGGGGGCGCCGTGGAAGGCGAACAGGGCGACCATGCCGTAGCCGGTGACACCGGCCAGCAGCACCGCGGTCATCCGCTGGCCGACCCTGGCGGCCATCACGGTGGCGATGATCATGACCAGGCCGATGATCACCTGGGCCGGGTAGTCCCAGAGCACGATCGCGTCGGGCCAGGTGCGGTTGACGAAGGAGGCGGCGCCCAGCGCCAGCACGAACACCACGAGGATCGTGGACAGGTATTGCGGCAGGCCGCCCTTCTGGGCGAGGTGGGTGGTGCGGGCGGCGACCCTGTCGATGAACCGCACGGTGTAGCCGTAGCCGTGGCCGGCGTCGACCCAGGCGGGCACCGTGGCCTGCCAGCGGGCCACGCGCTTGCGCTGGGCGAAGATGACCAGGCCCATGGCCACCACCACGATGCTGAGGAACAGCGCCGGCTCGAAGCCGTGCCAGAGCTGCAGGTGCGCGTCGCCCTCGCCGGGGACGGTGTCGGCGTAGACCGCAAGCACCGGGTCGAGCAGGAACACCAGCGGGCCGAGCAGCACTGTGGCGACCGTGAGGATGCCGGGCGCCAGCGCGAAATCCCAGCGGCTGGAGTGCAGGGGCGTGTCGCTGATGGCAGGGCGGGTGCCGAACGCGCCCCAGAAGAACTTGGCGCTGTAGGCGACGGTGAGCACCGAGCCGACCGCGGTTCCGGCCAGGGCGATCCAGCCCCAGCCGTCGCCGGCCAGGCCGGCCTCCAGGAACGCGGTGAACACCGATTCCTTGGCCACGAAACCGAGCAGCGGCGGCAGGCCGGCCATCGACGCGACGGCGATGAGCGCGATCGCGGCGAGCACCGGTTCGCGGCGGCCGAGCCCCGAGAGTTTCCGCCAGTCGCGGGTGCCGGCGCGGTGGTCGATGATGCCCACGACGAGGAACAGGGTGGCCTTGTAGAGCGCATGCGCGAGCAGCAGCAGCACCCCGGCGAGCGCCGCGTCGCGGGTGCCGAAGCCGACGACGACCATGAGGAAACCGAGCTGGCTGACGGTGCCGTAGGCCAGCATCAGCTTGATGTCGTGCTGGCGCAGCGACCGCCAGGCGCCCACGAGCATGGTCCAGACGCCGATGGTGACCAGCACCGGCAGCCAGCCGGGCGAGTCGGCGTAGCCGGGCGCGAAGCGGGCGGTGAGGTAAATGCCGGCCTTCACCATGGCGGCGGCGTGCAGGTAGGCGCTCACCGGGGTGGGCGCGGCCATCGCGGCCGGCAACCAGAAGTGGAAGGGGATCAGCGCCGACTTCGACAGCGCGCCGACCAGGATCAGCAGAACCGCCCAGATCGCGACGGGGCTGTCGGACGGATGCGCGACGATAGTGGCCAGCGAGGTGGTGCCCGCCTCCACGGAGATCATCACGACGCCGATGAGCATCACCAGTCCGCCGAAGGTGGTCACCAGCAGCGCCTGCAGCGCCGCACCGCGGCTCTCCCGCTTCGCGGTGTAGTGCCCGATCAGCAGGTAGGAGAGCACGCTGGTGATCTCCCAGAACATGAACATCACCAGGATGTCGTCGGCGGTGACGAGTCCGTACATGGTGCCGGCGAAGGCGAGCAGCAGGGCGGCGAACCGCCCCAGGCTGGGCTCGTCCGCGTCGAAGTAGCGAGCACAGTAGATCAGCACCAGCGCGCCGACGCCGGTCACGACGAGAGCGAGCAGCCAGGCGAGCGCATCCACCCGGAAGCTCAGGCTGATGCCCAGTTGCGGGATCCAGGGCAGGCTCTGGGTCACCGCGCCACCGGCAGCCACCGTGGCGGTCTGGGTGAGCGTGTACCCGAAGGCCGCTGCGGGCAGCAGGGCGACGACATAGAAAACACGCAACCCGAGCAGTCGGGTGAGCGTGGGGGTGAGGACGGAAACGAGCAGGAAGATCAGGAGGATTGTCGCCATGCGGCCTCCCGGCTCCCTGGAATCAGAGTGTCGTCTCTACGGTCAGAGTGTCGCCACTCAGTCTACAGGAGAGGGTCTTTAGGCCCGAACCGCTCTCTAGCGGTCGACTAGGGTTGCCGCAACCCCCAGAACGGATGCTCCACGTGACCACTCGCACCACCGGGCCTGACCGGCCCGAGAACTCGTCCGCGCAGTCCGGTGCCGCCGTGCACCACACCGGGCACGACGAAACTCCGCTCGAGCGCATCGACGACGCCCTGAGCGTGCACGAGGACCAGGGGCTGCACAAGGGCCTCAAGGCGCGGCACGTGCAGATGATCGCGATCGGCGGCGCCATCGGCACCGGCCTGTTCCTCGGTGCGGGCGGCCGGCTCGCCAGCGCCGGTCCTGCCCTGGTGTTCGTCTATGCCATCTGCGGCTTTTTCGCGTTCCTGATCCTCCGCGCGCTCGGCGAACTGGTGCTGCACCGGCCTACCTCGGGATCCTTCGTGTCGTACGCCCGGGAGTTCTTCGGCGAGAAGACCGCGTTCGTGACCGGCTGGCTGTACTGGCTCAACTGGGTGATGACCGCGATCGTGGACGTCACCGCGGTGGCGCTCTACATGAACTTCTTCGGCAAGTACTGGGCGCCCTTCGGCGACGTGCCGCAGTGGCTGTTCGCTCTGCTGGCCCTCGCCGTGGTGCTCGGCCTCAACCTGCTCTCGGTGAAGGTCTTCGGCGAGCTGGAGTTCTGGTTCGCGCTGATCAAGGTCGTCGCCATCGTGGTGTTCCTGCTGGTGGGCACCTGGATGGTCATCTTCGGCACCCCGGTTGAGGGCGCGACCGTGGGCTTCTCGCTCATCGCCGACAACGGCGGCTGGCTGCCCAACGGCATCATCGCGTCGGTGCTCGTGGTGCAGGGCGTGGTGTTCGCCTACGCCTCGATCGAGCTGATCGGCACCGCCGCCGGCGAGACCGAGAATCCGGAGAAGGTGATGCCCAAGGCGATCAACACCGTCATCGTGCGCATCGCGGTCTTCTACGTCGGCTCGATCCTGCTGCTCTCGCTGTTGTTGCCGTACACGGCATACGAAGCCGGGGTCAGCCCGTTCGTCACCTTCTTCGGCTCCATCGGAGTCGACGGCGTCGATGTGATCATGAACCTGGTGGTGCTCACCGCCGCGCTCTCGTCGCTGAACGCCGGCCTGTATTCCACCGGGCGCATCCTTCGTTCGATGTCGCTGGCCGGGTCTGCGCCCCGCTTCGCCGACAAGGTGAGTCGCAACGGGGTGCCGTTCGGCGGCATCCTGCTCACCGGTGTGGTCACCCTGCTCGGCGTGGGCCTGAACGCGATCGTGCCCGACGAAGCCTTCGAGATCGTGCTGAACATGGCCGCGATCGGCATCATCAGCGCGTGGGGCATGATCGTGCTCTGCCAGCTGCGGCTGCAGGCCTGGGCGAAGGCCGGCATCCTCACCCGGCCGACGTTCCGGATGCCCGGCGCCCCGTACACCGGCTACCTCACCCTGGTCTTCCTCGCCACGGTGCTCGTGCTGATGGCCTTCGACTGGCCCGTCGGCACACTCACCATCAGCTCGCTCGGGCTCATCATCCCGGGGCTGGTCGTGGGCTGGTTCGCCTGCCGCGGCCGCATCCTCGAGATCGCGGCCGCCCGGCCGCCGCTGCCCACCGCGAAGCGCTAGCCGGTCCCCGGCCGGCCCCAACTGTTCCCCGTCCGGACTTCTGCGCCCGGCACGCCAGACGCAGAAGTCCGCTTCGGCAACAGTTGCGGCTGGCGGGCGCGGCGCGGGTCAGGCGCGGCGGCGGCGGATGACCAGGTCGCTGAGCAGCACGAGCGCCAGGGCCAGCAGCAGGATGCCCACGTAGACCAGCGGCACCGTGCCCAGCCCCACCTGGCCCAGCAGGAGGGCGCCGAGGAATGCACCCAGGCCGATGCCCATGTTGAACGCGGTGGTGTACACGGCACTGGCGGTATCGCGGATGCGCACAGAGGCGGTCTGCAGCAACCGGGTCTGCAGCAGCGGCGGGAAGGTGCCGAACGCCAAGCCCCAGACCAGCAGGGCGCCGATCGCGAGCGGCAGGGTGGCGGTGGAGAGGGCCAGCACGGTGACGCTGACGGCGCTCACCGACATCCCGAGCACCAGGCCCAGCTGCGGTCGCTTGCTGAACACAACCCCGCTGATGAACAGGCCGGCGGCACCCGCGATGCCGTAGGCGAAGAGCAACGGCGCCACGGCGTCGCTGCCCACACCCATGTTCTCGCTGAGGAACGGCGCGATGTAGGTGTAGAAGGTGTAGTGCCCGATCATGGTGATCGCCGTGATGACGCAGACCAGCGCGACCGCGGCGATGGTGGGGTCGCGGGGAAGCTTGGCCGGCAGGGTGAGGGTTCCGGTGGCGGTCGTCACGGCGGCCGGACGCCTCGCGCCGTAGTGCTCGACCTTGGGCAGGAACCGCCAGATCACCACGGCGCCGACGAGCATCAGCCCGGCCAGCACCACGAAGGAGAGCCGCCAGCCGAGCAGGTGGCCGAGGAAGGTGCCCAGTGGCACCCCGAAGACGAACGCGAGGGTGCCGCCGGCGATGGTGATCGACACCGCCCTGGCGATCTGGTCCTTGGGCACCAGGTGCGCCGAGTAGGCGCCGACGACGCCCCAGAACAGGCCGTGCGCCAGCCCGCCGATCACCCGGGAGATCACCACGAAGGTGTAGTCGGGGGCGAAAGCCGTGAGCACGTTGCTGAGCGCGAAGACTATGAGCACCATCACGATGAGGCCGTGCCTGGGCATCCGTTTGGTGAGCAGGGCCAGCGGCGTGCTGGTGAGCACGACGGTGAACGCGAACCAGGACACGAGCAGGCCGACGTCGGACTGGCTGACGCCCAGGGAGTCGCTCATCTCCGGCAGCAGGCCGGTGGGCAGCATCTCGGAGGTGACCGAGAGGAAGACGGCGGCAGAGAGGGCGATCAGGCCGATCCAGGGGAACGGACCCGGCGGGGTGGTATCGGGGCGAGGCGCGGCGGTTGACGGCAGCGAGATGGGCGCGGTGAATGACATGGGTGCTGTGGCTCACAGACAGGGGCCCGCTCGCCCGGAGTGCCAGCGGCTGTCACGGCTGGTTGTGCGGGGGTGTTCGAGCGGTGCGCGCCGACGTGCGCGCCCGGGGCCGCGCGAAAATCCGCCGACCAGGGACCAGCCTAGCCGGATACCTGCTCGAGTGAGGGGTATGCCCAGCGCAACCAGCCGATCGGCAGCCCGCTGTGCTCGGCGAGGGCCTGATGGGTGGGCGCCCGCCCGCCTAACCGGCCGCGGAGTTCCTGCAGCCCGGCGACCACCGCGGCCTCCCGGCGCGCCTGCCGCTCGCTGCGCCGCAGCCCGGGTTCCCGTTTGGGCGCGGGGGTCTGGCGGGGATCGGCGGTCTGTTTCCAGTGCACAGACAGCTCAGGCCGCGGCGCTGGCCCCGGCGGCGTACCAGTCGCGGGTGTTTTGCACGTCCACGGCGAGCTGGTCGACGAGGGCCGGGGTGTCGACGAACGCCACCTCGGCGCGCAGGAAGAGGCGCAACTCCACGTTCAGCTCCTGCCCGTACAGGTCGCCGGCGAAGTCCAGCAGGTGGGCTTCGAGCAGCGGATGGCCGGCGTCGCCGTAGTAGGTCGGCCGGGTGCCCACCGAGATCGCGGCCAGCACACCCTCTGCGGGCAGCGCGTCGCCGCGCACGATGCCGGCCCAGATGCCGGAGTGCGCCAGGAGGTCCGGTACCTCGATGTTCGCGGTGGGAAACCCGATCACCCGTCCCCAGGCGTTGCCGTGGATGACGGTTCCGGTGATCGTCGTCGGCCGAGTGTCGGTGGCCCGCAAGCATCCGTCTGTCATGTGTTTCTGCCTTCCACGTCGGGGTCTCGGCAGCGATCCTGCCGACTGCTATCTCAGCATCCGCGAGTTTCGGTCACGAAACCATTTGATTGCCGGTTTGTTGCGCCGGTTTACGCTCCCCGGATCCGGCTCGGGGCGGGGCAAGGCCGCCCACAACGCCGTCGCACACGAGCGGGTGCGGCGGGGCCGGTACTCTGGTGCCATGAACACCAGCTCCTCGATGCCCGCCCACCATCACCACCTGGTCGTCACCCTGGTCTGCCCCGACCAGCCCGGCATCGTGCACGCCGTCAGCGGCGCCATCGTTGAATCCCGCGGCAACATCACCGAGAGCCAACAGTTCTCCAGCGCCGACACCGGTCGCTTCTTCATTCGCCTGCAGGTGGAATCGCCCGCGAACCGGGAGGAGCTGCAGGCCGCTCTCGCCCCGATCATCGAGCGGTACGCGATGGCTTCCGTCATCGACGTCGTCGGCCGCCCGTTGCGCACCCTGGTGCTCGCGTCCACGGCCGGGCACTGCGTGAACGACCTCCTGTTCCGCCAGCGCGGCGGACAGCTGGCCGTCGAGGTTCCCCTGGTGCTCAGCAACCACGGCACCCTGCGCGACCTGGTCGGCTTCTACGGGGTGCCGTTCGAGGCGCTGCCCATCACGGATGCCGCCAGCAAGGCCGCGTTCGAGGCGCGCGTGGTCGAGGCCGTGGAAGAGAACGACATCGAGCTCGTGGTGCTGGCCCGGTACATGCAGATCCTCTCCCCCGAACTCTGCGCCTACCTGGAGGGTCGGGCGATCAACATCCACCACTCCTTCCTGCCCGGCTTCAAGGGCGCCAACCCGTACAAGCAGGCGCATGCCCGCGGTGTGAAGCTCATCGGCGCCACGGCGCACTTCGTCACGAGCGACCTGGACGAAGGCCCGATCATCGAGCAGAACGTGGTGCGTGTCGACCATTCCCGCACACCGGCGGAGCTCGTCGCGATCGGTCAGGACGAGGAGAGCCGCACCCTCACTCAGGCCGTGAAGTGGTTCGCCGAGAACCGGGTGCTGCTCGACGGAGCGCGCACCATCATCTTCAAGTAGCCCGGTCGGTAGGATTGCTGGGTGAACGACACCCGCCCCACCCCTGTCATCGGCGCCAACGACATCCTGCGTTTTGTGCTCGAACTGTTCGCCTTTGTGAGCCTGGCGCTCTGGGGGTTCCTGGCGTGGCCGCTGCCGTGGCCGGGCATCCTGGTGGGCATCCTCGCGCCGGCGTTCGCGATCGTGGTGTGGGCCCTGTTCCGCTCCCCCAAGGCCGTGTTCAGGCTCGACCCGTTCGGCAAGGCGATCGTGGAGATCTTCGTGTTCGGGGCGGCCGCCCTGGCCTGGTGGGACCTCGGCCAGCCGATCGTGGCCGGCGTCTTCGCCGTGATCGCCACGGTCAGCGGCGTCATCTCCGGCCGCAAGGAGATCGGCGCCTGACCCGGCCTTCCTCCCGCCCTCGGAGTGGGCCGGAGGACAGCTCAGCGGTCGAGGGGCTCGGTGACCGGGGGCTGCGCGGCGGGCTTCGCCGGCAGGCCGGCAGGCATCCGGGTGGCGTAGAGCGAGGTGGCCACGAAGAGTAGGCCACCGAGCAGGAACGCAGCCGGGTACGACACCGTGTCGGCGAGCAGGCCGGCCACGAGCGGGCCGACGATGGCGCCGAAGTCGGAGAACATCGAGAAGATCGCCACCGGGCGGCCTCCCGCGGTGCCGGCCACGTCGCCGACGGATGCCGCCGGCGCGGTGCCCATGAACGCCGCGGCAACGCCGTAGACGCAGAGCAGCACCGTGAGCAGCACGATGTTCGGGGCGAACGGGATCGCCGTGATCGTGACCGCCGCCACCAGGAACGCCCCGATGATGGCGGGTTTGCGGCCGACGGTGTCGACGAACCTGGATGCCGGCGCGAGAGCGAGGGCCTGGGCGACGGCGGCGATCGCGAAGGCGATGCCGGTCCAGGAACTCGGGCCCTTGAGAACCTCGACGACCAGCACCGGCACGAGGGCGCCGCGCACCCCGAACGACGACCAGCCCTGCGAGAAGTTCGCCAGGCAGGCGGCGCGGAACCGGCTGTCGCGCAAAACCGTGCGAAGCGGCAGCAACGGGGTCGGGGCGCCCGTCGGGCCGGAGCCCGCACGAATGGCCGGCTGCAGCATCACCAGGCCGATCAGGCCGGCCACGGCGAGGGTGCCGGCGTAGAAGAAGAACGGCGCGGTCAGCGAGATGGTGGCGAGCAGGCCGCCGAGCGCCGGCCCGGCCATGCCGCCGATGAGGAAGCCGCCCTGGTAGAAGCCCACGGCGCGGCCGCGGATGCCCGGAGCGGTGGTGCGTAGCAGCAGCGTCATCGCGGCGACCGAGAACATCGCGGAGCCGATGCCGCCGGCGCCGCGCAGCAGCAACAGCTGCGGGTAGCTGCCGGCGATGCCGACCAGGCCGCTGGAGACGGCGACGATGCCTATGCCCACCGCCAGGACGGTGCGTTCGCCGGCCCAGTCGATGAGCTTGCCGCAGACCGGGCTGGCGATGAAACGCATCAGAGCGAACGCCGACACCACGGCGCCGATCTCCAGGTTGCCCACGCCGAAGCTCTTGACGTAGACCGGCAGCACGGGAACCACCACGCCGAAGCCCACCATGACGAAGAAGGCGATGACTCCGAGAACGTACACGTCCCGGCCGAGCCGCGGTTCGTCGGCCGATCGGAGGCGGGTGGACCCGAACGGGAAACGGAGGCGGCGCATCCCTCCAGAATATGCCGTCTGGGTGGCCGGCCCCGCCGGGCGGCGTCGGCTGCGGGCGCCTCCGTCGGCATCCGGCAACGACGGCTGGGTGTACCCGCTCAGCGGCTGGGCACCGGCTGGGTGGCCGCCGGCACCCGCGCGGCCACACCGCGGGCGCGCACATCGCGGCGCCCGCCGATGGCCCGCAGCGCGTTCAGGATCGTGGCCAGGTCGACGAGCTCCTGCAGCAGGGCGCCGACCGTGGCGGGGATCAGCCCGAACGCGGCGACGAGCATCAGACCGACGCTCAGGGCGATGCCCAGCCAGATGCTCTGCAGGGCGATGCGCACGGTGTCCCGGCCGATGCCCACGGCCCGGGCGGCGCGGGACAGGTCATCGAGCAGGATCACCGCATCCGCCGACTCGCTGGCCGCCGTGGCTCCCTTCGCGCCCATGGCGATGCCCACATCGGCAACCGCCAGCACCGGGGCGTCGTTGACGCCGTCGCCGACCATGATCACCGGGCGTTCCCGGATGGCGCGCACGGCGTCGACCTTGTCGGCGGGCAGGCAGTCGGCGCGCACCCTGGTGATGCCCACAAGCCGGGCGATGTGGTTGGCGGTCGGCCGGGCGTCGCCGGTGAGCATCACCGATTCGTGTACGCCGAGCCGGTCCAGGGCCTGCACGGTGGCGCGGGCGTTGTCGCGCACCTGGTCACCGGCCACGATGCAGCCGGCGTACTGGCCGTCGACGGCGAGGTAGATGGCGAGTTCACCGCCGGCCAGCTCGGCCGGGTAGGCATCCGGGGCGTGCTCGGCCACGAAGGCCAGCTTGCCCACGATCACCTCCTGGGCGCCGAACCGGGCGGTCACACCGTGCGCGGGCACCTCCACGGCCGTCTCGGTGCGCAACAGCGTCAGGTCGCGCATCTCCGCGGCCGTGACGACGGATGCGGCGAGCACGTGCGACGAATACTGCTCGGCCGACGCCGCCAGGGTGAGCAGCTCGTTCTCGGTGTACGGCGGTTCGGGGCAGACCCTGGCGATGGTGGGCGCACCGTAGGTGAGGGTGCCGGTCTTGTCGAAGACCACGGTGCGGGCCCGGGCGAGCATCTCCAACACCCCGCCGCCCTTGACGATGATGCCGTTGCGGGCGGCCCGGCTCATGCCGCCCATGAACGCCACCGGTGCGGCGAGGAGCAGAGGGCACGGCGTGGCGACGACGAGCACCTCGGCGAACCGGACGGGGTCGCCGGAGACGAACCAGGCGATGCCGGCGACGAGCAGTGCCACGACGGTGAACGGCACGGCGTACCGGTCGGCGAGGCGCACGACGGGGGCCTTGCTGGCCGAGGCCTCGGCCACGAGCGCCACGATCTGCTGGAACTGGCTGTCGGCGGCCAGGGCCGTGGCGCGCACCGTTGCGGCCGCCTGGCCGTTGATCGACCCGCTGAGCACCGGGTCGCCGGCGCGACGTTCGACGGGCAGGCTCTCCCCGGTGAGCGACGATTCGTCGAACGCGGCGCTCTCCGAGACCAGGTCGGCGTCGACGGGCACGATCTCCGACGGCCGCACCAGCAGCACGTCCCCGACCTGCACCAGGGTCGCGGGGATGTCCTCCACCTCCGACGAGCCGTCCCGCAGCAGGTGCGCCACCTGCGGGGCCCGGTCGAGCAGTGACGTCAGCTCCCGCTGGGCGCGCCCAGCGGCGTAGTCCTCGAGGGCGGCTCCGCCCGAGAGCATCAGCACGATGAGCAGGGTGGCCACGTACTCGCCCACGAGGATCGTGGCGATGATGGCCATGATCGCCAGCAGGTCGACACCGAACGAGCCCTGGCGCATCCGCTTGACCATGCCGACACCCTGGATGCCGGCCACGACCAGGCCGAGGCCGGAAAACAGCCACTGCACCGCCAGCGGCAGCCCGAGCGCCCAGAGCACCAGGCCGATCAGGCCGATCAGAATGGTTGCCGCCACAACCGGATACCGGCGGAATGCTCCCGTGAGCGTGGACATGGCTCCATTGTCGCCTCGGATGCGCGTGCGCACCAGCAAGGAAAGCCTCCCCTTGTCGGCCCGCCCGAGGCTAACTGTGCCCGGTGCGGCGCCCGCGGCATCCGGCCACGCATCCGGCCAGAACTGTTCCCGAAGCGGACTTCTGCGTCCCGCACACCGGACGCAGAAGTCCGCCCGGGCAACAGGTGGGCGCAGAAAAGGCCCCGCCGGCTGGGCGGGGCCTTTCAGTGCGGGCCCGGTCGGGCTCGGTGCGGGCGGACTACGCCAGGCGGGTCTGCAGGTTGTCGGCGATCGCGGCCAGGAATTCCTCGGTGGTGAGGTAGGCCTGGTCGGGGCCCACGAGCAGCGCCAGGTCCTTGGTCATCTTGCCGCTCTCGACGGTCTTCACGACCACATCCTCGAGGGTGTGCGCGAACTCGGCGAGCGCCGGGTTGCTGTCGAGCTTGGCGCGGTGCGACAGGCCGCGGGTCCACGCGTAGATCGACGCGATCGGGTTGGTGGAGGTGGGCTTGCCCTGCTGGTGCTGGCGGTAGTGCCGGGTCACGGTGCCGTGAGCGGCCTCGGCCTCGACGACGCTGCCGTCGGGGGTGGAGAGCACGCTGGTCATCAGGCCGAGCGAGCCGAAGCCCTGCGCCACGGTGTCGGACTGCACGTCGCCGTCGTAGTTCTTGCAGGCCCAGACGTAGCCGCCCTCCCACTTCATGGCGGATGCGACCATGTCGTCGATGAGACGGTGTTCGTAGGTGAGACCGGCGGCCTCGAAACGGTCCTTGAACTCGGTGTCGAAGATCTCCTGGAAGATGTCCTTGAACCGGCCGTCGTAGGCCTTGAGGATGGTGTTCTTGGTGGACAGGTAGACCGGGTAGTTGCGCTCGAGACCGTAGTTGAGCGAGGCCCGGGCGAAGTCGATGATCGACTTGTCCAGGTTGTACATGCCCATCGCCACACCGCTGCCCGGCGCCTGGAAGACCTCGAACTGCTGCGGGTCGCCGCCATCCTTCGGGGTGAAAGTCATGGTGAGGGTGCCTTCGCCCTCGAAGCGGAAGTTGGTGGCACGGTACTGGTCGCCGAACGCGTGGCGGCCGATGATGATGGGCTTGTTCCAGCCCGGCACCAGGCGCGGGATGTTGGAGATGATGATGGGCTCACGGAAGATGGTGCCGCCGAGGATGTTGCGGATGGTGCCGTTGGGCGAGGCCCACATCTTCTTCAGGCCGAATTCCTCGACGCGGGCCTCGTCGGGCGTGATGGTCGCGCACTTCACGCCGACGCCGTGCTTCTGGATGGCGTGGGCCGCGTCGATCGTGATCTGGTCGTCGGTCTCGTCACGCTTCTGGATCGACAGGTCGTAGTACTCGAGGTCGATGTCGAGATACGGGTGGATGAGGGTGTCCTTGATGGCCTGCCAGATGATGCGCGTCATCTCGTCCCCGTCGAGCTCGACGACAGTACCTGCAACCTTGATCTTCGACAATGGATTCTCCTCAGTGAGTCGGGGCATGGGGCCGTGGACAATCCTAGCCGAGCGCGATAACTCTCTCGACATCGAGAGACTTCGGCAGCGGAGCCACCCCCGTCCGTTTGTCCGTCAGAAACCCGACTATCTGCCGCCGCGGGCGGGCGATAGCCTTGGGTTATGCCTGAACTCCGACTTGAAGAACTGTCCGCGCGCAACATCGTCGCGGCCAATAACCTGAGCCTCAAGCCTGGTCAGGAGCAATTCATCGCCCCGGTCTCGTACTCGGTGGCGGCGTCCGTGATCAACCCGGCCACCGCCTGGCAGCGTGTGGTGGTACTCGACGGCCAGGTCGCCGGGTTCATCCACGGCAATTTCGACCCGGAGTCCGCCCAGGAGGAATTCCGGGCCTGCATCTGGCGCATCAACGTCGACGCTGAGGCGCAGGGCATGGGCGTGGGCAAGTTCGCCGCAGAGGCCCTCGCCGAGGAGGCCCGGCACCGCGGTTTCGACCGCATCACGGTGATCTGGGAACCCGGCGAGGACGGCCCGGAGGCGTTCTTCCACCGCATCGGCTTCACCGACATCGGTGAGACCGAGTTCGGCGAGGTCATCGGCGCGCTCGCCCTCTAACCCGTGCGCCTCAACCCGGCCAGCCCGTTCGTCGCCGCGGTGCTCGAGATTGTGGAGTCCATCCCGGCCGGTCAGGTGATGACCTACGGTGACGTCGCCGCCACCCTCGGCTCCCGCGCCGCCCGGGTGGTGGGCCAGACGATGGCGCAGTTCGGGGCGGATGCGCCGTGGTGGCGGGTGATCCGCGCCGGAGGTCTCCCACCGACCGGCCATGAGGCCAGGGCCTTGGCGCACTACCGGGCCGAACAGACACCGCTGCTGCCCGGCGCCGGGCCGGACACTGAGCCGGACACCGCGTACCGGATCGATCTCAGCCGAGCGCGCTGGCGTCCCTGACCGTTCCCACCTCGGCCAGGTCCGGCGCCGGATGCATCATGCCGGGCTCGTCCAGGAGCGCCTGCCAGTGCGCCACGAGCGCCGGCTGGTCGATGCCCAGCACACCCACCGGCCGGCCGCCACGGCGGTAGACGGCCACGAGGTCTCCGGTGTCGACCCCGCCGGCCTCGACCGAGATCTGCTCGGTGCCGGTCAGCCGGCCGGCGAACTGCACGCGCACACCGGCCTGCTCCGAGGCCACCCGGCCGGGCGTCAGCGCCGCGCCGGCGTCGACGCCCAGGAGCGCCGCCATGGCGATGGCCGACCGGTTGCGGGTGTCGCTCCAGTGCGGGATCCGCCGGTGCTGCCCGGTGACCGGGTCCAGCCACGCCGCACAATCGCCCACGGCCACGACCCCGGGCACCGAGGTGGCGCCGGCGGCATCGCACACGACACCGCCGCGCAGGTCGAGGCCGGCGTCGCCGAGCCATCCCGCCAACGGCACGGAGCCGATGTCCAGCAGAACCACGTCGGCGCCGATCTCCTCCCCGGTGCTGAGCCGCACACCCGACACCCAGCCGGGACCGATCAGATCGGCGACCCTGAGGTCGGTGCGCACCGTGGTGCCGCGCCGGGAGTGCAACGCGTAGACGGCGTCGGCGACGGTGCCGCCGAAGGCCGTGCAGAGCGCATCCGTGGTGCTCCCGAGCACCGTCACGTCCAGGCCCATGTCGCGGGCGGTCGACGCCACCTCCAGGCCGACGACGCCGGAGCCGACCACGATCATCCGCGCGCCGGGCAGCAGCTCTTCCCGCAGCGCCAGGGCGTCTTCGACGGTGCGGAGGGTGTGCACGCCGCGGGGCGAGGCCCCGAACCGGCGGGCGGCGGAGCCCGTGGCGATCACGACGGCGTCGGAGTCGAGGGTGCGACCGTTCGCCAGCGTCACCCGGTGCCCGGCCGCATCCAGCGCGACGGCGGCCACGCCCAGGCGCCAGTCGGCGTCGAGGTCCTCGTGGGGAGCCTCGAGGGCGAGCTCGCCGATGGTGGTCTGCCCGGTGAGGAAGCCGCGGCCGAGCGGCGGCCGGTCGTATGGGCGGTGACGTTCGCCGCCGATGACCGTGATCCGGCCGGTGTAGCCGAGCGTGCGCAGGGCGGAGGCGCTCGCGTGCCCGACGACCCCCGCGCCCACGATGGTGACTGAATCCATGCTGGGTGATCCCCCGATCAGACTGGCCGGCGCCTGGGCGGATGCCCCGTTGGCGACGGCTCGGGAACGAGCGTTCTCGTTCAGGCGGTTGTGTTCTCTGGGTCCAGATTCACCGCCCGCCCGGGGAGTGTCAAGCGTGTCAGGCGGGTTCCCGGCGAGTGGTTCGACGCCCTTGACATGCCTGAAACACCGCCGACTCAATCCCCCTCGAATAGGGGACTTTGGTCCTAAAAACCGACCGGACGCATGGATTCCCCGCCCTCCCCCGAGCCGTGAGTTCGGCCCCGAAAACCTCGAGTTTTCGGGGTCAACCTCACGGCTCGCGGGCGGTGTATCGTGCCTGCATGGATACCGCCGACCCGGTGAGCTCGAACCCGGACCACTACAGGGTGCTGTTCGAGAATGAGCGTGTACGCGTGCTCGAGTACCACGACGAGCCCGGAGACGAGACCGCGCCGCACCGGCATCCGGACAGCGTCATGGTCACCCTCAGCGCGTTCCGGCGCCGGCTGTCCAGCGGCGACCGGGTGTTCGACACCGTGCTGGATGCCGGCGACGCCCGCTGGCTGCCCGCCCAAACCCACTCGGGCGAGAACACCGGCGCTACGCCCACCCGGGCGATCTTCGTCGAGCTGCGGGAGCCCTCCCCCCTGGCACCCCCGGAGGTCACTCCCCTGGGTCCGTCCTAGCCCGCGAGCCGTGAGATAAGCCCCGAAAACGTGACGTTTTCGGGGCTTAAGTCACGGCTCGCGGAATTGGGGAAGGGGTTAGACCAGGGACTCCCGCCAGGCGGCGTGCAGGCGGGAGAACCGGCCGGTTCCGGAGATGAGCATGTCGGGGGTGCCGTCCTCCACGATCACGCCGTTCTCCATCACGAGCACCCGGTCGGCGATCGCGACCGTGGAGAGGCGGTGCGCGATGATGACCGCGGTTCGGTCGCTGAGCAGGGTCTGCAACGCCTCCTGCACCAACCGTTCGCTGGGGATGTCGAGCGAGCTGGTGGCCTCGTCGAGGATCAGCACCGCCGGGTCGGCCAGGAACGCCCGCGCGAACGAGATCAGCTGACGCTGACCGGCTGACACCCGGCCGCCGCGCTTGTTCACGTCGGTGTCGTACCCGCCGGGCAGACCCTCGATGAAGTCGTGCGCGCCCACCGCACGGGCGGCCGCCTCGATCTCCGACCGGGTCGCACCCGGCTTGCCGATCGCGATGTTGTCGGCGACGCTCCCGCTGAACAGGTACGCCTCCTGGGTCACCATCACAATGGCCCGGCGCAGGTCCTTGGGGTGCAGGTCGCGCAGGTCAACGCCGTCCAGCAGCACCCGGCCGTGCGACGGGTCGTAGAACCGCGAGATCAGCTTCGCCAGCGTCGACTTGCCCGCACCCGTCGACCCGACCAGGGCGATGGTCTGCCCCGGCTCCAGGGTGAGGTCGAAGGAGGGCAGGATGACGCGGTCGGCCTGGTACTCGAACTGCACGTTCTCGAAGGTCACGGCGCCCGTCGACGTCCACAGGTCCACCGGCGTGACCGGGTCGGGCACGCCCGGCTGCTCCTCGAGCACCCCGGAGATCTTCTCCAGCGCGGCCGCGGCCGACTGGTAGGAGTTGTAGAACATCGCCATCTCCTCCATCGGATCGAAGAAACGGCGGGTGTACAGCAGGGCGGCCAGCAGCGCGCCGATGGCCAGCTGCCCGTCGGCGACGCGGAAGCCACCGACCAGCAGCACCGCGGCGACGGTGACGTTGCCGATCAGGATCAGGCCCGGATCGAACACCCCGAACAACTGGATGACACGAGCGTTGACCATCCGGTAGGTCTCGACGAGCGTGCCGAACACGCGCTCGTTGCGGGGCTCGGTGCGGAATGCCTTGACCGCGCGGATGCCGGTCATGGTCTCGACGAACTGCACGATCAGGCTCGCCGACGCCGTGCGGGACTGGCGGAACAGGTGCTGCGAACGCACCTGGAACCAACGGGTGAGCGCGAGCAACGGCACCAGCGCCACAAGCAGGACCAGGCCGCTCACCCCGTCGAGGGTGACCAGGGCGATGGCGGTGAACACCATGTAGAGCAGGCCCTGCACGAGCTGGTTGATGCCGGAGTCCAGCAGTTCGCGGATCGCATCCAGGTCGCTGGTCTGGCGGGAGATGATGCGTCCCGACGTGTACGACTCGTGGAACTCGAGGCTGAGCCTCTGGGTCTGCAGGAACACGCGCTTCCGCAGGTCGATCAGCACGGCCTGGCTGATCCGCGCGGACAGCACGGTGTACCAGGCGATCAGCAGGGCCCCGGTGATGCCGGTGACGAGGTAGATCGCCCCGGTCGCCGCCAGTGGCACCCAGTCCTGGTTGAGCAGGGCGGGCAGGCCCTTGTCGATGCCGTAGGCGATCAGCGCGGGGCCGGCCACCTGCGCGGCGGTGGACACGACGACCACGAGCATCGCCACGACCACCGACCAGCGCACCGGGAACAACAGCGAGCCGAGCAGGCGCAGCGAACGACCGCGGATCTGCGCGCTCTCCGCTTTGGTGTAGTCGATGCGTTCTTCGCCCTCGACGCCGGTGACACTCACAGTGCTTCCTCCGCTCGCTTGGACTCTCGTCGTTCTTCGTCTTCCAGGCTGGAAATCACGAAGGTGTAGTGCGGGCTCGACGCCAGCAACTCTGAATGCGTGCCGACCGCGGTGACCCGGCCGTTCTCCAGCAGGGCCACCCGGTCGGCGAGCATCACCGTGGACGGCCGGTGCGCCACGATCAGCGCCGTGGTCTTCACGAGCACCCGGCGGAGCGCCGCTTCCACGAGCGATTCGGTGTTCACGTCGAGCGCCGAGAGCGGGTCGTCGAGCACGAGCACGGCGGGCGCCGCGGCCACGGCGCGGGCCAGCGCCACGCGCTGCCGTTGCCCGCCGGACAGGCTCATGCCCTCCTCGCCGACAAGAGTGTCGACACCGTCGGGCAGGTCGTGCACGAACCCCGCCTGGGCGATATCCAGCGCCTCGGCCAGCACCGCGTCGGCCTCCGGGCTGCGCTCGGCGAACTCCGGCCGGCCGAGCAGCACGTTGTCGCGCACGGATGCCGAGAACAGGGTTGCATCCTCGAACGCCATGGCGATGTGGCGGCGCAGCTCGTCGCGGCGGAGCGCACGCACGTCGACCCCGTCGAGGGTCACCGAGCCATCCGTCACGTCGTAGAGCCGGGTGGTGAGAGCGGTCAGGGTGGACTTGCCGGAGCCGGTGAGCCCCACCAGCGCCATGGTCTCGCCCGGTTCCAGCACCAGGTCGATGCCGTCGAGCAGGTCGGGGAAGCGTTCAGGCGAGTCCGCGTACCGGAAGTGCACATTCTCGAAGGCCAACCGGCCGCGCGGGGTGGTGATGGTGACCGGGCGGGGCGGGTCGGTGATGGTGTTCGGGGTGTCGAGGATGTCGAAGAACCTGTCGGTGGCGGTACGGGTGTCGAAGGTCATCGAGAGCAGGAACCCTATCGACTCGACCGGGAAGCGCAGCACGGTGGCGGTGGCGAAGAACGCCACCAGCTCGCCGACGCTGAGCTGGCCCTGGCTGGTGAGCCAGACGCCGGAGACCAGGCAGAGCGCGAACGCGACGTCGGGCACGAGCAGCAGCCACAGCCAGATGCCGGCGATGGCGCGGGCCTTCTCGATCTCGGTGCCGCGCAGCTCCTCGGCCTGGTTGGCGAAGCTCTTCAGCGCGAAACTGCCGCGGCCGAACGCCTTGAGCACCCGGATGCCGTGCACGGATTCCTCGACGGCGGTCGCCAGGTCACCGGACTGGTCCTGGCTGCGCCGGGCGATCACCGAGTACTTCTCCTCGAAGACGTAGCCGTAGATCCAGATCGGGATCGAGCAGACCAGGAAGATCAGGCCGAGGATCCAGTTCATCGACACGAGAATCACGACGCCGACGAGGATCGTGAGGAAGTTGACCACGAGCAGCACCAGACCGAACGAGATCCAGCGGCGGATCATGTTGAGGTCGCTGATGGCGCGGGAGAGCAACTGCCCGCTCGGCCAGCGGTCGTGGAAGGTCACGGGCAGGTCCTGCAGCCGGGCGTAGAGGGCGTTGCGCATCCGGGACTCGATGTGGGTGCCCGGCACGAGCACGAACCAGCGGCGCAGCGCGATCATCACGGCTTCGAGCACGCCGAGGCCCAGCACCGTGAGCACGGCGGGCCAGATCGGCGCGGTGTCGCCCTGGCTGAGGGCGCCGTCGACGAGCTGCTGCAGCACCTGCGGGATGGCGAGGGCCACCAGCGAGGCGAGCAGCGCCGCGAGCATGCCCAGACCCAGGCGCGGCAGGGCGGCCTTGGCGTACGGGTAGAGCCGCAGCAGGGTGCGGAGGGTGTTCGTTCGTGCGGCCGGTGTGGCCGAGACGTGTGGCGGATGCTGTGGGGCGGTGGTGGTCATGAGTCGTTCCTGGCTGGACCCCGACGGCGCTGATCGCCGGTGGGGTGGATGATGCGTACTGAGTCGGTGCGGGACCTACGGCAGAGCCGATGGCGGTGCCCGGTGCTGGCGCGGTGGGACCGCGTCCGAGAGGCGGCGCTAGGGCTCCCGCCGATATGTGCGGGCCCGCGACGGGCGCGGGCTGTGGGGTCTCTGGCCGAACGCCTAGGCGGAGGCGGGCCGGAGTGCCGGGGCGGCCAAGACAAGGGCAGCGCCGGTCGCAATCGTTGCGAGCATGGTGCGAGCTGTCTTAGTCATGTCGGCCTCCTGAGCGCGTCGAGTCATCGTCTTGTGCCCCCCTGATCAGGCAGCCTTTCAGGATACGGGAAAGCATTCGGGCGGCGCAAGCCTCAATTTCGGCCGGCGGAACCCCGTGCTCAGCGCACCCGCACGCTCAGGCAGGTGACGCAGCCCTCGAGCTTCTCGAACTCGGTGATGTCCACGGTCACGGTGCGGTAGCCGAGCCCGGTGAGCAGCGCCGTGGTGAGCGGGGCGGCGGCCGACAGCAGCAGGGTGGTCTCGTCGAGCAGCACCACGGCGGTGCCCTCGGCCTCGGGCACTGGCAGGAAACTGTCGAACAGGGCGGGGTCGTCGACAAGGGGCAGGTAGCCGATGATGGTGCCGTCCGGCAGCGCGGTGACGGCGGTCTTGAGGTGCAGGGCGCGGGTGACGGGAACCGGGACGACGGTGTAGCCGAGCGGTTCGACGATGGCGGCGAGTTGCCGGGCGCCGGCGGCGTTGGTGCGCAGGCTCTGGCCCACGTAGACGGTGCGGCCCACCTTGAGCACGTCGCCGCCGTCGAGGGTTCCCGGCAGCTCGAGGCTGTGCACGGTGAGGCCGAGCGCCCGCACGGCGGCCTCGGCGCCGGCCGTCTCCCCGCGCCGGCTGGGCGCACCGGGGCTGGAGAGCACGGCGGTGTCGCCGAACAGAATCACGGCGTCTTCGATGAACACCGAATCTGGCTGCCCGGGGGCCGGCTCCACCTCGGTGGTCGCCCAGCCCTCCCCCTGCAGCGCCGCGACGTAGCCGGCCCACTGCGCCCTGGCCAGGTCGAGGTCGATCGGCCGGCGTTCGATGTGGGTGATCTGCCCCGCGGCGAGGCTGTCGGCGGGCCGGCGAACCAGGGCACGTTTGCCGGCGCCCATCGGCGTCGTAGCGGCGGGGCGGCCAGAGTCACCGGAGGATGTCATGCGCACAGCCTAAAACACGGGTCAACTGTTGCCCGTGCGGACTTCTGCGCCCGGCGTACCGGACGCAGAAGTCCGCACCGGACGCAGAAGGTGCCCCGTCAGATTCGGCGCGAGCGAGTTGCCGCAAAGCGCCCCTTCAGCGGTCGCGAAGGGGAGATACGCCCTACCTCGACGAGGGACGCATCCGCCACTTGCCGCAAAGTGCCCCTTCGGATGCCGCCAGAGGGCGATGTGCCGCAACTCGGCGCGTGCGCTGGTTAGCGCGGCGCGGGCAGGGACTCGGGGGCGTCGGCCCAGTCCTGCACGGTGATCGATTCGGTGAAGTGCTGGGCGCGCTCCTTGCCGCTCTCGTCGCCGGAGAACAGGCCGACGGGCTCGATGACCTCGCGCTCGGGCTTGCGGGTACGGGACGCGCGCACGGGCTTGGCCTCGGGCTCCTGGCGCACCTCGACGCGGTTCATCGGCAGGGCGTCAGGGTTCTCGGCGTTGACCCAGTCGATGAGGTTCTCGCGCACGAGGCAGCGCAGGTCGAACAGGGTGGGGGCGTCCTGCGCGGTCACGAGCACGCGTACGCGCACGTAGCCGCCCACGGCATCCGTCACCTGCAGCACCACGGCCCGGCCGTCCCAGAGGTCGGTCTTCGCGACGATGCGGTTGAGCTCCTCGCGCATGCCGGCGGGGTTGACGCGCCAGTCCAGGTCGAACTCGATGGCGCCGAGCAGTTCGCTGTTGTGCCGGGTCCAGTTCTGGAACGGGGTGGTGGTGAAGTAGGTGGACGGCAGCACCATGCGCCGGTCGTCCCAGATGTGCACAACGATGTAGGTGAGGGTGATCTCCTCGATCTTGCCCCACTCGTTCTCGACGATGACGACGTCGTCGACGCGCAGCGCGTTGTTGAACGCGAGCTGCATGCCGGCGAAGATATTCGCCAGGGTGGACTGGGCGGCGAGGCCGGCCACGACGCTGAGCAGGCCGGCGGAGGCGAACAGGCTCGCGCCGACGGTGGCCGCGCCGGGGATGCTCAGCAGCACGGTGCCGATGGCGCAGATGATGAGGATCACGATGCCGATGCGCCGCATCATGCGCAGCTGCGTGCGCACCCGGCGGGCAACCCGGTTGTCGCGCACGTCGATGCGGTACCGGTTGGCGGCCATCTCTTCGGCGTAGTACAGCAGGGCGCAGAGCAACCAGGTGGCGCTGCCGATGAACAATGCCCGGAAGATGAAGCCCACCACGGTGTCCCAGTCGGCGGGCACATCGAGGTAGCCGGCCACGGCCAGCCAGAGCGCACCGATCAGCACGGTCATGCGGAAGGGAACCCGGATGAGCTGCACGAGCACCCGTGCCCAGCCCTTGCGCCTACCGACGAGGCGGAAGACGAAGGCGACGATCGCGGTGATGGCGAGGGCGAGGACGATCGCCGCGAGAGCGGCAACCGGGAAGGCGGGCAGGGACAGCCCGAGAACATCGATCACAAGTGGCCTTTCCGTGTCAGGTCAATGAATGTCTGCAACGGCGGTGTCACGTGGTTGACCTGCAATCATGGCAGACCCGACTGGGAGGACCATCAGAAAAGACACACGCCGGGTGCCGCATCCGTCGATCGGATGCGACGCCCGGCGTCGGAAACACTGTGTCAGTGGAAGAAGTGACGCTCCCCGGTGAAGTACATCGACACTCCGGCGGCCGTCGCCGCGGCGATGACCTCCTCGTCGCGCACCGAACCGCCGGGCTGCACGACCGCGGTCACGCCGGCCTCCAGCAGCACCTCGAGGCCGTCGGCGAAGGGGAAGAACGCGTCGGACGCGGCGACGGCGCCCTCGGCCCGGTCACCGGCCCGACTCACGGCCAAGTGGCAGGAGTCCACCCGGTTGACCTGGCCCATGCCCACGCCAACGGATGCGCCGGCGTGCGCCAGCAGGATCGCGTTCGACTTCACCGCGCGGCAGGCCTTCCAGGCGAACTCGAGGTCGGCGCGGGTCGCGGCGTCCACCTCGGGGCCGGAGACCAGGCGCCACGCGTCGGTGTCGAGCGTGTCGAAGGTGTCGGTCTCCTGCACGAGCAGGCCCCCGGAGATCTGGCGGAGCTCCAGCGACGAGCGGCGGTAGTCGGCCGGCAGCTCAAGCAGGCGGATGTTCTTCTTGGCGCTGAGCAGCTCGAACGCGGCCGGCTCGAACCCGGGCGCCACGAGCACCTCGGTGAAGATCTGGCTCACGGTCTCGGCCATGCCCAGGGTGACGACACGGTTGGCGGCGATGACCCCGCCGAACGCCGACACCGGGTCGCAATCGTGCGCGCGGTGGTGGGCGGACGCGATGGCGTCGGGCGCCTTGGGGTTGGCGACGGCGATGCCGCACGGGTTGGCGTGCTTGATGATGGCCACGGCCGGTTCGGCGAAGTCGAACGCGGCGCGCACGGCGGCATCCGCGTCGACGTAGTTGTTGTACGACATCTCCTTGCCGTGCAGCTGCACGGCCTGGGCGATGCCCTGTCCGCCCTCGCCGAGGTACAGTGCGGCGGCCTGGTGCGAGTTCTCGCCGTAGCGAAGCACTGTGGCGCGGGTGGCTTCGATTGCGAGGGTGTCCGGGAAGCGCGGGTCTTCGTCCGCTGCGCCGCCGACGATGGCGTCGAACGCCTCGAGGATCTCTTCGCCGAGCGACTCGGAGTCGTCCTGCCACTGGTCGTAGACGTTCTCGGTGAACCACGCGGACACGCTCAGGTCGTAGTTGGCGGTGTGCTCGAACGCGAGCGAAGCCAGCTTCTGGCGCAGGCGCAGTGTGCTGCCGCCGGCGGCGACCGCGGCGATGATCTCGGGGTAGTCCTCCGGGTCGACGACGATGGCCACGTTGGGGTGGTTCTTGGCGGATGCGCGCACCAGCGCCGGTCCGCCGATGTCGATCTGCTCGATCACGCCGGCGGGCTCGGCGCCGGACTCGACGGTCTCGACGAACGGGTACAGGTTCACGACCACGAGCTGGAACGGCGCGATCGACAGGTCGGCGAGCTGGTTCTCGTGCGCCTCGAGGCGGAGGTCGGCGAGGATACCGGCGTGAACGCTCGGGTGCAGGGTCTTCACCCGGCCGTCGAGCGACTCCGGGAATCCGGTGACGGCGGAGACATCCGTGACGTCGTGGCCGGCCTCGCGGATGGTGGCGGCGGTGGAGCCGGTGGAGACCATCTCGACGCCGGCGGCGGCGAGGGCGTTGGCCAGTTCGACCAGCCCGGTCTTGTCGGAGACCGAGATCAGCGCGCGCTGCACGGGAATGACGTCCCGGTCGCGGTAGAGGCTCCGGGCGTTGGTGTGACCGCTCATATGGGGGAATGCTCCTTGAGATCGACGTGTCCGTTGGCGATGTCGAGCACGGCCTGCACGAGCAGGCGGCGTTCGACGAGTTTGATGCGGTCGTGCAGCGAGTCCTGGGTGTCGCCGGGATGCACCGGCACCCGTTCCTGGCTCACGATCGGTCCGTCGTCGACTCCGTTGTCCACGACGATGATGCTGGCGCCGGTCTGGCTGGCCCCGGCGGCGAGCGCGTCGCGCACCCCGTGGGCGCCGGGGAACTCGGGCAGGTAGGCGGGGTGCGTGTTGATCAGGTGCGGCGACAGCGCGGAGACCACTCGCGGCGGCAGCAGGCGCATGAAGCCGCTGAGCACGGTGAGGTCGGGCTGCCACTGCTGCACCTGCTCCAACAGCGCGTCACCCCAGGCGTCCCGGTCGGGGTACGACGAGAACGGAACCGTGAAGGTGGGGATGCCGAATTCCTCGCCGAGCGCGAGCCCATCGGCGTCCCGGTCGGCGCCGATGGCGACGATCCGGGCGGGGAACTCGGCGTCGCCGGACGCCTCCAGAAGCGCGCGCAGGTTCGAGCCTCCGCCGGAGATCAATACGACCAGTGACAGCACCATCCGAGCCTACCGTTTCGTTGAGACTTCCTCGGCGCGCTTATCCGTGCTCCGGGCCCGACGGCCACCGACGAGCATACCGAGTGCGGCGGCGATGCCCACCTCCACGAACGTGAGCACCCCGACGAGCAGCGGGTTCGGGCCGACGTCGGCGAGGCGCCCCGGTCCCATCGCTCCGGCCGACCACCAGGCGAGCAGGCCGAGCAGGATGCCGGCGACGACGCCGGTGAGCGCCCCGGTCACGAGCATCGGGACCGGCCCGTGCGGCGCGTTGGCGCGTTTGTCCAGGCCCTGGCGCACGAGCACAGCCACCACGAAGCCGATCAGCACGGGCACGAGCAGGCCGAGGAAGCCGAACTCGAGGGTGCCGTGCGGCAGCGCGCCGAACAGCGGCAGTCCGGGCACCGCAGCGAGGGAGGTGCCGAGCGGGCTGACGCTGCTGCCGGTGCCGAGCGCGATGCCGGGGCCGACGAACCAGCTGGCCGCCCAGACGACGAGGTTGGGGATGAAGGCGAGCTGGCCGATGGTGAGGCTGATGCCGCCCATCACGTCGGCCTGCAGGGTCTCGTAGAGTCCGATCACGGTGGCGAAGTTGGCCAGCACCGACACGAACACGGCCAGACCGGAGACCACCATGATGCCGGCGACCGTGGCAGCGCCGGCGCGCAGCGCGGCGACGAGCTGGCTGCGCACCTCGGCGGGGATCCGGCCCAGCAGGTCGGCGAGCGGGCGGGCGGCCCAGCCGGGAAGCACGGTGCCGGCCGCGCGGGGCGACCCGGATGCGCCGATCAGCACGCCGAGGGCGAAGACCAGGGTGGGCAGCAGAACCCCTTGCACGGGCGCGGGGGTGACGACGACGGTTCCGGCGGAGTAGGTGAGCAGCGCCGCGAGCAGTCCGTAGCTGAGGATGGCCACGCCGGCCGCGGTGAGACGGTAGTCGGTGGTTGCGGCACGGCGGCCGGTGCGCACGCCGAGCAGCACCGCGAGCACGGCGAAGCCGAGCAGCGCGATGGTGAGGCTGAACGGGGCCTCGGCGCCGGCCAGGCCCAGCGAGGTGGTCACGTCGACGGGCAGTTGCACGGCCAGGTCCACGCCGTTGCCGAGCAGCCAGACGTCCACGGCGGCCCGCCAGAACACGAACCAGTCGATTCCCAGGCCGTAGTGGGTGCCCCAGAGGATGGTGAGCGGCACGAGGGCGATGCCCACGCCGATGGCGACGACAATGAGCGCCTCGAGCGCGGCGAGCAGGGCAGTCGTTATACGGTTCATATTCGAGAGGGAGCTTATCGTTGCCGGGCTGCGCGGCAGCCGTACCCCGCCGGGGAGCGGCGGAATCCGCCGGGCAATCCGCAGCGGACAGCGCGCCGGTCCCGGCGAGGTTCCGGTCAGATTCCGCCGTCCACCGACCGCGGCACCGGCAGGTCGTCGTCCGGCACGAGCACCGCGGTGTCCCGGTTGAGCGATTCACCGCGGAAGAACGGCCGGGAGCCGGCGAAGAACGACCAGACGATCATCAGCACGACGCCGGCCAGCAGCGACCCGACCCCCACCACGAAGACACCGCCGATGCCGAAGAGCACCGTGTAGCCGTAGTCCGGGTCGAGCATGTCGATCACGGAGAACACGAATGCCGCGGTGAGCAGCAGCGACCCGATCAACGGGAAGACGAAACGCATCCAGGCGTTGCGCCAACTGGTGAACAGGTCGCGTCGGAAGTACCAGACGCAGGCGTACCCCGTGATGGCGTAGTAGAAGGCGATGGCCAGACCGAGCGAGAGGATGGTGTCGTTGAGGATATTCGAGCTCACCAGGGTCATGCCCACGTAGAAGCCCACCGCCACGACACCCATGATGAACGTCGAGAACGACGGGGTCTGGAACCGCGGGTGCACCCGCGCGAACCGGCGCGGCAGCGCCTTGTACACGGCCATGGCCAGGGTGCCGCGGGCTGTGGGCAGGATGGTGGTCTGGGTGGACGAGATCGCCGAGATCATCACCGCGGCCACCAGCAGCCACGCCCAGGGCCCGAACACGGCGTCTTTCAGGGCGAAGAACACGTCATCGGCGTTGCCCTCGTTGCCCAGGCCCAGCCCCGTGCTGCCCAGCCCGGCGTAAGCCATTGCCGCTACGGCGACGCCCACATAGGTGACCAGCAGGATGAGGGTGGTGAGCACGGCGGCCTGCCCCGGGATGCGTTTGGGGTCGCGGGTCTCCTCGTTGAGGGACAGGCAGGTGTCCCAGCCCCAGTAGATGAACAGCGCCAGCAGCACCCCCTCCACCAGCCCGGGGAAGGAGGTGAGCGCGAACGGGTTGAACCAGTCGGCCTGAGGCACCGTGGAACCGGCCGGGGCGCTGCCGTCGAACACCGACCAGAGCGTGAACACCGTGAACAGGATCAGCGCCAGGTACTGGAAACCCAGCAGCACGTTCTGCAGCCGCTCGCCGATTTCCAGCCCGCGATAGCTCACCCACACCATCAGGGCGATGAACACCACCCCGGTGAGGGTCACGACGAGCTCGTTCTCGGCCAGGTCGGGCGCCACCAGCAACCAGAAGTAGATCCCGGCGATCTGGGCCAGGTTGCCGAGTACGACGATGCCGGCCACGGCCACGCCCCAGCCGCCCATCCAGCCCACCCAGGGGCCGAACGCCTTGGTCGCCCAGGTGAACGTCGTGCCGCAGTCGGGGATGTCCCGGTTCAGCTCCCGGTAGGCGAACGCCACCAGCAGCATGGGGATGAACGCGATCACGAACACGACCGGCGCCTGCGCGCCCACGGCGAGCACCACGAAGCCGAGCGTCGCGGCCAGGGAGTACACCGGTGCGGTGGAGGCCAGCCCGATGACAGTGGAGCCGAACAGGCCCAGGGTGCCGGTGGCGAGGCCCTTGCCCTCCGACGGGGATGGCTCCGGCCGCACCGGAACCGTGGCGTCGTTGCGAGACATGCTCCTCCGATCGGGCGTCGACGTCCTGGCCCGACGGTGCCCGGCCGACCGGGGCCGGCCGGGCGCATCCGTCGATTGCGGGCATGATACTCGCCGCCCCGGGCACGAGAAAGGGCCCGCCGGTCGGCGGGCCCTTCATCGGATGGTGCGGTTACAGCGCGGCGAGCACCTCGCGCAGCAGGGTCGCGGTCTCGCTCGGCGTCTTGCCGACCTTGACCCCGGCGGCCTCGAGGGCCTCCTTCTTGCCCTGCGCGGTTCCGGCGCCGTCGGAGACGATGGCGCCGGCGTGGCCCATGGTCTTGCCTTCGGGGGCGGTGAACCCGGCCACGTAGCCCACGACGGGCTTGGTGACGTGTTCCTTGATGTACGCGGCAGCCTTCTCTTCGGCGTCGCCGCCGATCTCGCCGATCATCACGATCGCGAGGGTCTCCGGGTCGGCCTCGAACGCGGCGAGCGCGTCGATGTGGGTGGTGCCGATGATGGGGTCGCCGCCGATGCCGATGGCGGTGGAGAAGCCCAGGTCACGCAGCTCGTACATCATCTGGTAGGTCAGGGTGCCCGACTTGGAGACCAGGCCGACCGGGCCCTTGCCGGTGATGTTCGCCGGCGTGATGCCCACGAGCGCCTCACCGGGGGTGATGATGCCGGGGCAGTTCGGCCCGATGATGCGGGTCTTGTTGCCCTTCTCCTGGGCGTAGGCCCAGAACTCGGCGGAGTCCTGCACGGGCACGCCCTCGGTGATGATCACGAGCAGGCCGATTTCGGCGTCGATCGCTTCGATGACGGCGTCCTTGGTGAACGCCGGCGGCACGAACGCGATGGAGACATCCGCGCCGGTCTTCGCCATCGCCTCGGCGACCGTGCCGAAGACGGGCAGTTCGACGTCACCGTGGGTGACGGTGGTGCCGGCCTTGCGGGCGTTGACGCCGCCGACGATCTGGGTGCCGGCCTTGAGCATCAGGGCGGTGTGCTTGGTGCCCTCGCCGCCGGTGATGCCCTGAACGATGACCTTGGAGTCCTTGTTGAGGAAGATAGACATTCTCTTGGGTTCCCTTACTTCGCGGCGTAGGCGAGTTCGGCGGCCTTGGCGGCGCCCTCGTCCATGGTGGCGGCCAGCGTGACCAGCGGGTGGTTGGCCTCGTTGAGGATGCGGCGGCCTTCCTCGACGTTGTTGCCGTCGAGGCGCACGACCAGCGGCTTGTTGGCGGCGTCGCCGAGGGTGGCGAGCGCGCCGACGATGCCGTGGGCGACGGCGTCGCAGGCGGTGATACCGCCGAAGACGTTGACGAAGACGCTCTTCACCTGCGGGTCGCCGAGGATCACGTCGAGGCCGGCGGCCATGACGGCAGCGGATGCTCCGCCGCCGATGTCGAGGAAGTTGGCCGGCTTGACGCCGCCGAAGTCCTCGCCGGCGTAGGCGACCACGTCGAGGGTCGACATGACGAGCCCGGCACCGTTGCCGATGATGCCGACCTCACCGTCGAGCTTCACGTAGTTCAGGTCGTTCTGCTTGGCCTTGGCCTCGAGCGGGTCCGCGGCGGCCTTGTCTTCGAGCTCGGCGTGGCCCGGGTGGCGGAAGCCGGCGTTCTCGTCGATGGTGACCTTGCCGTCGAGGGCGATGATGTCGCCCTCGTCAGTGAGGACCAGCGGGTTGACCTCCACGAGGGTGGCGTCCTCGCCCGTGAAGACGTTGTACAGCTGCACGAACACCGGGGCGACCTTGTCGACCAGCTCGGCGGGGAACTTGGCCTGAACGGCGATCTCCTTGGCCGTGGCCAGGTCGATGCCGGCGTTCGGGTCGATCGCCACGTAAGCGAGCGCGTCGGGCTTCTCCACCGCGAGAACCTCGATCTCCACGCCGCCCTCGTAGCTGGCGAGTGAGAGGTAGGAGCGGTTGGACCGGTCCAGCAGCACCGAGAAGTAGAACTCCTGCTTGATGCGGGCTCCCCCGGCGACCATCACCCGGTGCACGGTGTGCCCCTTGATGTCCAGGCCCAGGATGGCGCGCCCGGCGGCTTCGGCCTCATCCGGGGTCTTGGCGACCTTGACGCCGCCGGCCTTGCCGCGGCCGCCGACCTTGACCTGCGCCTTGACGACGACGACACCGCCGAGCTTCTCGGCCGCGGCGCGCACCTCCTCGGGAGTGTCTGCGACGATGCCCGGCAGAACCGGGACTCCATACTGCTCAAACAGGTCTCTGGCCTGGTATTCGTAAAGATCCACGCTGCTCTTCCAATCCGCGTCATAGCGTTCCGTGCATGGGGTGTGGGTGGTCGGCCTCCCCGGCGCGAAACTAGCTCGACGTCGAGAGATACTGACCCTGTCAAACTCTACCTTCTCAGATCGGCGGCCGAGCTCGCTGGTCGAGCCTGTCGAGACCCGCCTACCGAACGCCATTTCGGGAGAACGCACGGTGTGCGCGAGGAACGAGCGTGTTTTCTTCCGAAACGAGCGGATGCCGATGCCCGTATTCTGGAGACATGCCGTATCGCAATTCCAGCCCCGCCCTCATTTCGCTCGCGGCCGGCCTGGATGCGGCCCTGCTACTGCTGTTCGTGGTGATCGGGCGGGCCAGCCACGGTGAGGGTCTCTGGGGTGTGCTGGGCACCTGGTGGCCGTTCTTGGGCGGCTTGCTCGTTGGCTGGCTTGTGCTGCGGGCCTGGCGGACGCCCCTGCAGATCGTGTGGACCGGACTGGGCGTCTGGCTGATCACCGTCGTGGTGGGCATGCTGCTGCGGGTGGCCAGCGGCCAGGGCGTGCAGCTCAGCTTCGTCATCGTCACCGTCCTGGTGATCGGCGTGTTCCTGCTCGGCTGGCGCGCGATCGCCCTCCTCACGCGCCGCCTGCGCGGTCGCACGGCAGGCACGGATGCGGTTCGGGGCGGCAGCCTATAACCCCGAACGGTGACCAACCCGTGGCCGGCATCCGCAGACGCCTCACCAGGTTTCGACAAGCTCAACAAACGACACGGGCACGACCTCGACACCCGCGCCGGTCGAGCCCGTCGAGACCCCGCAAGACAACCCCGCAAACGCCTGGCCGGCATCCGCAGACACCTCACCAGGCTTCGACACGCTCAACCAACGACACGGGCACGACCTCGACCCACCCGCTGGTCGAGCTTGTCGAGACCCCGCGAGACAGCGTCGCCAACGGATGGCCGGCATCCGCAGACGCGTCACCAGGTTTCGACAAGCTCAACCAACGAGACGGGAACGACCGCCCCTAACGGTCGAGGTCGTCCTCATCGTTGTCGGTCTCGTCGTCGCCGAGGTCGACGAGCCGGTTGTCGGCGTCGTCGCCCCACTCGTCGGCGGTGTCCATGTCGGTGGCGGCGGTGTCTTCCTCGTCGGGGAGCAGGTCCTCGTCTTCGGGGATCTCCAGGTCGTCGACCAAGCGGTTGTCATCGAGCGCCTCCGGGTCGTGCGGCCACAGGCCGCCGGAATCGTTGGTCACAATCGAGCCTCCTTCGAAACGTGGACCGACACTGGTGTGAGCGGGGAGCGGGAGAACGGGCGACGGGCGACGGGCGCGCAGGGTTCCCCGGTGCAGCACACCGTACCTGCGTCTGCGACTGCCGACAAGGCGCGGTCGGGAGCCGGTACGGCAGCGAGGAGACCAGCGGAAAGGAGAGCCGGCCGCGGAGGCTCAGCCCGTCGGGGCCGGTCGCCGGGCCGCGGCGCGGGCCAGGCCGGCGCGCGTGATGACCACGATCACGAGGGCGACCGCGCCGCCGAGCGCCGTTTCCACGACCCTGTCGACGAGAAGCTCAGAGACCGACGCCGGGCTGGCCAGGTGGGAGACCGTCAGCGCCAGCGGTGTGATGAACAGCAGGGCGGCGCCGTAGTGCCGGCCGACCAGGATCTCGGCGCCGAACTGGCCGATGCCGATCACGAGGATCAGCACCCACATCGGCGGGCCGGGCAGCAGGATCAGCGCGGTGAGCACGACTCCGGCGACGGTGCCGAAGATGCGGTGGAAGGCACGGGAGGTGGAGTGCCTGGCGCCGGGCGGCGGCAGCACGGCCACCACGCTCACCACGGCCCAGTACGGATGCCCGATGCCCGCCAGTATCGCCAGGCCGCCGGCCACGAGCACCCCCACGAGCATCTGCGCGATCGAGAGCCAGACCAGCCGGTCGCGGTACGCGGCCCGGTTGATCCGGGGGCGCCGGGGCAACGCCTTGAACAGCGCGGCGGAGCGCTCCGGCGCGGCCTTGCGCACGGCCCAGCCCGACATGGTGACGAGCCAGGCGAACGCGGCGCCGGCCGCCCCCACGAGCAGACTCGGCAGCACGTCGCCGGGTTCAGTGGGCACCTGCGCGCACACCGTGTAAGCGAACACGAAGAACAGCGGTGTGCCGGGGAACAGCCCGGTGCTGCTGATCAGCAGCACCCCGAGCACGATCACGGCCATCAGACCGAGCGTGAGCAGCGCCAGCGGCGCGCCGATGGCGGCCATCACGAGCCCGAAGCCGATGCTGCCGAGCATCCCGACCGCCGCGATGCTCACGGAGCGGGCCCGTAGCCGGTACGGTTCGCCGCGCCCGAACAGCGCGGTCATGCCGCCGAAGGTGGCGTACACCGCCCAGTCGACACGGCCGGCGATCACCAGCACGATGAGGGGAACCACCATCGCGAGCGTCGCCCGGCTGGCCACCTCCAGGTCGAGGGCGCGCACCGACCGCGCCCACTGCCTCAGGGATTCGGGCCGGGCGGGCGCATCCGCTGAATCGTCGTGGTGCGGGCCGGTCACTCGATCTTCTCGATCGGGGCGATCTTGATCAGCAGCTTCTTCGCCCCGCTCGTGTCGAACTGTACGTGCGCGATGCGCTTGGTGCCTTCACCGGTGACCTGGTTCACCCGGCCGTCGCCGAAGTCCACGTGACGGATGCGGTCGCCCGCGTTGAGGGTGAGGTCGCCGTTGTCACGCACCTGCGCGGTGACCCGGTTGGCCCACTCGGTCTTTGGCTTGGGCGCGGGCGGCAGCTGGCCGGGCGTGCCGCTGCGGGAGCCGAAGCCGCCGCCGTCCCTGCGGGCGTTGAGCGCCCGCGGCTGCGTGCCGCCCCGGGAGTTGGCCATGCCGGGCGACTGCTTCCAATCGATCAGCGTCGCCGGGATCTCCTGCAGGTAGCGGCTGGGCATGGCCACGTTCACCTCGCCGAACTGGGCGCGGGTCATCGCCAGCGACAGGTACAGCCGCTGCCGGGCGCGGGTGATGCCCACGTAGAACAGGCGCCGTTCCTCGGCCGGGCCGCCGGGCTCGCCGGCCGACATCTGGTGCGGCAGCAGCCCCTCCTCGACGCCGGTGAGGAACACGGCCTCGTACTCGAGGCCCTTGGCGGTGTGCAGCGTCATCAGCGATACCGTGCCGGAGGCGTCGTCGAGGTCGTCGGCGGCGGCGACAAGCGACACCTGGGTGAGGAAGTCGACCAGGCCGGCGTCGGGGTTCTCCCGGTTGAAGTCCTTGGTCTGGGCGACGAGCTCCTCGATGTTCTCCGCCCGCACCTCGTCCTGCGCGTCGCGGCTGGCCCGCAGCACGGCGAGCAGGCCGCTTTCGGCGAGCAGGAAGCTGAGCAGGTCGCTGACGTTGGAGGCTCCGGCCGGGTTTTCCGGATCCATCATGAGCGCGGCCGAGTCGAGCAGGGTGGCCAGCTGCAGGATGGCGCCGGTCACCTTGGGGCCGAGCCCCAGGCCGCCGGAGTCGCGCATGGCCTGCCGGAAGGTGATGCCGTTCGTCTCGGCGAAGCTGGCCAGCTGGGTTTCGGTGGCCGGGCCGATGCCGCGCTTGGGGGTGTTCAGGATCCGGCGGAGCGCCAACTCGTCTTGCGGGTTGGCGACCGCGATGAGGTACGCCAGCGCATCCTTGATCTCGGCGCGTTCGTAGAACTTGGTGCCGCCGACGACCCGGTACGGCACCGCGGCCCGCACCAGGATCTCTTCCAGCGCACGGGTCTGCGCGTTGGTGCGATAGAACACGGCCATGTCGCGGTAGGCCATGCCCTTCTGGTGCAGCACCTCGATCTCGTCGGCCACGAACTGGGCCTCGTCGTGCCCGTTGTACGCGGTGTAGCCCACGATCTTCTCGCCGTCGCCGCCGGCGCTCCAGAGCCGCTTCTCCCGGCGGTCGAAGTTGTTGCCGATCACGGCGTTCGCGGCGGAGAGGATGTTCTGGGTGGAGCGGTAGTTCTGCTCGAGCAGGATCACCTTGGTACCGGGGAAGTCCCGTTCGAACTCGGTGATGTTGCGGCTGGAGGCGCCACGGAAGGCGTAGATGGACTGGTCGGAGTCGCCGACGACGGTGAGGCTCGCACCGGGGATCTGGCCGGAGGCATCCTGCAGGTTCTTGACGTGCAGGCCCTGATCCTCCATGTCATCGGCGAGTTCGGCGTCGACCGGGCGGGTGAGCTCCCGCACCAGGGCGTACTGGGCGTGGTTGGTGTCCTGGTATTCGTCGACCAGGATGTGCCGGAACCGGCGCCGGTACAGCGCCGCGACCTTGGGGAAGGCCCGGAACAGGAACACCGTCTCGCCGATCAGGTCGTCGAAGTCGAGGGCGCTGGCCGCCCGGAGGCGCCGGGTGTACTGGCGGAAGATCTCGACGAACATGACCTCCTGCGGGTCGCTCATGTTCGCGTTGCGAGCGTAGGAATCGACATCCGCCAGCTCGTTCTTGAGCTTGGAGATCTTGGAGGCGACGTTGCCGGGGGTGAAACCGAGGGTGTCGGCGTCGAGCTGCTTGATGATGCGCTTGATCGTGACTTTGCTGTCGGCGGAGTCGTAGATGCTGAAGTTGGTCGACAGGCCCGCGCTCTCGGCCTCGCGGCGCAGGATGCGCACACAGGAGGAGTGGAAGGTGCTGATCCACATGCCGTCAGAGGCCTGGCCGAGCAGGGCCTTGACCCGTTCGCGCATCTCGGCGGCGGCCTTGTTGGTGAAGGTGATTGCGAGGATCTGGCTGGGCCAGGCCTCGCGGCTCTCGATCAGGCCGGCCACCCGACGGGTGAGCACACTGGTCTTGCCGGAGCCGGCGCCGGCCACGATGAGCAGGGCGGGCCCGCGGTACTTCACGGCCTCGAGCTGCTGCGGGTTGAGTCCGTCGAACAACGGGCTCTGGTACGAGTCGTCGGCACCGGTGCTGCCGGAGCCGATCGGTCCGCGGCCGTCCAGGATGATCGGGGTCGCCGACGACCTGGGTGCGGGGGTGTTGGGCAGGTCTGAGGACAATGTCATGGCCAGCCAATTCTAGGCGCAGCGGCCGACATCACGCCCGGCAGCAGGTCAGGCCGGGGCGAGCGGATGCGGCATCCGCGTGTGCATCCCGTCGCGCACGAAGACCGCCAGGTCGGGGTGGTCGGCGAAGACGCCGTCGATGCCGGTGTCCATGATCGTGCGGAATTCGGCCTGCCAGTTGCCGACATCGGCCTTGCGCGTTCCCACCCGGAAACCGGGCGCCAGGAACCGGTTCTCCGGCCGCAACGTCCAGCAGAAGATCTCCAGGCCGGCCGCGTGCGCCGAGTCGACGAGGTCGGAGGCACCGTCGACGGTGCCGTCCGCGTCGGTGTTGAGGATGAGGGACTTGGGCACGCTGATGCCATCGACCTGGTGGCCGAGCTGGTACAGCGCCAGGTCGGTGAGGTAGTCCTCGTAGCGGGTGGCGCGGTCGCCGAACCTGGCGACGAGGTCGGCGGGGGCGCCGGTGGCCTCGAGCAGGAACACCCGCCGGCCGAAGACCCCGCGCGCCTGCACCTGGGCCAGCACCGTGCGCTCGAAGCTCTCGATGGTGAGCCGGCCCTCGCCCGTGTTCCAGCCGGCCTCGTTGACCTCGGCGGCGAACAGTTCGTCCAGCGGCAGCCCGATCGACTCGAAGTAGCTGGCGTGCTTGATCTCGGCCACCACGCCGAGCTCACGGTCGAGGGGAGCCTCCGCCCGGTCCACCAGCCGGAACACATCGCGCAGGCGCAGGATCGGGAAGAGCCCGTCGAAGCTGGCGCTCATGGTGCGCAGCGCCGGCAGCCGTTCGCGGGCGCGCAGGGTGCGCAGCTCCGCCCAGGTGAAGTCCTCGGTGAACCAGCCGGTGAGGGCGACGCCGTCGATGACCTTCGAGGTGCGCCGGCCGGCGAATTCGGCGTGATCGGCCACATCCGTCGTGCCGGAGATCTCGTTCTCGTGCCGCACGACCAGCACCCCGTCCTTGGTGGCGACGATGTCGGGCTCCACGGCGTCAGCGCCCAGCGCGAAAGCCAGGCTGTACGCGGCCTCGGTGTGCTCGGGACGGTAGCCGCTGGCGCCGCGGTGGCCGATCACGAGGGGCAACATGTCTCAAGGTTAGCCGTGGCCTGCGAGAATCACAGATTATGAACGATTGGATCGAACCCACCCCGCGCGTGCGCTGGGGCAACCCCCGGTGGCGGTACGGGGTTGGGCTGGTCACGATCGTTCTCGGCGCGGCGGCCACCAACCTGACGAGCACCTACAGCCTGTGGTTCCTGCTGCTCGGACCCCTCGTACAATTGGTCGGCTGGATGATCCTGCCTGGAGCCCTGTGGCGTCGGCTGTTCGTGCTGCTGCCCTGCCTGGTGGCCGCGCTGGTGCTCGTGGCCGGCCCGGATTTCATGGGGGCTTTCGCGGTGCTGCTGGCCGGATGGCTGTTCGCCAGGCACCGACCGCCGCTGAGCTACCTGGCCGTTGTGCCGGTGATCGTGCTGAGCTTCGTGCTCAAGGGCGCGCTGAACGAATACGGCCAGAACTGGATCGGGCTGGTGAGCGGCACCCTGACGACCGTGGCGTGTGCCTGGCTCGGCCGCGCGCTGGCGATCTGGCGGTGGCACCGGATCATCGCCTGGCGGGCGCGGCGGGCGCGCAACACGCGCGGCACCTCGACGGCGCCGGGGCCGGCGGACCAGGCTTACGGCCCGGCCTCCACGGTGCCGGCCGGGGCGTCCGCGGCCCTCGATGGCCACCCTGTCAACCCTGAGTAGACTCTCAGCAAACTACGGGTTGTTCCAGTAGATTTGGTGCACAGACTCACGCGCCGGCCGACGGTGCGTATCCCCGACCCAGCTGATTGTTAGGCAGGAAACCATGGCAACCTCCAACCCCGCATTCCGAAACGCCGCGTTCGGCGCTCCCGGCGCCGTTGCAACGTCCAAGGTGCTTTCCGACAACGACCTGCAGACGCTCTACAACGCGCCGTCCGCCGGTTCGCAGGACACCGACCGGATGACCTATGAAGACACGATCGGCAAGACCGTCATCGCGTTCGTCATCCTGCTCGCCGCAGCGGCCACGGCATGGGTGCTCACGCCCGTCGCGCCGTTCCTGCTCATCCTCGGCGCGATCGGCGGGCTCGTGCTCGGCCTCGTCAACGCGTTCAAGAAGGAGCCGTCGCCGCCCCTGATCCTCGCGTACGCCGCGATGGAGGGCCTGTTCGTCGGTGGCATCTCCCGCGTCTTCGAGCAGATCTACGCCGGCGTCGTCACCCAGGCCGTCATCGCGACCCTCGTAGTCGTCGGCGTGACCCTGGCGCTGTTCTCCAGCGGCAAGATCCGCGCGTCGGCGAAGGCCACCAAGGTCTTCCTGATCGCGATGGTCGGCTACGCCGTGTTCTCCCTGGTGAACTTCGGCATGATGATGTTCGGTGCTGCCGACGGCGCGTTCGGCATGCGCAGCAGCAGCATCGAGATCGCCGGCTTCGAGATCAAGCTCGGCCTGGTCATCGGTGTCCTCGCGGTGCTCATGGCCGCGTACTCGTTGGTGCTCGACTTCGACTTCATCCAGCGCGGCGTCAACAACCGTGTTCCGCGCAAGTACGGCTGGAGCGGCGCGTTCGGCATCATGGTCACCGTCGTGTGGCTGTACGTGGAGCTGCTGCGCATCTTCGCGATCGCCAGAGACTAGCGCTCCCCCCGGCCCCGGCGCCGGCACGCAGCACCCGCACCACCCGATAGGGCCGGCCCACCACGGGCCGGCCCTCTCGTCGTTCACGCGCGAAAACGAGGTGCGCGGGCTACGCGCCGCTGCGCGGGTGGCACGCCACCCGCGGAACGGCGCCTGACCCGCGCATCGGTGGGGCGGGTCGCTGCGCCGGTGGCACGCAACCCGCGCAGCGGCGCCTGACCCGCGCGACGGCATCCGCGCACGGCGCATCACGTGCGCACGGCGCATCACGTGCGCACCGCGAGTACGGCGGCGGCGCATCGCTCGGGCAGCCCGGGTTAACGGCGGAAGCACCCTCGCGCGGGGCGAGGGTGCTTCCGGCACAACTACGGGAGCGGCGAAATGCCTACTCCCATTCAATGGTTCCCGGCGGCTTCGACGTGACGTCGAGTACCACGCGGTTGACCCCGTCGACCTCGTTGGTGATGCGGTTGGAGATCTTGGCGAGCAGGTCGTACGGCAGTCGGGTCCAGTCGGCCGTCATGGCGTCCTCAGAAGACACGGGGCGCAGCACGATCGGGTGGCCGTAGGTGCGGCCGTCACCCTGTACGCCCACGGAGCGCACATCGGCGAGCAGCACGACCGGGCACTGCCAGATCTCGCGGTCGAGGCCGGCGGCGGTCAGTTCGGCGCGCACGATCGCATCCGCCTGGCGCAGCAGGTCGAGACGCTCCTGGGTGACCTCGCCGACGATGCGGATGCCCAGGCCGGGTCCGGGGAACGGCTGGCGCTGCACGATCTCGGCGGGCAGTCCGAGCTCGGCGCCGATGGCCCGCACCTCGTCCTTGAACAGGGCCCGCAGCGGCTCGACGAGCTCGAACTGCAGGTCCTCCGGCAGGCCGCCCACGTTGTGGTGGCTCTTGATGTTGGCGGTGCCGCTGCCGCCGCCGGACTCGACGACGTCGGGGTACAGGGTGCCCTGCACGAGGAACCGGATCGGGTCGCCGTCGATCTCGGCGGCCTCCTTGATGAGCTCGGCCTGGGCCTGCTCGAAGGTGCGGATGAATTCGCGACCGATGATCTTGCGCTTGGTCTCCGGGTCGCTGACCCCGGCCAGCGCCTGGATGAACTGCTCGCGCACATCCACCGTCACCAGGCGAATGCCGGTGGCCTTGACGTAGTCTTCCTCGACCTGGCGACGCTCGTCCTGGCGCAGCAGGCCGTGGTCGACGAACACGCAGACGAGCTGGTCGCCGATGGCCTTGTGCACCAGGGCGGCCGCGACGGCGGAGTCGACCCCGCCGGAGAGTCCGCAGATGACCTTGCCGGTGCCCACCTGGGCGCGGATCTTGGCGACCTGCTCGGTGATGACGTTGCCGCTGTTCCAGTCGGCGGCGATGCCGGCGGCGCGGTGCAGGAAGTTCTCCAGCACGTGCTGGCCGTGCGCGGAGTGCTTGACCTCCGGGTGCCACTGCACGCCGTAGAGGCGGCGCTCGTCGTTGGCGAACGCGGCAACAGGGGTCGACACCGTGGAGGCAAGTACCGTGAAGCCTTCCGGGGCCTTGGACACCGAGTCGCCGTGGCTCATCCACACGGTCTGCTCTACCGGCTGGTCGGCGAGCAGCGCGTTGACGCTGTCGGAGACCACGACGGGCGTGGAGCCGTATTCGCGCTGGCCGGTGTGCGAGACCTCGCCGCCGAGGGCGGTGGCCATCACCTGGAAGCCGTAGCAGATGCCCAGCACCGGGATGCCGAGGTCGAAGATGGCCGGGTCGAAGCTGGGGGCACCCTCGGCGTAGACGCTGGACGGTCCGCCGGAGAGCACGATGCCGATCGGGTTCTTGTCGGCGACCTCCGCAGCGGTGATCGAGTGCGCCACGATCTCCGAGTACACGGATGCCTCACGCACGCGGCGGGCGATCAGCTGCGCGTACTGCGCGCCGAAGTCCACCACCAGCACCGGGCGGCTGATGCCGGATGCCGCGGGCTCCACGGAATCGGTGGCGAGCAGGTTTTCGAGGCCCTCAGCGCCCTCGGCGCCGTCGGCTCCGACGATGTCCATCGGGTTCACGGCGCTCATGCGCGTGCCCTGCTTTCCACCGGAGTACCGGAGTGCGCGGCAAGGTAGGCCTTGACCCGGTTGCCGATCCGCACCTCCAGGAAGAAGGACAGGAACGGGATGATGCCACCGAGGGCGATCAGCAGGAAGGTGGGGAAGGGCCAGCGCATGATGCTCCAGAGACGGAAGTCGGCGAACAGATACAGGACGTAGAACCAGCCGTGCACGATCAGGATCGCGGTGCTCAGGTTGAACGCGGTGACGGAGTCGCGCGCCACGAGCGCGAGGAAGCCGTTGGGGCCGCCCAGTTCGATCTCGTACTGGAAGACGAACTTGAGGATGACCTCGACGCACAGCAGCAGCAGGAAGACACCGGTGATGATCGACGAGACCTGGTACAGCCGCAGCGCACCGGGGATTCTGGGCAGGTCGGTGGGCTTGGGTTCAAGTGGCATGGGCTAATTCTACGGGGCCGCGGCGTGCGGCCGGTCGGCGTCGGCGGCTGCGTCGGCGGCCGCGAGCTCGGCCTCCTCGGCTTCGCGCTCCCAGGCATCGCGCACGAGGCGGTACCAGAGGAACACGGCGAAGCCGGCGAAGACGGCCCACTCGAGCGCGTAGAAGATGTTCAGCCAGTTCAGCGGAACCTCCACCTCCGGCTCCGGGGAGTCGATGAGGCTCAGGCCGTCCGGCGCGGCGGAGTCGACGATGTAGCCCTGGTACACGGACTGGTCGTCCCAGTTCGCCCAGAGGTTGATCAGCGCCGCGGTCGACACCGTCGTCATGGTGTGCGGATCGGCGTCCTCGTCGGGCAGCGCGGGTGCTTCGGAGGAGAGGAACCGTCCGGTGAGCGGCTGCAGCGACGCTATCGTCATCTCGGTGGCGAGCCGGTCGCGCACGTCGGCGGCCGCATCCGCGTCGGCCGTCCAGCCACGGGCGACGGCGATGCTGGCGCCCTCGTTGGTGACGAAGTGGCTGACCACCCAGAAGCCGGTCTCGCCGCCGTTGTGCCGACCGCTGATGATCTGCTCGTCGCCGGGCACGTAGGAGCCCGTCGTCTCGATCAGTTGTCCCTCGGCCGCCTGGCGGGGCGGGCCGTCCGGCGACACGGTGTCGGTCAGCGGCTGCACGGTCTCGGTGCTGCGCTCAACGACCTGGCCGGATGAGATGGCCCGGTCGAGCTGCCACTGGCCGAGCAGCGCGAACGCCGCGGCGATCGCCAGGGCCAGCAGCAGGGCGGCGATCCAGCGGGGGCGCAGCATCATACGAATCATGAGTAGTCTCCGGAGCGGTCGTCGGCGCCGGTGCTGTCGGCCTTTTTCTTGGCGGCCGGGTAGCTGTCCGAGATGAAGTCCATCATCGGGTCACCGGCTTTCTGGTCTTTGGTGGCGGCTTCCACGAGCGCGATCTCCTCGGCGCGCATGGCGTCGCGCTCCTGGGTGCGAATGGGCGGATGCGCGGCCTTGGACCGGCGGCCCAGCGCGGCGCCGATCTTCTCGGAGTTGGCGGTGAACAGCGGGCCGAGGATCGCCATCGTGAGCACGTAGAGGCCGGCGAAGGGTTGCAGCCGTGCGTCGAGGCCGGCGCTCACCGAGAGGGTCGCCAGGATCAGGGTGAACTCGCCGCGGTTGACGAAGATGGCTGCGGTGTTGAGGCCTTCCCGCACCCCCATCTGGTGCATCCGGGCCAGCAGCATGCCGGAGCCCAGGCTCAGCACGAAGGTCATCACGATCGCGATGCCCACCACGCCGATCACCGAGCCGAACTCGGCGACGTTCAGCGCCAGGCCGAAGTTGAGGAAGAAGAACGCCCCGAAGACGTCGCGCAGCGGCACGGCAACCCGTTCGATGCGCCCCCGGTAGGTGCTGGCACCCAGCACCACGCCGATGAGGAACGCGCCGATGGCGTCGGTGACGCCGATGATCTCGCCGATGCCGGCGAAGAGCACCGCCAGGCCGAAGAACAGGATGGTGAAGAGTTCGTCGTCCTTGGTGCGCATCAGCCGCGACACCACCCGGCCGCCCCACCTGGCCACGGAGAACATCACCACGAGGAACAGGAACGCGATGCCCAGTTGCAGCACGATCGGCCAGATCTCGGTCTTGCCGCTGAGCACGACGGAGACGATGGCGAGGTACACGGCGATGAAGATGTCGCCGACCACCGTCACCCCGAGGATCATCGGGGTTTCCTTGTTCGCCAGCCGGCGCAGCTCGATGAGCAGCTTGGTGATGATGGCGCTCGACGAGGTGCCGGTCATGCCGGCGATGACGAGGGCCTCCCTGGTGCCCCAGCCCACCATCAGGCCGAACGCGAATCCGGCGCCCATGTTGATCAGGATGTAGGAGCCGCCGGAGATCAGCAGTTTTCCGGCGTCGCCGAAGAAGGCATCCTGATCGAACTCGAGGCCCAGGCTGAACAAGAGCAGGATCAGCCCGAAGACCGCGATGAGTTCGATGTCGGCCGAGTGGAAGTCGAGGGGGAACCATCCGCTGTACGGGCTGGCCAGCAGGCCGACGATCATGTAGATCGGGATCGACGGCAGGCCGATCAGCTTGCCCAGGCGGCCCAGGACGTAGGCAACCACGAGCAGGATGCCCAGGGTGAGTAGATCTTCACCGAGGTTCATCGACTACCCTCCAGGCGGCGCGTCGACGGGCTTGGACTTGATCTCACCGGTGCGGAAGAAGGCGAAGGCCTTCGCGACCTTCTCGGGAGAGCCGGCCACCACGAGGGTGTCGCCGGGGAAAACCTTGAAGTCCGGCGCGGGAGCGGGGTTGGCGGATTCGCCACGGACGACGGCCACGACGGTGAGGCCGGCGATGCCGCGCTCGGCGGGGTTGCCCAGCGGCTGGCCGGCTATATGGTCTTCGTAATCCACGGTGAACCAGTCGATGCTGAGCCCGGGGATCTGGTCGAGCGCGGTGAGCGACTCGGTGATCTGGGTGCCGCCGAGCAATTCGGCGAGGGTGTGCGCTTCGTCCTCGCTCAGGCGCAGGGACACCTTGCTGGCGTCGGGGCCGCCCTCGTCATCGGCGAAGGTGATGAGGTCGCTGTGACCGGACCGGTGCGCGATGACGCCCACCTTGCCGCCGTCATCGGTGATGAAGGTGTGCAGCACACCCACACCGGGGAGCTTGACCCGTCGAACGTCAACCATGGTGCGACTCCTGAGGCTTGTGGGCGGTGTGACTATTCTACCGGAGGCTTTCGGCCGGTTGCCCGGGGTTCGGTGCGCCCCGTGTGGCCCGGTGCGCCAGCTATGCCTGGCGCACCACGCCATACGAGGCGCACTCAAACAGATGCGTGGATCGGGAGTGCACAGATGTCACCGGCTCCCGCCGACAGTCCTCGCACTCTGCGAGCCTGTCGGCATGGGAATCTCCTCATCAACCACCCTCGGCATGCTCGCCGCGCTGTCCAGCCGCGACGGGCTGATCCTCGCGAGCGACGCGGGGTGCGTCGGCCTCCAACGGGAGCTTCGCCTCGAGTTCGAACGACAGACCGTCATTCGTCTGCGCCGAGGGGTGTACGTGCTCACCGCAGAGTGGGCTGCCCTGGGAGCGGATGAGCGCTACCTCCGTCAGATCCGAGCCCATGCAGCTGTCGCCGAGGGGCCCGCCGTCTACTCGCACTTCTCCGCGGCCGCTCTGTGGGGGCTGCCGGTTGTCGGGACCTGGCCGTCGGAGATCCACCTCACTGCGTCGGCGGCAGCGGGCGGACGATCCCGGCCCGGTGTTGTGCGTCATTCTCAGGAGCATTGCCTCGACGTCGTAGAGCACGATGGGCTTCGGGTGACGTCCGTCGCGGCCACCGCGGTGGCCATGGCCCGGATGCTCCCATTCGGTCGGGCGGTAGCGGTGGTGGACAAGGCCATACACGAGCCCCGCAATGGTGCGCCACTGACGACCAGAGCCGAACTCGAGCGGGAACTCGCACAGCTCGGCCGTGTACCCGGCCGAGCGGCAGCTGGGCGGGTGTTGGAGTTCGCCACGCCGCTATCCGGCTCCGCGGGAGAGTCGATCAGCCGGGCCGGCATCTTCCTGCTGGGGTTTCTCGCTCCGGACTTGCAGGTGCCGCACTGGGATCGGGCCGGCCTGATCGGGTATTCCGACTTCTTCTGGCCTGGCATCCGCTCCGTCGGCGAGTTCGACGGCCACGGCAAGTACCTGCGGGACGAGTTCACCCGCGGGCGCCCCGCCGCCGACGTTGTCATCGCCGAGAAGATCCGGGAAGACAGGCTGCGCGCACTGGGGCTGGGCGTGTTTCGGTGGGACTGGCCGGTTGCCACATCCCTTCCGGCTCTGGGCGACCTCCTCACTCGCAACGGTGTGCCGCGAGCGCGCTAGCCGGCACGAGGCAGCGCACCCCCTGCGTGAGTCGGGTACCGTCGCTGCACCTCTGGTGGCCCGATGCGCCAGCTATAGCTGGCGCACTGCGCCACCCGGGGCGCAACGAGCGGAGCAGACGGGGCGGGCGTCACCCCCGCCACCCCGCGCCACCCGCACGGTCAGTTCGTCACGATGTCGGGCGCCTCCAGGCGCACCCGGTCGGCAGACTCGTCGTCGGGCTGGGTCTGGGAGGCCCGCTCGGCGGCGACCCGCTTGAGGTAGATCGACACCTCCCGTTCCTCGCGCTCGGTGTCCCAGCCGAGCACCCCGGCCAGCAGCCGCGCGGCGACCGGAGCCGCGGAGACTCCCCGGTCCCAGGCCTCGATCGAGATGCGGGTGCGGCGGGCGAGCACGTCCTCGAGGTGCAGGGCGCCCATGTGCGTGGCGGCATAGACCACCTCGGCCTGGATGTAGTCGTCGGCTCCCGGCAGCGGGTCGGCCAGCTCCGGCCGCTCCTTGATCAGGTCGAGCAGCTCGTCGGTGAGGGTGCCGTACCGGTTGAGCAGGTGTTCGATCCGCACCGTGTGCAGGTTGAACGCGTGCGCGATCTTGCCGCGCTTGTTCCACGCCGCCCGGTACCCCTCGGCGCCGAGCAACGGGATCTCCTTCGTCGTCGACGGCGGCACAAGGCCGTCGAGGGCATCCACGGCCGCGTCGATGGCGTCCTTGGCCATCACGCGGTACGTGGTCCACTTGCCGCCGGCGATCACCACCAAGCCGGGCACCGAGTGACCGACCAGGTGCTCGCGGGACAGCTTGGAGGTCTGCTCGCTCTCCCCCGCCAGCAACGGCCGCAGTCCCGCATAGACGCCCTCGACGTCTTCCCGGGTGAGCGGGACCTGCAACACGGCGTTGACGTGTTCGAGCAGGTAGTCGATGTCGGCCGCCGTGGCCGCCGGATGCGCCTTGTCCAGGTGCCAGTCGGTGTCGGTCGTGCCGATCAGCCAGTGCCGGCCCCAGGGGATCACAAAGAGCACGCTCTTCTCGGTGCGCAACAGCAGCCCCATCGCCGACTGGAACCTGTCGCGCGGGACGACCAGGTGGATGCCCTTGGACGCGCGCACCTTGAAGGTGCCGCGTTCGCCGACCATCCGCTGGGTGTCGTCGGTCCAGACGCCCGTGGCGTTGACCACCTGCTTGGCGCGCACCTCGAACCGCTCCCCCGTCTGCAGGTCGTGCGCCTGCACGCCCACCACGCGTTCGCCCACCTTGATGAATCCCTCGACCCGCACCCGGCTGGCGACGTGAGCGCCGTAGGCCGAGGCCGTGCGGGCCAGCGACGCCACGTAGAGCGCGTCGTCAACCTGCGCGTCGTAGTAGGTGATGCCCCCGACGAGGGCGTTGTGGTTGAGGCTGGGCACCATCTTGGCCACCTGGCCGCGGCTGAGGTGCCGGTGGTGCGGCACACCGGGGCGCCCGCCCACGTAGGAGAGCACGTCGTAGAGCAGCATGCCGGCGCCCACGTAGGCGCGCTCGATCACCCGCTTCTTCAACGGGTAGAGGAAGCGCACCGGCTTGACCAGGTGCGGGGCGATGCGTTTGAGCAGCAGTCCGCGTTCGGTGAGGGCTTCCCTCACCAAGCGGAAGTCGAGCTGTTCGAGGTAGCGGATGCCGCCGTGCACGAGCTTCGACGAACGGCTGGAGGTGCCGGACGCCCAGTCGCGCGCCTCGAGGAGGCCGACGCTCAGGCCGCGGGTGACGGCATCCAGCGCGCTGCCGGTGCCGACGATGCCGCCACCGACAACGAGGATGTCGAGTTCCTTGGATTTAAGGCGTTCGATCGCCGCCGCGCGTTCCTCAGGTCCGAGCTTCGTGGACCTGGTCACCGAATTATCGTGCGTCATCTGCAAACTCCCATCGCCATCGGTGGTGCTTGCTTCGACGCTAGTTCACTCAGTACGGCGCTACAACTACCTCTACCCGCTGAAATTCTTTGATTCCGCTGTACCCGGTGGTGGCCATCGAGCGACGCAGGGCGCCGACCAGGTTGGCGGTGCCGTCCGCGGCGGAGGCCGGTCCGTAGAGGATGGCCTCGAGCGGGGCGACGGTGCCGACCTCGACACGCTTGCCGCGGGGCAGCTGCGAGTGGTGCGCTTCCGCACCCCAGTGGAAGCCGCCGCCGGGCGCGTCGGTGGCGCGGGCGAGGGCGGTGCCGAGCATTACGGCATCCGCACCGCAGGCGATGGCCTTGACGATGTCGCCGGAGGTGCTCAGGCCGCCGTCGGCGATGACGTGCACGTAGCGGCCGCCGGATTCGTCCATGTAGTCGCGGCGGGCGCCGGCGACGTCGGCCACGGCCGTGGCCATGGGGGCGTGGATGCCGAGGCTGGTGCGGGTGGTGGAGGCCGCGCCGCCGCCGAAGCCGACGAGCACACCGGCCGCGCCGGTGCGCATCAGGTGCAGGGCCGCGGTGTAGGTGGCGGCGCCGCCGACGATGACGGGCACGTCGAGGTCGTAGATGAACTTCTTGAGGTTGAGCGGCTCCTGGTTGCGGGAGACGTGCTCGGCGCTCACGGTGGTGCCGCGGATGACGAAGAGGTCGACGCCGGCGGCGACGACGGTCTCGTAAAGCTCCTGGGTGCGCTGCGGCGACAGGGCGCCGGCCACGGTGACGCCGGCGGCGCGGATCTCGGCGAGGCGCGCGGTGACGAGGGACGGCTTGATCGGCTCGGCGTAGATCTCCTGCATGCGCGCGGTGGTCTGGTCTGCGGGCAGCTCGCGGATCTCCTTGAGCAGCGGCTCCGGGTCTTCGTAGCGGGTCCAGAGGCCCTCGAGGTCGAGCACGCCGAGACCGCCGAGCTGGCCCATCATGATCGCCGTGGTCGGTGAGACGACGGAGTCCATCGGGGCGGCGAGGAAGGGGATGTCGAATTGGTATGCGTCAATGGACCAGCCGACCGACACATCCTCGGGGTCACGGGTGCGCCGGGAAGGCACCACCGCGATGTCGTCGAAGGCATACACACGCCGTGCGCGCTTGGACCGGCCGATCTCAATTTCCATACTCACCCGACCAGTTTAGTCGCAGCGCATTTGGTCGCCGAACCGTGAGAAAAGCCCCGAAAACTCAAGGTTTTCGGGGCTTTGCTCACGGCTCGCAGATGGTTAGCGGCGGTAGTTGGGTGCCTCCACCACGATCTGAACGTCGTGCGGGTGGCTCTCCTTGAGGCCGGCGGCCGTGATGCGCACGAACTTGCCCTTGTTCTTGAGCTCCTCGATGGTGCGGGCGCCCACGTAGAACATCGACTGGCGCAGCCCGCCGATGAGCTGGTACGCCACAGCGGAGACCGGTCCGCGATACGGCACCTGACCTTCGATGCCCTCGGGGATGAGCTTGTCGTCGGTGGGGACATCCGACTGGAAGTAGCGGTCCTTGGAGTAGGAGGTCTTGTTGCCGCGGGTCTGCAGCGCGCCGAGTGAGCCCATGCCGCGGTAGGTCTTGAACTGCTTGCCGTTGACGAAAACCAGTTCGCCCGGGCTCTCGTCGCAGCCGGCCAGGAGCGAGCCGAGCATCACGGTGTCCGCGCCGGCGACGAGTGCCTTGGCGATGTCGCCGGAGTACTGCAGGCCGCCATCCGCGATCACCGGCACGCCGGTCTCGCGGGCAGCGAGGGACGCCTGGTAGACCGCGGTGACCTGGGGCACGCCCACGCCGGCCACGATGCGGGTGGTGCAGATGGAGCCGGGGCCGACGCCCACCTTGATGGCGTCCGCACCGGCGTCGATGAGCGCCTGCGCGCCGGAGCGAGTGGCGACGTTGCCGCCGATCACGTCCACGGCGGCGAACGCCGGGTCCTTCTTGAGCCGGCGGATGATCTCCAGCACACCGGCGCTGTCACCGTTGGCGGTGTCGACGACGAGCACGTCCACACCGGCGTCGAGCAGGCTGGTGGCGCGCTGCCAGGCGTCGCCGAAGAAACCGATGGCCGCGCCGACGCGCAGGCGACCCGCGTCGTCCTTGGTGGCGTTGGGGAATTCTTCGCTCTTGTCGAAGTCCTTGACCGTGATGAGCCCGGTGAGGCGGCCGGCCTCGTCGACGAGCGGCAGCTTCTCAATCTTGTGCGTGGCGAAGATGGCCACGGCATCCATCGGCGCCATTCCCACCTTGCCCGTGATGAGAGGGGCCTTCGTCATGACCTCGCGCACCTTCATGGTGTGCTTCTGCACAGTGGAGACGAAGCGCATGTCGCGGTTGGTGATGATGCCGACGAGCACACCGTCGTTGTCGATGACCGGCAGACCGCTGATCCGGAACTGTCCGCAGATGGCGTCGACCTCCGCAACGGTGGCATCGGGCGAAGTCGTTACCGGATTGGTAATCATGCCGGATTCGCTGCGCTTGACGAGGTCGACCTGCTCGGCCTGGTCACTGATCGACAGGTTGCGGTGCAGGATGCCCAGGCCACCTTCGCGCGCCATGGCGATCGCCATCCGCGTCTCGGTGACAGTGTCCATAGCGGCGGACAGCAGAGGCGTCGCAACGCTGATTCTGCGGGTTAGCCGGGACTTTGTCTCGGCCTCGCTCGGAATTACGTCGGTGTGTCCCGGCAGGAGAAGGACGTCGTCGTAGGTGAGCCCGGTGAAACCGAACGGATCTGGCTGATCCATGAAACCCCTTTTGCATTCGCGGATAAGGAAAAAAGTCCGGAAATCCCTGGGATACAACCGGTATTCAATGTTAAGCGACATTGCGCGCGGCGCATTCCTCGATCCAGAATCAACCTTCCGGATCGCCGCACGAAACATATGCGACATAATCGGCACGTACTGTCAGCAACGTCGCTGGCAGGCAAGTCCGTGCCAGCTCGAATACGCACCGACGGTGCCGCCCTGGAGGTGCAGTGAGTAATACACACGCAATTCGCAAATTCACACCCCGAAGGGTGGTGCTGCTACTCGGCCTACTCCTCACAGCCCTGACCTTCTCCACGCTTGGCGCGGGGGCTGCTCAGGCCGACGAAATCAATACTGATCAGTACGACTACGTCATTGCCGGAAACGTGCAATTCGATGGCGACCCCATCAAAGACGTGCTCATCTCCGTCGAAGGCTCCGGCTATGAAGCCGAGGTCGTCACCGACGCAGACGGCAAGTGGCGCATCGGAGTCCCGGAGAAGGAGGCCTACACGGTCAGCCTCGACGAGGACACCCTGCCCAAGGGCGTCGTCGTCGCCAAGGGCGGATCCGAGATCAAGGCCGAGTTCGGCCTCACCAAAGTCAAATCGGTGAACTTCTTCCTCGGCGAGGGCGAGCGCACCACGGTGAGCTTCTTCGACCAGTTCGTGAACCGGTTCGTCAACGGCCTGAACTTCGGGTTGCTGCTGGCGCTGGCCGCGATCGGCATGTCGCTGATCTTCGGCACCACGGGGCTCAGCAACTTCGCGCACGCCGAGATGATCACCTTCGGAGCTCTGGCCACCCTCACCCTGTCCGTAACCCTGGGCCTGCCGATCTGGCTGGCCATCCTGCTGGCCATCGCGCTCAGCGGTCTGCTGGGTTATGGGCTCGATGCGGCGATCTGGAAACCGTTGCGGAAGAAGGGCGTCGGGTTGATCCCGCTGATGATCGTCAGCATCGGCCTGTCGCTCGCACTGCGCTACACCTTCCAGCTCTTCTACGGCGGCGGCACCAGCCAGCTGCCCGGCTCCGGCATGGCCGACTTGAAGTTCGGCCCGATCTCGCTCTCGCCGATCGACCTGGCCAGCATGGGCATCAGCATCGTCGTGCTCCTCGCGGTCTCCTACTTCCTGCTGCGTACCCGCATCGGCAAGGCCACCAGAGCCGTCTCCGACAACCCCAGCCTCGCCTCCGCGAGCGGTATCGACGTCGACGGCGTCATCCGCATCGTCTGGATCGTCGGCGGGTCGCTGGCCGGCCTGTCCGGTGTGCTCTGGGCGTACTTCCGCCCGGGCGTCAGCTGGGACATGGGCTTCCAGATCCTGCTGCTCGTCTTCGCCGCCACCACCCTCGGTGGTCTCGGTACCGCGTTCGGCGCCCTGGTGGGTTCGATCATCGTGGGCCTGTTCGTCGAACTGTCGACGTTGTGGCTTCCGTCCGACCTCAAATACGTCGGTGCACTTGTCGTTTTGATCCTGGTGCTGCTGCTTCGGCCGCAAGGCATCCTGGGTCGCAAAGAGAGAATTGGCTAGGGGCTGACGATGATCGACTGGGGAGCAATCTTTAGCAACGCGGCCGTCGAGCTGATCAGCCCTACCACCGCCGCCTACGCCCTCGCGGCGCTTGGGCTGGCAGTTCACTTCGGCTATACCGGCCTGCTCAACTTCGGCCAGGCCGGCTTCATGGCCCTCGGTGCCTACGGCTACGCGATCTCGACCCTGAGCTTCGGCTTCCCGGTCTGGGCGTCCGTGCTCGTGGGAATCGGCGCGTCGGTGATCTTCGCCTTGATCCTGGGTATCCCGACCCTGCGGTTGCGGGCGGACTATCTGGCCATCGTGACCATCGCGGCCGCCGAGATCGTGCGTCTGCTGTTCACGACGAACACCTTCGAGCCGATCACCGGTTCGGCCAACGGGCTCAGCGGGTACAAGGGCGGCTTCGCCGACCTCAACCCGATCCCCGACGGCACCTACGGGTTCGGTCCGTTCGAGTACAACGCCTACGACTGGTGGCTGCGCATCGTGGCGTGGACCATCGTGATCCTGGCCTGCCTGTTCACCTGGCAGATCATGCGCAGCCCGTGGGGCCGCGTGATCAAGGGCATCCGTGAAGACGAGGATGCCGTGCGCGCGCTCGGCAAGAACGTCTACGCCTACAAGATGCAGTCTCTGATCCTCGGTGGCGTGTTCGGCACGATCGCCGGAATGATCTTCGTGCTGCCGCGGGCCGTGGTGCCGTCGAACTACCAGACGTCGCTGACGTTCTTCGTCTACGCGATCCTGCTGCTCGGTGGCGCCGCGACGATCCTCGGACCTGTCATCGGATCGATGATCTTCTGGGTGCTGCTGTCGTTCTTCTCCGGCTTCATCGCCCGCGCCGTCGAGGTCGGCTGGCTGCCGTTCATGTCGAGCATCCAGGCCGGACAGTTGCGCTTCATCCTGGTGGGTGTGGCGATCATGCTCATAGTCATCTACAGACCACAGGGCATCTTCGGAAACAAGAAGGAGCTGGCTTTTGTCAAATAACACCGTTCCCACCGCCAAGCCCGTCAAGACCGTCGACATGCACATCGGCGAGGCCGTTCCCGGGTGCAAGAAGAAGGACCCGATCCTCGTCGTCGACGGCGTAAGCCGTACCTTCGGCGGCCTCAAGGCCGTGGACGTCGAGCACCTCGAGGTGCCTCGCGGCGCCATCACCGCCCTGATCGGGCCGAACGGCGCCGGCAAGACCACGCTGTTCAACCTGCTCACCGGCTTCGACAAGCCCGACACCGGCTCGTGGACATTCGACGGCACCCCGATCGGCGGCAAGCCCGCCTTCAAGGTGGCCCGGATGGGCCAGGTGCGCACCTTCCAGCTCACCAAAGCCCTCGGCCTGCTCACCGTGATGGACAACATGCTGCTCGGCGCCAAGGCGCAGGTCGGCGAGAACCTGTTCCGAGCGGTGCTGCCGTTCCTCTGGCGCCAGCAGGAAGCCGACAACAAGGTCAAGGCGCTCGACCTGCTGGCCCGGTTCAAGCTGGACACCAAGAAGGACGACTACGCGGCCAGCCTCTCCGGCGGGCAGCGCAAGCTTCTCGAGATGGCACGGGCGCTCATGAGCGACCCGACCCTGGTGATGCTCGACGAGCCGATGGCCGGGGTCAACCCGGCGCTGACCCAGTCGCTGCTCGACCACATCCTCAACCTCAAGGCCGAAGGCATGAGCGTGCTCTTCGTCGAGCACGACATGCACATGGTGCGGCACATCGCCGACTGGGTGATCGTGATGGCCGAGGGCAAGGTCGTCGCAGAAGGCGACCCGCACGAGGTCATGCGCAACCAGGCCGTCATCGACGCATACCTGGGCCAGCACCACGACGAGGACCTCGGCGAGGACCCGAACGCCGAACAAGAACATGTCGGAGCCATTAAGGAGCTGCTCGATGACGAACTCTAGCCCGCTGGTCGACGCCACGCCGCCCCCGGTGCGCACCGCCGTCGTCGAGGTCAAGAACGTGACGGCCGGCTACGTGCCCGGCGTCAACATCCTCAACGAGTGCTCGCTGACCGCATACGCCGGCGAGCTGATCGGCATCATCGGCCCGAACGGCGCCGGCAAGTCCACGCTGCTCAAGTCGATCTTCGGCCTCGTGAAGGTGCGCGAGGGCGAGATCCGGCTGCGCGGCGACAACATCACCAACCTCAAGGCCAACAAGCTGGTCTCGAAGGGCGTGGGGTTCGTCCCGCAGACGAACAACGTCTTCCCCACGCTCACTATCCAGGAGAACCTGGAGATGGGCATGTACCAGAAGCCCAAGGGACTGGCCGAGCGGCTCGAGTTCGTCACGGAGATCTTCCCCGAACTGCGCAAGCGCCTCGGCCAGCGCGCCGGGTCGCTCTCCGGTGGCGAGCGCCAGATGGTGGCGATGTCGCGGGCGCTCATGATGGGCCCGCACGTGCTGCTGCTCGACGAGCCGAGCGCCGGTCTCTCCCCCGTGCGCCAGGACGAGGCGTTCCTGCGGGTGAAGGAGATCAACAAGGCCGGCGTGACCACGATCATGGTGGAGCAGAACGCGCGCCGCTGCCTGCAGATCTGCGACCGCGGCTACGTGCTCGACCAGGGCCGGGACGCCTACACGGGTACCGGCCGTGAGCTGCTGAACGACCCCAAGGTGATCGGCCTGTACCTGGGCACCCTGGGCCAGGACGACTAGCCCCGCCCTCTCATCACCGACTTGCCCCGTTGCGGTCGAGTTGCCCCGCAGTAGCAGGGCAACTCGTCCGCAACGGGGCAGTTCGCGTTAACGGGGGCGGAGGGTGAGCACCCGGGCGGTGGGCGCCGGAACTGTCACCGTCACGGTGAGGAGCCCCGCCGCGGCGTTCCAGGACCAGGACCAGCCGTGCTGCTGGGCGGGGAAGAAGGGCAGCACCTCGATCTCGCGGCCGGCGAAGGCCGGCAGCGGCACTGTCACGGCGTCCGCGGCCCCCGGCCGACACCAGAGCGACAGCCGCAGCGTGTCTTCCGGCGCGGTCAGGCCCAGGGCCACCCAGGGCTCGTCCCAGCTGGGCAGGCCGAGCGGCCACACGGCGTACGAGGTGCGGATGTCGGCCAGGACGACCTTCTGCGCGGCCACCGCCTCGATGACCGCGGTGACCTCGGCCGGGCTCATCCGGTTGATATACCCGGAGAGGTACATCCGGCCGAGGATCGCGTTCACCAACGAGAAGGTGAACAGTTCCGGCGTCATGCCCGCTCGCGGATACGCCCAGTTGCCGGCCTGCTCCGGCAGCAGCGACGCGGGTGCGGCGGCGGCGATCGGCGCGTACAGCACCGGATCCTGCTGGTCGGAGGTGGACTGCAGGTGCAGTCGACTCATCATGGCGTAGTCCATCCGCATGGCCCCTGAGGCGCAGTTCTCGATCACGAGGTGCGGGTGCCTGGCCTGGATGCCGTCGAGCCAATCGAGCAGCGCCCGGTTGTGGCCGAGCAGGCCGTCGCCGGCGGCCCCGCCGGTGGAGTCGGTGCCAGGGCCTGCCATGGTGTTGTAGTCCATCTTGAAGAAGCCCACGCCGTAGTCGGAGACCAGCCGGTCGACGACCGCGTCGAGGTGGGCGCGCGCCGCGGGCGAGCGCAGGTCGAGGTGGTGCCGGCCGTGCTCGGCCACCCGGATGCCGCCGCGGGAGAAGAACGCGTTGTCGGGCAGCGAGCGGGCCAGCGGCGAGTGCACCCCGATGACCTCGGGTTCCAGCCACAGGCCGGCGACCATGCCGCGGGCGCGGATGTGCTCGATCACCTCGGTGATGCCATTCGGGAACCGGCTGGCGGCCGGCTGCCAGGCGCCCACGGTGTCCCACCAGTGCCCCTCGGCGTACCAACCGGCGTCGATGCAGAAGTAGTCCGCGCCCACGGACGCGGCCGCGTCGATCAGCGGCAGGAGCTTCTCGGTGGTGGGATCGCCCATCAGGGTGTTCATGTAGTCGTTGAAGATCACCGGCAGGGCCGCGTCGGCGACGCGCGGCTGCCGGATGACGCGGCGCTGGTCGGTGAGCACGGCCAGCGCCGCATCCACTCCCCCGCCGGCGATCCCGACCGAGACCGGCACCGACGTGAAGCCGTGCCCGGCGTCGATCATCGTCGACCATTGGTTCTCCTGGTCGGTGGGCCCGGCCAGCAGCAGGTACGCGCCGTGCCTGCTCTCGCCGATCTCGTAGCTCCACGGCCCGTTGTGCTCCACCTGCCAGGCCAAGGCGTAGTCGGCCTCCTGGCAGAGCAGCGCCCCGGTGGGCAGCCGCTCGCCCGTCGACCAGGAGCCCCGGTTGGAGACCAGGCAGCGGCTGCGCGGCGGGTGGTGCTGCACGTCCCTGTCGATGCGGGCCAGGCCGAGTTCGCGGAGCGGCCTCCTGCTCCACCGGTTCTCGGCCACCCAGTCGTTCTCGCCGCTGAGCAGCTCGAAGGCGTCGACGGTGAGGCCGGTGTCGGGGAGGAACGCACCGGTGGCGAAGGAGGAGACGAAGTCGAGGGTGAGGGGCCCGCCCGCAGCCTCCTCGTCGAGCTCCACGACGGTCCAGGTCTGGAACGCGGCCGTGGCCGTCTCCGCGCGGAAAACGCTCGTCACCCGCACCCCCGTGCCGGCCTCGACCTGGTCGATGCGCAGTTCCCGGAACGCCCCCTCAGCCGTCTCGGCGTGCCCGCGGTAGCGCAGGGCGGCGCCCAGGACGGTGTCCACGTGCCGGAAGCTGCCGGGGAACCGGCCGTGGCCGATGGCCGAAACCTCCACCAGCGGCTGGTCCAGCAGGCCGTCGATGGTGTCAACGGATGCCGGGCCAACGGCCGCCGGGCCGGCCGGACGCAGGGACCGGAGCGTGACCGGCGCCTCGTCGTTGTACCCGAAGGTGAGGGACAGCGCATCCGTGCGCCACTGGAACTCGGTCACGGCCGTCAGACGCGCTCGAGGACCTCGCCGTCGGCGGAGGTCCATTCCCGGGTGTAGTGGTTGAAGGTGCTCTGGTTGTCGAACGACTTGTGGTCGAAGGTGGTCTCGGTGGCGATGACCTTGCCGGCCTGCTCCGGGTCGGGCGCGGCGAGCGCCAGCAGCTTGGTGTACGGATGCTGCGGGTCGAGGATCACGTTGTCTGCGGGTCCCCGCTCCACGATCCGGCCGCGGAACATGACAAGGATCTCGTCGGAGAAATGCCGCGCCGTGGCCAGGTCGTGGGTGATGTAGAGCACCGCGAGGTTGTCTTCGCGCTGCAGCCGGGCCATCAGGTTGAGCACCTCGAGGCGGATCGACACGTCGAGCATCGACACCGGCTCGTCGGCGACGAGCACCTGGGCTCCCGGTGCCAGCGCCCTGGCGATCGCCACACGCTGGCGCTGCCCGCCGGAGAGCTCGTGCGGGCGTCGCATGGCCATGTCCGCGGCGGGGGTGAGGTTCACCCGCTCGAGCATCTGCAGCACCCGCTCGTGAGTCTGCGCGGTGCCGCGGGTGCGGTGATGGATGATCAGGGGCCGGGCGATGTGGTGCTCGATCGAGTGGAACGGATTGAGCGAGGCGAACGGGTCCTGGAACACCATCTGCACGTGCCGGCGGTAGATCGACCCGCCCACCTGGGTGCCGTCGTCGAGCGTCACCTTGATCTGCCCGGAGGTGGGTTTCTCCAGCCTGGAGAGCATGCGGGCGATGGTGGACTTGCCCGAGCCGGACTCACCGACGAGCGCCACCGTGCGACCGGGGGTGAGGTCGAAGGAGACCCTGTCCACGGCCTTGAGCGTGCTGCGCTTGAGTCCCTCACGCAAGACGAAATGCTTGCTGAGGTTGGTGACTTCGATGCTCGTCATGACAGCTCCGCACTGTTGTTGACACCGGAACGGATGAACGACCCGCGTGCGCCGGTGAGGCTGGGGAAGGAACCGAGCAGCTTCTGGGTGTACGGATGCTGCGGGTTACGGTAGATGTTCGTGGCGGTGTCGATCTCCACGATCTCGCCGGCGAGCATGATCGCGATCCGGTCGCTGATCTCCAGGAGCAGCGGCAGGTCGTGGGTGATGAAGATCACGGCGAAGTTGAGTTCGTCGCGGAGCCGCACGATCTCCCGGAGGATCTCCCGCTGCACCACCACGTCCAGGGCCGTGGTGGGTTCGTCCATGATCATCACCTGGGGCTCGAGCAGCAATGCCATGGCGATCATCACGCGCTGCCGCATGCCGCCGGAGAGTTCGTGGGCGTAGGAGGAGAGCCGGGACCGGTCGACGCCCACCAGTTGCAGCACGCTGGCGGCCAGTTCCCGGCGCTCGGCCTTCTTCATCTCCGGCCGGTGGGTGGTGAGCACGTCTTCCAGCTGCGCGCGCACCGTGGTCACCGGGTTGAGGGCGTTCATTGCGCCCTGGAACACCATGGAGAGCTTGTCCCAGCGGAACATGCGCAGCTGCTCGGCGCCGAGGGTGAGCAGGTTGAGGTCGCCGTCGGCCTTGTCGTGGAAGGTGATCTCGCCGGAGGAGATCCGGGCCGGCGGCTTGTGCAGCCGGTTGATGGCGTAGGCCAGGGTGGTCTTGCCGCAGCCGGATTCCCCGGCCAGGCCGAGGATCTCGCCACGCGCGAGCTCCAGGCTGACGTTCTTGACGGCGGTCACCGGATGGTCGACCTCGTAGACCACTGTGAGGTCCTGCACGGTGAGCACCATCGGCGGCGGGGTCTGCGGCACGCTGGGCAGGCCGGGGTTCGCGGTGAGGGTCATGAGGCGCTCCTGAGGGTGGCCTTGTCGGCGCGGAGGACGGCTTTGTTGCGCTTGCGGTACAGCCGGGCGTTCTTCAGTCGGGGGTTGATGATCTCGTCGATGCTGAAGTTGATCAGCGAGAGCCCGGTGCCGAACAGGGCGATGATCAACCCCGGCGGGATGAACCACCACCAGGCTCCGAGGGGCAGCGCGAAACCGTTCTGGGCGTAGAAGAGCATGGTGCCCAGCGTCGACGAGTTCGACGCGCCCAGGCCGAGGAAGGCCAGGCCGGCCTCGGCCAGGATCGCCGCGATCACCGCGAACACGAATTGGGAGGCGAGCACGGGCAGCAGGTTCGGCAGGATCTCCACGGCGATCACCCGGAACGACCGTTCGCCGGAAACCCGGGCCGCGTTGACGTAGTCGCGGTTGCGGATCGAGAGGGTCTGGGCGCGCAGCACCCGGGACGACGCCGCCCAGCCGGTGATGGCCAGCACTACGGCGATGGTCCAGAGTCCGCGCTGCTTGGGCGGCACGAAGCCGGAGATGACGATCACGAGCGGCAGGCCGGGGATGACGAGGAACACGTTGGAGAACAGCGAGAACGCCTCGTCGGCGAAACCGCCGATATAGGCGCCGAGGATGCCGAAGAACGCGGAGAGGATGGTGGCGAGCACGCCCACGAGGAGGCCGATCTCCAGTGACCCCCTGGTGGCGAAGGCCAGTTGGGCGAAGACATCCTGCCCGGTCTGGGTGGTGCCCATGATGTGGTCGGCCGACGGCGCCGTCAGGCCGATGTTGCGGATGACGGTGGGGTCCTGCACGAAGAACGGCCCGACGATGCCGAACAGGGCGATCAGCCCGATCAGGCTGAGCCCGGTGACGAGCCAGGGGGTGAGGGTGGGCAGCATCGCCCGGAGGGCGGAGCGTGGCTTCTCGCCGAGGGCATCGGCCGCGGCGGCCAGCTGGTCGGGGGCGTCCCCGATCGATGGTTCGGTTGTCGGTGTGAGGTTGGTCATGAGCGTCCCTTCTCTCAGCTTCTCGCCCGGGTGCGGGGGTCGATGAATCCGTAGAGGATGTCGACCACCAGGTTCGCGCCGAGCACGGCGAGGGTGATGTAGAGGAAGATCCCCTGCATGAGTGCGTAGTCGTTGTTGGTCACGGCGGTGAGCAGTTTCGAGCCGATCCCCGGGTAGGAGAACACCTGCTCGGTGACGATCGACCCGGAGACCACGAAGCCCAGCGAGATCGCGAAGCCGGCGATCGACGGCAACATGGCGTTGCGGGCGGCGTAGCTGCGCAGGATCTTGCCGTTCCGCAGACCCTTGGCCTCCGCGGTGAGGATGTAGTCCTCGCTGAGGGTGGAGACCATCATGTTGCGCATGCCCAGCAGCCAGCCGCCGATGGAGGCGATGACGATGGTCAGCGCCGGCAGGAATCCGTACTTCACCGCGGATCCGATGAATTCCCAACTCCAGCCGGGGTCGAGCACCACGTCGTAGCCGCCCTGGCCGGGAAACAGTCGCCAGGTGGTGGCGAAGGCGTAGACGAGGATCAGGGCGAGCCAGAAGTACGGCACGGCCGCGAGCAGCGTTGTGGCCGGCACAAGCGAGTCGAGCCAGGTGCCGGGCTTCCAGCCGACGATGGCGCCCAGGCCGACACCGAGGATGGTGGAGAGGATGGTGGCGATGCCCACGAGCATGATCGTCCAGGGCAGCGAGGCCGAGATGACCTCGCTGACCGGGGCGGGGAAGTACGTGACCGAGACGCCGAGGTCACCGTGGGAGACGTTCACCAGGTAGTCCCAGTACTGCGCGATCAACGGTTGGTCGGTGTTGCCGCCGAGGAGAAGTTCGTATGCCCGCCGGGTTTCAGCGGTGACGATGCCGCCACGCTGCTGGAGCTTGGCAAGCAGGATGTCCACCGGGTTGCCCGGAAGCAGACGGGGAATCATGAAGTTCAACGTGAGCGCGGCCCACAACGCGATGGCGTAGAAGCCAAGCTTGCGCAGAAAGTAATTCATCAGGTTCCCTTGTTCATCGGTACGAACTTCTCCTCAGACCTGGCCTGCGGCCGGGTTACTTGCCCGTGGGAACGAGCGTCTTGAAGATCTGCGAGTTGTCCGGCGATGCCCAGATGGCCGGGAAGGCGTACAGGTCGTCGAGGGTCGGCCATCCGCTGAACTTGGCGGAGTGGAATTCGCTGGTGGTGCCACCGGTCATGATCGGGATGTACGGCATGTTCTCCACGATGCTGGACTGGATGATGTCGAACTGGGTCTGGCGGGTGGCCGTGTCGGTCGGGTTGGTGGCCTTGAGAACGGTCAGGGCCGCATCCACATTGGCGTCGCTGAAACGGCCGATGTTGAGGGAGACCGACGTGCCGACCGCTGCGGTGTTCGCAGTGCTGAAATAGTTGTTGTAGAGGTAGTACGGGTCGCTTGCCGGGCCCTGGCCGAGCGAGTCGATCGCCAGCTGGTAGTTGCCCTTGCCCTTCTTGTCGGTCCACTCGTTCCAGGAGGACTGCGCGACGGTGAGGTCGATGCCGGCGGTCTTCAGCTGCTGCTTGATGGTGTCCAGCGCGGTGATGTAGTCGGTCCAGCCGGTGACGACCTCGGCCGTGAGGGAGAGCTTTTCGCCGTCCTTCGCATAGATGCCGTCGGCGCCCTTGGCCCAGCCGGCGCCGGTGAGCAGCGCGTCGGAGGTGTCGGTGTCGGGTGCGCTCGGGGCGATCGGTTCCTCCAGCGAGCTGGAGATGAGGTCGGACTGGCTCGTGGTGAGCGCGAAGCTGGGCGAGATCTCGCTGGCCGTGTCCTCGAAGGCGAGGCTGTTGGCCTGGTCGCGGTCCATGGCGTAGTAGATGGCCTGGCGCACGGCCGGGTCGGTCTGAGGGCCGGTGCAGCCCAGTTCGGCGCTGGAGCAGGTGGCCAGGATCATCTGGTTCTGCGGCACGGTGATGGCGTCGTAGCCCTGGTAGTTCTTCGACACGTTCTTGATGTCGGGAACCGGGCCGGTCTGCCAGTCGATGGTTCCGGCGGCGAGGGCATCCGCGCCGGCGGTGTTACCCGAGAGGGAGAGGTACCGCACGGCCTTCACGGCCGGCTCACCGTCCCAGTAGGTGGGGTTGGCGCTGAGGGTGAACGCCTGCGCCTTGAAGTTGGTGAGGGTGAACGCGCCCGTTCCGACCGGCTTCTCCATCACGTCGGTGGTGGGGTCAACGTCTTTCCAGATGTGCTCGGGCACGATGTAGCTGCGGCCCAGCACCGTGGGGCCGTCGACGAAGGCCGGGTGCGTCCAGGTGAAGGTCACGTGGGTGTCGTCGGTGGCGGTGACGGTGCCGTCGAAGCCGCCGGTGTTGATCGACGGGGTCTCGAGCAGCATGTTGAAGGTGAAGACCACGTCGTCGGCGGTGAAGGCCTCGCCGTCCGACCAGGTGACGCCGTCGCGGAGGGTGACGTCCAGCTGGGTGCCGTCGTCGTTCCAGGTGTAGTCGGTGCCGAGCAGCGGGGTGTACGGGTCGGAGTTGACGTTGGTGACGAAGAACAGGCCCTCGAAGATGGTGCCGATTCCGCCGATGGAGGACGGCGAGTAGGGGTTGAAGTTGATCTGGTAGTCGCCGGACTGGCCGGTGTAGGCGATCAGCGTGTCGGCGGATGTCGACCCGGATGACGATGACGAGCCGGACGAGGTGCATCCGGTGAGGGCGAGAGCGGCCGTTGCGACGATGGCCGCCACCGCCAGGCTCCTCGTGCGGGAACTGTGCAGGAACATCTTTGATCCTCTCGTTTGCCAGCCACATCACTGTGCCTAGACGGTCATTCTCTGTGTTGTCGGGCACACCGGCACGACCTATAGACATTCCTAGCTCCTTAAATTTAGTTAGTCAAGTTACTCGGGAAAATGACCTTCCGGTCGTTATGCTGAAGTTCTCGCCGGGAGACAACAGCGCTCGATGGTGGTCAACGGTGATCCAGTGAAAGGCTTTTCGATGCAACACTCCCCTCGTCCCCGATTCGTGCTGCTGCGAAATGCCGGTACCGCCCTGCTGCTGGAGCAGCCGGAAACGGGCCTGCCGGTCGTCTTGCATTGGGGAGCCGACCTCGGCGCACTGACCGACGCCGACTGCGCAGGGCTCTCCGCGGCCGTGAGCCGGCAGACCGCGCCCGGCACCCTGGACGCCGCCTGGCAGGTGCCGATCCTGCCGCAGGAGTCCGACGGCTGGCCGGGCCGGCCCGGCACCCTCCTCACCCGCGACGGTGCGCCGGTGTTCCCCCGTTGGCGAGTGACCGGACTGGATGTGGCGGCATCCGCCGATCGCGTCACGGTGACCGCCCTCGACGAGACGGCCGGGCTTGTTTTCACCGCGCACTACACGATCGAGGCCGGAGGAGTGATCAGCGTGCGGCACGAGCTTGCGAACTCGGCACCGGGCTCGCTCGTGGTGGAGTGGCTCGAACCCACGCTGCCCGCACCGAAGGCGGTGGACCAGATCACCTCGTTCTCCGGCCGCTGGACCCGGGAGAAGACCCCCCAGACCACCGAGCTGCCACGCGGCACCGTCACCCGGCAGACCCGCCGCGGGCGGAGCGGTCACGACTCCACCACCATGCTCATCGCCTCCATCGACCGCCCGGCCGACCGGCACGGCGAACTCTGGGCCGTGCACCTCGGCTGGAGCGCCGACACCACCTACCGCACCGACCGGGGACCGGAGTTCGTGACCGTGCTCGGCGCCGGCGAACTGCTCCGCCCGAGTGAGATCGTGCTCGAGCCCGGCTCGAGCTACACCACTCCGGTGGTCTTCTTCGCTTGGTCAGGAGCGGGCCTGGACGGCCTCGCGGCCCGGTTCCACACCTATCTGCGTGCTCGGCCACAGCATCCGCAGCACCCGCGCCCACTGGTTCTCAACACCTGGGAGGCGGTGTATTTCGACCACGACCAGGCCAACCTCATGAACCTGGCGGAGGTGGCCGCCGACGTCGGCATCGAACGCTTCGTGCTCGACGACGGCTGGTTCATGTCTCGCCGGGACGACACCACGGGCCTCGGCGACTGGCTCGTCGACCCCGCCGTGTGGCCGGACGGGCTCGGCCCGCTCGCCGCGCACGTGCACGGCCTCGGCATGGAATTCGGACTGTGGTTCGAACCCGAGATGGTGAACCTGGACTCCGACGTGGCCCGCGCCCACCCGGACTGGCTGCTGCACGATCCCGGCATGATCGACTTCCCCGCCGGGCTGTCCTGGCGCACGCAGTTCGTGCTCGACATCGCCAACCCGGCGGCGTACGCCCACGTGCTCGGCCAGATGGACGCTCTCGTCACCGAACTGGGCATCGATTTCATCAAGTGGGACCACAACCGTGACCTCGTCGAGGCCGTGCACGCCGGTCGGTACGGCGTGCACGAGCAGACCCTGGCGGCCTACCGGCTGTTCGCCGAGCTGAAGGGCCGGCACCCGGGCTTGGAGATCGAGTCCTGCTCCAGCGGCGGCGCGCGCTCCGACCTCGGGGTGATGGCCGTCGCCGACCGCATGTGGGCCAGCGACTCCAACGATCCGATCGAACGCCAGGACATCCAGCGCTGGACCCAGCTGTTGCTGCCGCCCGAACTGGTCGGCGGACACGTGGGCCCGACGGTGGCGCACAGCTCGGGACGGGCGACCGACCTGTCCTACCGGCTGGCGACCAGCCTGATGGGCTCGGCCGGGTTCGAGTGGAACATCGCCGAATGCACCGAGGAGGAGTTGGCGACGATCGCGGCGTTCTCCGGGCTGTACAAGGAGGTGCGGCACATAATCCATACCGGAACCGCGGTGCACGGCGACCTGCGCGATCCCGCCCTGCGCCTGACCGGCGCCGTGCTGCCCGACCGGAGCGCCGCGGTGTACACCGTGGCGAGCGTGGCCACCACGGAGGACTCCCTGCCCGAGCACATCCGGCTGCACGGGCTCGACCCGTCGGCGCGGTACACGGTGCGGGTACGCCGAGAGATCGGCCGCAGCTTGCACGGCTGGGTCACCCCGGCCTGGCTGTCGGCCGGCGAGGTCACCCTGCCCGGCAGCGTGCTGGGCACGGTCGGCCTGCAGATCCCGGCGCTCTGGCCCGCGCAGGCCATCGTGCTGCACCTCACCCGCGCCTGAGCCCCGCTCTCAAGAGCCCTGGCACGCAGAAGGGCCCCGGCGGAAGCCGGGGCCCTTCTGGTGCTGGTGCGGGACGTCTGCTGTGGTTGTCCCGCGTCAGCGGTGGTGACTAGTTGATGCGGCTGTACGTGTTGTCTGCACCGTACTCGTAGATGCCGATCGTCGCGTCGGTCGGGTCGCCGTTCTCATCGAACGTGATCGGTCCGGAGTAACCGTCGTAGTCGATCTGGTCGCCGGCGGCGAGCGCCTCGGCGCCAGCTGCGAAGTCGGTGACCTTGGTGCCTTCACCGGTACCACCCGACACCTGCTGGAGGTAGCTGGCGATGGACTCACCCGACACGTCGTTGCCGGCGTATGCAGCCAGGGCGATCAGGATGACGGCGTCGTAGGACTCGGCCGCGTAGCTGAAGTCGGTGAGCGACGGGTCGACCTCGAGCAGGCGCTCGGTGAAGTCACCCAGCGTTGCAACGTCGAGACCGGGCAGCGTGCCCTTCGAGCCCTCGACCAGGCCGGCTGCGAAGTCGGCGCTGTAGTCGGCCAGGTTGCCGTCAACGAAGTAGAGGCTGTCGCCGGGGAAGCCGCCGCCGACGAGGGCCGGGGTGATGACCTTGGCCTGGTCGAACGTGATCAGGGCGATCGCGTCGGGGTTCTCTGCGGTGACTTCAGCGATCTGAGCGGCGAAGTTCGAGTCGCCTTCGTTGAAGAGCGAGGTCGCGACGACTTCTCCACCGGCTGCTTCGAAAGCGGCGGTGGTGGACTCGGCGAGGCCGGTTCCGTAGGAGTCGTTGAGCACGATCAGGCCGAGGGTGCTGTTGCCGTCTTCGGCGATCTGGTTGCCCAGGACCTCACCCTGCAGGAGGTCGGACGGCGCGGTGCGCCAGTACAGGCCGTTGTCGGCGTAGTCCGTGAAGTCGGCCGAGGTGTTGGCCGGCGAGAACTGCACAACGCCGGCGCCGGTGATCTGGTCGATGACGGTCTTGGAGACACCAGAGGATGCCGCACCGATGATCGCCGAGACGTCCTGCGAGAGCAGGTCGGTCACGGAGACGGTGGCGGTGTCTGTGGTGGTGTCGCCGGAGTCGCGGAGGATGGCTTCGATGTCGATGCCCAGGTCGGCGTCGTTGACCTCGTTGATCGCGAGCTGCACACCGGCTTCTTCGGGCGGGCCGAGGAAGGCGAGTCCACCACTCTGCGGGAGGATCGTTCCGACCTTGAGGGTCAGATCGCGGTCGCCGGCCTCGATTGCGGTGACGTCGCTGCTGTCGGCTGCGGGTGCGTCGGATGCGGGCGTCTCAGCCGCATCGGTGCTGCATCCGGTGAGCAGAAGTGCGCTGACGCCGAAGATGGCGACGCCGGTGACTACTGCCCGGGCCGAGCGGGAGGCCGAGGCCTTCGCGAATACGCTCATGTTGCTCCTTGGGTAAGGGGAATCGGAAGAAGAGCTGGCAAACGATCGTTGCCGTGCTGTAAAGGTATTCACCAGAAGGACGTCAAACAAGGCGGTCGTGTTACAGCCGTGTAACGCGACCAAATCGTTACGAACGGGCGCCTGATCAGGATGCCTTGATCAGGGGCCCTAAATGGGGTCGGTGACGAGGCGACGCTGGGCCCGTCCGGAGGCCACGGTGTCGACGGTGAGCACGAGCAGTGCCAGCCAGACCAGCCCGAAGCCAAGCCAGCGTTCCGGCGGCATCGGCTCGTGCAGAACCACGACACCGACGATGAGTTGCAGCACCGGCGCGAGGTACTGCACCAGGCCGAGGGTCGTCAACGGCAGGCGCCGGGAGGCGGCGGCGAAGAACAACAACGGCACCGCGGTGAGCACGCCGGAGCCGATCAGGGCGATGCTGTGCACCGGGGAGACCGTGCCGAAGGTGAGCCCGGAGATCAGCGACACGACCACCAGCTGGATGATCGCCACCGGGGTCAGCCACATCGTCTCGAGGGTGAGGCCGGAGAGGGCATCGATGTGGCCGCCGACGCGCCTTTTGATCAGCCCGTAGAACCCGAACGAGAACGCCAGGATGAGCGAGATCCACGGCACGGTGCCGTAGCCGACGGTGAGCACGATCACGGCGATGAAGCTGATCACCACGGCGGCCCACTGCGCGGCGCGCAGGCGTTCGTGCAGCACGAGCACGCCCAGCAGCACGGTGATGATGGGGTTGATGAAGTAGCCCAGAGCCGTTTCCACGACGTGCCCGCTCAGGGCGGCGAGGATGAAGGTCTGCCAGTTGATGAAGATGAGTACGCCGGCCAGGCCCATCGTCCACACGATCCGGGGCGATCGCAGTGCCGCCAGGAGGGGCCGCCAGGCCCGGGTGGACAGGATCAGCACGGCGCAGAAGGCCAGCGAGAAGAGCACCCGCCAGGCCACGATCTCGAACGCGCCGGTGGGCGCGAGCAGGAGGAAGTACAGCGGCAGGAAGCCCCAGATGCCGTAGGAGCAGATCGCGAAGATCAGCCCGGTTCTGGCGGCGCTGCGCGGCGGGCGCGCCCGGCCGCGGCCGGCATCCGTCGGCTCGGTCGACTGCGTCGGCTCGGTCGGATCGGTCGGACTCGTGTGCACTGGCTACCCCTCTGGACGCGAAAAATCCCGGATGGCCGAGGCCATCCGGGATTCAACGATATGGGGTGTGACTAGCGAACGACGACCGCGAGAACGTCGCGGGCCGACAGAACGAGGAGGTCCTCGCCACCGAACTTGACTTCGGTTCCACCGTACTTGGAGTAGATCACCTTGTCGCCGACGGCGACGTCGAGCGGGATGCGGTTGCCGTTGTCGTCAATGCGGCCGGGGCCGACGGCGACAACTTCGCCCTCCTGGGGCTTCTCTTTGGCGGTGTCCGGGATCACAAGTCCGGAAGCGGTGGTCTGTTCTGCATCCACCTGCTTGATGACGATGCGATCTTCGAGCGGCTTGATGGAGACCGACACGGTTGACCTCTTTCTTAGCTAAGACGTAGTTAGCAGACTCACAGCGAGAGTGCTAAGTCGAGTTTAGGGCGCAACTGGCACTCACGCAATGTGAGTGCCAATCGTCTTCGGCCGGCCTCCCGGTTTCGGTTGATAGGTTTGCGGGATGGAACGCGCCGAGCTCGTGGAGCTGCTCTCACCCGAAGGCCTGCGCCTGCTGGACTCCCTGCCCGCCTACGAGGCCGGCGCCGACGTCGTGCGCACGGTGAGTGCGCTGCGAAAGGCCGGGCACTCCCCCGCACTTGTCAACGCGGTGCTGTACCAGTCCCGGTTGCGGGCCAAGGCCAGCCTCAAGTTCGGTGATTTCGCCGACCGGATGCTGTTCACCGAGGCCGGTCTCGAGCAGGCCACCCGGCTGCGGGTGGCGGCGTTGCACGCCGGACGGTTCGTGGCGGCCGGGCTCAGCCGGGTCGCCGACGTGGGCTGCGGCATCGGCGGGGACGCCATGGCCATGGCCGCGATGGACCTGGCCGTGACCGCGATCGATGTCGACGAGGTGACGGCCACCGTCGCCAGTTTCAACCTGGCGCCGTTCCCCGGCTCGTCGGTGCGCTGCGCCGACTCGGCCGACGTCGACCCGTCGGAGTTCGACGCGCTCTGGTTCGATCCGGCCCGGCGCACGGCCGGGCACGGCAACACCAGCCGGCTCACCCGTCCGGAGGACTACTCGCCCAACCTCGACGACGTCTTCGCGTTGGCCGAGCGGATGCCCATCGGCGTCAAGCTCGGCCCCGGCCACGACCGAGATCAGATCCCGGAGACCGCCGAGGCGCAGTGGGTGTCGGTGGAGGGCAAGCTCGTGGAGATGGGGCTGTGGTTCGGCGCGCTCGCACGCCCCGGCATCCGTCGGGCGGCGCTGCTGCTCGGTAAAGAGGGCGTCGTCGCGGAACTCACCGCCCCGGCCGACAGCGAAGACGTCGGTGTGGGCGAGCTCGGCGAGTACGTCTACGAGCCCGACGGAGCCGTCATCCGCGCCCGCCTGATCGGCGATCTGGCCAGGTCGATGGACGCGCTGATGCTCAGCGAGGGTCTCGCCTACCTCACCAGCGCCACCCTCACCGAAACCCCGTTCGCCACGGCGTTCCGGGTGCTCGAGGTGCTGCCCACCGACGAGAAGAAGTTGCGCCTGGCCCTCGCCGAACGCAAGATCGGCACGCTGGAGATCAAGAAGCGCGGCGTGGACGTGGATCCGGCCACCCTGCGCACCCGGTTGAAGCTCAAGGGCCCGAACTCCGGCACCCTCGTGATGACCCGCGCGGCCGGGCACAAGGTGGCTCTCCTGGTGGAACGGGTCTGAGCCGGGCTCAGCCGTAGTAGGCGGGCAGCATCTGTGTGATCACGACGAACCACACACCGGCCATCAGGATGCCGACGATGCCGCTGCCCAGGCCGAGGATCCACAGTGCGCCCGACCGGCTCTCGACGAACCGGGCGACGAGGGCCAGGATCACGGCGGCCACACTCAGCGGTGCACCCCAGATGACGAAGATGCCGGCCAGCACGCCGAGCGCCCCGCAGACGACGGCCGCGATGCTCAGTCCCCGGCGGGCGGCGTGGGTCTGGATCTCGGCTGTCGTGTAGACATACGGCACCCACTCGGTGGGCGCGGTGACCGTGGACTCGTACGCCAGTTCGCCCGCGACCGGCGGCCGGGTGAGGCCGCCGGACGCGCCCAGGGCCTGTGCCTGGTCGCGGGCGCGCGCCTCTGCGCGGGTCTGGGCCGGCGCCTCGGCGTCAGGACTGGGCATGGGTGATCTTTCGGGCAGGTCAGTAGTTGTAGTTGTAGTTGTACCCGTTCATCGGCACGGTGGCGAAAAACAGGGACCACAGCAGGATACTCAACAGGGCCAGTCCGATGCCCACGAAACCGGTGATGAGGCCGGTGAGCCAGAAGCCGCGCGCGCCCGGCTCCCGGGTGCGGCCGAGGAATCCGAGCACCACGGCGGCGGCCGGCAGGATCAGGGCGAGGATGCCGCCGAAGATCGGCAGGAATCCCACGGGGGTTCCCAGGATGCCGATCACACCGGCGACCATCGAGAGGATGCTGAGCAGCGGCTGTTTGGTGCCGGAATACGACGGCGGAGCTCCGTGACCGGGCGGCGGGCTGCCGTAGGGCGGTGGCGGCGGCCCGTAGCCGGTCGCCGGCCCACGGGCGGGCGGCGGGGTCGACGGGCCGGGCGGCGGCGGGACGGGTCCCCGCGGCGGCTCGGCGGGCGCGCCGCTTGCGCCGGCGGGCGGTCCGGTGGGCGGGCCTGCGGGCGGATCGCCCGCCGCGCTCGACTGCGGGAAGTCCGGCACCTGAGGCACGTCGGGCACCTGAGGCACGTCCGGCACCTGGGGCACCTCCGGGACGTGCGGGACAGCCGGGTCTGGTGTGTTCGGGTCAGTCATGATTGATCGTTCCCTTCCTGTCGACGCCTGGGCGTCGCCGGCCGGTCCCCGTCCCGGCCGATGGCCGCTCCGGTCCAGCCGGCCTAATAGGTGGTGTAGCTGCCGCTGTTGATGGCCGCGATCCACGCGAGGATGATGACGATGAAGAAGATGATCCCGGAGATCAGGCCGACGTAGCCGAGCACGAGTCCGGCGATCGCCAGGCCGCGGCCCTTCTCACCGGTCTTCTTGATCTGGCTGAGCGCAATGTGGCCGCAGATGATCGCAGCGAGTGAAACGAAGAACGCGCTGACCAGGGAAATGATCGCGAGGACGTTGTACTTGTCTGCCGCGGACGGCGCACCGTAGCCCTGGCTGGAGTAGGCCGCGGGGGCGGCCGGCGCAGCGCCGTAGGCGGGCGCGGCCGGCGGGGCGTATGCCGGCGGCGGGGTGGGCTGGTTGTCGGACGGCGGGTTCACCGGGGGCTGGTTCGGGTCGGTCATGTCGAAAGACTCCTTCGAATTGGTGCAGCGTAGGGCAGCGCTCGACGTTGGGTTCAGCGGTGCCATAGTGGCACCCACGCCGCGGGGGTGTCAACGTGTTGCCACAGCATGCAACCCCCGCGCCCAGAGTATCGCGTCCGGGAGGGAAACGCTCGATGAGACCGGTTTTCAGGCCTGGATGACGGACACCGGCAGGGTCGAATCCGCACCGAAATCGAGGGTGGACGGAGAGTGCCCGGCCATGATCAGCTGCGCGCCGAGCGCCGCGATCATGGCGCCGTTGTCGGTGCAGAGCGAAAGCGGCGGGATGCGCAGCGCGATGCCGGCCGCATCCGTGCGTTCTTGAGCCACCTGGCGCAGCCGGGCATTGGCGATCACGCCGCCGCCGAGCAACAGCCGGGGAACCCCCAGGTCGGTGCAGGCCGCGACGGCCTTGGTGAGCAGCACGTCGACGACGGCTTCGCGGAAGCTCGCCGCGACGTCGTCGATCGGCACGGTCTCGCCGGCGTCTTGTTTCTGCTCCACCCAGCGGGCCACCGAGGTCTTCAGGCCGGAGAAGGAGAAATCGTAGCGGTGCTTGGCGACGTCCTTCTGGTGGCTGAGGCCGCGGGGGAAGCGGATGGCGGTGGGGCTGCCGGTGGCGGCGACCCTGTCGATCTGCGGGCCGCCGGGGTAAGGCAGGCCGAGCACCCTGGCGACCTTGTCGAATGCCTCGCCGGCGGCGTCGTCGATGGTCTCGCCGAGCAGCTCAACGTCGGAGACGAGGTCACGTACGAGCAGCAGGGAGGTGTGCCCGCCGGAGACCAGCAGCGCGATGGTCGGGTATTCCAGCGGAGCATCCGTTGTGACGCCCTCGCCGCGCAGTAGGTCGGCGCCGACGTGCCCGACCAGGTGGTTGACGGCGTAGATCGGCACGTCCAGCGCGATGGCCAGGGATTTGGCGGCGCCGACGCCCACCATCAGGGCACCGGCCAGGCCGGGCCCGCTGGTCACGGCGATGGCGTCGATCTCGTCGAGGCGGATGCCGGCCTCGGCGACGGCCGCGTGAATGGCGGGCACCATCTCCTCGAGGTGGGCGCGGGCGGCCACCTCCGGCACGACGCCGCCGTAGCGGGCGTGTTCGTCCATCGACGAGGCGATGGTGTTGGAGAGCAGGGTGGTGCCGCGCACGATGCCGATGCCGGTCTCGTCGCAGGAGGTCTCGATGCCGAGCACCAGCGGGTTGGTGCGGTTGAGCGGGCGGGTCGGGGCGGCGGGGGCGGCGGCGGCGGCGGGGGCCGATTCAGCCGACGGCGCGGCGGCGGGCAGCGTGGTGGAGGCGCTCCCGGTGAGCTGCATCTCGGCGGGCGGTATGGGCAGGCGCATCACGATCGCATCCACGTTGTCTGGTTGGTAGTAGCCGCGGCGCACGCCGAGGTCTTCGAAGCCGAGCGAGCGGTAGAGGTGCTGGGCGCCGGGGTTGTCGGCGCGCACCTCGAGGAAGGTCTCGCGGGCGCCGCGCTTGCGGGCCTCGGTGATGAGGCTGAGCATGAGCACCCGGCCCAGCCCCCGGCCGCGGGCCACCTCGGCGACGGCGATGGTCTGGATGTCGCTCTCCGGCGAGCGCAGCGCGGCCTGCAGCCCGCCATAGGCGACGATGTGCTCAGGCGAGTCCGGTGGGAAGGCGACCAGGTAGTAGCAGCCGGGGTCGGCGACGTCGCGGGCCATCATCTCGGTCGACCAGGCGTCGTTCTCGAAGATGTGGGTCTCCAGGAGCATGATCGCGTCGACGTCGTCGGCGGTGGCGCGGCGCAGCTGCCAGGTCATCAACTCACCCGCTTGGGGCCGTTTTTGGACACCGTCACGTCGGGCGAGCGCAGATAGAGGGCGTCGTCGGCGGCGAACGGGTGGCCGGCCGCGAACGTGAACTCGGCCACCATCCCCAGGTCACCGGCCGAGATCGTGGCGGCGTCGAGGCGGGGCAGGCCGGCGTGCACGAAGTCGGCCTCGAGGAGCTCGGCCGGTTTGGCGAGGGCAGGAGAGCCGATGCGCACCGGCAGTCCCGCGGCATCCGCCCCGCTGTAGGCCGACCAGTAGACCTCGCGGCGGCGGGCGTCGGTGACCACGAGCAGCGGGCCGGTGTGGCCGGTGCGGTAGTGGCCGTAGGCGATGGCGTCGTGGCTGATCACGGGAACGAGGGGGCGGTCGATGCCGAGCGCGAAGACCCTGGCGGCGGCGATGCCGACGCGGAGCCCCGTGAACGGGCCGGGGCCCATGCCGCCGACCACGCCGGAGAGCGCGGAGACCGGGACGGCGGCTTCGGTGAGGCACTCCTGGATGAGCCGGCCGACCACCTCGGCGTGCCGCATGGTGTCGGCGACGCCGCGTTCGGCGATCACGCCGTTGGCCAGGTCGACGACGGCGACGCTGGTGCCGGCGGAGGTATCAATGGCGAGGAGCACGCATCCAGCCTATGCGGCCCGGGACCGCACGCCCGCCGGCAACTGTTCCCGCAGCGGACAAATGGTCCCGGCACATTGGGCGCAATTGTCCGCACGGGGAACAGTTGGCCGCGTGGGCCGGACCGGTCAGGCGCGCTGGGTGCGGATGGCCTTCACGGTGAGCTGCGCGGCGGCGAGCAGGAGGAGCACGGCGAAGAGGATGCTGGACAGGCGCGGCGGGATCAGCAGCGCGAGGGCGACCCCCGGCACCGCCGCCAGCGTGGCGGCCACGCCCACCACGAGGCCGGCGGGCAGGTCGACGAGCCTGGCACGCAGATTGGCGATGGTGCCGACGATGCTCGTGGGCACCAGCACCAGCAGCGAGGTGCCCTTGGCGATGAGGTCGCTCACGCCGAACACTGCCACGAGTGCCGGCACCGCGATCACTCCCCCGCCGATGCCGAACAGGCCCGAGGCGACGCCCATCGCGAGCCCCAGGGCGAGGTAGCCGAGCACCACGACCCAGCTCAGTTCGAGGGCGGCGCCGCGCTCCGGCTCCACGATGACCATGCGAATGGCCACCACGACCAGCAGAGCGATGAACAGCCAGCGCAGCCAGAACAGCGGGATGCGTTGCAGCAGGTTGCTGCCGATCACCGACCCCACTACGGCGCCGGCGGCGATGATCGCGCCGGCGACGAGGTCGATGTGGCCGTTGGCCAGGTAGGTGAGCGACCCCACGATCGAGGTGGGCACGATCGCCGCGAGCGAGGTGGTGGCGGCCTGCCTCTGGTTCATGCGCACCAGGGAGATCAGCAGCGGCACCATCACGATGCCGCCGCCCACGCCGAAGATGCCCGAGAGCAGTCCGCCGACCAGTCCGGTGACGACGAGGGCGATCCAGTATCTCGCGCCGGTGGGGCGCGGGGCGCTCATGCGGGCACCGGCGCATCCGGCGTGCCGGGGTAGGCCAGACCGAGACCGGCCTGCCAGCGCGGGCCGTGGCCGGTCACCGTGACGGTGCGCGGCTCCGGCAGGTCCAGGGCCACGGATTCGTCGGCATCGGTGCCGTCCTCCCCGGCGCCCGGCTGGGCCTCGGACGACCCGAGGGGGCGCTCGATCTCCACGTCGAGCCAGGACTCGGTGATGCCCTCGAGGAGGCCGCGGCCCCATTCGACCACCACGATGGAGCGGGCGAAGTCGATGTCGAGGTCGTCGAGTTCCAGGGCGCTGCTCAGCCTGTATGCATCCACGTGCACCAGCGGCGGCCCGCCGACGGTGCTCGGATGCGTGCGGGCGAGCACGAAGGTGGGGCTGGTGACGGCGCCGCGCACCCGCAAGCCCTCGCCGAGTCCGCGAGTGAACGTGGTCTTGCCGGCGCCGAGCGGGCCGGTGAGCACCATCAGGTCGCCGGCACGCAGCAACCCGGCCAGCTCCTGGCCGAAAGCGTGCATGGACTCGGGGTCTGGAATGATCCGGCGCATCGAGGGCTACTGTTCGTCGACGGGGACGGCTGCGTCCGCCGCGGCGGCCAGGTATCGTCTGGGCACGCGGGCGCCGACGCGGGTGATGATGTCGTAATTGATGGTGCCCGCCGCCGCGCCCCACTCCGCGGCCGTGGGCGCGCCGGTCGCTGCGTCGCCGAACAACACCACGACGTCGCCGACGGCGATGGGAGCCGTGCCCACGTCAACGAGGAACTGGTCCATCGCGACCCGGCCCACGACGGGGTACTGCACCCCGTTGATGGCCACCCGCGCGGCGTTCATCGCCTGCCGAGGCACACCGTCGGCGTAGCCGAGCGGCACCAGGGCCAGGGTGGTGTCCGCGCTCGCGCGCCAGAGGTAGTCGTAGGAGACGCCGGCGCCGGCGGCGACCCGGCGCACTGCGGCGACCCGGCCGCGCAGGGTCATGGCCGCCGTGAGGCCCAATGCCTGCGAATCGGCGTCGGCGAACGGGGACTGCCCGTAGATGCCGATCCCCAACCGCACCATCGAATAGCGGGCGGCCGGCAGCCGCAGGGCAGCGGCCGTCGAGGCGAGGTGGACTAGGTCGACGGTGAGACCCGCGGCGGCCGCGGCGGCCAGGCCGCGGTCGAAGCTCTCGATGGCGGCGAGGTCGTCGTCCGGCGAGGTGTTGGCCAGGTGGCTGAACAGGCCGCGCACCCGCAGCCGGCCGACCCGTTCGAACGCGGCGGCGAGCGCCATCACTTCGGCCCAGTCCGCCTCGTCGACTCCGTTGCGGTTGAGGCCGGTCTCGAGTTTGATCTGCACGGATGCGGTGCGGCCGAGCACGCTCGCGGCATCCGCGGCCTGGCGCACCTGCGCGGCGGAGGACAAGCCGAGGTCGATGTCGGCGTCGATGGCGGCGGCGAAGTCGGCGTCAGGGCCGTGCAGCCAGGCCAGCAGGGGCGCGTCGATGCCGGCGGCGCGCAGGGCCAGGGCCTCGTCGATGTCGGCGACGCCGAGCCAGTCGGCGCCGCCGGCGAGGGCCGCGGCGGCCACCTGGGCGGCACCATGGCCGTACCCGTTGGCCTTGACGACGGCCATGGTGTGCCGGGTGCCGATCAGCCGGCGCAGGTGCGCCACATTGGCCTGCACGGCGCCGAGGTCGATGACGGCCTCGCGGAAGTCGGTCATGAGTCTCCCTCCATCACCACGAACGCGCAGGCCACCCCGGCGTCGTGGGTGAGGCTCAGATGCACACTCGTGACGCCTCGGGCAGCGACGGCGGCCTGCACCACACCGGTGAGGGCGAACGACGGGTTGCCGTGCAAGTCTGACACCACTTCCATTTCCTGCCAGCTCGCGCCCACGCTGTCGCCGAGCGCCTTGATCAGGGCTTCCTTCGCGGCGAACCGCGCGGCCAGGGAGTGAGGCGGCAGGGCGCGCTCTGCGGGTGCGAACAGGCGCTGCACGAGCCCCGGCGTGCGGGCCACCTGCCGGTCGAAGCGTGCCAGGTCGACGATGTCGACGCCGATGCCCTTGATCATGGTGTGCTCAATCCCCGTGTGCCGGTGTCAGCTGTGCCGGTGTCAGCGAGATGCCCAGACGCCACGACGCATCGCGTGAGGCGGTGCGGCGAGGCGGCGAGGCGGCCTGGGCATCCGTGCTGCTTTATTCGACCGTGTACTCGACCGTTTACTCGACCGTGACGGACTTCGCCAGGTTGCGCGGCTGGTCGACGTCCAGGCCCTTGGCCGTGGCCAGTTCGATGGCGAACATCTGCAGCGGAACCACGGCGAGCAGGGGCTCGAACAGGGGTGCGGCGAGCGGGATGTGGAACACGGAGTCGGCGAACGGCAGCACCGCGGCGTCGCCCTGTTCGGCGATCGCGATGATGCGGGCGCCGCGGGCGCGGATCTCCTGGATGTTGGAGACCACCTTGGGGTGCAGGTGCGCGGAGCCGCGCGGGCTCGGCACGACGACGAACACCGGCTGGCCGGGCTCGATCAGCGCGATCGGTCCGTGCTTGAGTTCACCGGCGGCGAAGCCCTCTGCATGGATGTAGGCGAGTTCCTTGAGCTTGAGCGCGCCCTCGAGCGCGATCGGGAAGCCCACGTGGCGGCCGAGGAAGAGCACCGCGCGGGTGTCGGTCATCCAGGTGGCCAGTGTGCGCACGGCATCGCCCTGCAACAGGGTGGTGGCGAGCTTCTCCGGGATGGCCTGCAGCTCGGCGACCTGCTCGGCCAGCTCCGCCGGGGTGAGCGTGTTGCGCACCCGCGCCAGGTGCAGCGCGAAGAGGTACAGCGCCGCGATCTGGGCGGTGAAGCCCTTGGTCGACGCGACAGCCACTTCGGGGCCGGCGTGCGTGTAGATCACGGCGTCGGATTCGCGCGGGATGGTGGCGCCCTGGGTGTTGCAGATCGAAATGGCCTTCGCGCCGGCCTCGCGGGCGTACTTCACGGCCATCAGGGTGTCCATGGTCTCGCCGGACTGGCTGATCGAGATGACCAGGGTGTGGTCGTCGAGCACCGGGTCGCGGTAGCGGAACTCGTGGCTGAGTTCGACGTCCACCGGCACCTTCGCCCACTTCTCGATGGCGTACTTGGCCGTCTGACCGGCGTAGGCGGCGGTGCCGCAGGCCACGATGACGATGCGGCGGATGCCGGCGAGCACGTCGTCGCCGAAGGCCTCGAGCTCGGGCACAACGGCCTGGCCGTCGTGGATGCGGCCGCGCAGGGTGTTGGTGACGGCATCCGGCTGCTCGGAGATCTCCTTGGCCATGAAGCTGGACCAGCCGCCCTTTTCGCTGGCGGAGGCATCCCAGGCGATGTCGAACTCTTCGACCTCGACGGGGTTGCCGAAGAAGTCGGTGACGGTGACGAGGTCGGGGGTGATCGTGACGATCTGGTCCTGGCCGATCGCGACAGCGCGACGGGTGTACTCCACAAACGCGGCGACGTCAGAGCCGAGGAAGTTCTCGCCGTCGCCGAGGCCGATCACCAGCGGCGAGTTACGACGGGCGCCGACGACGACGCCGGGCTGGTCCTGGTGCACGGCGAGGAGCGTGAACGCGCCGTCCAGGCGTGCGACGACGGTGCGGAAGGCCTCGCCCAGGTCGCCGAGGCGCTGGTATTCGCGGCCGAGCAGTACGGCGGCCACCTCGGTGTCGGTTTCGCTGAGGAAGGTGTAGCCCTCGGCAAGGAGTTCGTCCTTGAGCGGGGAGAAGTTCTCGATGATGCCGTTGTGGATGAGGGCGAGCTTGCCGTTGTCACCCAGGTGCGGGTGCGCGTTGCCGTCGGTGGGGCCGCCGTGGGTGGCCCAACGGGTGTGGCCGATGCCGGTGCGCCCGTTGTTGATCGGGTGCGCCTCCAGCTCGGCGGCGAGCACGGCGAGCTTGCCGGCGCGCTTGGCGGTGTTAAGTACCCCGGCGTCGTCGATCACCGCGATTCCCGCGGAGTCATAGCCCCGGTACTCGAGTCGACGCAGTCCTCCCATGAGGACTTCGACGCTTTTGTTGTCTCCGACATATCCCACGATTCCGCACATGGCCCTGATTTTAGTCGCACTATGCTTGGCAAGATGTCCGAGCCGGTGGTGAGCCCCAGTAATAACGGTCACAGCACCCCCTTTGTGGAGCTCGACCGTGCTGTGTGGGCTGCCCTCGCACCCTCCACCCGATTGCCGCTGCGCGAAACCGAAGTCGTGCAACTTCGCGGTTTGGGCGAGCCGCTCGACATCAACGAGGTGTCCGACGTCTACCTGCCGCTCAGCCGGCTGCTGAACCTCTATGCCGCGGGCGCCAGGCAGTTGCACCGCGACACCAGCGCGTTCCTCGGCCAACGCGCGCAGCGCACCCCGTTCGTCATCGGCGTGGCCGGGTCCGTCGCCGTGGGCAAGTCCACCATCGCCCGGCTGCTGCGCGAACTGCTCGCCCGGTGGGAGGACACCCCCCGGGTGGAGCTGGTCACCACCGACGGGTTCCTGTTCCCCAATGCTGAACTGGCCCGCCGTGGGCTGATGGAGCGCAAGGGCTTTCCGGAGTCCTACGACCGGCGCGCCCTGCTGCGCTTCGTGAGCGCGATCAAGAGCGGCGCCGCCGAGGTGCGCGCCCCGTTCTACTCGCATCTGAACTACGACATCGTGCCCGACGCCGAGGTCATCGTGCGTCAGCCCGACATCCTCATCGTCGAAGGCCTCAACGTGCTGCAGCCGCCGCTGCCCGGTCACGGCCTGGCGGTCAGCGACCTGTTCGACTTCACCATCTACGTGGATGCCCGCACGGCCGACATCTCACGCTGGTACGAGGATCGATTCCTGCGACTGCAGCGCGGCGCGTTCACCAACCCGAAGTCGTTCTTCCACAGGTTCGCCTCACTCAGCGAGGACGAGGCCCGGGCGCGTGCGCGCACCATCTGGGGCACCATCAACGAGCCCAACCTGCTGCAGAACATCCGTCCCACCCGGTCCCGCGCCACCCTGGTGCTGCGTAAGGACTCCGACCACACCGTCGACAAGGTCCTCCTCCGCAAGGTCTGACCCTGGCGGGCGCGGCTACGGTGGAGCCATGGACTTCGAGGTGCGCACCGACCGGCTTCTGTTGCGGCGCTGGCTCGACAGCGACCGTGAGCCGTTCGCTCGGCTCACCGCGGATGCCGAGGTGATGCGATTCTTCCCCGCCGCGTTGGACCGCGCGCAGAGCGATGACCTGGCCGCTCGCGCCGACGCCCTGTTCGACGCGCACGGCTACGGGCTCTGGGCACTCGAACGGCTGGACACCGGCGAGTTCATCGGCTTCACCGGTCTCGCGCCGATGCCGGAGGGCATCCCGGGCTCAGGTGGCGTCGAAGTGGGCTGGCGGTTGGCCCACGCGGCCTGGGGGCGTGGCTTCGCGACCGAGGCGGCCACGGCCGCCCTGCGGTTCGGGTTCGACACCCTCGGACTGACGGAGGTGAACTCGATCACGGCCGTCATCAACATCCGCTCACGCAGGGTGATGGAGCGGCTGGGCATGCGCCCGACCGGCGAGTTCGATCACCCGCGGGTGCCCGCACCGTCGCCGCTGCGCCGGCATGTGCGCTACCTGCTCGACGCGCCCGGCTAGATCCGATTCGCCTGCCGAACTGTTTCCCCTCCGGACTTTTGCGCCCGGTGTGCCGGACGCATTTGTCCGCACGGGGAACAGTTGCTGGCGGGCTAGATGGGCTGCAGGGCCAGCTGGGACTGCACGACCTCGGCCAGCGCGTGCGCCAGGCGGTCGGCGGTGGGCTGGTCGGCGGCTTCCACCATGACCCGCACCATCGGCTCGGTGCCGGAGGGACGCAGCAGCACCCGTCCGGTGTCGCCGAGTTCGGCCTCGGCGTCGCGCACGGCCTGCGCGATGACCTCGTCACCGGCGAGGGCGTGGTGGTCCACGCCGCGCACGTTCACGAGGATCTGCGGGAACACCGTCATCACGGCGGCCAGCTCGGCCAGGGTCTTGCCGGTGCGCGCCATCTCCGCGACGAGGTGCAGCCCGGTGAGGATGCCGTCGCCGGTGGTGGCGAACTTGGTCATGATGACGTGCCCGCTCTGCTCGCCGCCGAGCGAAAGCCCGTGCGCGTCGAGTTCTTCGAGCACGTAGCGGTCGCCGACCTTCGACTCGATCATGCGGATGTCGTTGGCCGCCATGGCCTTCTTCAGGCCGAGGTTGCTCATCACTGTGGCGACCAGGGTGCGGTCCTTGAGCACACCGCGCTCGGCCATCGACACGGCGAGGATGGCCATGATCTGGTCACCGTCGACGATGTTTCCGTCGCGGTCCACGGCGAGGCAGCGGTCGGCGTCGCCGTCATGGGCGATTCCCACGTCGGCGCCGTGCTCGAGCACCGCGCGGGCCAGGTTGTCGAGGTGGGTCGAGCCCACACCGTCATTGATGTTGAGGCCGTCGGGGTCAGCGCCGATCACGGTGACGCGGGCGCCGGCATCCGTGAACACCTGCGGCGACACACCGGCCGCGGCACCGTGGGCGCAGTCCAGCACCACGTGGATGCCGTCGAGCCGGTGCGGGAGGGTGCCCAGCAGGTGCACGACGTAGCGGTCTTCGGCATCCGCGAAACGACGGATGCGACCGACGTCGCCACCGATCGGCGTGAGAAGCTGATCGCCGGCGGCAAGCACGGATTCGATGCGGTCCTCGACGTCGTCGGGAAGTTTGGTGCCGCCGAAGGCGAAGAACTTGATGCCGTTGTCGGGGGCGGGGTTGTGTGAGGCGGAGATCATCACGCCGAAGTCTGCGCCGATATCGGCGATGAGGAACGCGGCGGCGGGCGTCGGGATGACGCCGGCATCCAGCACATCGACGCCGGAACTGGCGAGGCCAGCTGCAACGGCGGAGGTGATGAATTCACCGGAAATGCGGGGGTCGCGGGCGACCACGGCGACGGGGCGTCTGCCCTGTGCACGGCGGAGTTCTGCGCGGCGACCCTGGGTGAGCACAACGGCGCTCGCCTGGGCGAGGCCCAGGGCCAGGCCAGCCGTGAGATCACGGTTAGCCAGGCCCCGGACGCCGTCCGTGCCGAATAGTCGAGCCATATGAGTGCGAACTCGACTAACGGGTTAGCGCTTCGAGAACTGGGGCGCCTTGCGGGCCTTCTTGAGTCCGGCCTTCTTGCGCTCCTTGACGCGAGCGTCACGGTTGAGGAAGCCGGCCTTCTTGAGGATGGCGCGGTTGTTCTCTTCGTCGATCTGGTTCAGCGAGCGGGCGATGCCGAGGCGCAGCGCGCCGGCCTGGCCGGACGGGCCACCACCGGTGATGCGTGCGATGACGTCGTAGCTGCCGATAAGGTCGAGGACCTTGAACGGGTCGTTGATCAGCTGCTGGTGCAGCTTGTTCGGGAAGTAGTCGTCGAGCTCGCGCCCGTTGACGACGATCTTGCCGGCGCCGGGGACGATGCGCACGCGGGCGATGGCCTGCTTGCGACGGCCCACGGCTGCGCCGGGAACGTTGAGGACGGCGCGGGGCGCCTTGGTTGCAACTTCAGCGGGAGTCTCGGTGGAGTAGCTCTCGGGAGTTGCGTCAATCTGGTCTGCGATCTTCGCCACGATGGTGTGAATCCTTTTTTCTTAGATATCGAGAAGTCTGGGGCCGACGCTACTGAGCGACCTGGCTGAGGGTGTACGGCTTGGGCTGCTGCGCAGCGTGCGGGTGCTCGGGGCCTGCGTAGACCTTGAGCTTCAGCAGCTGTGCACGGCCGAGCGAGTTCTTCGGCAGCATGCCGCGAATCGCCTTTTCTACCGCACGGGTGGGGTGCTTCTCGAGCATCTCCGAGTAGTTCGTGGCCGTGAGGCCGCCCGGGTAACCGGAGTGGCGGTACGCGATCTTCAGGTCGAGCTTCTTGCCGGTCAGGGCAATCTTCTCGGCGTTGACGATGATGACGAAGTCGCCACCGTCCATGTGGGGGGAGAAGGTCGCCTTGTGCTTGCCGCGAAGAAGAATCGCGGCGTGGCTGGCGAGCCGACCCAGAACGATGTCGGTGGCATCAATAACGACCCAGTCGTGCTGGAGTTCGCTTGCCTTGGGGGTGTAAGTGCGCGTCACTGTTGTGCTGCTTTCTTGTCTTCGAACGGAGGTGTTCGTGAATCCCGCTCCGGGTGTGTTCTCGAAGAGAACACGATCGATGGAGGGCTCACGTTCGTGTGCCTGGCTGCAACGCCTAAGACACCAAGGAACCACACTAGTTGCTGGGGTGATTGCGCACAACTCCCGCGGCCAGTTCGGTGCGAATTCACTCGTCGTCGTCGGGCAGTTCCCGGCGCGCGCGCGTCTGCGCGGCACGGATGGCCAGGCCCGCGTCCTCGGGATAGCCCACCTCCATCAGGGTGAGGCCGTGCGCCTGCATCACCTTGAACTCGCTCGTGCGGGCCCGCTCGATGCGCAGGTCCACCAGTCGGGTGCCCACCAGCTTGCCCTCCCCCACCGACACGCAGGCGCCCACCAGGGCGCGCACCATCGAGTGGCAGAACGCATCCGCCTGCAGCGTTGCCACGAGCACGCCGTCGGGGTCGCGCCGCCACTCGAAGGACTGCAGAGTGCGGATGGTCGTGGCGCCGGGCCGCGGCTTGCAATAGGTGGCGAAGTCGTGCAGCCCGATCAGGGTGGCGGCAGCCTCTTGCATCGCGGCAAGGTCGAGCTTGAAACCGTGCCAGGTGGTGCGCAGCCGCTGCAGCGGATCGCGCAACGCCCCGGTGTCGGAGATGCGGTACTCGTAGCGGCGCCAGAGGGCGGAGAAACGGGCGTCGAAGCCGGGCGGGGCGAGGGTGGCGCGGCGGATCACGATTTCGGGCTGGGTCACCAGGATTCCGCCGAGCCGGCGTTGCACCATCGTGGCGAGCTCGTTGGGGAACTTCGGTGCACCGCGACCGCGCTTGACCCGTACGAGGCTGTCCACCTGGTCGGGGTTGAGGTCGAAGTGCGCCACCTGGCCCAGCGCGTGCACGCCGGAGTCGGTGCGCCCGGCGACGACGAGGGCGGGGGTCGGCTGGTGGCGCTTGAGGATCGCGCCGAGGCCCTCCTCGATCTGGCCCTGCACGGTGCGGTAGCCGGGCTGGCTGGCCCAGCCGAAGAAGTCGGTGCCGTCGTAGGCCACATCGAGACGGATGCGGCGGGAGCCGGCTGCCGGCATCGAATCGCTCGGCTCCGCGAGGGCGCCATCCGGGTTGAGCTCTGGCGGGATCGTCGGAAGGGTGCCGTCGCCGGGCTCGGGAAAACTCACAGAGGTCAGTGTAGAGGCCGGGCCGGGTTATCGTTGGACGGGCCGTCTTCAGGCCCTTCGTTATGACCAGTTCTTCACGCACCGCGCCCCGCTCCCCCGCCACAGCCCTCTCCATCGCCGACTCGGCGGCGCTCTCCGCCGCTGCGGGGGCCTCATCGGGCGCCCGTCGGCTCAGCGGTCTGGACGGGTTGAGGGGCCTCGCCGTCACCCTGGTCGTCGTCTACCACCTGTTCCCGCCCGTGCTGCAGGGTGGCTTCATCGGCGTGGACATCTTCTTCGTCATCAGCGGATTCCTGATCACCGGGTTGATCGTGGCCGAGCGCGAGGGCACCGGCCGCTTCTCGCCGCGGCGGTTCTGGCTGCACCGGGCCCGGCGCCTGCTGCCGGCTCTCGTGCCCCTGGTGTTGACGGTCTGCGCAGCAGCCTGGCTGATCGGTGGCGACGTGCTGGTGGGCCTCGGTTGGAAGCTGCTGGGCACGGCGACGTTCAGCTACAACTGGGTGTCGATGGCGGCGCACACGAGCTACTTCGATTCCGGTCAGCCCGAACTGTTCCGCAATCTGTGGTCGCTGGCCGTTGAAGAGCAGTTCTACCTGGTCTGGCCGCTGGTGCTCCTGCTGCTGTTGCGCCTGCGCCGCCCTGGTCTCCGGCTGGCCGTCGTCGTGGGCCTCGCCGCCGCCTCCGCCGTGTGGATGGGCGTGGTGTTCAGCCCCGGCTCCGACCCGACCCGGGTCTACTACGGGTCGGACACGCACAGCTTCGGCCTGCTCATCGGCGCCGCCCTGGCGCTGCTGGTGCGCGCGCGACAGGCGGCATCCGCTCCCGTAGGCACCCCGGTGGTGGCGCGGTCGATGGCCGCCGCCGTGCGGCCGTATGCGGGGGCGGGCGCCGTGGCCGCGCTGCTCGCTGCCGCGATCTGGCTGCCGGAGGCCGACGCCACGACGTACCGGGGCGGCCTCGTGCTGGTGTCGTTGCTCAGCGCCGTGGTCATCTGGGCCGGCATCACGGGCGGCCGGTTCGGGCGGATGCTCGATGCCGCCCCGCTCCGTTACCTCGGCGAACGCTCCTACGGCCTGTATCTCTGGCACTGGCCGCTGCTGGTGCTGGTGCAGGTCGTCGCCCCGTTCGGGCCCGGCGCAGGGGCGGCGGCTGCGACCGGTCTGCTCACGCTGACGCTGGCGCTCGGAGCGGCAGCGGTCTCGCATCGGTGGTTGGAGACGCCGATCCGCCGGCTCGGGCTGCGCGGCGCGGTTCGAGAAGGATGGGCCAGGGCCCGCTCCACGGTGCCGATGCCCGGGCGCCACCCTGTCGCTCTGCTCGTGCTTGCGGCAGCCACCACTCTGGCGCTGCTCTCGGGAACGGTCGCCGCCGTGGTCACGGCGCCGGCGGTCACGTCGGCCCAGGCCGAGGTGCTGCGCGGACAGCAGGCGCTCGCCCTGGCGGCGAAGGCGCAGGCCGAGCAGGCCGCTGCGGATGCCGCCGCGCACGCCGCCGGAGTGGCAGCGGAGGCCACCAGGGGTTCCACCATCACCGCCGTCGGGGACTCGGTGATGCTCGCCTCTGCGGCCGAGCTGCAGGCCGAGTTCCCCGGCATCGCGATCGACGCGGCCGTCTCCCGTGGCATGTCCGCCGCCCCGGCGATCCTCGCCACGCAGCGGGACGCCGGCGCCCTGCGCCCCGTCGTGGTCGTGGGGCTGGGCACCAACGGGCAGATCTCCCCGTCCGACCTGGCCGAGGTTCTGCGGGTGATCGGCCCGAACAGGCAGCTCATCGTGGTCAATGCGTTTGCGGACCGGGCGTGGACGCCCGGGGTCAACGCCGAGCTGGCCGCCTTCTCCGCGCACCGCAGCCGGGTGGCCCTGGCGGACTGGAGTTCGGCGATCACCCCGCACGTCGATGTGCTCGCAGGCGACGGCATCCACCCCGGCCCCATCGGCGGAGCGATCTACGCGGACACCGTGGCCGCGGCCCTTGACAGCCTCGCCGACGCGCCGGCCGCGCCTGCCCCCGGCGCCGACACCCTCCAGCCCTTCCGCCCGCACCCCCGCTAGCTGCGCCAGCTACCCCCGCGGGCATCCGGCCCGCCGTGCGTGCGCAAGCCCGGCCGGGCGGCGGCACACACGCCCCGCGCGGGCATCAGTGCACCCCGTGTGGCTCAGTGCGCCAGTTATAAATGGCGCACTGAGCCACGCGGGGCGCAGCGACCGACATCGCCCCCGCCCTGCCTCCACAGGGCACACAAAAGGGCCCGACCGGAGTCGGGCCCTTCAGGCAAAGCAGGTCAAGCAGGTGCTACTTGGCTTCCTCAGCGGATGCCTCGGCAGCGTCGGCCTCGACGGTTTCGGTCTCAACGACCTCGGCCTCGGGTGCCTCTTCAACGACGGGCTCTGCGACCGGCGCGGACGCCTTCGCGGAGGCCTTGGCCGGCTTGGACTTCGGCGTGACGGGCTCGAGGACGAGCTCCATCTGCACCATCGAGGCGTTGTCGCCCTTACGGAAGCCGAGCTTCGTGATGCGGGTGTAGCCGCCATCGCGCAGCGCAACCTGGGGCGCGATCTCGGTGAAGAGCTCGTGCACGACGGTCTTGTCGCCGATCGTCGCGAGAACGCGACGACGAGCGTGCAGGTCGCCACGCTTGGCGAAGGTCACCAGGCGCTCGGCAACCGGACGCAGGCGCTTGGCGCGCGTCTCGGTCGTCTTGATGGACTTGTGGGTGAACAGGCTGGCGGCCAGGTTGGCGAGCATGAGGCGCTCGTGCGCCGGTCCGCCACCGAGACGGGCTCCCTTAGTGGGCTTAGGCATTATCGGTAATCTCCAGTATCAAAGTCGAAAGGCAGTCGAGGAACGACGAGCCTTAGATGGTTTCTTCGTCGTAACCGCTGTAGAAGTGCGCACCGTCAAAGCCGGGCACAGAATCCTTCAGCGACAGGCCGAGCTCTACGAGCTTGTCCTTGACCTCATCCACCGACTTCTGTCCGAAGTTGCGGATGTTCATCAGCTGGGTCTCCGAGAGGGCGACCAGTTCGCTGACGTTGTTGATGCCTTCACGCTTGAGGCAGTTGTACGAGCGCACGGACAGATCGAGGTCTTCGATCGGCACGGACAGCTCGGTGGAGAGGACGGCGTCGACCGGCGCGGGGCCGATCTCAATGCCCTCTGCGGCGGTGTTCAGTTCGCGGGCCAGACCGAACAGCTCGGTCAGGGTGCGACCGGCGGATGCGATGGCGTCGCGGGGCGAGATAGCCGACTTGGTCTCCACGTCAACGACGAGGCGGTCGAAGTCGGTGCGCTCACCGGCACGAGTTGCCTCGACACGGTAGGTCACCTTGAGAACCGGCGAGTAGATCGAGTCGACCGGGATCTGGCCGGCCTCTGAGTACTCGTTGCGGTTCTGGGTGGCCGACACGTAGCCGCGGCCACGCTCGATGGTCAGTTCAAGTTCGAACTTGGCCTTGTCGTTCAGGGTGGCGATGACGAGCTCGGGGTTGTGGACCTCGACGCCGGCCGGAGCCGAGATGTCGGCGGCCGTGACCTGGCCGGAGCCCTGCTTGCGCAGGTACGCGGTGATCGGCTCGTCGTGCTCGCTCGAGATGACCAGACCCTTGATGTTCAGGATGATCTCAGTGACATCTTCCTTGACCCCGGGAACGGTGCTGAACTCGTGGAGTACTCCATCGATGCGGATGCTGGTGACAGCAGCGCCGGGAATCGAGGAAAGCAGGGTGCGGCGCATCGAGTTACCGAGGGTGTAGCCGAAGCCGGGCTCGAGGGGTTCGATGACGAACCGGGACCGGAACTCCGAGATGTTCTCTTCGGTGAGCGTGGGGCGCTGTGCGATAAGCACTATTGATTCCTTTCGGCGAAGTGTCCGCTATATGACACTTGTTGGCGAGTTATTAAATTGTGTGTCTCAACGAACCCGCCCAGCGGGCCCGTCGCGGTGAACGGCGAGTGAGCCTGCCCGGATCTTTCGACCCGGACAAGCCCAAACGCCAGTCACTGAAAGGAATTAAACGCGGCGACGCTTCGGGGGACGGCAACCGTTGTGAGCCTGGGGCGTCACGTCGTTGATCGAACCAACCTCGAGGCCGGCGGCCTGCAGCGAACGGATAGCCGTTTCGCGGCCTGAACCCGGTCCCTTGACGAAGACGTCAACCTTCTTCATGCCGTGCTCCTGGGCCTGGCGGGCGGCAGATTCTGCAGCCAGCTGAGCGGCGAACGGGGTCGACTTGCGCGAGCCCTTGAAGCCGACTCCACCTGAGGACGCCCAGCTGATGACCGCACCGGTGGTGTCGGTGATCGAGACGATGGTGTTGTTGAAGGTGGACTTGATGTGGGCCTGGCCCACAGCAATGTTCTTCTTTTCTTTCTTACGCGGCTTCCGTACGGCCGACTTGGGTGCTGCCATGATTTCTCCTGAATCCTAAAGGCGAGACGGGCTAGGCGAAGGCCTAGCGCGCCTTCTTCTTGCCGGCTACGGTGCGCTTCGGGCCCTTGCGGGTGCGAGCGTTGGTCTTGGTGCGCTGGCCGCGAACGGGCAGGCCCTTGCGGTGACGAATACCCTCGTAGCTACCGATCTCGACCTTGCGGCGGATGTCAGCGGCAACCTCACGGCGGAGGTCACCCTCAACCTTGAAGGTTCCTTCGATGTAGTCGCGGAGCTGGACGAGCTGGTCGTCGGTCAGGTCCTTGACGCGGATGTTGCCATCGATCTCAGTGTCGACGAGGGTCTTGAGTGCCCTCGTGCGGCCAACACCGTAAATGTAAGTAAGTGCAACTTCCACGCGCTTATCGCGCGGAATGTCGACGCCGGCTAGACGTGCCATTGTGGCTTCTCCTGTGGGATGTGTGGAGGTCTGTAGCAGCGCCTGTGCATCGGCCTCCAACCGATGGTGTCACCCCGAAGGGCTCCCGGCACTGCTATGTATTTAGTTGTGTCGTGCGTGAATCTCGAGATCGACCATCGCTGGTCGAGCGTGTCGAGACCTAGCCCTGACGCTGCTTGTGACGCGGGTTCTCGCAGATGACCATCACGTTGCCGTTACGGCGGATGACCTTGCACTTGTCACAGATCTTCTTGACGCTGGGCTTGACCTTCATGGTGTGTCCTTGTAATCGCTGTCTTCGTACCCTCGGAATGCCGCGGGCCGTTACTTACAGCAACGCTTACTTGTAGCGGTAGACGATCCGGCCGCGGGTCAGGTCGTACGGGCTCAGCTCCACGATCACGCGGTCCTCGGGGAGGATGCGGATGTAGTGCTGACGCATCTTGCCCGAAATGTGGGCAAGAACTTTGTGGCCGTTGGTCAGCTCAACACGAAACATCGCGTTGGGAAGAGCTTCGACTACTGCGCCCTCGATCTCGATGACACCGTCTTTTTTGGCCATAACTCACTATCGCTAAAGTATTGATTGCTGGTCGTGCGTGGATTGTGGCATCCAGACACGCCAACAAAGGCAGTGCTAGACACCAAGGATTTATCCTATGCTATGCAATTGCCTTTTGGCAATTCATCCCTATAATCCCTCGGCCGGTTTCCCCGCCGAGGGATGTCCAGGACACAGGGTCAGGCTGCGGTGACGGCGCCGCGCACGACCTCGAGCACGTCGGCGTAGAGCGGATGCGTGGGCTCGAGCCCGCACACGTTGGCCACGATGGTCTCGGCCGAGTCGGCTCCGAGCATCCGCTGCAGCTCAACGCTCTGCTCGTCGTCGGCCACATCGAAGCGGAGGGCCGCTGCGATGGCCTCGAGCAGCGCCACCGGGCGCGTGCCTCGTTCGGCGATCTCCGCGGCCGGGCCGATGAAGCGTTCGTGCCGGCTGAGCTTCCGCAAGGGCTGACGGCCGACACGTTCGACGGTGTCCGGCAGCGACGGGTTGGCGAACCGGCCGAGGATCTTCTCCCGGTAGGCGCGCTGGGTGGCCTCGTCGAGGCCGTGCTTGGCCACCAGCAGCGCGCTGGTCTCCTCGAGCACCCGGCGGGCACCGTCGGCGACCGAGGGCACCAGCAGGGCGTCGGAGAGCTTGGAGACGCCGGCCTGGGTGCCGAGGTAGGCGACGGTTGCGTGCCCGGTGTTCACGGTGAACAGCTTGCGTTCGATGTAGGGCGCGAGGTCCTCCACGAACGTGGCGCCGGGAATCGATGGCGGGGTGCCGCCGAAAGCGGGGCTTTCGATGACCCACTCGTAGAAGGCCTCGACGGTCACGTCGATGCCCGCATCCGCAGCCTGGCCGGGAACGATGCGGTCCACGGCCGTGTTGGCGAAGGCCACCCGGCCGGCGAGCGCCGCACGGTCGCCCTCCGGCACGTTCGCCCAGACCTGCTCGGCGAGCAGGTCGGTCGCGTTGATGGCGTTCTCGCAGGCCATCACGGCCAGCGGGGGCAACCCGGCCTCGCGGCGGGCCAGGCCCGCCGCGATGACCGGGGCCACGAAACGCAGCACGGTGGGGCCCACCGCGGTGGTGACGGCGTCCGCCGTGGCGATCTCGTTGATGAGATCGGCCTCGTCGGTGGCGCTGTTGATGGCGCGGAAGTTGTCGACCACCTTGTCGGTGGGCGTCTCCCCCGCCTCGTGCACCGTGTAGGAGGGCGCCTGCTGCAACGCCTCGATGAGAGGAGCATTCACATCGGCGAAGACAACCTCATAACCGGCCTCGTGAAGCAGGAGACCTACGAAGCCGCGGCCGATGTTGCCCGCGCCGAAGTGAATGGCTTTCATTCTGCGTTTACCTCCTCGAGCAGGGCGAAGATCTCGTCCCGCGAACCTGCGTCGATCAATTTCTGTACTTCGTCCTCGTCGGAGAAGACGATGGCGATCTTGGAGAGGATCTCCAGGTGCTCGTTGTTCAGGCCGGCGATGCCGACCGCGAACTTGACGGGCTGGCCGTTCCAGTCGATCGGCTCGGCGTACCGCACGAGTGAGAGCGCCGATCGCACGATCGACTCCTTCGCGTCGTTGGTGCCGTGCGGGATCGCCAGGAAGTTGCCCATGTAGGTCGAGACGGAGTTCTCGCGATCGAACATCGAGTCGACGTACTCCTGCTTCACCGCTCCGGCGGCGACCAGAAGGGCACCGGCCTCACGGATGGCTTCGTCCCGCGTGGTGGCCGCGCCTGCGGCCACCACGTTCGCTGGTTCCAGAATGCTCTGGGTCATTACTTTGTCGCTTCCTCGCTTGTGCCCTGGAGAGACTCCACGACCTCGTCGTACTTGGGGCTGTTCATGAAGTTCTCCACCGAGACGTGAACCGACTTGGGGCTCTTACCGCGGGCCCGGTCCGTCAGGTCCTGGTGGGTGATCACGAGGTCGGCGGTTCCGTCGAGGTTCGCGATGGCCTGGTTGGTCACCGTGACGCCTTCGATTCCGGCCTTCTTGATCTTGTTGCGCAGCACCGAGGCGCCCATGGCGCTGGAGCCCATGCCGGCGTCGCAGGCGAAGACGATGTTCTTCACAGCGGATCCGGTGGTGGCCGTCGCGCCCAGGTTGCCCAGGACCGAGCTGGACTTGCCCTTGTTCGCTTCGGTCTTCTTGATGGCGTCGGCCAGCGCGGTGTCGTTCTCAGCGGCCAGGTCCTTCTTGCGGCTGGAGCGGAGGATGACCGCACCGATCAGGAAGGAGACACCCGCGGAGGCGATGACCGAGAGGATCACGCCGACATAGTCGGTCGGCGCGGTCTGGATGAGCACCGCGAAGATGCTGCCGGGCGAGGCGGGGGCGCGCAGGCCGGTCTGGAAGGCGACGTTCACGGCAACACCGGTCATGCCACCGCCGATTGCGGCGAGGAGCAGCATCGGCTTCATCAGCACATACGGGAAGTAGATCTCGTGGATACCACCGAGGAACTGGATGATGATCGCGCCGGGTGCACTCGCGCGGGCCAGGCCGACGCCGAAGAACGTGAACGCGAGCAGGATGCCCAGGCCGGGGCCGGGGTTCGCCTCGAGCAGGAACAGGACGCTCTTGCCGCTGTCAGCAACCTGCTGCACACCGATGGGGGTGAGCACGCCGTGGTTGATGGCGTTGTTGAGGAAGAGGATCTTGCCCGGTTCGATGAAGATCGATGCGATCGGCAGGAGGCTGTTCGAGACGAGCCAGTCGACGACCGATTCCAGGAAGGCGCTCAGGCCGGAGACCAGCGGGGCGATTCCGAAGAACGCGCCGAGGGCCAGGGCGAAGCCGAGGATACCGGCGGAGAAGTTGTCCACCAGCATCTCGAAGCCGGGCTTGATCTTGCCGGCCCAGATCTTGTCGACCTTCATCAGGATCCAGGCGGACAGCGGGCCGACGATCATGGCACCGATGAACATCGGGATCGAGCTGCCGACGATGACACCCATTGTGGCGATCGACGCGATGACGCCGCCTCGGGTGCCGTAGATCATCCGGCCGCCGGTGTTGGCGATCAGCAACGGCAGTAGGTACAAGATCATCGGGTCGACGAGTGAGCTCAGCGTCTCATTCGGGGTCCAACCGGTGGGGATGAAGAAGGCGGTGATCAGGCCCCACGCGATGAACGCCGCGATGTTGGGCATGACCATTCCACTCAGGAAGGTACCGAAGGCCTGAACGTGGACCCTCGCGCCCTTCTTCTCTGCGACAGACGTCGTTGTCATTTCTGTATACCTCTCTCGGGGGTGGTGAGCACGGTAGGGGCCGTGCTGTCGGTCGTGCTGGTGAAACTGTGTGCGATTGCGGTTGCCGCGGCGCGAGCGGATGCTGCGCCATCGGCGGACAGAGCGGCCGCGGCGAGGTGCCGGGCCTGCTCAAGAGTGAAGTCGGCCAGGGAGGCCCGAACGTCGGCGAGGGCCGAAGCCGACATCGACAGGGTGGTGGCGCCGAGGCCCACGAGCACCACGGCGAGCAGCGGGTCGGCCGCGGCCTCGCCGCAGACGCCGACGGGCTTACCGAGGCTCGCCCCGGCGGCGCCGACCTCGCCCACCAGGCGCAGCACCGCGGGGTGCCATGGGTCCTGGAAGCTCGCGACGCTGCCGAGCATCCGGTCGGCCGCGAGGGTGTACTGGGTGAGGTCGTTGGTGCCGATCGACGCGAAGTCGGCGTGCGCCAGGATGTGGGGGGCCAGCAGTGCCGCGCTCGGCACCTCGACCATGACCCCGGCGGTCTTGAGCCCCAGTTCGTGGGCGAGGGTGGTGAAGTATTGGGTCTCTTCCACCGTGGATACCATCGGCGCCATCACCCAGAGGTCGGCCTCGGTGGCCTCGTCGGCTTCGGCGAGCGCGGTGAGCTGCTCGCGCAGGATGTCCTCGCTGGCCCGGAGGGCGCGCAGGCCGCGAAGGCCCAGCGCGGGGTTCTCCTCGTCGGCGTCGTTGAGGAAGGCGAGGGGTTTGTCCGCGCCGGCGTCGAGTGCCCGCACGACGACCTTCTGGCTGGGGAACGCGCGCAGCATCCGCTCGTATTCGTCACGCTGCTGCGTCACCGTGGGGGCGGAGGTGGAGTCGAGGAACAGGAATTCGGTGCGGAACAGGCCCACACCTTCGGCGCCGAGGGCGACGGCCTTGGCCGCGCCATCCGCTGAGCCGAGGTTGGCCAGCAGCGGCACGCTGGTGCCGTCGGCGAGCCGGCCAGGACCGACGGGTGTGAGGTCGCGGGCGGCGCGGGCGGCGATGCGTGCCCTGGCTTCGGCGAGCTGGTGCTCGGTGGGAGCCAGGAGCACGATGCCGTTGGCGGCGTCGATGATGACCTCGTCGCCGTCGGCGAGCTGTTCTGCGGCGTGGGTGCCGACGATCGCGATGATCGACTTCTCCCGGGCCAGGATGGCGGTGTGCGAGGTGGGGCCGCCGTCGATGGTGATCAGGCCGAGCACCTTGTCGAGGTTGAGCAGGGCGGTGTCGGCGGGGGCCAGGTCGCGGGCGACGAGCACGAACGGCTCAGCGGGGTCTGGCACTCCGGGCGTGGGCAAGCCGCCCAGGTCGGAGACGACGCGCTGGGCGACGTCGTCGAGGTCCGCGGCACGCTCGCCGAGGTATCCGCCCAGGACCAGCAGCTGGTCGCGGAACGCGGCGAAGGCTTCGAACACGGCGCGCTCGGCGGTCAGGTGCTTGTGCAGGCGGGCGGTGATCTCCTCCACGAGGGTCGGGTCCTCGGCCATCATGGCCTGGGCCTCGAGCACCTCCTGGGCGGTGCCGCCGGCGCGTTCGCCCCTGGCTTCGAGGTCTTCGGCCACGGCGTGCATCGACGCGGTCGCCCGGGCCAGTTCGGCCTCCGGGTCGAGTGCGCTGCGGGTGGCGGCGGGTTCGGGCAGCGGCTCGGGCATGCGCAGCACGCGGCCGATGGCCACGCCCTGGCCGACGCCGATTCCCTGCAGTTCAATCATGTGCGCGGCCCGCTCAGGCGTCGTGGTCGGTGAGGAGGAGCCCGGCGAGCTCGTCGAGCACGACGTCGGCGTTGTCGGCGTCGGTCGAGAGCGTGACGCTGTCACCGTGGTTGATGCCCAGCGAGATGACGCCGAGGATGCTGGCGGCGTTGACCGGCTTGCCGTCGCCCTTCTGCAGGGTGACGGGGGCGCCGGCGGCGGCGGCGGCCTTCGTGAACAGTTTCGCGGGGCGGGCGTGCAACCCGTGGGTCGATCCGATCTGTACGGTGCGTTCGGCCATTTGTCGCGCCATGCCTTTCCAACGTGCGGGATTGTCACCGGGGCCTCAGTCGAGGTCCCGGCTTCGTGCGGGCGGCCGGCAGTTGCCGGCACAAACAATCGGGGGTAACGGTGCGAGCGTTGGGGTCAGACCCACGAACGTTCGTGTTCGGCATCCACGGCCAGGTCGAGTGCCAGGTCGCCGTCACGTGCCGCGAACACCGATTTCGGCAGCAGGGCCACGCCAACGCCCCGCTTTTTCGCCTGAGCGCTGATGCGTTCGAAACGGGGGGCGAGGTGAGGACCGATCAGGAGAACGTCGATGGTGTCGAGCGAGGCTGGGAGGTCGGACTCGCTGCCGGCGACGACAGTGAGGGTGAGTCCACGTTCCTTGCCGGTGACACGCAGCCGGTGCGCAACAAACGCGCTGGACGCTCCGGCACCACAAACGATGAGAATCTTCATTGATTCGTTCCTTTCATCGATCCTTTGAATGCAACACTTACTTTCCTCCCGTACGCTGCGCCGCACCACCAGAGCGTTTTCCGCACCCCCGGAAACAACGAAATGCCCGCTGTACCGTGCCCGCACTCTGCTTGACTACTCTTGAGACGATGGAGTTGCGCACTATGAGTGATAAACAGACACGGATGCTGGACTTCCTGTCCCAGACGTCGAGCTGGATCACGGCAGGTGAACTCGCCGACCGCCTGGGGGTGACCCCGCGGAGTGTGCGCAGCTACGTGACCGCAGTGAAAGCCTCCGCGCATCCGCTCACCGTGATCGAGTCGGGCACGGCCGGGTACCGCCTCAACCGCGACGAATTCGCCGCGTACACGGCCCAGCACCGGTCGAAGGTGCGCGAAGCGGACGCCGACACACCGCAGCAACGCCTGTCCAGCCTGGTGCGGCGCCTCACCGAAGCCGCGGACGGGCTCGACGTCTACGAGCTCGCCGCCGAGAACTTCGTCAGCGACTCCACTATCGAGGCCGACCTGGCCCGGGTGCGCCTGCTGCTGCCCGACAGCGGTCTGACCCTGGTGCGGCACGGCAGCGTCGTCACCCTCACCGGGTCGGAGACCGACCGGCGCAAGCTGCTCAGCCGCATGTTCCGCGAGGAGAGCGCCCGCGGCATGATCGACCTGGAGACCATCCAGCGCGAGTTCACCTCCGGCCAGGCCGGGGCGGACAGCCTGGGCGCGTTCAAGACCGATCTCATCGAACTGCTCGACGGCCAGGGTTATTTCGTCAACGAGTACGGCATCAACAACGTGCTGCTGCACGTGGCCATCGCCATCGACAGGGTCACCAAGCACCTCTCCCCCGCGCCAGCCGTGACCGAGCCGCCGTCGGAGCTGGCCACCTCCCTGTCCGGCCTGATCATGAAGCACTTCGACGTGTGCCTGGGCAGCGGCGACCTTGCCTACCTCGCGTTCCTGCTCACCACCCGGGTGATCACCCCCGGGCACGACCAGCCGGCGGAGACTCTGATCGAGAGCTATGTGCGGCCCGAGGAGCTCGCCGCGATGCGCGCGATCGTCGACCGGGCCAGCCAGGAGTACCTCGTCGACCTCGACGACGACGACTTCATCGTGCGGCTCACCCTGCATGTGCGAAACCTCATCAACCGTGCCCACGACAAGTCCTACTCGCGCAACCCGCTGACCCGGTCGATCAAGACCTCGTACCCGCTGATCTACGAGCTGGCCGTGTACATCGCCAGCGAGCTGCAGCGGGCGGAGGCGATCGTGATCAACGATGACGAGATCGCCTACATCGCCATGCACGTCGGCGCGCACCTCGAGCAGCAGGTGCGCCGGGTGGAGTTGGTCACCTGCGCGATCGTGTGCCCGAACTACTACGACATGCACGTGCTGCTGCGCGAGCGCATCGAACGGGTGCTCGGCGACGACCTCGAGGTCGTCGCGGTGATCACCCGGTCGGATGTGGCCTGGGATGAGCTCGACGCCGACCTCGTGCTCACCACCATCGACCCGCAGCTGCCGTCAGACGGCATCATCGTGATCCAGCCGTTCCTCACCCAGGGCGACGTCGACCGCATCCGCCAGCACGCCAGCCGGGTACGCCGGATGCGTCGCCGCGCGAGCCTGAAGGACGACCTGCTGCAGTTCTTCGACGAGTCGCTGTTCGCCCGCAACTTCTACGCCCCCGATGAGACGACCATGATCACCGCCCTGGGCGAGCGGATGATCACGCGCGGACTCATCGACCAGAGCTACGTCGACGGTGCCATCGAGCGGGAGCTGATGTCGTCCACGGCGTTCACCGACAACCTCGCCGTGCCGCACGCCATGTCGATGAGCGCCAAGCAGACGTCGATCGCGATCGTCATCAACGACACCCCGATGGAATGGGGCGACAACCGGGTCAACGTGGTCGCCCTGATCGCGTTCAGCGCCGCCGGCCGCAGCACCTTCCAGGCGGTCTTCGACCAGTTCGTCGAGGTCTTCGCCGACCGGGTCGAGGTGCAGCGCCTCATCAAGCGCTCGGTGGACTTCGCGTCGTTCATCGACGAGCTCGTCCACGTCATGGACACCTAACCAACTGTTCCCGAAGCGGACAACTGCGTCCGGCACACCGGCACCAATTGTCCGTTCTGGCAACGGTTGCGGGCGGATGACGCCCGCCCGGTGCAGCCGAGTGGCCCGCCGAGTGGCGGTGCGCCTCTCAGCACGCCAAGATGAGCCATGCGCCGCGTTCTGCTTCCCCTCCTGGTCGGCCTGGCCGTCCTCGCCCCCGTTCTTGTGGCAGGTCCGTCAACAGCGGTCGCAGCCGTGCCCGCCGGCAGCGCGGCCTCGCCGGTGACAACAGTGGCAGCCGCCGTCTCCCCGACCCGCAGCTCCTGGTCGACCAGCTTCACGGCGGCATGGAAGCCGTACGGCAACTGCGGGGTTCCGGTCGCCCAACTCGACACCCAGAGCTACGCGGCCCTCAACCTTGACAGCTCAGCCGGAGGCGTGGGCCAGTATGCCAATGGCAAGAACTGCGGCCGGATGATCACCGTCAAGGTCGGTGAGGTGTGTGTCGGAGGCCGTCACAACACGGGCCCTGTCGGCACGGGCTTCTGCATCGGCGGCAAGCTCGTGAAGGACAAGTACTACGGCGCCACCCAGACCTTCGTCATCGCCGACAGCTGCCCCGATAACAACAACTGGTGCCGCAATGACGCCTACCACCTCGACCTGGCCAAGCCGGCGCTCGCGAAGTTCGTCAAGAACGGCACCGTGATGACCGGGCTCAGCACGGCGTGGGCCAACCGCAAGGTGACCTGGAGCTTCGTGTCCGCCCCGAAGTACACGGGCGATATCAAGATCGGCTTCCGCCGGGACTCGCAGAAGTACTGGACATCCGTGCTGCTCACGCACCTGCAGAACGGAGTCGGCGGGGTGCAGTACTTCCAGGACGGACAGTGGAAATCGGCCAAGATCAGCGGCAAAGTGGGCCAGGCCTATGAACTCGGCGCGACCGTGCCCAATGGCACCAAATTCCGTATCCGTGTGACGGACGCTCTCGGCAAGCCGGTCAAGGGCGGAGCTTCATACAATTTCAGCTTCCCCACCAGCTGCAAGGCGAAGTGCACGGCCGCCTACACGCCGGTCTCCTACACGCACTAACCCGCGCCCGCGCCGGCAACAGTTCCCCGTCCGGACAATTGCGCCCGGTGTGCCGGGCACAATTGTCCGTTGCGGCAACAGTTGTGCGCCGAAAACGCGCCGGCAACAGGGCCGGGCTAGGAGGCGCGCAGGGTGGAGACCAGGCGGCGCACCAGCCAGGTGCGGCGGCGGGCATACGGCGCGGCCACCAGACCGAGCACATCCGGGTGCGCCGGCGTGCGCAGCACCGCCTTGTCGTGGCTGAACAGTTCCACGGTGTGTTCGCCGTGGTAGCTGCCCATGCCGCTGGGCCCGACGCCGCCGAACGGCAGTCCCGGAACCATCAGGTGCGACATGGGTGCTCCCAGCCCGACCCCGCCCGAAGAGGTCCGTGCCAGCAGCGCCCGCTCCGCCTGGCGGTTGCGGGTGAACGCGTACAGCGCCAGCGGCTTGTCCCGCGCGGTGATGAACGCGATCGCGTCCTCAAGTCCAGGCACTGTCACGATCGGCAGGATCGGCCCGAAGATCTCGTCGGTCATCACCGGCGACACCGGGTCGACATCGGCGAGCACCGTCGGGGCGATGTACAGCTCGCTCCGGTCGACCCCGCCGCCGGTCACCAGCCGACCCTGGTCGAGCATCCCGACCAGCCGGTCGAACTGCCGGGCGTTGACGATGCGCCCGTAGTCCGCGCTGGTCCGCGGGTCTGTGCCGTACAGCTCGGCGATGGCGTGCACCAGCAGCGGCTCCAGCCGGGCCGCGACCGCGGGCGTGGTGAGCACATAGTCCGGTGCCACGCAGGTCTGCCCGGCATTCACGAACCGGCCCCAGGCGATTCTCCGCGCCGCGCTCGGCAGGTCTGCGGTGTCGTCGACCCACACCGGTGACTTCCCGCCGAGTTCGAGAGTCACGGGGGTGAGGTGCAGGGCGGCGGCCTGCAGCACGATCCGGGCCACGACGCCGTTGCCGGTATAGAAGATGTGGTCCACGCGTTGCGCGAGCAGTTCGGTGGTCTCCGGAATGCCGCCTTCGACAACGGCCACGGCCTCGCGGTCAAGATACACGGGCACCAGCCTGGCGATCAGGGCCGAGGTCGCCTCGGCCAGCTCGCTGGGTTTGAGCACCACGGTGTTGCCGGCGGCGATGGCGCCGATCAGCGGGGCGAGCAACAGTTGCACGGGATAGTTCCACGGCGCGATGACGGTCACCACGCCGAGCGGTTCGCGCACGATCGTCGCCGTGGACGGCAGCACCACCAGCGGCACCGGCACCCGGCGCGGTTTCAGCCAGCGCCCGAGGTGCCGCAGGGTGTGGTCGATCTCACGCACCAGGATGCCGATCTCGGTGACGTCCGACTCGGTCGGGCTCTTCCGCAGGTCGGCGTGGAGGGCGTCCTGAAGCGCTCCCTGGTTCTCGGTCAGTAGCCGGCGCAACGCCCGCAGCTGGGCACGCCGCCAGGCGATCGGGCGGGTGCGGCCGGAGTCGTAGCCGGCGCGCATCCGCATCACGGCCGCCGTGGCGCCCGCCACGGGCACGGCCGGGGTCGACAGGGTGGGGGCGGCGGATGCGGAGGCAGAGGTCATTGCGCCAGCATATTACGAAACAGTTCGCTTTCGTTTCATAAAAGGGGTAATTTCGAACCATGACCTCCCCGCTCCTTCACGCGTCCGCCGCTCCGGATGCTCCTTCCCCGCTCGCCGCGCTCCTCGCCTTCGTTGACACTCTCGAGGCCCGCGTTCGGCAGGACGGCTCGGGCAGCGCGCTGCTGAGCCCCCGCGGCAGGTACAGCTTCTCCGAGACCGCGCAGCACGCGGCGCAGAGCATCGGCTATTCGATGACCGGCTACCCGCACCTTGCTCCGGTTTCATTGCGGGTCACTGTGGGCCGCGCCGTGAAGCATCTCTTCCTGCGGCGCGGCGCGATGCGGCACAATCTCTCGGCCCCGGTCTCCGGCGCGCCCGAGCTCGACCCAACCATGCCCGACCTCGCCGCGGTCGCTGTGCTCCGGGCCTCGGTGAACCGGCTCGTGGCCTTCGACGGCGCACTGCAGCCGCACCCCACCTACGGCCGCTGCACCAGGGAGCAGGTGGCCACCCTGCAGACCATGCACCTGCGTGAGCACCTGCCCGGCGCGGATGCCGCCCCCGCGACAGCCGCCCCCTCCCCCGCTGCCGGCGCCGACCGATGAGCATCACCGTTCCACGCGGGCGCCCCATGGAGGTGCGTGTCGACGACGCCGTGCTCACCGCCACCACGGCCCTCCTGGCCGAGCAGGGCTACGGCTCCCTCACCACCTCGGCCATCGCGCGCCGCGCCGGGGTGTCCACGGCGTCGCTGTACCGGCGTTGGTCGTCCAAGGAGGAGCTCGTCGCCTCCGCCGCCCGCACCATCGTGGCCGACTACCTCACCCCCGAAGACACCGGCTCCCTGCCCGGCGACCTCGGTCTGCTCATCGGCCAGAAGGTCACCGCACTCAGCGGCGACCTCGGCACTGTGCTCAAGACACTCGTGGGCCAGGCCGCTCACGATCCCGCCATCGCGGAGATCCTCGAGCGCGAGATCCTCGACACCACGACGGCGCACATAGCGGCGATCCTCGACCGGGCAGCCGCCCGCGGCGAGCTCGAGTCCGGCTACAACGCCCAGCAGGCGGCCGACCTCACCATCGCGTTGGTCACAACACCGCTGCTGCTCCGGGCCGACGGTCCGGCCGCGGTAGCCCGCCTCGTACCCGACCACATCGTGGCCCAGGTGCTCGCCGTCCTGCCCCGCTGACACCCCCGCTGGCTAGGGTCGGGTCATCGAGAGTTCGCTCTTGAGGTTGATCGACGATTTGGCCGGCACCGTCTTCGCCCAGCTGATGGCCAGGCCGTTGTCGATGTCTTCGCTGCACCTGCAGAGGTTTCCGAGGTCCGTCATGGCACCGACGGCCTGCCACACCTCTCCGTAGCCGGCCTCGAGCACGGTGGCCCCCTGGGTGAGCGCCTGCAGCCGGAGCGTAATGACCTCGCCAGTGGACACGGTACGAAGACAGCCGACGAGCTGGCCGGTGAGACGCATCTCGCCCGTGCCACGGTCGCTGTCACCCAGATAGCAATCGAAGCCGCGGGACACCCGCACGTCGACGTCGGCACTGTTGTCGTTGTACACCCGCACGTCAGTTCCGATCGAGCTGCCGGCCGCGGTCCACCGGTCCGTCTGCACGAGTCTGATGCCGGTGTCTGCTGCCGCCACCGTTGTCGTGACCACTGTCGGGGAGTCAGCATTGGGCGCTGTCTCCACCGTCTGGGACACGGGTGTCCAGCCCGTTGAACTCTCCCCGACACCGAGACCCGACGGACCGTAGAGCACGCCATCCACCGTCGCAAACGTGCCGCAGGCGGTCGAGGCAAAGAACTCGCCGTACACATCTTCCTCGGTGAACAGCGAGCACTGCAGTTCGTCGCTCACGCCGTAGGTGGCGATCTTCCGCAGCGCGGCCGCACCCGGCGAACCGTCTACCACCGGCGGCGTGGTCGGCGTGGTGCCCGGGTCGTCGGGGTCACCCGGCTCCGTCACCGGGTGAAGCGGTCCACCGGCGTCGGCGATCGCCCAGGAATTCTTGACGATGTCGTCCTTGGACCAGTCGCCCAGGTTGAATCCGAACACGGAACCGTTCACACCGGCGCCGGCCTTGTAGCTGCCGGTCAGCTCCCACCAGGGGTCGGCGTTCAGATCGGCCGAGATCTTCGGGCCCACGGCCGCGGTGATCTTCGGTCCCGCGATACCGTCCACCTTCATATCCAGGCGAACGCCGAGGAACAGTTCGGCCTGGCCGTCGGCGGTGAGGGTCGGCGGCTCGTACGTGAACGTAGTCGCCGGCGGAACGAAGCTCGTCGCGAGTCCGTTCTTGGAGATCGTCGCGGAGACACTGGTCGTCATCACGGTCTCGGCCGACGTGGACAGGGTGGCCTGGGTGTCTGCGGAACCCTCGACGGTGAACTGCAGGGTATTCACGATCACGAACGGGACCGGACCGATTGAGCCCACGATGTTCGGGAGCGGCAGTGGCCGGGCGAGGAGATCCGTCGTGGCCAGTTCGCACTCTGCGTGGCCGGTCACATAGGCGGCCACTCCACCCGTGAGGGTGGCGGTTCCGGTCACGCCGACGGTCGAGTCGAAGTAGTTCAGGTTGACGGACACCTTGGTCTTGATGGAGCCCTCCACCGTGGCGTCGATCCCCATCGACGCACCGCCGGAACAGCTGAAGGTCTTCGCGAACGGGTTCCGCTGTGCGCGCAGGGCCGCGCCATCCTGGCCGGTGAAGTTGTCGAGGGTCACCGGGGTCTCGAATTCGGTCTCAAATGAGCCCCGCTGCACGACATCGTCGAGCTGGGCGGCCTCGGTGACGTACGACGTCGTCGTGCCATCCGTACTCTGCACCGCGATGAGCTTGACGAGCAACCCGTTCGGGGTCTCCGGGGTAACTCCCATAGCGATGAAATCGCCGACGGCCTGATCGGTGTTGGTCAACTCCAGCGTGCCGCGATCCTCCGGCGCGATGGGGATGTCCCCCACCTCCACGACCTCTTCGGCCTGGGGGACCTCGAGGTTGAGCGCCGTTACGTCCTGATAGTCGGCGGTGAGAACCCCGGTGCCGCCCGGCGTCAGCGTGACCGCCGCGGAGACCTCCGGGGTGTACACCCCTGGATCCGATTTCTCCGCCGTGCGAGTCACGCTCGCTGCGGTGATCGAGTAGACACCCGCCGCGAGCTGGGTCAAGGTCTTCGAACCGTTGACCGTCACGGTCTTGGTGTAGCCCTTCGGACCCTTCACCACCACGTCAGCGGTCTGTCCGGCCGGGAGCGCGGTCGTCACGATCTTCAGCGTGGTCGACTGATATGTGACCGTCGCCGCCGCGGTCGTGCCGGTCACGACCTTCGCCAGCTGGGAGGGCTTGGTCGAGTACAGGGTTCCGGCGTCGGACGTGACCGCGGTGCTGGTCAGGCCATACGTTCCGGGCTTGAGATTGACGAGGAGGGTGGTCTTGGTGACGGTCTTCGAGTAGCCGGACGGGCCGGTCACGACGACGCGGCCGGGGCTCGTCGTTGAGGCGCCGACAACCGTGACCTTCAACGCGGTGAGGCCGTAGGTGACGGATGCCGCTGCGGTCTTGCCCTTGACGACGACGGTGGTCGCGGCGCTGCGCACGCCGGAGTAGGTGCCGGCGGCGGTTGTGATCGCGGCGCCGGAGACAGTGTAGGTCCCTGGCTTGAGGTTCATCAGGGACGTGGTCTTGCTGATGGTCTGGGAGTATCCGCTCGGACCGGTCACCTTCACCTTGGCGGTGCTTTTCTGGGGAACGGTCAGGAGCGAGACCTTCAGGCCGGTCCGCCCGTAGGCGATCTTCGTCGGGGTGGACGTGCCGGCCACCAGGGTCAGCTTGGCCGAGCCGGAGAGCACCGGGTAGTACGTTCCGTTCGCCGCCGTGATCGACGGCGCGGAGATCGTGTACGCGCCGGGCTTGAGCTTCGTCAGGGTGGCGTTCGCCTTGACGACCCGCTGGTAGGAGTTGGGGCCCTTGACGGTGACAGTGGCGGTCTTGCCCGCCGGCACGCCGGTGATCGTGACGGCGAGTGTAGCCGTGGTCACAGTCGCGGCAGCGGGCGCGGTGACGAGTTGGGCACGGGCGGGTGCTTCAGCAGCGACGATCGATGCGGCGCCGGTGGGTGCTGCCATGGCGCTGGTCTGCCCGGCAACCAGCATGCCGAACACGGCGAGTGTCGTCGCCGTGATGCTCAGCCAGGTTCGCCGCGGCTTCCGCGCAACGGGCACTGACGATCGAGAACCACGATTGCGACGTTTCGGCACGACTCTCCCCAGGGGACGCACGCCCACCGGTCAGGAAATGGGCGAACCGGTGAAACCGGTGAGAGTTCCCGTATAAGAACCTATGGGAGAAAGTAACCCTGGTCAGACGCCGGAAAGCCCCCAGTTCGGGGACGAGGCTCCCGGCGCCGACCGCAGCCGACTGGTGCCGGAGCGGACAATTGCACCCGGCGCACCGGGCGCAATTGTCCGCACTGGGAACAGTTGCAGGGTTGGCGAGGGTGCGCGTGGGCGCGAGAGGACGGGTCAGGCCAGGGGGACGGGGGTGATGCCGAACTGGGCCAGGCCAGCTGCGCCACCGTCTTCGGCGGTGAGCACCCAGATGCCGTCCTTGTGCACGGCAACGCTGTGTTCCCAGTGCGCGGCGGCCTTGCCGTCGCTGGTGGCAACCGTCCAGTCGTCGTCCCGGGTGTACGTTTCGATGTCACCGAGCACCACCATCGGCTCGATCGCCACCACCAGGCCGGGCTTCACGTCCGGGCCCTTCTGGCGCACCCGGTAGTTGAACACCGGCGGCGCCTCGTGCATCGACTTGCCGATGCCGTGCCCCACGTAGTCGGTGAGAATCCCGTACGTGCCCTGCGACTCGATGTAGTCTTCGATGGCCTCCCCCACCTCGTTGAGGTGCCGAGCTTCGGCCAGTCGGGCGATGCCGTGCCAGAGCGACTGCTCGGTCACTCGGGAGAGTTCCTCGCGCTCTGCGACGAGTTCGGGTCGCGAGGGATCCGGCAGCACGAAGGTGAACGCCGCGTCGCCGTTCCAGCCGTCCAGGATGGCGCCGCTGTCGATCGACACGATGTCGCCGGCGCCCAGCACCCGGCCGTTCGGGATGCCGTGCACCACGTCGTCGTTCACCGACGCGCACACGGTGTGGAAGTAGCCCTGCTCGAGCTTGAAGTTGGGCTGTCCGCCCAGGGCCACAATGGCCGCCTCAGCGGCCGCATCCAGCTCGAGGGTGGTGACGCCCACGCGCATCGCCTCCCGCGCCGCCACGAGCGACGCAGCGGTCGCCAGGCCGGGGGCCAGCATGAGGCGCATCTGCGCCGGGGACTTGTAGATGGAGCGGCGAAGGGCCACGGTGATACCTGCAAACTAAGTTGTCGTGCGGGGCCGGCGCCGGTAGGCGCTGGGTGAAAAACGAAAGGGCGCCGACCGAAGCCGACGCCCCCTCAGAGCAATTTAGACGGAGGCCGCGACCGCGTCGGTGGGCCCGACAGCGTGCAGGCCGCGCTCGGCCAGCGCCGCAACGATGCGGTCGGTGACCTGGTCGACGGCGCCGAGGCCGTCGACGGTCACCACGAGGCCGCGCTTGTCGTAGAGGTCGATCAGCGGAGCCGTCTGCTCCTCGTACACGTCCAGCCGGTGGCGGATGACCTCGGCGGTGTCGTCGGCGCGCCCCTGCTCTGCGGCGCGCTTGAGCAGCCGGGCGACGACCTCGTCGGTGTCGGCGACGATCTGCACCACGGCGTCGAGCGAGGTGCCCGCAGCGTCGAGCAGGCGGTCGAGTTCGTGCACCTGGTCGGTGGTACGCGGGTAGCCGTCGAGCAGGAAGCCGTTCAGGGCATCCGGCTCCTGGAGGCGGTCGGCGACGATGGCGTTCGTCAGCGAGTCCGGCACGTACTGGCCGGCCTCGATGAACGCCTTGACCTGCAGGCCGAGCTCGGTTTCGGTCTTCACGTTGTGACGGAAGATGTCACCGGTGGAGATGGCGGGAATGCCGAAGGCCTCGGCCAGGCGTACCGCCTGGGTGCCCTTGCCGGCGCCCGGAGGGCCGATCACGAGAAGCCGGGTCATCGCAGCAGCCCTTCATAGTGCCGCTGTTGCAGCTGGGAGTCGATCTGCTTGACCGTCTCCAGGCCGACACCGACGATGATCAGGATGCTGGCGCCACCGAACGGGAAGTTCTGGTCGGCACCGATGGCGGAGAACGCTATCAGCGGGATCAGGGCGATCAACCCCAGATACAGCGCGCCGGGCAGCGTCACGCGGGTGAGCACGTAGTCGAGGTACTCGGCGGTGGGCCGGCCAGCACGGATGCCGGGGATGAATCCGCCGTACTTCTTCATGTTGTCCGCGACCTCTTCGGGGTTGAAGGTGATCGCGACGTAGAAGTAGGTGAAGCCCACGATGAGCAGGAAGTAGAACGCCATGTAGAGCGGGTGGTCGCCCTTGGTCAGGTTGTTGGTGACCCAGGTGACCCAGGCCTGCGGCGTCTCGCCGGCCGCGGGTTGGTTGAATTGCGCGATCAACGCCGGCAGGTAGAGCAGCGACGACGCGAAGATGACGGGCACAACGCCGGCCATGTTCACCTTGATCGGGATGTAGGTGTTGTTGCCGCCGTAGGTACGGCGTCCCACCATGCGCTTGGCGTATTGCACGGGGATGCGGCGTTGCGACTGCTCGACGAACACGACAGCGGCCACGACGATCAAGCCGATCGCGAGAACGATGAGCAGAACGTCGATGCCGTTCTGCTGGCCGATCGCGAAGAGGGAGTTCGGGAAACGAGCGGCGATCGACGTGAAGATCAACAGCGACATTCCGTTGCCGATGCCGCGCTCGGTGATCATCTCACCCATCCACATGATGACGCCGGTGCCGGCGGTCATGGTGATGACCATCAGCATGATGGCGTACCAGGCGTCGTTGGTGAGCAGCTGCGAGCACTCGGACGATGCCGAGGTGCCGAACAGTGCGCCGCTGCGGGCCACCGTAATCAGCGTGGTCGACTGCAGGATGCCGAGGGCGATGGTGAGGTAACGGGTGTACTGAGTGAGCTTGGACTGGCCCGCCGCACCCTCCTTGTAGAGGGTCTCGAAGTGGGGAATCACCACGCGCAGCAGCTGCACGATGATGGAGGCCGTGATGTACGGCATGATCCCCAGTGCGAAGACTGAAAGCTGCAGCAGGGCGCCACCGCTGAACAGGTTCACGAGCTCGTAGAGGCCGCTCGTTCCCTGGTTCGCTGCAAGACAGGCTTGCACGTTGCCGAAGTCCACGAACGGGGCGGGGATGAACGAGCCCAGTCGGAACAGGGCGACGATGCCCAGGGTGAACCCGATCTTCTTACGAAGGTCCGGCGTGCGGAATATCCGCGCAATGGCGCTAAACAAAAAAGGCCTCCAGTTAGTAACAAAGAACGAGCTTGCCGAGACAGCGTCAGCGCTTTAGTCGCTGAGCAGGCTCGACAAGCTCGATCTCGTCTACGGGTCTTACTACTTGATCGAGCCACCTGCTGCGACGATCTTCTGCTCTGCTGAGCGGGAGACCTTATCGACTGCAACAGTCAGCTTAACCGCAATGTCACCATTGCCGAGAACCTTGACCTTCTCGTTGTCGCGAACGGCACCCTTGGCGACCAGTGAAGCGATGGTTACATCGCCGCCGGTCGGGTACAGCTCAGCGAGGCGCTCCAGGTTGACAACCTGGTACTCGACGCGGAACGGGTTCTTGAACCCGCGCAGCTTCGGGGTGCGCATGTGCAGCGGCATCTGCCCACCCTCGAAGCCGATACGCACGGTGTAGCGCGCCTTGGTGCCCTTGGTTCCACGACCCGCGGTCTTACCCTTGGATCCTTCACCACGGCCAACGCGCTGCTTGTCCTTCTTCGATCCGGGCGCGGGGCGAAGGTGGTGAACCTTCAGCACCTGCGGACGGGCCTCAGTGGGCTCAGTCGGCGCGGCGGCCTTCTTGGCGGCAGCAGTCTTGGCCGGAGCCTTGGCTGCAGCAGCCTTCGTGGTCGTCGCCTTGGGGGCGGCGGCCTTCTTAGCGGCGGGCTTGGTTGCGACCTTCTCGGTCGCTTCCTTCTCGTCAGCCATTAGTCAATCTCCTCGACCTTCACAAGGTGAGCAACGGTGTTGACGTAGCCACGGTTCTGCGAGTTGTCCTCGCGGATGGTGACGGCGCCAATGCGACGCAGGCCCAGGCTGCGAAGTGTGTCGCGCTGGTTCTGCTTCTCACTAATTTTGGACTTGATCTGCGTAATCTTCAGCTGAGCCATTAGGCACCTGCCTTCGCGCTTGCGGCGGCTGCTGCTGCAGCCGCGTCGGCACGCAGAAAACGGGCCGGAGCCACGTCTTCGTAGGAGAGGCCACGGCGAGCCGCGACTGCACGGGGCTCTTCGAGCTGGTGCAGGGCCTCCACCGTGGCGTGCACGATGTTGATGGTGTTCGACGAACCGAGCGACTTGCTCAGGACGTCGTGGATGCCGGCGCATTCGAGTACGGCGCGCACCGGGCCACCGGCGATAACGCCGGTACCTGCTGCGGCCGGACGGAGAAGAACGACTCCGGCAGCTGCTTCACCCTGAACGGGGTGCGGGATGGTGAGGCCGACGCGGGGAACGCGGAAGAAGTTCTTCTTCGCTTCCTCGACGCCCTTGCTGATTGCGGTCGGGACCTCGCGGGCCTTACCGTAACCAACGCCTACCAGGCCGTTACCGTCTCCGACGACGACCAGAGCGGTGAAGCTGAAGCGACGACCACCCTTGACCACCTTGGAAACACGGTTGATCGTGACGACGCGCTCGAGGAACTGGCTCTTCTCGGCGTCACGGCTTCCGCGCTCACGGTTCGGGCTGCGCTCGCGGCCACCACGACGAGCCTCGCGGGGCTCGTTCTGCGGCGGCGTGGTCGAAGCTGCGGTTTCCACCGGAACTTCAGTGACGACGTCAGCTTCCTTCGCTGCTGCGGTGCTACTGGATTCAGTGCTCACAGGTCCAACCCTCCCTTTCGGGCTCCTTCGGCGATGGCTGCGACGCGTCCTGCGTACTTGCTGCCACCACGGTCAAATACGACGGCTTCAATACCGGCGGCTTTGGCGCGCTCGGCGACAAGCTCGCCGACCTTGTGCGCCTTGGCGGTCTTGTCACCATCGAAGGTGCGCAGACCGGTTTCGAGAGTCGACGCCGACGCGAGGGTGAAACCCTTGCTGTCGTCAACGACCTGCACGAAGACGTGGCGAGCCGAACGGGTGACGACGAGACGCGGACGAAGCGCGGTCCCCTCGATCTTCTTGCGAAGACGTGCGTGCCTGCGTCCGCGGGCAGCCGACTTGCTTTTTCCTCTAGTTCCGAGACCCATGGTTACTTACCACTCTTTCCGGCCTTGCGGCGAACAATCTCGCCGGCGTAACGCACACCCTTGCCCTTGTAGGGCTCTGGCTTGCGAATCTTACGGATGTTTGCGGCAACCTCGCCGACAGCCTGCTTGTCGATACCGCTGACCGTGAGCTTGTTAACGCCCTCGACGGTCAGGGAGATACCAACGGGCGGCTCGATGAGGACCGGGTGCGAGAAGCCGAGGGCGAACTCAACTGAGGTGCCCTTCTGCGCGACGCGGTAACCGGTACCGACGATCTCGAGTCCCTTGGTGTAACCCACGGTGACGCCGATGATCTGGTTGGCGATCAGGGTGCGGGTCAGTCCGTGCAGCGAACGCGAAGCGCGCTCGTCGTCGGGACGGGTGACCAGAACCTGGCCATCGGTGACCTGAACCTCGATGGGGTTGGCGACGGTGAGCGCGAGCTCGCCCTTCGGACCCTTGACGCTGACGGCCTGGCCGTCAGCTACGACCGTGACACCCGCGGGGATCTCGATCGGAAGTCTTCCAATACGTGACATTGTCGGCTACCACACGTAGGCGAGAACTTCTCCGCCTACGCCCTTCTTCTCAGCCTGGCGGTCGGTGAGCAGACCGCTGGAGGTGGACAGGATGGCAACGCCGAGGCCGCCGAGAACCGTGGGGATCTCAGTCGACTTTGCGTACACGCGCAGGCCGGGCTTGGAAACCCGCTTGATGCCGACGATGGAACGCTCGCGGTTGGGGCCGAACTTGAGGTTCAGCGTGAGGGTCTTTCCGACCTCTGCATCCTTGACATCCCAGGCAGAGATGTAACCCTGAGCCTTGAGGATGTCTGCGATGTGCGCCTTGAGCTTGCTGTGCGGCATCGACACTGTGTCGTGGTACGCCGAGTTAGCGTTGCGCAGTCTGGTCAGCATATCTGCGACCGGATCTGTCATTGTCATTTTGTGGTGCCTTTCTCGCCTGGTTTCGTTCACCCGTTACACGGATGACGACCTGTGGTGGTGGAGGGGGCCGAACGGTTGTTCGGCCCCCGAAGGTAAATCTACTTGGTGTTCTCGGCCGTCTTGAACGGGAAGCCCAGCGCCTTGAGCAGCGCGCGGCCCTCGTCGTTGTTCTTGGCAGTCGTCACAACAGTGATGTCCATACCGCGAATACGGTCGATCCGGTCCTGGTCGATCTCGTGGAACATGACCTGCTCCGTGAGACCGAAGGTGTAGTTGCCTGAACCGTCGAACTGCTGGTCCGAGAGGCCGCGGAAGTCGCGGATACGGGGCAGTGCGAGGCTGAGCAGCCGGTCGAGGAACTCCCACATGCGGTCACCGCGGAGGGTGACGTGCGTGCCAATGGGCTGTCCTTCACGCAGTTTGAACTGCGCGATGGACTTGCGTGCCTTGGTGACCTGCGGCTTCTGGCCGGTGATCTTGGTGAGGTCGGCGACGGCGCCATCCATGATCTTGCCGTCGCGTGCTGCCTCGCCGACACCCATGTTGACGATGATCTTCGTCAGGTTGGGTACCTGGTGGACGTTGGTGAAGCCGAGGTCCGTGGCGAGCTGCTTGGAGATCTCGTCGCGGTACTTCTGCTTCAGACGCGGCAGGACGACGGGCTTTGCGTCGGTTGCGATGTCAGTCATTAGAGGTCCTTACCTGACTTCTTGGCGTAACGAACGCGGACCGTCTTGGAGACGCCGTCCTTCGTTACCTCTTCGAGGCGGAAGCCGACCTTGGTCGGCTTCTTGGTCTCCGGGTCGACGAGCGCGACGTTGGAAGCGTGAATCGATGCTTCCACGGTCTCGATGCCGCCGGTCTTGGAGCCGCGCTGGGTCTGGCCGACACGAACGTGCTTCTTGACGAAGTTGATGCCTTCGACGAGAACACGGTTCTTCTCAACCTGTACCTCGAGCACACGACCCTGCTTGCCACGGTCTCCGCCGCGAGCCTGGGTGCGGCCGGTGATGACCTCTACGAGGTCACCCTTCTTGATTCTGGCCATGATTTAGATAACCTCCGGTGCCAACGAAATGATCTTCATGAACTTCTTGTCGCGGAGTTCGCGACCGACCGGTCCGAAGATACGGGTACCACGGGGGTCTCCGTCAGCCTTCAAGATCACTGCGGCGTTCTCATCGAACTTGATGTACGAGCCGTCTGGACGACGGGTCTGCTTTTTGACGCGAACGATGACGGCTTTGACGACGTCACCCTTCTTGACGTTGCCGCCCGGGATGGCGTCCTTGACGGTGGCGACGATGACGTCGCCCAGGCCGGCGTAACGACGGCCGGAGCCACCGAGAACACGGATCGTCAACAGGACCTTGGCACCGGTGTTGTCGGCAACTTTGAGTCGTGATTCTTGCTGAAGCACTTTCTAACTCCTTCTATCAAGTAAGCGCGAGCGCTTACTTGGCCTTCTCGAGAACCTCGACCAGGCGGAAGCGCTTGGTGGCGCTCAGCGGTCGAGTTTCACTGATCAGGACCAGGTCGCCGACGCCGGCGGTGTTCTCCGCGTCATGAACCTTCAGCTTGGACGTACGGCGGATGACCTTGCCGTACAGGGGGTGCTTCACGCGGTCTTCGACCTCGACAACGATGGTCTTATCCATCTTGTCGCTGGTCACGTAACCACGCAGCGTCTTGCGGTAGCCGCGCACGAGAGCCTCGGCGGGGACGACCGTTTCGTCAGTCTTCGCCATGATTAGGCCTCCTTCGTCTCGACGGCGTCAGCCTCGGGAGCATCCGTGGATGCGTCCTTGGCCTTGGCCTTCTTGGTCGTCTTCTTCTCAGCCTTGGCCGGAGCCTCGACTGCGACGGGAGTGGCACGAATGCCCAGCTCGCGCTCACGGAGAACCGTGTAGATGCGTGCAATGTCCCGCTTGACCGCGCGGAGGCGGCCGTGGCTTTCGAGCTGGCCGGTGGCCGACTGGAAGCGCAGGTTGAACAGCTCTTCCTTGGCCTTCTTCAGCTCGTCGAACAGTCGTTCGTTTTCAAAAGTGTCGAGCTCGACTGAGGCGAGCTCCTTGGATCCGATCGCCATTATGCGTCGCCCTCCTCGCGCTTGATGATGCGTGCCTTGAGGGGCAGCTTGTGAATTGCGCGGGTGAGCGCTTCGCGAGCAACGGTGTCAGAGACACCGGAAAGCTCGAAGAGCACGCGGCCCGGCTTGACGTTCGCGACCCACCACTCGACCGAGCCCTTACCGGAACCCATGCGGGTTTCGGCAGGCTTCTTGGTCAGCGGACGGTCCGGGTAGATGTTGATCCAGACCTTGCCGCCACGCTTGATGTGACGCGTCATGGCGATACGAGCGGACTCGATCTGACGGTTGGTCACGTACGCGGGGGTGAGGGCCTGAATGCCATACTCGCCGAACGAAACAGTGGTACCACCGGTTGCGTGGCCTGTGCGGCCGGGGTGGTGCTGCTTGCGGTGCTTAACTCTGCGGGGAATCAACATTATTTAGCCTCAACTCCTGCTGCAACCGGAGCCGCGCCCTCTGCGCGAGGCGCACGGCGGGGACGGTCGTCACGACGCTCGGGGCGGGACGACTTAGCGTTGGCCTGCTCGCGAGCGAGTTCCTTATTGGTGATGTCGCCCTTGTAGATCCAGACCTTCACGCCGATGCGGCCGAAGGTGGTCTTGGCTTCGTAGAAGCCGTAGTCGATGTTCGCGCGCAGGGTGTGCAGCGGCACACGGCCTTCGCGGTAGAACTCCGAGCGGCTCATCTCAGCGCCACCGAGACGACCGGACACCTGGATGCGAACACCCTTGGCGCCGGCGCGCTGGGCGCCCTGCAGGCCCTTACGCATCGCGCGGCGGAAAGCCACACGAGCGGAGAGCTGCTCTGCGATGCCCTGCGCGACAAGCTGTGCATCCTGCTCGGGGTTCTTGACCTCGAGGATGTTCAGCTGGATCTGCTTGGCGGTGAGCTTTTCAAGGTCGGACCGGATGCGCTCTGCTTCCGCGCCGCGACGACCGATCACGATGCCCGGACGGGCGGTGTGAATGTCGACACGGACACGATCGCGGGTGCGCTCGATCTCGATGCGGGACACGCCGGCGCGGTCGAGGCTGGTGCTCAACAGGCGGCGGATCTTGACGTCTTCAGCGACGAAGTCGCTGTAACGCTGGCCCGGCTTCGTGCTGTCAGAGAACCAACGCGACACGTGGTCGGTCGTGATTCCCAGACGGAAGCCATACGGGTTTACTTTCTGACCCATTACTTCGTACCCTCCTCAGGAGTGGCGAGCACAACAGTGATGTGGCTCGTACGCTTCTTGATCTGGAATGCGCGACCCTGTGCACGGGCCTGGAAACGCTTGAGCGTCGTTCCCTCGTCGACGAATGCCTGGGAGATGAACAGATCCTGTTCGTCCAGGAACGTGTTCGAGGCATCGGCCTTGACACGTGCGTTGGCGATGGCCGAGGCCACCAGCTTGTACACGGGCTCGGACGCGCCCTGGGGCGCGAACTTCAGAATTGCCAGCGCTTCATGCGCCTGCTTGCCGCGGATCAGGTTGACAACGCGACGGGCCTTCTGGGCGGTAACGCGGATGTGACGCACGCGTGCGATCGACTCCACCATTTCTCCTCCTTCACGTCACCGCGTTAGCGGCGACGACCCTTCTTGTCATCCTTCACGTGACCACGGAAGGTGCGGGTGGGAGCAAACTCGCCGAGTTTGTGCCCAACCATGCTCTCGGTGACGAACACCGGGATGTGCTTGCGACCGTCGTGGACCGCGATGGTGTGCCCGAGCATGTCGGGGATGATCATCGAACGGCGCGACCAGGTCTTGATTACGTTCTTGCTTGAGGCTTCGTTTGCCTTGACTACCTTGCGAAGCAGGTGGTCATCAACGAACGGGCCCTTCTTGAGACTGCGAGGCATCGTCTACTCCTACTTACGCTTCTTGCCGACGGTACGGCGACGAACAATGAGCTTGTCGCTTTCCTTGTTCGGGTGCCGGGTGCGGCCTTCCTTCTGGCCCCAGGGGCTGACGGGGTGACGTCCACCGGACGTCTTACCCTCACCACCACCGTGCGGGTGGTCGACCGGGTTCATGGCAACACCACGAACGGTCGGGCGAACGCCTTTCCAGCGCATACGGCCGGCCTTGCCCCAGTTGATGTTCGACTGCTCGGCGTTGCCGACCTCGCCGATCGTGGCGCGGCAGCGGGCGTCGACGTTACGGATTTCTCCGGACGGCAGGCGCAGCTGGGCGTAGATGCCATCCTTGGCGACCAGGCGAACCGACACTCCGGCGGAGCGGGCCAGCTTGGCGCCACCACCCGGACGGATCTCGATGGCGTGAATGATGGTACCGGTGGGGATGTTCTTCAGCGGCAGGTTGTTGCCGGGCTTGATGTCAGCACCGGCACCCGACTCGACGATGTCGCCCTGGTTCAGCTTGTTCGGCGCAATGATGTAGCGCTTGGAGCCGTCCAGGAAGTGGAGCAGCGCGATGCGCGCCGTGCGGTTGGGGTCGTACTCGATGTGAGCGACCTTGGCGTTGACACCGTCTTTGTCGTTACGACGGAAGTCGATCACGCGGTACTGGCGCTTGTGGCCACCACCGATGTGACGCGTCGTGATGCGACCCTGGTTGTTACGACCACCGGTCTTGGACAACGGACGAAGCAGCGACTTCTCGGGCGTCGAACGGGTGATCTCTGCGAAGTCCGCAACAGAAGAACCGCGACGACCGGGGGTCGTGGGCTTGTACTTACGAATAGCCATTTCTTATTCCTCTAGTCCGTGCCGCTTAGCCGACGGCCGTGAAGATGTCGATGGAACCGGACTTGAGCGTGACAATGGCACGCTTGGTGTCCTTGCGCTTGCCAAGACCGAATTTCGTACGGCGAGTCTTGCCGATGCGGTTCATGGTGTTGATCGAAGCGACCTCAACCTTGAAGATCTTCTCGATCGCCAGCTTGATTTCGGTCTTGTTCGAACGCGGGTCCACGATGAAGGTGTACTTGCCTTCGTCGATCAGGCCGTAGCTCTTCTCAGAGACGACCGGAGCGATGATGACGTCGCGGGGGTCCTTTTGAGTGGGGGTAGCCATTATGCGGACACCTCTTCCTTCTTGGTCTTGTGCGCCACGAACGCGTCAAACGCGCCCTTGGTGAAGACGATGTCGTCAGAGACGAGAACGTCATAGGCATTCAGCTGGTCCCAGGACAGCACGTGCACCGTCGGGAGGTTGCGGATGCTGCGGAGGGTCAGCTCGTCGGTGCGCTCGAGAACGACCAGCACGTGCTTGCTGCTGGCGATCTGGGTGAGCAGCGTGATGGCGCCCTTGGTGCTGGGCGTCTCGGCCGAGAACAGCGCGGTCACCACGTGCAGACGGTCGCCACGGGCGCGGTCAGAGAGTGAACCCTTGAGCGCGGCGGCAATCATCTTCTTCGGGGTGCGCTGGTCGTAGCTGCGCGGGGTCGGTCCGTGGACGATGCCACCACCGGTCATCTGAGGGGCGCGGATCGAGCCCTGACGAGCGCGACCGGTTCCCTTCTGCTTGAACGGCTTGCGGCCGGCACCGGAAACTTCTCCGCGGCTCTTTACCTTGTGCGTTCCCTGGCGTGCGGCAGCGAGCTGCGCGACAACGACCTGGTGAATCAGCGGGATGTTGGTCTGTACGTCGAAGATTTCGGCGGGCAGCTCTACGGAGCCGGCCTTCTTGCCGTTGGCGTCGATGAGGTCGAGTGCGGTAGCCATAAGAACTACGCTCCCTTCACTGCGGTGCGGACGAATACGAGGCGGCCCTTGGCGCCGGGAACGGCACCCTTAACCAGGATGAGGCCCTTTTCGGCGTCAATCGCGTGAACCTTGAGGTTCAGCACGGTCACGCGCTCGCCACCCATACGACCGGCCATGCGCATGCCCTTGAAGACACGGCTGGGGGTCGAGGAGGCACCGATGGAACCGGGCTTGCGGTGGTTGCGGTGTGAACCGTGCGAAGCGGAAACACCCTTGAAGTTGTGACGCTTCATAACACCGGCGAAGCCCTTGCCCTTGGAGGTGCCCATGACGTCGACCTTGGTGCCGGCAACGAACACACCGTCAACGGTGAGTTCCTGGCCCAGGGTGTAGTCAGCGGCATCCGCGGTGCGGAGCTCGGTGACGTGACGGCGCGGCGTGACGCCGGCCTTCTCGAAGTGTCCTGCGGACGGCTTGTTCACCTTGCGGGGGTCGATGGCGCCAGAGGCAATCTGAACGCCGGCGTAACCGTCGATGTCCTTCGTGCGGATCTGGGTCACGACGTTCGGCGAGATCTCGATGACGGTGACGGGTACGAGCTTGTTGTTCTCGTCCCATACCTGCGTCATGCCGAGCTTCTTGCCGAGGAGGCCCTTGGTGGTCTTGGTATCTGCGTACGACATCGCGGGCCCTAGAGCTTGATCTCGATGTTGACGTCTGCCGGGAGATCGAGACGCATAAGCGAGTCGACGGCCTTCGGCGTCGGGTCAATGATGTCGATCAGACGCTTGTGGGTGCGCATTTCAAAGTGCTCCCGGCTGTCCTTGTACTTGTGAGGGGAACGGATGACACACACCACGTTCTTCTCGGTCGGAAGCGGCACGGGGCCGACGACGGTCGCGCCCGCACGGGTCACGGTGTCGACGATCTTGCGCGCCGAGATGTCGATGACCTCGTGGTCATACGACTTAAGTCGAATGCGGATCTTCTGTCCCGCCATGTCGAACTCTCTTTCTTGTCAAGGCTTCTTACATCCCGAGGGCTGCATTGGACGCCGTAGTAGCACTGCTGCTATCGCACCACTGTTCATCTGTCAATTTCGATCCGGCCGGGGACCCGACCTTCTCGAGCCAACTCCCCCAGACGGGGCCTGGCGGATGACATGGTTTTACCCAGTCAGCCAAGGAGTTGATTTAAGCTTTGTTCTGCTACCCGCGGCCTAACTCTGACCCTCAAGGGGCGAGCTATGCACTGCCTGGCAGTGATTCCGGTCTCGCGTGCAGCGCGATCCGAAAGTGTTGAACTAGAAGAGTCTGCCACAGGAAAGGGTCATTGTGCAACCCGGGCGTGTCGCGTTGGGCGTGTCGCCGAGATCCGCGTCATTCCGCGGGACTCGGGCCACTCGAAGCGGGCGATTCCCGAGCCCGGGACGCATCCGACGGGACTGACTTCACGACTCCCGCCTCTGGCATTCCCACGAGGCCTATTTGGCCACCGTGAGCCTCGCGCCCGACGACGTCGCGGCCACGATATTCGCGCTGCCGCTGTACCGCACGGTGATGGTCTTGGCCCCCACGGTGGTGAACGCGGGCAGGGTGAGCGACACCTTGCCGGCGGATGCCGCGGCCAGGGTGTAGGTCTTCAGGAGCTTGCCGTTCGCGTAGGCGGAGAGCGTGCCGGTGGGCTTGGCCACCCCGGGAGCCGTGATGGTGACCTTGACCACCGCGCTCTTCGTGGTCTTCACCGACGGCGCCACCAGAGAGATCGTCGCCTTCGCGGTTGCCTTGGCCACCGTCACCGCCACGGCGGCCGATGCGGAGGCCTTCACGGTGGTCGTGCCGGGTACGAAACGTGCCGTGACCGAGCGCGCTCCGCCACCCAGCGTGGACGGCAGCGTGTACGCCGCCGTCCCCGTCGCGCCGAGCCTCACCGACCCCAGCACGGTCCCGCCGGTAGAGAATTCCACACTGCCTGCAGGGTAAACGCCGGCGATCTTGGCCACCGCGGCCGTCGCCGTGATGCGAGTCGCCGAACCGTAGACCTGGCTCGTGCGGTTGACCCCGAGGGTGGTGTGGCTGGCGACCGGGCCGGGCAGCACCGTCAGGTCCTGTTCATCCGAGCGCGATGGGGCCGACGCTGTGGTGGAAGGAACGAACTGCGCGGCCAGAATATGCGTGCCGGCGGTGAGAGTGCTCGGCAGCCTGTAGAGGGCCACTCCGCCCGAGTCGGGCGACACTGTGGCCAGAGTGTGGGTGCCGTCGAGGAACACGACTTTGCCGGTTGGCACCCTGCCGTTCGCCGACGCGATGGTGGCCCGCACCTGCGCGGTGTCTGTCGAGCCTGCCGTCTGTGTCCAGCCGGTCCAGCCGGTGCCGTCGAAGGTGGTCGACGTGGCCACCGGGGCCGCTGCCATCTTGCCGAACGTCACCGCCACCACCGCGCCCGACGTGGCGTTGAGCGACTTCACGGTGAGGGTGAACCCATCGTTCAGGCTGGAGAATGTCTCGCCGGCATCCAGGTGGGTGTCGCGCGACTTCCGGTCTGTTGACCCGGGTGTGACACCCGTCGCCAGGACGGTCGTGCGCGGGTACCAGTTGAACGGTAGTTCGCGGAGCACGCGAACCCCGCCGGTCACTCGGCTGGTGTCGGAGGAGAGCCGGTAGTAGCCGCCGGCCAACGGCCCGACGCGCTGCGTGGGCCAGGTGAATTCCGCCGATGTCGCATCCGCCCCGGCATTCGTGCGGAACTCCACTACATACGCCTCCTGCGTGAGGGGGTCGACCACCCGCAGGGCGCGGACGCCGCTGGCGCCGCTGCTGTCCAGTGGCAGGATGGTCGTCGTCCTGGTGCCGGCGCCCGAGGTGATCTCGCTGAAGTCGGTGAGGAAGCCCGCCGAGATGCGCTTCAGGCTCGAGAGGTGCGGCGTCGCGTTCTCCCGGGTGTATCCCATGATGTCGAGCGTGTCTGCGTAATCTTCGACGGGGCAGACACCGTTCACGAACGAGTCCACCGCGCCATCGGCAGTGCCGGAGTTCCGACACATCGACGCCGTCGCGTGGCTGAAGCCGAGGTTGTGGCCGAACTCATGCAGCACGGTGGGGAGAGCCAGGGATCCTGTCGCCCCGTCGAAGCTCACCATTTGGCCACCATCGCCGCCGAGGCTGCCCAGCCCGCTGCTCCCGGTCGAGCACCCGTCACGGGCGAGAACGAGAAGGTGATCGTTCGAGCCCACCCAGGCGTACTGGGCGAACTGCCCGCCGAAGGCCGCCTGTGCGGCGCGGGAATAGATGTCGTTGAGGCCGCAGTACCCCGAGAGGTTTCGCTTCTCGTAGCCGCCGAACACCACCGAAACCCGTCCGCCCGATTCCTGGGCCCAGAAAGCGTTCATCTTGGCGATCAGGGCGCGAATGTTGGTTTCACTGTCGAGTCCGGTGACGACATTGTCCGTCGTCGCCGGCGTCGCGTTCACGACGCTCACCCACACTGTGTGCACGACAGTAGCGACACGTGCGTTCGGCCCGCCGCCGACCGGGCCGTCGGGGATGGTCACTCCCGGGACCAGCACCACATCGTCGAGGGGGTCGGTCGGCCCATCGCCCGGCGCGGCCGGCGCGACCGCAGCCACGCTCGCCGGTGACGACGCGCTCGCCGGCACGGGAAGCCCGGCGAACGTGACAGCCGACACTAACGCGAACAGAACCGTCGTACGACGCTGTGAAACGAACACGGAGGTCCCCCGACCTGATCACGAAGCAGAACTAAACGGCCCCGTCGGGTGTGACCACGGCGCGCACCGTGCGCCAGAGAATCAGGATGTCTGTGGTGAGCGACCAGTTCTCGACGTAGTAGAGGTCGAGGCGGATACTGTCTTCCCAGCTGAGGTTGGACCGGCCGCTGACCTGCCAGAGTCCGCTCATGCCCGGCTTCATGATGAGCCGACGGTGGGCGGCGTCGTCATACAGCGCCACCTCGGCGGCGCGCTGCGGCCGTGGGCCGACCAGGCTCATCTCGCCGAAGAACACATTGAACAGCTGCGGCAGTTCGTCGATGGAGTACTTGCGGAGGATCTTGCCGATGGGCGTGATGCGCGGGTCATTGGTGACCTTGAACAACGGGGTGTCAGAGGTACCCTGAGCGTCGAGCAGGCTCTCCAGCTGGTCGTCGGCATCCCGCACCATCGAGCGGAACTTGTACATGCCGAAGGTGCGACCGTGGCGGCCGATGCGCTCCTGGCGGTAGACGATGCTGCCCGGGCTGGACCGTTTGACGGCGATCGCCACCCAGAGGAGTCCCGGCGAACTGATCAGGATCAACAGGGCTGAACCGACGATGTCGAAGGTGCGCTTGGTGACGCGCTTGACGCCCTCAAAGGCCGGGTAGCTCACGTGGATCAACGGGAGGCCCGCAACGGGACGGGAGTGGATGCGGGGTCCCGCGATGTCGGTGAGGGCAGGGGCCACGATCAGTTCCACGTCGCGGGCCTCGAGCTCCCAGCCGACGCGGCGCATGTCTTCAGGACTGATTTCGTCGGCGCCGGTGAGGATGACGGTGTCGGCGTTGGTCTCGTCCACCGCACCGAGCAGGTCGTCGTAGCCGCCAACGACGGGCACGCCGTGCACCGGTCCCTTGGAGACCGTTCCTTCACGGGTGAGTGCGCCGACAAGCTTGAGGCCGGTGCCCGCGGCCCGGGTGATGGTCGCCGCCACGTGCGCGGATTTGAGCCGTTCACCCAGGAGCAGGGCGCGAGAGAGATAGAAGCCCCTGGCCTGGCGCTTGCGCAGCCACTGGCGCCAGCGCCAGCGTGTCACGATCAGGAAGAACATCCCGGCCGGCAACGCTGTGAGGAAATAGCCTCTGGCCACCTCGATCTTAAAGAGGAACGCCACGATGGCGAACAGGCCGAACAGACGAATGGTCGCGTCCGCGACGCGCTTGTACTCGAGAGTTCCGCTCCCGATCACCTTGTGGTCTCTGGTGGCGAACACGTCGAGCATGACCATCCACGCCACCACCAGCACGACCGACACCGCGGTGTAGGTGGCACCGACGTTGTACGGCGCCGTCAGGGGCACAGTGGCGAAGCCGAACCAGACCAGCTGGGAGCCGAACACGGCGAACAGAACCACCAGGATGTCGCTGGCGAACAGTCGGGACGCGAACGCACGCTGCCATGAACGACGTCGCAAAACTCCCGCCGTACGTGTGTCGCCTACAGCCATGCTTCTCCCCGGATCTTCCCCGTATGCCCCTTCGCTGAGGTGACAGCGGAAGAAGGCGTTCCAACACATAGTTCCACAAAGACCGGCGTTCACCGTACTCGAAGCGCGTGTCCGCGCGTCTCGCCACCCGGTCTGGGGTCACCGGCACCGGCGTCGACACAGGTTGCAGCGACACCCCTCGTCTAGGGTGGACCTGTGAATTCACGAGCCTCCCGCCGCGCGCCCGCGCGCTCTTCCCGAGCCAACGCACGCCATGAACGCCGCAACTCCAGCGCGAAGCGTCGTCTCAAGATCGGGCTCGTCGTGGCCGGAATCGTTGTCCTGGGGTCCGTCACCTGGCTCGCCACCCGCGCTCTGGTGGTCAAGACCGACCTCGAAGCGTCACAGTCCCTCGTCTCGCAGTTGCAGGCGAATGCCACCAGCGGCGACTTCGAAGCGATGAGCGCAACCGGTGCCGAACTCGAGGCTCGCTCCTCCAGCGCCGTCAATGGAACCCACGACCTCACCTGGCGTATCGCTGAGTTCATCCCCGTGCTCGGTGAGAACCTCACCGGGGTGCGAGTGGTGGCCGAGAGCATCGACTCCATCGTGCAGGAGGTGGCCGCACCGGCCGTGAAGATCGCGTCGACGTTCGACATCAGTGCCAGGGACCCCGAATCGGGCGGTTTCGATCTGTCGCCGCTGTCCGAGGCCGAGGCCATCGTCGCCTCCGCCCAGGACATCTTCGCGACCTCGCTCACGCAGCTCGCCGCTGTCGACACCTCGATCACGGTCGGCCCGGTCACGGATGCCGTCGACAAGCTGGACGGACTCCTCACCACCGCGAGCGAGGTCGTCGATGGCGCCGCCCCCCTCCTCAAGGTGGCGGGCACCGCCCTGGGCCAGGATGGTCCGCGCACCTACGTCATGGCTTTCCAGAACAACGCCGAGAGCACCGCCCTCGGCGGGAGCGCCGCCTCCTTCAGCGTGATCTCCGCCGACCGCGGCGCGATTGCCATCACCGACCAGGCCAGCAGCGCGGACTTCAAGAACCGTGACGCTGTGGACGTGCCCGTGGACCAGAGCGCGCTGGACCTGTACACGGACTACCTGGTGACGCACTCGAACACCGCCACCAGCCGGCCGGATTTCCCCACTGCCGGAGCCATCCTGCAGGCGTACTGGCAGCGCGACAGGGGCGTCGCGGTCGACGGCGTGATCTCGGTGGACCCGATCGCCCTCAGTTATATGCTCAAGGCCACCGGGCCGCTCACGCTCAGCACCGGAGACGTGCTCTCGAGCGACAACGCCGTCGACCTGCTGCTCAACGAGGTGTACTTCCGCTGGGACAGCTACGCCGAGCCGGAGAAGGTCGATGCGTTCTTCTCCGAAGCGGCCAGCGCGATCCTCACCAAGGTGCTCAGCGGCGACTTCGACATGGCCGAGATGGCCGCGGCCGTCACCAAGGGCGTCAACCAGGGCAGCATCATGGCCTGGTTCGCCAACCCGGACGAGCAGGCACTCCTCGACGGCACCCGCCTGCAGGGCACCATGCCCAAGGACAACGCCGATGCGACGGTCATGGGCATCTTCTACCGGGACACGTCCGCATCGAAGATCGACTATTACCTGAAGACGGCCACGACCACATCGAGCGACATCTGCACGGTTCCGGACAACCCCACCTTCACCAGCTCGGCCACACTCACGTCGAACCTCACGAACGCCCAGCAGGCCGGCTTGCCCGACTACGTGAAGAGCAACACCCTCGGCGATGTGTTCAGAACTGAGGTGTTCGTCTACGGCCCCGTGGGTGCGACGTTGACGTCGGCGACGATCGACGTTGAGGGCGAGCTCACCGAGGTCAACGCCAGCGCCGTCGACCTGGGCCGGCCCGTCGCGAAGTTCACGGTCTACCTGGCTCCAGGCGACACCAGTACGGTGACGGCCTCGTTCCAGGGCGCGCCGGGTGAGTACGGCAAGCTCGAGGTGCGGGGTACCCCGATGATCAACGCGACGCCCAAGACCATCACGGAGGGCGCCGACTGCGGCTGAGTCGCGCGGACCGCTAGCGGGTGAGCCCGAGCTCCCAGATGCGCCTGGCTATGATCTTCTCGTCACGCTGGTAGATCGCGGCGCGCAGTGCCACGGCCAGGAGCGCTCCAATGAGGGCTCCGGTCGAGTTCGACACCACATCGGAAACCGTGGCGAAGCGTGCGCTCAGGGCCACGGCCTGGGTGAGTTCGATGGCCACCGAGATTCCGGGGCAGATGATCAACGCGAGCCACCACACCCGCACCGGCAGCAACATGCTCACCAGGAAGCCGAGCGGGACGAACATCAGCACGTTCGCGGTGAATTCCAGCTTCGTGTAGCCGAACCACTGGGGAACACCGTTGCGGTGCATCACGTCCAGCAGCCGGGTGATCGACGATTCGAAGCCCTGGTCCAGCGGGGTGGGCCACATCGTCGCCAGCACCACGATGGCGCCATAGGCCAGCACCAGGGTCAGGCCCAGCTGTTGCCGCACCCGGCTCTTGGGCGGTTCCCGGTCCGTCATAGTTAGCTGCTCCATCCCGCCATCGTAGAGGGACGCCCTGCGAATACGCGCAGGATCACACGCCGCCGCCCGGGCCCGCCGCCTCAGTATCGTAGGCTGGTGAAGATGGGCCAGGGTCACCGAGACCTCCCACCGACTCCAGGGGGAGCATCACCTATGCCAGGCATCATCGTTCACGAGTGGCTGGCGACCCGTGGTGGCTCAGAGAACGTCGTTGAAGAAATCGTCGCGACCTTTCCGGATGCGCAGATCCAGTCGCTGTGGAATGACGCCCCTGAGCGCTTCGCCGGTGTCGACGTCGCCGAGACCTGGCTGGCACGCACTCCGCTGCGCAAGTCCAAGGCGCTCGCCCTGCCGTTCATGCCCCTCACTTGGCGGCACCTCGGCGCCAGGGACGCGGACTGGATCCTCTGCAGCTCCCATCTCTTTTCGCACCACGCCCGCTTCGCCGGGCCCGCCCGCGAGGTTCCCAAGCTTGTCTACGCGCACACACCAGCGCGGTACATCTGGACGCCGGAGCTCGACGCCCGCGGCAACCACGCCCTGGCGAAACTGGTGCGGAAGCCCCTGCAGCGCCTCGACCGTGCCCGTGCCCAGGAGCCGACCGCGATCGCGGCGAACAGCGAGTTCGTGCGCCAGCGCATCCAGAATGCGTGGCACCGCGACAGCGTCGTGATCCACCCGCCCGTCGATGTGCAGGCGTTCGCGGACGACCCCGCCGCCGACCTCACGGCGGAGGAACTGACGATTCTGGACGGCCTCCCGTCCACATTCCTGCTCGGCGCGTCCAGGTTCATCCCCTACAAGCGTCTGGACCTGGTCGTCGCCCTGGGAGTCGCCTCCGACACCGCGGTGGTCCTGGCCGGCGACGGGCCCTCGCTGCCCGACCTGCAGGCTCTGGCCGACCAGCACCCCGGCCAGGTCTCGTTCGTGCTCAAGCCCTCACGCGCGCTGCTGAGCGCGCTGTACCGCCGCGCGCTGGCGTACGTCTTTCCCGCCATCGAAGACTTCGGCATCATGCCCGTCGAGGCCATGGCCACCGGCACACCCGTGATCGCACGCGCCATCGGCGGCGCGGCGGAATCGGTGGTCGACGGCGTGACCGGCGTGCACCTGCACGAGTTCACCGGCGGCGCAGCGCGCGAGGCCGTCGCCCGCGCCGCGATGATGCGTCCTCAGGACTGCATCGATCGCGCCTGGCAGTTCGACCAGTCGGTTTTCCGCTCCACACTTCGCAGCTGGGTCACCGCAGAAGCACACGCGTAGCCCCAGCCACCCGGACGGGATCTCCACCCCGGCCTCCCCATTCCGCGCACGATTCCACGTCGACTTTTCGGGAGACACATGAATATCCTCAACCGACTCCGCCGTCAGCCCCGCTGGCGCCTCATCACCGCCGGCGTTGTGGTGCTCGCCCTCGTCGGCGGCGGCACCGCTTTCGCCCTGTGGCCCGCATCCGCTCCGGAGGACGCCCCCGCTGCGGCGCCGAGCACCGCCCCGACCGCCACCGCCACCCCTGAACCTGAGCCCGTCGTGCTGCTCCCGACCGCGAACGTCGCCGCGACGTTCGACGGCTGGAGCCAGGACAACGACGACTCCGCATCCGTCTTCGCCGCGGAAGCCGGCGACGCTGCAGACGGCACCATCGGGCTGCGCATCGACAGCACCAACCCCGCAGAGAACACCACCCGCCTCGCCCTGAGCCAGGTCGTCGCCGTCTCTCCGTCGACCACCTACACCTTCACCGCGAGCATCAAGACCGCGGGCCAGGATGCCGTCGACCCCGGCGTCTCCGTCATCATGGGCGCCGCCGGCCAGGGCCGGCACGACTTCGAGGCCGTGAACGCGGTCTGGGACGAGCAGACCTGGACCTACAAGACCGACGCAGACGAAACCTCGGTGCCCGTCAGCATCCTGACCGTGGCGCCGACAACCGGTGTGAGTGTCGACTCTCTCGCCATGACCGCCAAGGGCTCCACCGACAACCTGCTGGCCAACCCGTCGTTCGAGGCGTTCACGGCCCCCACCCGGATCACCAACACCTCCCTGTTGCTCGCCACCGGCGAAGCAGCCATCGGAGTGTCCTGGAAGATTCCCGGCGCGGCCTGGACCGTCACCGACGAGACCGGCGCCACCATCGACCAGGGCACCGTCGACCTGCAGCCCGGCCTGGGCGTCGTCTCGCTGCAGGACCTCGACCCCGGGTACTACTCGATCGCGATCGCCAACAACGACAACTCCAGCGACACCATGGAAACGTCCCTGGCGATCCTCGACCCGGTGGCAGAGGGAACCCCCACCCAGGACGAGCGTTTCGCCGTGGGTGTGCACCTCACAGAGGCGTTCGAGGGTTCGGCCCAGGTGACGGCCGATCTAGGCATCTCCGACGTGCGCACCGACGCCAAGTGGAGCCGCGTCGAGACGACCAAGGGGGTGTACAACTTCCCCGAGAACGACAACCGCATGATCGCTGAGTACGAGGCCGCCGGCGTCGACCTGCTTCCGATCAGCGCCTATGGCAACAAGCTGTATGACAAGGAGGGCACCCCGAGCAGCCCGTCTGCCCTCGCCGCCTACGGGCAGTTCACCACCAAGCTGGTCGAACAGTACGGGGCTCCTGAAGTCGAGATCTACAACGAGTTCAACAACCCGCCGATGAACTACAGCGCGTGCGGCCGCACCGCCGAATGCTACGTACCCCTGCTCAAGGCCGGATACGACGCGGTCAAGGCCGCCCACCCCGAGGTGAAGATCATCGGACCGGCCATCGCCCGTCAGGACGACGCCTGGCTCGAGGCGCTCTACAAGGCCGGCGGACTCCAGTACCTCGACGCCATCTCCTTCCACCCGTACGACTACACCCCCGAGTCCGGTCCCGAGTTCATGGAGGCCAGCCTCACCCAGGTCAACGACCGGGTGAAGCAGTACAACAACGGGCAGACCAAGCCGCTCTGGATCACCGAACTCGGCTGGTCCACCACCGGCTACAGCGAACAGGACCAGGCCGACAACCTCGTGCGGGTGCAGGCCATCGCCTTCGCCAACAGCGTGGAGAAGTTCTTCTGGTATGACCTGGTGAACGACTCGAACGACCCCGGCGACCACGAGGGCAACTTCGGGCTGCTGCACCAGACCACCGAGGAGGTGCCCGCGTTCGCGCCCAAGCCCTCCGGTGTCGCCGAGGCCGTCATGATCCGTCAGCTGAACGGCAAGGCGTTCACCGCCAGGGACACCCTGGCGGATCCGTCCGTGTACTCATACGCGTTCGGGACCGGCGACACGCAGACCCGCGTGGCCTGGACGACCGCTGCGAAGACCATGACCTACGCCGCGGACGAGGACGTCACCCTCACCGACCAGTACGGTGCGAGCAGCGTGCTCTCCCCCGTGGATGGCCGGATCACGGTCGATCTCAGCGGCCACCCGGTCTACCTGACCGGTGTTGTGAGCGACCTGCAGCCGGGCGCGTAGCCCCGCCGTTTCACCGACGCAGCCCCCAGTGCGAGCGCCGCCCCATCCGGGTGGCACCCGCATAGGGGGCTGTTTCTGCGATACTGGGCCCAGCGATACCTTGTCGTGACCTGGCGGAGGGGCCGAAATTCGATGAGTGCACTCGCTTCAGAACTACCGGTGCGGCGCGCTTCCACCCATCGCCTCCTGGCGCTAGACGGCCTCCGCGGCCTCGCCGCCCTGATGGTTGTGGTCTATCACTACTTGTGGAACGTCGCGCAGGTGTACCCGCAGCTGGGCGCATCTGTTGAGGCCGTGCACTTCGGCGGCCAGGGCGTTCGGGTGTTCTTCGTGATCTCCGGAATCGTCATCTTCATGTCGCTGCAGAACTCGACTCCGGCCGGTTTCTTCCGCTCCAGGTTCATCCGCCTGTACCCCACCTACTGGATCGCCGTGGCCATCACAGCCACCGCCGTCGCCGTCTTCGGCCTCCCCGGCCGCCAGACCGTGCCGCTGGACACCGTGCTCAATCTGAGCATGGTGCAGGACTTCTTCGGCGTTCCGAACGTCGACGGCGCGTACTGGACCCTCGCGGTTGAACTCGCCTTCTACGTCATGGCTGCCGTTCTGTGGTTCACCGGCCGGCTGAGCCCGGCGCGCCTGCCGCTGACCCTGTACACCTGGCTGGCCGCGATGCTGCTGATCGCGCTCGCCATCCCGGACTCCTTCAACGAACAGACCCGCCTCTTCGAGAACATCCCGTGGTTCCTGTTGGGCATCACCGCCCTCGCGATCATCAACGGTGAACGCCGCATGAGCATGCTCCTCTTCCCCGTCGCGGCCGTCGTCGGCGGTGGCCTGTTCAACCCCATGGACGCCGTCGCGGCCGCCGTCGCCTTCGCGCTGGCCCTCGTGACGCTGATGTGGCGCCCGCTGGGCCTGTCCAGCCGGCCGCTGCGGTTCCTGGGCTGGCTGTCCTTCCCGCTGTACCTCCTGCACCAGAACCTCGGCTACATCGTGCTGCTCCGGCTCGACGCGCTGAATGTGCCGCGGCCGCTGAGCGTCGCGATCGCGCTGGTCCTCGCGGTCGGATTCGCGGCGTTGTTCACCCGGTTCATCGACGAGCCGTTGCGTCGCCTGATCGGCCGGCACTGGCGCAAGCCGGCGGTCACGCCGGCCACACCGCCCTCCGGTGCTGCTGCCGACGCGACTCCCCATACCGCGATCGCGCGCGAGAATTGAGCTCCACCAGCGCCGAACGCGCGACGGACACCACCGCCCAGCCCCGGAAGAGCCTTCTGCGCCCTGACATCCAGGGCTTGCGCATGATCGCCGTCGGCGCCGTCATCGCCGATCACGCCCTGGGCCGCCCGTCCGGCGGTTTCGTCGGAGTCGACATCTTCTTCGTGATCTCCGGCTTCCTGATCACCGGGCTGCTGCTGCGCGAGCATGACCGCACCGGCACCATCTCGTTCGTGAACTTCTACCGCCGTCGGATCAAGCGCATCCTCCCGGCTGCGACCCTCGTGATCGTCGTCACGGTGATCGTGTCGTGGCTGCTCTTCGCCTCCTCCCGAGCCACGTCGACGATGTGGGACGGAGTCTGGGCGTTCTTCTTCGGCGCCAACTGGAATTTCGCCGCTCAGGGCACGAACTACTTCCTGGCCGGCGGCGCGGTCTCTCCGCTGCAGCACTACTGGTCGCTGGCCGTGGAAGAACAGTTCTACTTCGCCTGGCCGTGGTTGATGTTGCTGATCTTCGCCCTCGCGGGCCGCCGCGCGCACTGGAACACCCGAGTTGCGCACCGCATCGTCGGATTCGTCATGCTGGGCATCGTCGCCGCGTCGTTCGCGTGGGCGCTCTACGACACCGTGAACGCGCCGACCTGGGCGTACTTCTCCACCTTCTCCCGAACCTGGGAGCTGGGCATCGGTGCCCTTCTGGCCGTGTTCGGCGGTTCCGCCGCGCGCCTCTCGGTTCTCGCGCGAACCGTCCTGGGCTGGTTGGGACTCGTCGGTATCGTCGCATCGGTGTTCCTGGTCGACAACGGCGCCGGCTTCCCGGCCCCGTGGGCCGCCCTTCCGGTGCTGTCGACCGCCCTGGTCATCTGGGCGGGTATCGGCGGCGAGCAACGGTACCTCTGGCCCCTGACCAACCGGTTCAGCGGATACCTCGGTGACATCTCGTTCTCGCTGTACCTCTGGCATTTCCCGATGATCATCTTCGCGAGCACCTTCTTCGGCGGTGGCGGCAAGCGCACGACCCTGGCCGCCCTGCTGGCCACCGCGATCTTCTCCGTGGCCTCCTACCACCTCGTGGAGGACCCGATCAGGCGGTCCCGCTGGCTCGATCCACGCGGGGCCCGACCGACCAGGCCGACAACCAGCAAGGTCCGTTCCCGACGACGTACCGTGCTCGTTACGGCCGGCGCCGTCTTCGCCGTCGTCGCTCTCACGGCGGTGCTGTTCCTGCCGAGGTCCGGTCCGCCCGGGCTAGCCGCCGCGCTCGCGGACTCCGCCGACGATGCCAACCTCACGGCTACGGAGAGCGTGCTCCACGAGAAGATCCAGGAGGCCCTCGGGGCCACCTCCTGGCCCACACTCACCCCCGAGATCGGTGAGGCCCGCTCCGCCGCCGCGCCGCAAATGAACCCGGACACCGGGTGCATGCATCCGAACGATCTGACCGACCCCGACGTCTGCCTCTATGGCACCGGCGAGAAGACCGCCGTCCTGGTCGGCGACTCCATCGCCGTGGCCTGGATGCCCGCCGTGATCGAGGCGCTCGGCGCCGAGGGTTACAAGGTGCGCGCCATCGGATTCGGCAGTTGCCCGTTCGTCTACACCGAGATCAACCTGCCTGACCGCCCCGAAGAGACCGCCCGCTGCAATGACAACCGCGAGCCTGCCGCGGCCCTCATCCAGAGCATGGACCCCGACCTCGTCGTAATGTCGAACAACCAGGGCGCCTACGGTGCCATGGCCGACCGACCGACCGCAGACGCGACCGCAACCGAGTGGACGGCCGCCAGAGAGGGCGCCATCCGCGCGGTCTCCGCGCCCGGTCGCTCGGTCGTGGTGCTCGCCCCGCCGCCCGTCGGCAAGATCCCCGCCGAGTGCGCCACCAAGGTATCGACTCCGGCCGACTGCATCTCCGGCGTCGGCGCGGACTGGCGGGCCATGGTTGCCGCCGACGAGCTCGCGACCGCGGCCACCGGCGCCACGTTCGTGTCACCGCTGAACTGGTTCTGCTCCGGCGGTTTCTGCCCGATCTTCGTCGACGGAACGCCCGTGCGCACGGATCAGTTGCACATGACGGCGACTTACGGCGTCGTCGTCGCTCCGGCGCTCAAGGAAGCGCTCCTGGCCGCGGTACCGGCCGCGTAGATCCGGCGCAGCCGGGCCGTGAACAGTTCGGCGCCGAATTCTCCGTGTGCCCAGTCGAACGCGGTCCGGGCCACGGCATCCCGCCGCGTCTGGTCACCCAGAGCGGCCACGATCGCCTCGGCGAAACCCGTGGCGGTGTCATCCACTGCCAGATAGTGAGATGACACGCCGACGCCCTCTGCGCCCACCGAGGTGGACACGACGGGGATTCCCCAGAGCATCGCGGTGATGGTCTTGAACTTCACTCCCGCTCCCCGCAACAAGGGAACGACGAAGAGGGTGGACTCCGCGTAGAAGGGGCCCAGGTCATCGACGTAACCGGTCAGGCTCACCCGGGGGCTGTGTTCGACGAGGTCGGCGAGCTCCGGGCGGGGCGCGGCCCCCGCGATCACGACTTCGGCGGTGGCGACCCGGCCTTGCACTGCGGGCCACACCGACCCGAGGAACCAGACAAGCGCCTCGTGGTTCTCGTCCCTGTTCAGCGCCCCGGTGAACAGGAGAGTCTGCGGCAGGCTCACGCGTGCGCGGGCGGTGTCCGGCATCCCGGCCGCGACCAGGGACGGCGGGCTCACCTCCACGTGCGCCGACGGGGCGATGGCCAACACTTCGTCACGGTCCTTGTCGCTGAACACGATCACCACGTCGGTTTCGGTGAACGCCCGGCGTTCCGCCCGCCGAGCAAACACGGCACGCAAGTGGAACAGCACCTTCGCCTTGAGCGTCGGGGCGGCGGCGGACGCCCGCGACCAGCGCTGAGCGAGCACGTCGTGGGCGATGAGCACCTGAACGGCCTTCGGGTTCACCCGACGCAGAAAACGCGCGAGAGACGCCGTCTCTGTCCATTGGAACTCCAGCACCGACGCCGACCGGGCCCGCTGCAGAAAGTCAGGGTCGTTCTTGAGGGCGTGCTCGACGTCCACAGCCAGGGAGGCGCCCCGGACAAGTTTCAACAGGTCGCGCAGGGGCTTGAGCCGTGCGCCAGAGAGGAGACCGGTCCCGGCGACTGCCCGTCGGGTGGCTTCAACCGACGCGACCTTGCCGGCGGCAGCAACATTCTCCGGCAGTCCAGGCGCGTAGGCGCTGATCTGGAAGGCAGCCTCGAGGGCCTCGAAATGCCGGAGCAGATACTCCCCGCCGGCGTGCGGAATGCCGTCATACGGAAGGAACAACCCGATGCTCACGAGCCCGGACCGACTTGAATTCTCGCGGGGGCGCATAGGAAAACTCTAGTGCGTGCCCTGCACTACGGTGGAAAACGCACCTAATCGCCAAGCCGTTCGCCGGCCCACCAAGGAGATCCAAAGCCAGTGAAGTCACTCAAAGCGTTCTGGTGGTCGCCTCTCAAGTCGCCGCGTCTGCTCAAGCCTGAACTGTTCGACAACCCGGCACTCTGGGTGCGGCTGGGGCTGCGCACCGGCCGTCCGCTGATGAATTTCGGTGATGAACTCACCCGAGACGTGCTGGAATACGCGACGGGTCGCAAGGTCGTCTGGTCCGCACCGGCCCAGGCCGACGTGGTCGCCATCGGGTCGATCCTCGAGCTGTACATGCGCCGGTCCGGTCACGCCAAGATCTGGGGCACCGGACTCCGCGGTGAGATCCCCGCGCACCTGCTGCCGTCCTACCAGGCGCACGCCGACTCCATCCTCGCCGTTCGCGGACCGCACTCGCGGGCGCAGTTGGGCCTGCCGGAGGACACTCCCATCGGGGATGCCGGGTTGCTGGCCGCCGCGCTGATCGACGGCAACCGTCTGCCGAAGACCGACAAGATCGTCCTCATCCCGCACTTCCGAGTCTGGAAAACCAGCGAAGGCCGTCAGGAGATTCGAGACGCTCGACGGCTCGGCATGGAGGTCGTGCCCCCCACCATGCGCCCGCTGACTGTGATCAAGAAGGTCGCAGCGGCACGCCTCGTCTTGTCGTCCAGCCTGCACGGCGTCATCGTTGCGCACTCCGTGGGCACGCCCACGCAGCTACTGTCCGTCAGCGACTCCGGCGTCGAGCCGCAGTTCAAGTACGGCGACTACTTCGCCTCGATGCAGCTGACCTCCACCGCCATGTCCCTGGCCTCGGCCCGGCAGGACCTCGACGGGCTTTTCGCGCTTCGGGAGGCCGAGGCTCCCGCCGCCGAACGGCGTGCGGCCGAGCTGGCCGGCTCTCTGCTCACGGCTATCGGCGGCCTGTAACCGGGCCTGGGGGCGCTGAACCGGTAAACTCCGCTGGATGGCCTTTACCAGGCCGGTCCCGGGCACCACATCGCCCTTGAGCCACACTTCGACCCACAGGTCGACGCTCGAACGAAGGAATCACGTGCGAAGTCTCGTTTTCACGATTGCCCAGAACGGCTATGGATTCGCCTACAAGCGGTGCATCGAGTCGCAGAAGCAATATGCAGACTCGATCGGAGCCGCCTTCGTCAGCATCGCCCACCCGCCCCGGGTATCCGAGGCTGCGCAGAGCGCCTGGCTGAAGATCCCGATCCTGCTCGATGCCCTGAAGAGCGGCTACGACTCTGTGGCGTACATCGACTCGGACTGCGCCGTCAGCCCGGACGCACCCGACTTCAACACCGCCCTGACCGGTCTGCCCGATGGGCGCATCTACATGGCACAAGGGGCCTCCAAGCGGATCAACTCCGGCGTGATCATCGCCGGCGCCGGCGCCCCGGCCATCCCGTTCCTGGAACAGGTGATGGGCAGCATCACCAGCGAGATCCCCGAAGACGATCGTCGAAGCCTGAAGTTCGAGAACGGCAACGTCATCTACTGCGCCAGGATCAGCGGCGCGGTCGACGACCTGCCCGTCGTCTGGAACAACACCTACGACCCCGCCCTGCGCGACTTCATCCGCCACTACACCGGGTCCCTCCGCGCCGAGTACCAGCGTCCCTTCCTCAGCGACGCCTGGTACCGCCTGTTGCGGAAGACGGTGTACCACCAGCCCCCGGCGCCGACGTCCCGCGACGCGGAGTTCGTCGAGCGCCTGCGCGGCCTCACCACGCAGGTCATCAACAAATACCCGCTCCTGACCACGCCGTAACCGGCCGTCGCCCAAGGCCATAAGGGGTCAGCTCATCGTCGATACACTGCGCAAAGACGCAACCAAATCAGTTTCCTGGTCCATCGTCGACAAGTGGGGCGCGCGCGGCACGACCCTCGTCGTCCTCGTCGTCCTGGGCCGGCTGCTCTCCCCGGAAGACTTCGGTCTGGTCGCCCTCGCCACGACGGTGCTGGCGTTGGCCACGGTCTTCGTCGACTCCGGATTCGGCCGGGCGCTGATCCAGCGTGAAACCATCACGAACAAGCACCGGGATACGGCGTTCTGGACCTCCATCGCCATCGGCGTCGTCCTGGCAGCGGCCATCGCCCTGGCCGCGCAACCCATTGAGCAGCTCTTCGGCACACCGGGCCTGGCTCCAGTGGCGGCCTGCCTGGGCCTGACGCTGATGATCAACGCGCTCTCGGTGACGCAGGCGTCGCTCCTCGAGCGCGATTTCAAGTTCAAGTCGCTGGCCATCCGGCGCCTCACCGCGACCACCATCGGCGGGGCCGCGGCGATCATCGCCGCACTGTCGGGGCTGGGAGTCTGGAGCCTCGTCATTCAGAGCGTGGTCAGCGCGACGGCCGGCGCCATCGCCCTGTGGGCGGTCAGTGACTGGCGGCCTGGGTTCGCGATCTCGGCTCAGGCCTTCCGCGACCTGTGGCGGGTCGGCTTCAGCATCGTCGGCATCGAGCTGGTCGGCTACCTCAACTCCCAGGCGGATCGCCTGCTCATCGGCCTCTACCTCAGCACCGAGGCGCTCGGCTACTACTACATGGCGATGAACATCATCGCGATCCTCATCGAACTGTTCTCGTCGGTGTTCTCCAACGTGAGCCTGGCCGCTTTCTCGCGCCTGCAGGGCGACCCGGCGCGCCTCCGCACCTGGTTCTACAAGCTCACCCGGGTCACCGCGACGGCGGCGATCCCGATCTTCGGCCTCACCGCGGTGCTCGCGCCGCTGGCCATCCCGATCGTCCTCGGCGCACAGTGGACGCTGGCCGTGCCCATCCTGCAGGTCCTTACCCTGCTGGGCGCGCTCAACGCGATCCTCTACTTCGACCGCAGTGTGCTGATCGCCTCCGGGCACGCCAAATCGGCGTTCTACCTCACCCTGGGCCAGACCGTGTTCGGTGTGCTGCTGGTCCTGGTCGGCGTGAACTGGGGCGTCATGGGCGTGGCAGCGGCCGTCGTGGCTCGCCAGTACCTGTACTGGCCCGTGCGCATGCTGGTGCTCAAGCGCCAGATCGGCTTGAAGGTGTCGAGATACCTGGGCGCCTGGGCCGTACCGTTCTTCGTGACCGTGGTCGGCGTCGGCGCCGGCTTCGCCCTCAACGCGCTGTGGCCCGCACTGTCGGACTTCCCCTGGGTGAAGATGGCCGTCGACCTTGTCGTGGTCGCCGCCATCATCGCCGGCGGAACGCTTCTAGTGTCGCGTTCGACGGTGAAGGACGTGCTTTCCGTTCTTAAGAGTCGGGCGAGGTAGCCGGGGCAGGTTCCAACCGCGTCCCGCCCGGTGTGCGAAGACCGCGTCGTTGAACCGGCGCAGCCCTGACGGCACCGTTCGGCTGGTGACCAACTGGGTCAGCAGGGTGAAGATGACGAGCAGGCCGAGGACCATCACGGTCACGGCGGACACGTTGATGACGTAGTAGGCGAGTCCGCCCTTGAGCAGCCAGGTGTAGATGCCGTACACGGTGACCGCACGCAGGAACAGGCCGAGCGGATTGATGCTCCGGCTGTGCAGAAGCTGCAGGACGATGCCTACCAGGAGCGTGACGATGATGGCGATCGGCAGCCCGAACGAGAAGATGAGCTCGGGGAACCCGCCCACCGTCACCGGGGTGGTCCAGGCGTCACTGGCGGGATTGGCGTTGATGATCTTGGCCGACACCGCTCGCTCGAGCGAATACTGGCCGGTCATGTCCGCCCCGGTGTATTTCTGGATGTAGTACCAGAAATCGCTCAGGACGCCCGTGTTCAGTGTGCCGGCGACGTTGTGCTCAATGGCGAACTGTTTCGGCTCGGCCCCGACCAGGGTGACCCGATCGATCAGCTGGCGCCAGAGCGGCACGTCGCTCTTCTGATAGCTCGAATAGGTCGTGGCCACCAACAGCCCGAAGACCACGGGCACGCACAGCAGCAACCAGTACCTGGCCACCAGCTGTCCGACCTTGACGCGGGCGCCGGTGATGACGATGGCGGCGATGATGCCGGTGACGGCCATGGCCAACAGACCGCTCTTGAACCCGGACAACAGTGACGTGAGGATGTAGAACCCCGTCGCCACCCACCAGGCCGGATAGTCGCGCCAGCGGTAGCCGTGCGCTTGGGCCGAAGCCGTGGCGAGCATCCAGCTCAGCGGGACGCCGTAGAGGTACATGCGGCCGGGGATGCCGAAGAATCCGGACGAGGTGAAGTCGAAGCGTTCGACCTCGATGGAATCCGCGAACAGCGGGATGCCGCTCGCGATCAAGTGGTACAGCGCCATCAGGCCGACGGTCCAGACCACGAGGCTCACCGCGGTATCCGGCATCCGGAAGATCTGCGGCATCGGAGGCAGCGCCCGAGAGGGGAGCACCCGTTTGATCGCTGGACGGAGGTACCCCCCGGCGACGAAACCGACGAGGATCGCGACGACGCAGGCCGTGTAGGCGATCACGGTCGACCATTCGGCGATGCCGTCCCTGGCGTACAGGGCCAGACCGGTCGCGGCTCCGGCGAAGTTGTAGACCAGGAACAACATCACGGTCACTCGCACGCGTACCAGGATGATCGCCAGGAGCACCACTCCGACGATCGCAGCCACTAGCTCCATGACGGCCACCGTTCGTTTGTAATCGACCTCATCGGTTCGTACCTGCCCGCCAGGTGAAGCCCTGCGCGATGCCGGACCACACGGCCTTGGCCGAGGGGAACCCGGCAACCGCCAGCACCTTCAACGACCAGAGCAAACGGGCGCCGACGACCATCGGGAGGTATCGCGTCAAGCTGCGGTGCTTGCGAAAGAGGATGACCCGGCTGCGCGTGCCGTGCAGATAGGTGGCCAGGGACTTCTCGGTCATCGAGTCGCCGGAGCCGGTGGTGAGGCCGCCGGAGTGGCGCAGGAGGACGGAGTCGATGGTGCCGACCGTGACAGCCGGATCGGCGGCCGTTGCCCGCAGCATCAGGTCCACCTCTTCCGAGTAGAGGAAGTAGTCCTCGCTCAGCCCGCCGAGCCGCTCCCAGTGCTCCCGAGCGACCGCCAGGAAATGCCCGGTCGGGTAGGTGAGCTCCGCGGGCGTCGGCGGCTGGTCAAGCGCGATCTGTCGCGACTGGCCGCTTCGCCTGTCGATGGCGCCCAGGCCGGAGTAGGTGATGCCGCCCGTGACGGTGCGCACCCCGAAGAGGGTGGCGGGCTGAGCCCGGCTCGCGGCGACGAGTGTCGCCAAGGAGCCCTCCGCCAGTTCAACATCGGGGTTGGCGACCACAACGACATCCACGGCGGACGCAACGTCGGCCAGCAGCGACCAGGCGAGGTTGTTGCCGCCGGCGTAGCCGCGATTGGTGTCGGAGGCCGTCGCGCGCACCAGGAGTGGGGAGTCGGCCGGTTGCAGCACGGCGTCGCTGAGCCGACGGAACTCGATCGGGTCGCAGCTGTTGTCAACCACCGAGACATGTACGACGCAGTCCCCGGCGTGAGCGGCCAGGGACGCGAGCAGCAGGGCGACGGCGTCGGCGCTGAAGTAGTTGACGACAAGGACGCCGACAATGCCCGGCTCGTTGGCGCTGGGAGGAACAGACGCCACTAGACGAGCTCCCCGAAGACTGCCGTCGTGCGGCTGGAACGTTCGTTGTATGCCTGCATTAGACCCCTCTCTATGCCGGCCAGAGTCCGACGCACATGGTTCTGCGCCGAAGGCGACGAACCTCTATGATCCCATAATCGGCCGCCCAGGCCTGACCGCCGCGCATTCTGCGTGCCGCATCAGGCCTTTTCCCAGCAAGCGGATCCGCATCCACACAGACGGGTGAGGCCCGTCGGCTCCGCAGAGCGGCCGGGCCTCACCGGATGTGCGCGTGCAGTTACGGCATTCCCGAGCAGAGGATGCGCGCATTGCCGAAGACCACTGTCGGGTTGCCTGCCACTGGGCGCGCGCCCACTGTCAGCCTGAACGCCCCGCGGGTGTCCAATTGGATGGCTCGGCCGTTGCCCACACCGATCGCGCTGGCCCAGACCTTCTCGGCGCCGTCAAGATCGGTGAAGAAGAGGGCCTTCGCTCCGCTGGAGGTCGTGTTGTCCAGACCTATCCCGGAAATGAAGCTGGAGCACTTGTAGGAGAGGTTGTAGACAGAGGTGCCCTCGCCCCACCACACGCCTCCGGTCAGCCCCTTGGTGTAGGTCTTGCCGCCCACGTTCGCCGTGGTGAAGTCATAGAGGTCATGACTCACCGCGTCGAGGTCGTCAAGATACAGCCATTTCGACACTGTTGTCGACAGCGTCGCCGACTTGTAGGAGAAAGTACCGGTATACACGGCCCGCCACTTGTTGGCGCCCATCCCGGCCGCCTTACCCTTCACTGAGAAGGTGGCCTTGGAGCTCACCGTGGCCGCCCCGACCGACACCCAGGCACTTTTCCCCTGGTCCATCCGCTGCAGGGTGATCTTCCGGCCCCGAAGCTGCGGAGACACGGTTCCGCTGAACGACACGTTGTCCCCCGTCACCGTCTGCGAGCTACCGACCCTGGTGAGCTTGATCGAGATCTTCGGTGCGGTTGCGGCGTTGGCCGGCGCGATTCCGCCCAGGACGAGGCCGAGTGCGACGACGAGTGCCGATCCGCTCAGAGCGATCTTTCGAGTCCATCTATGGTTCATTGTTCCCCCTTGGCGTGGGGGCCCGTCACTGGCATCCCGTCCGGGTGACGGGGCTTCCCCGCTCGGAATATATTGCACGTCTGTGCGACGGCGGCAGCCCCCGTTCCCGGGCCGACGCCCTCCCCAACGGGGACATCCCCCGGCGGGCAATAGTCTTGTGCCTATGGACTACAGCGCATGAAGCTATCGGTAATCGGATGCGGCTATCTCGGGGCGGTGCACGCGTCGGCCATGGTGGAGCTCGGCCATGACGTCGTGGGCATCGACGTGGACGCCGACAAGATCGCCCAACTGGCTCAGGGCAAGCCGCCGTTCTTCGAACCAGGCCTCTCCGAGATCCTCACCAAGGCCACGGCCACCGGGCGTCTGCGCTTCAGCACAGACATCGCCGACGCCGCGGGCGCCCAGGTGCACTTCGTCGGCGTCGGCACGCCGCAGAAGGCCGGCAGCCACGCTGCCGACCTCACCTACGTGGATGCCGCGATCACCGGCCTCATCCCCCACCTGGCCGAGGGCGACCTGGTCGTGGGAAAGAGCACGGTGCCCGTGGGCACAGCGGCCAGGCTCGCCAGCCTGATCACGGACTCCGGCAGCGGCGCCTCGTTGGTCTGGAACCCTGAGTTCCTGCGCGAGGGTTTCGCCGTGCAGGACACCATCAGCCCCGACCGGCTGGTTTACGGAGTCGCTCCCGGTGCCGTCGGCGAACGTTCCGTCGCTCTGCTCAACGAGGTGTATGCGGCCGCGATCGATGCGGGCACCCCGCTCGTGGTGACGGACTATGCCACCGCGGAACTCGTCAAGGTCGCCGCCAACGCGTTCCTCGCCACCAAGATCAGCTTCATCAACGCCATGGCCGAGATCGCCGAAGTCACCGGAGCCGACGTGACTCAGCTGGCCGACGCCATCGGATTCGACGCCCGCATCGGCCGCCGCTTCCTCAACGCCGGTGTCGGCTTCGGCGGCGGCTGCCTGCCCAAGGACATCCGCGCGTTCACCGCCCGCGCCGAGGAGCTCGGCCGGGGCGACTCGGTTGCCTTCCTCAAAGAGGTCGATGCCATCAACCTCCGCCGACGAAGCCATGTTGTCGACCTGGCCACCGCTGCCCTGGGCGAGAGCCTGCACGACGGCAAGGTCGCGGTTCTGGGCCTGAGCTTCAAGCCGCACTCCGACGATGTGCGTGACTCCCCCGCCCTCGACGTGGCCGTTCAGCTGCACGGGCTGGGTGCCGACGTGGTGGCGAACGACCCCAAATCGATCAAGAACGCACAGGCGAAGCATCCCCAGCTGCGCTACGAGTCGGACATCGAGCAGACCCTGCAGGGCGCGGACCTCGTGGTGCTCGTCACCGAGTGGCCCGAGTTCGTAAACATCGACCCGGTCTGGGCCGCCACCCTGGTGAAGACCCGCACGATCATCGACGGCCGCAATGCCCTCGACGCCGCCGCCTGGCGCGCCGCGGGCTGGACCTACACCGGCATGGGTCGCCCTTAGGCACATCAACAAAGACACCGGCTCGGATGCGCAGATCACGCATCCCGGCCGGTGTCATTCGTTAAGTCGACTCACTTCGGGTCGTTGCCAGGGGTCTGCCCGGTGTCGCCACCGTCGCGGCCGAGGTGCTTGTCTGCGGTCTCCCGCGCGGTCTGGATCTTGTCAGCGTGCTTGTTGCCGGTGACCTTGTTGGCGACGGCCGCGCCGCCGTCGAGCACCTTGTCGCTGATCTCCTCGCCCTTCTCGGTCTTGAGGAACTCCTGCGCCTTGCGGGTGATGTCGTTGAGGTTCATGAACTTCTCCGTTCTGAAGCGTGCGGGGTTGTATCGAGGGTAGATCGGGTTGCGGGGTCTCGACAAGCTCGACCAGCGCACGGGGCTCGGCCAGCGCACGGGCTCAACCATCGCACGAGGCTCGACCGGCGGTCAGGGCTCGCAGGCGATCCCGTCGCTGTCGACGTCCCTGGCCGTATTCAGCGCATACAGCGCATTCGAAACTCGCGGCGAGCCGGCCTGCGCCAGAGTCTCGCCGCTCAGGCCCGCCCGAGCAACGCCGCTGGGGTACGCGGCCCGCAGTGCCGTGCAGCTGGGATATGCGACACCGGCGACCCTGATGGTGGCGGCCGACTGCTTGGTGACCGCCGCATAGGAGGCCCGGCTGCCGGTCACCGACACGCTCAGCACGGCATCCACGTCGTCCGGACGGATGACGTAGGTTCGGCCGGTCTCCCCCGCCATCACCGTGCCGGCCTTTTTCCACTGGTAGATCAGTGTTATCGGCGCCGGCGCCCAGGTTCCCGCGGCCGCCCCAACCGTCTGACCTACTCGCACGACACCGCCGACAGTGGGGACGGGCGCGTTTGTGATGGTGCCGGTGACTGCGGACGTCGGCGTCGAGGTTTTCGTGACGCTCGAGTAGCCCGTCTTCTTACCGGTCACCGAGACCGTCAGTGTCCGCGCTGCGTCGGCGTTTCTCACCACATAGGTGCGCGCGTTCGCCCCAGAGATGGCCACTCCCGCCCGCAACCACTGATAGCTCAGCGCCACAGGCGCAGGCGACCAGGTGCCGGGTGCGGCCGTCAGAACCTGACCAGCCCTGGGCACACCGGACACTGTCGGTGCGTCGCCGGTGAGTGCCGGGTACCGGGCGAAGTTCTGCACTGAGAAGATCTCGCCGTTCCGCGCGACGTAGTATCCGACGCCGATGTCGGTGTGCGCGGTCATGATGTTCGCGTAGTGTCCCGGCGAGTTGAGCCAGGCCCGCACCACGGTGGCCGAGCTGTAGTTCCAGGCGATGTTCTCCGCCGCCATCGACCAGCCGGCCGGGATCTGGCTGGAGTAGTCCGGGTTGTGCTGGTATCCGTCCGCGGCCATCTTCACGGCCCAGGCCTGCGCCACCGTATCCATGGCGGCGTTGCGTTTCAGCGCGGGGAGACCTTTGGCGGCGCGAGCGGCGTTGGTCTGGGAAACGATCGTCGCGGTGTCACCGGCTGCCGCGTGGGCGGGGGCAGCCGGGCCGGTCAGCCCGACGCCCAGGGCGAGAACCAGGGCCGTGATCATGGCCGCACCGCGCCGCAGGAGCAGCGAAGGCGGACGGATGTGATGACGCATGGGTCCCCCTGTATCGGGGGCATCCGTGTGCACCCTGGCTGAAGACTAGCGCGTCATCGAGCGGCGGGAACGGGAGCCGATCATCGCTCGCAGGCGATGCCGTCCTTGTCGCGGTCGCTCTTCTTGTTCGCCGCGTACAGCGGGGTCGAGAAGACCGGCTTCTTCGTGAACGGTCGCTTCTTGCCGTTCACGAGGTTGCCGGTGACCCCGGTCTTGGCCACACCGCCGGGATACTTGGCATTCAGAGCGGTGCAGTTCTTGAACACCGTCACGGCGACCTTGGTTACCGTCGACGTCCCGGTCTGGGTGGCAGCGATTGCGGGGGCTGCTCCGGCGCTCAGACCCAGGCACAGAACCACGCCAACCGAGAAGACCATGAGGCGGCCGGAAGTGGGCAGGTTGGTGTGGGTGTTGCGCATGGGTCCCCCAAGGCTCTCGGGCGCCCGTTGTGTGCGCCCTCCTGAACAGTACTGGGTTGCGGGGTCTCGACAAGCTCGACCAGAGGTGCAGGCTCGATCAGCGGGCACGGGTTAACGACAACAGGGCCGGTCCCGAAGGACCGACCCTGTTGTGTTCGACTAGCTCAGCGAGTGAGCAGGTCTAGTGAATTACTTGAGAACCTTGATGACGGTTCCGGCGCCGACGGTGCGGCCACCTTCACGGATAGCAAAGCCGAGGCCCTCTTCCATGGCGATCGGCTGGATCAGCGCGACGGTCATCTCAACCGTGTCGCCGGGCATGACCATCTCGGTGCCCTCGGGCAGCGTGATGACGCCGGTGACGTCGGTGGTGCGGAAGTAGAACTGCGGGCGGTAGTTCGCGTAGAACGGGTTGTGACGCCCACCCTCATCCTTTGACAGGATGTACGCGGTGCCCTCGAAGTCGGTGTGCGGCGTGACCGAACCCGGCTTGACGACAACCTGGCCGCGCTCAACGTCTTCGCGCTTGGTGCCACGAAGAAGAAGACCACAGTTCTCGCCGGCCCATGCCTCGTCGAGCTGCTTGTGGAACATCTCGATACCAGTGACCGTGGTCTTGATGGTCGGGCGGATGCCGACAACCTCGACCTCGGAGTTGATCTTGAGGGTTCCACGCTCGGCGCGGCCGGTGACGACGGTTCCACGACCGGTGATCGTGAAGACGTCCTCGATCGGCATCAGGAAGGGCTTGTCCTTGTCGCGGACGGGCTCCGGGAAGTAGTCATCCACTGCCTGCATGAGCTCGAGGATCTTGGCAACCCACTTGGGGTCTCCCTCGAGCGCCTTGAGGGCGGAAACCTGAACGACGGGGGCGTTGTCGCCATCGAAGCCCTGGCTGGAGAGCAGTTCGCGAACCTCGAGCTCAACGAGCTCAAGGATCTCTTCGTCGTCGACCGCGTCGGACTTGTTCAGCGCGACGAGCAGGGACGGCACGCCGACCTGCTTGGCGAGAAGAACGTGCTCACGGGTCTGAGCCATCGGGCCGTCAGTAGCGGCAACCACGAGGATCGCGCCGTCCATCTGAGCAGCACCGGTGATCATGTTCTTGATGTAGTCAGCGTGGCCCGGGGCGTCAACGTGTGCGTAGTGACGCTTCTCGGTCTCGTACTCAACATGCGAGATGTTGATCGTGATGCCGCGCTGGCGCTCTTCGGGAGCGGAGTCGATCGACGCGAAGTCGCGCTGAACGTTGGTCTTGGAAGGGAACGTGTCGGCAAGGACCTTCGAGATCGCTGCCGTCAGCGTGGTCTTTCCGTGGTCAACGTGACCGATCGTTCCGATGTTTACGTGCGGCTTGGTCCGCTCGAACTTGGCCTTGGCCACTGTGGGTCCTCCTCAGGACTCTCGGCTCCACCGGACGTTGGTTTACGCCCGGTGGAACTGCTGGATTTGTGTACTTATGTTACTCGGGCCAGGAGGCCTAAGCGATTCGGCCCGAAGGCCGGTGGGTTATTCGCCCTTGTTCTTCTGGATGATCTCGTCGGCAACAGCCTTCGGGACCTCCTGGTAGCTCTCGAAGGTCATCGAGTACACCGCGCGGCCAGAGGTCTTGGACCTCAGGTCGCCGATGTAACCGAACATCTCCGACAGCGGAACGTTCGCGCGAATAACCTTCACGCCCTGTGCGTCCTCCATGGTCTGGATCTGGCCACGACGAGAGTTGAGGTCACCGATGACGTCACCCATGTATTCCTCAGGGGTGCGCACCTCGACAGCCATCAACGGCTCGAGAAGAACGGGGTTTGCCTTACGAACGGCTTCCTTGAAGCCCATCGAACCGGCAATCTTGAACGCCATCTCCGAGGAGTCGACGTCGTGAGCGGCACCGTCAAGCAGGCTCGCCTTGACGCCGACCATCGGGTAGCCGGCGAGCACGCCCACGTTGAGGGCATCCTGGATTCCGGCGTCAACCGAAGGGATGTACTCACGCGGGATACGTCCACCGGTGACCTTGTTCACGAACTCGTACGACTTGTCGGCAGTGATTTCAAGCGGCTCGATCGCGATCTGAATCTTCGCGAACTGGCCGGATCCACCGGTCTGCTTCTTGTGCGTGTAGTCGTGACGCTCGACGGCCTTCTTGATCGTCTCGCGGTATGCAACCTGGGGCTTGCCGACGTTCGCCTCAACGTTGAATTCACGCTTCATGCGGTCGACGAGGATGTCCAGGTGAAGCTCGCCCATTCCCTTGATGACCGTCTGGCCAGTTTCCTGGTTCTGCTCGGTACGGAAAGTGGGGTCTTCTTCGGCCAGTTTCTGGATCGCGAGACCCAGCTTTTCCTGGTCCTGCTTGGTCTTCGGCTCGATGGCAACCTCGATAACCGGGTCAGGGAACGTCATCGACTCGAGTACGACCTGGTGCTGCGGGTCGCACAGGGTGTCGCCGGTGGTCGTGTCCTTGAGGCCGATGACCGCGTAGATGTGACCGGCGGTGACGAAGCTGACCGGGTTTTCCTTGTTGGCGTGCATCTGGAAGATCTTCCCGATGCGCTCCTTCTTGCCCTTGCTCGAGTTGATGACCTGCGCGCCGGTGTCCAGGTGACCGGAGTAGACGCGCACGTAGGTCAGTCGACCGAAGAACGGGTGAACGGCAACCTTGAACGCGAGGGCCGTGAACGGCTCCTCCGACGTGGGGTGGCGCAGAACGACAACCTCTTCGTCGCGCGCGTCGTGGGCCTCGATGGCCGGCACGTCGAGCGGGGTCGGCAGGTAGTCGACAACGGCATCCAGCATCGGCTGCACGCCACGGTTCTTGAACGCGGAACCGCAGAGGACCGGGTAGATCTCGCTGGCGACCGTGAGCTTGCGGATCGCGTGCTTGATCTCGGAAACGGTGAGCTCTTCGCCGGAGAAGTACTTCTCCATGAGGTCATCGTCGGTCTCGGCGACGGTCTCGAGGAGCAGCTTGCGGTACTCAGCAGCCTGCTCGACGAGGTCTTCGGGGATCGGTTCGATGGCGTACTTGGAGCCCATCTCGACGTCACCCTTGGAGTCGCCACGCCAGGTCAGCGCACGCATCTCGACCAGGTCGACAACACCTTCGAAGGTGTTCTCGGCGCCGATCGGGAGCTGGATGACCAGCGGCTTCGCGCCGAGGCGCTTGACGATGGTGTCGACGGTGTAGAAGAAGTCGGCGCCGAGCTTGTCCATCTTGTTGACGAAGCAAATGCGGGGCACGTCGTACTTGTCGGCCTGGCGCCAGACGGTTTCGGACTGGGGCTCAACGCCCTCCTTGCCGTCGAACACGGCGACAGCGCCGTCGAGGACGCGGAGCGAACGCTCCACCTCGACGGTGAAGTCCACGTGGCCGGGGGTGTCGATGATGTTGATCTGGTTACCGGCCCAGAAACACGTGGTGGCAGCGGACGTGATGGTGATGCCACGTTCCTGCTCCTGTGCCATCCAGTCCATCGTGGAGGCGCCATCGTGCGTCTCACCGATCTTGTGGTTGACACCCGTGTAAAACAGGATGCGCTCGGTAACGGTGGTCTTGCCGGCATCAATGTGGGCCATGATGCCGATGTTGCGGACCTTGCTCAGGTCGGTGAGCACGTCAAGTGCCACGGGTGTCCTCCGGAAGTGTTGAAAGAAAGATGAGGTTGAACAGGCCTAACTGCAGGACGAGCCTGCCCCGCTGGTCGAGCTTGTCGAGACCAGGTCTCGACGAGGTCGACCAGCGGGTAGCGACTACCAGCGGTAGTGAGCGAAAGCCTTGTTCGCTTCAGCCATCTTGTGAGTGTCCTCACGACGCTTCACAGCGGCACCGAGGCCGTTGGACGCGTCGAGGATCTCGTTGGTGAGACGCTCGGTCATGGTCTTCTCGCGACGCGCCTTGGCGTAGCTGGTCAACCAACGCAGCGCGAGGGTGTTCGCACGGTGCGGCTTGACTTCGACGGGCACCTGGTAGGTGGAACCACCGACGCGGCGCGAACGCACCTCGAGGGTCGGGCGCACGTTGTCGAGTGCCTTCTTCAGCGTGACAACAGCATCCGCACCGTTCTTGGCAACAACGCCTTCGAGTGCATCGTAAACGATGCGCTCGGCGAGGCCCTTCTTGCCGTCGAGGAGGATCTTGTTGACCAGCTGGCTAACAATGGGGGCGCCGTATACCGGGTCAGCGATAACGGGACGCTTGGGCGCTGGGCCTTTACGAGGCATTACTTCTTCTCCATCTTGGCGCCGTAGCGGCTACGAGCCTGCTTGCGGTTCTTGACTGCCTGGGTGTCCAGGGCGCCACGAACGATCTTGTAACGAACACCGGGGAGGTCCTTAACACGACCGCCGCGAACGAGCACCATCGAGTGCTCCTGCAGGTTGTGGCCTTCACCGGGGATGTAGGCGGTGACCTCGGTACCGTTGGACAGCTTGACGCGAGCAACCTTGCGGAGAGCCGAGTTCGGCTTCTTCGGGGTGGTCGTGTACACGCGCGTGCAAACGCCGCGCTGCTGGGGGTTGGACTTCAGGGCGGGAGCCTTGGTCTTGGTGACCTTGGGGCTGCGTCCCTTTCGCACCAACTGCTGAATGGTGGGCACTAATAACTCCTTGTTTTTGCTGCACGGTGACAGCTGACTGATGTCAAAGCATTCGAATCGCACTTCTCAGTGCTCATCGAGTTCATCTGGACCCGCCGGACATCACGAAATTACTTCCGGTCGATCTGGTGGGTATGCCGTGGGGGCCGCTCGGAGAGCAAACCCTGTCTGCGTGGAGTGTCGGGGCGTCTGAAGTGCAACCCGATGTTGGAACAACGAAGTGGCATAACTGAAGCGCACGACAAAGCGCACACCGGTCAATGCTAACCCGGGCGGAGGTGCGGGTCAAGCGGCTCCAAGTTCCGCGGTGGTCGAGACCCAACCGCTGGTCGAGCCTGTCGACGCCGTGCTGAGCCTGTCGAAGTAGACCCCGCGAGCCGATCTACGTGCCGTGCGGGTCGAGGGTGCTGCCCAGATCGGCCAGCAACGCCTGCACCTGCGGTTCAACGAAGGTATCCACCGCGCGCCGCAGCTCCGCCCGATGCCCGGCCAGGGCAGCACAGACCCGCTTGCCCACGAGGGTGGCGAAGTCGTCGGCCAGGCGCATCTCCACGCGCAAGGCCGCCTTCTCCTCGATGGTCAGCGGCGGGGGCACCAGCTCGGGGTCGTCGGCGCTGAGCGGTTGGGCGAGTTCTTCGAAGGTGAACAGGTACGGAGAGTCTGGTTCCGGCGGCGGCGCATCGAGGTCGATCCCGTCGAACTCCGGGCCGAGGCCCTCCAGCGGGCGGTAGGCCTGCGCGGCCCGGCGCTCCTCGATCAGCCCGAGTTCCCGGTCGAGCATCGGCAGGTTCTGCGCGGTGTAGTTCTCGACCTCGTCTTCGACGATCGTCTTGATCCGCATCGAGAGCGGGTGCTGCACGGCATGCGGCACATCCGTGACGAGTCCAGCGGCCTTGAGCACCGGTGAGCCCAGGCACTGCTGGCAGAGTCTGGAGCGTGCCCGGTGCGTGCCGGGCCGCCACCGCGGAACCCAACGCAACCAGGCCTCGACCTCGCGGTCGACCCGCGACTCGATGGATGCATCCATGGCTGTCAAGTTTAGTCGGTGCGGGGCCTGCGGTCACCGACTAATTCGAGTGAATCCCGGCCACCCGTTGCATGATCTGCGCAATCGGGCTGGGCGACGTGCGGGTCGGCGTCGACTTGCCGCAAAGTGCCCTCTCCGGTCCACTGAAGGGGGCATTTGCGGCAAGTCGGCGAGTGGCACTGTCTCGAGATTCCGCAAAGTGCCCCTTCACGCGGATTCTGGGGGGCGTTTGCCGCAAGTCGGTGATGCCGACGCCGGCGGGGTCAGCCGAAGTAACGGTCGGGGCGGTGGTTCATGGCGATGATCATGTTGAGGATGACCGCGCCCACCACCGAGAGCAGCACCATCGGCAGGGGCAGGGTGGCGAACGCCGCGAGCACGATGAGCACGTCGACCACCAGTTGCACGTAGCCGGCCCGCCAGCCGCGGCTCTGCTGCAGGTAGAGCGCGAGGATGTTGACGCCGCCGAGGCTGGCCTGGTGTCGGAACAGTACGATCAGGCCGATGCCGGCCAGGAGGCTGCCCAGCAGGGTGGCGTAGATCGGGTCCATGTGGCGGATCTCGAGCATCAGCGGATGCACTTCGGAGAAGAGCGAGACCATGACCACGGCCACCAGGGTCTTCACCGTGAAACGCCAGCCCATCCGGCGGATCGCCAGGGCGAAGAAGGGCACGTTCACGATCACGAACCACACGCTGAACGACCAGTCGGTGGCGTAGCTGGCCAACAGTGCGATACCGGCGGTGCCACCCGTGGCGACACCGACCTCCTTGAGCAGGTAAAGCCCGAACGACACCGCGAACGTGCCGATGAACAGGGCCACCACGTTCTCGAAGCGGGAGTGCGGCACCCGCTGCGGACGCTCCGAAGGGTCGACGATCGGGGCGGGCACGGTGCGCGTCATGCGCGTAATCCCGGACGGACAGTGGCGCAGGTCATTACGCCATCGTACTTCGTGCTCAGGCGTAGGACTCGCCCGCGCCGAGCGGCTCGCCAGCCCGCCAGTAGTTGACGGCAAGGAGCACGCCCGAAGCCACGAGAACCAGCCCGATCGCGAGTGTGCTGAGGAAGAAGGGGGTGTCGCCAAAGCCCAGGGCGATCCAGCAGAGTCCCACGAAAACGCCGCCGATGCCCGCAAGCCATAGGTCGAATCGCCAGCGGAACGTCACCCAGCGCCAGATGCCTTGAGCGGCACTGCCGTCGACATCCGAGGGCTGGGCGGTGATGTGCCGTACGTAGACGACCTTCTTGAGCAGTGACACCAGGATCGTGACGAACAGTGCGCTCGACAGGCCGCCGTACGCGGCCAACATCAGCCACACCGCATCGGCGTTCTCATACCTGAGACCGGCCGGCCAGGCCGTGCCGCCGAGCAGGTTGAGCAGTGGCCGGAGCACCAGTAATACCCACCCGGTCAGCGGGGCCAACGCCCAGGCGGCGTGCACGCCCAGCGGCAGCGGCAAGGAGGTCGCTGTGGTGCTGGTGCCGCGCCCGATGGTGGTGGCACGACGGCGCAGGTAGCCCGGGATGAGGAAGCAGGTTGCGGTGACCAACAGGATGGCCGGCAGCGCGACCAATGCTGACACCGCCGAGAGTTGCCGCTCCACGAAGCCGAACTCGGCGCGATAGGAGAGGTTCTCCTCGTTGATGCGGGCCAGCGCATCCGATTGCAACGACGACAGCAACAGCAACAGCACGGCGAGCACGGTCATGGCCGTGACGGTGAGCACCACGCCGATCGTGAGCAGGATCACACCTCGGGAATTGCGGCCGGTGTTGACCTGTGTGTCGGCGACGCTATGGCTCATGGGTGTCGTGGCTTTCAGATGATGGGTCTTTGCCACCGTGGGGAGGACGGGACTCTACTCGCCGCGGCGCTCCCAGGGCCAGAGCGGCCGGCCGTGTTCACCGTAGTGGGAGGCGAGCAGGACCGAATAGGTGAGGGTGACGACGAAGGCGAGTACACCCACCGCGATCGCGAACGGGCTGGCGATCATTGCCCCGGCGAACACCAGGCCGGCGACGAGGTCGCCCGAGCCGAAGGCCACCAGGGCCGCGCCGGTGAGGAGAAACAGCACAAACGCGCCGGCTCCCGCCGCGAGGGAGAAACCGACCGCGACGCGCTGCTGGTCCGGCGGGGTGTTGACCCCGAGGGCCAGCAGCATCACGAGCACGAAGACCACGACGACAGCCGCCATCGTTGGCCCGACGAGCGGGCCGGCGGACCGGTCGGCGATGACGTCTTGGTTGGTGGCGAGGCTGATCATCCCGAACGCGGCCACAAGCAGGGCAGCGAAGAGCACCGTGGCGAAGACCGCGAGCACTGTCGCGTACTTCTGGTAGTCGCGCACGGTGTGCTCCTCACACCCTCTGGTTACCGCCCCGGACTAGACCGGACGGGCGAGCTGGGGTCCTTCAGCGAGCTGACGCTCGTACTCCTGGCGGGCCGCCACGTTCTTGGCGGTGACGGCACGGCCACGGCGGGCGATCCAGGCGCCGAACCAGATGGGCACCTCGCGGGCCACGATGGCCGCCGCGATGGCACCCGGGTTCAGCCACTGCGTGCTGATGAAGCGTGCGGCCTCCGTCGCGGTCAGCGTCCAGGCCTGCACGGCGAGCAGTGCGCCGCCGATGTAGGAGAAGTAGACGACAACGGCAACGAGGAATCCGCCGAGCACGTACGCCCACCATCCGGCTCGGTTGATGACGGAGACCATCAGGGCGAACGCGAGGAAGAAGAAGATCACCGGCAGGTAGAAGACCGGCAGCACCAGGAAGTCGGTGAACCGGGCTGTCGCGTCGGCCATGTTGGCTGCGCCGCCCGCGGAGATGAAGAACGCGATGAGCGCGTACACGCCGGCGAAGACCGCCGTGGCGATCACACCGATGAGGATGCCGGCGGCCCGGTTGCCCAGCTTCTTGGGCGGGGTGGGTGCGGTGACGTACACGGGGCTGGGCGCGAACTGCTGCGTCGCCGGCGTGGTCACGGGCTGTGCGACCGGCTGGCCGGCCGCGGCCGGGGTGGGAACGACGGTGGTGGCGGGTACGAACGCGGGCGTGTAGTCCTTGTGCTGGGCGACCGCTTCGTCCCGGGCGACCTCGGCCTGGGTGGGCTCGGCCGTGGTAGGCTCCGGCAGCGCCGTGATCCGCTCCACCTTTTCGGTCGGGGCGTCATGTGCGACGGCCGGCTCGTAGTCGATGGGCTCGCCGGGAACGTACGCGGCAGTCTCGGTGGTCGGCTCCGGGGTCTCGGCCGGTTCGATCGTGCTGTCGTCGGCCGGCACAGTCGGGTCGGCAACCGTGGTGGGCTCCGGCGCTGTGGTCTCGGCCTCGATACGCTCGGTGGGCGCATCCGGGTTGTGGTTCTGGTGTCCCTCAGGGGGCGTCGTGTCGGTCATGCTGCACTCCTTGTGAGCCTCGTGGCCGTAGCTCTCTGCTGACACTGTATCAACGCGGGGCGGGAAGTCGACGGAACCTCCGGCGCGCGGCGGATCAGCCGGAACCGGGCGCGGCGGCGAAGCTGACGGAGCCCAGGTAGGCCTCCCAGAGGAGTTCTCCGGCCAGGATGCCCGTCCAGGCGCCGGCCAGCATCCACGGACCGAACGGGATGCCGCCGGTGCGGCCCACCCGCCTGGTCGCCAGGAGGACGACGGCGAAAACACCGCCGAGCAGGAACGCACCCAGCCCGCCCACCACGAGCGGACCCCAGCCGAGCCAGCCCAGGTACAGGCCGAGCAGCCCGGCCAGTTTCACATCGCCGAAGCCCATGCCGCCAGGGGACAGCACGGCGAGCAAGAAGTAGAGCGACCAGAGGAAGACGAGGCCGAGCACCCCGGCGAGCAGCCGGCTGGGCTCGCCCCGGGCGATCGCCGTGGCCGCGAGCAACGCCCCGCCGATGAGGTACGCCGGCAGGACCACCCGATCGGGCAGGGTGTGCGTGTCCAGGTCGATGAGGCAGAGCACGATGCTCACCGCGGCCAGGTACAGGTAGGGCGCCAGCATCAGGCCGACACCGACGGATGCGTGGCCGCCGGCGCTGAGACCGCGCCCGGGCCCGACCAATGCCCACCAGGCCACGACCGTGAAGAACACGGCAGTTCCCGCCTCCACGAGCGGGTAACGGACCGAGATCGGCGCCCCGCAGCTGCGGCAGCGGCCGCGCAGCAGCAGCCAGGACAGTAGCGGCACCGCGTCCGTCACGGCGATCGGCCGCCCGCACCGGGGGCACGAGCCGGGCATCGTCGAGGCGGAGTCCCCGCGCGGCACGCGATGAACGGCGACCGTGAGGTACGAGCCAACCGGGAGCCCGAGCAGGCCGACGAGCACGAGTGCCGTCAGAATCGGTGCGGTCACGGAGCATTCCTCGGGGTCCGCCGGCACGGCCGGAGGCGAATCGGTGCTGCTGCCAGCCACGCTAACCCGCCGGGAACACGGCACGGCAGCCCCGCAACAGGGGTCAGGCCCCGGCCCAGATGGTGTTGATCATGTCGTGGGTGTAGCCGTCAGGGCCGGCGTTGACGTACTGGGTCGCCAGCCAGATGCCGCCGCGCAGGAAGTGCGACTGACCGGCGGTGTCGGTGTCTGAGCTGGTTTCGGTGATGCAGCGCAGGCCCTCCAGCTCCTCGTAGCACTCGAAACCCAGCGCGCGGAGTCGAGTCTCGACCGCCGCCGCCTGTTCCTCGGTGACCCACACCAGGCTCGTGAAGACGCCGCTGCCCGACGCGCCGTCGGGGCTGACCCACCGGCAGCTGAGATGCTCGCTGCTGGCGATGATCTTCAGCAGGTCCGGGTCGTCGGCGCCGTCGCGCACGTCGGCGCCGGGTTCGGTGGTCCACTCCGGATTGAGTACCAGATCACCGAACGCGTCTTCCATCTCGGGGCTGTAGATGTCGGTGCAGGAGGCCGGTTTGGGCGTGCCGGGGGCCACGGCGGCCGTCGGCGCGGTCACCGCCGTGGGTTCCGGCGTCGCGGTGGGAACCGGGCGGGCAGCCGGCTCGGCCTCAGGCGTGTTCGCGGCCCGGGGCGTGAACAGCACCCAGGCTGCCGCGACGAGCACGAGCACGGTGACGATGCCGCCGAGGATCAGCAGCGCCCACTCCCGCCCCGGTGTGATGGTCGGTGTTCCATGGTCGGGCATTCGGCCTCCCTGAGCGCGGTCCTCCCGGAGGATTTTGCGCACAGCATAGCCCGGGCGGGGCGAGGGAGGTGGAGGCTACGCGCCGGCCCAGATGGTGGCCACGATGTCGTGAGTGTAGCCATCCGGGCCCGCATTCACGAAGTGGGTCGCGAGCCAGATGCCGTCCCGCAGAAAGTGCGACTCCCCCGAGCTGCCGTCGCTGTCCTTGGCGGTTTCGATGACACAGCGGATGCCGCCGAGCTCTTCGTAGCAGCTCTGGCCGATGGCGTTCAGGCGCGCGTGCACGGCCTCGGACTGGGCAGCGGTGACGAAGACCACGTTGGTCGTGAGGCCGCTGTCCGAGCCGCCGCCTTCTGCCGCCCAGATGCAGGTGAGGTGCTCGTCGCCCTCGATCAGGCCGGCGAGCTCCTCGTCGGTGGTGCCGACCTGCAGCACATCATCGGAGCCCACGGTCCAGGCGGGGTTGAGGGTGCGGGTCTCGCTGAACGTCGTCATCATGGCGGGGCTGTAGATCTCGTCACAGGAGGTCGGCTTCGGTCCAGCCGGCGTGCTGGTCGTGGGAGCGGCGCTGGCGACCGAGAGGGGAGCAGCTGAGGTGGACGGGGTGGGGCGGACGCCGGGCAGGCTGTCGTCGGAGGACGGCGTGCCCGCTCCCCCGCGCCAGACGACGAGGACCACGAGCAGGGCCACGACCAGCACCACGCCGATGGCGCCCAAGGCCACCCAGAGCGGGCGTCTGGACGGCGAACCGGTCGGCGACGTTGCAGCACCCATGGCGGTGACCCCCCTTGACGAATTTCCCCCAGCCTAGCGGCGGCATCCGCCCGGAAGCCGTCGCCGGGCGGGCGAGTGGCGGCATCAGGTCGCGCAACACAGCGTTGCGCGCCACTGCGGCGCTAGCCCTCCGGCCAGAGGGAGTCCACCATGTCGAGGGTGTAGCCCTCCGGGCCTGCGCTGGAGTACTCCGTGGCCAGCCAGATTCCGTCGCGGAGGAAATGCGACTCGCCGAAGTAGCCCTCCTCGGTGAAGGTTTCTGTCGTGCAGCGCAGCCCACCCTGCTGGTCAAAGCAGTCGTCGCCGCGGTCGGCCAGATGCGCCTGCACCGTGGCGCTGTCCGCGGCGTCCACCCACACCACAGTGGTGGAGACCCCGGCGCCGGATGGCCCCTCCGGCTTGGCCCACTGGCAGAGCAGCGAGTCGTTGGCGTCGATGACTCCCTGCAGCACCGGATCGTCCTCGCCGATCTTCATGTCCAGTTCCGGATCGTCCAGCCAGGCCGGATTGAGCACCATGTCGCCGAAGGCAGCCACCATCTCCGGGCTGTACAGCTCGTCACAGGATGCGGGCCGGGGCGTGCCGGGTGCGGCAGAGCTGCCGGGGGCGGGCGAGGCGGTACCGGTGGAGGGTGCGGACGGCTCGGCAATGCTGGGCGCGGCGGTGGCCGACGGTGTGGGACGGGCCCCGCCGGTGGCGGCCGGGGTGGGCGCGCCGCGCGCCCAGAGCACACCGATGATGATGACCGCCAGCGCCAACAGAGCGGCGAGCACCCCGATGATCACCCACAGCCGGCGATTCGCCGGAGGGGGTGCCGGTGAATGTGCAGCGCCCATGAGTATCTTCCTCGCGGTTACCTTCGAGGATAGTCCGCTGGGTACGGAGCGCTATGGGAGGGGTCACGGGTCTGACGCGCTCGACCAGCGGGACGGGTTAACGGGGAATGGCCCCCTGCCGAAGCAGGGGGCCATCCGGGAATCACTCTCGGTTAGTTGTACGTACCGGGGGTGAAGTCGTCCGACGAGAAGCTGTCGAAGTCGACGAAGCTCAGGTCACCCTCGGTGAACGCTGCATCATCGGTGAAGATGCGGTTCGGGTAACGCTCAGCCTTGGCTTCATCCGTTGCCTCGACGTTGACGTCGCGGTAGCGGGGAAGACCGGTGCCGGCCGGGATCAACTTACCGATGATCACGTTCTCCTTGAGGCCCATCAGCGGGTCGCTCTTGCCTTCCATGGCCGCCTGGGTCAGAACCCGGGTGGTCTCCTGGAAGGAAGCGGCCGACAGCCAGGACTCGGTTGCCAGTGAAGCCTTGGTGATACCCATGACTTCCTGACGAGCCGAAGCCGTCTTCTTGCCCTCGGTGAGCGCGGTGCGGTTGAGTTCGTTGTACTTCAACCGGTCAACGAGCTCGCCCGGCAGCAGGCCGGTGTCGCCGTGCTCGACGACAGTCACCTTGCGAAGCATCTGACGAACGATGACCTCGATGTGCTTGTCGTGAATCGGCACGCCCTGCGAACGGTAGACATCCTGCACGCCACCGACGAGGTGCTTCTGCACCGCGCGGACACCCTTGACTCGAAGTACTTCCTTCGGGTCGACGGCGCCGATGATGATCTGCGTGCCGAGCTCCACGTGCTGGCCATCCTCAACGAGGAGGGTCGCGCGCTTGAGCACCGGGTAGGCGATGGCTTCGTCACCGTTGTCGGGGGTCAGGATCACCTTGCGGCTACGATCCGTGTCCTCGATGGTGATGCGGCCGGCAACGTCGACGATCGGCGATGCACCCTTGGGGGTACGCGCCTCGAAGAGCTCCTGCACCCGGGGCAGACCCTGGGTGATGTCGTCTGCGGATGCGGAACCACCGGTGTGGAAGGTACGCATGGTCAGCTGCGTGCCGGGCTCACCGATCGACTGTGCGGCGATGATGCCGACGGCCTCTCCGATGTCCACGAGCAGGCCGGTAGCGAGCGAACGGCCGTAGCAGACCGCACACACACCGACAGCAGACTCGCAGGTCAGCACCGAGCGCACCTTGATGTTCTCGACACCGGCCGCGACCAGCTTCTCGATCATCACGTCACCGACGTCGTCTCCGGCGTCAGCAACGACCTCGCCCTTGGCGTTGACCGCGGGGGCGGCCAGGCTGCGAGCGTAAACCGCGTTCTCCACGTTGGGGTGACGCGAGAGAACTCCCGCGGCATCCTTCGTGGCGATCGGCAGGTCGAGACCCTTGGTCGTGCCGCAGTCGTCTTCGCGGATGATGACATCCTGCGAGACGTCGACGAGACGACGCGTGAGGTACCCGGAGTCTGCGGTCCGCAGAGCGGTGTCGGCCAGACCCTTACGAGCACCGTGAGTAGCAATGAAGTACTCGGCGACGGACAGGCCTTCGCGGTAGCTCGAGATAATCGGGCGAGGGATGATCTCACCCTTCGGGTTGTTAACCAGACCACGCATACCGGCGATGTTTCGCACCTGCAGCCAGTTACCACGAGCACCAGAGGTGACCATCCGGTTGATCGTGTTGTCGGCCGGGAAGTTCGCCTGCATGGCCGCGGCGACGTCTTCGGTCGCCTTCGTCCAGATCTGGATGAGTTCCTGACGACGCTCGAGGTCGGTCGTCAGACCCTTCTCGAACTGCGTCTGGACCTTCGCGGCCATCTTCTCGTAGCCGGCAACGATCTGCGGCTTGTTCGGCGGCGTGAGGATGTCGCTGAGCGCGACGGTCACACCGGAGCGAGTGGCCCAGTAGAAGCCGGCATCCTTGATGCGGTCGAGCGTTGCCGCTACTTCCACCTTCGGGTACCGCTCTGCCAGGTCGTTCACGATCGCCGAGAGGGTGCCCTTGTCGGCGACCTTCTCGAAGAACGGGTAGTCGGCCGGCAGCGCCTCGTTGAAGATGGCGCGGCCCAGCGTGGTGTTCACCAGCACGGTACCGACGGCCTGACCGTCGACCAGCTCGACACCATCGGGCTGGGTGCCCTCGGTGAAGTACAGGTCGGCGATGCGGATGCGCACCTTGGCGTTGAGGTCGAGCGACTTCTGGTCGAACGCCAGGATGGCCTCAGAGACAGAGGTGAACGCGCGGCCTTCGCCGGTGACGCCTTCCTTGAGCGTGGTCAGGTGGTGCAGACCGATGATCATGTCCTGTGTGGGCAGGGTCACCGGACGACCGTCGGACGGCTTCAGGATGTTGTTCGAGGCGAGCATCAGGATGCGCGCTTCGGCCTGGGCCTCCATCGACAGCGGCAGGTGCACAGCCATCTGGTCACCGTCGAAGTCGGCGTTGAACGCCGCACAGACGAGGGGGTGCAGCTGGATGGCCTTACCCTCCACGAGCTGAGGTTCGAAGGCCTGGATACCGAGGCGGTGCAGCGTGGGTGCACGGTTCAGCAGAACCGGGCGCTCACGGATGATCTCCTCGAGCACGTCCCAGACCTGCGGGCGTGAACGCTCCACCATGCGCTTGGCGGCCTTGATGTTCTGAGCGTGGCTCAGGTCGATCAGGCGCTTGATCACGAACGGCTTGAAGAGCTCCAGCGCCATCTGCTTGGGCAGACCACACTGGTGCAGCTTCAGCTGCGGGCCGACGATGATGACCGAACGGCCGGAGTAGTCGACGCGCTTACCGAGCAGGTTCTGACGGAACCGACCCTGCTTACCCTTGAGCATGTCGCTCAGGGACTTGAGGGCGCGGTTACCGGTACCCGTGACGGGACGGCCACGACGACCGTTGTCGAAGAGCGCGTCAACGGCCTCCTGCAGCATCCGCTTCTCGTTGTTCACGATGATCTCGGGGGCACCGAGGTCAAGCAGACGACGCAGACGGTTGTTGCGGTTGATCACACGACGGTAGAGGTCGTTGAGGTCGCTGGTTGCGAAACGGCCACCGTCGAGCTGCACCATCGGGCGCAGTTCGGGCGGGATGACCGGCACGACGTCGAGCACCATCGCGGCCGGCGAGTTGCCGGTCATGATGAAGGCATTGACGACGCGCAAACGCTTGATGGCGCGGATCTTCTTCTGACCCTTGCCCTCGGCGATCTGCAGGTGCAGGTTTTCGCTCTCGGTGACCAGGTCGAAGGCCTCGAGGCGCTTCTTGATGGCCTCGGCGCCCATGTAGGCCTCGAAGTACATGCCGAAGCGGTCCTGGAGCTCGTGGAAGACGGAGTCTTCCGGCTTCAGGTCGCCGACCTTGAGGGTGCGGAAGTCTTCCCACACACGCTCGAGGTGAGCGATCTGCTCGTCGATGGCCTTGCGGACCTGAGACATCTCCTTTTCGGCGGCGTCCTTGGTGCGCTTCTTCTGGTCGCTCTTGGCGCCTTCGGCCTCCAGTGCTGCGAGGTCAGTTTCGAGGCGCTGCAGGCGGTCAGCAATGCGGGAGTCGCGTGAACCTTCGAGGGTCTTGATCTCGAGGCGCAGTTCGTTCTCCAGCCCAGGCATGTCCTGGTGGCGACCGTCTTCGTCGACCTCGATGACCATGTAGGCGGCGAAGTAGATGACCTTTTCGAGGTCCTTCGGAGCCATGTCCAGCAGGTAACCGAGACGCGAGGGCACACCCTTGAAGTACCAGATGTGAGTGACGGGGGCGGCGAGCTCGATGTGGCCCATGCGCTCACGGCGCACAGACGACTTCGTGACCTCTACGCCACAGCGCTCACAGACGATGCCTTTGAAGCGCACTCGCTTGTACTTGCCGCACGAGCACTCCCAGTCGCGGGACGGTCCGAAGATCTGCTCTCCGAAGAGACCGTCCTTTTCCGGCTTGAGCGTGCGGTAGTTGATGGTTTCGGGCTTCTTGACCTCACCGTGCGACCAACGACGGATGTCGTCGGCGGTGGCCAGGCCAATGCGAAGCTCGTCAAATGTTGTTACGTCGAGCAATTTCTCTCCTTGGAAAGTTTTCGAGTATTCGTCAGTGGCCAGGCTTAGATGTCGTCAATTGAAGACGACTCAAACCGGGTGGAAATGTTGATGCCCAGCTCCTCCGCTGCGCGGAAGACCTCGTCATCCGTGTCGCGCAGGCTGACTGCGGTTCCATCGGCCGAGAGCACCTCGACGTTCAGGCACAGCGACTGCATTTCCTTGATCAGAACCTTGAAGCTCTCGGGGATACCGGGTTCCTGAATGTTCTCGCCCTTGACGATGGCTTCGTACACCTTCACGCGGCCGAGGATGTCGTCCGACTTGATGGTCAGGAGTTCCTGCAGGGCGTAAGCGGCTCCATATGCTTCGAGCGCCCACACCTCCATCTCACCGAAACGCTGTCCACCGAACTGCGCCTTACCACCCAGCGGCTGCTGCGTGATCATGGAGTACGGGCCCGTCGAGCGTGCGTGGATCTTGTCGTCGACAAGGTGGTGCAGCTTCAGGATGTACATGTATCCGACCGCGATGGGCATCGGGTACGGCTCTCCGGAGCGGCCGTCGAACAGCTGCGTCTTTCCGGTGGAGTCGATCAGGCGGTCGCCGTCGCGAGTCAGAGTCGTCGAGTCGAGAAGACCGGCGATTTCCTCCTCGAGCGCGCCGTCGAACACCGGGGTCGCGACCTTGGTGTTCGGGGCTGCGCTGTGCGCGGCTTCGGGCAGACGGCCGGCCCACTTGGGCTTGCCCTCAACCTGCCAGCCCTGCTTGGCGATCCAGCCGAGGTGGGTCTCCAGGACCTGGCCGAAGTTCATTCGACCGGGGATACCCAGCGGGTTCAGGATGATGTCGACCGGGGTTCCGTCGGCGAGGAACGGCATGTCCTCGACCGGCAGGATCTTGGAGATGACACCCTTGTTGCCGTGACGACCGGCGAGCTTGTCACCCTCGGTGATCTTGCGCTTCTGGGCGATGAAGACCACAACACGCTGGTTGACGCCAGAGCCGAGCTCGTCGTCGCCATCCTGCGAGTCGAAGACCTTGACACCGATGATGGTGCCACGCTCACCGTGGGGAACCTTCAGCGAGGTGTCGCGAACTTCGCGGCTCTTCTCGTTGAAGATCGCGCGCAGCAGGCGCTCCTCGGCGGAAAGCTCGGTCTCGCCCTTCGGCGTGACCTTGCCCACGAGGATGTCGCCGGGGCGAACCTCGGCACCGATGCGGATGATGCCGCGCTCGTCCAGGTCTGCAAGCAGATCCGGGGAGACGTTCGGCAGGTCGCGAGTGATCTCTTCCTTGCCCAGCTTGGTGTCGCGCGCGTCGACTTCGTACTCTTCGATGTGAATCGAGGAGAGAACGTCGTCCTTCACCAGGTTCTGGCTCAGGATGATGGCGTCCTCGAAGTTGTGACCCTCCCATGACATGAATGCCACGAGCAGGTTCTTTCCGAGTGCGAGCTCACCGTTGTCGGTCGCGGGGCCATCGGCGATGACCTCGCCGGCCTCGATACGCTCGCCGGCGTTGACGATGACGCGGTGGTTGTAGCTGGTGCCCTGGTTGGAGCGGCTGAACTTGCGCAGGTAGTAGTCCTGCGTTCCACCCTCGTCGAGCTGGATGGTGACGACGTCAGCCGACACCTCCATGACCACACCGGACTTCTGTGCGGTGAGCACGTCACCGGCGTCGATGGCCGCGAAGCCCTCCATACCGGTTCCGACCAGCGGGCTGTCGCTGAGCAGCAGCGGCACAGCCTGACGCTGCATGTTGGCACCCATGAGTGCGCGGTTAGCATCGTCGTGCTCGAGGAAGGGGATGAGCGAGGTCGCGACGGACACCATCTGGCGCGGCGAGACATCCATGTAGCCGATGTCTTCTGCGGGGAAGAGGTCGACCTCTCCACCCTTCTTACGGGCCAGAACGCGGCCCTCAGCGAAGCGTGCGGCCTTGGTCAGCGGGGCGTTGGCCTGCGCGACGATGTACTCGTCTTCCTCACTTGCGGTGAGGTAGTCGATCGTCGTGGAGACGACGCCGTCGATGACACGACGGTACGGGGTCTCGATGAAACCGAAGGCGTTGATCCGCGCGAACGAGGCGAGCGAACCGATCAGGCCGATGTTCGGGCCTTCCGGGGTTTCAATCGGGCACATGCGGCCGTAGTGGGACGGGTGAACGTCTCGCACCTCGACGCCGGCGCGGTCACGGGACAGACCACCCGGGCCCAGCGCGGACAGACGACGCTTGTGCGTCAGGCCGGCGAGCGGGTTGTTCTGGTCCATGAACTGCGACAGCTGCGACGTACCGAAGAACTCCTTGATCGCGGCGACGACGGGGCGCACGTTGATCAGGGTCTGCGGGGTGATCGCTTCGATGTCCTGCGTGGTCATGCGCTCGCGAACGACGCGCTCCATGCGGGACAGGCCGGTGCGCACCTGGTTCTGGATGAGCTCGCCGACGGCGCGGATACGACGGTTACCGAAGTGGTCGATGTCGTCGATGTCGATGCGAATGTCGGTCTCGACGCCGTCGCGCGTTCCACGGATCGTGGTCTGGTTGTCGTGCAGCGCAACCAGGTACTTGATCGTGGCCAGGATGTCCTGGAGCGTGAGGACGGAGTCGCTCAGCGGAGCCTCGAGGCCCAGCTTGCGGTTGATCTTGTAACGACCAACCTTGGCCAGGTCGTAGCGCTTGGAGTTGAAGAAGAAGTTGTCCAGCAGCGCACGTGCGGCCTCGGCGGCAACCTGCTCGCCCGGACGCAGCTTGCGGTAGATGTCCTTGAGGGCTTCTTCCTTGGTGAGGATGTTGTCCTTCTCGAGGGTGAGCTCGATGGACGCGAAGCCCTTGAATTCTTCGAGGATCTCTTCGGAGGTGAGTCCGAGAGCCTTGAGGAACACCGTGACGGACTGCTTGCGCTTGCGGTCGATGCGAACGCCGACCTGGTCGCGCTTGTCGATCTCGAATTCGAGCCAGGCACCACGGCTCGGGATGACGCGGGCGGAGTAGATGTCCTTGTCGGAGGTCTTCTCCTGTTCGCGGTTGAAGTACACACCGGGCGAACGCACCAGCTGCGACACGACGACACGCTCGGTGCCGTTGATCACGAAGGTGCCCTTGGGGGTCATCAGCGGGAAGTCGCCCATGAACACGGTCTGCGTCTTGATCTCACCGGTGAGGTGGTTCATGAACTCAGCGTTCACATACAGCGGTGCGGAATAGGTCTTGCCCTTTTCCTTGCACTCGTCGATGGTGTACTTCTCCGGCTCGAGCTCCGGGTTGGTGAAGGACAACTGCATCGTTTCGCTGAGGTCTTCGATCGGAGAGATCTCCTCGAAGATCTCGTCGAGACCGGTGCGGCTGGGCAGGTCCTGACGACCTGCAGCCTGGGCCTCGGCGACGCGAGCCTTCCAGATGTCGTTGCCGACAAGCCAGTCGAAGCTCTCGGTCTGCAAAGCGAGCAGATCGGGAACAGTCAGGTTGTCGGTGATCTTTGCGAACGAAAGACGGCCAGCGGCTCGTCCGTTCTTGGGTGAATTGGTGGTTGCGTTGCGCGCAGCAGCCAAGGAAGTAACCTCCGTGGACCCCGTCAGGTCTAATCACTGTTAGTAATTTGGTATGGACTCCACAGATCCTTCAGCTGGGATGTCTATCCGCGATATGAGGACATCCGGCGAAGAAATGTGCTGCAAGGTGGCTTGAGCACGCAAAGCCGACCGCAATATGAAGGCAGAGTTAAATCTGGGAGCGCAAAGGTCAACTATATGCCGTTGACGCGCTCGTGTCTACTGGAATATTGACCTTCGCCAAATTCTCAGGTATAACCCGGTTTCGACCACCGGCTTGTCGCTGCGGTGGCGTCTTCTCGAGTTGCTCCATTCTGCACCATCACGGCGGATGCCGCGTTCACCTCGCGAGCGTGTGTCGGCGAGGTGCGCTGCTGAGGGTGCGGTGGCGCTCGGCCCTGCTCGTGAGAGCGGCCGTGCGGCTGCCTCCGCCACGCGAAGCAACCGTTGGACCGCTCTCGCGAGAGGCGGCGCAGCGGCGGGGCTGTCAGACTGGGGGGATGAGCAGGGGCGAGCACGAGCATCCGACCATCACGCTGAAACTGAGCGGGCACCAGGCCGTGATCGAGCCCGACCGCTTCACGCCGGGCAGCTACCAGCTGGTCGTGGACGGCACCCCGCAGTCGCACGTGAACATCGACAACCCCGATGAACTGTTCTTCGAGTACATCCAGCGGATCGGGCATGTCATCGACCTGCTCGGCGACCCGGGCGAGGCCATCACGGCCGTGCACCTGGGCGCCGGCGCGCTCACCCTCCCCCGCTATGTGGAGGCGACCCGGCCCGGATCCCGGCAGCAGGTGGTGGAGATCGAGAGCGACCTGATCGACTTCGTGCGCGCCGAACTGCCCTGGGACAAGCGCGCCAACCTGCGGGTGCGGCACGGCGATGCCCGCGAGGTGCTCGGCAAGCTGCCGGCCGGGCTGCACGGCTCGGTGGACCTCGTGGTCGTCGACATCTTCTCCGGCGCCCGCACCCCGGCGCACGTGACCAGCCGCGAATTCTACGAGCTCGCCGCCCCGCTGCTCTCGTCGCGGGGCGTGCTGGCCGTGAACGTGGCGGATGGGCCAGGCCTCGCGTTCGCCCGCGCCCAGGCCGCCACGCTGTCTGCCGTGTTCGGGCACGTGATCGGCCTCGCCGAGACCCAGGTGCTCAAGGGCCGCCGGTTCGGCAACATCGTCTTCGTGGCCGCGCACACCCCGCTCGACCTGCACTGGGTGCCGCGGCTGCTGGCCGGCGGCCCGCATCCGGCCAAGGTGATCGAGGGCGCGGAGCTCAAGCAGTTCATGGCGGCCGCGTTGGTGGCCACGGATGCGACGGCCACGCCGTCCCCGCTGCCCGGCCGCACGGTGTTCCAGATCGGCCACTGACCGCGGGCCTCCTCGCGGACGCGGTGCCCGCCGGGCAACTGCGCCCGATCCGGACAAATGGTCCCGGCACACCGGGTGCAGAAGTCCGCACGGGGAACAGTTGTGGCCGGCGGAGCGCCGAGTGCCGCGGCAACACGCCCGGCGGGCCGGATGCGCATCCGTGCAGTGGTACGGCGAACTCGCCGCTGGGCGGCACAAAGCCCGCGGTGGGCCCGCGCGGCGGGCGGCCGGGCGCTGCGGCCGGGTTACGCTGGACGGGAACCCGACCTCACCCGCGGCACCCCTCGGCCGCCCTGTCAAGGACATCATCCTGACCATCATCACTGGCTACGACGCCGTCACCCTCCGCGAAAAAGTCGACCTCCCCGCAGCCGCCGAACGTCTCCACGACCTCGGCCTGCTCCGCAGCCTGTCTGCGCTCAATGAGAAGGTCACGCTGTTGCGGCTGCTCGACCGCCTGGACGAGGCGTTCGAGATCGCCAATCAGGCGCTGCGCCAGGCGCGGTTCACCGGCGACCGGCAGGACTTCGTGCTGTGCCGCATCCGCCGAGCCCAGGTCATGCAGTTTCAGGGCAAACTCGACGAGGCCGCCGCGGAACTGACCCAGTGCGTGCTCGAGTCCGAGACCCACGAATGGAACCTCACCGCCGCGTTCGCGCGGGAGACCCGCGGCAAGGTGCAGTTCGAGCAGGACGAGCTCGACGGCGCCCTGGCCGATTTCACGGCCGCGGTGTTCCTGCGGGACAAGGCCGGGGCATCCCCCGACGAGCTGGAGAGCGCACTGATCGCCGTCGCGGTCGTCGAGTCGTTCATCGGCGAGCGCCACGTCGGACGCTGACCGCTCCCCCAGCGCCCGTCGCGAGTGCGTAACTCCTGCTCGATTCCCCAAATAGCCCGAATCAGGCCGTTTTTGACACTTGTGTGGCATTCTGCAGGAGTTATGCATCGAAGACGGATGTGGAGCGGCCTGGCCGCCGCGGGCATGGTGGTGGTGCTCTGCGCCTGCTCGGCGAGCGCACCCCAGCCGATCGCCAGCACGACCACCCCCGCGCAGCCGACGCCCGAGGCCACGGTGGCTCCCCCGGATGCGGCGCCCACGCCGGTGCATCCGGTGGGTGAGCCCGTGGTGATCGCGTCCGGCCTCGACGTCCCCTGGTCGATCCTGAGGTTGCCCAACGGGTCCACGCTGATCAGCGAACGCGACACGGCCCTGATCCACGAGCTCTTACCGGACGGCAGCCTGCGCGACGCCGCACAGGTCGCCGACGTGCAGCCGAACGGTGAGGGCGGCCTGCTCGGCCTGGCGTACCTGCCGCCGACCGACGCCGGCAGCGGCTGGGTCTACGCGTATTTCACCGCCGCATCCGACAACCGCATCGTGCGGATGCCGCTCACCGGCACCGCGGGCGGCCTCGGCCTCGGCGAGCCGGAGACCGTGCTCACCGGCATCCCCGCGGCCGGCAACCACAACGGCGGACGGATCGCCTTCGGCCCCGACGGCCAGCTCTACGCCACGGCCGGTGATGCCGGCGACTCCGCCAACGCGCAGGACCTCGGCTCGCTGGGGGGCAAGATCTTGCGCATGACATCCGTCGGCGACATTCCGGCGGACAACCCGTTCGGCACTCTCGTCTACTCCTACGGGCACCGCAACCCGCAGGGCATCGCCTGGGATTCCACCGGCCGGCTGTGGGCGAGCGAGTTCGGCCAGAACACCTGGGATGAGTTGAACCTGATCTCCGCCGGCGGCAACTACGGCTGGCCGGAGGTGGAGGGCGCCGGCGGTTCGGCGCCGTTCATCGACCCCGTGCAGCAGTGGCCCACCGACGAGGCCAGCCCGAGCGGTCTCGCCATCGTGGCCGACACCCTGTTCCTGGCGGGTCTGCGCGGCGAGCGGATGTGGCGGGTCGATCCCTCCACAGGCACGGTGGACAACTGGTTTGTCCACAGCTTCGGCCGGCTGCGCGATGTGGTGTCCGGCCCGGATGGCACACTGTGGTTCGTGAGCAATAACACGGATGGCCGCGGCACCCCCGCCCCCGGCGACGACCGCCTCTACCAGGTGCAGGTGGGGCCCTGATGGCCGACCTCGCGCGTGTGCGCCACTGGGCCGACGCCCTCATCACCCTGCACCTCGATGCGACCTGGACCTTCGACTTCGACAACGCCAAAAAGCGGGCCGGGTTGTGCAACTTCACGACGAAGACGATCACGGTGTCCCGGTACCTCGCCGCCCGGTACGGCGACGACGAGATCCACCAGATCCTGCTGCACGAGGTGGCGCACGCCCTCGCCGGCTCGAGGGCAGGCCACGGTCCGGTCTGGCGCGGGGTGGCCGCCGGCCTCGGCTACGACGGCAAGCGCACCCACGACGGCGAGATCGCCGACGACCTCGCCCCCTGGGTGGGCCGGTGCGCGGCCGGGCACACCCACTACCGGTACCGGCAGCCCACCCGGCCGCTGGCCTGCGGACTGTGCGGGCGCGGCTTCACGGCCGCGCACGTCATCACTTGGACCCGGCGCGAGATCACCGCCGCCGCCCGCCGCCGGGCCGCTGCGGCTGCCCGCTGACCCAACTGTTACCGAAGCGGACAATTGTGGCCGGCGCACCGGGCGCATTTGTCCGCATCGGCACCAGTTGCCGGCGGGCTGGGCGGGACGCGGGCCCAGGCTCGGAGAGGGCTACTCGACGACCTGGAGGTCTTTCCAGAACGCGACGTAGCCGCTGTAGTCCTGGCCGACGCGGTCGAAGGAGCTCGGGGTGGGCGCCGGGTAGCTGAACGCGCCGTCGGTGACGCTGGAGGTGCCGTCGTCCACGGTGAAGTACTGGCATTCGCCCTTCCACGAGCACGTGTACGGCGTGTCGGTGGGAGTGAGCAGGCCCGCGGTGATGCTCGCCGGCGGGAAGTACCAGTTGCCCTCGATCTTGATCAGGTCTTCCAGGGGCGCTTCGGCCACAATCGTGCCGTTGAGTACTGCCTTCATAGCGGGCTCCTTCAGTGAGATGGTGCGGGGCCGCGCCGAGACGCACGCGTGCACACTGCAACGCCGGCACCCGACCCGGCATTCCCGCTCACGCCGGTGCCCCGCATCCGCGCGGCATGAACCACTGAGGCGGCTCAGGCGGGGAAGACGAAATCGCTGACGACAGCGAGCCCCGCGTCCAGGGGCGCGGGCGCGACAGACCCGGCCGGGGCCTGTCCGGCGAGCGCCTGGCCGGTTTCGGAAGCCGTGACGAGGTGCTTCACGGCGCGCTTGAGGCCGACGTAGCTCGCGGCAGCGGCGGCGGCCTCCGGCGAGCAGTGGTCGATTCCCCGCTCGGCGAGAGCGTCGATCACGGCGCCGGCGGCGAGCTGGTCTTCCATTGCGAAGCGGATGCTGCCGTCGGCGCGGCGCTCCCCCACCGCGATGACCGCCACGGAGAACCTGTCGCCCTTCTCGGTCTGCCTGGCCAGCGCCCAGTCGGCGATGAGGGCGCTCGTGGCGAGGTTCGCGACGATCACGGTGTGCGCGGCGACCGAGGTGGGCACGCCCTTTGCGGCATCCGGCGCGGGGAGTTCGTCGGCGAGCACGATGACGTCGGCATCGGCGGCGAGGGCCTGGAAGCCGGCGAGACCCCAGTCGAATCGGACCTGGTACTTGATCTGGGGCTGCGCGTCGCTCACCCGTTCAGAATACCCGGCGGCGTACGCCAACGGCCGGGACTGTCGTCACCCGAGGACACACGGGCAGCACCGGAAACCCGACGGGGACCGGTGTCGGGCGGCACTCTCAGGGGGCGTCGTAGTGGGCGAGGGCGTCGGCGTCCGTGGCGTGGGTCATGGCCCGGCGGGCGGCGTCGAGCGCGGTCACCGGGTCGGCCTCGGCCTCGGCGAGGGAGAGTTGGCGTTCGGCCTCGGCCAGGCGGGTGCGGGCGTCGGCGCCGACCCGGCCGCGGTTGGCGGTGATGAAGTCGCGGGTGATGCCGATCTGGCTGCGGGCGGCCAGACGGGCGCCCACGTAGGCCTCGCGGGCGTTGTCCCGGCGCAGCTGCCGATTGCGGGCCTCCGAGCGGGTGACGTCGAGGCCGTCGAGGGCCTCCCGCAGCCGGGCGAGGTCGGCCGCCGGGTCGCTCACCCGGCCGGGGCGGCGCAGCTCCGCCACGACGGCATCCGCGGCGGCGATCACCCGGTTGAGGTCGGCGCTGGCGTCGGACTCCTCGTGCCGGTCGCGCAGGGAGCGCGCCTCGGCGAGTTCGGTCTCGGCCGCGCTCAGGGCCGTGCCGAGGCTGGCGAAACCCACATGCAGTTGGTCCTCGCCGGTTTCGATGGCGTCGAGCAGCGTGGTCGCGGTGAAGAGGGCGTGTTCGGCGGCGCTGATCTGGTCGCCGACGGGGTCGGTGGCGCCGGACGCCAACCGCGCAGCGGCGGCATCCGCAGCCTGCCTGCCGGTGTCGATGGCGGCCCTGGCCCGCTCGACGTTCCCGCTGATGGGTGCGAGCGCGGCGGCCGAGTATGCCGTGGCGAGGCGGTCGAGGGTGGAGGCGCCGCCGGCCAACCTGTCGGTGGCCCGGTCGAGGCGGCGGCGCAGCTGGTCGAGCTGGATCGGGGCGTTCTGCTCGACCACCCGTTTGGTGTCGAAGTCGCGGGTCTGCGCGTCGAGCCTGGCGGTGGCCTCGTCGGCGAGCCGGGTGATCTGCTCCGTCCACTGCCGGATCTGGCTGTCGGTGTCCGGCACGCCGTCGTCGAGCTTCTGTTGCAGCGAGAACGCCTCCCGCAGCTGGCGCTTGGACACCTCGAGCGCGGCGGCGAAGTCGGCCGTGGCTCGCTCGCCGAACTGGGCCTCTGCGAAGCCGAGCTCGTCGGTCGCGGCCTCGATGAGGTCATCCGCCCGCACCAGGCTGATCGCCGCGGTGCGCGCCCGCTCGGTCACCTCCGCGCTCTCGGCCGCCCGGATGCCGCGCGCCTTGCGCCGGGACAGCGACACCAACAGCGCGATCACGCCGACAACGATGCCGAGGACCACGACGGAAGGAAGCCACCACAAAGCATCGGTCATGCCGCCATCCTATAAACCGAAGCTGGCGAAACCCCCGGTGGCAAGCCGGTACTCAGGACACAATCCCGCGCACGCCCCCGGAGGACAGTCCCGCCGAGACTGGCCCGGTTTTGCTAGTGTGCGGGCGCCCCGAACTAGCAGAAATGGGCCACCCATAGGAGGGCCCGGCCGTAGACGGCGGGACGGCGTGTCACCGACGGCGGCGGTCGTCGGCGCTGGGCCGGCGCATCTGCGCGCGGATGAGCTCGAAGTCGTGCCGGCTGATCTCCAGCAGGCCGCGGCGCAGTTGCAGGCCCCAGTCGGGGTTGTCCCGGGTGAGGTCGAGCACCTTGAGCAGTGGCCGGATCGACGCGGCCTCGGCATCCGGGTCGTACTGCACCCGGCGCCGCCAGGGCCGGTACTCGCTGCCGGAGACGCCCACCTGCACCACCGAGTTGTCGCTCACGTACCCGATCGCGGTGAACTGGCGCAACCGCTCGCCCTCGAACTCGGTCTTGGGCGAGTAGTAGACCAGACCGTCGGACTCGTTCATGCTCTCGAGCAGCTCGCGGGCGGCGAAGTTCACCTGCGCCAGGCCCATGGCGACGCTCCGCAGCACATACTCCTGCTGCACCACCCCGAGCCAGTACCGAATCGCCACGTTCTAGTTGTAGTGCATCGCCCCGACAGCACAGACTGGGTGAATGCGCGTACTTCTGAAAGAGATCCTCGACTGCACCCCGGATGCCGCCTGGCGTGCCCTGGCCAGCCCGGCCGTTTTCCGTGAGGTGAGCGGTCCGCTGATGAGCGTCGAGTCGCTCGAAGCGGAGGGGTTCCCCACCACCTGGTCGCCCGGCGAGCACCCGGTGAGCATGAGCGGGCTGGGGCTGGTGCCGCTGGGCGAGCAGATGATCCGACTGAGTATGCGCACCACCACAAACGGTGTGCGCATCGTGCACGACACCGGCAACGGCGTCTCCGGCGCCATGAAAGCCGTCACGCACTGGGACCACAGCATGGCCATCGCCCCCGACCCGGCCGGCACCGGCAAGACCCTGTACCGCGACCAGCTGATCTTCTCGGCCGGTCCGGCGACCCTGGCCGTCTGGCCGGGCCTGTGGGCGTTCTGGCAGCTGCGGATGCTGCGCCTCAAGGCCCTGGCGCCCACCTGGCGGTACGACCTCGGCGCCGACGACCCCGCCTTCGTGGCCGCCGGTGCGGCCGAGCCGTCCGGCGAGGGCGACGGGTTAGCCTGAGCACATGAGTTCAACCATCGGAGCCCTGCAGATCGCCGACTGGCGCCGCCGCGTGTTCGGGCTCTACGGCGGGGTGCGCCAGCTGAGCGCGCGCACGCCGTCCGCCGGCCACGAGCTGTGGCGCTCCGGGCGCGACGAGCTGTTCGCCGGGCATCCGGCCTCGCCGTTGCTGCCGGATGACCGGGCCGCGTTCACCGGCCTCACCATCGCCGCGTACGACCCGGACTGGCGCTTCGAGGTGGAGGTGCACCGCACCCCCGAGCCCCACCGCATCACGGTGGAGACCGGCACCGACGGCGTCGTGCCGTTCGACCTGATCGGCACCGTGCGACTGCCCTACATCGGCTCGCTCGACGTCTGGCGGCTCGCCAGCTACGGCGGCGGCCTGTTCCTGCCCCTCAAAGACGGTCTCGCCGGCAAGTCCGGCGGCACCTACGGCGGCGGCCGCTACCTGCTGGACACCATCAAGGGCGCCGACCTCGGCCCGGGCGTCGGCGATGACAGCCTGATCCTCGACTTCAACTTCGCCTACAACCCGTCCTGCGCGTACGACCCGATGTGGGCCTGCCCGCTGCCGCAAGCCGGCAACATCGTCACGGTCGAGATTCCGGTCGGCGAGTTCTACACTCCACACGACTGAGGCGAAAGAGCCGGTCAAAGTCGTTTTACCCGGCGACACTTTCGGGCTGCTTGACAGCATCCGCTAGAGTAGGACTACTTGTGAGTTCGTAGTTGCGCTCACTGCGTCGTAGAACGCCCTCTTCTTATCGATGGCCGCACCAGCACGAGTACGACTCGTTGCCGGCGACCCGCTCGATTTCCGAATGAAACTTTCTTACGGCGAACGGATGTGCCCATCGGCACCTTCGCCATGTGAATCCTCCTGGCTCCGGCCGTCGCTTCCGCGATACCGGTTCGAGCGAGGAGACTGATGCCCGAAAGGCACCACTTTGTCTGAAACCTCCTTTGGCGCGCTTGGCGTGCCCGCTCCCCTCGTTGCCGTGCTCACCCAGCAGGGCATCGACAGCCCGTTCCCGATCCAGGTCGACACGCTGCCCGACACGCTCAAGGGCCGCGACGTCCTCGGCCGCGGTAAGACCGGCTCCGGCAAGACCCTCGCGTTCTCGCTGCCCATGGTCGCTCGCCTCGGCGGCAAGCTCGCCGGCGGCAAGCGTCGCCCGGGCCGCCCGCTCGGCCTGATCCTTGCGCCGACCCGCGAGCTGGCCACCCAGATCACCGCGGCGCTCACCCCGCTCGCCGAGGCCTACGGCCTGAACACCACCACCATCTTCGGCGGCGTCTCGCAGAACCGTCAAGTCTCCGCCCTCAAGGCCGGCGTCGACATCGTCGTGGCCTGCCCCGGCCGCCTCGAAGACCTCATGAAGCAGGGCTTCGTCAACCTCGACTCCGTCGAGATCACCGTGCTCGACGAGGCCGACCACATGGCCGACCTGGGCTTCCTGCCCGTCGTCACGCGCATCCTGGACAAGACCCCGTCCAGCGGCCAGCGCCTGCTGTTCTCGGCCACGCTCGACAACGGCGTGGACAAGATCGTGCGCCGGTTCCTGCACAACGAGGTTCTGCACTCGGTCGACGAGGCCACCAGCCACGTCTCCGCCATGACCCACCACGTGTTCGAGGTCGACACCGCCGAGTCGAAGAAGGAGCTCATCGAGAAGCTCGCTTCGGGCAGCGGCCGCCGCATCCTCTTCATGCGCACCAAGCACCACGCCAAGAAGCTGGCCAAGGCGCTCACCGACGCGGGCATCCCCTCCGTCGACCTGCACGGCAACCTGTCGCAGGTGGCCCGTGACCGCAACCTCGCCGCGTTCAGCGCCGGCGACGTGAAGGTGCTCGTCGCCACCGACGTCGCCGCCCGCGGCGTGCACGTGGACGACATCGAACTCGTCATCCACGTCGACCCGCCCGCAGAGCACAAGGCGTACCTGCACCGCTCGGGCCGCACCGCCCGCGCCGGCAGCGCCGGTGACGTCGTCACCATCGTGCTGCCCGCACAGAAGCGCGACACCGACCAGCTGCTGCGCAAGGCCGCCATCTCGGTGACCCCGCAGCGCGTGAACGCCAACTCGCCGGCCGTGATCGCCCTCACCGGCGACGTGGCCGCGTACGTCAAGCCGGTTCCCCGCGTCGAGCAGCCGCAGGGCCAGTCGCAGGGTGGCCGCTCGCAGGGCGCCAACGCCCAGCGCAAGCGCGTCAACCGTGACGACCGCGACAACGGCGGCCGCGGTTCGCGCGACTCCGGTGGCCGCGGTGGCCGCAGCGGCGATGCCGTTGCTGCCGGCGGTGGCGCCCGTCGCGACCGCACCGAGCGTCCGGCCACCTCCGGCCGCAGCCACGCACCCCGTAACTCGGGTTCGGGTTCGGGCACCGGCGGCTCCGGCCGTTCCGGCGGCCTCCAGGTCGGCGGCCTCGTTCGCGGCTCCGGCTCCACCGGCGGCGGCGCCCGCCGTTCGGCTCCCCGCCGCGCGCAGGGCTAACCGCTCCGCGGCATCCGCTCTGTAACACCAGCACCACCGCACGGGCCGGTTCCTCCAGGAGCCGGCCCGTTTCGGTGTCTTGAGGGCGCCGAGCGGCCAATGCGCGGGTCAGGCCCGACAGTGGTCGGGCAAGGTCGGCGGGCGGGCTTAGGGTCGAAGTATGAACACCACCGTTGTTGTTCGGCCCGTCACCGAGACGGATGCCGACAGCCTGGGCCGCGTCCACGCGGCTTGCTGGCACGAAACCTATGACCACCTCCTCAGCCGGGCCGCGCTCGCCCAGCTGCACCCCGAACGCTTCACCGCCATGTGGCGCCGGTTCACCGTGCAGGGTCCCGACTTCCGCCAGGTGGTCGCCGAGGTCGACGGTGAGATCGTCGGCTTCGCCGGCAGCGGTCCCGGCCGCGACGAGGGCAAGCCCACGCCGCATCAGCTGTACTTCATCTACCTGCTCGACGCCTTCCACGGCACCGGCATCGGCCAGCAGCTCTTCGACGCGGTCGTCGATCCCGGACCCACCTACCTGTGGGTCGCCGCCGACAACCCCCGCGCCCACCGCTTCTACACCCGCAACGGCTACCTGCCCGACGGCGTGGAGAAGACCGAGGAGATCCTCGGCGAGCCGGTGCACGAGGTGCGCCTGGTCCGCGAGTAGCAGGCCACACTCCGGCCCATAAAATGGGCGGATGCCTACGATTCCTGTCATTCTCGACGTCGACACCGGCGTTGATGACGCCCTCGCCATCCTGTTCGCCATCGCCCACCCCGACATCGAGGTGCTCGGCATCAGCTGCGTGGCCGGGAACGCGTCACTGGAGCGCGTGGTGGAGAACACCCTGCGCATCCTCGACGTCGCCGGCGCGCCCGACATCCCCGTGGCCGCCGGCGCCCGCCGCCCGCTGATCTCCCCGGCCCGCAGCGCATCACACGTGCACGGCGAGGGCGGCCTGGGCACCGTGCACCTGCCGCTCGGCGACCGCACTCCGGAGCCGGTGAACGCCATCGAGCTGATGCGCCGGCTCATCACCGACAGCCCGCGCCCGGTCACTCTCGTGGCCCTGGCGCCGCAGACCAACCTGGCGCTGTTGCTGCGCCAGTACCCCGACCTGGCCGACAACATCGAGCGCATCGTGTTCATGGGCGGCTCGGCGAGCGTGGGCAACGCCACCGCCGTGGCCGAGTTCAACGTGTGGCACGATCCAGAGGCGGCGGCGATCGTGCTGGATGCGGGCATCCCCGCCTTCATGTACGGGCTGGACGTCTTCAACCAGGTGGCCGTCGACCGCGAGGTGGCCACAGCGCTCGAACAGGGCGAGTCGCACTACGCCCGGGTGGTGGGCGCGCTGCTGGCCAATCGCGTGGCCCGCAGCGAGAACAGCGTGGCGGAGTACACCGGGCTGATCGGCGACGCCGGGGCGCTCTGCGCGCTGGTGGACCCCGACGCACTCCAGACCCGGCTGCTGCCCGTGCGGGTCGAGCTCACCGGGTACGGTCGCGGCCAGACCATAGTGGACCAGCGCCGCCGAGTGGGCGAGGACATCGTGCACGGCACGGCCGGCAGCTGGGAGGTCGTCGAGGTGGCCCTGGACGTGGACGCGCCGCGCTACGCCCGCCTGTTCCTCAACACCCTGGGCCTCTAACCGCCCGCGAGCCGTGAGTTAAGCACGCAAATCGGGCCCCGGAAGGGTCCCAACTCACGGCTCGTGGATGTCGGCTAGCGCAGGGCGCCGACCGAGGCCAGGGCCATGCGCAGCAGGCCGCCGCGGCCGCCTTCCATCTCCGCGGAGACGGCGTCGGTTGCGGCCTCCTCCGGGGTCATCCAGGTGAGTTCGAGGGCGTCCTGGCGCGGGTCGCAGGTGCCGGTGACGGGCACGACGTAGGCCAGCGACACGGCGTGCTGGCGGTCATCCGTGAACGCGGTGATGCCGGGCATCGGAAAGTACTCTGCGACCGAGTACGGCACCGGGCTCGGCGGCAGCTGCGGGAACGCCATCGGGCCGAGGTCCTTCTCGAGGTGCCGGAACAGGGCGTCGCGCAGGGTTTCGCCGTAGAGCACCCGGCCGGAGACGAGGGTGCGGGTCATCTTGCCCTCCGGGGTGGCGCGGAGCAGCACTCCGACCTCGACCACCTGACCCAGCCCGTCGACCCGGACGGGCACCGCTTCGACGTACAGCAACGGCAGTCGCTGGCGGATCTCGGCCAGCTCGACATCGGTCAGCCAGCCCGGATTGGTGCTGGGCGGCGGCGCGTCATCCCCGCCGTTCGTCCAGTCCGGATCGGGGTCGGGGGTGCGCACGCTCATACGTTCATTCTCACTCACGCGGCCCCCAGATGCATCCCCACGGCCCGCCCGCGCCCCGCGAGCCGTGAGAAAGGCCCCAATTCTGGCGCGTTTTTGGGGCTTAAGTCACGGTTCGCGGGAGACTGGACGGGTACCCGAAGCGTGAGGACCACCATGGAGCAGAGCATCACCCCCGAACCGATCGACCCCGCAGCGGTGCTGTGGTCGGCGGCCGCCGCCGACAGGGTGGGACGGCCGCTCCTGTTGGTGCTGCACGGCTACGGCTCGAGCGAGGGCGACCTGTTCTCGCTCGCCCCGCACCTGCCGTTGGAGCCGACCATCGCGGCACTCCGGGCCCCGTTGCCGGTGGGTCAGGGCTGGTCCTGGTTTCCCATCGGCGTGCCGGGCGACCCGGTCGGCGACGCGCTCGACGCGGCAGCGCTGGGCATCCTGGACTGGCTCGACGCCCTGCCGGAGCAGCCGACGTCGATCGGCCTGCTCGGGTTCTCGCAGGGCGGCGCCATGACCCTGCAGCTGATGCGGCACGCGCCGGAGCGGTTCGCCTTCGCGGTACAGCTGTCTGGATTCATCGCCAGCAGCACGCATCCGGGCGACGCCCGACTGGCCTCGCGCCGGCCGCCGGTGTTCTGGGGCCGCGGCACGCTCGACCCGGTGATCCCCGAGGCGGCGGTCGCCCGCACCCAGGCCTGGCTGCCCGGCCACTCCACGCTCACCGAGGGCATCTACGAGGGCCTCGGCCACTCGATCTCGCAGGCCGAACTGGGTGAGGTCGTCACGTTCCTGCGCGCGCAGTACCCGGCACCGGCGGTGCGCACGGCCTGATCCGGGTGCGCCAGGGCCCGGGCTCAGCGCCGAGTTGCCCCCGAACGCACGAGTTGCCCCGCTGAACCGGAGCAACTCGTCCGGGGCGGGGCAACTCGATGAAGAAACGGCGAGCTAGGAGCGCTTGCGCGCGGCCTGCTCGTTCTGGGCGGCGAAGCGTTCGGCGTGCGCCTTCTTGCGGGCACGCTCGGCGTCGCGGTCCTTCACGCGGATCTGCTCCTCGCGCACCTCGAACTGGGTGGCGCGCTCGGTGACCAGCCAGGCCGGCGGCTGCTGCAGCAGCGCGAGGATCTCGGCGCTGGTGAGCGGCTCGGTCACCTCGCCCCGGGCCAGGCCCGAGATCGAGACGCCGAGCTTGGCGGCGACAACCTGCTTGGGGTGCGGACCGTTGGCGCGCAGCTCGGTGAGCCATTCCGGCGGGGTAGCCTCGAGGGCGGCCAGCTCGGTGCGGGACACCGGGGTGGACTGGAACTCCTCGGGTGCTGCTTCGAGCAGAATCCCGAGCTTCTGGGCAGCCGTGGCCGGCTTCATGGTCTGGGGCTTCTTCTCGCTCATAGTTCCAGCGTATAGCCTGAGAGCACTAAGGTTTCGGGCCCTTCGCCCTGACGCCACCGAAACGGCCCGGCGCCTGCCCAGTGCACGCAGCCGCGCGGCCATCACCACACACTGACACACGCACTACGAGAGGATGCCGGTGACCTTTTCCATTGCCTTCGTCGCCGGGGTCACCCCCACCAAGTGGACCCGCATCTGGGCCGAGCGCCGCCCGGAGGTGGACCTCGAGGTCTTCCGCACCGACGCGTCCGAGCAGGAGGCCGTGCTGCGTGACGGCCGTGCCGACGTGAGCCTGGTGCGCATGCCGATCGACGAAGAGGGCCTGAGCCTGATCAACCTGTACAACGAGATCCCCGTGGTGGTCGTGGCCAAGGATCACTTCCTGGCCGACGCCGACAGCGTGGTGGTGGCCGACCTGGTCGAGGAGCACCTGCTGCAGGACCCCGCCGAGGTGCCGGAGTGGCGCGCCGTGGCCCTGGAGGTGCGCGACGGCAGCCGCCGTGCCCTGCCGCCGATGCGCGACATGGACGAGACCATGGAACTGGTCGCCGCCGGGGTGGGCATCGTCATCGTGCCGCATTCGGTGGCCCGGCTGCACAGCCGCAAGGATGTCGTCTCCCGCCCGGTGGAGGACACCGCGGAGAGCCGCATCGCGCTGGCCTGGCGCACCGTGGACACCACGCCGGACGTGGAGGAGTTCATCGGCATCGTGCGCGGCCGCACCAGGGACAGCTCACGCACCAACGCCGTCGCGGCTGGCGACGAGCCGGTGAAGAAGGAAAAGAAGACCGCGAAGGCCAAGGCCGCCGCGAAGGCCGTGCGTGCCGCCGCTGCCGCCGCCAAGCCGGCCACCCCGCGCAAAACGCAGAGCGCCGGGCGCACCCGTAACTCCCCCAGCCCGCAGGCCGGCAAGCGCCGCGGCGGTCGCTGACCCGAGTACCGCGGAGTCAGGCCGGCGAGACCGGTTGGCGCAGCACGGTCTTGAGTTTCTCCGGCGCGGCCCGGCGGGGGTCGCCGAGGTACACCTCGTGGTGCCGGCCTCGTTCGTGCAGTCCCGCAGCGGGCAGCACCTCGCCGTGCAACCTGGCGAGCGCCGGCGCCTCGTCGTCGTAGGAGCCCACGTGCAGCAGCTGCGCGCAGAGGCCCTCGTCGAGCCGCTCGATGCGCACCCTCTCAAGTGCCGGCAGCGGCTTCTGGGTGGTGGCGGCCTTGGCACCCGCCGCCGCGATCGCCTCCTGGATCTCTGCATCATTCACCCAATCCGGCTGGCCGATCAGCATGGTCCAGCTCCAGGCATCCTTGTCGCGGGCGCTGAACACGGCCGCGTCGTCGGCGTACCAGAGCCCCTCCAACGGGGCCACCACCAGGTCGCGGCCGGCGTGCTTTTTCGCGAACTTCACGGTGTACGCCACGACGTAGAGCGCCTCGACCGCCTGAGTGTGGGCCGGGGCGGTGTTCGGGTCGCCGTGCCCGTCGACGGCGAGGAATCGTTGCGGCGGCACCACCAGCGTCTGCCAGTCCCGGTTCGTGGGGCCGTACAGAGCCCGCAACTCGCGCTTCACGTCGTAGGGAAGACCCACCACCGCGACCACGGCCGGCTCAGTTCTGCAGCACGGAGAGAATATTGCCTGCCGGGTCGGTGAACCAGGCGATCCTCGGGTCGCCGTTGGCGATACCGCGATCGTCCTGCTCGAAGCCGTCGACGTCGTAGTGCAGGAACTCCACACCGCGTTCGGCGAGAACGTCGACGGTCTGGTTGATGTCGGCCACCGCCAGGTTGAGGATCGTGAACCCCGCCGGCACGTGGTCGGGCTTGGGGTAGATGATCACGTCGGCCCCGCCGGGCAGGATCAGCCGCAACAGGCCCATGCCGCCGTCGGTCACCTCGAGCCCGAGAACGTCGCGGTAGAAGGCGCGGGCGGCCTCGATGTCGGGCACGGCGAAGCCGCTGAAGCCGTGCAGGTAGTCCAGATCGATCGTCGGCATGAGGGTCCCCTCGTCGTGGTGCGCGAGCCCGGTCAGCGGGAGCTGATCAAGGCGAACTTGCGGATACAGAGTGGCACGAATACCACCAGCAGCACAGCGACACCGATCAGCACTGTGGCCACCGGGTTCTGCAGCGTCCAGACATCCGGTACCGGCGCACTGCCCTCGTTGCCGAACAGCTCCCTGGCGGCCTGCACGAGCGCGGACACCGGGTTGAGCTCGGCGAAGATCCGCAGCGGCGTTGGCAGGGTCTCGATCGGCACGAACGCGTTGGAGATGAACGTGATCGGGAACAGGATGATGAACGACGCGTTGTTGATCACCTCAGGCGAGCGCACGCTCATGCCCAGCAGTGCCATCACCCAACTGAACGCGTAGCTGAACAGCAGCAGCAGGCCCAGGCCGGCGAAGAACTCACCCACCGACGAGTTGACCCGCCAGCCCACCAGGAAACCGGTGGCCATCATGATGATCATCGAGATCGTGTTGAGCACCAGGTCGCCGTTGGTGCGGCCGACGAGCACGGCGGATGAACTCATCGGCAGGCTGCGGAACCTGTCGATGATGCCGTCCTTGAGGTCTTGCGCCATGGCCGACCCCGAGAAGGTGGAACCGAACACCACGGTCTGGGCGAAGATGCCGGCCATCAGGAACTGCACGTAATCGGTGCCCTGCACCGCGATGGCGCCGGCATACACCTGGCTGAACAGGAGCACGAACATGATCGGCTGGATGACGGCGAAGACGAGCATGTCCGGCGTGCGCTTGATCTTGATGAGGTTGCGCTTGGTCGTCGTCCACCCGTCAGAGGACCACAGGGACAGCGGGTTCCAGGTGGGTGTCGGGGCGGGCCGGGTGGCGGTGGCGGTCATTTCACCAACTCCTGCTTCTCGTCTTCGTTCTCGCCGGCCGCCAGTTCGGCCTTGTGCCCGGTGAGCTTGAGGAAGACGTCGTCGAGGGTGGGCCGGCGCATCCCGGCGTCGTGCAGTTGGATGCCGGCGGCGCGCAGGTCGGCGAGCACGTGTTGCAGCGCCGGCGGCCCATCGGTGACGGCCACGTCGACGCCGCGGCCGTCGCTGGACACCTGCGGTTCGTCGGCGCCGTACCGCGCGAGGACCTGGCGAGCGGCGTCGGCATCGGCCGCGTCGACGAGCGCGATCACCACCCGATGGCCGCCGATCTGCGCCTTGAGCTCGTCTGAGGTGCCCTCGGCGATGACCCGGCCGTCGTCGATGACCGCGATGCTGTCCGCCAGCTGATCGGCCTCCTCGAGGTACTGGGTGGTGAGCAGCACCGTGGTGCCGTCGTCGACGAGCTTGTTGATCACACCCCACAGCGCCATCCGGCTGCGCGGGTCGAGCCCCGTGGTCGGTTCGTCGAGGAAGAGGATCTTGGGGTTGAAGACCAGGGCGCCGGCCAGGTCGATGCGTCGGCGCATGCCGCCGGAGAAGCCCTTCACCGGCCGGTTGCCCGCCGCGGTGAGTTCGAACAGGTCGATCAGCTCCTGCGCGCGACGCCGGGAGGCGGCACCACCGAGGTGATAGAGCCGGCCGACCATCTCGAGGTTCTCGAAGCCGGTGAGGTTTTCGTCGACGGCGGCATATTGGCCGGACACCCCGATGATGCTGCGCACCGCTTTCGGGTCGTCCAGCACATTGATGCCGTCCACGATCGCGGTGCCGGCATCCGGCCGGATGAGGGTGGTGAGGATCTTGACCACAGTGGTCTTGCCGGCGCCGTTCGGGCCGAGAATCGCCTTCACCGTGCCACGCGGCACGACCAGGTCGAGCCCGGCGAGCGCGTGCACCGGCCCGGTCTTGGATTTGTAGGTCTTGGTGAGCCCGGAGGCTTCGATGATTGCCATGTCATGCCCCTGCCGATTCGGTGGGTATGCTGCTATGTGGACGTTGTAAACATGTGAGCTTTTATCGTAACGAAACGGATGCGTCATGACAACGGGTTTCGGCGAATCCCCGGTGCGATCTTCGTACCGGCACGGCGATCTGCGTCGCGCCCTCATCGAGGCCGGCGTCGACCTCGCCGGAGAGGGTGGCCCTGCCGCGGTGGTGTTGCGTGAGGCGACCCGGCGTGCCGGCGTCACGCCCAACGCCGCGTACCGGCATTTCGCCGACCGTCAGGCCCTGTTGGAGGCGGTCTGCTCGAGCTGCCAGGCCCTGGTCGCTCGGGCCATCGAGGCCGACCAGGCCGCCGTCACGGCGCCGGATGCCGGCGAGCGCGCCCGGCTGCGGTTCCGCGCCGTGGGAACCGGCTACCTGCGTTTCGCCCTCGAGCAGCCCGGCCAGTTCCAGACCGCCTTCTCGGCCTCCTCCGACCTGGACAGCGCCACCAGCTCCGCCCGTGCGGGCGAGCAGGGCCTCACGCCGTTCCAACTGCTCACCGTCGCGCTCGACGACCTCGTGACCGCAGGGCTGCTCCCGGCCCAGCGCCGGCCGGCGGCCGAGTTCCTGGCCTGGTCGGCCGTGCACGGCCTCGCCGAACTGTTCATCGACGGGCCGCTGCGCGCCCTGCCCGACGCGGTGAAGCAGGCTCTCATCACCCGGGTGATCGACATGGTGGAGCAGGGCCTGTAGCACCGCGGATGCACCGCCCCCTGCTCCCCGGCGCGGTCGCGCCCGCTCAGGGGATGCTCACCGGGCGTCCGGCGCCCCGCGTCTCGACCGTGGAATCACTCCGCCAGGCGACCGTGACGTCGAGCACTATGCCCGCGGTTCCGTCGGGCACGCCAGGGTGCAGGTCGGTGCTCTGCCAGGACAGGCGCAGCCCGGCGGAGGGGTAGGCCGATTCGGGAGCGCAAGTGGACAGGTAGCCGCTGCCCTCCGGCACCACCACGAGACAGATCATGTCGGAGTTGCTCCTCGCCGCGTAGTACGGCGAATCGGTCACCCCGTCGCCGTCGGCGTCCGTCCACCCGGCCGACCCCAGGTAGCGGAAGGATGTGGCTGCGAAGGCCTCCGGCATCGCCACGAGCGGCACGTCCTTGGCGGTCTGCAGCCGGGTGAAGACCTGTGCGGCCGGCACGGGCTCGCCGGCTGCCGCGGTGGCGGCGTCGGTGGGCGCGGGCGGCGTGGGACGGATGGCCATGCTGACGGTGCCGCCCAGCAAGGCCCCGAGCGCCACTGCCCCGGCCAGACCCGCGCCCAGCAGCACCCGTCGGCGCGGGGGCGGGCCGGGCTCCCCTGCGGCTGACTCCGTGGCAGGGTCGGTGGAGGAATCGGGAGCGAGACCGACGGCAGGATCGGCGGGATCGGCGGCGCGGCCCGGCTCGGGGCCAACCGCGTCGCTCACGGCCGGCTGTTCCGCCGCGAGCTCGGCCTGCAGCTCGAGCATCGCCCTCACCACGGCCGCGTCGCCGGCGGCGTCACCATCCGCGGCGTAGACCCGGCGCTGCAGGGCGCGCAGCCGCTCGTGCGGATCACCGTCACGCCCGTCCTGTGTCACGACTCTCCCGTCGTTGCTGCGCACATCCTGCCACGGAGACGATCAGCCAGGGGCGTGCCGTGGTGGCCATTGGCTGGGCGGCGTGCCGGTGGCAGGATGCCCGCATGACGGCGACCGACGGCCAGACGGATCCGTGGGGTGGAACGCGCCAAGCCCGCTGGCAGCAGGCCGTGGACTGGCCGCTGACGGGCGCGGCCATCCTCTTCCTGCTGGCCTACTCGATCACCGTGATCGCCGACGTCGACGTCGCGACCGCCGGAGTCCTGCGGGTCGTGATCGTGGTCAGCTGGGCGGTCTTCCCGGTGAGTTACGTCGTGGAGATCATGCTCGCCCGGCACCCGTGGCAGTGGGCGGTACGCCATCCGTTGAGCCTGGTGTTTGTGCTGCTGCCGCTGCTTCGCCCGCTTCGGCTGCTGCGGGTCGTCGCGCACAGCACCGTGTTCCAGCATTCCGCGGGCACGGCCTTCCGCGCCAGGGTCCTGGTCTACCTCACTGGTGCGGCAACCCTGGTCACCTATATCGCCGCTCTCGCGGTTTTCGAAGCGGAACGAACGGCGCCGAACGCCAACATCGTCTCGTTCGGCGACTCGTTCTGGTGGGCCGCGGTGACCATCACCACCGTGGGCTACGGCGATTTCACGCCGGTCACCCTGCGCGGGCGCGGAATCGCCACCGCCCTGATGCTCGGCGGGGTGGGGGTCGTGGGCGTTCTCACGGCCACGCTGTCGTCCTGGATCGTGCAGCGAGTATCGGAGCTCGAGGAGCGCAACGAGGTGCCGAAGACGGTCAAGCGACCCGAATAGGGCCAGCGAGGCGGAAATGATACACTCTCCGAATACCCTTAACGAACCGCTGTGCCATTTTCAGTCGCGTGTTGTACCCAGTGACCTGCCCTGGGTATCTCGAATCGGCTGTCACAGCACCGCGGAGGAGCACGTCTGCGCGCAGCGCCGGCGTCCGGGTGATACGTCAACCACGCTCAACGAATTATGAGGCTGCATCAGATGATTTTCGAAGTCGGCGAGACCGTCGTCTATCCCCACCACGGCGCAGCAACGATCACCGCGGTCGAGACCCGCACGATCAAGGGTGTCGAAAAGCGTTACATCACGCTCACCGTGCACCAGAGTGACCTGGCCATCAACCTGCCCATCGACAACGCCGAGCTCGTCGGCGTGCGCGATGTCATCGACGCCGCGGGTGTCGAGGCTGTCTTCGACGTGCTCCGCAGCGATGTCGAAGAAGAACCCAGCAACTGGTCGCGCCGTTACAAGGCCAACACCGAGAAGATGGGCAGCGGCAGCGTCTACCGCGTCAGCGAGGTCGTTCGCGACCTGTGGCGCCGCGACCGCATCTCCGGCGTCTCCGCCGGCGAGAAGCGGATGCTCATCAAGGCCCGCCAGGTTCTCGTCTCCGAGCTCGCGCTCGCGCAGAAGTCCACCGAAGAAGAGGCCTTCGTGACCCTCGACGACGTGCTGAATGCCAGCGTCGCCGAAGTCGCCTAGTCCCCACCTCTCACCCCGTCGCCGGATGAGCAACCGCCTGGTTGCCGTCCGGCGACGCGTGTATGCGGGCACCGTGCTGCTGACCATCGGGCTCGGCGGCTGCGCGGTTTCCGCGCCCGAGACATCCGGGCCGGCCATCGAGCTGCCGCCAGTGGGCGGAGGCCTGGACTACCAGCTCGGCGGCGCCTATGACCCGCCGGCCGGCGTGGCCATCGTCGCGCGCGACAGCACGGAGACCCCGGCCGCCGGCCTGTATTCGATCTGCTACGTCAACGGTTTCCAGACCCAGCCGGCCGACACCGAGCGCCTGCTCGCCGACTCCCCCGAGCTGATCCTCACCGCGGACGGCGCCCCGGTCCGGGACGCGAACTGGCCGGACGAGCTACTCTTCGACACCGGCAGCGCCGAGACGCGCGCCGGCATCGCCGCGCTGCTGCTGCCCCAGATCAGCGGATGCGCCGATGACGGCTTCGACGCCGTGGAGATCGACAACCTCGACTCCTACACCCGCTCCGCCGGCCTGCTCACCGCCGCCGACAACATCGCGCTGGCACGCCTGCTCGTGGCCGGCGCCCACTCCGCGGAGCTGGCCATCGGCCAGAAGAACGCCGCCGACCTGGCCGGCAGCCTGTCCGGCCTGTTCGACTTCGCGGTCGCCGAGGAGTGCGACCGGTGGGAGGAGTGCGGGCTGTACACCGCCGCATACGGCGATCAGGTGCTGGCGATCGAGTATGCCGACGACCTGCGCGACGACTTCGCGGCGGCCTGCGCGGTGCCGGGCCGGCCGCTGTCGATGATCCTGCGCGACCGGGACCTCGTGACGCCGGCCTCGGCCGAGTACGTCTACGAGCGCTGCTGACCCGGACCGATCGGGCCAGACCAATCCGTCTGCACGAGGGTGGCGAACCAGTGTCGTGAGGCGATCCGGCCTCCGGTCAACCACCAGGAGCTCCCCATGCGATTCATCCCCACCAAGGTCCACGCCGTTCTCGACTATGTCGTCGCGATCGCGCTCATCCTCGCCCCCACCATCTTCATGTTCGAGGAGGTCGGCGGCGCCGCCGTCATCATCCCGCGCATCCTCGGCATCGGCCTGATCCTCTACAGCCTGTTCACGCGCTACGAACTGGGCCTGGTCAAGGTCATCGGCATGCCGATCCACCTCATCTTCGACGTGGTCGCGTCGGTCTTCCTGATCGCGTCGCCGTTCCTGTTCGGCTTCGTCAACGAGGCCCCGAACGCCTGGCTGCCGCACATCGCGGTCGGCGTTGCCGTGATCCTCGTCGTGCTCTGCTCGAAGAGCCAGCCCGGCGCGAGCGTCACCGGCACCAAGGCCCACGCCACCAGCGTCGCCTGATTCACCCGCGCTGCCACACTGCGGCAAGCGTCCCCGGCACTGGGGGCGCTTGCCGCTTTTGTGTGCCCGCGGTTCAGCCCCCGCGACTTCGGGCAAAGTGCCCCTTCAACGCATCCGAAGGGGCACTTTGGCAGAAGTCGACGGCGGGTGCGCTCGCGACTTCGGGCGAAGTGCCCCTTCAACGCATCCGAAGGGGCGCTTTGCGGCAAGTCGGGGGGGGATGGCGCTACCGGGTGGCCGGGCGCAGCATCCGCCAGAGGACGGCGCGCTCGGTGACGCCCCACACCGCGCTCACCGTGAGGTAGATCGCCGCGGCCAACGGCACGAAGGCCGCGAACACCACGCTGATCAGGGGCAGCCAGCTGAGCACACCGGTCATGGTCGCCTGGGCGGCCGGCGAGAGCGCACCTGGGAGCGTCGGGGCGGCCGGTGCGGCGAGGCCCGCGGATGCCGCGCCCTGGGCGAGCAGCAACCGCCGGCTGAGCAGCTGCGCCACGAGCAGCACCCCGAGCAGCACGCCGCCTACCACGAGCCCTGCCGGAGTGGGCTGCGCGCCCCAGCCGGCGAGGATGCTGCTGCCCAGCGGGCTGCCGAACAGTCCACCGGCCAGGAGAGCATTGTCGTGCCCGTTGATCGTGTGGAGCACGAACAGGCCGTAGACGACGGACAGGATCGGCGCCTGCACCAGCAGCGGCAGGCATCCGGCCAGTGGAGAGGCATTCTCGGCGGCATACAGCGCGGCCGTTTCCCGCTGCAGGCGTTCGGGGTTGCCGCCGTGCAGGCGGCGCAACTCGGCCAGGCGCGGGGCGAGGCGTTGGCGCACCCGCTGGGCTCGCGCCTGCGAGACCCCGACGGGGATGAGCGCCAGGCGCAGCACGAGGGTGAGCACGATCACGGCGAGCGCCGCCGCGTTCGCCGCGGTGAGTGGGGTGAGGAACAGGGTGAGGGTGTGCAGAACGGCGTAGGCCGCGTCGAGAACGGCCGCGATGGGGCCGAAGGCATAGAGGTTCATTGGATGACTCCCGGTCGGAATACGGAAAATGGGGAACCGTATGGTCGCGACGGGAGCGCCGGCACCCGGTGGGGTGTGGCGCGAGAAAAGCTCCCTAGGCGACCGGGAGGGAGCGTCCGGGGGCGCGGGGTTGGGGCTTGCCGGGCGCGTCAGGAACGCTCTGGCCGACCTGCGAGGCCAGTTCTGGATAGGGCCGGGCGACCGGAGTGGGCGCACCGGTGAGCACCATGACGAGCATGGCGAGCACCTGTTGGGCAGCTCCGGTGACGGCCACGGCCGAGGCGCACAGGGTGAAGAGGGCCGCAAGGGCGAGTACCTCGCCGAAGCCACGGCCGCCGATGTTGAGGGCGCCGACGAACAGCGCACCCAGACCGGTGCCCAGGCCCAGACCGAGGGCGGCCGACCAGCGAGCGGTCACGGGCGCGGGCGCGGACGTCAGCGGCAGCATCCGTGCAGACATCCGGTCACCTCCTGGTCGGTCGATCCGGCCAGCCTAGTCGTGCTCGGTGCGTTGTGTTCTGGCGGCCGGTCAGAGCGCACGCATGGAGTTGTTTCGCTTGTCGTGCGTGAGTTCGGCCAGGCCGAGGTGCTCGAGCAGCGGCGGCAGGTACATGCCGAACCGACCACGGTAGCCCTTGCGCAGGCCGTACCAGCCGCCGACGGGATTGTCGTCGGCCCGGCCCCACCCCTCGACGCTGCCCTCTGCGGCGGGCTTCTGCTCGTCGCTGGCGCCCAGCGGCACCCAGTCTCCCTGCCCGACCAGCCAAGCGTGCAGATCGTCGATGGCCCTGGCCTGGTATTTCAGGGTGGTGGACCCGACCTGGCAGACCAGTTCGTCGCCGTCGCGGTACATCGAATACGTCGACGTGCCCGGCGCAGTGGTGAGCTGCCAGGGCTCGGCTGCCGTTCCTTCGGTCATGGTGTCTCCAGTTCCTGAGCCGGCCGGGAGCCGGCGGGCATCCGTTGTCGCCAGCCTAGGCACCGGGGGTGCAAAACTCTACGGCGGCTGGGCCGTCACCGAGTACGCTGAGCGCACCTGAATACCCGGGAAGGACCGTCATGGCGAAGAAGGCCTCAGCCGCCGCACCCCGCATGAACAAGAAGCTCTACGAGAACGAGTTGCGCCGGTTGCAGGCCGACCTCGTCACCATGCAGGAGTGGGTGCGGGAGTCCGGCGCCCGCATCGTGGTGATCTTCGAGGGCCGCGACGCCGCGGGCAAGGGGTCGGCGATCAAGCGGGTCACCGAGTACCTCAACCCGCGCATCGCCCGGATCGTGGCACTGCCGGTGCCCACCGATCGCCAGCGCGGCCAGTGGTACTTCCAGCGCTACATCGAGCACTTGCCCACGAGCGGCGAGATCGTGCTGATGGACCGGTCCTGGTACAACCGCGCCGGCGTCGAGAAGGTGATGGGCTACTGCACCCCCGACGAGTACCGCCGGTTCCTGCACCAGGCTCCCCTGTTCGAGCGGATGCTGGTGGAGGACGGCATCATCCTGCTCAAGTACTGGTTCTCGGTGTCGGACACCGAGCAGGAACTGCGCTTCCGGTCGAGGCTGAAAGACCCGATGCGGCGGTGGAAGCTCTCGGAGACCGATGTGCTCTCGATCACCAAGTGGGTGGACTACTCCAAGGCCAAGGATGAGATGTTCGTGCACACCGATATCGCCGAGGCGCCCTGGTGGGTGGTCGAGAGCGAGGACAAGCGGGCCGCGCGCCTCAACATGATCAGCCACTTCCTGTCGATGGTGCCGTACGAGCACATGGAGCCGCCGCTCGTGCGCATCCCGCATCGGCCGCCGGCGTCGGACTACGAACGCCCGCCGCGCGAACTCAACCGCCCGGTGCCCGACCACGCGGCGCGCGTGGCGGAGCTGGCCGCCGAGGCGAAGGGGAAGGCCAAGAAGGGCTGAGCCGTCAGTGCGGCTGGATGTGCGCGGGGCCGTGACCGGTGGATTGCCGCAGTCGCGCCTTCGCACCGTGTTCGATCAGCACCGGCACGTAGTCGCGGATCGGCTTGCCCTCGAGCTGATGGCGTTCGTCGAGCACGACGTCCTCGATGAACGAACGCGGGCGGTCGGGAAACCTCTCGGCGAGGCGGTCGATGACCTGGGAAACTGCCTGGTCCTCATGGTGTTGACGTTCTTCGGTGTCCACGGAATCAGTCTGCGACCCCGGGCCGACACGGTCAACTCCGGCGTCACGCCGGGTCGCCGAATCCTGCACGGACGTGCAGCCCGCCGCCGGTCGCGGGGAACAGGTCAGGGCTGGATGCGGGGGGCCGTGCCGAGCATCAGCTCGAGGGCGGCGTCGAAGATACCGCTCATGTCCACCGTTTTGTCGTGCAGCCACTGCAGTTGCAGGCCGTCGCTGAGGGCCGTCGCGGCGCGCGCCACCACCATCGGGTCCAGGTCGGCGCGCACCGAGCCATCCCGCTGGCGTGCCCGCACGCTGTCCGCCAGGCTGTTCACGATCAGGTCGTAGCGTTCGCGCACGTAGTCGTGCGCCGGATGTTCGGGGGCCTCCGCCTCGGCCACGAGCCTGGAGTACAGCTGAACGAGCCCCGGCACCGTGCCGTTGTGCTCGATGGTGCGGCTGAGCAGCCCGAGCAGGTCCGGCTCGAGTCCGGCGAAGCTGTCCCGGTCGTGCGCGTCCCGCTCGCTGACCACCTCGGCCATGAGCTCCTCACGCGAGGTGAAGTAGTGCAGCACGCCGGCCTTGGTGAGGCCAACGGCATCCGCGATCTCCTGCAGCGAGGAGTTGCGGTAACCCTGCGTCGCCACGACAGCGAGGGCAGCGTCGAGGATCTCGCGACGCTTGGCCGCGCCTTTGGCATACCGTCGTGCCGGGGCGTCGATGCTCATGCCGTCACCCTACCGCCGGCACCCCTCCCCGGAAACCTACCGATGGTCGGTTTTAACTGCTAGGCTCCCTGCATCGTCGCCGCCACCGGGCGACACCGCTGGCGCGCACCGATGCTCGCCGAAAGGACAGGCACCATGACGTACACCTCCGCGGCCGACACGGCCCGCTTCGCCGCCCTGATCGACCAGCTCACCCTCGAGGAGAAGGTGCAGCTGCTGACCGGCCGCGATTTCTGGACCACCTGGCCGATCGAGAAGATCGGGCTGCGGCGCCTGCTCGTCTCCGACGGCCCCAGCGGCGTGCGCGGCGAGGTGTGGGACGAACGCTCCCCCTCGCTCAACCTGCCCTCCGGCACCGCCCTGGCCTCCAGCTGGGACGGCGAGATGGCCGCCAGGTACGGCGCCATGTCGGCCGTCGAGGCCCGCCGCAAGGGCGTGGACGTGGTGCTCGGCCCGACCATCAACCTGCACCGCTCGCCGCTCGGCGGCCGGCACTTCGAGGCGTTCAGCGAAGACCCCGTGCTCACCGCCGAGATGGCCGCCGCCTACGTGGCCGGCGTACAGGACAACGGTGTCGGCGCCACTCCCAAGCACTACATCGCCAACGACTATGAGACCGAGCGCTTCACCGCCAGCACCGAGGTGAGCGACCGGGCCCTGCGCGAGCTCTACCTGCTCGCCTTCGAGAAGGCCGTCACCGAATCGCACGCCTGGCTCGTGATGAGCTCCTACAACTCCATCAACGGCGTCACAGCCACCGAGAACGACCTGCTCGAGACCCCGCTCAACTCCGAGTGGGGCTTCGACGGCGTGGTGGTCAGCGACTGGACCGGCGTGCGCAGCGCGGCAGCGGCCCGCGCCTCTCAGGACCTCGAGATGCCCGGCCCGGACGGCTTCTGGGGCGCCGCCCTGGTGACCGCGGTCGAGGCCGGCGAGGTGGCCGTGGCCGACATCGACCGCAAGGTGCTGCGCATCCTGCGCCTGGCCGCCCGGGTGGGCGCCCTCGACGGTTTCGACGCCGTGCAGCCCGTGCCCGTGACCGTCGAAGACGGCATCGAGTTCGCCCGCGAGGCCGCATCGGCCGGCAGCGTGCTGCTGCAGAATCAGAGCCGCACCCTGCCGCTGGCGGCGGACACACTCAACAGCGTCGCTGTGATCGGCCATAACGCCCTGCACGCCCGCACGCAGGGCGGCGGAAGCGCCACCGTGCTGCCGGAGAAGATCGTCACCCCGCTGGACGGCATCCGCGCCGCCCTGCCGCACGCCGAGGTGAGCTACTCGGTGGGCGCCGTGGTGCAGAAGGGCATCGCCGAGCTGCCGCTGCAGAGCATCGTCAACCCGGCCACCGGCACTCCCGGCATGCTCGTGCGGTTCCTGGCCGCGGATGGCTCGGTTCTGTTCACCGAGGACCGGCTCGCCACCGCGCTCACCTACTTCGGCGGTGACGCCCCGATCGAGTCCGCGGATCGGATCGAGCTGTCGATGGCGTGGACCCCGGCCGAGTCCGCCACAGTGCCGTTCGGCTTCGCCGCCGTGGGCCGCGGCCGCATCTCCGTCGGCGGAACCGTGGCACACGAGGGCGAGGGGTTGTCGGTGGGCGGCACCCTCGGCGCAAACATGATGGCGCCGCCGTCGGTGGTGACAACGATCACCGTGACGGCCGGTGAGCCGGTCGACCTCATCGTCGAGTTCGACCTGACCACCCGCGACATGGACCTGCCCGGGGTCTTCGGCATCACGGCCGGCCTCGAGGCCGACGACTCCGACCCCGCCGGGCTGCTCGCCGAGGCCGTGGCCGCGGCCGGCGCCGCCGATGTCGCCATCGTGGTGGTCGGCACGAACGCGCAGGTGGAATCCGAAGGATTCGACCGCAGCGACCTCGACCTGCCCGGCCGCCAGGACGAACTCGTGCGCGCCGTGGTCGCCGCGAACCCACGCACCATCGTGGTGGTCAACTCCGGGTCGCCGGTGCTGCTGCCGTGGCGGGACGAGGTGCAGGCCATCCTGCTCACCTACTTCGGCGGCCAGGAATATGGCAACGCCCTGGCCGACATGCTCTTCGGCCACGCCGAGCCGGGCGGCCGCCTGCCCACGACCTGGCCGAAGGAACTGACCGACGTTCCGGTGCTCGATGTCACCCCGGAGGACGGGATCTTGCGGTACGACGAGGGCATCCACATCGGCTACCGCGCCTGGCTGAAGGCCGGCACCGAGCCGGCCTACGAGTTCGGCTTCGGCCTCGGCTACACCGACTGGGAGCTCGGTGATCTCGCGGTCTCGCCGAGCGTGTCGGCCGACACCGACGGATGGCTGAGCCTGACGGTCTCGAACACCGGCGACCGGGCCGGCAAGCAGGTGGTGCAGGTGTACCTGAGCCGCGCCGACAGCGCGATCGACCGGCCGGTGCGCTGGCTGGCCGGTTTCGCCGCCGTCTCGCTCGAGGCCGGCGCAACGGCGCTGGTCGAGCTGGCCCTGCCCGCCCGCGCGTTCGCCGACTGGAACAACGGCTGGCAGTACGAAACCGGCGCCTTCGCCGTGCACGTGGGTACCTCGGTGACCGACACCCCGCTCGCCGGCACCGTGGAGCTCGTCGCCGCCACGTAACCGCAACCCCGCTCTCGCGAGCGAATCACCTCGCGAGAGCGGCCGTGTGGTCGCTTCAGAGCGCTGAGGTGACCGCTTTCCCGCTCTCGCGAGTTTCCTCGGGGGCGGCAGCCGGGGTGGGCGGGGCGGCCTCGGCGAGCAGGCTGCGGGCGGCAAGGCCGATGATGGCGCTGTAGGTGGGGTAGGCGAACCGCACGTGGGCGAGGGTGGCCACGTCGACGCCGGCGGCGATGGCGGTGGTCACCGACTGCACCACTTCGATCGCGTTCTCGCCCACGGCGTGCGCGCCGAGGATCAGTTCCCGGCGCCGGTCGGAGATGAGCATCAGGAACCCCCGCTCGCGGTCGTCGATCACGGCCCGGTCCAGGTTCGCGTACGGCACCGTCGCGACCACGCAGAGGGGGTCCCTGGCGCGCGCCTCGGCCTCGGTGAGCCCGACGCCGGCGTAGTCGGGGTCGGTGAACCCACCGGCCGGCAACAGGTGGTGCGGCGTGCGGCGGTTGGTGCCGAGCACGGCGTTCTCGGCAGCCGCCTCGCCCTCGAACTGAGCGGCCTGCACGAGCATGTCGCGGCCGTTGGCGTCGCCGACGGCGAAGATGTGCGACACCTCGCTGCGGAAGTACTCGTCGACGGGGATGGCCGAGCGCACCGTGGCGACGCCGGCGGCAGCAAGGCCGAGGTCATCGACATCCGCCGGCCAGCCGGTGGCCATGATGACGGCGTCGAAGACGTCGGACACGGCGTCGCCGGCCAGGCGCCAGGTGAGCACGATGGAGCCGTCCGGCTGCCGCACCAGCGATTCGACGGTGTCGATGCCGGTCTGCACCCGGGTACCCTGCTCACGGAACGCCGTGGCCACGGCATCGGACACGGCGGCGTCGGAGGCCATCAGGATGCGCGGCGCCACGTCGAGTAGCGTCACCCGCGAGCCGAACGAGCTGAAGATGGTGACTAGCTGGGCGCCCGTGTTGCCGCCGCCGATCACCGCGAGGCGTTCGGGCAGGGCGGGCAGCGTGAGCACGTGCTCCGGCACCGTGGCGAGTTCGGCGCCGGGGATGGGCAGACGACGTGAGTGCCCGCCGACGCAGACCAGGATGTTGTCGGCGCCGATGCGGCGGCCGCTCTCCAGCACAACGGTGTGCGAGTCGACGAACCTGGCCCGCCCCTCGAGGACCAGGTCGATGCCGGCGTCGCTGAAGCGTTCGGCTTCCCGCTTGATCGCCCGCACCCGGTCCACGGATTCGGTGACCCTGGCGGCCGCGGTGTTCCAGTCGAAGGTCAGGCTCGCGGCCTCGATGCCGTAGACGCGGGCCGTGCGCACCTCGCGCATGAGCCTGGCGGCCTTGGCGAGCGCCCGGGTGGGCACGCAGCCGGTGTTCACGCAGGTGCCGCCGGTGCGGCCGGACTCGACGACGACGACACTCGCGCCCAATTCGGCCGCGCGCAGGGCCGCGGCGGTGCCGGCCGGGCCGGCGCCGATCACGAGAACGTCGTAGTGCGCGCGTGCGGCGGCGGAGGCCGGAGCACTGCTCTCGGTGGGGACGGTGGGGGCAGCGGGCATGGAAACCTCCTGGCAGCGAACGGAGAATCGACTGTGCCACGGTGTGCTGGGAAATGCCCCTGACCGGGCGACTCGGCAGAGTCAGGGCTCGGTCGGGGCGGCCTTCGACCCCTTGGCCGCCCGGCCGGCCTTGCGCAGGGCGCGGTTGCGGGCATCCTCGGTCTTCATCAACGTGCGGGTCTCGTCGAGGTCGCCGATCAGGGGCCGCCACCACGCCGCGGCGGGGTCGGCATCCACCAGGATCGTGCGGATCAACAGGGTGAGCGGGATGGCCAGGATCGCCCCGATGGCGCCGAGCACGATCGCCCAGAACAGCACAGACGCGAAGGTGAGCGACTGGCTGAGCGCCACGGCATTGCCCACCACCCTGGGCTGCACGATGGACTGCACGACGGCGTTGATGATGGCGTAGATCACGATCACGGGAAGGGCGAGTTCCCAGCCGCCGACGAGGAACGCGAAAACCGTGGGCGGGATGATGGCGATGAAGTAGCCGACGTTGGGGATGAAGCTGCACAGGAACGACAGCAGCCCCCAGAGGAATGCTCCAGGCACGCCGAGCAGGATCAGGGCGAGGGCGTTGAGCACCCCCTGGGCGATGCCGAGGAGCGTGGTCGCCACCATGTATCGGCGCACGCTGGAGGCGAAGTTCGTCAGTGCCTCCACCAGGGTCGGCCGGGACGGCCGCAGCTGGGTGAGCAGGGTGGGCAGGTAGCCGGCATCCGCGGCCATCAGGATCAGCATGGTGAGCACGATCACGAGCGCCACCGTGATGTTCGTGATGCTGCCGAAGAGTCCGGAGACCACCGGCACGAGATTGCTCGGATCGAAGCTCGACTCGATGGCCTGCACCTGCGTCGTGCCGAAGCCGATGCTCGCCAGCCACCCCGACACCGTGCTGCCGATGTCGCTGAGCTGGCTGGCGAACTGCGGCAACAGGGCGGCGAACTGGCCCAGGGCCAAGCCGAGCGCGGCCACGAAGGCGGCCAGGACCACGAAGACCGTTGCGACGACCGACCCGGTGGCCAGACCCCGCGGCACACCGCGCCGCTCGAGACCCCGTCGCACCGGATGGGCGCAGATGGTGAGCACCAGCGCGAGCAGGATCGGTGCCGCGATGCCCGCGATGGCGGCCAGGCCGAACACCGTGACCGTGGCACCGCCCAGCCCGATGAGGATCGAGGCGTTGCGGTGCGAGACCACAGGTGGAACGGCCATCGCCGCGGCGTTCCCCGTGCTCGTGCCGGACGCGGCCGGCTGCGCGCCGTCCGTACCGTGCCGGGTCCTGGATCGGCGTCGCCACATGGGGTCCCTCCGCATCAGTCAGCGTCAGGCACAGTGTCCTCCCCCGGGCCTTGCCGCGGCTTCACCCGTTCCGGGTGAGCCGGGCGGTGGGGTGACCTCAGAGTCCGGGCAAGTGCCGGATGTTGGAGCGCGCCATCTGCACGGCCTCGCCGACCCCGCCGTTCAGCACGGTCTTGGACAGCGCCAGGGCGAACCCCTTCACCTGCTTGGCGGTCACGGTCGGCGGCAGGGAGAGGGCGAGGGGGTCGGTGACGATATCGACGAGGGCGGGGCCGTCGTGCGCGAAAGCATCCGTGAGCGCGGCCCGCAGCTCTCCCGGGTCTTCGACCCGCACCGCGAAGAAGCCCAGGGCACTCGCGACGGCGGCGTAGTCCACGGCGGGCACGTCCACACCGAAGTCGGGATAGCCGTCGACGAACATCTCCAGCTTCACCAGGCCCAGGGTGGAATTGTTGAACACCACGACCTTCACGGGTAGTTTCTGCGCGGCGATGGTGATGAGCTCCCCGAGCAGCATGGCCAGCCCGCCGTCGCCGCTGATGGTGACGACCTGGCGATCGGGGTAGGCGCTCTGGGCACCGATGGCCTGTGGCACCGCATTGGCCATCGACCCGTGCAGGTACGACCCGATCAGCCGACGCCGCCCGTTGGGGGTGAGATACCGGGCCTGCCAGACGTTCCCCATGCCGGTGTCCGCGGTCACGATCGCATCGTCGGCCACGAGTTCGTCGAGCATCGCGGCGGCGAACTCCGGGTGGATCGGCCGGCCGTGGTCGACATCCGTGTAGGTGCCGACGACGGAGCTGAGCAGTTTGTCGTGCTTCGCCAGCGTGCGTTCGAGAAAGCGCCGGTCGGGTTTCGGTCGCACCAGGGCGGCGAGCGCGGCGAGCGTGGCCGTCACGTCACCGTGCACCGGATGCGTGACGCTGGCTCGCCGGCCCAGGTGCGAGGGGTCGGTGTCGACCTGCGCGATGACCACGGTGTTGCCGTCGGGCATGAACTGTTCGTAGGGGAAGTCGGTGCCGAGCAGGAGAACCAGGTCGGCGTCGTGGATGCCGGCGTGCGCGGCCCCGTAGCCGAGCAGCCCGGTCATGCCCACGTCGAACGGGTTGTCGTACTGGATCCATTGTTTGCCGCGCAGGCTGTGCCCGACCGGCGCCGCGACGAGGTCGGCGAACGCGATGACAGCATCGTGGGCGCCCTCGACGCCCGCTCCCGCGAAGATCGCGACGGTCTTCGCCGCGTTGATGGCGTCGGCCAGGGCGAGCACGTCGGCGGCGGCCGGCACCACGGCGGGGCGTCCCGGCAGCACGAGCCGGGGGACGACGCCGGCGGCGTCGAGTTCGGCGACATCACCGGGCAGCGTGACCACCGAGACGCCGCCCAGAGCGATCGCGTGCCGCATGGCCGCGTTGACGACCTTCGGGGACTGTTCGGCGGAGGAGATCAGTTCGCGGTAGTGCGAGCACTCCACGAACAGGCGGTCGGGATGCGTCTCCTGGAAGAAGCTGCTCCCGATCTGCCCGGTCGGAATGTGGCTGGCGATGGCCAGCACCGGCGCGCCGCTGCGGTGCGCGTCGTAGAGCCCGTTGATCAGGTGCAGGTTCCCTGGTCCGCAACTGCCGGCGCACACCGCGAGGCGCCCGGTGAGCTGGGCCTCCGCTCCGGCGGCGAAGGCCGCGGCCTCCTCGTTGCGCACGTGCACCCAGTCGATGCCGCCCTTCGCGGCTCCTCCCGTGCGGCGAACGGCGTCGACGACGGGATTGAGGCTGTCCCCGACGATGCCGTAGATGCGGCGCACCCCAGCGTCGATGAGTTGGGCGATGAGCTGGTCTGCGACAGTCTGAGCCATCGGTCCAGTTAACCCCCGCCGCCGGCCACACCAGAGCGTGCCAGCGCGAAGTCAGCGAACTCCCAGGCGCTTGTAACCCGGTGTTCGCCTGGCGCCCGCGCGCATCCCTACACTCGGAGGATGAGCCTTCGCGACATCCCCCTGACCACCGCCGCCGGGCACACCGTGACCCTCGCGGATTACGCCGACCAGGTTGTGCTCGTCGTCAACGTGGCCTCCAAGTGCGGGTTGACCGTTCAGTACGGGGCGCTCGAAGAACTGCAGAAGACCTACGGCGACCGCGGCTTCACCGTGCTCGGGTTCCCATGCAACCAGTTCAAGGGCCAGGAACCGGGCAGCATGGAGGCCATCCTGGAATTCTGCTCGACGACCTACGGCGTCACCTTCCCCCTGTTCGACAAGGTGGAGGTCAACGGACCGGACCGCCACCCGCTCTACGCCGAGCTGACCCGGACCGCGGATGCCGACGGGGTCGCGGGCGACGTCGGCTGGAACTTCGAGAAGTTCCTGGTCACTCCCACTGGTGCCGTGCACAGGTTCCGCCCGGCCACGGTTCCGGATGCGCCGGAGATCATTAGCGCCATCGAGTCCGGGCTGCCCGTTCCGGCCTGACCCCCGCCAGGTCGAGGCCGAAGCGCGGGAGCGCAAGACCCGCGTCAGTCGCCCTGGTACACCACGCGGTCGCGGCCGTCCCTCTTGGCCACATACATCCGCACGTCTGCGGCGCGCACGAGCGCCGAGCTGGTGTCGGCATCCGCAGGGGCGAAGGCGACGCCGAGGCTCGCGGTGACGTGCAGGCCGTCGGTGATCGCCGACCAGTCGTGTCCGGAGACGGCGGCCCGCACCTCCTCGCAGAGCACACACATCAGCTCAGCGGCGACACCGGGGATGACCAACAGGAACTCCTCACCGCCCAGTCTGGCCACGATGCCGCCCGGCACGCGGGTCACGGCGTCGGAGAGGATGCGCGCGAGAACCCGCAACACCTGATCGCCCACGTCATGGGTGAGGTCGTCGTTGATGCGCTTGAAGTGGTCGACGTCGAGCATCGCGATCGCCAGCGGCGTGCCGCCCTCCCGCACCTCCGTGAGCAGGGTGGTGAGGTGTTCGTCGGCGAAGCGGCGATTGTGCAGCCCGGTGAGCGGGTCGCGCTCCGCCATCTCCCGGTACCGCTCGCTCTCCCGCCGGGATTCGGCGGTCTGGAACATGGCCTCGAGGATGCTGCCGCGTGACTCGTTCTCGCCGGCGCTCAGGGCGACGGACTGTGCGTGGTAGCTGCGGTAGGCCTCGAACGCCGCCTTGAAGTCATCCCGCGCGGCGAAGATCTCGGCCTGTTCCCTGGTGACCTCCGTGGCCCAGCGGGCCAACCCGTGCTCGGTGGTGAGCGTGAGGCACTGGTCGACGACGGCCTGCGCCTTGTCGAGGCAACCCTGCCTGCGGTAGGTCTCGACGAGGGTGACCTGTGCCATGGCGATGCTGTCGGGGAGGAAGTCGACGGGCTTGGCCTCCATGGCGGCCAGCAGGGTGGCCTCGGCGTCGTCCAGCCGGCCGGCCGTGAGGTAGACCCTGGCGATGGTGTCGCGGGCGTACATCCCGATCGGGCGGTCGTGCAGCGACGAGAGCGCGATGAGATTCTCGACCGCCGCGAGGGCGGCCTCCTGGTTGTCCGCGAGGTATTCGGTGTAGGCGAGATTGTTCAGGATCGTGTAGCGGATGCCGGTCTCGGGGTCGTCGATCACCAGGCGCAACGCCTCGCCATAGCGCCGCCGGGCCTCGTCGAACGAACCGGCCGAGCCCAGGGCATCGGCGAGCGTCAGCCGGGCCGCGGCGCGCATCAGCGGACTTTCCGCCTCGTCGAGCAGGTCGTTGGTGGCCACGGCGTGCTCGAGGGCCAGGGCACGGTCGCCGACCAGCTCGAAGATCGAGCCGAGCACCTCGTGACAGCGGGACTGCAGGGTGCGGTCGCCGTGCCGCTCCGCCCAGTCGAGGATGCGCTGCACCGTGACGGCGCCCTGGCGGGGGTCGCCCCTGCGGGTCATGATCGACGCCCTCTGCACCTCGAGGCGCCGGCGCAGGGCACGATCCTCCCCCGGGTTCAGGGTCGCCAACCAGGCTTCGGCCGCAACGAGCGCGGCGTCCTGGTCGATCCAGAATTGGCGCTCCACCCAGGCCAGACGCTCTTCGTCCGACCCGTGTTCGACCGCCACCACCATCAGAACCCGCTCCCCCACAGCCTGCATGTCGACGATCGAGCTTTCAGGAGGGGCATCTCCGAGGGAACTGACGCACTGTTTCGATCAGCCTAGTCGCCCGGCCGGCCGGCCGGCTCAGAGCGCGGCGGCCGGCGAACTGACGCAGCCGGGTGATCCGGATGATGATGGTCGAAGGGCATGATGACCCGGTTCGGCAACTCGAGGGTGCCGATGAGCGAAGGAGCTGTGTGGTGACCACGCTGTCGTTCGGCACCCTGGCTCTGATCGGCCTCGTCGCCCTGCTCGGTCCGCTGCTGGCCGCGCCCCGCCGCTGGCGCCTGCCGGTCGTGCTCGGCGAGATCCTCGGCGGCATCCTGCTCGGCTCCTCCGGCCTGGGCCTGCTCCAGGCCGACGACCCTGCATTCGCCTTCCTCGCGTCGATGGGCTTCGCCCTCACGATGTTCGTGGCCGGCAGCCACATCCCGATCCGGAACGCCAGCCTGCGCCCCGCGCTCATCCGGGGTGTCCTGCGGGCGATCCTGGTGGGCGCCGTCGCCGCCCTTCTCGGTGTCGGCATCGCCGCCCTCGCCGGCACGGACAACGCGGCGCTCTATGCGGTGCTGATGGCGTCGTCCTCGGCCGCGCTCGTCGTGCCGACGTTCGCCGAGCTGGGACTCGACGGACCGATGGTGCTCACCACACTCGCCCAGGTGGCCATCGCCGACACCGCCTGCATCGTGGCGCTTCCTCTCGTGCTCCGGCCCAAAGATGCGCCCGGCGCGATGCTCGGCGCCGTCGTGATCATCGGGTGCGCCGGTGTCATCTACCTCGGTCTGCTGATCCTCGACCGGCGCGGCCTGTGGCAACGCTTCCGCCGACTGAGCCACGACAGGTACCTGGCGCTGGAGCTGCGGATCAGCCTCATCGTGCTGTTCAGCCTGGCCGCCGTCGCCGTGGGGTCGCGCGGCTCGGTCATGCTCGCGGGTTTCGCGTTCGGAGTTGCCGTCGCGGCCGTCGGCGAGCCCCGCCGTCTCGCCCGTCAGCTTTTCGCCCTCAACGACGGCTTCCTCGGTCCGCTGTTCTTCGTCTGGCTGGGGGCGTCACTCACCCTGGGTGATCTGGCCGGCCACCCGCAATTCCTGCTGCTCGGGCCACTGCTCGGGGCGGGGGCCGTGCTCGCCCACCTGAGCATGCGACTCACCGGCCAGCCGCCCTCCCTCGGTGTGATGTCGGCCGCGCAGCTGGGCGTCCCGGTCGCCGCGGTCGCGATCGGGGGCGGCGTCCTCGCGCCCGGAGAGTCCACGGCGCTGCTCATCGGGGCCCTGGTCACCGTCGTGGCGCTGGCCGTGGCTGCCGCCGGAGCGGCCAGGCGGGCCGCCGCGGCACCGGGTGGAGCCCCCTGAGCGGCTCGTTTCTCACCCGTTCTCACCCGGTCCGGGTGATCCAGAACGGGAGGGTGTGATTAGCGTGAATGTCAGCCAAGGACTGTGACACGCTGCCCCACTGCGGCGGCAGGGCCTCGGCCAGAACGTTACAGAGAAAGGTGCCATCATGAGTTTCTGGTCCAGTTTCTGGGATTTCATCGGATTCTTCTTTTGGACATTCGTCTTCGTGTCCTACCTGTTCGCACTCTTCGCTGTAATCATCGACATCTTCCGGGATCGCACACTGAACGGCTGGCTGAAGGCCGTGTGGTTGCTCTTCCTGGTCTTCGTGCCGATCGTGACGGTCCTCGTCTACGTGATCGCGCGTGGTCGCAGTATGGCCGAGCGCCAGGCGAACGCCGGTATGCAGGAGAAGCGGAGCACCGATGAGTACATCCGCACTGTCGCCGGTAGCAATCCGGCGCAGGACATCGCCCAGGCCAAGCAACTCCTGGACTCCGGCGCGATCTCGCAGGGTGAATACGCGGTCCTGAAGGATCGCGCTCTGGGCAACACCCAGGCCCGCTCCGACGTCGTCTAGCGTCGGGCCTCATCCTCCGCCACTCGACGAGCGTCGAGCCAGACGTCGAGTTCGGCGGCGGGGATGGGGCGCGACATGAAGAACCCTTGGGCGTGGTCGCGTACTTGGCGAGTTCGTCGTAGGCGGCACCCGTCTCCACGCCTTCCGCCACCATCCGCAGGCCGAGGCTGTGCGCGAGGTCGATGGTGGAGGCCACGAGGGAAGCCGCCCTGGCGTCGTCGTTCATCGGCAGCACGAAGGAGCGGTCCAGTTTGAGTTCGTCGATGGGCAGGTCGCGCAGGTAGGAGAGCGAGCTGTAGCCGGTGCCGAAATCGTCGACGGCGATCTGGATGCCGGCGTCCCGCAGCCGGGTCAGCACCGCGCGGGCGCGCTCCCTGTCGCTCATCAGGAAATCCTCGGTGATTTCCAGCATCAGCGCTGAGGCCGGCAGCCCGCGGTCTGCGACCATACGCACGATCTGTTCGGGCAGCTCGACGTTGACGAGCGAGCTGGCCGACATGTTGACGGCGATCGTGAGGGCGTGGCCGCTGGCCTGCCACACCGCGGCCTGGTCGAGGGCTTTGGCCAGCACGATCCGGGTGAGCTCGTGGATGAGGCCGGACTCCTCGACGAGGTCGAGGAAGTGCTCGGGCAGCAGGAGTCCCCTGTCGGGGTGGGACCACCGCACCAGCGCTTCGACACCGGTCACCGCGCCGGTGTCGAGACTCACCTTGGGCTGGTAGTAGACGAGGAGTTGGTCGTCGGCGAGGGCCAGGCGCAGTTCCTGCAGGGTGCGCAGCCGGGTGTCGCCGTGGCTGTCGTCCTCCGACCGGTAGATGTGCGCTCCGACCCGGGTGGCCTTGGCCCGGTACATCGCCATGTCGGCGCGCCGCAGCAGGTCGCTCAGATCGTGGCCCTGCTCGGGGAAGAGCGCGATGCCGATGCTGGCTCGGGTTTCGACGGCGAGCCCCTCGAGCTCGAAGGGTCGGGACAGGCAGTCCCGCAAGGCGAGCGCGAAGGTCATGGCCTCCGGTTCGCCGGCCTCGCCGACGAGGACGGCGAATTCGTCGCCGCCCAGGCGGGCGAGCATGGCGTCAGCGGGCAGGGCGGCGGACAACCGCGCGCTCACCTGCATGAGCAGCTGGTCTCCCACGTCGTGTCCGAGGCTGTCGTTGACCTCCTTGAACCTGTCGAGGTCGAGCAGGAGCAACGCACTGTGCCGCTGGCGGGCGGCGACCCGGCTGAGCGAGAGCCGCGCCGGCGCATCCGCGTACAACGCCCGCCGGTTGGGCAGGCCGGTGAGGTCGTCGGTGCGGGCCTGCCGGCGCAGCATCCGTTGCCGGAACACGAGCGGGATGGCGGCCAGCGACACCGTCAGGCTGGCCAGGACCACCGCGACGACGGGCTGGGCGATCTGCGTGCCGAGCACGAGCACAACCAGGCCGGCCGCGACGGCCACAGCGGGAACGAAGAGGGCCGGGGTCTTCCTGTCGCCGAACCGCGGGCCGCGGTGCGGGCGCCCGGCGGCATCGACCCACACGGCCATGAGCGCCAGGCCGAGCGCCCAGGCGGCGTCGAGGGGGACGCCGACGATGTACGTGCCGCTGACCTCCAGGAGGGCGTAGACGACATCGGCGGCGGCGAAGACGATCAGGCCCCCGACCAGGTAGGCCCAGCGCGCGCCAATGCGCAGGCCGGGTGCGGCCGCGATACCGGCGATCGCGGCGACCAGGAGCAGGTCGAAGACCGGGTAGGCCACCGCGACGACGGTGGCGAGGATCGCGGACTCGTCGACGGCCGAGGCGAGCACGGGGTCGAGGAGGACGGCGAGGACGGCGGCGGCGCCGAGCGCCCCGACGGCGCTGTCCAGCAGCACCGACCAGGCCAGGCCGCGCATCTGTCGGCGCACGAGGGCGATCAGGGCCGCGAGCATCAGCGGATAGAACAGCAGGTAGCCAATGTCGGCCGGCGACGGGAACGGCAGTTCGCCCGCCGCATCCATGGCCGTCACGTAGTAGGTGTCGGCGGCGGCGTTGAACGTCACCGCGAGGGTGGCGAACAGCACGTCGCCGCGGGCGAAGCCGGTGCGCACGGTGGCGAGCCAGAAGACCGCAACCGGAACCCACTGGGTCAGCTCGCCCAGCCCGATGTCGACGAGCGGGTTCGGGCCGTCGCCGTGCAGCAGCAAGCCGGCCGTGTACACGGCCACGAGCGCCAGGACGGCCCAGATCAGCCAGCGGTCGCCGAGGCGGCCAGGGCTGCTGTCACGCCAGTTCTGCCACACGTGACTCCCCCTCAACTCTCGGCTCAGCCTACCAATCGGCGAACGGTGACTATGGTCCTGAACCAGGGAACGGGCCCCGCTCGACCGGGTGGTCGAGCGGGGCCCGTGTCGAGCCTGGGGCCTAGCGGGCGCCGGCGATCAGTGCGCGCACCAGGTCGAGCTGGGCGTCGTCGGCGAAGGCGCCGGACAGGCCGACTACGCTCGTGCCGGCGGCCAGGAACTCGGGGGCGTTGAGGGCGGTGACGCCACCGGTGGCGATGAAGTTCGTCTCCGGGTACGGACCCTTCTGGGCCTTGACCCAGGCCGCGCCGAGCAACGACGCGGGGAACGCCTTGACCCAGGTGAGGCCGAGCGCACGGGCCTGCAGGATCTCGGTAGCCGTGGCGATGCCCGGCAGGTGCGGGATGCCGCGGCGCACGCTCTCGGCCACGATGGCCGGGTCGAGGCCGGGTGAGACCGTGAACGCGACGCCGACGTTGGTCGCGGCGTCGAGCTGTTCCATCGTGGTGACGGTGCCGGCACCGATGACGAGGCCGCGCTCTGCGGCGGCGTCGGCGACGGCCTGCAGCACGGGGACGGCGTCGATGGTCTGGATCGGGATCTCGACGTGCTCGACGCCGGCGTCCCAGGCGCGCACCGACAGGCGCACGGCCTCGGCGGCCGAGAGGCCGCGGAAGACGGCGATCACGGGAACCCTGAAGAAGACCCCGGGGAACCACTGTGCGGCGCCGAGCGGCTGGATGGTGCTGGTGGGTGTGGTCATGCGGGTTAGCTCCTGAGTTCGAAAGCACGCTCGTGTTCACGAGCGGGGTCGGTGGGTTCGTCGGCCGACATGCGCTGGCCGAGTCCTGGACGGAAGTCCTCGCGGCTGCCCAGCGCCCACGCGGCGCGGGAGTGGCCGCGTTCGAGGCGTTCGGCGGAGGAGGCGTCGACGATGAGGCTGGACAGGTACCCGGCGGCGAAGGCGTCTCCGGCGCCGACGGGTTCGACGACGACGACCTTGCGGGCCGGCACGGTCGTGACGGTCTCGGTCCCGTCGACCGCGCGCATGAACTCCGTCGCGTCGATCGATGAGTCCTTGACCACCAGGTACGGCAGGTCGGGCAGCAGCGCGCGCACGTCGGCCGCGGTGACGCAGCCCCAGAGCACGGCGGCTTCGTCGAGGCCGACGAGCACGACGGTGGCCTTGCGGGCCAGGGCGAGCAGCCGCGGTGCGGCTTCCTGCACTGTCCAGATGCCCGGCCGGAAGTTGATGTCGAAGGACACCGAGGCGCCCCACTCCGCGGCGTGGTCGAGCACGTGCTCCACCAGGGCGGAACACGTCGCCGACAGCGCGGGAGTGATCCCGGTGGTGTGGATCCACCGGGCGCCGGCCAGCGGCCAGCCGGCGGCATCCGCGATCTTCAGCGTGGATGCCGCCGAGCCGTTGCGGTAGTAGAACACGTGTGCTCCGCTGCCGGTGTCGGGCTCCTTGAGGTAGAGCCCTGTCGGTGCGTCGGTCGTGCGGCCGACCCACCGGGTGTCGACGCCGGCGTTGCCGAGGGCGTCGATGATCTTGGTGCCGACGGGGTCGGCTCCCACGGCGCTGGCCCAGGCCACCTGGTGGCCGAGTTCGGCGAGGTGCATCGCCACGTTCGACTCCGCCCCTCCCGTTCCCAGGGTGAAGGCCTGAGCAGAGTCCAGCGGCACAGAGCTGGTGGGCGTGAACATGCCCATCGTCTCGCCGAAGCACACCACGGTGGGCTGGTCGGTGGTGGTGGTGGTGGCTGTCATCAGGTCACGGCCCCGATGTGCCACGGCACGAATTCTTCCTGGCCCACGTTGAATTCTTCGCTCACGGTCTGCTTGCCGCTGGCGACGGCGATGATCATGTCGAGGATCTCGGCGCCGATCTCGTCGACGGTGGCTTTGCCGTCGGCGATCCGGCCGGCATCGATGTCGATGTCGTCGCCCTGACGCACGAAGAGCTCGGTGTTGGTGCCGACCTTGATGCTCGGGGTGGGCTTGCAGCCGAAGACCGAGCCGCGGCCGGTGGTGAAGACCACCACGGTGGCGCCGCCGGCGACGAGGCCGGTGACCGAGACCGGGTCGTAGCCGGGGGTGTCCATGAAGCCCAGGCCCCGGGTGTCGATCGGTTCCGCGTACTCGTACACGGCGGCGAGGTCGGCGTGGCCGGCCTTGGCCACTGCACCCAGCGACTTCTCCAGGATGGTGCTGATGCCGCCGGCCTTGTTTCCAGGGGAGGGGTTGTTGTCCATGGTTCCGCCGTTGGCGTGAATGTAGGTTTCCCACCAGTCGATGCGTTCGATCAGCTTGTGGCCGACGGCAGGGGTGGTGGCGCGGGCGGTGAGCAGGTGCTCGGCGCCGTAGATCTCGGGGGTCTCGGCGAGGACGGATGTTCCGCCGTGTGCCACGAGCACATCCGAGGCCCAGCCCAGGGCCGGGTTGGCCGTGATGCCGGAGTAGCCGTCTGAGCCGCCGCAGTTCAGGCCGAGAACGAGCTCGGAGATGTCGATGGGCTCGCGGTGGCGGGTGTTGATCTGTTCGGCCAGTGCGAGGATCTTCTCGACTCCGGCGGCGACGGTGTTGCGCATGCCGCCGGTCTCCTGAATGGACAGGCTCTCCACGACGGTGTCGCTGGGCAGGGTGCCCTCGGCCAGCACCAGGCTGGTCGGGGTCATCTCGCAGCCGAGGCTGAGCATCAGCACGCCGGCGATGTTGGGGTGGCGGGCGTAGCCGTTGAGGGTGCGCAACAGCACCTGGGCGCCTTCGCTCTCCAGCACCAGGCCGCAGCCGCTCTGGTGGGTGAGGGCGATCACGCCGTCGACGTTCTCGAACTTGTCGAGCGCGTCGCCGCGGAACCTGTCGGCGATGAGCTTCGCGGTAGTGCCGGAGCAGTTCACGGTGGTGAGGATCGCGATGTAGTTGCGCGTGCCGGCCCGGCCGTCGGCCCGGCGGAAGCCGTCGAAGAATCGACGCTCCGCCGGTGCCGGCAGCTCGGTGTGCACGGTGCCGAACTCGTGGGTACGAGCGGCGAGGTCCATGCCGATGTTCTGGCTGTGCACCTGCTCTCCGCGGTGGATCGGCGCCGTGGCGACGCCGATCGACTGGCCGTACTTGTGCACGGTCGCGCCGACGCTCATATCGGTGAGGGCGATCTTGTGGCCGCTGGGGACCAGCGTGGTGACGGTGAGGATCCCGTCGCCGACCGGGAGGGACTCCCCCGGCTGGAGGTCCCGGAGGGCGACGGCTACGTCGTCGCCCTCGGCCATGACCAGCACGGAGGTGCCGGTGGCGATGCTTTCTATGTGTGACATGAGAATCGTTTCGTTAGGTGCTGCTCGTACTCGTATGGGCGGCCGGGCTTACGCCTGGCCGATGACGCCGTTCTTCCAGCGACCGGCTTCGAGGTCGCCCACGATGCTCAGGTACTTGTCGTCGGACAGGTTGTAGAGGAAGTAGACGATGACGGCGGCCAGGGCCAGGGCAATGGCCGGGTACAGGGTCATCACGGCCTTGATGCCGAAGAGCGTCTCCTCGGACTGGCTGGCGCCCTGGGCGACGTAGCCGGTGACGGCGAGCATCCCGGCGCCCACGAGGGCGGCGATGGACTGGGCGATCTTGCGGGAGAAGTTGAAGGCGGCGTAGGTCATGGTCTCCTTGCGCACCCCGCTGTTCCATTCGCCGTAGTCGATGGTGTCGGAGACGAAGGCCCAGGTGACGGCGTTCGGGATGGCCAGGGCCATGTAGCCGATGGTCACCAGGAGCATGAACGTCCACAGGTTGGTGGGGATGATGAAGTTGAGGCCGTTGGCGATGACGCCGATGACGAATCCGCCCATGGCGGTGCGCTTCTTGCCGAACCGGCCGACCAGGCGGGGCACGAACATGATGCCCACGATGGAGGCGCCGATCATGACGAGGTTGAGGATCGGCTGCAGGGCGATATTGCCGAGGTTGTACTCGGCGAAGAAGATCATCATCATGTTGTTCACGTTCATGGCGGAGATCGTGAAGAGGGTCATCAGCACCAGGCCGAGCAGGGGACGGTTGGTGAAGATCGCCCTGGCATAGTCCTTCATGCTGTTCTGGGCGAAGCCGACCTCGCGGTTGACGTAGACGCGTTCCTTGGTGCCGCGGTAGCAGACGTAGAACGAGGCGACGCCGATGATGGCGAACACGGCGGATGCCCACATGTAGTTGGTGCCGGTCATGCCGCCGAACATCATCATGATCGGGATGAAGGCGAAACCGCAGATCCACTGTGCACCGAGCGAGCCGGTCTGGCGGGAGGTGGCCAGTTGGGCGCGGTCCTTGATGTTGCGGGTCATCACCGAGGCGAGCGACCCGTACGGGTCGTTGGTGAAGGAGTAGATGAGGCCCCAGATGGCGTAGCTGCCGGCCGCGAAGGCGATCTTCCAGCCCATGGTGACATCGGGCATGGTGAAGGTCACCACGGTCATCACGCCGAGGAGGATCGAGGAGATCATCATCACGGGGCGGAACTTTCCGCGCTTGCCGAACTTGCGGCTGTCGATGTAGGCGGCGGCGATCGGATCCATGAACGCGTCGAAGATCTTGGCGAGGGAGAAAATCAGGGCGACGACGCCGGCGGCGATGCCGCAGGTGTCGATCCAGAACTTGGTCAGGTAGGACTGGCCGAGGTCGAACATGAAGCCGTTACCGAAGTCACCGAACCCGTACGAGACCTTTTCCTTGGTGGAAATTCGCTCGATGGCGGGGGTGGCGGTAGTAGCACCGGGCTGGCCGGCAGGCGCGGCGACTGCGCCGACGTCAACACCATTATCAATAGCCATGACTCACATACACTCTTTCAATTCTCGATATTCAGGCGGAACGACCGCATCCGTGCGTGTCGTCGTCGTGCAGATAGTGCGGGGTGGTGCGAGGGTGGTGCGGGACGCGGCCGGGTTTAGAGGCCGAAGTAGTTGTGCGCGTTGTTGTAGCAAATGTCTTCGACCATGCGGCCGAGAATGGCCTCATCGTCGGGAACCTCGCCGAGTTCGACCCATTCGCCGATGAGCTCGCAGAGGATGCGGCGGAAGTACTCGTGCCGCGGGTAGGAGAGGAAGCTGCGGGAGTCGGTGAGCATGCCCACGAAGTTGGAGAGCAGGCTCTCGTCGGCGAAGGTCTGCAGCTGCAGGCGCATGCCGGTGCGGGTGTCGTTGTGCCACCAGGCGCTGCCGAGCTGCATCTTCTGGACGGTGTCCTTCTGGTAGGAGCCCATCAGGGTCGCCAGCGGCATGTAGTCGTTCGCGTTCAGCGAGTAGAGCATGGTGCGGGGAACGGAGTCTTCGAGTTCCATCGAGTCGAAGAGCGCGGCGAGCGGTTCGGCAACCGGGCGGTCGTTCATACCGTCGTAACCGGTGTCAGGGCCGAGGATGTCGAGCATGCGCCGGTTGGTGTTGCGCAAGGCGTGCAGGTGAAGCTGCATGGTCCAGTTCTTGACCGTGTACATGCGCATGAGCGCCTTGAGGATCGCGGTGCGGTACTGGGCGATCTGGGTGCTGCTCAGGCTGTCGCCGGCGAGGGCCGCGCTGACGATGGTGTTGAGCTCGGCCTCGGTGGACTCCGCGTAGACCACCGTGTCGAGGGCGTGGTCGGAGAGCCGGCCGCCCATCGAGTGGAAGAAGTCGACCCGAGCACTCAAAGCGGCGACGATGTCGGCGAAGGCGCCGATCTTGACGCCGGCGGAGGTGCCGAGGGTGACCAGGTAGTCGGCGAAGCCGGCGGCGTGGATGTTGATGGCCTTGTCGGGGCGGAACGCCGGGACGACGGTGAAGGCCTTCTCGCTCTTGAGCAGTTCGTGGAAGTGCAGGTCGTCCGCCGGGTCATCCGTGGTGCAGATGGCGGTGACGTTGCTGGAGCGGATCAGGCTGCGGCGGGAGAACCCGGCGGTGGCCAGCAGGGCGTTGGCGCGGTCGTAGACCTCGCGGGCGGTCTCGCGACTGAGCACCAGGTCGATATTGAAGAAGCGCTTGAGTTCGAGGTGCGTCCAGACGTAGAGCGGGTTGCCGAGCGCCTTCTCGACGGTGCCTGCCCAGGCGTAGAACTTGTCGAAGTCGTCGCCGTCGCCGGTGATGAGGTTCTCCGGCACGCCGTTGGCGCGCATCAGGCGCCACTTGTAGTGGTCGCCCTTGAGCCACACCTCGGTGATGCTGGCGAAGTTCAAGTCTTCGTAGATCTCCTGGGGGTTCAGGTGACAGTGGAAGTCGATGATGGGCATGTTCTTGGCGTGGTTGTGAAACAGCTTCTTCGCCATGTCGGTGCCGAGCAGGAAGTCGTCGTTCAGGAGCATGATCTGCGGTCCTTTTATCGAGGGTGGGAGTCTGCGTTACGCGAGGATGGTGAGGTCGGCGAGGGTGGCGCGCACGCCACGGTCACGCAGGCTGTTCAGGCCGGCGGTCACCTGCTCGACCAGACCGTCGATCGCGCTGAGGTCGGTGCCCCAGAGGGTGGTGTCGGAGAGGATCGCGGCGACGTAGCCATCCGCTGCATAGGCCGCGTGGAAGGCCGCGATGGTCTCCGCGCTGTCGACCGGGGTGACGGTGACGGCCGGGTCGCCGCTGTAGGTGAGCAGGATCGCGGAGAGCGCGAGGGTGATGCGGGTGGGGAATGAGCCGTTCTTGGCGTGGAAGTTCAGCAGGATCGGCAGCAGCCGGCTCTTGAACTTGGAGGCGCTGTTGAGGGCGATCGCGGCGAGTTCGTGGTGCATGAACGGGTTCTCGAAGCGTTCCTTGACCGACTCCGCGTATGCGGCGAGTTCGTCGTGGGAGAGGTCGAGCACGGGCATGATCTCCTCGTACATGACCTTGTCCACGAGCGGGCCGAAGTCGGCGTCGAGCATGACGTCGCGCACGGTCTCGACGCCGGCGAGGCGGGCGAGGGAGGCCATGGTGGTGTGCGGGGCGTTGAGCAGGAAGACCTTGCGTTCGCGGTAGGGGGTCATGTCGTCGGTGACGGTGACATTGAGGCCGGCCTTGGCCAGCGGCAGGGTCTCGGTGAGTGTCTGGGGGCCCTCGATGACCCAGAGCAGGAACGGCTCGGCCTTGACGATGAGGCGGTCTTCGAAGCCGAACTCTGCGCACAGTTCCTCTGCGCGGTCCTTCGGGTAGCCGGGGACGATCCGGTCGACGAGGCTGGAGTAGAAGGTGTTGTCGGTGTTGACCCAGGCCACGAAGGCGTCGCCGAGCTCCCAGTTGGCGGCGGTGGCGAGCACGGTTTCCTTGAGCTTGTCGCCGTTGTGCTCGATGAGTTCACACGGGATGAGCTGGAAGCCTTTCTTGCCGAGTTCGAAGCGCCGGTAGAGCAGCGCGGTGAGCTTGCCGGGGAAGCTGGCGTGCGGGGCGTCGGCGCGCAGGTCGTCGGCGCTGTAGACGATGCCGGACTCCGTGGTGTTGGAGAAGATGAACTCGATGTCGTCGTCGTTCGCGAGGTCGAGGTAGGCCTGGTAGTCGGTGTACGGGTTGATGGTGCCGTTGACCAGGGTGATGACCTCATGGGTCTGCACCTCTTCGCCGTCCTGCTTACCTTCCAGAAGCACCGTGTACAGGCCGTCCTGCTCGTCGAGCATGGCCGCGAGGCCGCCGGCGAGGGGCTGCACGATCTTCACTCCGCCGTTGAACAGACCCTGCGTGTTCATCTGCTGAAGCTGCCAGTCGACGAACGCACGGAGGAAGTTGCCCTCGCCGAACTGGATGGCCCGGGTGGGCAGGGCCGTGCGCGGGTGGGTGGCGTTGCTGAGTCGTTCCATGACGGTCGGTTCCTCTGTCTTCTGGTCGTGCTGGGCCTTGTCGTGCTGGCTGCGCTCGGTGAGCGGCGTGTTCGTGGTGGGCGGGGCGATCGTGATCGTGACGCCCATGTGGTGGCTGCCGGCCGGGACGAGCACGATGGCCTGGTCCCGCACGTTGCACGCCTCGACGCAGACGGTCTCGGTCCACTCGTCGTCGCCGTAGTCAGCCATGGCGGCCGCCTTGGCGCTGCCCGGGTTCCACACCACGGTCTGGGCCGCATCCGTGTGGCCGACCTGGATGGTGCGACGGTTCTGCACGTCGTCGATGGTGACGATGCGGGGCATCGGGTAGACCCTGTCGATCTCGGCACCGATGATGGCGACGGGCAGGGCCGAACTGGCCGTGGCCGGCGGGGTGAGGGTGCGGTCGAGGTACGGCAGGTCCGCGAGGCCCAGGAGCTGGGTGTCGCGCGCGTCGCCCACCGCGAAGTAGGTGTGGAAGGCCGTTTCCACCGAGAGGGGGCTGTCGCCGTCGTTCTGCGCGATCAGGTCGAGCGTGAGGGTTGCGCCGATGGTGACCGTGTAACGCAGCGAGACGGGCTGGGCAGTGCCGGCCGCGTCGCGGTGGGCGCCGGCCAGTTCGAAGGTGAGAACGGCGTCCGGGCCGACGAGCGCGGCGGCGGTGAGGCTCCACGGCGAGATGCGCGCCCACCCGTGGTTGGGGGCGGTGGCGTCGGTGAGGTTCGGTCCGAACCAGGGGAAGCAGACCGGGATGCCGCCGCGGAGTGCGGCGGTCGGGCTGAAGGCGCCGTGTTCGCTCATCCACAGCACGGGCTTCTGCCCGGTGGGGGTCCACTGGGCGACGTGTGCGCCGTGCAGGTAGACCAGGGCTGTCGCACTGGCGATCGCCACCTCGACGGCCGGAAGCGCGCCCTCTCCAGTCACCAAACGGATGCCGGTCGGCAGGGTGAGGGTGCCCGCTGGCACCGCACCTACTTCGTCCGCAGTTTTCTGCATTACTTCCTCCTCGTTGAGAATCAGCTCGATGTTTCTTCTGCTGTTCCGCCTGGCAGAACACAAGTCCGCCACATAGACTCACCATAACCTCGCGTAGAAGACTTTGGCAACTTGTCGTGCTATGGATTTAGCCCTGAGCCCCGCACTGGGGGCGTTCTCCGGACGATTCGCGGTTTGTCAAGAGTCCGACGACATTGAATGCCGGGACCGCGGTCCCGTCGCGGTATAGAAATTCCACAATCATGGTTAACTGTCCATAAGACAGAACTTCGTTCACAGGTGGGATTCATGGCACAAACGGCAGTAGACGAGATGGAGAGCACCGGCACGCGGGAGGCTTCGGCCAAGGACAACGCGGCCCAGAAGCTACTGCGGGTGCTCGAGGCGGTGTCGAATCCGGGGGATGCCCACAGGCTCAGCGATCTCGTCAAGGAGACCGGCCTGGCGAAGACCAGCGTGTTCAGGCTGCTGTCCGAACTCATCGACAGCGGCTACGTCAGCCGCAGGGACGACGGCACCTACGCACCGGGACGGGCACTTCGGCTGCTCGCTCTCAAGCTCACCGCGGCGCACAACGAGGCCGACCCCGTCGGCGATCGGCTGCGCCGGCTGCAGGTCGACGTGCACAGCACCATCCACTTCGCCCTACGCACCGGGGACACGGCAACCTACGTGGAGAAGATCGAGGACACCGCTCAGCCGATCCAAATCGCATCCAGGGTGGGCGGGCAGATCCCGCTGCACTCCACCGCGATCGGCAAGTCGATCCTCGCCCACCTCAGCGAGAGCGAGGTGCGCAGCTACGCCGCGCGCACCGGGCTGCATACCCGCACCGAATACACCATCACCGACGTCGCGAGCCTGCTCGCCGACGGGGCCCTGGTGCGCAACCGTGGTTTCTCCATCGACGATCAGGAGAACGAGGAGCACATCCGTTGCATGGCCGTTCCCGTGTTCGATGCCCAGCAGCACCTCATCGGCGGCATCGGGATCACGACCATCGCCCCGCTGGTGCCCAGGGAGAAGCTCGAGTCCTACGCTCCGCTGCTGATGACCGCGGCCCGCGACGTGATGACCCTGCTCTAGTCGCGCTGCTCTGACCGGTTAACGAGGAATGACCCCGGCACATGCCGGGGTCATTCTCTTTGGGCTGGAAATGCCAGCTTGGCTCGCGGGGGACTAACCCTGGCGAGCCTTGAATCGGGGGTTCGTCTTATTGATGACGAACGTGCGCCCGTGGCGCCGTACCGTCTGCGAACCCTGCATCTTCTTCATCGAACCCAGTGAGTTGCGTACTTTCATCCTGGCTCCCTTCCCTGTGTTGATCGGGTCAACACCGGGCGGCCGGAATTATTCCGGACCGGCGGACTTCGGCCGCATCTCTACTCGCATGCGACCCTGTCGTGGTCGCGGTCGAGCCCCGCAATGTCGCCGTAGGTCGGGTACCAGTAGTTGAACCATTCCTGGGCTGCGGCATGCGAGCCGAAATCGCCGCAATCAACGTCAGCCGGGCGCTCAGGCGCCGCGGGGCTCGGCGCGCCCGTATTCGCACTCGGTCGCACGGTCGGGGCGGGGTAGCCGGCGGCTGCCCACTCTGCGTAGCTGACGGCCCGGTTCACGAGTGGTCCCGCGTAGTACACCGTGGAGTTCCCCGCGTACGTGTAGAACTGGTCGCCGGGGAACCGGCGCACTTGCTGGGGCGAGGGCAGCTGCTCGGCGCGCCAGCCGGCGTAGGTGAGCGCAGCTCCCTTGCCGCCGGCGATGTCGCTCATCTTGCCGATTTCGGCCGACCAGGTCAGCTTCTGGAATCCGGTGTTCGTGCGCACCGAGGGAGAGCGGAAGCCCGATGCGGCCCATTCGCCATAGCTGAGCTTGTGAACTATTCCGTCGCTGCCCTTCACGTACAACTCGCTCGACGTCGCCCACCGGTAGTAACTGCTGCCGACGATCCAGCCGGCGTTACGCACACCCGGGTAGCCGGCTGTCTTGTACTGGGCGAAGGTGAGCTTGTCCCACTGCCAGCTGGCCTCGTTCTTCTGCCAGAAGGTGACTCCATACACCGTCGACGACCACGGGTACTTGACGTACGACGTGGCGGCCACGCGCACCCTTGCGAAGTGGTACACGTCTCGGTACCGGTCGAAACTGATTCGCGTGGGGGTCACGCCGTCGACGAGTTCGTAGATCGTGTCGAGGTAGGCGATCTTGTAGAGCGGCCAGGTCTGCGGCGCGGTGGGGGTGGGCGTCGGTGTCGGTGTGAGTGTCGGTGTCGGGGTCGGGGTGGGTGTTGCTGTCGGTGTCGGGGTGGGAGTCGGAGTCGCCACCTTCGTCGGCGCAGGAGTCGCCACCTTCGTCGGCGCAGGAGTCGCCACCTTCGTCGGCGCAGGGGTCGCCACCTTCGTGGGCGCCGGAGTCGACACCGTGGCGGGCACCGGGACCGGTGTGGGTGTGAGAGTCGCTATCGGGGTAGCGACAGCGGGCAGTGTGCCGCCAGCGGACGCGAGCGCCGGCTGCGGGGCCATGAGACAGACCAAGGTGATGAAGGCGACGGCGACAGTGCCGCGTATGGTTCGTGTGTGCACGAGTGGTTCCCCCCTAGAGATATCTCAGGGTATCGCCGGCCACATCGGGGAATTGTCGCTTCGTGCCCCCACTTGTGGGTCTCCAGAGCTAGGGCTCGAGCACCCGGCGCGGGCCGGCACCATCGGTGCGCAGGCGGTCCTCGGAGTTCACCACGGCACAGCGGGTCTGGGACAGGCAGCCACAGCCGATGCAGCCGGTGAGCTCGGCCTGCATCCGCTCGAGCACGGCTTGCTGGCGCGCGAGGTGCTCGCCCCAGGTGGCGGAAATGGTGCTCCACTCGGCCCGGCTGGGCGGACGGTTGTCTGGCAGGTCCTTGAGCATCTCGGCGACCTCGGCGAGCGAGATGCCGTATCGCACGGACACCTGGATCAGGGCGATGCGCCGCAGCACATGACGAGGGAAGAGGCGCGCGTTGCCATCGGACCGCAGAGCGGGAATCAGGCCGAGCGTCTCGTAGTACCGCACCGTCGAGACCGGCACGCCGGCACGGGCGGCCACCTGGCCGATGGGCAGGAGATCGTTGCTGGACAAGTGCTCTGACACTGGGCCTTCTCCTTGATCTCAAGTGCACTTGAGACGATATCGTAAACAAATGACCGCATACACGCTGCCCCCGCTGACCTATGACTACGCCGCCCTCGAGCCCGCCATCAGCGGGCGCATTATGGAACTGCACCACAGCAAGCACCACCAGGCCTACGTGACCGGCGCCAACGCCGCACTCGACCAGCTCGCTGACGCCCGCGAGTCCGGCAACCTCACCTTCGTCAACAAGCTGCAGAAGGACCTCGCGTTCAACCTCGGCGGCCACGTCAACCACTCCATCTTCTGGACGAACATGTCCCCGAACGGTGGCGACAAGCCCACCGGCGAGCTCGCCGCCGCGATCGACGACACCTTCGGCTCGTTCGAGAAGTTCCAGGCGCACTTCACCGCCGTGGCGATGGGCGTTCAGGGCTCCGGCTGGTCAATCCTCGCCTGGGACACACTGGGCCAGCAGCCCATCATCGTGCAGCTGTACGACCAGCAGGGCAACCTCCCCGCCGGCATCGTTCCGCTGCTCATGCTCGACGTCTGGGAGCACGCCTACTACCTCGACTACCAGAACGTGCGCGCCGACTACGTGAAGGCGTTCTGGACGGTCACTGACTGGGAGAACGTCTCGGCACGCTTCGAGAAGGCACGCACCACGACCTCCGGTCTGATCACGCTCTAACGTCGCCTGTAGCCCCGCGCGCCATGCGCAGGACTGCCCCAGGTGCCCCGGTTTCGGCCGGGGCACTTTTTTTGCGTCTGAGCCGGGTGAAGGGCGTGCGTTGTTGGATCGGGCAGCCCTGGAGCTCAGAAAGGCGGCGATTCGTCGGCCGGTTGAGCGGGGTGCGCGGGGAGTGGGCCGATCGGTGGTTTCGGCGGGGCTCCGATGCGGGTGTCGGGTGTGTTGCTGTATTTCTTGCCGCCGGGGCTGGTCCAGGTCAGGGCACCGCCCGGCCCTTGCCGGGTGCTGAAGCTGGATTGGTGTTTGAGTCGGTGGCAGGCTTTGCAGAGGCAGATGAGGTTGTCGACGTGGGTCTTGCCGCCGGCGTTCCACGCCTGGGTGTGGTCGATCTCGCTGAGCGTGGCCCGGCGGTTACAGCCGACGCCCTGGCAGGTTTCGTCGCGGATCTGCACGTATCGGCGCATGTCCGCCGGCGGTGCGTACTGCTCGTGGCTGACACTGAGCCGGGCCCCGGTCTCGGGGTGGGTGAGGATGCGAGTCCAACTCGTCGCCGTGCTGGCGATCCGGCCGGCCGTCTCCGGGTCGATCGGCCCGTACCCTTCCAGGATCGCGGGTTCGTCGCTGCGGCCCAGCAACGTCAACGCCGGGACGGTGATGTGGACGGTGCCGCGGATGCCGTGCCCGAGGCCGCCCGGTCCGACCCCGTCCAGCAGCAGGTCCCGGTATGCGTCGGCTCGACGCTGGTCCTTGGTCCGGTGCTGCTCCGGCTCGGCCGCCCCGCCCTCGACCGCAGCGGGTGCAGCGTTGGCCGCGTTGTCGTCCTTGTCGAGGTCGGCGGCGATGCGGCTGAGCCGGTCATACGCCGCCTGCGCCTCGTCGGCCTTCAGGTAGGCGTTGAGCCACGCCATCCCGTCAGCGTCGGGCCGGAACACCACCCGTCGGGCCGCGAAGCCCGCGTCGGCGCGTTCCTGCAGCGTGGTCGGGTGCATCCGCTCCCGCACCGTGACGGCGACCTTCGCGAACTGGGTCGAGGTGCGGGTCTCCGCCGCTCCCAGCACCGCCGCTTCGAACCGGGGCAGGACGTCCTCGGGCAGGTTCACCGTGAGTTCCAGCATCTTCAGTGCGTGCCCCCAGGTGATCCGTCCCGCCGTCAACGACTCGTGGAAGGCGGGCAGGTCGCCGGCCAGCCGGGTGGCGTCGAAGATCATGCTCCCGGCGGTGTTCGCCCGCACCCGCAACACCATTGCCGCCTCGGCGGCCATCGTGCGGCGGGCGAGCTCCTCGTCGTCCCAGGCCGGACCATGCGCGGCCGTGTCGGGGTCGTTGTGGCCGGACTCGATCGGGTCACCCCGCAGCCCGGCCAGGATGCGCGGCTCGTGGCCGAGCCGGTCCAGTTCGGCGAGCAGGCGGATCCGTTCGGCGTAGCAGCCGGCGAGGGCCTTTTCGTTTTGGATCAGCGGGTCGATGACCGCGCTGATCGCTTGCGCGACCGGATCCCCGGCGGCATCGGGGGCGTCGTTGGGGGTGTCGTTGGGGGTGTATTCGGGTGTGGCATCTGAGGTGGCCATACGCCTATAGAACCATCGACCACTGACACTCCCGATCCCAATGAATCACTGGTGGAGAACCCGAAAAGCACCCACCTGTGGAGGAACGGCAATCCACCCAAAAGGCTCGATCACGGCGCCAGAGGACCTATCCGGGCAGGTTGTCGTAGCGGTGGCGAATGTGGTGCCGGTCGGCGCTGGCCTGCCAGAATTCGACCTCGGTCGGGCGCACCGCGTAGAGCTGCCAGGCCGGGTTGGCGGCGTCGTCGGCGGCCGGACGCTCGGCCCAGTCCCTGGCCGATGCCTCCGCCGAGAGTTCCACGACGGAGCCGACGACTCGCACCTGCCGCCCGAGTTCAGACCAGTAGAAGTTCAGTGCCGCGCGCGGATTCTCGGCCAGCTCCCGGCCCTTCCGTGACGTACGGGCGGTGGCGAACTGCCAGCCATCCGCGTCGAGGTCCTTGAGAATCAGCATCCGCGATGACGGCACGCCGCCAGTGTTGACCGTGGCGAGGCTGAAGGCGTGCGGCTGCCGCACCCCCGCGGCGAGCGCCTCCTCAAGCCAGGCCAGGAAGAGCTCAGCGGGATCGGCGGGCGCGGAGGCCGGGTCGAAGCCGGGCAGGTCATTAGGAAAATCGGCCAGTGCCCGCAGCCGGCTTCTCAAGGTACTCACGTTTTCGAGCCTACCCATGACTCGCGAGCCGTGAGTTGAGCCCCGAAAACCCGAGGTTTTTGGGGCTCAACTCACGGCTCGCGGATCCAGGTGCCTTGCTGCAGGACACCCTGCACGTGCAGGGTGGGGGTAAGGATCACCAGGTCGGCACGTTGGCCAGGGTGGATGCGGCCACGGTCTGTGATCGACAGCAGGTCGGCGGGGTTCTGGCTGGCGGCGCGCACGGCGTGGGCCAGCGGCACCCCGGCAGTGAGCACGGCGTAGCGCACCGCATCGCTGAGGGTGAGCAGGCTGCCTGCGATCGTGCCGTCACTGAGCCGGGCCTGACCGTCGGCCACGCGAACATCGAGGGCGCCCAGTTTGTACTCGCCCTCCCCCGCTCCCGCTGCGGCCATGGCATCAGTCACGAAAACCGGGCGCGCGCGGCTCTCGGTGATGAGGCGCACGACGGCCGGATGCAGGTGCACGCCGTCCGCGATCAGTTCGGCGAACACTGCCGGGTCTTCGAGCAGCGCGAGGGCCGCACCCGGTTCGCGGTGGTGCACCGGCCGCATGGCGTTGAATACGTGGGTGCCCACCGTCGCCCCGGCCGCGATCGCCGCCCGGGTGAGCTCGTAGTCGGCGTCGGTGTGGCCGACGGCGGCCACGGCGCCGTATCCGACGATGCGGGCCACGGCGGCGAGCCCGCCCTCCAGCTCGGGCGCGATGGTCACCATCCGGACCGCACCGGCACCGGCCCGCATCAACCGGTCGACACTGTCCGCATCCGGCAGCCGCAACAGCTCCTCGCCATGGGCGCCGCGGTGCGACGGGCTCAGCCAGGGGCCTTCCAGGTGGATGCCGGCCAGCAGGCCGGCCCGCACCAGCTCGGCGAGCGCGCCCACCAGCCGCTCCATCTCGTCGAGGGGCGCAGTGACCAGGCTGGCCATCATGGTGGTGGTGCCGTGGACGCGATGCAGCCGCACGATACGCTCGGCCGCGGCCCGAGTGTCGACGTCGTTGAAGCTGGCCCCACCGCCGCCGTGGTTGTGGGCATCCACGAAGCCCGGCGCCAGCACGGCGTCGGGGAAGTGGGCATCCGCGGCTCCCGGCGGCTCACCCTCTCCGGCGGCGGTGATCAGGCCATCGCGCAGCTCGACCCACCCGGGCGCGAGTTCCCGGTCGGGCAGGATCACCGTTCCGGCCGCGATGAGCAACGGTGTGCCGGTGCCCGGCCCGGCGTCACGCGGCAGCGCTGGTGCGCTCTGGTGCTGCCGGGCGACGGAGGGGGTGAGGGGCGGTGTCATGGCAGGTCTCCTGGCGAGTCAAGGATGCGGATGCTCGAACGAGCGCGGGCACCGTCAGCGGTTCACGGTGAGGAAGGCGTCCCCCGGCGCAAGCTGAAGACCGGCCGCGACGGCATCGGACAGGCTGATGTCCTCACCCTGGCGCTCGAGGACGATGACCGGCACGATCGGGTCGCGCCCTCCCGCCACGATGGCCGGCACGTCGTAGCTCACGATGGGGTCGCCCGCGGTGACGGTGTCACCCTGCTGGGCGAGCAGGGTGAAGCCCTCGCCCTTGAGTTGCACCGTGTCGATTCCGAGATGCACGAGCACCCCGCGGCCGTCCGCCGCCACGACCACAAAGGCGTGCGGGAAGACCTTGAGCAGTTTTCCGCTGATCGGCGCGACCACGTCGAGAACAGCCCGCAGCGGTTCGATTGCGGCGCCGGGCCCCACGATCGCCTGGGCGAAAGTGGGGTCTGACACAGTGTCGAGGCCGACGGCCCGGCCGGGCAGGGGCGCGAGCACCAGGAGGCCGGCTGCCATCAGCGCAGATCTTCGATGTCGTCGGCCAGGTTGTCTGCCTCAGGGCCGACCACAACCTGCACGATGGTGCCGGAGCGGAGCACACCATGCGCGCCGGCCGCCTTGAGGATGCCCTCGTCGACCAGCGACGGGTCCGCCACCTCGGTGCGCAGGCGGGTGATGCATGCCTCGATGTCCACGATGTTGGCCGAGCCACCGAGGCCCGCCAGGATCTGTTCTGCCTTGCTTGCCATCGTCTTCTCCTCGTGTGGTGCGTGGCGCCGCGGCGCCGGGAACGGTCGGGAAGGAGCATCTCGTGGACCGAGAAGCCCGTGCGATGCGACTCTTGACAAACGAACCGCCGCACCTTCATTATCGAAGTAATTGGACCGTACCAGTACGGACCACAAAGCGGAAGTGGTCTGGTTGCCCCGCAATCGGATCGTCGCTGACAGGCCAACACGGAAGGTGGCGGAGTGGTGACACAGCTTGACGACAACCCGGTTCTCGCCGGCGGCGCCGTGCCCAAGCACGCCCAGTTGCGCTCCATCCTGCTCGAGCGCGTGGAAACCACACTGGCCCCGCACGCCGCGATCCCGCCGGAGCGGAAGCTCATGACGAAGTACGGCGTGAGCCGCTCGACGGTGCGCGAGGCGATCCGCCAACTCGTCGAGGAGGGGGTGCTGTACCGCATCCAGGGCAAGGGCACCTTCGTCGCCGGTGAGCGGGTGCAGAGCGATCTGCACCTGGCCTCGTTCACCGAAGACATGCGCCGGCGCGGCCTCGTTCCGGCCACCATCGTGATGGGGTCGGTCTTGATCGAGGCGCCCCTGGAGGTGCGCGCCGCGCTGGGCCTGAAATCCGGCGCCCTGGTTCAGCGAGTCGAAAGGCTGCGTCTCGCCGGCGGCATCCCGATGGCATTCGAACGCGGCTACTATCCCGCGGCGCTCCTTCCCGACCTCGGCAGCCAGGATCTGACCCGGTCGCTCTACGCCACGCTCGCCACCGAATACGGCCTGCGCATCGACCACGCCGAACAGACGGCCTGGGCCGAAGGCGCCGATGCCGCGCTCGCCGAGCCTCTGGGTATCGATGCGGGCGTTCCCCTTATGGTTTTCCGCCGCACGTCGTCGGCGGGGTCCACCCCCGTCGAGCACATCACCTCGTGGTACAGAGGCGATCGTTACCAGATTCACATGACCCTCGACCTGCACCACGAACTGTAATGCCGGTCAGCGGATGCCCCGCTGATCACGCCGTTCTCCCACCCCGCCAGGGTTCGCCCGCCGGCACGGCCGGCAGCGCCAGCGTGCCCTGACGGTCTTTCGCGCTCCACACAGCAGTCCACCCATCGCGCACCAACACCAGGAGGAATCTATGTCCAGCACAACCGTAGATGCCGGGACGGGACGCAAGATCCCGGGCCTCGCCCAGCTCCAACGCATCGGGCGCAGCCTCATGCTGCCCATTGCCGCACTGCCTGCCGCCGGCCTGCTCCTGCGTCTGGGCCAACCCGATCTGCTCGGCGCCATCCCCGGATTCGAGACCGGCGCAGCCGTGATCGCCTCGGCCGGCGGTGCCCTGTTCGACAACCTGCCCCTGCTCTTCGCCCTCGGCGTCGCGATCGGTTTCGCTAAGAAGGCCGACGGCTCGACAGCGCTGGCCGCCGTGGTGGGTTATCTCGTTTTCAGCAATGTCGGCAAGGCGATGTCCCCGCTGGTGCTGGGCCTGCCCGCCGAGGGCGCCGACCAGGTGCTCGTCAACTACAACGTGCTCGGCGGCGTGCTCATGGGCGTCGTCTCCGCCGTGCTCTGGCAGAAGTACCACCGCATCAAACTGCCCAGCTACCTGGCATTCTTCGGCGGCCGCCGGTTCGTGCCGATCATCACCGCCGTGGTCGCCCTCCTCCTCGGCGTGCTGCTCAGCTTCATCTATCCCGCGTTCAGCAGCGGCCTCACCTCGTTCGGCGAATTCGTCAGCTCCAACGACATCTGGGGCGGGTTCCTCTACGGCACGGCCAACCGGCTGCTCATCCCCGTCGGCCTGCACCACATTCTCAACTCGATGATGTGGTTCGTGATCGGCGACTACAACGGCGCCACCGGCGACCTGCACAGGTTCTTCGCCGGCGACCCGACCGCCGGCTCGTTCATGACCGGGTTCTTCCCCATCATGATGTTCGCCCTCCCCGCCGGAGCCCTGGCCATCTGGCACGAGGCCAAGCCATCGCAGAAGAAGATCGTCGGCGGCATCATGCTCACCGGCGCCCTCACCGCGATGCTCACCGGAGTCACCGAACCTCTCGAGTTCTCCTTCATGTTCGTCGCATTCCCGCTCTATGCGATCCACGCGGTGCTCACCGGTTCGTCGCTCGCCCTGGTCAACGCTCTCGGCATCAGGGACGGCTTCAGCTTCAGCGCCGGCGCGTTCGACTACGTGCTCAACTTCGGCCTCGCCGAGAAACCACTGCTGCTCATCCCCATCGGCCTGGCCTACGCGGCGATCTACTACTTCCTGTTCCGGTTCGTCATCCGCCGGTGGAACCTGAGGACCCCCGGCCGCGGCGACGACGAGGTCACGGAGGCGTCCGCCCCCGACTCCGCCTCGGCGACCACGGTCTGACCCTTCGGCCGGTGGCCGGGGGCTCACTCCCCGGCCACCGGCCTCCCCCAACGACCATCCATATCCATCCGCAACCCCGCACCACCGATCGCACCTGGAGTACCCCGTGGCTGAAGTCATCGTCGTCAACACCGAGACCGAGGCCGGTCTCATCGCCGCCGCATCGATTCGAGCGTTGATCAGCCACAAGCCGGATGCTGTGCTCGGGCTGGCCACCGGATCCACCCCGCTCGGGGTCTACCGGGCCCTCGCCGCGTCTCTGGCCGCCGACCCACTCGACGTCTCCCGGGTGCGCGGCTTCGCGCTCGACGAATACGTCGGCCTGCCCAGCGGCCACCCGGAGAGTTACCGTTCGGTGATCACCCGGGATGTCGTCGTCCCGCTCGGCCTCACGGCCGCCAACATCCGGGTACCGGGCGGCGATCCTGAGACCCTGCCCACCGCGGGCACCGACTACGAGGCCGCCATCCGTGCCGCGGGCGGCGTCGATGTGCAGATCCTCGGCATCGGCCGCACCGGCCACGTCGGCTTCAATGAGCCGGGCTCCTCGTTCGGTTCGCTCACCAGGGTCAAGACCCTCACCGAGAAGACCCGCGCCGACAACGCCCGGTTCTTCTCCTCTCCAGACCAGGTACCGATCCACTGCATCACGCAGGGGCTGGGCACCATCCGCAGGGCGAAGCACCTGCTACTGCTCGCGTTCGGCGCCCAGAAGGCCGACGCCATCGCGGCGGCCGTCGAAGGGCCGGTCACGGCCAGCAGCCCGGGGTCCGTCATTCAGTTGCACCCGCATGTCACCGTGCTCGTCGACGAAGCCGCTGCCGCCGGCCTCGGCAACCTCGACTACTACCGGTACGCCTGGGCCCACAAGCCGTCCTGGCAGGGGCTCTGAGGCCGCCGCCCAACGTGAGGCCAACTACCCCAGGGCCGTGCCCACGGCAGCGACCCCGAGAAGCGCCACCAGGCCGAACCCGCACCCGCTGAGCACGGCCTGGCCGCGGTCGCTGATCCGGCCGCCCCAGAAGGCGCCCACCGCCACCAGGGCGAGCTGCCAGACCAGGGAGGCCGCCACCGCACCGGCCACGAACACCGCCGGCCACCGCTGCACGCCCACCGCCGACGGGATCGCGGCGGTCAAGACCAGGAAGTAGGCCAGGGTCGTCGGGTTGATCGCGGTGAGCCCGACGAAGGTGACGAACACCCGGCCCGCCGGACGCCGCCGAAGTGCGGCACCCGGCCTGCCCGGCGTCGCCAGGCGCATCAGCCCGGCTCCGCCCATCACCATCAGCACGACCCCCGCCAGAACCTGCGACGCCGCGCCCCACGTCGCCAGAAGCGGCGCAGCGACCGCGCCGAGAACCAGCGCCATGGTGCAGTACACGCCGTCCACCGCCGCCACCGCGGCGGCGGCGACAGCACCGGTGCGCAGGCCAGCGGTCAGTCCTTCGCGCACCAGGAGCAACCCGATCGCTCCGAGGGGCACGGCCACGCCCCAGCCGGCGAGCAAGCCCGCTCCGAGTACCGTGCCGACCGCTCCCACATCCATGGCTCCGATGCTGCACCCCGCGGTTGCAGAGCCCTCGCTTTTCTCGGCAACGCGGCTACAATCGCGGCATGGACGATCTGGACAGCGAAATCATCGGCATCCTGCGGGAAAATGGCCGTATTTCATTCAGTGCGCTCGGCGCCGCCGTCGGCCTCTCCACCAACGCCGCCTCCGCCAGGGTGCGCAAGCTGGAGACCTCCGGCGTGATCGTCGGCTACCGGGCCATCCTCGCCGACGACACCCCGCTCGGACCCCTCGGACTCGAAGCGTTCATCGACGTGCGGCTGCGCGCCGACGCCGATTCCGACACCTTCCTGCACGCGGCCCTGGCCGAGCCCGAGGTGCGTGACGCCGTGCACGTGACCGGCCCGTACGACTACCTCGTGCACGTCTCGGTCGCCGACAGCACCCACCTCAACGGGCTGCTGCACAGGCTGAAGCACCGGGCCGGCGCCGGCCAGACGCAGACCCGCCTCGCGCTGCGCGCGCCCACGACGTCCAGGGACTGAACCAGCGGGTCGCTTCGGGTCGCCGCGCCCCCTCGGCGCTGTCGTACGCTGAAGCAATGACCGGCCTCAGCGACCTCGCCCCCACCCTCGTCGGGGTCGGCGCGCTCGTGGTCCTCACCATCGCCATGCTGTGGAGCTCCCGCACCCCGCACCGGTTCGCGCCCGCATTCGCCATTCTGCGCGGCACCGCTCAGCTGGCCGTGATCAGCGTCATCCTGGGCGGCGTCATCACGAGCCCGCTCTGGGTGAGCGTGGCGCTCCTGGTGATGTTCACGGTGGCCGCGGCCACCGCCGCCCGCCGCCTGGGCTGGAGCTGGGGCCACTTCGCCCTGACCGCCGCGGCCATGGGAGCGGGCATCCTGGCCACACTGCTCATAGTCTTCAGCACCGGTGCCATCGAGTTCAGTCCGCGCTACGCCCTGGCCATCGGCGGCATCGTGATCGGCAATGCCATGTCGATCGCCACCCTTGCCGGACGCCGCCTCACCGAGTCGATCAATGAGCACTGGGAGGAGGTCGAGGGCTGGACCGCGCTGGGAGCAACACCACGGCAGTCCACGCTCGAACTCGCCAGGACCGCCGTCTACTCAGCGCTCATCCCCTCGACGGACCAGACCAAGACCACCGGTCTGGTCACCCTGCCCGGCGCCTTCGTCGGCGCAATCTTCGGCGGGGTGTCCCCGCTGGAGGCCGGCCGGTTCCAGGTGGTGGTGCTCGCCTCGATCATGGCCGCCGGCTCCATCACGGCCGTCGTCGTCGTGCGGATGCTCGCCCCCGTTCGGCAGCGTCCGGCAGCGCTCCGTTAGGCTCACTCGGTGCCCACGTCACTGCAGGAGTCCCCCGGCGCGAGGGTCGGGTTGTCGATCGCCGTCGCCACCGGCCTCTACGGCGTGTCCTTCGGCGCCCTGTCCGTCTCCTCCGGCCTCGACGTGTGGCAGACCCAGGCGCTGAGCCTGCTGCTCTTCTCCGGCGGCTCCCAATTCGCGTTCATCGGCGTGATCGCCGGCGGCGGCACCCCGGTGGCGGCGGCGAGCGCGGCGGCCCTGCTCGGCATCCGCAATGCCGTCTACGGCATGCAGATGAACATGCTGCTGCAGCCGCGACGGTGGCGTCGCCTGGCCGCCGCCCACGTCACCATCGACGAATCGCTCGCCACCAGCACCGGCCAGACCGACCCGCTCGAACAACGACGCGGCTTCTGGGTGGCCGGCGTCGGCATCTTCGTGCTCTGGAACCTGTTCACCCTGGTCGGCGCGCTGGCCGGGGACGCGATCGGGGACCCCAAGCAGTGGGGCCTCGACGGCGCCGCCGTCGCCGCATTCCTGGCCCTGCTCTGGCCGCGGCTGCGCTCGCGTGAAGCTGGAGCGATCGCCGCGGTCTGCGCGCTCGCCACCGTGCTCGCCGTGCCGTTCGTGCCGCCGGGCGTTCCGATCCTCGTCGCCGCCGTCGTCGCCGCCCTGATCGGCTGGTTCGGGTATCGCAGCGGGCCGTCCGGAGAGGGTCTGGAGCCCGATATCGATCCGTACCCGCAGCCGGACGACCCGAGCCGGACGGCGACCTCATGAGTCTCTGGTTCTGGATCGTGGTGGCCTGCGCCGTGGGGTTCCTCACCAAGCTCGTCGGCTACCTCCTGCCGAGAAAGTGGCTCACGAACCCCCGGGTGGCCCGCGTGGCCGGCACCCTCACCATCGGCCTGCTGGCCTCGCTCACCGTGGCCAACACCGTGGCCACCGGGGCCGCCCTCGCCGTGGATGCCAGGCTCGGCGCCCTCGCCGCGGCCGCCGTGGCGCTTTGGCTGAAGGCCCCCTTCCTCGTGGTGGTCATCGTCGGCGCGCTGGCCGCCGCGGGCCTGCGCCTCCTCGGCCTGCCCTAGTCCCGCGAGCCGTGAGAAAAGCCCCAGAATCTCCGGATTTCTGGGGCTTTTCTCACGGCTCGAAAGGGTTTTGGGCTCGAATCCATTGACACATCCGTCGTTGGCATGTCATGCTGGTGCTCGTTCAAGCAAGCGTGAATAGATATGCAAAGGATGTACGGCGACGATGCTGTTAGACACTGATCTCACCCAGGTTGAGACCTGGCGCTTGCTGCAGGCACACCTGGCCACAGCATCCGCCCCCGACCGGAACGCCCTGCTGCACCGGCGCGCGAACGACACCCGGAGCGATGTCGTGCGCATGATCGACCACGCCGGCCAGGGCCACATCGGCGGCGACTTCTCGGTCACCGACATCCTCACCGTGCTCTTCAACGGCGTGCTGCGGATCGACCCGGCCCACCCCGACAAGGCCGGCCGCGACCGCTTCGTGCTGAGCAAGGGCCACTGCGCCGCCGCGCTCTATGCCACGCTGGCCAGCTGCGGCTACTTCTCGCCGGGCGAACTCCTCACCTTCATGGGCCCGCTCTCCGCCCTCAACGGCCACCCCAACCGCAACAAGGTCCCCGGCGTCGAGACCAACACCGGCCCGCTCGGCCATGGCCTGCCCGTGGCCGTCGGCCAGGCGATGGCCGCCAAGCTGGCCGGCACCGGCGCCCGTGTCTTCGCCGTCATGGGCGACGGCGAAATGCAGGAGGGCAGCAACTGGGAGGCCCTGATGGCCGGCGCCCACTACGAACTCGACAACCTCACCGCGATCGTCGACCGCAACCGCCTGCAGCAGGGCGCGCGCACCGAAGACACGTCGTCCCTCGACCCGCTCGACGAGAAACTCCTCGCCTTCGGCTGGGAGCTGCGGATGATCGACGGCCACGACTACGAGCAGCTCGCGGCGGCCTTCGAACCGTCCCACACCGGCAAGCCCGTCGCCGTGATCGCCAACACCACCAAGGGCAAAGGCGTGTCGTTCATCGAAGACCGGGTGGAATGGCACCATAAGGTGCCATCCAAAGAACAGGTACTGCTGGCACTGGAGGAATTGGCATGAGCACCACAACGACCGCACCGGCCGTTCCCGTCTTCGACAACCGGACCGCGTTCGCGGACGAACTCATCCAGCTCGCCCGGGCCGACAACCGCATCGTCGCCGTCTGCAACGACTCCGTCGGGTCGAGCAACCTGGTCGCCTTCCGCGACGAGTTCCCCGACCGCCTGATCAACGTCGGCATCGCCGAACAGAACATGGTGGGCGTGGGCGCCGGACTCGCCAGCGCCGGCTACATCCCGTTCGTCTGCGCCGCCGGACCGTTCCTCACCGGCCGTTCCCTCGAGCAGGTCAAGGCCGACGTGGCCTACAGCCAGCACCCCGTCATCCTCTGCGGGATGAGCCCCGGCATGGCCTACGGGGAACTCGGCCCGACGCACCACTCGGTGGAGGACTTCTCCTGGCTGCGCGCGCTGCCGGGCCTGGACATCGTCGTGCCCGCCGATCGGCTGCAGACCAGGCAGGCCGTGCAGCAGGCCGTCGCCAGTCCCCGCCCGATGTACATCAGGGTGGGCCGGCACAAGGTACCCGACGTCTCCCCCGCCGACTCCGTGCTCGAACGGGGTCGGTTCCAGACCATCCGCGAGGGCACCGACGTGACCCTGATCGGCACCGGCACCCTGGTCTCCCGCGCCCTCGAGGCCGCGGAGCTCCTGGCCCAGGACGGCCTGTCGGTGCGGGTGCTCAACGCCGCGTACATCGCGCCATTGGATGTGCCGGCGATCGTCGCCGCCGCCGAGCAGACCGGTGCGATCATCACGGCCGAAGAAGGCAACGTGGCCGGCGGGCTCGGTGCCGCTGTCGCCTCCGTGGTCTCCCAGCTGGGCCGGGATGCCCGGGTGCCGGTGCGGATCCTCGGGCTCACCGAGTTCGCCCCGACGGGCAGCACCGACTTCCTGCTGGACTACTTCGGTCTCACGGCCGCCCACCTCGCCACCGCCGCCAGGGACGCGAGGACGAATGGCTGACTCTCCCGCCGGGGCGCACTCGACCGCGCCGGTCCTCGTCGCGATCGACCAGGGCACCAGCTCCACCAAGGTGCTCGTGATCGACGCGTCCGGTGCCATCGTGTCGTCGGCCGTGGTGCCGATCGGCCAGGCGCACCCGCAGCCGGGCTGGGTCGAGCAGGACGCCGAGGAGATCGCGCAGAGCGTGTTCACCGGCATCCGCGACGCCGCGACAGGTTTCGGCGAGCGCATCGCCGGGCTCGGGCTGTCCAGCCAGCGGGAATCCGCCCTGGTCTGGGATCGCGCCACCGGGCAGGCGCTGGGCCCCGTGCTCGGCTGGCAGGACCGGCGCACAACCGCGAGCGCCGCCGCGCTGACCCAGGCCGGCCACGCTCCGCTCGTGCGTGAGATCACCGGGCTGCCCATCGACCCGATGTTCTCGGCGCTCAAGCTCGGCTGGCTCCTCGACCAGGTCGACCCGGATCGGGTCCGCAGCGCCGCCGGCGAGATCTGCGTGGGCACCATTGACTCCTGGCTGCTCTTCCGCCTCACCGGCGAGCACCGCATCGAGTCCGGCAACGCCAGCCGCACCCAACTGCTCAACCTGCACACCGTCGACTGGGACGAGCGACTGCTCGAGCTCTTCAGGGTGCCACGCGCCACCCTGCCGCTCGTGACCGCATCCTCCACCCCGAGCGCCGTCGTGCACGGCGTTGCCGGCCTGCCCGCCGGCACACGGGTGCGCGCCGTGATGGGCGACTCCCACTCCGCCCTCTACGCGCACGGCGTGCGGCAGGCCGGCGCGGTCAAGGTCACCTACGGCACCGGCTCGTCCATCATGGGGCTCCTTCCCGCCGGCGAGACCGGCAGCGCCGGCGCAGCCGCCGACGGGCTCGTGACCACCCTGGCTTGGCAGACCGACACCGCGCACCACGCCTTCGAGGGCAACATCCTCTCCACCGGATCCACGATGGTGTGGCTCGCCGAGCTACTCGGGCGCTCCCCCGGCGCCCTGTTCGAGCTGGCGCAGGCCGCGCCCGCCGACCACGGCCTCGACCTCGTGCCGGCGTTCTCCGGTCTCGGCGCCCCGTGGTGGGACGAGAACGCCCGCGCCCTGGTCATCGGTCTCACCCTCGGCACCACCCCGGCCGCGCTGGCCAGGGCGGCGGCGGAGTCGATCGCACTGCAGATCGAAGACGTTCTCGCGGCGGCGGATGCCCGCGGCGGCCCGCGAATCGACCGGATCCTCGTCGACGGCGGCCCCTCGGCCAACGACTGGCTCATGCAGCTGCAGGCCGACCTCAGCCAGCGCGAGGTCATCCGACCGGAGGTCGGCGCCCTCTCTGCCCTGGGCGTGGCCTACCTGGCCGGCATCGGCGCCGGCGTCTGGACGGACGCCCAGGTGTTGGCACTGCCGCGGCGGAGTACCTCCTTCAGCCCCTCGCTCGACCCCGCCGCCTGGCGGGCGCGGCGACACGGCTGGTTGGCGGCCGTTGCGGCCGCCCGCGGCGCGCCGCCGGGCACCGGTTCCTGACCGTCCCCCAGCAGCCACCCACCGACACCCACCCCGTCAGCACCGACTCGCACCACCTCGCACCACCTCGCACCGACACACAGCAGATCTGCAAAGGAGCAGTACCTCATGGCCAGACCCACCGTCCCACCCCGTCGGGTGAAACCCTGGATGTTCGGAGCCGTCGCGATCGTGATCGTCGTGGTCGCGGCCGCCCTGAGCGTCAAGGTCGTCAGCCTCGAGGATGCCGCGGCGAGCGCGGCCGGCGGCTTCGACCCGGCCAGCTACGCCGCCGACAGGTTCGAGTCTGAGGTCGTGCCGCAGATCGAGGACGAGGCCATCGACCTGGCCACCCTGCTCGGCGACCTCAACGGCGGCGGCGACGAAGCCGACTTCGGCAACACCTCGGGCTCCAGCAGCGCCTACAGCTTCCCCGTCACCTTCACCGGCGTCGCCGGCACACCCGTCGGTGCAATCCTGCCGGTGACCGTCGACGGAGTGCCGGCCGACGTGACCGTGCAGGTGCAGATCGGCCCGGCACTGAACGGCGCCGCCATCCGCGACGTCACCGGCACCGTGAGCTTCAACGAGTTCACCAACCAGCTCGAGTACCAGACCGTCGCCACCGAGTTCAACAACCTCGTCCGCGAGACCGTGCTCAGCGGAGTGGACCCGGCAGCGTTGGCCGGCACGACGGTCACGGTCACCGGCGCGTTCACGCGGGTCAACCCCGCGCTCGTCTCGGTCGTTCCGGTGAGCCTCGAGGTGGCACCGTGACCGCCGCGGCAACACTGGCCCCCGCCACCGCGACGGATGTCGTGATGCGGGCCATCGGGATCAGCAAGACCTACGGCGCCACCCACGCCCTCAAGGGCGTCGACTTCGAGATCCGCCGCGGCACCGTCACGGTGCTGTTCGGCGAGAACGGCGCGGGCAAGTCCACCCTGATGAAGATCCTCTCCGGTGTCGAATCGCCCACCAGCGGGGTGCTCGAGCTCGACGGCGAGGCGCTGACACTGCGCAACACCGTCGACGCGAGCGAACGCGGCATCGCGATCATCCACCAGGAGCTCAGCCTGTGCCCCAACCTCAGTGTGCGGGAGAACATCTTCATGGGTCGCGAGCGCCTGCGCGGCGGCGTCGTCATCGACGACAAGGAAGAGGCGGCGGAGACCGTGGCGCTGCTGGAGCGGCTCGAAGAGAAGATCAACCCCAAGACCCTGGTCTCCGACCTCCGCCTCGGTCAGCAGCAGGTGGTCGAAATCGCCCGGGCCCTCGCCGGCGAGGCCCGCGTGCTCATCATGGACGAACCGACCTCGGCGCTCAGCGGCACCGAAGTGGAGGTGTTGTTCCGCGTCATCGCCGAACTGACCGCGGCGGGCGTTGCCATCGTCTACATCTCGCACCACCTCGAGGAGGCCCTGGAGATCGCCGACTATGCCGTCGTGTTCCGTGACGGCGCCCTCGTCGCCACCGGCGGCCGGGCCGACATCGACCTCAACTGGGTCATCTCCAACATGGTCGGCCGCAGCGCCGACGACCTCGCGGCGGACCTGCTCACCGAGTTCGGCGACGTGGTGCTGGAGCTCCGCGACATCACCGTGGCCGACCCCACCAACCCGGCCCGGCTGTCGGTCGACGGCTTCAACCTCGACGTGCGCGCCGGCGAACTCGTCTGCCTGTACGGGCTGATGGGTGCCGGCCGCACCGAGCTGCTCGAGGCGTTGGCCGGCCGGGTGCCCGTGCAGTCCGGCACGATCACGGTCAAGGGCACCCAGGTCGACAAACAGAACATCGCCCAGCGCATCGAACTGGGCATGGCTCTCGTGCCAGAGGACCGCCAGCGCGACGGCTTGGTGCAGACGATGTCGGTGGGCGAGAACATCTCGCTGGCCGGGCTGCTCTCCTTCGCGAAGGGGGCCTGGATCTCGGCCACCGGCGAACGCACGGCCGTGGAGAAAGAGATCGCCGACGTCCGGGTGAAGACCGCCGGCCCGGCCGCGGCGATCACCTCACTCTCCGGCGGCAACCAGCAGAAGGTCGTCATCGGCAAGGTCCTCCTGACCGAACCGGATGTGCTGCTGCTGGACGAACCCACCCGGGGCATCGACGTCGGCGCGAAGGCGGAGATCTTCGCCCTCATGTCGCGGGAGGCCCGGCGGGGACTCGCCATCCTCTTCGCCACCTCAGAGGTCGGTGAGGCCCTCAACGCCGCCAACCGGGTCGTCGTCATGTCCAAGGGCCGCATCGTGCGGGAGTTCGATCCCCGCACCACCACACGTGAAGAACTGATGGTCGCCTCCGGCGAGTCCACCGACGAAGAAAGAGGAACTCCCGCATGACCGTCACCGCATCCCGACCGGCACCGGCCGGCCGCCCGCCCCGCGCCCCGAAGACCATGCGCTTCCGCGGCAACGACGTCGACCTGGGCTCGATGCTCCTCGAGGGGCGCGCGTTCATCGCCCTGATCGTGCTCATCATCATCTTCGCGATGCTGTCCGACTCCTTCCTGTCGGTCAACAACATGATCACCATGACCAAGCACGTCGCCTACAACGCGATCCTCGCCCTCGGCATGCTCTTCGTGATCCTCAAGGGCGGAATCGACCTGTCCATCGGGTCGACCGTCGGGCTCTCCGGCGTGATTGCCGGAGTGCTGCTGCAGGGCCTCCAGATCGACTCGCTCGACGTGGTGCTCTACCCGCAGGTCTGGGTGGTCGTGCTCTGCTCCCTCACCGTCGGCACCCTGGTCGGGTTCATCAACGGCCTGCTCGTCACCCGGTTCAACGTCGCCCCGTTCATCGCCACCCTCGGAATGCTCTACGTGGCGCGCGGCGCCGCCCTGCTGATCAGCAACGGCTCGACCTACCCCAAGCTCGGCGGCAAGCCGGAGCTCGGTAACACGGGTTTCGCCCTCATCGGCGGCGGCCGCATCCTGGGGGTGCCGACGGCCATCTGGATCATGATCGTCTTCGCCATCGTGGCCGTGTTCGTGCTGCGGAAGACCCCGTTCGGCCGGTGGGTCTACGCCACCGGCGGCAACGAACGGGCCGCAGAGCTGGCCGGCGTGCCGGTGCGCAAGGTGAAGCTGCGCGTCTACATGATCAGCGGCTTCTGCGCGGCGACGACGGGTCTGATCATCTCCTCCGAGCTGACCAGCGCCGCCCCGCAGCTGGGCGAGAGTTTCGAGCTGAATGCCATCGCCGCCGTCGTCATCGGCGGTGCCGCCCTCACCGGCGGCCGCGGCAACGTGCGGGGCGTGCTCGTCGGCGCCTTCGTGATCGGCTTCCTCAGCGACGGCCTGGTCATCGTGGGAGTCTCCACGTTCTGGCAGATCCTGATCAAGGGCGCCGTCATCATCCTGGCCGTGATGCTCGACCAGGCCCAGCAACGGATCAAACGCTCCAAGAACGCGGCCCTGGCCGCATCCAACAAGTCTTCCGACCGGGTCGGCACTCCCGCGCCCTGACCGGATACCGCGCCTCGGCACTGACGCCGAGAACGCACCAAGAGAAACCCAGAGAGGTAGCGAACACATGCGAAAGAAAGTAATCCTCGCGGCCGCAGCCGCGTTCACCGCCATTGCGCTCGTCGGCTGCTCCAACGGAGCGTCGACCGACGCCCCGGCCGCAGGCGGCGCAACAGCCGACACCGCCGGTGGACTGATCGCCATCATCACCCCCGCCCAGGAAAACCCGTTCTTCAAGGCCGAAGCGGACGCAGCCAAGGCCGAAGCCGAAAGCCTCGGCTACGAAACCTCGGTGTCGTCACACGACGACGACCCGAACAAGCAGAGCGAGCTCATCGACGCGGCCATCAACGGCGGCGCCAAGGCGATCATCCTCGACAACGCCGGCGCCGACGCATCCATCGGCCCGATCCAGAAGGCGGTGGATGCCGGCGTGCCGGTGTTCCTCATCGACCGGGAGATCAACGAGACGGGCATCGCCAGCGCCCAGATCGTGGCCAACAACGCCCAGGGCGCCGCCGCGGTGGCCGAGGAGTTCGTGGCCGCGCTGCCGGACGGCGGCAAGTACATCGAGCTGACCGGCAAGGAGTCCGACACCAATGCCGGTGTTCGCTCCGAGGCGTACGCCAGCGTCATCTCGCAGTACCCGAACCTCGTGCAGTCCGCCAAGGAGACCGCCAACTGGAGCCAGGACGAAGCCTTCACCAAGGTGGAGACCCTCCTGCAGCGCGATCCGGACATCCAGGGCATCATCGCCGGAAATGACACCATGGCGCTCGGCGCCGTCGCCGCGGTCGAGGCTGCCGGTCTGCTCGACACCATCAAGATCGTCGGCTTCGACGGCAGCCCGGATGCCGTGCAGGCGATCACGGACGGCAAGCTGGTGGCCACCGGCCTGCAGCCCGCCGTACTGATCTCGCAGCTGGCCGTTCAGCAGGCCGACGCGTTCATCACCACCGGCGAGACGGGCGAAGACGAGAAGCAGTCCATCGACTGCATCGTGATCAACGCCGCCAACGCACCGAGCTACACGCTCTTCGCTGTCGAATAGACCGCACCGTCACACCCCGCCGGGTCGGACGCGGCCCCACCGCATCCGGCCCGGCACTCCGCACGACCGCACCATACCGAGTACCACCACGATGAAATGGAAAGCAGAAGTCATGTCCCACGAACAGGTCTACGGCGCCGGAATCTGGCACTTCGCAACCTACGTCGACCGTTACGCCACCGACGGCTACGGCGACCCGCGCACCATCCTCGACGCGATCGACCTCGCGGGGAAGGTGCGCGACCTCTCCGTGGTCGACCTCAACTACCCGTTCTTCGGCGGCGACATCAGCAACGCCCAGGTCGGCGAGGCGCTGGAGCGCAACAAGCTCAGCGTGATCGGCATCACTCCGGAGATCTACACCAAGGACTTCATGAAGGGCTCGTTCACCAACCCCGACCCGGGCGTGCGCGAACTCGCCCACGACCTGATCACCGAGTCCGTCGGCGTCGTGCGGCACTTCGGGGCCGACTACGTCAAGCTCTGGCCGGGCCAGGACGGCTGGGACTACCCGTTCCAGGTCGATCACGGCGCGCTCTGGAAGGCGTCCCTGGACGGGGTCGGCCGCCTCGCCAGCGAGAACCCCGATGTGAAGTTCGTCATCGAATACAAGCCCCGCGAGCCCCGCGTGCACATGAGCTTCGACTCCATGCCCCGTACCCTGCTCGGCATCGAGAAGATCGGCCTGCCGAACGTGGGCATCCTGCTCGACTTCGGCCACGCCCTGTTCGGCGGCGAATCACCGGCGGACTCCGCCCAGCTCGCCATCGACTACAACCGGCTGTTCGGCATGGACGTGAACGACAACTTCCGGCAGTGGGACGACGACCTCGTCGCCGGCACCGTGCACCCGATCGAACTGTTCGAATTCTTCTACACGCTGGAGAAGAACAACTGGCACGGTGTCTGGCAGCTCGACCAGTTCCCGTTCCGGGAGGACAGCGTCGATGCCGCGAACATGGCCATCGACTTCCTCAAGACCGTGCAGCGCGGACTCGGCAAGCTGGACTTCACGGCCATGCAGGAAGCCCAGGCGAACCATGACGCTATGGGTGCCCTGCGGCTCGCGCAGCAGGCCCTGTTCACGTCCTACTAGACAAGTCGCACTGGATAAACTGACCGGTATGCCCAGCGAATCCTCAGCAGCGTCGAGCCGGTTGCCCGCCGACCGGCTCGGCCTGCTCACCAAGATCGCCCGGATGTACCACGAGCAGGGCCTGCGCCAACCGGAGATCGCCGAACGGTTGAACATCTCGCAGTCGAGGGTCTCCCGTTTTCTCAAGGAAGCGGTCAACCTCGGGGTGGTGCGCACCATCGTGGTGCCGCCACCCGGCGTGCACCCCGACCTCGAGGACCGGGTGCGCGACCGGTACGGCCTGAGCGACGTCGTGGTCGCCGACCAGCTCGGGGACGACGACAACGCCATCCTGCGCGCCCTCGGCGGCGCCGGGGCGGCCTACCTGGAGACCTCACTGACCGGGCAGGACCGGATCGGCATCTCGTCCTGGTCGTCCACCCTGCTCGCCACCGTCGACGCGATGATGCCGCGCACCGTGCGCTCGGCCGAGTCCGTCGTGCAGGTGATCGGCGGCGTCGGCAACCCAACCGTGCAGGTGCAGGCCACGCACCTCACCGACCGTCTCGCGCGCATCACGGGTGCGTCGCCACGCTTCGTCGCCGCGCCGGGCGTCGTGGCCAGTGCCGAGCTGCGCCAGGCGCTGCTGCAGGACGAATACATCGGCCAGGTCGCCGCCGCCTGGAGCACCCTCACGGTGCTGCTCGTCGGCATCGGCAGCCTGCAGCCGTCCCCGCTACTCAAGGACTCCGGCAACGTCGTCTCCCAGGGCGAGATGGAACTGCTGCGCACGAGCGGCGCCGTCGGCGACGTGTGCCTGCGCTTCTTCGACGCCCACGGGGCGCTCGTGGAATCGTCCTTGAACGACAGGGTGCTCGGCATCAGCGTCGACGACCTGCGCCAGGTGCCCCGCAAGGTGGGCATCGCGGGCGGCACCCGCAAGCACGAGGCCATCCGCGCCGCCGCTGAAGGCGGTTGGGTCGACGTGCTGATCACGGATGTGGCCACCGCCGAGTACCTGGTCCGCGCGGACTGATTCCGCGACACCGCCCGATATTCCGCACCAAGGGTGCCCTGTCTGTACACGTTTCGTCGCTCTGGGCAGCGCCGCCGCATGCTTGGATTGGTCAACCCATCCAAGATCCCGGGAGAACTATGCTCACCATCAACGCTTACGCGGCGCCCTCTGCCACCGAGCCCCTCGTCAAGACCACCATCCAGCGCCGAGACCTCGGCCCCACCGATGTGCTGATCGACATCAAGTACTCCGGCATCTGCCACTCGGACATCCACACCGTACGCGGCGAGTGGGGTCCGATCCAGTATCCGCAGGTCGTCGGCCACGAGATCGTCGGTGTCGTCTCCGAGGTCGGCTCCGCCGTCAGCCTGCACAAGGTCGGCGATCGGGTCGGAGTCGGCTGCATGGTCAACTCCTGCCGCGAGTGCGAGAACTGCCTCGCCGGCGAAGAACAGTATTGCCTCAAGGGCAACACCGGCACCTACGCCGCCGTCGACCTGGACGGCACCATCACCCAAGGCGGCTACTCGACGCACATCGTCGTGGTGGAGGACTTCGTGCTGAAGGTGCCCGAGAGCATCCCGTTCGAGGCCGCCGCCCCACTGCTCTGCGCCGGCATCACCACCTATTCGCCGCTCGCCCACTGGAAGGCCGGGCCCGGCACGAAGGTCGCCGTCGTCGGCATGGGCGGCCTCGGCCACATGGCCGTGAAGATCGCCCACGCCATGGGCGCCGAGGTCACCGTGCTCTCCCAGAGTCTGAGCAAGGAAGAGGACGGCCGCCGCTTCGGCGCCGACCACTACTACGCCACCAGCGACCCCGCCACGTTCGAGAAGCTCGCCAACACCTTCGACCTCATCATCAACTCGGTCAGCGCGTTGATCGACATCAACGCCTACCTCTCACTGCTGCGCCTCGACGGCACCCTCGTGAGCGTCGGCGCCCCCGCCGAGCCCCTGCCTGTGCAGGTCTTCAGCCTGTTCGGCAACCGCCGTTCCTTCGCCGGCTCCGGAATCGGCAGCATCCGGGAGACCCAGGAGATGCTCGACTTCTGCGCCGAGCACGGCATCGCCCCCGAGACCGAACTCGTGTCGGCCGAGTACATCAACGAGGCCTACGAGCGCGTCCTGGCCTCGGATGTGCGCTACCGCTTCGTGATCGACGCCGCCACCCTGGCCTGACCCTCCGGCCAGATCACCGACCCCGGCCGGCCCGCGTCACGCGGGCCGGTCGGGGTCAGTCGTTGACCACGCCCTTGCGCAGGATGAAACAGCCGTATGGGCGGGCATCGAGGGTGTGCACGACCCCGTAGACGGTCTGCGCGCGTCGGTAGAAGTCGAGCCGTGGAACAACACCGAACTCCAGTTCGGGCCACCCGGCCCTGGCCACCTCGAGCACCTCGGCCTGCGAGTCGCCCACGATGGCCGGGTTGTCGTCGACCTCCATCCGTTCCACCGGGCGCTCGACGAACGTGTCGAGCGGGAAGACGCTCAGGATGGCGGTCGCCGCGTCGGTCACGTTCACCGGGCCGAGCCGGATGACCGGCCGCCCGGACGACGCGGCCGGATAGTTGCGGTCCACCAGGAGGAGTTCGTCCCCGTGGCCCATCTCGTCGAGCATCTTGAGCAGGTCGCCGCTGAGCAGCGGATCAATTCCGATGAGCATGTGCCCAGCCTGTCAGCAGCGCACACGACCCGCAAGAGCATCCACTGCTGAATGGAAATGCATCCGCTGTGAACCGCGGGACTGGTGACGGGCAACCGGCGAATGTGTTAGTGTTCGAAGTTGCGCGTCGATCCTTATCACGATCTGACCCCTCCGCTGCCCCAATCCATGGCCGGAGCCGCACACCGCTCGATCGGGTATCCACTCGGTCGGGGCTCCCGTTCGGTTATCTCCGTTCGGACATCCACGCTGCCGAATTCCGGCGCACGCAATGCTGCGCGCCGCCTTCCCACGTATCAACGAAAAGTTTGCTTCACATGTTTACTCCCACCATCAACCTCGACAACGCCACGGAAGCCATCGACACCCTGTCGCCGGAGCACCGCCAGGCCATCCACCTCGCCTACTACGCGGGTTTCAGCAACAACCAGGTCGCCGACCTGCTCGGCGTGAGCGTCGACGTGGCCGACGATCGCCTCAGCGAGGGCCTCACGCACCTGCGTGAAGCCCTCAGCGTCGCCGCCTGACCTGCCCAGGGCCCGCCCGGCTCCCGCTGCCGAATCAGGTGGTGAAGAGCTCCGGCGACGTCGCTCTGACGGCCGCGACGTCGTCGAACACGCGCCGCAGGTGGCCGCGGAGCGCACCCAGCGCCGCCTCCCCGTTTCCGGCGGCCAGCCCGTCGACGATGAGCTGATGCTCCTCGATGAGCGGCGTCATCCCCGTGAAAGACAGGGAGAGGTGCCGTGCCCGGTCAAGGTGCGATTTGGCCTGGGCCACCGTGCGCCAGGCCGAACCATGACCGCTGACCGCCATCAGGGTCGCGTGGAACTCCTCGTCCAACGTGAAGAATCCAGATAGCGACCGCCGGCTGTCGGCAATGCGCTGAGCATCCACGATGGCAGTGAGGTTCGCCAGATCCTGCGGCGCCGCCCGCGTGAGCGACTCGGTGAGAGCTGCGAGCTCAAGAGACTCCCGCACGAACTGCGCGGTCTCGATCTCGGCCAGCAGGATCGGGGCCACCACGGTGCCGACCTGCGGCACCACGTAGACCAGCTGTTCCTCGGCGAGCAGGATCAGGCTCTCCCGGATCGGCGTGCGCGAGAGCCCGAGCTGCTCGGCGAGTTCGTTCTCCGACAGCCGGGTTCCCGGCAGGATCTCCAGGGTGATGATCTTCTCCCGGATCGTCTCCAACGCGAGCGTGCGGGAATTACGGCGCGCTGCCGCGGGGGTCGGCCGGTAGGCTCGCGTGTTGTTCATCACCCTTCATTATGAACGATTGCCCGGGAGCCCTTGTCGATGGCCTCCCACAGTCCGTTCAGGTAGGTGATGCCGAGCGCACGGTCGAAGAGCCCGTAGCCGGGCCGGCCCGTCTCGCCCCAGATCATCCGGCCGTGGTCGGGGCGCACATAGCCGTCGAAGCCCACATCATGGAAGGCCTTCATGATCTCGTACAGATCGAGGGACCCCATCTCGGAGAGGTGCGCGGACTCCTCGAAGTTGCCGTCGCCGAGGTGCTTGATGTTGCGGACGTGGGCGAATGGCACCCGGTCGCGGCCGGCGAAGTAACGGATCAGGGCCGGAACGTCGTTCTCCGGGTTCTCGCCGAGGCTGCCCGTGCAGAGCGTCAGTGCGTTGTACGGGCTGTCGACCATCTCGATGACGTTCTTGAGGTCGGCGAAGTTCGTCACGATGCGGGGCAGGCCGAAGATGCTGCGGGGCGGGTCGTCCGGGTGCAACGCCATCTTCACGTCGTTCTCCTGGCACACCGGGATGATGCGCTCGAGGAAGTAGCGCAGGTTGTCGGAGAGCTTCTGCTCGTCGACGCCCCGGTACTTCTCGAACAGGTCGGTCAGCTGCGCCATCCGCTCGGGCTCCCAGCCGGGCATCACATAGCCGTTGGAGTCCCCCGCCACCGATTTGGCCATGCTGACCGGGTCGATGCCGTCAACAATGGACTGGTCGTAGGCCATGGTGGTCGAGCCGTCGGGCAGCTCCCGGGCCAGTTCGGTGCGCACCCAGTCGAAGATCGGCATGAAGTTGTAGCAGATCACCTTGATGCCGAAGCCGGCGAGGTTGCGGATCGTCTGCTGGTAATTTTCGATGTACCGGTCACGGCTCGGCAGGCCGATCTTGATGTCGTCATGGATGTTGACGCTCTCGATCACCTCGAGCGTCATGCCGGCCGCCTCAACCTGGTCCTTCAGCCGGGCGATCTTGTCGATCGGCCAAACCTCGCCCACCGGGATGTCGTACAGCGCGCCCACGATGCCCTTTACACCGGGGATCTGGCGGACCTGGGCGAGGGTGACCTTGTCGTCGTCTTCGCCGAACCAGCGGAATGTCATTTGCATTATGCGACCTTCGAGTTTGAGGTGGAGGTACTGGTGATCTGGGGAGCGTCGGCCAGGTGCCGGCGCAGGGTGTTGCGTACGGCCCCGGGGCCGGCGAGAAGTTCGGCGACGTAGCCTTCGACCGCGAGGCCCAGACCGGCCGCGTAGAGATCCACGCCGAAGATGCCCTGGTTGGCCAGGATCGGCCGCAGCTTCTCGCCGATGCTCGCCGGGTCACCGAGGGTGATGCCGGCCATCGCGGCCTGCAGGTAGTCAGTCATCGGGTCGGGGCTGAGGTCGAACCGCTCGCCGCGGTCGTCAACACCGAGGATGTACCGCAGCCAGCCGGCGAGGGCGAGCGGAATGAAGCGGAGTTCACCGGTGCGATTCTCCAGCTGGTACTGCTTGATGGTCTCGCCGAAGCGGATGCCCACCTTCTGCGAAGTGTCGGCGGCGATGCGCTGCGGGGTGTCGGGGATACGTGGGTTGGGCAGGCGTTCCTGCACGACCTGGTCGAGGAACGTGCGCGGATCGATGATCCCGGGGTTCGTCACCACGGGCAGTCCCTCGACATAGCCGATCTGGTGCACAAGACCGATGATCTCGGCATCGGCTGTCTCGTCGGAGATGGCGGTGTAGCCGAGCAGGCATCCGTACACGGCCATGGCCGTGTGCAGCGGGTTGAGGCAGGTGCAGACCTTCATCCGTTCGACCCGGTTGACGGTGTCCCGGTCGGTGAAATACACCCCGGCCTTCTCCAGCGGCGGCCGGCCGTTGGGGAAGTCGTCCTCGATGACCAGGTAGTGCACCTCTTCCGTGTTGACGAAAGGCGCCGTGGTCGTGTGCTTGACGGTCGTGTGGATGCCGGTGTCACCGAAACCGGCCGCCTCGAGTTCGCTGGCGACGGCTGCGGAGGGGCTCGGGGTGATCCGGTCGATCATGCTCCACGGAAAGGAGACCCGGCTGCGATCGCGCAGGTACACGATGAAGTCGTCGTCGACGAAACCGCCGGTGCGCCAGCGCGACGCGATCAGGAGGATCGCAGCGGCCAGCGTGTCGCCGTTGTGGGAGAAGTTGTCGGTGCTGACCATCGCGATCGGCTGGCCGCCGTGCTCGTACCGCTCCAGCAGCAGGGCTGCGAGGTGGGACATGGCATGGCGTGCGTGGGCCGGGCCGTCGGCGATGTCGCGCAGCACCAGTGCGGAGAGCTCGCCGTCGGGATTCTTAAGGTTGTAGCCCTTTTCCGTGATCGTGACTGTCACCAGCTGCAGCGACGGGTTGGCGAAGATGGCCCGCACGCGTTGCCCGGCTTCCGGGTTCTCTGCAGCGAGGTAGTGGCTCTCGGTGACGCTGGCGATCAGTTCCCGCTCGATGTCGCCGTTGGCCTTCATCACGACCTTGAGCGAGAGATTGTCCCGGTCGCGGAAGATCGTCTCGATGACCTCGTCGTCCCAGGTGTCGACGACGACGATTCCGGTGTCGGCCAGCCCGGCAGTGAGCAGGTCCTGTTGCAACGACGCGTGGAAGCAGCGGAACAGGTTGCCGGCTCCGAAGTGGACCCAGGTGGGACTCTCCGTGGTTCGTGCGGCCACGGCCACGCGGTCGAAGGCCGGAACGGCGATTCCCGCTGCGGCGAACGCATCCAGATCGGTCAGGCTTTGATCGTTGAGGTACAGCATGGGAGTGCACACAACCTTCTGCGTCGAGAGCGGTCCGATCTGGATCGATGCGACATGTTTACTACCATACTAGTAACCCAGTTCACTTGGCTACCCGCGGATCGCATCCCCGCGCTGGTCGAGCCAGTCGACACCCGTGACCCGGCCCGCGGTCAGTAAGCTCCGTACTCGCAGCCGATGTTGCGCATGTCGAGGTCGTCGACGAGAGTCCGGGCGCCGCGCTTCTCGTAGAGGCGGATCCGGCCGGTCCCCGTGCCGCCGTTCCACAGTTTGGTGTGGCGTTTGCCCCCGTCCGGCGCCTCGTAGTTCACCAGCAACATCTCCTCCTTGGCGCAGCGCACGTCCACCGTCAGGGCATGGCTCGGGTTCTCCGCCGTGACGTGCCACACGATCTCGGTCTCCGTCTCCGTGCACCGGTACGCCGTCTTGCTGCGGGTCCAGAAGCGCGAGAAGTTGAAGTCATAGTCGACGCCCTCGTGGTGGAACCCCACGATGAGCTTGCCGCCGATCGGCACGCCGAACACCTCCGGAGTACCGCCGCCGATGTCGATCGCGGAATCCGCAAGCAGCTCGCCGGTCGACCGGCGGGTCAGGTTGCTGCTGGCCAGCCAGACCCACGGGTTGGTAAAGTCGGTTCCCCAGTTCTTGTCCGCGTAGCCGAAAGAGGTCTCCGGCGTCACCCGGTACTCCTCACCGTCGATCGTGACCGTGCCCCGGTAGAGGGTCTTCATCCCCTCGGCGTGCCAGAACATCGTGAAGGCGTTGAGCCTGCGGAAGAACGCCGATGCGCCGTATCCCACGTTCAGCGCCAGCTTCTTGTCGATCTCGAGGTCCCAGCGCATCCGTCCGCTGTCGCTCATGTATTCCGGATGCTGAGCCACCTCCTCCTGGCTGTGGCTTACCTCACCGGTTATGTGGGTCTCGGTCAGCCGGGCCGTGCCCACGCTGAGTTCGAGCCGATCCGTGGCGATCGTCGCGTTCGCTACCGGGTGGAAGGCGTGCAGCTGCTTCTTGAGGGAGCCGGCACCCCAGGAGCCCGCCTTGAGCATCACATAGGACGGGATCTGCCCCACCGGGGGCTGGCCGAATGCGACGACGGCGGGTGATACCGCCGGGTTGATCACGAAGTACTCAACGAAGAACGCCCGCGCCTCACCGGTCACGGCGTGGTGCCCGGTGAACGAATGCCACCACCAGTCGTATCCTCGACGGCCGAGTCGCCCGGTGAGCATGTAGTGGTTGCGTTCGAGATCAGAGCGGTTCACCGGGCCAGTCTCTCAGCCCAACTGGGCGAAGCCCCGCGCAAACGCCGATTCGAGCATGGCCGGCGGCCAGAGTGTGAAGAGCTCGTGGTCCGGCGGGAGGTCCTCGAACGCGGTGCCGTGCGCCCGGCACGAACGGATGGCGTCGGCCACCTTCTGCAGGGATCCTGCCTGCCGCTGCACGAAGTCCCGGTCCACCACCGACCCGTGGCCGGGCACGATGAGGTCGGACTCGGGCTCACGGGTCGGGTCGGCCTGTTGGGCGGCGAGCCGGGGAGCTCCGTACTCGGCGAAGTGCCGGGGAATCAGGTGGTGGCCGTAGACCACGGCCGACGGCAGGGCGGCGAAGGACTGGTTGCCGAAGGTGTGGTCGTAGTGGGCGTGGGTGTTCACCACCGCCACGATCGGGAGCCCGAACCGGAGGGCGACGTCTCGGATGAGCTCGTCGCCCTCGGCCGGATTGTTGCGCGTGTCGATGACCGTGAGACCGGTGGGCCCGGCCGCCACGACCACGGAGACGTCGAGCGGGTCGTAGCGCCGCTGGAAGACGCCACGCCCCACCTCGAGCCAGCCTGATTCGGTCATGGCTCGAGGCTAGTCCCCTGTGTTAACTGGAGCCTTGTCTCAGCTGGACGCGTCGAGCACGGCGCCGTTGGTGGCCACGAGCTGCTGGTACCAGAAGAAACTGTCCTTCCGCACCCGGTCGTAGCTGCCCTGCGCCAGGTCGTCGGCGTCGACGTAGATCACGCCGTACCGCTTGGTCATCTGCGAGGTGGAGGCGCTGATGATGTCCAGGCCGCCCCACGCCGTGTAGCCCAGCAGGTTCACGCCGTCGGCGATGGCCTCGCGCACCTGGCGCAGGTGCTGCACGAAGTAGTCGATCCGGTAGGCGTCGTGCACCTGGCGGGTGTCGGTGCCGTCAGCGGATGCGTCCGGCGCCGACCCCTCGAGAACGTCGGTTGCGCCCAGGCCGTTCTCCACGATGAACAGCGGCACCTGGTAGCGGTCCCACAGGTCGTTGAGCACGTAACGGAGGCCCTCCGGGTCGAAGTGCCAGCCCCACTCGGTGACGCCCAGGTGCGGGTTCTTGATCGTGGAGAACAGGTTGCCGCCGGTGGCGCCGTACTTCTCGGGCGACACCGAAGAGACCAGGCTCATGTAGTAGCTGAACGAGAGGAAGTCGACGGTGTTCGCCGCCAGCAGGTCCTCGTCGCCGGGCGCCATTTCCACGGTGATGCCCTGGTCGCGCCAGAACCGGCGCACGGTGCCGGAGTAGCGGCCGCGCACCTGCACATCGGTGTGGAACAGGTTCATGTTGTTGTCGAACTGGGCCTTGACGATGTCGGCCGGGTCGCTGGACGCCGGGTAGTGCGACATCCGGGCGAGCATGCAGCCCACCTGCGCGGCGGGGTCGAGCTCGTGCACGATCTTGGTGGCGAGGGCGCTGGCCACGAACTGGTGGTGCAGCGCCTGGTAGCCAGCCTGGCGCGGATCGATGCCCGCCGCAGGCTCCCGCTCGATGATTCCGCCACCGGTGTACGACTCGATGATGGTGGTGTTGATCTCGTTGAAGGTGAGCCAGTAGCGCACCAGGCCGGTGTAGCGGCTCACGATGGTGCGCGCGTAGCGCTGGAAGAAGCCCACCACCTCACGGCTGGTCCAGCCGCCGTACTCGGTAACGAGGTGCAGCGGCATCTCGTAGTGCGACATCGTCACGACAGGTTCGATGCCCTTCTCCCGCAACCGGGTGAACAGGCGCTCGTAGAACAGCAGCCCCTCTTCGTTCGGTTCCGCCTCGATGCCGGTCGGGAAGATGCGCGTCCAGGCGATCGACATCCGCAGCGCCTTCAGGCCCATCTCGGCGAAGAGGTCGACGTCTTCCTCCCAGTGGCCGAAGAAGTCGCTGCCGCTGCGCTTGGGGTAGCCGGCCGTGCCCGGGCTGGCGATGGCTTCGGCGATAGTCGCATCCGACGCCTTCATCAGCGCGCTGATGTCGACGTAGTCGCCCGCGGTGCGATACGGGATGACGTCGGCCTGGGACAGGCCCTTGCCGCCCTGGTCGAAGCCGCCCTCCACCTGGTTGGCCGCGAACGCGACCCCCCAGAGGAAGCCGTCGGGGAAGGCGCCGGTGGTGCCGGCGGGGCTCGGGTCGGTGCCGGTCAGCGGGGTTGCGGTGGTGTCGGTCATACGGTGGCCTCCTGTGTGGCTGCGACGACGGGCGTGACGCGGATGAGCGCATCACCCGCGCGCACCGGCCCGGTGGTGCCGGGGTCGACGGTGTACTTGGCGGAATTGGTGATCACGATGACGCTGAGCGTGTCGTGGGTGGCGCCGACGGCGGCCAGGTCGACCTCGAGCAGCAGATCGCCGACCGACACCCGGTCGCCGACGGCGACGTGGGCGGCGAAGCCGGCACCCTTGAGGTTCACGGTGTCCAGGCCCACGTGGATGAGCACCTCGACGCCGGAGTCACCACGCACGGCGACGGCGTGCTTGGTGGGGAACAGCGTGGCCACGACGCCGTCGACCGGGGAGGTGACGGTGCCGCTGGTGGGGCGGATGGCGGTGCCGTCGCCGACGAGGCGCTTGGAGAAGGTGGTGTCGGGCACGTCATCGAGCGAGACGAGCTCACCCGTCATCGGGGCGGAGACGATCTCGCCGATGTCGGACGCCGAGTGGCGGGGCGCGGTCACTGCATCCGCGCGCATCGCGGCCGGGGTCGCCGCGGCGGACTTCTCTGCGGTACCGGCCAGGATGGACTCGTCGATGCCGAGGATCGTGGAGACGACAGCGGCGACGATGAAGGCGATCACGATGCCCACGATCGCCCAGACGAAGGTCTCACCGACGAGGCCGGGCAGGCCAGGCAGGCCGCCGTTACCGGCGAGCACATAGGCCTTCACGCCGAAGCCGAGCGAGATGGCGCCACCCACGCCGGCGCCGGCCATCGTGGCGATCAGCGGGCGGCGAAGCGGCAGGGCCAGGCCGTACAGGGCCGGTTCGGTGACGCCCATCAGCGAGGTGAAGGTCGTGGAGAGCGAGAGCGCCTTGATCTGCTTGTTCTTCGCGCGCAGGAATACACCGAAGACGGCGCCGGCGGTGGCGAAGGTCTGGATGTAGGTGAGGGGCAGGAACTTGTCGTAACCGAGGGTGGCGAGGTTCTGCAGGATGAACGGCACGAGCGTGTAGTGCATGCCGGTCATGATGATCAGCGGCAGCAGGGCGCCGATGACGAATCCGGCCGGAACGCCACCGTTGTCGAGGGCCCAGTTGATGCCGCCGGCGATGCCGGAACCCACGAAGGTGCCGAGCGGACCAAGCAGGGTGAGGGTGATCGGCACGACGACGACGAGCGAGAGCATCGGCACGAAGGTGAGCTTGAGGAACGACGGGATGATCTTGGTGAAGCCGCGCTCAACCCAGGACAGCAGGTAGACGCCGAGCAGCACCGGGATGACCGAGTAGGAATAGGTGGCCGCCGTGACCGTGATGCCCAGCAGGTGCACGGCCTCGCCGGCGCCGAGCAGCGCGCCGAGCGCCGGGTAGACCAGCGTGCCACCGAGCGACGCCGCCACATACGGGTTGGCGCCGAGCTTGCGGGCCGCCGAGACCGCCACGACGATCGGCAGGAAGAAGAACACCGCGTCGGCGATGGCCGAGAAGATCAGGAACGTCTGCGAGGCCGGGTCGACCCAGCCGAACGAGTTGCTGAGTGCCAGGATGCCCTTGAGCAAGCCGGCGCCGGCGATGGCGGGCAGGATCGGCGCGAAGGTGCCGGAGATGAAATCGAGGAAGCGGGTGTGCAGTTTCTGCTTCCCACCGGTCCTCGCAGCGGCGGCGCCGTCGACGGAATCACCCGTCGCCAGTCGGGGCAGCTCGGCCACGATCGCGCGGTAGACGTCGGGGACGTCATTGCCGATGATCACCTGGTACTGCGAGCCGGCCTCGTTGACGCCCATCACCGGCGTGATCGCGGTGAGGGCGGCCTGGTCGGCCTTGGCGTTGTCCTTCAGGCCGAAACGCAGCCGGGTTACGCAGTGGTACAGCGAGGCAATGTTCTCCTCGCCGCCGACCGCGGCGATGATCGCCGCGGCATCTTTGTCGTACTTCAAGGGGTTCTCCTTCATTGAAGAATCCCGGCTTCACGCGGTTGCCCTGACGCGGCTTCGGATTCGGTTCTGTTCTTTTGTGGGCGAGAGCGGATGCTCCCGGGTTCGGGATTCCTGTTACAGGAAACTGTTGATGTGCAGGCCGATGTAGACCTTCTCGGAGGCGCTCATGGCGTGGCCGTGGCTGCGCATCACGAAGGCGTCGACCTTGTCGACGCAGGCGAAGGCCGGTTCCTTCTGCTCGCGCAGGATGCGCAGCAGCTCCGCGTCGTCGCGCTGCACGGTCTCCCCGAGCAGCACCCGCTGCGCGAAGAAGCGCAGGTGGGTGACGAAGCGGAGATAGGCGGGGCTGTCGTCGTCGTAGGCGAGGCCGAAGTGCAGCCGCACGATGTCGAGGATCGAGTGGGTGAGCTCCATCAACCTGGAGGCGCTGTCGGCGGCGCCGCCCACCTGCGCGTTGATGACGTGCAGCGCAATGCTGATCGCCTCATCCGCGGGCAGCTCAATGCCGAGCTTGGCATTCAATTCGGCCACCGCGCTCTTCGCGAAGGCGTATTCGGTGGGGTAGAACCGGCGCACCTCCACGGCCAGCGGGATCGTGAAGTCGCCGCCATCCTTGGCTCGTGCGACGGCGAAGGAGAGGTGGTCGGCGAGCGAGGCGTAGAGGCTGTCGCTGATCTTCACCCGCAGCTCCTCGCGGGCCCGGGTGACCAGGTCTGCCGTGGCGGAGAGGATGTCTGCGGGGATAGACCCCACGATGGACGCGAAGTGCCGGCTGGCCGCGGCGTCGTCGAGCCGGAAGATCTTCTCGATCATCGTCTCGTCGATCAGCTCACCGGGCTTGGAATTGAAACCCAGGCCCTTGCCGAAGACGATGACTTCCTGCAAGGAGTCGTCGAGACCGTCGACAACGTTGTTATTCAGTACTCGCCTGACGATCACTGCTTATCCACATCTGCTCTGGAAACACTCTTGCTGTCGTCGTCTTCGAGAACAGCCATGGTGTTGCCTGCGAAAGCAGTGACAAGCCACGAAGATCGTAACATACCAACCAGAGGTGGGTTAGCTCGAGTTCCGGGTGCGGACGCACCCCGGCACAATCGGCCTACTTACCGCACGAACCCGCTTCAAGAATCATCCATCCCCCTGGGAGATGAGTGGCTTCGGCATAATCTTGTTCTCCTCCTTCGAAGCGGACACTGTCGTCCAGCGACGAGTCCGTCTCGACCCAGTCAGAGGCGGGGAGATCGGTCGCGAGCCCTTCGGCCCCCTCCACCCATTTCCGCAGCGCCTCGCGGGCAGTCGACTCGCCTACCGCCCCTTCGGCAATCGCACCTGACATGGTCCAGCATTCGCTGTCCTGAGGGATCGGAGCAGCGCTTCCAGGGGCATCCGCGCAACCGCAGAGCCCCACGAGCACCATACTGAGTGCCACAAGCGTGCTGGCTACTTTGAACTTCATGTTCACCCCCAGAATCAAGAGAACAGTACCGCCGAACTGCAATGCGTTAGGCGGCGGCATCCCGGCGGCGGGCGGTGACCGCCGCTTGAGGACGCTGGCCCGCAGTTTTCCGCACATGCGATTCGAGCACGTCGAAGCCGGCGCGGCCCAGCTCCGCGGTGATCGCGTCCACGGGCCACCGATAAGCCGGTGTCACCGCGTGTGCGAACTTCTCGACCGCCGGGCCCTCGAAAAACCCGACGAGCAGTGCGCCGCCGGGCTTGAGCACGCGGCTGAACTCGCGCAAGGGAACCTGGATCGCGCCGGGCTCGTAGTGGATGAGTGAGTACCACGACAGAATCCCGCCGACCGAATCGGTGCCGCCGTGGATGGAATCGAGACCGTCGATTGCGAAGTCCACGGTGGGGAACGTGTGTGTGGCGTGCGTTATGAACTCAGGCACCTGATCGATACCCCGAACGGTCAAGCCCTGCTCGGTCAAGAAGTTCGTCCAATGACCAGGGCCACAACCCGCATCGATGAGGTCGCCTTCAACGCCGCTGGCCCATGTCGACACGATCTGCAGATCCGACGGATGAACGGAACTCATCGAGCCCAATAGGTCGATGTACTCCTTCGCCCGGCCGGCATATGCGGCGCGACTTGCTTCCTGAGACATGCCACCGAGTCTAAGCAGATCGCACTCAACGAGGGCGGTCAGGCCGCTCTGAGCCCGGCCAGCAGTAGCTCCACAGCCGCACGCGCCTCCGACGCCCAGAGCGGTCGGTCGGTTGCAGATCCGATGCCGTGCAGCACGATCATTACGGCCCCGACCGCCACGTCGCTGCGGATGGCACCGTCGACGGCCGCCCGGCTCATCAAGTCGGCGACGGTTCCCTCGAGTTCGATGCCGCCGCTGGCCAGCACTGACGGGTCTGCGACTGCTGCGAGCGCGCGGGCGAGGCCCGTGTGAGCCAGCACGTATTCGACGAACCCGCGCAGGAAGGCGTCGAGGTTCTCGCCGGCGGACCGCGTCGGGTCGCGGGCCTGATCGCAGAGCGCGGCCACCTCGCCTTCGTACACTGCCGCGGCCAGCGCCTCGCGGGTGGGGAAGTGCCGATAGAGCGTGCCTACTCCCACGCCGGCACGCGCCGCGAAGTCATCGAAGCGCAGCTGCTCATCGTGGTCGAATACCTCGCGCGCGGCCGCCACGATCGCGTCTCGGTTGCGGCGCGCATCCGCTCGCAGTGCTCGTGCCTCGGCCACGGTGAGACCCTTCGTTGACAAATGGAGACTGCCTCCATATTCTCATAACTGGAGACAAGCTCCATCTTACGGAGGGAACCCGTCATGCGCATTCTGATGTTTGGTCGCGGGGTGATCGCGACGATCTATGGCCGCGTGCTTCACGCCGCCGGGCACGACGTCGAGTACTACGTGCGTCCGGGCCGCGCTGCGGAGTACGGGGACGAGGTTCAGCTGGACTGGATCGACGGGCGCCGCAAGCCGTTCGGCCGGCGGGTTCGTGAGCCGTTCCGAACGACGTTGCGGGAATCCATCGACCCGGGCGACGGCTTCGATCTCATCGTGCTCAGCGTCGGGCACCATCGTCTCGCCGAGGCAGCCGCGTTCCTCGCTCCCCGATTGGGCGCGGCGACGGTGTTGGTGTTCGGCAATCTGTGGGAGGAGCCGCTCACCGCAGTCGCGCCGCTTCCGGCCGATCGACTCGTGTTCGGGTTCCCGCAAGCGGGCGGAGGCTTCGGGGACGACGGCGTGCTGTGGGGCGCGATGTTGCCATCCGTCATCATCGGCAGGACGCACGCCTCCCCGACGCGACGGGAGCAGGAGGTGCTCACGGCCTTCCAGCAGGCAGGCCTGGCCGTTCGGCAGGAGAGGGACATGCGAGGGTGGTTGTGGCTCCACTTCATAGCCGACGCCGGCATGTTCGCCCAGGGGATGCGGAGCGGGTCGCTGGCGAACATGATCGGAGACCGTCGAGCGTTCCGCAACGCGTTCCTGACGACTCGCGAGCTACTGCCCGTTCTCGAGGCCCGGGGTATCGACCTCCGCCAGCACCGCGGTGCGATGCTGCCGTACCGGCTGCCCCTTCTGGTCGCTGCCGCGTCTGGATGGGCAACTGCGCTGATCCCGATCGCTCAGAGGAGCCTCGCGGGGCACACGGATCCGCACGCCCCAGAGGCCCGCGCCGTGCTCGAGGACACGCTGCGAACAGCGCGCGAGCTCAGCATCCCCACCCCGCGCCTCGAGCGGTGAATGGCAGTGCTAAAACTACTCGGAGTCATCCTCGACCAGGATCGCGAGTTCGTCGAGTTCGACGTCCCAGCCCTCTCGGTTCTGCTCAAGACGGGCGCGACGGTAGCGGGTGCCGCCGGGGAGGGTGTCGAAGCCTGATTCGATCACCGTGACATCCGTCCCGGTTTCAGCATCGGCGATGGTGAAGCGCACGTGGGTCGAGTACTCGTCGAGCTCGTCGGCGGGGATTCCCGACCAACGGAAGCCAAACGCGTCGCCGGGCACGACCTCGGTGATCTCGATCGGGAAGCTGCCGTAGTCATCCCAGTCGATGCTGCCCGTAGCCCCGGGCTCGAGCGCAGCAAACTCCACCACGTCGCCGAACCATTTGGCCATTACCGCGGGATCGGTCAGCGCCTCCCAGACGGTCGCGGGTGAGGCCTCGATGTGCACGGTGCGGGTCACGGTGTGGCCCTTGATTCTTGCGTGGTCAGACACGGTGTTTCCTTCAGGTTCGAGCTGAGCACGACGGGACATCGCCCGCCGTGCGGCACGGGAACTAAAACGCGCCGCATCGAGCGTACCCATGATTGCGAATCTCGTCACGGGTGGGAGAACTCCGTGAACGCACCTAATCACGCATCAGCGGTGGGTCCGTGAGGATGTCCGGAGCCTCACAACTGGTTCCCGTTCGGACATTTGCGCCCGGCGCACCGGGCGCAAATGTCCGTTGCGGCAACAGTTACGGGGTTTGACCGCATCTGGGGAGCAAAAAACCCCGCAATCGCTGGGATTGACGGGGTTTTTCGTGGCGGTACCGGTGGGATTTGAACCCACGGTGGAGTCTCCCCCACACAACTTTTCGAGAGTTGCACCTTCGGCCGCTCGGACACGGTACCGAGAGCGATTGTAGTTGAGAGAAGGGGTGTCACGCGAATCCGCACTGACATCCAGCCGGTGCGTCTGCGGCCGGGCGGTGCACACCCGTTCCGAAGGATCGAATTGCGGGTAACTGTCAGAGCCCGGCGGTACTCTCTCTGGCGTGACGAACGACACTTCAACTTCCCGCACCCTCGCCTTCGCCGCCGGAGCCGTGGCCACCACCGCCGGGCTCGGCGCCGCCGGCGCTGTCGCCTACCGACGCTTCCGGCGCACGCTGGCCGCCAACGCCGCGGAACTCAACGAGACCCTGCCGATCAACTCGCTGTGGTGGCGCACCCACGCGAAGGAGAAGGGCGACCTGCTCTACGTCGCCATCGGCGACAGTGCCGCGCAGGGCATCGGCGCCAGCGTTCCGAACCGCGGCTACGTCGGCATCCTGGCCGACCACATCCGCCTCGCCACCGGCCAGACCCTCCGAGTGATCAACCTCAGCGTCTCCGGTGCCACCGTGGAGCTGGCGGTGCGCGACCAGCTGCCGAGGTTCAAGAAGCTGCAGCCCGACATCGTCACGGTCGCCATCGGCGCCAACGACATCGCCCAGTGGGATGCCGCCCGGTTCGAGGCCGGCATCCGGGAGGTGTTCGCTGCCCTGCCGCCGCATGCCCTGGTGGCCGACCTGCCCTGCTTCCACCTGCCGCACAACGAGCGCAAGGTGGCCGTGGCGAACCGAATCGTGCGCGACGTGGCCGCGGAGCACGGCCTTACCGTGGTGCCGTTGCACGCGACCACCCACCGTGAGGGCTGGCGCAGCGTGTTCACCCAGGTCGCCAACGACATGTTCCACCCCAACGATCGCGGTTACCGCATCTGGGCGGAGGCATTCCTGCCGGAGATCAGCGCCGTGGTGGCCCACCGGATTCCACAGAAGACCCTCGCCGACTGATGGGTGTCGGCAGCCGCAGCTAGGCTCGCAGACATGGCTAAACCCGTCTCGAATTTCCGTTGCACCGAGTGTGGCTGGACCACGCTGAAATGGGCGGGCCGCTGCGGTGAATGCCAGCAGTGGGGCACTGTGGTGGAAACCGCGGAAAAGACCGGCATCGTCCGGTCTGTCACACCGTCGTTCGTGAGCGGGCCCGGCGTGGCCCGGCCGATCACCCACGTCGACACCACGGCGGTGGCGCACTGGCCCACCGGTATCAGCGAGTTCGACCGGGTGCTCGGCGGCGGCATCGTGCCCGGCTCGGTGATCCTGCTCAGTGGCGAGCCCGGCGTCGGCAAGTCCACCCTGCTGCTCGAGGTGGCGTCGAAGGCGGCCGTGGCCAAGTCGAGGGTGCTCTACGTGAGCGCCGAGGAGTCGGTGGCGCAGGTGCGCCTCCGCGCCGAACGCACCGGCGCCCTGCAGCCCGAGCTCTACATCGCCGCCGAGACCGACCTGGCCACCATCCTCGGTCAGATCGACGCGGTCAAACCCGACCTCGTCATCATCGACTCGGTGCAGACGGTGTCCAGTTCCCTCAACGACGGTCAGGCCGGGCAGCCCGGCCAGGTGCGCGAGGTGGCGTCCACGCTGATCCGGCTCGCCAAGGACCGCAACTTGCCCGTACTGCTGGTGGGTCACGTCACCAAGGACGGCAGCATCGCCGGCCCCCGCCTGCTCGAGCATCTGGTGGATGTGGTCTGCCAGTTCGAGGGCGACCGGCACACCTCGCTGCGTTTCGTGCGCGCGTTGAAGAACCGATTCGGCTCCACCGACGAAGTGGGATGTTTCGAAATGACCGGTGACGGCATCAACGAGGTCTCCGACCCGAGCGGCCTGTTCCTCAGCCGCGGCACCACGGCCGTGTCCGGCACCTGCGTGACCGTGTCGTTAGAGGGCCGGCGCGCACTGCCGGTGGAGGTGCAGGCCCTGGTGATCGACACCGTGATGCCCAACCCGCGCCGGGTGACCAACGGGGTGGACGGATCCCGGGTGGCGATGCTGCTGGCGGTGCTGGAGAAGCGGGTCGGCTATCCGCTGTCGAAGAAAGATGTCTACGTGTCGACAGTAGGCGGCGTGCGCCTGGTGGAACCGGCGGCGGACTTGGCCATCGCGATCGCGGTCGCCTCGGCGCTCCTGGACGAGCCCATCGCGCACAACGTGGTCGCGTTCGGCGAGATCAGCCTGGCCGGAGAGATCCGGCCGGTCAGTGCCGCGAACCAGCGCGCCACCGAGGCGGCCCGGCTGGGCTTCACCACCCGCATCGACGCGTCCAGCAGCACGGTGCACACCGCGGTGACCCGGGCGCTCGGCACGGGGAGCTCCCGGCGCGACGCTGAACTCGACGACGCGTTCCGGTAGACCGGTCCCCCGGGTTCAGACCGTCGGCGTCAGTCCGCCAGAGTCAGTCCGTCGGAGCGGCGTCATCACCGATCGGTCCGAGGGCTCGCAACAGGTCGTCGGGCGCGGCCTGCATCACGTGTGGACCGGCGATGTCGAAGAAGACCATCTCGAGGGTGTTCTTGTGCACGGTGAGGAACTCGCGGAGCCACTGGGCGTCACCCACCATGACCTGCGGGTTCACTTCGTCGGGGATCATGCGAGCGTAGTTCTCGCCGGAGGAGAAGAGCAGCAGCATCCGCTTGTCGGTGCCTTCACGGCCGAAGACCCGCACCTGCTCCGCGTTGCCCTTCACCACGAGTTGCGGCACGATCACGACGTCGTTGCGCAGCGCGTACGCGACGGCGGCGACGTCTTGGTTGGCCAGCGCGGTGGCCAGGGCTTCTGAGCGGGTGTCCGGGGTCGCGTCTGTCACGTGTTCCATTCAATCATCCGTCGCCGGAGCGGGGCCACTCGAGGCCTCAGCCCGGAGCGAACGCGGCACGTCAGTTGAGCAGGAACTGGGTGGGAGTTGCGGATGCGACGCCGCCGACACTCACCGACAGGTAGTAAGACGCGCCCTCACCGGGCACGGCCTCGCGGTCGGTGATCTCGCAGGTCTCCGGGCTCGATCGGGTGCGGTCCCAGACCAGCGGGGTCTTGGTGGTCACCGCGACGCCGGGTTCGAGGGTGACCTCCGCGTCGAGGGGGTCGGTCTGGCAGTCCGTCGAGGTCCAGTAAACGTCGGCGCCGCTGGTGATGGTGAAGACCTGGGTGGAGGTGCCCGCGTTCAGGTCGCACGGCGTGGTGCCGGTGTTCGTCACACTGAGCGAGAGCTCGGGTTCGTCGCCTGCGTCGTAGGAACTCTGGTCGGTGATCGCCTCGACCAGAACGCTCGCCGGGTCGCAGACGGCGGCCGCGGTCTCGCCGGTGTCAGTGGTCGCGGCCGGGTTCGGGGTGGCCGCGGGAGACGTGGCCGTGGCCGGGTCGTCTCCGCCGCCGGGACGGAAGAAGATGAGCAGGATGATGACGAGCACGGCGAGAAAACCGAGCCCCACCACGAGGCGGCGGCGCCGGTAGACGCTGCTGGCCTGGGGGCCGACGGGATGTTTGGTCGTCGACATAATCCAAGGCTAGCGAGGTCCACCGGCGCCGCCGGTATCGCGCTGCGTGTCGGCTACGATTCCATGGAAATCCAGCGACGGTGCGGCCGACACCTGAGCACGCAATGGTCAGACGAGGCGCTTGAGCATCCGGGTGTTTCCGAGGGTGTTGGGCTTGACGCGGGCGAGGTCGAGGAATTCGGCGACACCCTCGTCGTGTGAGCGCACGAGTTCGGCGTAGACGGCCGGGTCCACGGTCTCGGTGCCCATGTCAACGAAGTCGTGCCGCAGGAAGAAGTCCACCTCGAAGGTGAGGCAGAAGAGGCGGCTCAGGCCGAGGTCCCGGGCATCCGCCTCGAGCCGGCCCAGGAGGGCGTGCCCGACGCCCTTGCCGAGCCAGTCCTCGGACACGGCCAGGGTGCGCACCTCGCCGAGGTCCTCCCACATGACGTGCAGAGCGCCGCAGCCCACGAGCTTGCCGTGGGCGTCTTCGACCACCCGGAACTCTTGCACGGCCTCGTAGAAGACCACCAGGTCCTTGCCGAGCAGGATGCGCTGCTGCACGAGGGGCTCGACGAGCTCCTGAATCAGCGGAACGTCGCTAGTGCGAGCCCGACGGACGATGAACTCCTGCTTGGTCACGCCCGCCCGCTCTCCCGGCCGCCGTAGCCGCCGATTCACTTCCACCGAAAGGTCAAGTCTATGGGCGCGCCAACGACCGAAGGCCCGGCGGAATCCGCCGGGCCTTCGAGTGTGCTGGTGTTCTTAGTCGCTGGTGATGGCCAGATCGGGCGTGCCCGGTCCGGTTCCGACTGCCGCGGCGGTGTTGATACCCACCGAGACGGCCTCGTTGCGGTTCGTCGTGGTGAACACGTACTCCCCGTCCACGAAGTCGACGTGCACGTGGTCGCCGGCGTTCAGCTCACCGTGCAGGATCTTCTCGCTCAGGCGGTCCTCCACCTCACGCTGGATCGCGCGACGCAGCGGCCGGGCACCCAGGGCGGGGTCGAAGCCGACCTCGATGAGGTGCTCCTTCACCGCGAGGGTGAGGTCGATAGTCATGTCGCGGTCGAGCAGCCGGTCGCCCAGGCGCTTGACGAACAGGTCCACGATCTGCAGCAGTTCGGGCTTGGACAGCTGCGGGAAGACGATGATCTCGTCGACGCGGTTGAGGAACTCGGGCTTGAAGTGCTTCTTCAGCTCCTCGTTCACCTTTCCGCGCATCCGGTCGTAGCTGGTGGCGGTGTCGCCCTCGAGCTGGAACCCGACGGGCGAACCGCTGATGTCCCTGGTGCCGAGGTTGGTGGTCATGATGATGACGGTGTTCTTGAAGTCGATCACGCGACCCTGGCCATCCGTCAACCGGCCCTCTTCCAGGATCTGGAGGAGCGAGTTGAAGATGTCGGGGTGCGCCTTCTCGATCTCGTCGAACAGCACCACGGAGAACGGCTTGCGACGCACCTTCTCGGTGAGCTGGCCGCCCTCTTCGAAGCCGACGAACCCGGGAGGAGCACCGAACAGGCGCGATACGGTGTGCTTCTCGCCGTACTCACTCATGTCCAGCGAGATCATGGCGGCCTCGTCGTCGAAGAGGAACTCGGCGAGCGCCTTGGCCAGCTCGGTCTTACCGACACCGGTGGGGCCGGCGAAGATGAACGAACCGCTCGGACGCTTCGGGTCCTTCAGGCCTGCACGGGTGCGGCGGATGGTCTTGGCGAGCGCCGAGATGGCCTCTTCCTGACCGATGACGCGCTGGTGCAGTGCCTTCTCCATGAAGACGAGCCGCGAGGACTCTTCCTCGGTGAGCTTGAACACGGGGATGCCGGTGGCCTGGGCCAGGACCTCGGCGATCAGGCCCTCGTCGACCACCGCGGTGGTCTTGACGTCGCCGGACTTCCACTTCTTCTCCAGGCGCAGACGCTCGCCGAGGAGGTTCTTCTCCTCGTCGCGCAGGCCCGCTGCCTTCTCGAAGTCCTGGTCCTCGATCGCGGTCTCCTTGGCGGCACGAACCACGGCGATCTTCTCGTCGAATTCGCGCAGCTCCGGCGGGCTCGACAGGATCGAGAGCCGCAGGCGTGCGCCGGCCTCGTCGATCAGGTCGATGGCCTTGTCGGGCAGGAACCGGTCGGAGACGTAGCGGTCGGCGAGGTTGGCCGCGGCCACGAGGGCGCCATCGGTGATGGAGACCTTGTGGTGCGCCTCGTAGCGGTCGCGCAGACCCTTGAGGATGTTGATGGTGTGCGGCAGCGACGGCTCGTTCACCTGGATGGGCTGGAAGCGGCGCTCGAGGGCGGCATCCTTCTCGAAGTGCTTGCGGTACTCGTCGAGCGTGGTCGCGCCGATGGTCTGCAGTTCACCGCGGGCGAGCAGCGGCTTGAGGATCGAGGCCGCGTCGATGGCGCCCTCGGCGGCACCGGCTCCGACGAGGGTGTGGATCTCGTCGATGAACACGATGATGTCGCCGCGGGTGCGGATCTCCTTGGTGACCTTCTTCAGGCGCTCTTCGAAGTCACCGCGGTAGCGGCTGCCGGCGATGAGCGAACCGAGGTCGAGCGAGTAGAGCTGCTTGTCCTTCAGCGTCTCGGGCACATCGCCCTTGACGATCGCCTGGGCGAGGCCCTCGACCACGGCGGTCTTGCCGACGCCGGGTTCACCGATGAGCACGGGGTTGTTCTTGGAGCGGCGGGAGAGGATCTGCATGACCCGCTCGATCTCCTTCTCGCGCCCGATGACCGGGTCGAGTTTGTTGTCGCGCGCCGCCTGCGTGAGGTTGCGCCCGAACTGGTCGAGGATCTGGCTGCCCGCGGGGTTCGCCGCGGTCTCGTTCGCGCCCACCTGGACCTGCTCCTTTCCCTGGTAGCCGGAAAGGAGCTGGATGACCTGCTGGCGCACCCGGTTGAGGTCGGCGCCGAGCTTGACCAGCACCTGGGCGGCCACGCCCTCGCCCTCGCGGATGAGCCCGAGCAGGATGTGCTCGGTTCCGATGTAGTTGTGGCCGAGCTGCAGGGCTTCCCGCAGGCTCAGCTCGAGCACCTTCTTGGCACGCGGCGTGAACGGGATGTGACCCGTGGGCTGCTGCTGGCCCTGGCCGATGATGTCCTGCACCTGTTCGCGCACGGCATCGAGGGAGATGCCGAGGCTCTCCAGGGCCTTGGCGGCCACGCCTTCACCCTCGTGGATGAGACCGAGCAGGATGTGCTCGGTTCCGATGTAGTTGTGGTTGAGCATCTTGGCCTCTTCCTGGGCCAGGACGACGACACGACGAGCTCGGTCGGTAAATCTCTCAAACATATGAACACTCCCTTGGCGCCAGGGCGGTTATGGCACCGATACAAAGAGAGTAACCAGCGCAAGGCCGGATACGTGCCTCTGTTCGCCGTGGGCGTGACGGATGCCGCAGCCCGGCGTCACCCCCGATCGCGCACGAACGCCCTGCGCCGCGGCCTTTCCCCTGATCTGATCCCGTTCGGACGAGTTACCCCCGCATAACGGGGCAACTCGTCCGCCGGCGGGCAACTCGACGGGACGCTGCCCTTGCGAGGGCACTGGAGTGCGCAAATACTGGCTGCATTCGGCTCCACGATTTCGCGACCTGCACCCGCAGGCGAAAGGCGGTGGCACCATGGACGGCTCTGCGAACCCCGCCGGTACCGGCAGCATCGGCCCGAACGGCTCCCGCACCGCCACCGACCCCGCCGACGAGATCGCCAGGCTCTCCGCCGAGAACGCCCGGTTGCGCGGGCAGCTCGGCCCGGCCGCCGAGCACCGCGCGGCCACCCGGTGGCGCGCGTTCTTCGCGGCGCTGCTGATAGCCATCGGCGTGCTGCTGGCGCCGGTGAGCGTGGTGGCGTACTGGACCAAGGGTTACATCAACGACACCGACAGGTTCGTGGCCTCACTCGCCCCGCTCGCGAAGGACCCGGCCGTGCAGGCGTACCTGGTCGACGAGATCGTCACCGTGGTCAACGACAACGTCGACATCGACGGCATCACCAAGAACCTGTTCGACGGGCTGGCCAACCTCGACCTCCCCCCGGCCGCCAAAGACGCCCTGTCGCTGCTCGAACAACCGGCGGCGCAGGGCGTGCAGAGCCTGATCCGGTCGGCCGCCACGAACATCGTCAGTTCGGATGCGTTCGCGCAACTCTGGGAACAGGCGCTGCGCACCAGCCAGACCCAGATCATCGCGGCGTTGGAGGGCGACACGTCGTCTGCCCTCGTGATCAGCGACACCGGCGAGATCGGCATCCAGCTCGGCCCGATCATCGAGGAGGTGAAGAAGGAACTGGTCAACAGGGGATTCTCCCTCGCGCAGAACATTCCCGAGGTCAATCGCACCATCGTCGTAGCCCAGTCGGATTCGCTCGTGCAGGCGCGCACGGGCTATCAGCTGCTGAACGTGCTCGGCTTTGTGCTGCCGCTGGTGAGCCTGGGCCTGATCGTGCTCGGCGTGCTGGTGGCCCGGCGCCGGGCGCGCACCATGATCTGGGCCGGTCTCACCCTGGCCCTGGCCATGGCCCTGCTCTCCGCCGGGATCGCGGTGGGTCGGATCCTCTTCGTCAGCGCGCTCTCACCCACCTACCTGCCCAACAACGTGGCCCAGGCTCTGAATGACGCCGTGGTGCCATTCATCAACACCACCGCGCTGTCGGTGGGACTGGTCGGCTTCACCGTTGCCGTCGTGGCGTACCTCGCCGGCCCGTTCCGGGGGTCGGCGATCGTTCGGCAGGCCACCATCAGAACCTCCGCCCGGCTGCGCGTCGCCGCCGAGAACGGCGGGGTCACCACGGGCGCCTTCGGCGACTTCGTCTTCCACTACCGCCGCCTCGCGCATGTGCTGATCGGGCTGGGCGCCGCGGCCGTCGCGATCTTCTGGCGCCCGCTCACGCCGGCCGTGATCATCTGGACCGCGGTGCTCGCCCTGCTCGCGGTGCTGCTCGTGGAACTGTTGCAGCGTCCGCCGGTCGAGCCGGTCGCCGGACCGCCCGGTTCGCAGCGGGCCGGCCCGGCACCCGAAGACCGCTCCGGCCCTGGCCCTGGCGCGTCCTCCGGCGGCGCCGCCGCAGACGCCGAGCCGCTCAACCCCACCCTGCCACTGCCGCCGGGAGACCCCGACGACCTGCGCGGCCAGACCGGGCCGACCGAACCTCTCGAACCCCTGCACGCGCCGAGCCGGCCGGATTAGCTCGCGCCGGATTAAGCTCGCAGAGTGAGCAACCTCGAAACCGAACCGGCCGAAATCGTCTGCGCCAACACCTCCGGCACCGAGGCGGATGCGGATGTCGTCATCCTGCAGCCGCGGGATGTGCCGCTCGGCGGTCCCCGTGCGATGGGCGTGCGCCGCACCCTCCCCCAGCGTGAACGCAGCCTGATCGGCGCCTGGTGCTTCATCGATCACTACGGCCCGGACGACGTCTCCGTCACGGGCGGGATGGTCGTGCCGCCGCACCCGCACACCGGGCTGGCGACGGCGAGTTGGCTGTTCGCCGGCGAGGTCGAGCACCGTGACAGTGTGGGCAGCCTCGCGCTGGTGCGGCCGGGCGAGTTGAACCTGATGACCGCCGGCGCCGGCATCAGCCACTCGGAGGTGTCCACCCCGAACACCACGGCGCTGCACGGCGTGCAGCTGTGGATCGCGCTGCCCGAGCTCACCCGGCATCAGGACCCGCACTTCGAGAACCACATCATCACTCCCGTGCGGCAGGACGGCGTCACCCTGCACGTCTTCATCGGTGCCCTCGCCGGGCACATCGCGGCCGCCGCCGGCGACACCCCGCTGCTCGGCGCGCAGATCGACCTGCCCGCGGGGTCGTCGATCAACCTGGCTGTCGAGCCGTCCTTCGAACACGGAATGCTCGTGGACACCGGCACGGTGACCCTCGCCGGCACCGCCCTGCGGAGCACAGAGTTGGGCTTCGCCGCGGCCGGGCGCACGAGCATTCGCCTGGAGAACGTCGGTGACGGCCCGGCCCGCGTGCTGCTGCTGGGCGGCGAGCCGCTCGGCGAGCAGATCGTGATGTGGTGGAACTTCATCGGGCGCAGCCACGACGAGGTCGTCGCGTGGCGGGCCCAGTGGCAGGCCGAAGTGATCGACGGGGCGGATGCCGCCGGCCGGTTCGGCCACGTGGCCTACCACGGCGCCGCACTGCCGGCGCCGGCGCTGCCCAACGTGCGGCTGAAGCCCCGCGGGTGACCGGCTGAGGCAGCGCGCCTGGTGAATGCGCCTGCTGAACGATGCCTATTGGACCGCGGAGGTGAGCCTGGCCAGGTTGTCGAGGATCGTCGAGCGCAACGGCTGCTTCATCCACTCGTCGAGGGTGAGCTCGCGGCTGTCGGCCCGGTAACCGTCCTCCACCTTTCGCAACGCCTCCACGAAGGAGTGCCCGCGCACCATCAGGGACACCTCGAAGTTGAGGCTGAACGATCGCATGTCCATGTTGCTGGAGCCGATCACGGCTACGTCGTCGTCGATGGTGAAGTGCTTGGCGTGCAGCACATACGGTGCCTTGTACATGTAGATCTTCACGCCGGCCCGCAGCAGTTCCTCGTAGTACGAACGCTGGGCGTGGTAGACGAGGGCCTGGTCGCCGATCTCGGAGACGAACAGCTCAACGTGCAGGCCGCGCTGCACGGCGGTGGTGACGGCGTACATGATCGACTCGTCCGGCACGAAGTAGGGGCTGGTGATCACGATGCGTTCTTGTGCGTAGTACAGCAGCGCGAGGAACAGGCGGAGGTTGTTCTCCCCCACGAAGCCGGGCCCGCTGGGCACGACCTGGCAGTCGAGGGCATCCGGCACGGCTTCGCGGTGCACGGGCTCGATGTCGCGGGTGAGCAGCTCGTTCGTTTCGCTGTACCAGTCGGTGATGAAGATGGCGTTCAAGCCGGCGACGATGGGGCCCTCGAGCCGCACCATCAGGTCTTTCCACTTGAGACCGCGGCGGATGTTGCTCTTCATGTTGTAGGTGCGGTCGATCACGTTCTGCGAACCCATGAAACCGACCCGGCCGTCCACGATGACGAGCTTGCGGTGGTTGCGCAGGTCCGGGCGCTGCCACTTGCCCTTGAACGGCTGCAGCGGAAGCATCAGCTGCCACTTCACACCGGAGGCGGTGAGGCGCTGCTTGGTCTCCTTGAAGCCGGGCTTCCGCATCGACTGGATGTGGTCCATCAGCACGCGCACCGTCACGCCGCGCTTGACGGCGTTCTCCATGGCGTCGAAGAACGGCCCGGTGGTGTGGTCGAGGGAGAGGATGTAGAACTCGACGTGCACGTACTTGGTGGCCTTGTCGATGTCGGCGGCCATCGCGGCAAGGGTTTCCTCGTAGTCGCCGTGCAGCCGGGCGCGGTTGTCGCCCACCAGCGGCATCGCGCCCAGATTGCGGTTGAGGGCCACGACCGACTCGAGCCAGCCCGGCCACGGGTGATCGCGTCGCACCCGTTCCATGCCGGCCGTGCTGTCCAGGATGAACTGGTTGATCTCGGCCTGCATGGCCACGCGCTTCTTCGGCAGGGTACGGAAGCCGATCAGCAGGAACAACAGGGCGCCGAAGTACGGGATCAGGAAGATGGCCAGCAGCCAGGCCATCCCGGAGGTGGGCCGGCGGTTGCGGGGGACGACGATGATGGCCACCACCCGGATGGCGAAGTCAACGAGGAACGCCACCACGAGGAGGATGGTGGACAGGTCGATTCCGACCACGGTCAGCTGGCCGGTTTGTCGAGGCCGAGCCGGGCTCGTTCCTCGGCTTCGATCCGCGCGTAGGCGTTCCGCTCGGTGCGGTCGGCGCGGATGATGGCGCGCATGATGATCCAGAAGATCACCCCGACCAGAACGGTGGGCGCGAGCGAGAACAAAGCGTTGGCCCAGAAGCTATCCATAGTCACTCCAGACTACGCGACCAAGCCCCGCCCCCATCCGCGAGCAGTGACTTAAGCCAAGGATTCGCGAGTTTCGAGTGCTTTTCTCTCGGTTCGCGAAGTGACCGGGGGTTACTTGACGAGGATGCCCCAGATACCGCTGCCGAGAAGATAAAGCCCGACCCCGCCGACCACGATCCAGATCATGATCCGGTTGTTCGAGGGACCCTTCTTGCCGTCGTCGTCAGGCTTCAGCTCGTCTTTGGGCAGAAAAGTCATCATGCGGGCTACTTTACCAACGGGAACAGAATGGTCTCGCGGATGCCGAGGCCGGTGAGGGCCATCAGCAGCCGGTCGATGCCCATGCCCATGCCGCCGGTGGGCGGCATGCCGTGCTCGAGGGCTCGCAGGAACTCCTCGTCCAGGCGCATGGCCTCCGGGTCGCCGCCGGCGGCGAGCCTGGCCTGTTCCACGAAACGCTCGCGCTGCACGACGGGGTCAACGAGCTCGGAGTAGCCGGTGGCAAGTTCGAAGCCGCGGATGTAGAGGTCCCACTTCTCCACGACGCCGTCGATGGAGCGGTGGCCGCGCACCAGCGGGCTGGTGTCCACCGGGAAGTCGAGCACGAAGGTGGGGCGCACGAGGTCGCCCTTCACGAAGTGCTCCCACAGTTCTTCCACGTACTTGCCGTGGATGGGGTGGTCGACCTCGACACCCTCTGCGGCGGCGAGGGCCTGCAGTTCGGCCAGCGGGGTGGCCGGGCTGATGGTGTGGCCGACGGCGGCCGAGAGGCTGTCGTACATGCTGATGCGGTCCCACTCGCCGCCGAGGTCGAACTCGGTGCCGTCGGCCCAGGTCACCACCTGCGAGCCGCCGGTGATGGCCCTGGCGGCGTCCTGGATGAGGGTCTGGGTGAGCTCGGCGATCGAGGTGTAGTCGCCGTAGGCCTCATAGGCCTCGAGCATCGCGAACTCGGGCGAGTGGGTGGAGTCTGCCCCCTCGTTGCGGAAGTTGCGGTTGATCTCGTAGACCCTGTCGATGCCGCCGACGACGGCGCGCTTGAGGAACAGCTCGGGGGCGATGCGCAGGAACAGTTCGGTGTCGAAGGCGTTGCTGTGGGTGGCGAACGGGCGGGCGGAGGCGCCGCCGTGCATGGTCTGCAACATCGGCGTCTCGATTTCGAGGAAGCCGCGAGCGGTGAAGGTGGCCCGGAGGCTCGCGACGGCCTGGGAGCGCTGCACGACGGTGCGGCGGGCCTGGTCGCGGGCGATCAGATCGAGGTAGCGGCTGCGCACGCGGGTCTCTTCGCTGAGCTCGGAGTGCAGGTTGGGCAGAGGCAGCAGCGCCTTCGCGGCGATCTGCCACTCGGAGACCATGATCGACAGTTCGCCGCGGCGGGAGGAGATGACCTCGCCAGAGACGAAGACGTGGTCGCCGAGGTCGACAAGGTCCTTCCAGGCCGCGAGCGAGTCCTCGCCCACCGCGGCGAGCGACACCATGGCCTGGATGCGGCTGCCGTCGCCGGACTGCAGGCTCGCGAAGCACAGCTTGCCGGTGTTGCGCAGGTGCACGATGCGGCCGGCCAGGCCCACCGTGACGCCGGTTGCGGCATCCGCCTCGAGCTCGCCGTACTCGGCGCGCACGGCGGGGATGGTGTGGGTGACGGGCACCGACACCGGGTAGGCGCCGCCGCCGGCGCTGGTCGCGGCCGCGTTCAGGCGGTCCCGCTTGGCCAGGCGCACGGCCTTCTGCTCGCTCAGCTCGGCCGCTGCGGCCTGTGCGTCCTGCTCGTCGGGGCTGGACGCGGCGTCGGGGGTGGTGCTCATGCGGTTCTCCGTTGGTGGGCGTGCGCGGGCCGGGCCAGCGCGTGCAGTTGACAAGCGGTTAGGGGATGTCCAGTGAAATGTTGTCGATCAGCCGGGTGCTGCCGACCACCGCGGCGACCAGCATTCTGGCCTGGCCTCGGTAGTCGTCGTCGACCGGCAGGTACGTGTGGGGGTGCACGACAACGAGATAGTCCAGTTTAACCAGAGGCTGGGCCCCGATCACCGCATGCGCGGCCACGATCGCGGCCGGCACGCCGCTGCTGGCGGCGGTCGCGGCGGCGTTCAGGCCCACCGAGAGCGACCTGGCGGCCGAGCGCGCGGGCTCGTCGAGGTTGCGGTTGCGGCTGGAGAGGGCCAACCCGCTGTCTTCCCGCACCGTGGGAACGACCTCGATCGTCGTGCGCAGGTTGAGGTCGGCGACCATCCGCTCCACCAGGAACACCTGCTGGGCGTCCTTCTGGCCGAAGACGGCGATGTCGGGTTCGACGATGTTGAGCAGCTTCGCCACGACCGTGAGCATGCCGTCGAAGTGGCCCGGCCTGGCGGCGCCTTCGTAGAGGCCGCCGACCGTGCCGGCGGTCAGCCGGGTCGACGACGCGCCGTCAGGGTACATCTCGCGGGCGTGCGGCGCGAAGACGAACGCGGCGCCCTCCTCCGCCAGCGCCGCCACGTCGGCGTCGAGGGTGCGCGGGTAGGTGTCGAGGTCTTCGTTCACGCCGAACTGCAGCGGGTTGACGAAAATCGACACCACCACGATGTCGCCCAGGGCGACGGCGCGGCGCACCAGGGCGCGGTGGCCGGCGTGCAGGGCGCCCATGGTCGGCACGAGCACAACGTGGGCGTCACCGCCTCTGGCGGCGGTGTTCTGCTTGGCGAGGCAGAGCCGGTTGCGCAGCTCGTCGATCGTGTCGATGACTTCTGGCTTGGTGAGCACGGTCACTGGTCCTCCGGGTCGAACGGGTCATACGGGTGGGTCGGGTGGGTCTGGCCGGGCGGGCCGTCGAGTTCGTCGAGTTCGTCGAGCGGATGCGGCGCGCCGAGCCTGTCGGCGCCGTTGCGGGTCAGGGCGTTCTCGATCGCCGAGCGCACGAGCGGGGCGAGAACGGCGCCGGGTTGCTCGATGCCGATGTCCCGCAGCAGCCGGGTGGACTGCTCGACGATCGAGGTGGAGAAGGCCGTCGCTGTCTCGATGGCTTCGGCGTATGCGGCCCTGTCGCCCTCGGCGACGATCACGGGTTCGCCGCCCATCTCCACAACCAGGGCCTGCCCGATGGGCAGCACCGGCCCCGGCGCGGTGACGGCGAAGTAACTGTCCGCGAGCCGGGCGATGTCCAGGCTTGTGCCGGTGAAGGTCATGGCCGGGTGGATCGCCAGCGGGATCGCGCCGGCGCGCAGAGCGGGCGCGAGCACGGCGGTGCCGAAGCGGGCAGAGGTGTGGAGCACGAGCTGGCCCGGCTGCCAGGTGCCCGTCGCGGCCAGCCCGGTGATGAGGCTGTCCAGTTGGTCGTCCGGAACGGCCAGAATGACCAGCTCGCTGCGTTCGACGACTTCGGGCACCGTGAGCACGGGCACCAGCGGCAGGATCGCCTCGGCGCGGTCCCGGCTCTCCTGCGAGATCGCCGAGATGCCGACGAGGGCGTGGCCGGCGCCCGCGAGGGCGGCGGCGAGGATCGGGCCGACATGGCCGGCCCCGATCACGCCGATGCCGAGCCGACCTGGACGCTGGTTCATGGGGTGACCTCGGTGACGGTGACGGCGGCAGGGCCGGTCACGGGGGTGACGATCGGGGCTGGGGTGGTGATGGTGCGGCTCCAGTGGTTGGTCGTGTCCGATGCGGAGGCCGCCGCGGCGCCGGCGGCGATGATTTCGAGCATCCGCGCCGCATCGCCGGTGTCGATCACGCTGAGGGTGGCGCTCACCGGGCCGGCCACGGTGTGCAGCCGGGCCTGGGCGAGCCCGAGCCGGCGCCGCACCGGTCCCTGGTTGATGCCGATGCTCTGCAGTCGGGCCAAAGGCACCACCACGAGCTCCCGGGAGAGCACTCCGTGACGCAACAGCGCGACCCCGGCGGAGACCGCGTAGCCGGTGCGCCGCCAGGAAAACGGACGTAACCAGGCGGCCCGGCGCGGCGCGGAGCGGAAGCCGTCATCGCCGCCGCGGGAGGTGAGCCCGCGCTCGATGAGGGCACGCTGTTCCTCCGCCTCGAAGCCGGGCAGAATCAGCTCGAGCACCTTCGCCACGTCGGCGAGCGATCCCACCGGGAGCATCGTGGTTGCGGCCTGCCCTGCCGCGCCGTCGTTGGTGGAGTGGCCGGCCTTGTTGATGCGGATCTGCCACCAGCCGAACGGGCGCCAGGCCAGCGGCTGGGACACCCCGATCGCGTGGATGCGGCCGGGCGGGAGGGTCTCGTTGCTCGTGGTGAGCAGGCCGAAGCCGACGCGCACGCCGTCCGGCGTGCCGGCGATGCTGTAGCGCAAGGACTTGGTGAACCTGGAGAAGTAGAAGCCGACGCTGGCGATCGCGCCGGGGAAGATCGCGATCAGGAGCCACTCACTTCCGCCGGCGACGACGCTGGCGATCAGCGCCACAGCGAGCAGTGCGACGAACACCGTGTAGCCGCTGAAGACTATCGAGCCGATCAGGCGGAGCGGCGGGATCCGCACGACGGACTGGGGCGGTGCCGCGTCCGGGTCGAGCTCCGGCGCGAGGAACTCGCCGACTCTGGCGGTCGCATAGTCGCCGAGGCCCGGCCTCGGAGCGGGTCCTGGCTGCCCCGGCCCGTACGGCGGGGCGGCGGCGGCATCGACGCCGGAATCCACGGTGTCATCGATGACCGGGAGCGAGGGTGCTGCGGAGCCGGACTGCCTGGCCCCCGAGGCCAGGTGCAGGATGTCGCGGCGAAGGCCGTCGGCCAGCGCTGAGCCCAGATAGGCCAGCTGCACGTTGGCGTCCTGGCCGGCAACGCTCACCTCGAGCTTGGCCGCGCCGAACAGCCGCGGGATCAGGGGCCGCACGATGTTGACACCCTGGATGCGGTCGAGTCTGGCCTGCCGATGGCTGCGGAACAGGATGCCGCTGCGCACCTCGACGGATTCGTCGGTGACCCTGAAGGTGTGCATCCGCCAGGACAGCGTGAACGCGATCAGGATGACCACGAGGATCACGGCGGCGACGAGGAGGGCCCAGCCGACGGCGCCGCGTTCGTAGATCTCGTCCAGCGGGTCGCCGGACTCCCGCGGGATACCGAAGACCAGATCCACGAGCCGCTCGCGGAGGTTGGCGATAACGAAGCCGAGCAGGGCGAAGACGAAGATCCCGCCGCGCAGCAGTGGGCTCGCTGGGTGCAGGCGGTGCCAGTCCCCATCGGCGAGGGAGGTCACAACCCGGCCCGCCGACTCTCGGCCAGTTCGACCAAGCGATCGCGGAGGGCGTCGGCGTCCGCTTCGGCGAGCCCGGGGATGGCGACGCCGGAGGATGCGGCGGCCGTGACGAATTTGAGGTCGGCGAGGCCGAGCAGGCGCGCGACCGGGCCGCGGGTGATGTCCACGAGCTGCATCCGGCCGTAGGGCACTGACACGAAGCGCTGGTACATGATGCCCCGGCGGAAGAGGAGGTCGTCGGCGCGCAGCTGGTAGCCGATTGAGCGCACCCGGCGCGGCTCGAACGCGAGCGAGATGACGGTGACCAGGGCCACGGCGCCGCCCACCCAGGCCGCCCAGACCTGATCGGCGAGCAGCCAGAGCGAGCCGGCCACCGCGCACACGATGACCAGGAAGATGACGGTGCCGATCACCTCGACCATGACGTACTTCGGTGAGACCCGCTGCCACAGACCGGCCTCCGGCAGGTCCAGCCGAGCGCCGACGGGCGGCACGGCGGCGGGTTCAGCGGCGGGCACGGCGCCAGGTTCGGGCGCTGTCCCGAGGTCAGGCACGTGCTGCTCCGCCATTATGAGGTCCCTCGTTCTCCTGGTCGTGGTCGTCGCCCGGCGGGAGTGTGCAGAAGTGCTCCGCCACGAGACCACCCGCGAGGAGGATCACGGCGCCGAGCGCCATCCCGATTGCGAGCCACAACGATGTTACCGCCGGCACCACGGAGCGGGTGAGGATGAAGGCCACGATTCCGAGGCCGACGCCAAGCAGCAGGGCTCCGCTCAGGCTGGACGCCTTGGCCAGCAGGGCCACCCGCATGGCCCGGAACGGGTCGACGCGTCTGGTGGAGCGTCCCCTGGTGGCCTGCCGGATCGGCCAGGCCAGGCCGACGAGGATGACGGCGATGAGCACGAGCGCGAGCGGCAGGGTGAACGGCGGAACGAGGATCGGTGAGCTCCAGGCCGTCGCGGCCAATTCCGCCAGGAAGCCGACGACGAGGCCGGCCAGGCCGAGGGCGACCAGCGGGGTGGGGTGGGTGCGCTTCATCGGGTGCTCCCGTCGCCTGTCGCAGGGATCCGCACCGTGCGCTCGGCCGCGTGCAGCAGGTCGCGCACACGGCCGTACCCCGGCAGGGTCGCGTCGGGGTCGATGTCGAGCCAGGGCGCAAGCACGAAGTCCCGTTCGGCCGCACGCGGGTGCGGCAGGGTGAGCCTGTCGTCGTCGATGTGGAGGTCTCCGACAGTGATCAGGTCGATGTCCAGGGTGCGGTCGCCCCAGTGTTCCTCGCGCACCCGGCCGTGGGCCGCTTCGATGGCGTTGACGGCGTCGAGCAGGGCGTGCGGCTCACCCTGGTACGTGGTCGTGACGACGAGGTTCAGGTAGGCAGGTGCGCTCAGGTCGATCCCGTCCGGTTTGACGGCAGCAGAGCCGTAGACGGGTGAGACGGCGATCAGGTCCACGCCGGGCAGGTCTGCGATGTCGCTCACCGCGGCGGCGAGAGTCGCCTCCCTGTCGCCGAGGTTGCTGCCGAGGGCCAGAACGGCCGTGCGGACGCCGGCCAGCGCGGTCATGCCCGGCTCCGTTCGGCCCGGGTGCGTTCGATCTGAACCGAGACATCCGCGAACGGGATCTCGATGGGGGCCTGCGGCTTGTGCACGGTCACCAGCACCCGTTCGGCGGCGTCGTGCGCCAGCACCACATCGGCGATGCGTTCGGCGAGGGTCTCGATCAGGTCGACAGGGTCCCGGCGCACGGCATCGGCCACCTCTACGGCGAGTTCGCCGTAGTGGATGGTGCGGGCCAGGTCGTCGCCGGACGCGGCCGCGCGGAAATCGAGCCACACGGTCACGTCGATGACGAACTCCTGGCCGTTTTCGCGTTCGAAGTCGAAGACGCCGTGGTGTGCGGTGATCCGCAACCCGGTGAGGGTGATCGAGTCGGTGCTCATGACCCTATTCTGGCCGAATCGACCCGGGCCAGCACATTGAGGGCGGTTCGGGTTCCCGCGACGTCGTGCACCCGCACGGCCCAGGCGCCGGCCTGCGCCGCGAGCACGCTGAGCACGGCCGTGGGCAAGTCCCGGTCGAGTATGGCGGCGGTCTCCGGGAGCACACCGGCCAGGAAGCGTTTGCGGGAGGCGCCGACCATAACGGGCAGGCCGAGCGGCGCGAAGGCATCCAGTCGGGCGAAGACCTGCCAGTTCTGGTCGGCGTCCTTGCTGAATCCGAGGCCGGGATCCAGGATGATCTGGCTGCGGCCCACTCCGGCGGCCTCGAGCACGGCGACCCGCTCGGTGAGTTCGGCCACGACAGTGCCGACGACGTCGTCGTAGGTCGCCAGGCTGTCCATGGTTCCGGCGTGTCCGCGCCAGTGCATGGCGATGTACGGCAGGCCGGTGCGGGCGACCACGTCCGCCATGCCGGGATCGGCGAGTCCGCCGGAGACGTCGTTGATGATGTCGACGCCGGCGTCGGCCGCGAGCAGGGCGGTCTCGGCGTTGAGGGTGTCGACGCTGGTCCTGATGCCCTGCCGCCGCAATTCGGCGATGACCGGCAACACCCGGTCCTGTTCCACCCGGGGCGGTACCCGGCCGGCGCCGGGCCGGGTGGACTCGCCGCCGACGTCGATGAGGTCGGCGCCGGAGTCGCGCAGGTCGATGGCGTGCCGTACCGCGGTCTCGGTGCTGGCCCACCGGCCGCCGTCGCTGAACGAGTCGGGGGTGACGTTGAGCACGCCCATCACGAGAGTGCCCTTGCCACCCTCGGTCACAGGGAACCGCCGATCAGGGCGATGATCTCCGACCGCGCCACCGGCTGGGCGAGTTCGCCGCGGGTGGCCATGGTGACGGTGCTGCTGTGCGCCTGGCGGGGACCACGGGTGGTGACGCAGCCGTGGCTGGCGTCGAGCACTACCAGGATGCCGCGGGGCGCGAGGCCGGTCTGCAGCGCGTCGGCGATCTCCTCCGTGAGCCGCTCCTGCAACTGCGGCCGTGCGGCGAGGGTCTCGACCACATTGGCCAGTTTGCCCAGTCCCACGATGCGCTCACCCGGCAGGTAGGCCAGGTGCGCCGTGCCGAGGAACGGCAGCAGGTGATGCTCGCAGACGGACCGGAATTCGATGTCGCGCACGAGCACGAGCTCTCCGGTGCGGTCGCCGACCGGCACGGTGTCGCGCAGGTGGTCGAGGGGGTCCTGGCCGAGGCCGGCGAAGAACTCGGCGTACGCCGACGCCACCCGCTGCGGGGTGCTCTCGAGGCCGGCCCGGCCGGGGTCCTCGCCGATGGCGGCGAGGATCTCGGCGACGGCCGCTTCGATGCGTGGCTGGTCGACTCCCACGAGCGCCGTTCTACGCTGTTGCGGGGCGCGGTTTGCGGACCGGGGTGCGCTTGGGCTTGTCCGTGTCGCCACTGGAGATCACGCCGTCCGCTGCGGCACCGTCGATGGGTGCCTTCGGTGTGGGCATGTTGATCGGGGGCAGGTCCGACACGGGTCGCTTGTCGCTGGAGAGCCACTGCGGGCGCGGCGGCAGCTTTTCGACGCCGGCGAAGATCTCCACCAGAGCGGTCTGGTCGAGTGTCTCGTGCTCGAGCAGCTTCGCGGCCAGGTCATCGAGGATCGCCCGGTTGGCGTTGATCACCGTGTAGGCCTCGTCGTGGGCGTTCTCGAGCAACTGGCGCACCTCGGTGTCCACCCGCTCGGCGAGCCGCTCGGAGTAGTCGCGCTGGTGGCCCACGTCACGGCCGAACATCATCTCGCCTGAGCCCGAACCGAGCTTGAGCGGTCCGACATCGGAGCTCATGCCGAACTCAGTGACCATCTTGCGGGCCGTGGCGGTGGCCTTCTCGATGTCGTTCGAGGCGCCGGTGGTGGGGTCGTGGAAGATGATCTCTTCGGCAACCCGGCCGCCCATGGCATAAGCGAGCTGGTCGAGCAGTTCGTTGCGGGTGACCGAGTAGCGGTCCTCGAGCGGCATGACCATGGTGTAACCCAGGGCACGGCCGCGCGGCAGGATGGTGATCTTGGTCACCGGGTCGGTGTTGCGCATGGCCGTGGCCACGAGCGCATGCCCGCCCTCGTGGTAGGCGGTGATCAGCTTCTCCTGGTCGCGCATCACCCGGGTGCGGCGCTGCGGGCCGGCCATGACGCGGTCCACGGCCTCATCGAGGGCGCGGTTGTCGATCAGCTGCGCGTTGGAGCGGGCCGTGAGCAGCGCGGCCTCGTTGAGCACGTTGGCCAGGTCGGCGCCGGTGAAGCCAGGCGTCTTGCGGGCGAGCACTTCGAGGTCGACACCGGCGGCCATCGGCTTGCCCTTGGCGTGCACCTCGAGGATGCGCTTGCGGCCGAGCATGTCCGGCGCATCCACGCCGATCTGCCGGTCGAAGCGCCCGGGGCGCAGAAGCGCGGGGTCGAGGATGTCGGGCCGGTTGGTGGCGGCGATGAGGATCACGTTGGTCTTGACGTCGAAGCCGTCCATCTCCACCAGGAGCTGGTTGAGGGTCTGCTCGCGCTCGTCGTGGCCGCCGCCCATGCCGGCGCCGCGGTGGCGTCCGACGGCGTCGATCTCGTCGACGAAGATGATGGCCGGGGAGTTCTCCTTGGCCTGCTGGAACAGGTCGCGCACGCGGCTGGCACCGACACCGACGAACATCTCGACGAAGTCTGAACCGGAGATCGCGTAGAACGGAACGCCGGCCTCGCCGGCGACGGCGCGGGCCAGCAGGGTCTTACCGGTTCCGGGAGGGCCGTACAGCAGTACACCCTTCGGGATACGGGCGCCGACGGCCTGGAACTTCGCGGGCTCCTTGAGGAAGTCCTTGATCTCCTGCAGCTCCTCGATGGCTTCGTCCGCTCCGGCGACATCGCTGAAGCTCACCTGCGGGGTCTCCTTGGAGACCAGCTTGGCCTTGGACTTGCCGAACTGCATGACCTTGTTGCCGCCGCCCTGCATGCCGGAGAGCATCAGCCAGAAGAAGGCACCGATCAGCAGCACGGGCAGCAGGATGCCGAGCAGCGACAGGAACCAGCTCGACTGGGGAACCTCGTCGGTGAAGCCGTCCTTCGGGTCGGCGGCCGTGACGGCGTTGACGACCTCTTCACCACGGGGAGCGACGTAGTAGAACTGCACCTGCTCGCCGTAGGTCGAATCCGCCTTGGTGAGGGTGAGGTCGACGCGTTGTTCGCCGTCGACGATCTTCGCCTCGGAGACCTTCCCGTCCTTCAGGAAATCCAGTCCCTGCTGGGTGGAGATCTCGCGGAAGCCCGACATGGTGAGGAGGCTCGACCCCACCCAGACGGCGATGACAGCCAGGATGATGTAGAGGAGCGGCCCGCGCAGAAGTTTCTTGACGTTCATGGTGGTCACAGGCTACCGCTCTCGTACTGGGGGAACACCGAGTGTTCGCCCAAAGGTGAACTGGAGGATGTCGTACGGCTGTGAACCTACTCGCCGGTGGAGTACACGTGCGGAGCGAGCACGCCGACCGACCGCAGGTTGCGGTACTTCTCGGCGTAGTCGAGGCCGTAGCCCACGACGAACTGGTTGGGGATGTCGAAGCCCAGGTACTTCACGTCGATCTCGACGCGGGCGGCATCGGGCTTGCGCAGCAGGGCACAGATCTCCAGCGACGCGGGCCCGCGGGACTTGAGGTTGGCCATCAGCCAGGACAGGGTCAGGCCGGAGTCGATGATGTCTTCGACGATGAGCACGTGGCGGCCGTGCAGGTCGGTGTCGAGGTCCTTGAGGATCCGCACGACGCCGCTGGACTGGGTGCCAGAACCGTAGGAGCTGACGGCCATCCAGTCCATCGTGACCGGGTGCACCAGTTCGCGGGCCAGGTCGGCCATCACCATGACCGCGCCCTTGAGCACGCCCACCAGCAGCAGGTCCTTGCCGGCGTAGTCCGCTTCGATCTGCCGCGACATCTCGGCCAGGCGAGTGCGGATCTCGGCCTCCTCGATCAGGATTTCGGTGAGGTCGCCGTCAATGTCACGAGGTTCCATGGGAGCGGAAGGGTCCTTTGTTTTGAGTGTGTCGAGGAGCTGAAAAAACGAGCATCCCCCCCTGCCGTTCCACTCTAACGCCTGGCAGGTCGAGCGCATTCTGCCCGTGCCAGTGCGTCACGAGCCGCGAGACGGCCAGCGTGTGGCTGCGTTCGAGGGACACACCGAACTCGCTGGCGACCACGTGGCGGATCATCCGCTGCCGGATGGCGGCCGGATTTGCGGCCAACGCTGCGACGGACACGCCGATGCCGGCCTCCGCCGGTTCGCAGATTTCCGGGGCGAGTTCGCGCACCAGGGCCTCGAGGGCGTCGGCGTCTTCGCGCAGGATCTCGGCCGTGCGGGCGAGTGCCTCGGCGATGCCGGGGCCGAGCTCGTCCTCGAGCACGGGGAGCACCCGTTCGCGCACCCGCACCCTGGCATACCGGGCATCGAGGTTCTGGGGGTCAGACCAGGCGTCCAGGCCGGCGTCCAGGCAGGCCTGCCTGGTCTGGGCGCGGCGGATGCCCAGCAGCGGCCGCCGATACGGCCCGCTGACCGCGGCCATGCCCTGCAGACTCGTGGCACCGGAGCCACGGGCCATGCCCAGCAGCACGGTCTCGGCCTGGTCGTCGAGGGTGTGCCCGAGGAACACGGCCACGGCCCCCGTGCCGGAGAGCGCGTGTTCGAACGCGGCGTAGCGCGCCGTGCGGGCGGCCGCCTCCGGTCCGTCGCCGCCGGCATCCGTCACGGTCACCGGAACGATCACAACCGGATCGAGGCCGAGTCGCCTGGCCTGGTCGGCCGCGGCGGCGGCGACGGCGGCCGACCCGGCCTGCAGCCCGTGGTCGACGATCACGGCGCCGGCGGTGAGCCCCGCCCGCGGCGCCTCGAACGCCGTCGCCGCGGCCAGCGCCAGCGAGTCCGCTCCCCCGCTCAGGCCCACCAGCACCAGGCCCGCCTCCGGCAGGAGCTCACGCACGGCGCGGCGCATGTCGGCGATGGCCGGCGACAGGCGCGGGCGGCGAATGGACTCCATCCAGTAACGTTATCCGCAGACTTCGAATAAGGGAGAGAGACGGCCATGGCCGAATACGACGCAGTCATTGAAATCCCACGCGGTAGCCGCAACAAGTACGAGGTGGACCACGAAACCGGTCGGGTCTACCTCGACCGGGTGCTGTACACGAGCTTCGTGTACCCCACCGACTACGGGTTCTTCGAGAACACCCTCGGGCTCGACGGCGACCCCGTCGACGTCCTGGTGCTCCTGGACTTCCCGCTGTTCCCCGGCGTCGGCGTGTCCGTGCGCCCCGTCGGCGTGTTCAACATGACGGATGACGGCGGTTCAGACGCCAAGGTCATCGCTGTTCCCGCCGGCGACCCGCGCTGGGACCACATCCAGGATGTCACCGACATCCCGGAGTACACCCGCAAGGAGATCGAGCACTTCTTCGAGCACTACAAGGACCTCGAACCCAACAAGTGGGTCAAGACCGAGGGCTGGGGCGACGCCGCTGAGGCCGACCAGATCGTGCGAGACGGGCTCAAGAAGCTCGTCGAAGAGGGTCACTGACCCGCACAGCACCGCTGAAACGACCGAAGCCGCGTCCCCTAGGGGACGCGGCTTCCGTCATTCTGCCGAACGGCGTCCGTCAGGACGGCCGGCCCACATACGGTGCCACCTGGCCGGGCGACCAGATGCTGTGCACCCGCACCGGCGCGGTGGGGTTGGGCGCTTCGAGGATCTGCCCGCCGCCGACGTAGATCGCCACGTGGTAGTAGTCGCCGGGCACGCCCCAGAACAGCAGGTCACCCACCTGCACATTGGAGAGCGAGACGAGTTTTCCCTGGCTGGCCATGGTGTTGTACTGGTTGGTGGCGGAGTGCGTTCCAATGTAGATGCCGGCAGCGGCATACGCCGCCTTGGTCAGGCCGGAGCAGTCCCACACGTCGGGGCCGGAGCCGCCGAGCGCATACGCGTCGCCGAGCTGGGACTGCGCGAAGGCCACTGCGGTGGCCACGGCGGAGGCGCTCGGCGCGGCGGGGGCCGCGGGCGCCGGAGCCTCGATGGGCGTGGACCCGCCGGAGGCCGGCGCGCTGGCGGGCTCTTCTGCGGCCGGGGCCGCGGGAGCCGCCGGAGCGGCCGGAGCGGCAACGACGGGAGCCGCCGGAGCCGCGGGGGCAGCCGGGGTCTCCGGAACGGACTCGGCCGGTGGCTCGGCGGCGGCGGCCTCGGCGGCAGCGGCCTGCGCCGCGGCGAATGCGGCGGCAGAGGCGGCGGCATCCAGCCCGGTCTGGTACTCGCGTTCGACCTCGGCGGTGGTGTCCTTGAGCAACGCCAGCTGTTCGTACAGCTCGGCCGACTTCTTCAGCTCTACGTCAAGCGCCGCCTGGGCGCTCACCGCGGCGGCGTTCGCGGAGTCGTACTTCTCCTTGGATTCCACGGCCAGGCGCTTCCGCTCCGCGGTGGCCGCGGCGGCCTGGGCGATGAGGGATTCCGCGGTGTTCTTGTCCTGCACGGCCTGCCGGTAGATGGTCTCCGACTGCTCGCTGAGCTTGCTGGCGGTGCCGAGCTGGCTGAGCAGATCGTCTGCGGTGTTGCCGTTGAGGAAGAGGTTCAGCGAGAGGTCCTGGGCACCGGTCTTAGCCAGGTGCGCGGCGATCAGGCCGGCCCGCATCTTCGACGTGTCTGCGGCGGTCTGGGCGACGGCGGACTGCTTGTTGAGGCTGTCCTCGCGCGCTGTGGCCGCGTCGAGGTCGTCCTGCGTGATCCGATAGGCCTCAGCGGTCATCTGCGAAGCGCGCGACGCCGCCGAGGAGGACTCCTGCAGCCCGTCGAGCAGGCCGGTGAGATTCGTGATCTCCGTGGCCTTGGTGGCCTCACTCTCCTTGGCCTTGGCCACCTCGTCCCAGCTCGGGTAGTCCTCGTCGGCAAATGCCGGCGCGGCGACGCCGGCTGCGGCGGTCACGGAGCCGATCATCGCGGCGGACAACAGTGCTGCCGAGGTGCGCCGTGAGCGGCGGATGGGTGTGGTGTCAGCCAAGTGGGACTCCCCTATCGGACATGAACGGAACGGCATTGATGCGGTTGCCGCCGGTGCGCACCTCGAAGTGCAGGTGGCAGCCGGTGGATGCGCCGGTGGTGCCTGAGCTGGCAATGTTCTGCCCGACGTCCACATGCTGGCCGACCGAGACGAAGATGCCGCCGTCGCGGATGTGCGCGTAACCGGTTTCGACACCGTTGCCGTGGCTGATCAGGATGAAGTTGCCGTAGGTGCCGTATCGGCCGGCGTAGGTGACGGTGCCGGTTGCGGCAGCGTAAATGGGGGCACTGCAGCCGGTGCCGATGTCGGTGCCGTAGTGGAACGAGCCGCTGCAACCACCGCTGCAGATCACGGCGCGCGGGCCGTAGCCGCCCGTGATACGGCCTCCGGCCGGGACGGCCCAGCCCTGGGTGCCGATCTGTCCGCCGGCCAGGCCGGCCCCCGCGGTTCCGGTGGCCGCCCCGCTGGACGAGTTGGCCGCGGACGCTGCGGCGGCCGCGATCGCCGCCTGCCTGGCCCGCTCGGCTTCCTCGGCCGCGATGCGCGCCCGTTCGATCACGCCGGCCTGGTAAGCGGCCGCCGTGGTGGCCTCTGCGTCCTGCATAAACTGCAGTTGCGCCTCGAGCTCAACGCTCTTGGCCTCGGACTCGGAGAGAGCGCCCGCCGCGGCCTCCGCCGCCTCCTGCGCTGCGGCCATGGCGGCCTCTGCGGCGATGCGGAGGGTCTCACGCTCGGCCTGGGCGATGGCGGCCTGGTCGCCGAGGGACTGCGCGGTGTTGTTCGCGGTCTGCGCCTGCTCGTAGACATCGGTGCTGCGCTCGACGAGCTTGCTCATGCTGCCGAGCTTGGACAGCAGCTCGTCGGCGCCTTCGCCGCTCTCCTGACCGTCGATGAAGAGGTTCACGCTGAGGTCACTACCGCCGGTGCGGTAGAGCTGGGCGGCCAGCTGACCGGCCTGGCGGGTGGCGGCGTCGGCCTCGGTCTTGCTGGCGTCAGCCTGGGTCTGCAGGTCGGTGGCACGGCGGCTGGCGTCGTCGAACTTCTCCTGGGCCTCCTGCAGTTCGAGCCCGCGGGCCTCAGCCTCGGCCTGGGTTCGAGTCACCTCGGCCTGCAGGCCGGCGATGAGGTTCTGGATCTCGGTGACCTGGTTGGCGGCGGCGGCGGTGTTGGACTTAGCGTTCTGGAGGTCGTCCCAGCTGGGGTAGTCCACGGCCATGGCCGGACTGATCGGGCTGGCGAGGGTTACCGCGAGAGTGAGGGCCGCGGTGAAACCGGTGATGCCCATTCCGAGCCGGCGGGCGCTCGAGCCCGGCCGGGCCTGGTGCCGTCGGGTCGGCCGCATCCGGTGCAGACCAGCCTTCATCGTGCGGCTGATCACGGTTGCCGTGCGCTTCATAACTCCCCGATCGGGCTTTTGTTAGTCACATCCGTCACTGTGGTAACACTCGTCACAATAACAAACCCGGCTGAACGCCCAGGCTCGGTCAAAAATCTAACCCGCCGACCCCCGAAAACCCGAACCATTCGCGGGCGCGGTGCGAAGCGACACGCCGAACCGGTTGGACGCCAAACCGGTCGACTCGCCCGGAATCATTGGGCACACGGCCCCCCGGCGAATTCCGCCCGACGCGCCGGAGTGGGCCGATTTGGGCAATCGGCCTTTTGCCACTTATGATTATGCGTCGGAAGTTGTCAAGCTTCCGGCGAGCAAGGCCCCATCGTTTAGCGGCCTAGGACGGCGCCCTTTCACGGCGTTAACACGGGTTCGAATCCCGTTGGGGCTACGCATACTGTAGGTTGTACTAGGCAAGAAAAGTAAGACAGAAACACCAGCACCACAGCACGACATGTAACAAAGTTTGGCCCTGTAGCGCAGTTGGTTAGCGCGCCGCCCTGTCACGGCGGAGGTCGCCGGTTCAAGTCCGGTCAGGGTCGCCAAGGCGACAGGCCCTTTCGAAAGAAGGGGCTTTTCGTCCTTTCGAAGGCGTCTCTTGCAGCCGCATTCGAGGCCCTGTAGCTCAGTTGGTAGAGCGTTCGACTGAAAATCGAAAGGTCACCGGATCGACGCCGGTCGGGGCCACTGGCCATTCCCTGGGCTTCTACCGGGGGGTGGCCTTCTTTTATGCCCGCAAGCCGTGAGCTGAACCCCCAAAGCGGGCGCGTTCGGGGTTCTTCTCACAGCTCGCGGATGTATGCGACGATGTGGGCATGACACGCTCTGCTTCCGCGCATCTCGAGCTCGAAGCCCTCGGGGCCGCCGAGCTGGTCCTGTCCATCACCGTCGCCGCGGATGCCACCGCCACCGAGCTCCTGCGGATCGTGCAGAACGGCATCCAGCTGGAATACCGGGAGACCCTCGACCAGCACGGCACCCGCCTGCAACTCATCTCGGTGCAGGCCGGCCGGATCGACATCGACTACACCGTCGAGGTCACCGGCGAGTCCGAGGCGCCCGAGGTGAGCGACATCGACATCGTGCGGTACCTGCGGCCCAGCCGGTACTGCGAGTCCGATCACCTGTGGCCGACCGCCCAGGCCGAGTTCCGCGGGCTCACCGGCACCGCGTTGCTCGAGGCGATCACCGCCTGGGTCGGCTCCCATCTCAGCTATGTGCCCGGCGCCAGCCTCCCCACCGACGGCGCCGTGCGCACCCTGCTGGCCCGGCAAGGGGTGTGCCGTGACTACGCCCACCTGGTCATCGCCTTCCTGCGCGCACACGACGTGCCGGCCCGGCTGGTCTCCGTATACGCGCCGGGGCTGTCGCCGATGGATTTCCACGCCGTGGCCGAGGCCTATCTCGACGGCGCCTGGCAGGTCGTCGACGCGACCGGTCTCGCGCCGCGCCAGTCCCTCATGCGCATCGCGACGGGTCGGGACGCAGCTGATACCGCCTTCCTCTCCTCGGCCGGTGCCGCCGTGCTGCTGAATGTACTCACGGTAACGGCCGTGGCCGACGTACTGCCCCGCGACGATGTGACCGAGCTCGCGCGGTTGCGCTGATAGATCTGCTCGCCGTCAGGGGCCAATGACGGCGGGTGACCAGGCGTGTTCGATGAGTCGCTCCGGCGCCCCGGTCCCGTCCGCAGGGATCGACCAGACGTCGCTGTCCCCCGGAGCATCCGCCCGGGCAAGGCCGTAGAGCAGGGTGGAGTCGTCCAGCCACTCCACCTGATCGTCGACGCTGCGATCCTCGGGCAGCACTATCTGCCGGTTGGTCGCAAGGTCGAGCACGGCGATGTTCCAGTCAGCGGCGGATGCCGCGTCGACACGGGTCTTGTACGCCACCCTGGTGCCGTCCGGCGACAGCGACGGACACTCGGCGTTGTCCCGGATCGCGACAAGAGTGCGCGCCGCCAGATCGCCCCTCAGTAACCAGGTCTGGCCGCCGGACGCCCCGGTGGCGTAGAAGGTGTTGTCGTCCGTGCCGAAGGTCACCCCCCAGAAGTTGCGGTCCGCGCTGGTCACGGGGTCTCCGTTCACGGTCAGGGTGAAGTCTTCGAGGTCGACCGGGGCGGCGGTGCCTTCCAGCGCGACGATCGTGGTGGAGATGGAGAAGCCGATGGTGGCGTATGACTCCCCGGTGATGAACGCGCTGTACGCCACCAGCCGGCCGTCGTCGGAAAACCGGGTGCGGCTCGGCACTCCGGGCAACGGCCAGGTGGCCAGCGGCTGCCACTGGCTGTCGTAACTGGTGGCCGTGAAGGTCGTGACCACACCGCGGTCGATGCTGAGGCAGATACGGCTCGATGCTGTTGCGTCGACCCGGTCGCAGGCGACCGGCATCAGAGCTCGTTCGCCAGAGGGGTCGTCCCGCGACACGCTCGCCACCGCGCCGTAACCGGCACCCTGGGCGGTGTTGCGGAACAGTATCGCCGCCTCAGTGTCGCCCATGCCTGCCGGGGCGGTGACGGTATCGACCTCGCTGGGCGCTGCCTGCCTGGCACGGTAGCCGAGGAATTCGGTGCCCGCGTAGGCCAGGACGGCGATGAGGATGGCGACCGCGCAGGTCGCCGCCACTGCCCGGCGATTCACCGAGCCGCCGGTCCCACCGGCCTGGCCGGCCTGCGCAGAATGAACCAGGCCACGGGGAGCATCAGCAGCAGGGCAGCGGCGAAGCCGAACAACGCCTGGGTCGAGCCGACCGCGTACCAGAGCACCCCGAATGCCGCCGAGGCCAGGAACCGGGCGACGGCGACGACCGTCTGGGCTCCAGCCAGGCTGGTGGCGGTCGATCCCGCCGGCGCGAACTGCGCGGCCAGTGCGGCGAGCACACCGTCGGTCGCGGCATAGAACACACCGAGCAGCAGCAAGCAGATGATGGTCGGCGCCACGGTGCCGAGCGGCACTGCGGCGCACAGATACGCGGCGGCGAGGGCGGCGTGGCCCCCGACGAAGACCCTGGCCCGCCCCCAGCGGTCGGCCAGCCGGCCGAGCGGCACCGCGAAAGCGAGGAACACCACGTTGGTGCCAACGTAGAGCAGGGGAAACCAGGCCGCGGCGAAGTCGGTCCTGGCCTGCAGCGCCAGATAAACGAAGCCGTCACCCACGGTGAACAGGCCGCAGAGCCCGGCGACCAGGAGCACCTTGCGCAGCCCAGGGTCGGCCAGAGCGCGCCACCTGAAGGACGGGCGCACCGCTGTCGCTGCGTTGGTGACGTTGGGCGGAGAGCCGATGGCTCCGACCGGGTCGCCCCTGGCAGGCTCGGGCGGGGCCGGGTACGGCGCCGGGTGGCGGGGAACCAGCAGCCCGAGCACCACCAACCCCACCAAAGCACACCCCAGCGACAGCACAAAAACTGTGCTGTACCCGGTTGGCATCAGCAATAGCACCAGGAAGGCCAGCAACGGCCCGGCTGCAGCGCCGATCGTGTCCAGCATCCTGTGCACACCGAACGAGCGGCCGAGGTCGTCCGGGAGCGACGCGGCGGTGATCATCGCGTCCCGCGGCGCCGTGCGGATGCCTTTGCCCAGCCTGTCCAGGGTGACGATGCCGACAATGGCCCCGAAACCCGTGGCCATCAGGAAGCCGACCCGGGCGAGCGCCGAGATGCCATAGCCCGCTACAGCCACCCATTTCGGTTCCGAGCTTCGATCGGCGGCCCACCCGCCGAAGATCCGCACGATCGCACTGACCCCCTGGTAGAGGCCGTCGATGACTCCGTAGGCGATCGGCGACAGACCGATGACGGTGGTGAGGTACAGGGGAAGGATCGCCGCGACGGACTCCGACGAGATGTCGGTGAGCATGCTGACGATGCCGAGGCTGACCACGACCGACGAGACCCTCGTGGTCGCGGTGCCTCGCCGTCTCGGGGACGAACCACGGTCCGCAAAAGAGATGTACATGTGCGCCGCCCGTCAAGCCCCGGAGGGGCAGCTGGGCCCCGGCTCAGACGGCGACAAGAGTTGCCAGGATCGAGTAGCCGCAGCCTCCGGCGGCGCTCGGCGTCAGTGTCACCGTCACGCTTTCCGCTCCGCGGGTATAGACCCACGCCGTTGACCCACCGACGGCCGGGGCCGGGGCCGGCTGCAGAGCGACCTGACCGAAGATCTCATCGAAGTATTCCCGAACGGTCTCCGGCGCTTTCTGGCTGGTAGCCGTGAACGCCGCCTGCACGTTGGCCCCCTCCGAGGTCACCATGGATGCCGAGACCCGCGAGTCCGGGGCCGGCTTGATGAAGCTGGGGAATCCGGCGACGAGTTCCCCCTCCGCGGTGGCTGTGGGCGGTGCGGGGGCCGGCAGGAGAGGGGCGACCGATTCTGACGGAGGCAAGGCCGGCTCCTCGGCACCGTCACCGGCCGGAGGCTGCACCTCGACCCCCGAGTCCGGGTCGACGGCGGGACCTTCCGCCAGGGGTTCCTCAGGTGCGGCGCTCGACGTCGAGGTGCCGCCCGGTGGCGTGGCGGCGGCATCCGGTGCCGCCGACGTTGGACCGGCAGGAGTGTCGCCCGCGCCATCAGGCTGGGCCGACGAGCTGGGTGTTGCGCCCGCTTGCGTCGGACTTCCGGTCAGGACAGGTCCCCCCAGTGGCGCCAGGGCAGCCACCGCAATGCCGCTACCAGCGGCGACCGCAAGTACCAATCCCAGCATCAGGCCGCGACGGCGGGCGAGAGCAGTCATCGTCCTCCCCCCTCTCGATCGACCGGCGGCGTCGGTGCAGACAGTATCCGGGTCGCCCTGCGGTTGCGACCCTCGTTTGTGGGGCAACGGCCCCGAATATGCCCTCTGGCCGGGGGTGCCGCTCGCCCCCGAACGGGTCACAGCGGGCCAATACCCATCCGAGTATGGTCTGGTCGTATCAAGCTGAGAGATCGTCAGTTCGTGACCAGTCCTCCAGCCCGCGGCTCCAGTGATGGCGGGCCCAGGACCACCCGAGGCTCCACCCGTACACCCGAACGGCAGGGAATCACCGTGACTCTCCCCCGACTACCCACCCGAACCCCCAATCCCTCACCGCCGCAACCGGGAGCAGCGCAGCCGGTCCCGCCCGGATGCGGACGCGATGATGGACATCGCCACTACCGCCGACATCGACCCCACGGCCGTCATCGGCCCTGGTAGTGCGATCTGGCACCTCGGCCAGGTGCGCGAATACGCCCTGCTCGGCCCCGGATGCACTGTCGGCCGCGGAGCGTACATCGGTCCTGGGGTGATCCTCGGCAAGAACTGCAAGGTGCAGAATTACGCTCTCCTCTACGAACCGGCTCTCCTGGAGGACGGGGTGTTCGTGGGCCCCGCGGCCGTTTTCACGAACGATCAGTTTCCGCGGGCGATCAACGTCGACGGTTCGCGAAAGTCGGCCGACGACTGGGTCCTGGTGGGAGTAACGGTGCGTACGGGGGCATCAATCGGGGCCCGGGCGGTCTGCGTCGCGCCGGTGACCGTCGGGCGCTGGGCCATGGTGGCCGCAGGCGCCGTGGTCACGCGGGACGTGCCGGACTTCGCCCTGGTTCGCGGCGTGCCCGCACGGCAGGTCGGTTGGGTGGGTCGAAGCGGGATTCCTCTGACGAGGGAGGGTGCCGGGGAGTTCAGCTGCCCGGCAACCGGCGAACGCTACCTGGAACACGAAGGGCAACTGACCCTCCAATGACATCCCCACCCCCCACTCCCGCAGCGCAGCGGCGTGATCCCACCGACCCGGCACGGGTGGACGCCCTGGTGACCCTCGCCGTGCGCGGCCTTTCTGCCTCGTTCATCCCCGACAGCGGCGGTTTCGCCCAGACCATGCGGGCCGTGCGACTCCCGGACCGCATCGACCTCGTTCGCGAAGGTCAGAGCCTCCGATACGCCGCCATCGTCGCCCTCGGTTTGTCCCGGCTCGGCGGCAGGGACCAAGCGAGCGTGCTGGGGTCTGTCACCCTGCCCGAACTCGTGACCGCGCTGACGGAGCAGGCCGCCCACGATGCAGACCCCGGCGCCATCGCTCTCGCGGCCTGGGCCTCGGCCGAAGCCGCCGGCGTTGCGCACGACGGCCTCATGCAGCGAATCGAGCGTCTGCTCACCGGCGCCCGCCCGTTGCCCACCGTCGACGTCGCCTGGATGCTCACCGCGGCCGTCGCCTCCGACCGAGCCGTCGCTGCTGCGCCGACGCTGACGGCGCCCGGCATCACCGACCGGGCCCGGCGCGTCACCCTGTTGGCGCGTGACCGGCTCCTGGCCGCCCAGGGGGAAGCGGGCATTTTCCCGCACGCGCTCCCCGCCCGGTCGCTGGGGCGCTGGCGCGCCCACGTCGGTTGCTTCGCCGACCAGGTGTACCCCATCCAGGCGCTGGCCCGGCTGGCCGGCCTCACCGGTGACGCCATAGCGCTGGCCGCGGCCAACCGCGCCGCCGCACAGATCTGCGCCCTGCAGGGTGCGGCCGGCCAGTGGTGGTGGCACTACGACGCGCGCCTGGGCACCGTCGTCGAGGGATACCCCGTGTACAGCGTGCACCAGCACGCTATGGCGCCGATGTCCCTCGCCGACCTCGCGGCAGCCGGTGGGGACGACCACGCCGACGCCATCCGGCTGGGCCTGGATTGGCTGGAGACCCATCCTGAGGTCATCGACGATCTCATCTCCACCCAGTGGGCGCAGGTGTGGCGCAAGGTCGGCCGCCGTGAACCCGCGAAGGCCGCTCGCAAACTCTCCGCCGTCACCACCTCGATCCGGGCCGACTGGCATCTACCCGGACTCGATACTGTGCTGCCGGCCAATCAGATCGACCACGAATGCCGCCCGTATGAACTGGGCTGGCTCGTCTATGCCTGGGGATCCACGGACCGACCCGGCCCGCTCCGAGGAACGGAGGACTGACCATGTCGCACGACTCAACCACCGACCATTCCCGGGATACGCACAGCGCCCGGCAGCCTCTCTTCGGCCTGGAAATCGACGCCCTGACCATGGGCGAAGTGCTCGACCGGGCCCAGCACGGCACCGAGGAACACCTGCGGTTCCTGATCGGCGTCGTCAACGCCGCGAAGATCGTCAAGATGCGAACGGATACGCAGCTGCGCTCCTCGTTGCTCGAGGCCGACGTGCTGCTTGCCGACGGCCAGTCAGTGGTCTGGGCCAGCCGAATCCTCGGCCACCCGCTGCCGGAACGGATCGCCGGAATCGATCTTTTCGAACGGCTCCTCGAAGCGGCGAACCGCGAGAGGCGCTCGGTCTACTTCCTGGGCGCCAGAAGAGAGGTCCTCGACCAGCTACTGGAGCGGGTAAGAATGCGGTATCCCCGGCTGATCGTCGCCGGCAGCAGAGACGGCTATTTCGCCGACAGCGAGGCCGCCGGCATTGCCGCGACCATCGCGCACAGTCGGGCCGACATGCTGTTCCTGGGCATCTCGTCGCCGAAGAAGGAGAACTTCCTGGCACGATACGGCGCCGAGCTCAACGTGCCCCTCCTGCACGGCGTCGGCGGGTCATTCGACGTGTTGGCCGGAGTCACTCGGCGCGCTCCAGAGCGCTGGCAGCGTCTGGGCTTCGAGTGGGCCTACCGCCTCTTGCAGGAACCTGGCCGGCTCTGGAACCGGTACCTCTTCACCAACACCGCGTTCATCGCACTCACCCTGAGGGAGCGCATCCACCCGACGACGACGTACACCGTGAACGGGCCGACTACTGCACAGCGAACAGAGACGGGCGACCCCGAAGATGGATGACACCTTCACCGGACGGGTTGCAATCCTGGGCCTGGGATACATCGGGCTGCCCACAGCCGTGGCCCTGGCCACCCGCGGAATCGAAGTCGCCGGCGTCGACATCAACGAGGCGATCGTCGAGGCGGTGTCACTCGGGCGGGTTCCGTTCGTGGAACCCGACCTCGCGATAGCCGTGAGCGGCGCCGTCAGTGTGGGCCGGCTCACCGCCTCAACGGTCGTGCCCGAGGCCGACGCCTTCATCATCGCCGTGCCGACCCCCTTCCTGCCAGACCATTCGGCCGACCTGTCCTACATCAGGGCTGCCGTCGACCAGATCGCCCCCAACCTCAAGCCAGGCAACCTCGTTGTGCTCGAATCCACTTCCCCGCCGGGCACCACTGACCAGGTCAGCAGGTGGCTGGCCGTCCTGCGGCCCGACCTGCGGTTTCCGCACGAGGTCGACGGAATGTCCGACGTCTGCGTTGCGCATTGCCCCGAACGAGTGCTTCCTGGCCGGATCATGATCGAGATGATCACGAACGACCGGGTGATCGGTGGCATCACCCGCCGCTGCGCCGACAAGGCGGCTGCCCTGTACCGGGTGTTCGCCCAGGGCAAGATCCTCACGACCGACGCCGCCAGCGCGGAGATGGCGAAGCTGGTGGAGAACGCCTACCGGGACGTCAACATCGCGTTCGCCAATGAGCTGTCGCTCATCAGCGAGCGGCTCCGGCTCGACGTCTGGGAGATCATCGGCCTCGCCAACCACCATCCCCGGGTCAACATCCTCAGCCCGGGGCCGGGTGTGGGCGGGCATTGCATAGCCGTCGATCCGTGGTTCATCGTCGGCGCTGCGCCCGACCTCGCGCGCATTATCCGCACCGCGCGTGAGGTCAACGATTCCAAGCCCCTGCACGTGGCACAGCAGGTCGGCGACAAGGCCTCACGGTTCCGGGAACCGACCGTGGCCTGTCTTGGCCTGTCGTTCAAGGCCAACGTGGACGACATGCGGGAGAGCCCGGCAGTAGATGTCGTGGTCGCCATCGCCGACGCCCACCCCGACCTCGACATCCGGGTCGTGGAGCCCTTCACGCTCTCCCTCCCGGCCCGCCTCGACGGGCGGATAAATGTGCGCCTGCAGGACCTGTCGGGGGCGCTCGACGACGCCGACATCGTCGTCCTCCTCGTCGACCACGATCAGTTCACCTCGATCCCGAAGACGCGCCTGGAAGGCCGGGTGGTCTTCGATACCCGGGGCGCCTGGCGCTAGGGTGGCGAGAGGGAGGACCTGGCTGATCGTGGCGGCAGGCTCAGTTGCCGTCATCGTTGGCGCGGCCCTGGCAATCACGGCGCTGCAGGCTCCCCCACCCGCCCCATCCGCGGTGCCGGCACCGACCATAACTCCTGCTCCCGTGCCGACAACGGCACCTGGGCCTGCCCCAGGGGCCGCCTTCGCCGGGCCAGGGAACACCGGCCCATTCGCTGCAGGATTCGCTCCCACCTCCGGATACGCCGGGCCGATGACCGTCACCGTCGACGGAACGGTGATCACGAACCGAGTCATCCCCGCCGGCCTGGTCATCGCGGCGAACGACGTGACCGTGCAGGGCAACATCATCGAGGGCCCCACCGCGCTGTCCTTCGACCAGGCGGCCCTCCGGGTGGAAGGGGAGCGGGTGAAGATCCTCGACAATCTGATCAGGGGAACCTCGGCATCCGACTGGACCCAGGACCCGATCAACGGTGTGAAGTTGGTGGGCGCGTCGGTACAGTTCGCGCGAAACGACGTCAACCACATCGCCGGGGACGGCATCAGCCTGTATGGCGAGGGCGCCACGGTCATCGGAAACTGGGTTCATGACTTCGTGGTGCGCGACGGGGGCGCTCACTACGATGGCCTGCACTACCCCACGCCAGGGAACGATCAGGCCATGGCCGCCCTCATCCAGGACAACACCATCGAACTCTGGGTTCTCGGTTCGGTCGACAGCGGCATGACTGCGGCCCTCGGACTCCCCGATCTCTCGCCGGGCATCGTGGTCGACCACAACCTCATAGCTGGAGGCAACTATGCCCTCATGGGAGGCGGCCCCGGCACGACGATCACCAGAAACCTGTTCTGGACCAAATTCTCTGACGAGGTCGGCTTCTATGGCCCGGCCGCGTACGTGGGAGAGAGCGGCGACGTCGTGTGGACTGACAACGCCTATACGGACGATGGCTCAAGCGAGGGCGCTCCCCTCGGGCCGTAGCCGCGCGGTCGCGATCGCGCTAACGTCCAGACACGACTCGTGCGGGGCAACGACTCAGGAAACGGTGGTGGCAGGTGCGCGTGGAATTCGGTTTCCCCGCAGAGACGGATCTCGGCGAATGGACCTCGGAACACGCCAACGGCCGCAGGCCGGACGCCCTTCCCTACGGGATGAACAGGCTTCGCGACAGCGGCATCGACCTGGTCACGTCTGCGCTGCCTCGACTGAGCGCGCCGGACAAGGGACGGCTCCTGGCCGGGCTCGTGTCCCGCGACGCGTCTCCGGACTGGTCTATAGCCTGGGACGAGCATGCGGCGCTTAGGCTGCGCGCTGGCGGCCACGGTGAACGATTCGCCTTCGGGGTGGTCTGGGCCACAGAACGGGACCGGGGTGCGTTGGCACGTGCTCGCGCCGGTGCCATCCTCCGCATGCTGGGCACGCCTGACCTCGTCTGGGTCACGAGTGACGCCCAGCTTGAACCGCTGCGAAAGATGGTCGGACCACGAGTGCGGGTTGAATTCTTGCAATTCGGCGTCGACACGGACTTCTTCGTCGGCCGCGAGCAGCCACAGGAACCCGCCGTCCTCTCGGTCGGCAACGATGCGGACCGGGACATACCGACCCTGCTGTCCGCCCTCTCGATCGTGCATGGCGAACGACCGGAGGTGGCTCTTCGCGTCCAATTCACGGGTGATCTGGCGGTACCGGCCGGCGTCACCCGGCTGCCCCTGATGAGCCACGCCGCGCTCAGGGAAGAGTATGCACGGGCGAGCGTCGTCGCGGTCGCCACCCGGCCCAACCTGCACATTTCCGGACTGACGGCGACCCTGGAGGCAATGTCCACCGGGCGTGCGGTGGTGGTCACAGACAGGCCAGGGGTTCAGCGCTACGTCGGCCACGACCGGTGGGGATTGCTCTCTGAGCCCGGAAGCGCCGACGCCTTGGCGTCGAACATCCTGAGCGCCCTCGACCCGGCCCGCGGAGCGCGTTTGGGCGCCGCCGGGCGCCGGGCCGCCGTCGAGGAGTTCAACACGGCCACAATGGCTAGCCAGCTGGCGGTGCTTCTGAGTGGCCACAGTTTCTGAGCGACCACAGCTTCCGAGCGACCACCCCCGGAGGCCGGGTCACACCGTGACGGCATCCCGCGTTGCAGCCACGAATTCCACCGGCCGCTCACCGATGCCGAAGTAGTGCTCGATGGCCCCGACAATCCTCCCGGCGGCCTGGCCGTCGCCGTACGGGTTGATGGCGTGCGCCATCACCGCGTAGGCGACCGGGTCGGTGAGTAGCTCGGTTGTGGCGGCCACGATACGGTCTTCATCGGTGCCGATCAGGCGCACCGTATTGGCGATGACGGCTTCGGGTCGTTCGGTCGTCTCCCGCAACACCAGCACCGGCTTTCCCAGGCTCGGCGCCTCCTCCTGAATCCCTCCGCTGTCGGTCAGCACGAGTGTGCAGGCACCCATCACATACGCCAGGTCGACGTAATCCAGCGGCTCTGTGACCAGTACATTCGGCACCCCGACCAGGGCAGGCAAGAGCGCTTCCCTGACTGTGGGGTTCAGGTGGGCTGGGAGCACGAAAAGCACCCCGGGGAAGCGGTGGGCAAGCCGGGCAATCGCGCGAGAGATGCCGACCATCGGAGCACCCCAGTTCTCGCGCCGGTGGCTGGTGACCAACACGACGCGCTCGGCGCGATCCACCCGGGACAACACCGGGTTGATCGGGGCGATCTGGCGTGCCGTGACGTCCAGCAGCGCGTCGATCACGGTGTTCCCGGTGACGTGGATGGTGTCGGGCCGGATGCCCTCAGCGAGGAGGTTCGCTCGCGAGGTGGGCGTCGGTGCCAGGTGCAGCGATGCCAGGGCGGTGGTGAGGCGACGGTTGATCTCTTCGGGGAATGGGTCGTAGCGGTCCCCCGTGCGCAATCCCGCCTCAACATGGGCAACCGGGATACGTGCGTAGAAGGAGGCGAGCGCCGCCGAGAACACTGTGCTGGTATCCCCTTGCACGACCACCAGGTCGGGCCGGCGCTCCTGAAGGATCGGGCCGAGTCCCGACATCACCAGAGAGGTGATTCCGGCCAGATCCGGTCGGCCCGTCAGAACGTCGAGGTCGTAGTGGGGGCGGATGCCGAACAGGGTGTTCACCTGGTCGAGCATCGTCCGATGTTGGCCGGTGACGACGATCACGGGATCAAGGCTCTGAGACGCGTCCATCGCACGCAACACCGGTGCCAGTTTGATCGCTTCCGGCCGAGTTCCGTAGACCACAAGGATGGTGAGCATGAACGCCCCAATGCTTCATCTGTCGAGAGCAGACTCCCTGATGAAAGCCCGCATCCTGCTGAGTGACGCTTGGCCAGATCATGGTGGGAACCCCGACCGCTCAACCATGATAATTCCTCATCAATCGAGTGAGGTATCCCCCGTTAGGGGACTTGATTCTTCCTCACAGGTGACCTTCGAGAGAGTTCCAGGCTTCCGGTTTCGTTTGTTTTCCTCGGATGGGCAATGTAAGGATGGGCTTTCCGGCGGGCCATTTGGGGGGCGTCTTCCCGTCGGTTTCCCGGCACTTTGAATCCCTACGTTCTCTGGGTCCACGTTCCTATGTACTTGGAGATGTTCCATGCAATTCCGAACCATTCATTCCCGCCCGCGATCGGCAATCGCGGGCGTGGCAGTCGCCGCGGCCGCCTCATTGGCGCTCGTCCTCGGCGCGGCCGTTCCGGCCACCGCGCTTCCTCTCGCCTCTGCCACGGCACCCGCGACCGAGACCCTGTGGGGCACAAAGGCTCCTCCTGGGGCCGTCGTCGACAGCGATCGTGCCAGCGTCGAGTTGGGCACGACCTTCACCGCCAAAAAGGCCGGCCAGATCCTCGGTGTGCGGTTCTGGAAGACCGCCGAGAACAGCGGAAAGCACACGGGTACCCTCTGGTCGGCGAGCGGAGCGAAGCTCGCCACGGCCACGTTCACGGCCGAAACAACCAGCGGCTGGCAGACCGTGCGCTTCTCGACTCCCGTCTCGGTGAAGGCGGGGACTCGCTACGTTGCCTCCTACCACGCCCCCAACGGGCGCTACGTGGCCACCACCAAGCTGAACGCGCCGGCGGTTTCGACCACCTCCCTGTCGGTCGCGGCCGGCAGCGGAACGTACGCGTACGGTTCGGCCCCGGCATTCCCGACGAAGTCCTGGAATTCGGCCGGTTACTGGACGGATGTCGTCTTCTCGGCCTCCAGCACGTCCACCTCCGCACCGACGCCGGTTCCTGCACCCACAACGGCTCCGACCACGACGCCGAAGCCGACTACGACCCCGACTCCGACTCCGACGCCGAAGCCGACCTCGGCGCCTGCCCCCGCGGCAGGAGCGTTCGCCGGGGCCACGAATACCGGTGCCGCTGCAGCCGGATTCAACCCGACCCAGGCGTACACCGGCCCGTTGACCGTCACCGTCCCCGGAACCGTCATCACGAACCGCATCATCCCGGCCGGTTTGCGCATTGAGGCCGACGACGTGACTGTGCAGGGCAACATCATCCAGGGGCCCACCGAAGTCTCCTGGGACCAGGCCGCTCTGCATGTCACCGGTGACCGCGTCAAGGTGCTCGACAACGACATCCGGGGAACGTCAGCCACAGACTGGACCAAGAACCCCATCAACGGAGTGAAGCTGGTCGGCGAGTACCCCGAATTCAGCCGCAACAATGTGTCCCGGATCGCCGGCGATGGCATCAGCATCTACGGCGACAACGCGAAGCTCGTCGGCAACTGGGTGCACGACTTCACCTTCCGTGACGGCGGCGTGCACTACGACGGCCTGCACTACCCCGGCCAGGCCGGAGACGACACCACGGAGCCTGCCCTGATCAAGGACAACACGGTTGAGCTGTGGGCCTCGGGCGGAACCAGCGGCATGACCGCGGCCATGGGATTCCCCAAGATCGCTTCGAAGATCGTCGTGGACCACAACCTGGTCGCCGGCGGGAACTACTCGATGTGGGGCGGCGGAAGCGGCATCACCTACAAGAACAACATGTTCTGGACCAAGTTCTCGTCGAAGGTCGGCTATTACGGTCCCACCGCCTACATCGGTGAGGTGGGTCCGGTGACCTGGACCAACAACTCGTACACCAACGACGGCAAGACCAGCAGCGCTCCGATGAGCAGCTACTGATCTCAGGCCGCCCCATCGCCCCCGATCGGGCGTAGGCGTTCAGGGAGTGGGTCCGGCGATGCCGCGGCCCACTCCCATCAGCGCACGCGCTGCCGCCCGGCGAACAGGCCGGTTGACCCGGATCAGCTCACCCACCAGTGCGCCGGCCCAGAACAAGGTGCTCGGCACCCGGCCGTGCCTCGACCTGAACAGCTTCACCCGGTTGCGGGAGAGTAGGGCAAACAGCGCGGCGGACTCATGGGAGTCGCCCTCGAAATGCACCGCGACAGCGGCCGGTGTGTAGCGCAGCTCAAAGCCGGCGTCCCTGGCTCGCAACGCGAAATCGGTTTCCTCCGAATACAGGAAGTACGACTCGTCCCAGGGGCCGACCGCCACCCAGCAGGGCCGTGAAATCAGCAGCGCCGCCCCCGTGGCCCAGTCCGCCCGTCCGGGCCGGTCGTACAGTTCTGGGCGCTCCTCCACCTCGCCCAGCGCCGGGATGCGGCCCGCGCGATGGCCCCCGAGCATGGCTTCACCCCAGGCGCGCGCGACGGTCGGTTCCCGGCGGAGGGATGATCGAAGCGCACCGAACTGGTCGGTCAGCCGGGGGACGACGATTCCCGCGCCCGTTGTGTGCATCTCGTCGACCATGGCCTGTATGGCGCCCGGCGCGAGCCTCACGTCAGGATTGACCAGCAGGAAGGCGTCGGCCCCTTCGGCCGAGACCATGCCCGCGTTCGCGCCGGCAGCGTAACCGGCGTTGCGGCCCGTCTGCACGATCTGTGCGTCGGGCATGAGGCTCCGGACAAGAGCCACCGACCCGTCCTGGGAGGCGTTGTCGACCACGATCAACCGCACACGGCCATTGACTTCGGATGCCTGTACGGACATGATCAGGTCGCCCAGAACCGCGGCGCTGTTCCAGGTCACAACGATGACGGCCACTGTAGTGTCCGTCGTGGGACTGTACGGCATCTGCTGGACCCCCTGGGCTTGTCGAGGCATTATGCACTGCAGGTGGCGTCACCGCCAGCCGACCCGGCAGTCGATCGCCGACAATCCGCATTTGGAGGCCCCCGTGAGTTCACCGCTGATTGCCACGGTGATCGTGCCCGCGCACAATGAGGAGTCCGGGCTTCGCCGACTTCTTCCGCAGCTCCTGGGGTCCGCCGCAGCCGGTGAGGTCAAGGTCATCGTCGTCTGCAACGGATGCACAGACCGAAGCGCTGCCGAGGCGCGCTCGTTCGGCCCGGATGTCGAGGTGGTCGAGCTGCCGGTGCCGTCCAAGGTCGCGGCGTTGGAGGCAGGCATGGCCGTAGTGGGCGACTTCCCGGTCGCCTTCGTGGACGCGGATGTCGTGCTCACCACCGACGGCCTCCGGGCCCTCGCCGCCCAGCTGAGGCATCCGGGGGTGCTGGCGGCCGCCCCGCGACGGGAGCTGAAGCGCGAGCGGGTGTCCTGGGCCGCCCGCTGGTACTACGACGTCTGGGAACGGCTGCCCACCGTGCAGGCCGGACTCTTCGGTCGCGGAGTCATCATGCTCTCGACGGCCGGTTTCAGCCGGATTGCCGCGCTGCCCCGATTCATGTCTGATGATCTGGCCTATTCCGAGGCGTTCAGGCCCGGTGAACGCCGCATCGCCCCCGACGCCATCGCCGAGGTGTGGCCGGCACGCACGTGGCGGGCGCTCCTGAACCGGCGCATCAGGGTGGTTCGCGGCGTGAACGAATTGAATCGTGCCGGTCGGCTCTCCGCGTCGGCGTCGACCGGGCCTCGCGACCTGCTGCGCATCGTCCACAACGAGCCCCTGCTGGTCGGCCCGCTGCTGCTCTTTCTGATCACGACGGCTGTCGCCCGGTGGGTGGCTCGCAGCGCCACGCCGGGGCCACTCGCCTGGAACCGCGACGACTCAAGCAGGACAGCGTGACGACCAGGCGGCCTGGCCGCGCCGATGGCGACGTCGGCAGCCAGGACTGGGATGGGCTGGTCGTGATCGCGGCCGGTGTTTCCTGGGATGACACCTGGTTGAGCGAGAAACACCTCGCGGTCCACCTGTCCCGCCACGTACCCGTGCTCTATGTGGATCCCGCTCTCTCGCTGCTCACCCCACTCGGGAAGCCAGCCCTGAAAACATCGACTCGCGGTCCGAGGCTGCGGGTGCTGGCCCCGAACCTGGCTCGGCTCACGCCGCTCACCCTTCCCGGTATCAGCCGGCCCGGATTGCGCGAGCTTGCAGCATGGTCCACCAGGCGGGCGATAGCCGGGGCGGTACGGGCACTCTCGGCGAGGGCCGACGCCCTGGTCGTGGCGTGCCTCGATGATGTCTTCAGTTCCTGGCCCGGGCTCAAGGTTCTCTACGGAACCGACGACTGGGTCGCAGGCGGCAGCCTGATGGGACTGTCGCCTGAGTGGCTGCGGCGCCGGGAACGAGAGCAGCTGCGGATGGCCGATGAGGTCACCGCCGTGTCTGAACCTCTCGCCGCCCGATGGTCGACCATGGCACGCTCCGTCGCCGTCATCCCGAATGGCTGCGACACCGATCACTTCAGCCAGACGGCATCAGCCCTCCCGGCCCCGGAGGTGACCCTTCCTGACCCCATCGCAGGGTTCATCGGACACCTGTCGGAGCGAATCGACCTGGAGGCTCTGGAACGTATCGCCGAGACCGGCACGTCGCTCCTCCTCGTCGGCCCCCGTCAGCCCACCTACGAGTTGGAGAAAATGGAGGCCCTGCTCGGCCGGCCCAATGTGCAGTGGGTCGGTGCGCAACCGTTCGACCGTCTGCCGTCCTTCATGAACCGCATCGCCGTCGGTCTCACACCGTATTCCGACAGCGCGTTCAACCGGGCCAGCGACCCCCTGAAGACACTCGAATACCTGGCGGCCGGCAAACCCGCGGTGATCAGCGACCTGCCCAGCACCCGGCGGATACCGGCCGACCTTGTCGATGTCTGCACGAATCCGGCGGACTTCGCAGCACGAGCCCTCGACGTTCTCCGGCGGCCGCCTGATGCGGACTTGGTCCGGCGTCGCATGGCCTACGCCCAGGGTCAGGGCTGGGATGCCAGGGCCCTCGACTTCCTCAGCCTGATCACGAAAGCGCGCGCGCCGTCGGCGCCGTCCGCCGGCTGAGGTCCGGGGGCAGGCGGGGCAGGTGTCGTCTCGGCTGCCCCGCGGCACCGAGCAGAGCGGCAGTGACAAGCAGCCCGATGAGCCCGGTAGCGGTGGCGGCCCGCAGCCGGCTCCCCCCTTCCTCACGAACCTGGATCGCGTCGGGGTTCAGCGTCATGCGCACGCGGGCACCCTCTGGAACGCTTTGCTCGTCCTGCATGCTCGCGAGGACAGTCTGGATCTGTGCGACGGCCGCATCGGCGAGGGCAGAGGCCTCACCGGACGTCGCCGCGACGGCCTGCACGTCGAGGATCGGGTCGGTGAACTCGTACTCCCACTGCCCGCCGAGATTCGCGTGCCGAACCACATAGCCCTCATGCACTCCCTGACTGGCCAGGGTGACGTCCGGCGACACGGCATCCGCCCGCACCGTCTCCCCCGAATCACGAATCTGGCGAGCCACGACCCCGGCGAGGTCGACCAGAGCCTCGGAGGTTTGGGCGTACCCGTTCGGCTCCAGGGAGACCGGTGCCAGCAGAACCACTCCCACCCTGGCGGAGTAGACCGGGGGTATGGTGGCGACCCAGAGCACCGCCGGTGCGGTGAGGAGGAGACCGGCGACGATCACGGCCGAGCGGCGCAGCGTGTTCCATTCCCCGAGCCACGCCGTCATCCGCCACCTGAAATCTCTCGACAATCCCGAGCAAGCTTTGCGAACGCATCATATACTCGCGCTACATTCCAGCAATGCCCAGAGAGGACTTCCGTGAAAGTGTCCGTGTGGCTCCGCGTGATTCGTCGAATTTGGTGGGTCCTCCTCGGTGGTGGCATCGTCACGCTCGGGCTGGTGAACCTTACTTTGCACCTCGTGCCGTTGACCTATGACGTCACCGCCTCCGTCGTGCTCCTCCCACCCATCACTTCAGTCGAGGCCAACGGCAATCCCTTCCTCGACCTCGGCGGACTTGACGTCGTAGCCGGCGTCCTGGCCACGGCGATCACGGATTCCGAGTCCACCGAGAACGTCGCTCCCGCCGGCTCCGGGGCCAGCTACACCGTTCAGAAGGACGCCAGTGTGTCCGGTTCAGTTCTGCAGGTTGCGGTGACCGATACCTCGCCGGACGCCGCGTTCAGCACCCTGGATGCCGTCCTCACCCTGGCGAAAGATCGCCTGGAGGAACTGCAAGTGTCGGTGTCGGCCCCCGCCGAGGACCATGTCCAGCTGATGGTGATCACGAACAACGTCATCGCCGAACCCAACACATCGTCGCTGATCCGAACACTGATCATCGTTCTGGCCGCCGGTCTCGCGGCCACGGTCGCGCTCGCCGTCGCCGTGTATTACCCGTTGCGTCGGCGCGACTCGCTCTCGGATGAAACGATCGATGCCCCGGTCGGCGCTGAACGAGTGCCGGCCGACCTGGACGAATCGGCCGAACCGGCAGGGCCGCCGGCGTCGACCGAGACCGGGGATACAGCGACGCGTGTTCCGGTACGCCGGTGATACTCGCGTGAGCGGCGCATCGCGGCCCAACAGGCTCGGGAGTGATGCATCCGGTCTGCGACGTGCTGGCCAGGGACGACCGCTCCACCTGGCAGCCGGTTGGCACGGTGTCGCCGCCCGCTGGCTGGTCACGGTTTACATCCTGCTGTTGCTCCTCGTGCCGGCTGTCCTGACCGTGCCGGCGCTGGGAGCAGCGGGTACCCCCGCGCTCATGGTCGGGCTGCTCGGACTGGCGTGGTGGCTCGGCGCACGAATCCTCAGGTCCCCTGTCCCGGGTCGGGCGCCAGCGAGCCGGGGTATCCGCTGGGCCCTGTTGGCCTTCACCGTCGCGGCCCTGGCGAGCTATGTGGTCGCGACGGTGCGTCCGATCGACGGCATTGAGCTGACCGCCGCCGATCGGGGCCTGCTGATGCTCGCTTCCTGGCTGGGCATCGCGTTGGTCACCGCCGATGGTCTCGGTGGCAGAGAGGTGCAGGTGGGAACGATCGGCGCACCTGCCGACATCGGCCGGGTCGAAAACCTCCTGCGCGTGATGGTCGCCGCCGGCGGCATCGTAGCGATGGTCGGCATCGCACAGTTCGTCACCGGGCGCGCGCTCGTCGACGCGATCTCGATCCCAGGGCTGTCGGCCAATACGACGCTCACCAGCGTCTACGACCGGGACGGGTTCAACCGCACCGCGGGCACCTCAACCCATCCAATCGAATTCGGCGTGATCCTGGCGATGATGCTGCCGATCGCCCTGCACTTCGCCGTCACGGACACCCACCGGAACGTTTTCTGGCGGTGGCTGCCTGCTGCCGCGATCGCCCTCGCGGTCCCCGTCACACTGTCCCGTTCCGCGTTGGTGGGGGTGCTGGTCGTGCTCGTCGTTCTCTTGCCGACCTGGCCCGTTCGGTGGCGCCGACGCGCGTATCTGACCCTCGCAGTCCTGGCTGTTGCAATCTTCGTGCTGATTCCCGGCATGCTCGGCACCCTGTCCCGTCTGTTCACAGGGATCAGCGAGGACAGCAGTGCGCTCTCTCGGACCGACAGCTACGCCCTCGCCTGGGAGTACATCCAGCGGTCACCGCTCGTCGGACGGGGCCTGTTCACCTTCCTCCCCGAGTACCGCATCCTCGACAACCAGTACCTGGGACTGCTGATCGAGGTTGGCGTCGTCGGCACCGTCGCCTTCATCGCCCTTCTGGTCGTGGCCATCCGCAGGGCAGCGCTCAGCCGCAGGCTGATCACCGACCCCAGGGCGCGCAGCCTCGCACAGTCCCTGGCGGCGATGATCTCGGCCGGTGCCCTCGGCTTCGCGACGTTCGACGCACTCGGTTTTGCACAGGCTGCCGGTCTCCTGTTCCTGGGCATCGGCTTCATCGGAGCCGTAGCCAACTCCGTGGACCGCTCAGAATCTGACTCTGCCGGGCTTCCCTTGTCGCCTGCCCAGGAGTGACCGGTCCGCCACAGGCTGGTCAGGTGGAGCGGGCCGACCTGCGCCGACCGGGTGTGCGGGGCTCTGGCCGTGCCCCGCGGAGGGCGCGCAGAATGCGCCAGAACCTGGAACCAACGATGGCGGCATACACGACGGTGCCCACAACGCCGCCGACGGCAAGCTCGGCAAAGCCGGACGGGAGGACGCTGGAGACCAGGTAGGCGGAGACCAGCACGGCCGCAGCGCCGGCTGCAGGCAGACCCAGGTCAGCCACCAGCGGCCAGATCCGATTTCCGGCCCGTCGAAGCACGATTCCCAGCGCCGGCACGACAACCAGCATGACCACCAGGGCGTGCGCCCACGCGACGCCGCGAATACCGAAGTAGGCGGCACCCAGCACCAGTGCGGGCACGAGTACCACCAGCCAGACGGCATGGACCCAGGCGTTACCCAGGGTTCGACCCACGGCCACCAGGTAGTCGTAGGTCAGTTCCACCAGGATCCGGCCCAGGCTGAGCACCACGAGGGCGGGGAGGGCCGCGGCGGCAGGTGCCCACCGTTCGCCGTAGAGAAAGACCACGATGGCCGGCGCATAGGCGGCCAGGAGCGCGCAGAGCAGCCCCCCGAGGGCCAGCAGCAGGAACAGCGCCTGGCGGAACCCGGCCTGGCCGTCACCGCGCTCGTGCAGGCGAGCGAACATCGGCGTCGTCACCCTGCGTGCGGCCGTGGACACCAGCGTCATCGGCCAGGTGCTCAGGTTGAACGCGAGCAGGTAGAAGCCCAGTTGTTCCGTGCCGAGGAGACGCCCGACAACGACGAAGTCGACGTTCATCAGGGCGAGGAGCAGCAAGCTCGCTCCCGCCAGCGGCAGTCCGAAGCGCAACAGGCTGACCGCGATCGTGCGGTCGAAGCCGGGCCGGAAGCGCTGAGGCGCCCAGAGCAAGGACAGAAGACCCGTCACCGCGTTCCCGATCACCGCGCCCCAGGCCAGGCTCCACGCGCCCTGCCCGGCCAGGGCGAACAGGATGGTGGCCGGCGTGCTCACCGCGAAGGCAATGAGATCGATCTTCGTGCGGGTCGCCTGCATGAAGTCCCGGGTCAGCATGGCCACGGGCACGGAGGCGATCCCGTCGATCAGCACCGCGGTCGACATCAGACGGACAACACCAGCGGCCTCTGGCACGCCCATCGCACCCGCAAACGGTTCAGCTGCGAACCAGCTCGCCACGAAGAGCACCAGACTGGTTGCCACAGCCACCGTGGTCACCGTGGGCGCGATCGCCGCGACCGGGCCTGGATGCCGAACCAACGCGACACTGACGCCCAGCTCATTCATGCTCAACAGCAGGTTCAGGGCCACCAGGGCGACCGCGTAGACGCCGAATTGCTCGGGGGCAACGATCCTGGCTATGACGATCCCGGTCAGCACGGAGCCCAGCCGGCCGATCAGCGTGTTCACGAAGCTCCAGCCCAAGCCGTTCCAGACCCGGCTCTCCAAGGTGCCGGCCAGCTCCTCGGCGGTCTCCGCACCACGCCGGGCGGCGTCGCGGTCGTCCGCGGCGGCGGCCATTGCCTAGACCAGCCCCGTCAGCGCCTCGACAACCCTGTGCTGCTGGTCCGGCGTGAGGTGGGGGGACATGGGCAGCGACAGCAGTTCTGTGGCCGCCCTCTCCGCGACCGGGAAGTCCCCCAGCCGCAGGCCCAGGTGGGCGAAGGCGCCGGTGAGGTGGATCGGCGTGGGATAGTGCAGGGCGGCACCGATACCCGCGTCGTTCAGCCCCGCCAGAATGCGGTCACGCTCGGCAACCCGGATGGCGTAAATGTGCCAGTTAGGGATGTTGCCGGGAAGCGTGACCGGCAGCCGCACCCCATCCACGCCGGCGAGGAGCTCGTCGTACCGGCGTGCTGCTGCCCGCCTGGCCTCGTTCCAGGCTTCCAGTCGGGCCAGTTTGGCGCGCAGGACGACCGCCTGGATCGTGTCGAGGCGCGAGTTGAAGCCCACTTCCTCGTGCACGTACTTGCGGGCACTGCCATGATTGGCGATTCGCCGCACCCGGGAAGCCAGCTCGTCGTCGCTGGTGAGGACGGCGCCGCCATCACCCGCGGCGCCAAGGTTCTTGCCGGGGTAAAAACTCGTGCCGGCTATGAGCGACAGTGAGCCGGCTTGGCGCCCGTGGCGGGAGGCACCCTGGGACTGGGCGGCGTCCTCGAGCAGGAGCACGCCCGCACGCCCGCACACGAGTTGGAGCTCCTCGATCGGGGCCGGCTGGCCGTACAGGTGCACCGCCATCACGGCGGCCGTGTCGGGACCCAGCGACCGCTCCAGGCTCGCACCGTCCAGCAGCAGCGAATCGTCGTCGATGTCGGCGAACCGCACCGCGGCTCCAGCGCGAACGATCGCCCCGGCCGAGGCGATGAAAGAATTCGCGGGAACGAGCACCTCCTGGCCGGTCAGGTCGAGGGCGCGCAGGGCCAGCTCCAGGGCGTCGGTTCCGTTACCCACACCGATGCAATGTGAGACAGAGCAGAACGCGGCAAACTCCTCCTCGAACGTCGCGACCGCTCTCCCACCGATGAAATCCCCTCGCCGCAAAATCTCCGCGACCAGGGGGGCCACCTCGTCGAAAATCTCCGACTGCTGCGATCTGAGATCGATGAACGGCACGGTGTCGGTCACGGGGCTGGCTCCTGTTCGTGTTGGGTCTGCATCGACTGCAGGGAATTGAAGTCGTCAGTGGGGACTCCGTGGAGGCGCCGCATCACCTTGCGGGTCATCTCATACCGAATCACCGACAGGTATGGGTGCAGCAGCCGCGACTTCCCGAGCGGCTGCTCGCGGTTGTGGCTGATCGTCTGTCGGTACAGGGATTCGACCCGGTCGGTGGCGCCGGACAGGCCGTACCGTTCTGTGACGATCCGGCGGGAGAATTCGCCTAACCGAGCGCGGTCGGCGGCGCTGGCCAGGAGCGGACGCAACAGGCGCACGAGTCTGCCCGTGCCGTCCCCGCCGTCCCCGATTCCAAACCAGCCGTTCTCCGTGAACTCTCCGATCGAGTCCGGCTCAAGGACGCGCCAGAACCCGCTCTCCCCCTGCACCACGAGCGGTTTGCCGAAGGCCATGGCGCGCAGCGCAGAGCCTCCCATGGCCAGGGCGATGTCGCCTGCGGCATAGACCGGACGGGGATCGGACACATATCCGGTCACCCGCACCACCTCGGTTCCGGCTGCTGCGTTCACCATTTCCGCGGCCAGATCCACCTCCCTGCGGATCGGCCCGTCTCCGGCGATCACGAGGAGGATCCGGTATTCCACCGCGAGAACACCGATGGCCGCGATCGCCGCGAGGATTCCCTCGCGCTTGAGTTCGACCGCCAACCGGCCGACTAGGGAGATGACGATGGTGTCCACGCTGATGCCCAGGCTCTGCTTCGCGGCACAGGTATCGGTCGGCCGGTCGTGCGCGGTGTCGACCGGCGGTTCCAGCAGGCTGACTCGCGGCCGGCGGCGAGACTCTGCCCTGAGCAGCCGCTGCGTGCCGACCGTGAGCGGCAGCCAGGCCGGTAGGAACGGTGCCACTGACATGGACATGATGGAGCAGACGACCGGAACATCGGACCTGAGGTACGGGCCGAAGACGGCCTCAGCGGCCGGCGGCCACTCGAACGCGTGCACGATGTCGGCGCCCAGTCCGTCGACCGCGGCCGAGAGCCTGCGCATCACGGCAGGAGACGGCCGGATCCGAGGCCGGGGAGCGAGCATCAGCGGCAGGCCACGCTCCCGCACGAGAGCCTGCAGCGGCCCGGGCTGCCCGAAAACCAGCACCTCATGACCCCGCTGGGACAGCGAGGTGGCCAGGTCGATCGCGTTGCGTTGGCTGCCACCGACCTCGAGGGAGTGCGGGTAGACGACTATCCTCATGTCACCCACGCGTCCCGGGCCAGGGCGGGCGGCGCGTCAGTGCCCGGGAGACGAAGCGGTCGCGCGGGAACGTGCGCCCAGGTCTCTCCATCGGGCACGTTCTGCAACACCACGGCCCCCATCCCTACGGTCGCCCCGTCTCCGATTCGCACGTTTTGGCGCACGCTGGCGTTCATGCCGAGATAGCTTCCCGCGCCGATCACGACGGAGCCACCGAGGGCGACACCGGCGGCGATCGTCACAAAGTCACCGATCACGTTGTCGTGGGTGAGGGTGGCGTGCGGCATCACGACCACGTGTCGACCGATGGCGACATCGGCCGTGGCCACAACCCCGGCCAGCAGGACACTTCCCGCGCCGAGCACGGTACCGGTGGGGATCATGGCGCCCGCCGCGACGACGGTGGCATAGCGGTTCTCGCCGACGCCGAGCCGGCGCAGGCGTTCAACAATGCCCCGGCGGCCACTCCCCGAGCCGATGCACACCAGCAAGTCGGCATCGGAGGCGGCCGCACTGTCGATGGTGCCGAGCACCGGGATCCCGCCGGCCTCCCGGCCGTACCAGGCCGGGTCGTCGTCGAGGATGCCGCGCACCCGGTGGGTATCCCGCACCGCCGCCGCGACCTCGCGGGCCAGCCCGCTCGCCGCGAGGAGGAGGAGATCCCTCATGTCGACTCCGTGACGAGGTCCCTGGTCGCGGCGCGCATCGCGTCGATGACCCGGTCCTGGTCGTCGTCGCTGAGCTGGTGATAGAGAGGAAGGATCAGGGTCTTGTCGGTGAGCCGTTCGGTGTGCGGCAACAGAACGGTGCCTGTGTCCCGTCCGCGGTAGGCAGGCTGGCGGTGGGCGGCCATTATGCCGCGGCGGGCGGAGATGCCGGCCCGGGCGAGGGCGTGCAGTGCTCCGTCACGGTCGGTGGGGAAGGGAGCGGTCACCTCGACCCAGAAGGACTGGAAGTTGCCGGTGCCCCAGGTCGGGTCGACGACGGGTCGGAGCCCGGGCACGTCGGCGAGCTCGGCGGTGTAGCGGGCCGCGAGCTCTCGTCGGCGCCGAACGATCTCCGGCAGCCGGCCGAGTTGCACCAGGCCGATCGCCGCCTGCAGATCGGTCAGGCGGAAGTTGAAACCGATCTCGGTGTAGTCCTCGGCCGGGGCGAGGAGGCTGGCCTGGCGGTCGCTCGCCGAGACGCTCATGGCGTGTTCGCGCAACCGGCGCGCCCGGGCCGCCCACTCGGCATCGGAGGTGGTGAGCATGCCGCCCTCTCCCGTCGTGAGGAGCTTGCGAGGATGGAACGACCACGCCGTCAGCACGGCGCCGGCCCCGACCGGACGCCCGTGGTAACGGGAGCCTGCACCGCAGGCGGCGTCCTCGATGACGACGATGCCACGGGGGTCGCAGAGCGCCCGGATCGGGTCGAGGTCGACGGGCACGCCGCCCTGGTCGACCACGATGACCGCACGGGTGCGCTCGGTGAGCGCTGCGCGGACAGTCTCGGCGGTGACGTTACCGGTGGTGGGGTCGACATCCGCGAAGACCGGTCGGGCACCGACGTAGGTGGGGGCGTTCGCGGTGGCGATGAAGGAGAACGAGGGCACCACCACGTCGTCGCCGGAATGTACGTCGGCGACGATCAGGGCCAGGTGCAGAGCGGTGGTGCAACTGGAAGTGGCGACGCCGAAGGGGGCTTCCATGGCCTCGGCGAACGCCGTCTCGAATCGGGCGACCCTTGGGCCCTGGGCAACCCAGCCTGACTCGATCACCTCGGTCACTGCGGCGATCTCTTCCGCGCCCAACCAGGGCACCATCACATTGATCCGGTTCACGAGGCCACCAGCGACCGGCCCGACGCAATTTCCTCTCGGAGCGGCTTCCACCAGTCGACAAGCTGCCGCAATCCGTCGGCCAGGGCGACCTCGGCCTCGAAGCCGAGGTCCAGGCGGGCTGCCGCCACATCAGCGAGCCGGCGAGACACGCCGTTGACGGCACGGTCCGGACCGTGCTCGACCGGAAGGTCGGAGCCCATCGCCACGAGCAGGGCCTCGGCCAGCTGCAGCAGGCTGGTCTCGGTGCCGCTGGCGATGTTGTAGACACCCTCGGAGATGTCGCTGGTGGCGGCGAGCAGATTGGCTCTCGCTATGTCGCTGGTGAACACGAAATCCATCGTCTGCTGACCGTCGCCGAAGATCAGCGGAGGGCGGCCGTCCATGATGCGTTCCATCCAACGCACGAGAACCTCGGTGTAGAGCCCGTGCACGTCCATGCGCGGACCGTAGACGTTGAAGTAGCGCAGAGCGACGTAGTCGAGGCCGTTCATGGCGCGGAAGCTGCGCAGCAGCCCCTCGTTGAAGGACTTGGCGGCACCGTAGAGGGTGTCATTGTTGTGGTGGTGGTGACGCTCGGGGGTGGGGAAAGTCTCCGCCAGCCCGTACACCGAGGCGCTTGAGGCGGCGACGACCTTGCTCACAGAGTTCCGCACGGCGGCCTCGATCACGGTGAAGGTGCCGTCCACGAGCACTTCGAGCGCCAGCCGGGGCTCCTCGGCGCACTGGGTGATGCGGATCGCGGCTTGGTGGAAAACCAGATCCTTGCCGCGGGTCACGTCGTGCACCAGGTCGCGGTCACGGATGTCCCCGACGACGAGCGACACCCGCCCCGACCCCAGGGCATCGGCGAGGTTGGCCGGCCGGCCGCGCACGAGGTTGTCCAGCACGTCGATGTGGCCGACTCCCGCCGTGAGCAGCTGGTCGACGATCGCCGAGCCGATGGTTCCGGCGCCGCCGGTGACCAGCACGCTGGCCCCGGTCAGGTTATCGGTGGTCGCGGTGTTCATGAGTTGCTCCTGAATCGTTGGGACGCGGGCGGTGGAATCGGTGGGCCGCGTCAGTTCGGCGTGAACACCACGTCGACGAAGTAGTTCGATGCGTTGTAGGTGTACTGGGGGTATCCGCCGGCGGTGCCATAGAGATAGCGGCCGTTGCCTGTCGCCGGTGCGGTGAGCGGACCACTCGTCTTGGCCGCGCTGAAATAGGCGCCGGTGTAGGAATACCGGCCGACCGGGGCCAGGTAGGACACGACGTATGAGGCGCCGGCGGTCAGCGTGACGGGAGTGCTCAGTTGGGCGGTTTGCCAGCCGGTCGCGGTCTCGTTGGCGAACGTCACCGTGGCGAGCTGGGAACCGGCACTTGACCACAATGAGCCGGTGTGGGTGCCTGTGTTGCCCGAGCCCTTGAAGAACCGGATCGCGGTCACGGAACCCGCCTGGCCGGCGCTGAATGCCATCCCGAGTTCGACGGCAGACGAGTCGGTGGCGGCCAGGACGGCGGGCGTCTCAGTGCCGAGGAGCGTATAGGCGGTGGTGCCGCCGGTCGCGCTCAGGGTCTGGAACCCCCAGGTCTGGGTGGGGAGCGCGGCACCCGCGGTCGAGACGGCTCCGGACAGGGTGGCCGTGATTGCCGATCCGGCGGGGAGCGCCTGGGCTGCTGTGAATGTGACCGTCCGGCCGTCGGACGACAGCGTCGTCGCGCCGGCAATAGCGACGGTTCCGGCCCTCACGGCCAGGGTGTACCCGGGTGCGATGGCCGCCGACAGCGTGACGGCGACCGCCGTGGATGTCGGCACTGCGACAGCACCGTTGGCCGGACTCTGGCTCACCACGGTGATGGCCGCGGCGGTCGACCGGTTGAACACGACGTCGACGAGGTAGTTGGCGCCGGATGACGACGCCGGATACCCGGCGGAGTAGGTGTAGGCGCCGGCCGCGTTACCTGCCGTGAGGGGTCCCCGCGTGATGCCGCTGCCGGAGAAGTCGCCCAGGGTGGCGGAGTAGGTGCCCGTCGGACTCACGTAGGAGGCCAGGTACACGGTGTCTGGGGTGATTGTGACGGGGGTGGCGAAGGTGACGGTCTGCCACCCTGAGGCGGACTCGTTCGAGAATGTCGCAGTGGCCAGTTGGGCGCCGTTCGGGCCCCAGAGCGTGCCCGTGTGGCTGCCGGTGTTGCCCGCGCTCTTGTAGAACTTGATCGCGGAGACCGTACCGGCAACGGAGCTGCTGAACCTCACGCCCAGGGTGACCAGGCGATTGTCCGAGACCTGCAGGATCGATGGCACGGTCGCGTCGGTAAAGAGGCTGCAGGGGCACAGTCCGTCCTCGGCCGGAGGCTTGACGGTCGTGAACGACCAGCTGCCGCCGGAGGTCAGGGTACCGCCACCGGTGGCCGTGGCCGCCAGGACGACGGAGTAGGTGACGAACCCATTCAGCGGTGCAGTGGGCGTGAAGGTCGCCGTGCGAGTGGCGGCGGCGTAAGACACGGCGCCGGATACTGTCGCACCCAGCTGGTCTTTCACCGTGACGGTGACCGACGCCGGGTCCACGTCTCTGGACAGGACCGCGCTGACCGTCGTGGACAGTGGCACGCTGGAGGATCCAGGCAAGGGCCATTGGCTTGCCGCGGTCAACGGGGAGCCATCGGTGGTGGTGAATACGGCATCGACGAAGTAGTTGCCGTTTTGGTAGGAGTCCCGGGGGAACGCTCCCATCGTGGTGTCGTAGACCCCAGCCGGTGCGGCGCCGAAGCCGCCGGCGACGGTCAGCGGTGCCGCGCTGATTCCGCGGTAGGCCCAGTAGTACGGGGTGGCGGCATAGTGCCCGGCCGGAGCCGAGTAGGACACCGTATAGGTCGTCCCCGCGGAGACGGGTATGGACGCCGAGAACGCCGCGGCCTGCCAGCCTGAGGCGGACTCGTTCGCGAATGTGACGGTAGCCAGCCGGGTGCCCGCACTGTTCCAGAGCGATCCGGTATGCGTACCGGAGTTGCCGGCGCTCTTGAAAAAGCGCACCCCGGACACGAAACCACTCTGGCTCGGGGTGAATTTCAGCCCGAGTTCCACCGCGGAGGAGTCTCCGGCGTCTGCCACCGCGGGTTGCTCGGCACCGAAGACCGAGTACGGCGCCGTGCTCGTGACCGACCTGGTCGCCGGGGTGCCGGTGATGTTGGCGCTGTCATCGACAGCCCGCACCCGGATGGTCTGGGATCCCACGCCGTGCTGCACATAGCTGTAGGTCCAATTCGTGGTGCCGGTGGCCCGGTGCCAGCTGGCTCCGGCGTCGGTGGACACTTCCACGCTCGCGACGACGCCCCCACTGTCGGCAGCGGTTCCCGCTACGGTGACACTCACGCCGTTGGCTATCGCGGTTCCGGCTGCCGGGGTGCTGATAGTGACGGTCGGCGCGCTCGTGTCCGTACTCGCCGTCGCGGCGACCAGGCCGCTCGTGAGCGTGGCGGGCTGAGCGCCCATGTCGGCCAACAGGTTCACCTGCGCCTGTTGCATCCGCGCATCGGCGGGCGCCCCGTCGCCGTCATGCTCCTGATCGAGGCCCCAGGCCCACTGCACACTTCCGGCTGAGAACACGAGAGCCCCGCTGCTTGCCCGGTACAGAGTGAGGTGGTGGGTCGTGGTTCCCGCGGCCACGGTGTTCCCGAAGTCTTGGAGGTACTCGGGGACGCTGCCCGTCGTGGTGGACAGGGTGATGAGGCCGTCCGGCCTGAACCCGTTGTCGAGGTCTTCGTCCGACTCATATCCCACTGTGTGCGCGGCGAGGGCGACTGTGCTTCCCGCCGCCAACTGCGCGAGAGATGTGTTCCGCCAGAGCCGGTACTTCCCCTCCGCCGCGGACACTGTGACCGGGAGATCAGAGAAGTTCGATTGGTACATGGTTCCGGTCAGCGCATTCTCCGGGCGGCCTCCGCCCACGGCGGGTGCCGCGAATCGCGGATCTCGCCAGGTGCCCGTCCACTGGGTGGACGGATCGATCTTCGCGTTGCTCCAGGTCTCTTTGTAGGACACCAGAGTGCGGTGATCCCCCGCGGAGCTGGTCGGCGAGGCTTCGTACCGGGTCTTCCAGTACACCTCGTTGCCGGAGAGGAACTGCAGGTTCACCCCGGCGTCCCGGGCGGCTTCGACGTTGGCGCGTTGGGCGGCGGACCAGTATTCGTCGTGACCCACTGAGAGAAACACTGTGTGGTTCAGCAGTTTCGCGCCCAACCGGTCGGTGTCGACCCCGCTGAAGTACGAAACGTCGTAGCCGTTCTTCTCCAGGAACCGCACCATCGGGTATTCATTGCTGAAGTAGAAGTCCCGGCCGCCCGGGCCGCCGCGAGTGGCGACCGGACGGTTGTAGCTGATCTTGTAGGCGCGCCCGTTGTCCGCGCCCTGGTAGAAGTCACTTCCCCCGTAGGTGTTGTACGCCTGCCAGGTCGGATCAGAGGTCTGGAAAAGTACCTTCGAGTGGCTCGCCTCATTGCGCACGATGAAGGTGATGTGGCTCTGCCCTCCCGTGTCGGCACGGGTGAGAAGAGCAAAGTAGACCCCGGACACAGCATCGGCCGGGAGCGTCCAGGTGGCGGAGAGCGCCCACGTTCCGCAGTCATAGAGCTCGGTCGTGAGATCGCTCAGACACTGCGGCTGGGTCTGCGGCAGGGCCGCGGACGGGGTCACGTCGGCGATCTTGCGGGCACCGAGACCCTGGTACCAGCCGGTGCGGTAGATCTCGATCGAGTAGGCCCTGGCGTTGGTGTCGATCTTGAAACCGATGCTGCCGCCGACGTTCACGCTGATGTCGGTGGCGAACCCCTGGATGCTGGGGTCGCCGGAATCGTCGATGTCCCACACCGAGGGAGCGACGCCCGGGAGGGCGTTCTCGCACACGACCGGATTCGCCGCAGCGTTGCATCCGGTGGCCGCGTGCGCAGGGGCCGGCGCAGCGCTCAACGAACCACCCACCAGGGCGAGCACGGCCAGCGCTGCGGCACCGACGAGCACGCCCGCCGAACGTCGCGGCCTAAACACGAGCCGTCCCCCCAGCGAGCATGGCTTCCCGCTCGACGCGCAGCGGCATGGCCCCGCCGCCGGCAGCGAGACTGCGGCTGGCTGCCTCGAGGATGCCCAGGACGCGCAGACCCGCAGAACCGTCCGTTCTGGCGCTCCGTTTGTCGCGGATTGCCGAGGCGAATTCGGCCACCATTGATCCGAGCGCCTCGGTCTCCGGCAGGGCCGGCGACCAGGTGTCACCGAGCCGGTAGGACACCGTTGCGCTCCGGCGGTCTGCGCCGTCCAGAACCTGCAGGCCAAGATCGACGCCGCGGTCATAGACACTCAGTCGCTGCTGGGGATTCAGGTCGTCCCACACCAGCGTGCGGCGTGAGCCGCCGACGATCATCTGGCGGATCTTGGTGGGGCTGAGCCAGTTCACATGCACATGCGCAATGGCCCCGTCGGCGAGCGGAAGGGTGAGGTAGCCGATGCAGGCCTTGCCCGCGTTCAGCGGATCTGCTCCGACGGCGCTGACCGTGATCGGTGTGAGGCCACCGGGGAGGATGAAGTCGATGATCGAGAGGTCATGCGGTGCCAGGTCCCAGAACACGTCCACGTCGGGCTGCACCAGGCCCAGGTTGATCCGCACAGAGTCGATGAACAAGACCTCGCCGAGATCGCCACCGTGAATCAGCTCCCGCATCTTGAGCACCGCCGGGGTATAGCAATAGGTGTGATCGGTCATCAGCACCAACGATGACTCGGCCGCGGCCTGCACCATGGACTGGCCGCGCTCACCGGTGTCGGCGAGCGGCTTTTCCACCAGGACGTGCTTGCCCGCGGCGAGCGCGGCGTGCGCGATGTCGTGGTGAGTGGCCGCCGGGGTGGCGATAGCAACGGCGTCCAGGTCGTCATCGGCGAGCAGGTCGCGGATGGAGTCGGTCACCTTCACGTCGTGTCCCTGGCCCGCCAGCCGCCTGGCGCGGTCGAGATCGAGGTCACAGATCGCCGCGAGTTCCCAGTGCGGACTCGCCCGGAAATTCCGGGCCAGATTCGGTCCCCAGTAGCCCGCGCCGATAACGGCGATCCGTAGCGAGTCGGTCACAGTAACCCCAATGGCTAGACGGTTGAAGGAGCGAAACTGCGACCACGATAGAAAGTGAGGGTCGCTCACCCGCCCAGAGTGCCACCGTCAGTGCCATCGCACAGTCCCCCAACCGGGGGGACAAATCGCCTCGCCACCTGGCCCCCGTTCAGGTCACAGCGCCAAAAACGCGTTTCGGGTTATGTTCACCTCGTGAGTCGCTGAGAATCTGTCACTACCGCCACATCCGTCCCACCGGCACCCGCCCCACCCGCAGCCAGCCCCATCGGCGCATTCGACCTCAGCAGCTTCGCCGCTTACCCGCTCTACCCGCACCCGCAGGCCACCCACCCAGTGGCCTGCCGCTGTACCCGTTCCATCACCCGCCCGAACCTGTAACCCGAAATGCAGGGGACCCACCGTGAATACGTCAGTGACGTGTCGGCCTATTGGTCGACCCCAAAAGTGCCAGCTGCCCCCTCCAAGCAGCGGCAATCCGCGCTACGCCTGCCCGAATCCGGCCTGGAGCGCCGGTAGCCGATGAGCACGCCCAAGCCCGGCCCTCCCCTGGCCGGGGCGACACCGGCCGGATACCGGGCACCGTTGCACCTGGTCAGGCCGGTGTCCACCGGCCCCGTCTCGACGGATCTGCCCCTGGCCGGTGCCGTACCCGCCGGCGCGGTCCCCGGGCTTTCGCCGGCTCCCGCCGTCACTGGGCTCTCCGGTGCGGCCTGGGCGCGGCAATATCGCATCAGGCTCACGCTGACCGACGCGGCCGTGATCGGCTCCGCCGTCACTGTGGCGTTCCTCGCTCGGTTCGCAATGGCCAACCCGATAGGCGACGCCCCGCGAATTCCCCTCTCCTACTGGGCAGTCACCGTGATCGTCGCGGTCACCTGGATCATCACCCTTGGCACCTTCCGCACCCGAGATGCCCGCATAGTCGGGGTCGGCGCGACCGAATACAAGCTCGTCATCAACGCGAGCGCACTGGCCTTCGGGATGCTTGCCATCGCCTTCCTGCTGATGCAGGTTGACACGGCCCGCGCATACTTCGTCTTCGCCCTCCCGCTCGGAGTGGCAGCGCTGGTTCTGGAGCGCTGGTTGTGGCGGAAGTGGCTGATCCAACAACGCCGCTACGGCCATTACCTGGCCAGGGCGATCGTCGTGGGTGGCCGGGAGGACGTTGAATACGTCGTCAGGCAGATCAACGACAAATCCGGGGCTGCCTACCAGGTTGTGGGGGCGGCTCTGGAGGGCGACAGCTCCACGAGCGTCATCGCTGCCGGGCACCGGGTTCCCGTCGTGGCTGACTTCGAGCACGTGGCCAGCGCCGCACAGTCTCTGGGGGTCGACGCCGTCATCGTCGCGGGGCACCCGAGCCTCGGAAACACCTTCATTCGGAACCTCGGCTGGGACCTGGAAAAGACGTCGGCGGAGCTGGTGCTCTCCAGCCGGTTGACCGACGTCGCCGGTCCCCGCATCCATTTCCGGCCGGTCGAGGGGCTCCCGCTCATCCACGTGGAGATCCCCCAGTACGACGGGGCCAAACACGTGCTCAAACGTGCACTCGACATCACCCTGGGCGCCCTGGCACTGATGGCGATCAGTCCGGTGCTCCTGGTGATCGGTGTGCTGGTGAAGCTGGACAGCGCCGGTCCGGTTCTGTTCCGCCAGGAGAGGGTCGGCCGCAACGGGCGGCCGTTCCACATGCTCAAGTTCCGCTCCATGGTGCGCACAGCCGAGGACGACCTGGCCGGCCTGCTCGACCAGAACGAGGGCGCTGGAGTGCTTTTCAAGATTCGCAGCGACCCGCGCATCACCAAGGTCGGGCGGGTCCTGCGCAAGTACTCCCTCGACGAATTGCCGCAGCTGTGGAACATCGTCGTCGGCCAGATGAGCCTCGTCGGGCCACGCCCGCCGCTGCCCGCCGAGGTCAAGAACTACGAGTCTCACATGCACCGGCGGCTGTATATCAAGCCAGGCCTCACCGGCATGTGGCAGGTCAACGGGCGCTCGGACCTCAGCTGGGAGGAAAGCGTGCGGTTGGACCTCTACTACGTCGAGAACTGGTCGTTGGCCGGCGACCTCATGATCATCTGGCGGACCTTCAAAATCATCATTCGACCTCTGGGGGCGTACTGATATGGCTGCGACGAACGACACCGAACCGAACTCCGGCGAGAGCGCACGCGCCCTGCACATCGCGATGATCGGTACCAGGGGGGTGCCGGCGGCCTACGGCGGCTTCGAGACAGCCGTTGAGGAGATCGGGCGTCGCCTGGTGGACCGCGGGCACGCCGTGACCGTCTACTGCCGATCGCAGAGCGGCACGCCCGGAGCGGTCCGGCCGCCCACCGACTATCTCGGCATGCGACTCGTGCACCTTCCGGCGCTACACATGAAGGCCCTGGAGACGCTCAGCCACACGGCGTTCTCGGTCGCGCACGTCACCACCCGGCGCCGCCCGGATGCCGCGTTCGTCTTCAACGCCGCTAACGCGCCGTTCGTCCCATTCCTGCGTCAGCGCGGCATCCCGACGACCGTGCACGTGGACGGGCTCGAATGGAAGCGGGACAAGTGGGGCGGCACTGCGCGTCGGTACTACCGTTGGGCCGAACAGCTGTCTGTGCGGTCGGCGGATGCCCTGATCGCTGACGCGCAGGGGATCGTCGACTACTACCGCGACGAGTTCGCGATCCCCACGGAACTGATCAGCTACGGCACCCGGGTGTTGCACGACCCGCCGACCACCCGGCTGGCCGAACTGGGCCTGGAGCCCAAGGGGTATCACCTCGTGGTCGCCAGGTTCGAACCCGAGAACCACGTCGACGTGATCATCGACGGATACCGGCGCAGCAGCGCCACTCTCCCCCTGGTGGTCGTCGGATCTGCACCCTATGCCGGAGCGTATGGCCGGAAGATAACCGCGCTGGCCGGCGATCCGCGGGTGCGGCTGCTCGGTGGCCTCTGGGACCAGGACCAGCTCGACCAGTTGTACGCCCACTCGGTGAGCTATCTGCACGGGCATTCGGTCGGCGGCACGAACCCGTCCCTCCTGCGCGCGATGGGAGCCCGTACCGCGGCGATCGCCTGGGACGTGTCGTTCAACCGTGAGGTGCTGGGCGCCTACGGCGCGTACTTCCGCGACCCGGCGACGCTCGCCTCCTTGATCGAAGACGCCGAACTCAACCCCCACCACACCGAGGAGGTCGGCGAAGCGCTTCAGCGGCGCGCGGCCGCCCTGTACAACTGGGGCCACGTGACCGACGGTTATGAGGATCTGGCCCAGCGCCTCGTCTCCGGCCACAGCACGCAGGGCATGAGCGTCGGGCGCATCGGCCGCAGGCCGTGGAACCAGCCGGAACGGGCCCAGCGCCCCGCCACCGCGATGCGGAGTTCGCTGTGACCGGCACCGTCGCGGGTGCCGCCCTGGCCCCGACGGACACGCTGGCCGCGACGGTCAAGCGGCTGGCGTCTGCCCAGAAGGGCGCGGCGAGGGGCGCACCGGCCTATTCGCTCTACGTCAACCGTCCCCTGGGCCGGGTACCGGCGGCGCTCGCCTTCCGGCTGGGTTGGACGCCGAACATGGTCACCGGGCTCAGCGCACTCGCCAGCCTGGCCGGAGTGCTGGTGATCGCGCTGGTACCGCCCAGCGTGTCGATGGGGATCGCCGTCTGGCTGTTGCTGGCGGGCGGGTACGTCCTCGACTCCGCCGACGGCCAGCTGGCGAGGCTTCGCGGCGGCGGCAGCACCAGCGGGGAATGGCTGGACCATGTCGTCGACGCATGGAAGATCTCCAGCGTGCACCTCGCCGTGCTGGTGCTGGCCTACCGGCATCTCGACCTCCCTGATCCGGCCTGGCTGCTTGTGCCCGTGATCTTCACGATCGTGGCGGCCGTCTCGTTCTTCGCCATGATCCTGAACGACCTCCTGAAGGCCAAGCACGCCGTCGAACCGGCGCGGAACACGGCGAGCACACCGTTCCGCTCGATCCTCGGGCTGCCCACCGACTACGGCATCCTCTGCCTGTCCTTCGCCCTGCTCGGGCTCCCCGCCGTGTTCTTCGGCGTGTACACTGCCCTGTTCGCGGCGAACACCCTCTACCTGGTCCTCGCGCTGGTGAAGTGGTTCGGCGATATGCGCGCCCTGGGCGCTACACCTGCTGGAGCGCCCGGCGGCGCAGCTGCGCCACGGCATCGGTCCGATGAGTGGAGCGACCATGTCCCTGCCCGGTGATCTGGGGATCGTGGTTGTCAACTACGGCTCCCCCGCGCTGCTCGAACTCAACCTGGTCGGCCTCGCCCGCGGGCTTGCCGGCGAGCGCATCGTGATCGTGGATAACTTCTCCGGCCTCGCCGACCGGGCGGCCACGACGGCGTTGTGCCAGCGGGAGGGCTGGACTCTGCTCGCGCCGGGGCTGAACCTCGGCTTCGGAGCAGGGATGAATGCCGGCGCGGGGCTGCTGATCGCGCGCGGCTGCCGTCGGCTGCTGCTACTCAACCCGGATGCGCTCATCGACGAAGCCGGGGTCCTCGCCCTGGCCGAGGGCTGCGCCGAGGATCCACAACGCATCCTTAGCCCCCGGATCGAACGCCCCGACGGTTCCCTGTGGTTCGGTGGCGGCACCGTGCAAGTCGATCGAGGACGCACCCACACGGGAACCACCGCCGACAGCTCCGCACCGTATGGTTGGCTGAGCGGAGCGTGCCTGATGATCCACGCCTCCCTGTGGCGGTGGCTCGGCGGATTCGACGAGCGATACTTCCTCTACTGGGAGGACGTCGACCTGTCGTGGCGGTGCGTGGCGGCCGGCGGCAGCCTCGCGGTACGCGACGACGTCACCGTGGTGCACAGCGTCGGGGGCACCCAGTCCGGCTCGGGCAAGTCCGTGCTCTACGTTTACTCCAACTGCCGGAACCGGCTCGTGTTCGCGGCTCGCCACCTCAGCCGCGGCCAGGTGGTCCGCTGGCTGGTGCTCAGCCCGGCCTATGCCCTGCGGGTGCTCCAGCGCGGGGGGCGCCGCGATCTGGCGCGCCATGCGGGGCCGCTCCTCTTGGCCGCCGCGCGCGGCACCGGAGCGGGCGCGATCCTGGCACTCCGCGCGCTCGCATCCGGGCCGCCGCGTGCCCGTCAGACGGTGACGCAGCGGCTCTACCCGGTCCGTGAGGAATCATGACCGTGACCACCGGCGTGGGCAGCGCCGTACTGATTGCACACCCCGGCGCCGAGCTCTACGGCTCCGACCTGGTGTTGCTCGAGACGGTATCAGCGCTGGTCGGCTCCGGGACACAGGTCACTGTCGCGCTTCCCACACTTGGGCCGCTGGTCGGGGAACTGACCAGTCGTGGCGCCCACATCGAGCTCTGCCCCACGCCGGTGTTGCGCAAGAGCATCCTGCGACCCGTCGGCGCCCTGCGCTTCCTGCGGGACGCTCTGCGCGGCATGGCCGCCGGGATCCGGCTGCTCCGGCGGGTGCACCCCGCCGTTCTCTACGTGAACACGGTCACGCTCCCGCTCTGGGTGCTGCTCGGCCGAGCCGCCCGGATTCCGGTGATCATCCATGTGCACGAGGCCGAGCGCAGTGCCTCCGGGGTGGTGCGCCGGGCGTTGGCCGCCCCGCTGCTGCTCTGCGACACCGTCGTCTCCAACAGCCAGTACTGCATCGACGTCCTGTGCGAGTCCTATCCGCGGCTACGGGAGCGGGCCAGGGTGGTGCGGAACCCGATCGGCTGGCCCGGCCAGACCGTGAACGCGCGCTCCGAGCTCGTCGGCCGGTTGCAGCTGCTGTACGTGGGACGGCTCTCCGAGCGCAAGGGCGTCGATACCGCGGTGCTGGCCCTGTCCGCGTACCGCTCGACGGGCCATGACGCCGAGCTGCATCTGGTGGGAGACATCTTTCCCGGCTACGAGTGGTATTTGGACCGGCTGCGCGAGTTGGTGCGCACCGAGGGGCTGAGCGACCGGGTGCACTTCCACGGCTACCAGCGCGATGTCTGGCCGTTCCTGGCCCAGAGCGACATCGTGCTGGTGCCTTCCGTGCTCGAGGAGGGGTTCGGCAACACGGCCGTTGAGGGCGCCCTGGCCGCTCGGCCGGTGGTGGTGAGCGACACGTCTGGGCTGCGCGAGGCCTCGGCGGGGTTCGCCTCCGCGGTACGGGTGCCCCCCGGTGCCTCCGCCGCCGTGGCGAGTGCCCTGGGGCAGATCGTCGCCGATTGGCCGCACTATCGGCTGGCGGCCGGCACCGACCAGTTCCTCGCTCGCGACCGCCACGGCCTGGCCGGGTACCGGTCCAGTATCAGGGACACCGTGCTCGCCGCGGGTCGCTCCCCCGCCCAGGTCGCACGCCCGGCCGCTGCCGCCTCCGGCAGGCCCGAGCCTGGCCGCACCGGGCACGGCAGAGCCGCCCACGGCTGAACCACCCGGCCGAGCAGGGCCAGGCCGGGAACCAACCATCGATCACACGCCGACACCGGCGAAACAAAGGGGACAACATCATGGAACCGGTCGAATATCTGAGGTCGATCGCGCGGAGATGGCTGGTTGTCATTCTGCTCGGGGCGCTGGGAGCCGGAGCCGGTCTCGCCTACGCCACGTCGCTGCCCCTCCTGTACCGGGCCACCAGCAGCGTCTTCGTCTCGAGCCCGCGCGGCGAGACCACGAGCGAGCTGGTGCAGGGCTTCACCTTCACCGAGAAACTCGTGCAGTCGTACGCGCAGTTGGCGACGATGCCCGCAGTACTCCAGCCGGTGATCGACGATCTGCAACTGGACACGACTCCGTCGGCCCTCGCGTCGAGTGTCTCGGCTTCGACGCCGCTGGACACTGTGATCATCGAGGTCACCGTGGTCAACAGGTCATCGGAGCAGTCGGCACGGATTGCGAACGCCATCACCAGATCCCTCGCCACGACGGGGCAGGACCTGGCGCCGGAGGGACCGGCCGGCACACCATCCATCACGCTCGAGACGGTCTCCACCGCCCAGCCTCCCTCCCGTCCGTTCTCACCCAACACGACGCTCATCGTCATCACCGGCCTTCTGGTCGGGCTCGGGCTGGGTGTGGCCTACGCGGTTTTGCGGGACATGCTCGACACCAGGGTGCGCGACGAGAAAGACCTCGAGCGTGTCACCGACGCTCCGCTCCTGGGCAAGGTCGGCCAGAAGGGCCGGAAGGACCCCGCCGGCATCGCCATGCGGGTCATGCCGCGGAGCACCATCGCCGAGGCATACCGGCGCATCCAGGCGAACCTGGAATTCATCGACGTCGATCACCGACCGCGCACCATCGTGGTCACGTCGGCCGTCACGAGGGACGGCAAGTCGACCACCTCCGTCAACCTGGCCCTCGCCCTTGCGGAGCGCTCCTCCCGGGTGCTCCTGATCGACGCCGACCTGCGGCGCCCGAGCATCGCCGACATCTGCGGGGTAGAGGGCGATGTCGGCCTCACCACGGTTCTCGTCGGCGCGATCTCCCCCGAGGAGGCGATCGTGCCCTGCGGCGACAGCCTCTCGGTGCTGTCGGCGGGGGCCCTGCCGCCCAATCCTGGCCAGCTGCTCGGCTCAGAGGCCATGCGCACCCTGTTGGGAACGTTGTCGGCGCGCTTCGATTACATAGTGATCGATTCACCGCCGTTGCTCTCCGCCACGGATGCCCTGGGGCTCTCCCACCTGGCCGACGGCGCCATCGTCGTCGCGCGCTATCGTGCCACGAGACGCGCCCAGCTGAAGGACACCATCGAGTCGTTGGAGAACGTCAACGCCCGCGTCCTCGGTATCGTGCTGAACTTCGTCAAGGAGCGTAAGACGCCCGCGTATTACGGGATGGAAAACGTGCCGGCGGCCGATCCGGCGACTCCGGCGACTCCGGCAGCCGAGGCCGATCAGGTGCCGACCGCACCGGCCATCCCGAACGGGCGTCGGGCCGCGAAGGTCACCGAGAAGACCCGGTCCAGGTGATGCGCGTCCTGCAGTCGTTCCCGACCGGCCGTGCCACCACCAACCCCTATCTGGTGCAGCTGGCCGACCAGCTGAGCCCGGATCCGCAGGTTCTCGGGTTCAACTGGCGGCGGGCGCTGGCCGAGCGCTACGACGTGTTCCACGCGCACTGGCCGGAGGCCCTGTTGCACGGCACGACGGCGACGCGCAGCTTCGCCAGGCGCCTCCTGTTCCGCGCCCTGCTGCTGCGGCTGTGGCTACACCGGAATCGCACGGCAGTGGTGCGCACCGTGCACAATGTGCGCAGCCACGAGGCCGGCAGCCGGGCCGAACGCGCATTGCTGGCCCGGTTCGACCGCCGCACCACACTGTGGATTCGGCTCAATCCGACGACAGACGTCCCCTCCGACTCTCCTGTCCGCACCATCGCGCACGGCGACTACCGTAGTTGGTTCCAGTCGGTGCCCTTCGAGCCTCCAGTTCCGGGGCGGGTGGTGTACTTCGGACTGATCCGCCCGTACAAGGGTGTTCCCGATCTGATCGAGACGTTCTCCGCCCTTCCTGCCGGCCCGGACGGTGAGCCACTGTCCCTCCGGGTGGTCGGCCGCCCCACCACGGCAGACATCGGCGCCGAGGTGCTTTTGGCCGCCCTAGCCGACGACCGGGTCTCGGTGTCCCTGGGTCACGCGTCCGACATCGAGCTGGCCAGGGACGTGACCCAGGCCGAGTTGGTCGCCCTGCCGTATCGCGAGATGCACAACTCGGGCGCCGCGGTGCTCGCGCTTTCCCTGGGGCGACCGATCCTGGTGCCGTCGAACCCGGTCACCGAGGCACTCAAGGCCGAGGTCGGTCGCGGCTGGGTCTTCACCTACCGGGGCGTGCTCACTGCAGCGCTCCTGGGCGGAGCATTGGAGCGGTGCCGGGCCGAACACCCGACAGGTTCCCCCACCCGCCCTGATCTCTCCGGCCGGGCCTGGTCCGTCATCGCCGAGCAGCACCGGGAGGCGTATGCCGCGGCGCTGTCCCAGGTGCGTGGGAACGCCGGCCCGTCAGGTCGCGTCGCCGAACAGCCACTCGTCGGCGGCGAGACGTCCATCGACGGGCGGCAGATCGTGGAGCACAGCAGACTGCGAACGGTCCGCCCGTAGGGCGCCGGCCACGGCGCGCGCCCACTCGAGCGGTGCGGCGGATGCGTCGACAACGGCGTGGCCATGTGCGTCCAACCAGCCCGCCAGCCCGGTCTCGGTGCTGGTGACGATGGCCGTCCCGTGCGCGAGCCCCTCGCAGATCGGCAGGCCCACCTGTTCCCGCCAGCCGGGCGTCGGCTGTGACGGCAGCACGAGTACCCGGCTGCGACGCAGTTCGGCGTGGATATCGGATCTGGCCGGGTCGATGTGCAGCTCCACAGCGGCGTCGGCGTCGGCAAGGGCCCTGGCCCGCTCTTCCAGCGGCCCGCTGCCGAGGATGACCAAACTGACATCCGGCAGCCATACCTTTAAATAGGGCCACGCATCCAGCAGCTGCGGGAACCCCTTTCGCGCGGCCAGCGCGCCCAGGAACACCACTCGGGGGGCGGTCGCCCTGCCCTCGCCCGGGCAGGTGCAAGCCGAGGGGAGGGCGGGGATGTGGGTGCGGTGCGCGGGGCCGGCGGCAGCACCGAACACCGATGCGTAGGTCTGCTGCGCCGACTCGGTTCCGAAAACCATCCTGTCGAGCGACGCCCAGACGAAGCGGGCCAGCAGCTTGTCCTGCAGCCGGGTCAGCCTGGCCCGCCCGCGTGCCTGGCTGGCGAACGGGTCGGCGTTCTCGATGGCGTAGCTCACGCACTGGGTGCGCGGGCCGCCAAGACGATGCCGCAGGTGCAGCACGGCCAGGGTCAGGGCAGTGCGGCGGAGGCTGGCGAGCATCAAGGGTTCGTTGACCTCGAGCTGACGCACCCGGGAGCGGGCGAGGAGCCAGGCGGCCCTGATGGGTCCGGCGGGTATCAGGTCGAGGTCTCTGGCGAGGGCACGATCGAAGTCGTAGCGGGTGGCCCGGTAGAGGATGGTGGCCGGCGCCAGCGCCCTGGCCCGCTCCAGGTGGGCTGTGCGCACTGTCTGGTACAGCCGTGCACGCTCGGTGACGACGCCGGTCACCGCACCGCGCTCCGGGAGTATTCGCTGTAGACGGCGCCCAGCGATCCGGACAACATGCCGGCGCCTCTCGCGGCCGTGCGCATGCCGCGGGCGCGGTGGCGCAGTTGCCCGGTGAGTACGCCGGCGAGGCAGCGGAGCGAGCCGACGGCCAGTCGGACCACGCCCCGGGTGAGCAGGATCACGCGCAGCGCGAGCCGCCGGCCGGGCCGGGTGCCGTCCAGCACAACCCGACTGGAGGCATTGCCGATCCGGTAGGCCTTGCGCAGGACCCAACCGCGGGTGAGCCGGGCGGCGGGCACGACATCGATCACCACGGCCTCATCGCACCAGAGCATGCGTCCGCCGCGCTCGACCAACTGGCGGGTGAACAGGGTGTCCGACCCGCCGCTCAGGCCGAACCGGCCGTCGAAACGCAGGCCGTTCGCCCGCACCCAGGGCAGGTGCAAGAGGAGGTTATTGGTGGCAGCGACCGTCACCGGCGTTCCCGTCGGCATCCGGCGCCTGTCGAAGAATCGACCGGCCTGCACCCAGGGGCTCGGCGAGACGTCGTACCGTGACACCACCGGACCCACGACGGCCACCGGCCGGTGCCTGCGGTACTCGGCCAGCAGGGACTCCAGCCAGGACTCAGTGGGGCGTTCGTCATCGTCGATGAAGACGAGGAGCTCTCCGGTGCTCTCGTCGAGTGCCCGGTTCCTGGCGCTCGCGATTCCCGGTTCGGGTTCGTGGGCGTACCGGATCGGCGCTCGGGCGCCGGCCGACCTGACCTGCGTCTCGGCTCCGCCCGCCGGATCGTTGTCGACGACGAGGATGTCGACGTCCGCCGGGGCGTCCTCGGCCTGGCTGACCAGGATCGGCAACAGTTCGGCGAGGTCTGCCGGGCGTTGGTAGGTGAGGACCGCGATGGTCACCCGCTCGGTCACGGCAACGGTCCAGCAACGAGGTCGTCGAATCGGGCCGTCGCCGGTGTGTTCGTCGTGGAGCCGCCGAGGTACAGGGCGATTCCGATCCCGCCCGGCGCCTGCATGGCTGCTGTCGCATCCGTTGCCTCGAGCTGCCACGCCGTCGGTTCGCTCTGACTGGCCAGCCACACCCGGGAGCGCAGCGTGGTCGGCGAGGTTCCGGCCACCTGGAGCCGGATCGCGAGCTTGTCCCCGACGGCCGGTTTCAGCCCGGGTACCAGGAGGGACCGCAACGCCGTCGAGCCGTGCATCAGTTGGAGGGTCACGGTGCCGTCGGCGTTCAGCCGGACCCTGGCCCGGTAATCGTCACTGGCGACGGTGCGGCCGAGGAGGGAGAGGTAGGTTCCGGAACCGGTCGCCGCTTGCTGCACGGCTGCGACGACGCGCACATCGGTGGCCGTGGACGACACCGTGCTGAGCTTGGCGGTCTCCATGGCACCGGCGATCGGCGATCGCAGGGTGGCCACGCCGGCGCCGACGGAGTAGTTCGACGTGGAGCCGGTGGTCGACCAGGCGCCGCCGAGGTCGGCGGCTCCGAGGCCGGCGGCCACCGTGCGGCCGAAGGCGTCCCTGGCCAGGTCGCCTCCGACCGGGGCGGCGCTCACCGTGACCGGCGTGACCGTCGTGGCCGATGCACCGTCATCGTCTGTGACAGTGAGGGAGACCTGGTACGTTCCCGGCGTCGCGAAAGCGTGGCCCGCCGTTGACCCGGTGGCTGTGGCGCCGTCGCCGAAGTCCCAGGCGTATCCGGCGATGGTGCCGTCGGCGTCGGTGGACCCTGCCGCGTTGACGGCGACGCTGAGATTCGTGGCCGTCGCGGTGAAAGCGGCCACCGGGGGCACATTGACCGGTGCGGGCGGCGGCGGAACGGCCCCGGTCTGGCCGGCCCAGAGGTTGTCGAAGGCGGCGGTGACCGGCACCGTGGTGGAGGTTCCGCCCAGGTAGAGCGACAGTCCGATCGCCCCGGCAGTCTGCAGCGACGCGGTACTGTCGGTGGCGGTGACCTGCCAGTCCGCCGGCTCGGTCGTTCCGGAGAGCCACACCTTGGCGCGCAGGGTGGTCGGCGACGTGCCGGTGACCTGCACCGTGACGTTCAGTTGGTCGCCCGTGGCGTAGAGCAGGCCGGCGATGGTGGTGGCTTTGAGGGTTGTCGCCCCGCGCAGCAACTGCAGTTGCACGGCGCCCGTCGACGACACCTTGACCCTGCCGCGATAGTCCTCGGTGCCGACCTTGCGGCCGAGCACGGACAGGTAGGCGCCGGAGCCGGTCGCGGCCTGTTTCAGGGCGGCGGAGACCCGCACCTCGGTGTCGGTCGAGCTCACCCCCGGGAGAGTGGCGGTGACGGTCGAACCGGCCGTCGGCGCCCGGAGTGTGCCCGTTCCGCCGGTCACCGCGTAGTTTCCGGTCGAGCCGCTCACCGTCCACGCCCCGCCCTGGTCGGCCAGGCCGAGTCCTCCCGTGACGACGCGCCCGAAGGCATCCGTCGCGAACGATGTGGCCGTGGGGGCGGCCGCAACTGTCACGGTGTGCACGATGGCGGCGGTGGCGCCGTCGTCGTCGGTGACAGTGAGTGTCACCGTGTAGTCGCCCGCGGTCGGGTAGCCGTGGCTGGCCGTCACACCGGTCGCCGTCGCCCCGTCACCGAAGTCCCAGGCATATCCGGCTATCGTTCCGTCGGCATCGGCCGATCCGGTGGCGTCGACGTTCACCGTGAGCGCCGTGGCCGCGGTGGTGAAGACCGCGGTGGGCGCCTGATTCTGCACCGGCGCGACGGCCGTGACGGTTTTGCTGACGGATCGCACCAGCCCGGCGTTGTCGGTGACCGACAGTGTGACCGTGTAGTCGCCCGCTGCGGTGTAGTTGTGGGTGGCGGTGGCCGTCGCCGCCGTTCCGCCGTCACCGAAGTCCCAGGAGTACCCGGCAATACTGCCATCGGCGTCCGTCGAGGCCGAACCGTCGACGCTCAGGGCCAGCTTGTCGATCGTGGCGTCGAAGACCGCGGTCGGTGGCGTGTTCTGCGGCTCCCCTGCCGTTCCGGTGGCGAAGTGGTTGCGGATGACGACCGCGCCGATGTCACGTGCGTACACCGCGACCTCGTCGATCACTCCGGCGAAGTAGGGGCTGCTCGACCCCCAGGTCGGGTCGCCGCCCACCCGCCAGTAACCGGAGTACGCCTGAGCGCCGGTCTGCGGGTTGGTGCCGACGATGGCGCCGTCGACGTAGAGCTTCATGCCGTTGCCGGACTGGACGGCGACGACGTGGTGGCGCCGACCGTCGTTGTAGGCGTCCGGTGTCGTGATGGTGTTCGTCTGGCCGGTCCAGGTGCCGAAAACCAGCTTGCCGTCGTCCTGGAGATAGACGTGCCTGTCGTAGTTGCCGGACAGACCGGTCTGCTGGTCGCCGAAGCCGATGATCTTGCCGCCTTGGGTCGACGTCGTCGAGAACCACGCCTCGAGGGAGTAGACCCGCGGGTCGGCCACTTGCACGGTGCTGCTCACGATCCCGCCGGAGAACGTGGCCGCGGTGTTCCCGGTGCCCGTGACCAGCCCGGCCGATCCCTGGCTGACCTGGCCCGAGTACGTTCCCGGGGTCATCGCCCGCGATGAATCGGCGGCGACGGAACCGGAGGCCTCGCCCAACCGCCAGTACAGTTCGGGGTCGGCGTTGTACACGGCAGTGCCGTAGGCATCCGTTGGCGCTGCCGGGGCCGGCGAGGTGCGGCCGGAGGCTTCGTAGTGCGCGATGACCTGGGCGAGGGTGAGCGGCGCCTGGTACACGGCGACCTCGGCGATGTCGGCGGCGATGAAGGCGCTCGACGGCTGGCTCGGCCACCCGCTGATGTTGTCCCCGCCGATCCGCCAGAAGCCGTCGTAGGCCTGGCCGCTGGTGACGTCGGACCGCTGGGCGACCTTACGGCCGTCGACGTAGAGCACCATGCCCGCCGACCCCAGGGTGGCGACGATCTGGTGCCACGCGCCGTCGTTGTAGGCGGCGGTGCTGTTCACCGTGCGCACGTCGCCCGGGTAGACGCCGAACCAGATCTTGCCGGAGTCGTCCATGTAGACGTGCCGGTCATAAGAGGAGGAGGTGCCGGTGCTGCTCGCACCGAACCCGACGATCTTGCCGCCGCTGGTGCTCGTGGTCTTCACCCACGCTTCGACGCTGAATGTGTCGGTCGAGGGCTGCGCGGTGTCGGTGGATGCGTACCCGTTGGCGCTGCCGTCGAACCCGCTGGCCGTACCCGAGCTGCCGATGATCGCTCCCTGGGCACCGCGGGTGACTCCGGAGTGCACGCTCGCATCGATCCCCGAGGCCCAGTCGAAGGCCGTGCTGCCACTGGGCTCGCCCAGAGGCCAGTACGAGCGGGCGGAATCGTTCAGCACGGCCGCGGCGTAGTCGCTCAGTGAGCCGGCGGCGGCGACGGTCACCGGCACCGAATTGCCGGTCTTCACGTTGCCGAACGGATCGGTGACCCGCAGCCGGTACGAGTAGGACTGGCCGCTTGTCAGCCCGGTGTCCGTCCAGCTGAGGATGGGCCGGTTCCAGTCGGAGGAGGCGGCGACGATGGTCTTCACGCTCACGCCGTCGCGGAGCACCTCGTAGCTGAGGTTCTCGTTGTCGCGGTCGTAATTGGCCTGCCAGCTCAGCCGGGCCGTTCCGGATACGAAGGAGGCTACCGAGGGCACGAAGTCGGCGCCGGTGAGGCGCGGACCCTCCTTGTTGGGTGCGATGGCAGAGGTGGCGAAACGCACCAGGCCTTGCTGCTTCTTGTTGTTCACGATGGTGAATTCGCCACCGTAGAGCACGTAGTCCTCGTTCGCGGCGACACTCCAGGGTCCCTGGCCCTGGCCGGTGTAGGTGCCCGTGTTGATGTCGGGGTAGAAGGTGAGCAGGCTCGGCCGGGGCGTGCCGGCGAAGTTGTAGTAGCCGAGGGGATCGGCGGTGATGGTTCCGGTGGCCTGCATGCCGAAGGTGAGGGTGCGGTGGTACGTCCACGGGTTCGCCTGGGGAAAGCCGCCGATGTTGCCGCAGTAGTGCGGGTGACCTGTCGTGTACACGGCGTCCCGGACCGGGGCGGCGGAGTAGGTGTCGCCGTGGCAGTCTTCCAGCCAGATCAGAGTGCCGTCCGCCCAGCTCGCGCGAAAGGTGCCTTCGAGGTTTCCTCCGGTGCCGAAGACATACCCGGTGCCGAAGACTCCCTCGGCCGAGGAGGTCAGGCTGAGGATCGAGGCCTGCGGGCCACCGTTCCGCACCAACGAGTTCACTTTCCACGGCAGTGACGCACCGGTGACCGCATCGGTGGCGGCCATGCCGTAGCCGGGCTCAGAGCCGCCGTTGTAGGCGGTGAAGCTGCCGCCGACGATGACCTTCGTGCCGTCGGGCGACACCGTGAGGGTGTTGACGTTGCCGCCGGTCGGGGCGCCCGTCCAGGCCTGCACGGCGCCGGTGCCGGCCGAGAACGCGGCGAGGCCCTGACGGGCGACACCGTTGGCGGACGAGAAGATACCGCCGACGTAGACCGTGGATGCGCTTATGCCCACCGTGGTGACGCGGGCGTTCACTTGCGGCGCCCAGGAGGTGACCAGGGCACCAGTGCCCGTGCTCAGTGCGGCCAGCCGGTACCTGGCCACACCGTTGACCGACGTGAACGCTCCGCCCAGGTAGACCCGGCTGCCGTCGGGGGACGCGACGATGGACCGCACGGCGCCGTTGACGCTGGGGGCGAACGTCGTCGACAGCACGCCAGTGGTGAGGTTGTACGCGAGCAGGTTGTTGCGCTCCACCTCGCTCGTTCCCGCAGCGGCTCCGGCCGGGCGGGCGCGGGTGAATTCCCCGCCGACGTAGACGGTGTTGCCCACAATCAGCTGGGTCCACACCACACCGTTGATCTGCGCGGTGGGAAGCGCATCGGCCGCCACTGTCTTCGGTGTTCCGACGCCGTCCGGTGCCGTATCCGCCCGTGCGGGCGGCGCCGACAGCAGCAGTGCGGCGAGCACGGCGACGACAGTCAGGACCGCGACGATCAGCCGGCGCGGTGGCACGGAGGTTGGCATCGGGAGACGCGGGGACAGGAAAAGGGCCGGAGCACCCATGAATGCCTCAGTTCGGGTAGGGACGGTGGCCTTCGGGTGGCCACCGCACGCAGCGAGCATAGTGACGATCTCTCACCACTCGCTGTCCCCTTTTCGGGGCAGCATCGGGGATATCGCCCGTAGTGGCCTTACTCCGGTGCGGCGCCCTCGAAGACGACGATCGGGACGCCCACCGTGTAGTCGACGCCGACCTTGACCTGGCCGCGCTCGTCAACGGGGACCGCGAAGACGAACACACCGGTGACGCTGCCGCCGGCGGCGACCTCGTCGGGCAGCGGAACAGCGCCGGGCTGTTGCAGGTCGATCATGGGCAGCTGCTCCGAGCCGGCATAGAGATTCACCACGGTGGACATGAGGGAGACCGTGGCATCGGTGTCATTGCGCACGGTCAGGGTGAATCGCAGCGCGGGGCCGCCGACCTCGCCCGGGCCCTGGGCGACACCCTCGACAGACTCCAGCCCGTCGATGCCGAAGACCACCCCAGGCACCGGCGCGACCTGCTCGGTCAGGGGTACCGCCGGCAGTTCGGCCAACGGCGCGGCGGACCCCTCGGTGGGCCCTGGGGCCGGCGTCTCGGTTGCGACCGGCGGGGACGCCTCCGGTGCCGGCGCGGCCGACGGGTCAGTGGGCGTGGCCGACGGAGCGGACGAGCCCGGGGCCGTCGTGGCACCCGGTGATGCCGCCCCCGTCGCCCCGGCGAGGGGCGACGCCCCGCCCTGCGACAGCCACACTGTGGCCACGAGGAGGAGAACGGCCACTCCGACAACTCCGCTCACGCCCACCCACCGCCACCGCCGCGGTACAGTCGCAGCGGTGTTGTCCGGGTCGTGTGTTGCCATTGGGGGCTCCTGACGGTGAGGCCTGGTGGGGTCGGCGAACCGGTCGGTCACCTCGTGCTGTCATTTAGACACGGTCCCGACCGGCTGCCAAGGGGTACTAATGCACGCTGGAGTCCGTCGGGGTTGGCGGGGGCGTGGGCGTCGGGGTCACTTTCGCCCCTGCGCCGGGTGCGTCGGAGGCCGGCGGACCGGCGGTCGGCGGAGTCGGGGTCGGAGTCGTGCCGGCATCCTTCGGTACCGGCGGCGTCGCGGGCGCGGGGTCGACCGGCGGCGCCGGGTCGACCTTCGGGGCCGGGTCCGGCGCGGCCGGTGCAGTGACGTCGACGGGTCGGGTGATCGTCAGCGCCACTCCGTCGGCATCCGTGGCCGTGAGCGCGACCTGGTAGGTGCCCGCTTTCGCATACTCGTGGCTGGCGGTGGCCCCGCTCGCGGTGGAGCCGTCCCCGAAGTCCCACTCGTAGGAGCCGATCTGTGCGCCGGAAGCCGAGGTCACCGCAGAGGCGTCGACGGCCAGGTTCAGCTCGGCGGCCGTCGCAGCGAAGCTGGAGGCGACGGGAGCGGCCTGTCGGTTGGCCGCGGCACCGCCCACCGTGATACTCACGGCGTTCCCGGTCTTGGTGTTGCCCCGGGGATCCGTGACCTTGATGCGGTAAGAGTACGTTCCGGCCGCGAGGCCGGACTCGGTCCAGCTGAGGGTCGGCCGCTTCCAGTCCATCGAGCGTCCGGTCAGGGTCGTCACGGTGACTCCGCCGCGCTGCACCGCATAGGTGAGCAGCTCGTTGTCCCTGTCGTAGTTGGACTTCCAGGTGACCTTCACTGATCCGGCCGCCGGGGAGCTCAGGGTCGGCGCGAAGTCGGCGCCCGTTGCGCGCGGTCCTTCCTTATTCGGGGCGATCGAGGCGATCGCGAACCGCACCAGGCCCTGCTGCTTCTTGCCGTTGACCGTCGTGAACTCGCCGCCGTACAACACGTAGGAGGCATTGGCGGCGACATTCCACGGGCCCTGGCCCTGCCCCGTGTATGTGCCCGTGTTGATGTCCGGGTACCAGGTGAGCAGTGACGGACGAGGCTTTCCACCGTAGTTGGAGTATCCCTTGATGGTGTTCGTGGCGATGGTGCCCGTCGCGTTCATCGAGAACGAGAGGGTGCGGTGGTAGGAGCGCGGGGAGGTTTCGCCGAACCCGCCGATGTTGCCGCAGTAGTGCACGTGCCCGGTCGTGTAGACCACGCCGGCAGTGGGGGCCGCCGAGTAGGTGTCGCCGTGGCAGTCTTCCATCCAGACCAGCGTGCCGTCGGCCCATGAGGCCCTGAAGGTGCCCTCGAAATTGCCTCCACTGCCGAAGTCATAGCCGGTGCCGAAGACGCCGTCACTGGTCGAGGTGAGGCTGAGGATCGCCGCGGTGCTGCCGCCGTTGCGGAGCGTGCTGTTCACCTTCCAGGCGGAGGAAGCGCCCGTGCTGGCGTTGGTGGCCGCCATCCCGTAGCCGGGATTACTGCCGCCGTCGTAGCTGGTGAACGAACCGCCGATGATGACCTTGGTACTGTCGGGCGAGACGGTCAGGGCGCTGACGGTGCCGCCGGCCGGCGTGCCCTTCCAGGCCTGCACCGCGCCGTTCGAGGCGGCGAAACTGGCCATGTACTGACGCGCCTGCCCGCCGGCCGAGGTGAACGCACCGCCGGCGTACACCGCAGTGCCGCTCACCCCGAGGGCTGCGACCCTGCCGTTCACCTGGGGCGCCCAGGAGGTGACCAACGCGCCGGTCGCGCTGGCGAACGCGACCAGGCGGTATCGGTTCGTGGCGCCGGCCTTGGTAAATGTGCCGCCTGCGTAGACCCGCGAACCGTCCCGTGCTGCGACGAGGGCGCGCACGGCGCCGTTCATGTTGGGGTTGAACGCGGTGAGGGCTCCGGTGGACAGGGTGTAGGCGAGCAGGTTGTTGCGTGTGACCTCGTTGACCCCGGCCGCGGAGCCGGCCGGCCGGGCCTTGGTGAACTCGCCGCCGACGTAGACGGTGTTGCCGACGATCAGCTGCGCCCACACGACGCCGTTGATCTGGGGTGTCGGCAGTGCGTCTGCGGCCACGGTGGCCGGGGTGCCGGCATCCGGTGGATTGGTGTCGGCCACGGCGGCCGTCCCGGTCAGGGTGGCGGCCGCGGCCAGCGCGATGACGGACAACAGGGCGAGGAGCGAGTTCCGGGCGCGAGTGAGCATCATCAGCCTCATCCATCAGCGGCCGGCATTCGGGTGGCCGGCACGATTTGGTGAGTATATGACGAATCCTCAGTTATACTGTGCCCTCTTCGGGGGCGAAGTGACGCCCCCTCGGGGGTGAGGATACAACGACGGAATCCCGCGTGCCAGGCACGCGGGATTCCGGTTGTCACAGCGCGGTGACGCGGCCGTGCGGGTTAGCCCTTGTGCACGGTGACGGCAGTGCGGTCAGGCACGTAGAAGTTGCGCGCCAGGTCGATCTTGGTGGTGGACTTGGCGATGATCGCGCAGTTGGAGACCTTGGTGTCGCGGCCGAAGGTGTTGTCGGCGATCTTGACGCCCTGCACCGGACCATAGGACTTCTCGGCGATGTTCACCGTGCAGCCTCCGCCGTTGGCGTAGTTGCCCGTGAAGGTGAAGTTGGAGACCTTGCCGGTGTCCTGGGTGATCTGGATCCCGGAGTTGAACGCGCCGCTGATGTTGTTGTTGGTGACGCTGATGTTGCTCCCCTTCTGGATCTGGATCGAGTCGTCGTGGCTCGGGCTGCCGCCGTGGTTGGGGTCCTTGGCGTAGTGCAGGTTGTTGTGCAACCAGGACTTGTCGATCGAGACGTTCCCACCGGTGAGGTGGATGCTGTCGATCACGCCGTGGATGTTGACCCTCGTGGCGGTGAAGTTGTAGCCGTAGATACCCATCGCGTACGGCGACGCGGTGGACGGGAACAGCTCGGTGTCGGTGATCTTGAGCCCGGACTGGCCGCCGAGGTTGTTGATCAGCGGGGCGACGCCGGTGAGCGCACGACCGCGGATGACCGAGTTCTTGATGGTCACGTTGGGCGCGCTGATCTTGACCAGGCCACGGATGTCGAGCCCGTCGAGGACCGTTCCGGCCTTGGTGACGTTGATGTCACCGTTGTGCACGGTGAGCTTGGTGCCGGCAGGCACGCCGGTGTTGCTGCCGCTCGGGGTGCCGGTCGCAGGTGGGGCGGGAACCGGAGCAGGCGCCGCGGTGGGCGCGGGTGCCGTGGTCGGCGCGGGCGCGGGCGCCGCGGAGGTCGTGCCGAAGCTGACGCCCGTGGTCTTCAGCTGCACGCTGGCCTGGCTGCTGGTGAGCGTGAGCTTGCCGTTGTGGCCGGACTGCAACGGCAGGGTCACCGTGGCGGAGGGCTTGCCATCCTTGGTGGCCGTGAACACAGTCTTCTGGGCGCCGTTCGGGCCGACGGAAGCCTTGACCACGGTGTTCTGCCAGGCGCCGGAGCCCTGCACGGTGAACTTCACCGAGGTGGCGCCGGCGGGGACCGTGCCGAGCGAAATGGTCTTCTGGCCGCCGGACGGCACGACCACGGTCTCCAGCGAGCCGGCGCTGGACGTCGCTGCGGCCGGCTTGGCGGCCGGCTTGGCGGCCGGCACCGCGAAGTTGGTGACGGTGCTGTCAACGCGCACGCTGGCCTGGCTGCTGGTGAGCGTGAGCTTGCCGTTGTGGCCGGACTGCAGCGGCAGGGTCACCGTGGCGGAGGGCTTGCCATCCTTGGTGGCCGTGAACACAGTCTTCTGGGCACCGTTCGGGCCGATGGAAGCCTTGACCACGGTGTTCTGCCAGGCGCCGGCGGCCTGCAGGGTGAGGGTCACGGCCGTGGCGTTCGCGGGGATGCTACCCAGCGAGATCGTCTTCTGGCCGCCCGAGGGCACGACGACGGATTCCAGGGCAGTGGACACGGCCGTGGACACGGCAGCGACGGTTGAGGGCGACGCGCTGGCCGCCTGGGCGGGAGCCGCCGCAAAGCCGGTGAGTCCGATGACCACGGCGAGGGCCGCTGATGCGGCAATGAGGGGACGTTTCTTGAATGCTGCGCCCGCGACACCGGACGAGGCCAGGTCGGGGGCGGATGGGATCGTCCTGGGGGACGACTTCGAGCGCAAAAGTGTGGGGATCATGTGGGGGGAGAGTGTTTTCTGATGGTGCACACGTTCGGGACATGCGGGATGGAGCAACCGTAGGGGGCCACCGATCGTTTATCTAGCTTTGCTCACTTTCCTCATTTGGTCAAACGCTTACACGATTTTCCTAGGTTCGGACCGCGCCAACCCTATGCAGAACGATGGAGTCTGGCTACTGTCCCCTACGACCTCTTCACCGGATTCCCCGGCGCGATGCCGGCGGCCGTCAGAAATCGAGGGACCGTTATGAGCGCTGATCCCCCCCGTACCGCGCACCCCACCGGGCACCGTGACGGCCGGCTGCGCGTCGGCTACGCCGCGGGCGGTTTCGACCTGTTCCATGTCGGGCACCTCAACATCCTCCGCCAGGCGAAAACCGCCTGTGACTACCTGATTGCCGGTGTGGTCTCTGATGAAATGCTGCTGCTGACCAAGGGGGTCCGACCGGTCGTGCCGCTTTCCGAGCGGCTCGAAATCGTTCAGCACATCACCTTCGTCGACGAGGCCGTGGCCGAAACCGTGCCAGACAAACTCGACACCTGGCGCTCACTGGGGTTCGACATCTTCTTCAAGGGCGACGACTGGCGCGGCACTCCCCGTGGTCTGACCCTCGAACGCCAGTTCGCCGGGGTCGGGGTCGAGGTCGTCTATTTCCCCTACACGATGCACACCTCCAGCACGGCTTTACGCCGCGCATTGGAAGCGCTTTCTCCCCAGGGGCTGTCCGCCGCGCTGGCTGCGGGCTCCGTTACCGACGACTCGGGCGAGATCCGGGCCTGAATAATTCGCGGTGCAGCAGAGTGAAGCCCATCAGGGTGAGCGGACGGGCCCGGCCGTACGGGCCGGCACCGGCTGCAGCCAGGCCGTGACCGGGACTGTGAAGAGCCCGGGCACCCGACCGAAGACCCGGAACGCGGCGAGCGCGATGATGATCGCGACCGCGCACAGCAGAATCGGCAAGGCTGTGCCCAGGACGACGTTCAGGACCGTACCGGATGGCGTGCCCGTCGCCACGATGGTCGCCGCGACGAGGATCATCGGGAAGGTGTGCACCAGATAGATCGGCAGGGTGCGTGTTCCCAGCGCGCGCAGCCAGTCGAGCGCCGGCAATCGTGCGAGCAGCACCGAGACGACGATGCCGACGGTGACGGCGAGGGCGCTCGTGGCCAGCAACACGAACGGGACGCGCAGGAGGTCGAGGCGGACGACGACGGCCGTCACCGCGGCGTAGAGACCGGCCGCCGCCGCCGCATGCCACCAGCGCACGGCGGGCACCAGCCGCCGCACCTTCGGACCCAGCCAGATGGCGGCGATGAAGAACACCAGGTAACGGCCCATTTTGTCCCATGGTGTGCCCGTGTGCAGCAGGAAGGACCCGAAGCCGGCCGCGACGAGCGCTGTCAGCGTCACCTGAAGCGCCGGCGGCCAGCGGCGCATCAGCCAGGCCAGTGCGAAGAACAGCGGCAGGGCGTAGATGAACCAGAGGTTGGAGTTGGGCCGTACGAACAGGGTGACCAGGTCGAGCGGCCGCGCGTTCACCGGCGCCTGGCTGATCGGCGGTATGAAGAGCAGGAGGATGGTCTGCAGCGTCACCCAGAGCACGTAGAGGTAGAGCAGCAGCAGCATCCGCTTGCGGAACAGGGCCGCGAACGGCAGCGCGACCGCCCGTGCCGCCAGGAGGCCGGACATGAAGAAGAACAGCGGCATGCGGAAGGTGTCCAACAACGGATTCAGAGTGGCCAGCGGGCCGGTCACGCCGGCGCCATCGAGGTACATCACCGAGTGGAAGAGCACCACGAGGATGATCGCGATGCCCTTCGCGACGTCGATCCACGTCTCGCGTGGGGGTGCGCCGGCGTTCACCGGGTGTCCCTGGCGTGCCGTCCGGCGCCGCGGACCCGGCCGGGCCGGGCCGACGACGGACGGCTGGACTCCGTGCTTGGCCGGCCGATCCTCAGCATCGACGGCACCGGTTGGTACAGATACCGCAGCGGCGTCGGCGCTGCGGCGCGATGGAGCGCGAGCGCCAGGAGGACCGCGACGGCGGCGAGCACCGGAGGCACGATCCCGGCCACCGTCGCGATGGCCGGGAACAGCAGGGGTGTGGAAAGTAGGAACGAGATCATGATGATGATCGGGGTGTGCGCCAGGTAGATGGGCAGAGTGGTGCGGCCGATGAAGGCCAGCCGTGGGAGTCCTGCCAATGCCCGGCTGACGCCGACGCCGGCCGCGACTCCGACGAGGCAGTTGACGAAGTACACCCCGGGCACCACGCGCAGGTCGAAGACGGCGACACTGGCCGAGAGAACGGCCCAGCCGACGACGGTGCCGGCGGCCAGGGGTGTGGCGACGGTGCCCAGCCGGAGGATCACCGGACGCAGGTAGAGGCCGGCGAGGAAGAAGAAGTAATAGCGGGCCGAACCGCTCCAGCCGACGTTGGCGGTCTCCCAGCCGCTCAGGGCCAAGAGCGAGACCACACCGGCCACAGCCAGCTGGGCCCCGACCGGTATTCTCCTGGTGAGTTTCGCGAACACGAAGAAGAGCGTCAACGCCCAGATGAACCAGAGCTCGAACCGAGGCGCGACCGGCGAGACGAGCAGGGCGAGCAGGCTCTGCCGGGGGCTGAAGCCCTGGCCCTGCATACCCGTGCCGAGCACGAAGACCACGGAACCGATCACTTCCCAAATCACGAAAACCCAGACGTACAGGCGTAACTTCGAGTTCCACAGGGCCGACCACGGCACCGTCAGCCACTTGGGCGCGAAGAGCCCGGCGAGCGCGAAGAACAGCGGCATGCGCATCGAGGACAGCGCCTCGTTGATCTCGCGCCAGTACGGGATATCGAACCCGGCGCCGAGCAGCCAACTCGCCGAATGGTACAGCGCCACCAACAGGATGGCCACGCCCCGGCCGGTGTCGATCCAGCCGATGCGCACCGGCGCTTCGGTCCCGGTCACGGCCGTACGATCCCGGCCGCCATCGGCGCCAGCTCCGCCCGGGGTTCGCGCCGCAGCATCACCAGCCCCACGGTGATGATGATCAGCGTCGCCGAGCTGTAGAGCGGTCCGAACAGGAGCGCCCAGAGCAGTTTGATCCCGAGGTAGACGATGACCGCCGCGGCCGTGCCGGACGCCACCGACCGGGCGAGCCCGGCCAGGACGAGCACCACGATGAGTGCGGCCAGCGCGAGACCCGGAATTCCGAACCACGCCCACAGGTCGCCGACGACGGAGTGCAGTTCGATGTGGCCGCCGAACATGTAGACGTCGACATAGTTGTTGTTCGGGTCGTAGTTGATGGCGGCCATGCCCGACTTCGCCGCGAAGATGTCCGCGGAGTTCGCCACGGTGCCCGCACCGAAACCCAGCGGCTGATGCAGCATCAGCCCGGCCGTGGCCGCGAGCTCCGGCCGGCCGCCGAGAATCAGCGAGCCGGAGGTCTGCAACTGCGCGCTGCTGCGCAACTGGGTGTCCTCGCCGAGTGCCCCGTCGAGGATGAGGGCCTGGCCGAGGTTGTAGACCACAAGTGCCAGAATGCCCAGCGCCACCACGACCCGCACCGCTGAGCCCGAGCGGGTGCGCCGCCCCGGCCGGAGCTGCCAGAGCACCAGGAGCGCGGTGAAGAGCAGGATGGCGAAGGAAGACCGGGCGTCCGTCACCGCGGCGATGGCGGTGAACCCGGCGACGGCCAGGAACTCGAGCCAGCGGCGCCCGGTCTGCCTGGCGATCGCCAGCACGATGATGGTGAGCGCCACCGAGTAGCCGAAGCGCCAGGGATTGGCCTGGTACAGCTCGCTGGTCGGGGTGACGCCGAGCAGCAGGCCGACGCCGAACCAGAGCGCGACCTGAGCATCCGGCAGTACGGTACGGCACCAGAGCACGAAGCCGACCCCGCAGAGGATGCCCACCAGGCCCACAGACACCGTCACGGCCTGCCCGGGGCTGGTGGGGTGGGACGACGCCGAGAACAGGGTGAGCCAGATCCCGCTGACCAGCGCCACCGCAACCGTGCCGAGCAGCACAGTGGACCCGTGGAACCGCCGCAGCACGGGCAGCCAGAGCGGGACAAGGACGGCGGCGGCGAGGTAGCCGACGGTGAGTCCCTGCGACAGTTCGATCCGCATGGCCAGGACCACGAGCACGACGATGGCCAGGACGCGAACGACGACGAGCGACCGGAAGGCATCGCCGGACAGGGCAAGGCGGCGGGGTGACCGGGCCGGTGCCGTCAGCTCCTGTGCCGTCATGCGTCCCGCCGCCCCTGGCCGGCGCCCGCGAGTCCGGTGCTCGCCGTGCCCTGGCCATGTCGAGCACACCCTAGAGCGCGTTCGGGGTGTCAACAAGGGCAGGAGGGGCGCGAACGGCCCTGTGTCCCCCGAAGGTGGGAGGTATCCCCGGCACAGGCGCCCGAGTACTGTGTGCTGCCTCAGGGCCCGTCGATGGTCGACGCCCGGTCGCCGTGACGCGCATCCGGTGGTCAGACGGGAGGTGCATCGCCGTGAACGGCCGACTCCCCCAGGCGCTCCTCGCACTGCTGAGGGACCCCACCGCACTCTCGGCCCGGCTGCGCCTCGAACTGCGGTTACGCGGGCTGCGTGTGCGGTCGCGCTTCGGCACACGCCGGGTCACTGGCGACGCAGCCGCCGTGGTGAACCTCACGAGCTACGGCCACCGCACCGGGACGGTCTTCTACACGATCGAATCGATCGCCGCCGGCACCGTGCGCCCCCGGCGCCTGATCCTCTGGCTGGACGACGCCGAGGTCCTGGCCGACCCGCCGCCCGAACTGCGACGGCTACGCGCGCGCGGCCTCGAGCTTCTGCCCTGCCCGGACTACGGACCCCACAAGAAACAGTTCGCGTATGCGAACACCGTGCGCTCCCCCGACCTCCCTCTGGTGGCGGCCGACGACGATGTGCTCTATCCCCGAGCCTGGCTGGCCGACCTGCTCGCCGGGTACTCCCGGCATCCGGGCGACGTGCACGCCCACCGCACGCACCGGGTCGAGTTCGCCGGCACCGGCCTGGCCCCGTATGCGCGGTGGAGCGCGGGCACCGGCACCGCGGCCAGCTTCCGCACCTTCTGCACCGGGGTGTCCGGCATCCTCTACCCGCCGGCCCTGCTTCGAGCGCTCGCGGCGGAGGGTGACGCCTTCAGGCGCCTTGCGCCCTGGGCAGACGACGTTTGGGTGCATTCGGTCATGGTGCGGCACGGGTTCCGCGCGCGCCAGGTGGCGGCGCGGCAGGCCGAGTACCCGGCCGTGCCAGGCACCCAGCGCGGCACGCTGTACGGACGCAATGTGCGGGACGGCGGCAACGACGCCCAGATCCTCGCCTGCTTCGGCGAGGCCGAGCTGCGCCGGATGCTGGAGGATGCCGGCGGGCCCGGCGAGCGGACGCCCGCCGAGTCCGAGTCCGGGGCCCAGAGCCCCGACGCTCCCGGCAGCCATGTCCGATAGGCGCCGGCGGCAGCGCCCGGAGCCGCCCGGCCCGGCGGTCACCTCCGTATCGAGCGGCCCGGGCCGGCGCTCAGGCGCGCTGTCGCGCAATATGTCGATCGCGCTCGTCGGCAACGCCTTCCCGCCCCTCGTCGCGTTGTTCTCCGGCCCGATCCTCGCCCAGGCCCTCGGCGTCGCCGGGCGAGGCGAGGTCGCCGCCGCCACGGCACCGCTGGCCCTGGTGGTGACCCTGGCCACCTTCGGGGTGCCCGAGGCCGTGACCTGGGCGGTCGCCCGGTCGCCACAGCTGGCCAGGAACGCGGCGCGCCGGGGGCTGTTGCTGCTCACGGCCGCCGGCATCGTGGCGATGACCGCGGTCTTCGTGAGCGCGCCCTGGTTGAGCGGCGGCTCTCCGGCCGTGGCCCAGCTGATCCTCGTGGCCTCCCTCGCCATCGTGCCCAACCTGCTCGTAGGGGTGCTGCGCGGTGTGGCCGCCGCCACCCAGAGTTGGCGGCTGGTGGCGACCGAACGCATCCTCACCTCGTCACTGCGGCTGGTCGTGCTCATCCCGTTCTGGCTGACCGGCACGCTGACCCCGCTGGTGGCCACCCTCACGGTGGCCGTGATGCCCGTGGCCGGTGCCTTCGTCTACCTGGGCCGGATGCGCAGCCTGCCGCCGGCACTGGCCGAGGTGCCGCGGATGGCGCGCACGAGCGGACTGCTGGGCTACGGCGTGCGGGTGTGGGTGGGGTCGCTCTCCGGCATGCTGCTCTCCCGAATCGACCAGGTGCTGATGACCCCGCTGGCCGGCACCTATCAACTGGGGCTCTACGTGGTGGCGGTGAGCGTGAGCGAACTGCCTCTGATCATCAACCAGGCCGTGCGCGACGTGACCTTCGTCAGCGACGCCGCCGAATCGGTGGATGAGAGGCTGAGCTCCTCAGCCCGCATCTCCACATTCCTCTGCGGCGTGGCCGCCCTCGTGCTCGGCGTGAGCATGCTCTGGTGGCTGCCGTTCCTGTTCGGCGATGGCTTCAGGGACTCTCTGCCCGTTGCGGCGGTGCTGCTGGTCGCCGTCGTGCTCGGCACACCGGGCTCGATCGGCGGCTCCGGGCTCAGCGCGCGGGGCAGGCCGGGCCTCCGCAGCCTCAGCCTCACCATCGCCTGCCTGGTCAACATCGGGCTACTTGTGCTGTGGGCGCCGATCTGGGGAGCCATGGGGGCGGCCCTGGCGACCCTGGTGGGCAACCTGCTCTCCAGCAACCTCAACCTGGTGTTCCTGGCGCGGGCGTTCGGGATCAACCCGCTCAGCTTCTACGGCCTGCGCCGGCGCGACCTGGCCACCCTCGCGAGGTACGCCCGCCGTTCGGCCGACAGGCTGGCCCGCCGACAGCGTTGAGCGCCGCCGGCGGGGCCGGTCACCCGGCGAAGCGGTCGGTGGCGTCCAACAGGGCCGCGCGGATGCCGGGCTCCTCGAACGAGTGGCCGGCATCGGGGATCATCTGGAAGTCGGCCTCTGGCCAGGCCTTGTGCAGGGCCCAGGCGGTGAACGCCGGGGTGCACATGTCGTAGCGGCCCTGCACGATGGCCCCGGGGATGTCCCGCAGCTTGTGCGCGTCGCGGATCAGCTGCTCCGGCTCGAACCAGCCCTTGTTCATGAAGTAGTGGTTCTCGATGCGGGCGAACGCCACGGCGAAGGCCGGTTCGGTGAACCGTTCGATGGTCTCCGGGTGCTGGAGCAGGGTGATGGTGGAGGACTCCCAGGTGGACCAGGCGACGCCGGCCCGTTCCCGCACTGACTGGTCTGGATCGTGCAGCAGCCGGCTGTACGCCTCGATGAGGCGGCCGCGTTCGTCGACGGGAACCGGGGCGATGAAGCCCTCCCACAGGTCCGGGTAGATCGCCGCGGCGCCGCCCTCGTAGAACCAGTCCAGCTCGATGGGACGCAGGGTGAAGATGCCGCGCAGCACAAGCTCGGTGACCTTGTCCGGGTGGGTCTCGGCGTAGGCCAGGCCCAGCGAGCTGCCCCAGGATCCGCCGCAGACCAGCCAGCGCTCGATGCCGAGGTGTTCGCGGAGGCGCTCGATGTCGGCGACCAGGTGCCAGGTGGTGTTCGCGGTCAGGTCGGCATCCGGCGCGCTGGCGTGCGGGGTGCTCCGGCCGCAGCCGCGCTGGTCGAAGAGCACGATGCGGTACTTCTCCGGGTCGAACACCCGCCGCTGGGTGGGGCTGGACGCACCGCCCGGCCCGCCGTGCAGGTACACGGCGGGCTTGCCGTTCGGGTTGCCTGACACCTCGTAGTAGAGGGTGTGGCCGTCACCGACGTCGAGCATGCCGGTGTCGTACGGTTCGATCTCTGGGTAGAACTCTCTCATGCTTCGAGCCTACGGCCCGGCCCCGCTGCGGCGCCCGCGGCTCGCCATCAGCCGACTGCCGGCGCCCGCTACGCGTCGCGGCGCTTGAGCAGCACGGCCGCGCCGGCCAGGGACACGGCCACCCAGCCCAGCACGATGAGAACGTTCTGCCACACCTCGAACCCGGCCGAGCCGAGATCGAGGCCGAAGCTGGCCAGGCCGGCGTTGGAAAGCAGGTACGGCGACAGGTCGGTGGCCCACTGGGCCGGGATCATCGACAGCACGATCGGGAGCAGCAGGATGACGCCGAGGGCCGCGGCGATGCCGCCGGCGCTGCCGCGCAGGATGGCGCCGACACCGAGAGCGAAGACCGACACCAGGGCGAGGTAGAGGGCTCCGCCGAGCAGGGGCAGCAGCAGGTCCGGGTCGGTGAGTGCGGCACTGATGCCCTTGCCCGCCAGGATCGGCGCGGCCACGAAGAAGGACCCGACGGTGCTGATCAGGCCGACGACGAAGGTGCAGACGAAGATCACCACGGCCTTGGCGGCCAGCACCGGCAGCCGCTGCGGAGTGGCGGTGATGCTCGACCGGATCATGCCGGTGCTGTACTCGCCGCTGATGGCGAGCACACCGAGTACCGCGACGACGAGCTGGCCGAAGAAGACGCCGAAGGTGGCCGCCTGGGCGAGGAAGGTGGCCTGGGCGGCGGCGGGGACCTCGGTGCCGGCGAGGTCGAGGGAAGCCGACATGAGCGCGGCCATGCCGAACGAGATCACGATGACCGTGGCATACGACCAGATCGTGGAACGAACCGAGCGCAGCTTGATCCACTCGGAGCGCAGGATCCCGCCGAAACTCAGGCCGGATCCGGCCGGGACGAACTCGTGGACGGGGGCGGATACCGGGGCGATCGTGGTCATCGGACACTCTCCTGCAGGTCGGCGGCCGTGTGCGCGGCGGCGGGGTCTTCTGGGGCGCCGCCGGTGCGGTACTCCACGTCGTTCTGGGTGAGGGCCATGTAGGCCTCCTCGAGGGACGCGCTGATCGGCGTCAGTTCGTGCAGGGCGATGCCCGCCCTGGCAGCCTGGTTGCCGATCTCAGCGGCTGAGACCCCCACGATCTCGAGCAGGTCGGTCTCGGTGCGGGTGACGGTGACGTCGGGGCGCGCGAACAGCTCCGCGAGTTCGGGAGCGTACGGGGTGCGCACCCGCACGGTCTTGCGGGTGGCGGCGCCGATCAGTTCGGCCACAGGGGCATCCGCGATCACCCGGCCGCGGCCGAGCACGATGAGGTGGTCGGCAGTGACGGCCATCTCGCTCATCAGGTGCGAGGAGAGCATGATGGTGCGGCCCTCCCCGGCGAGCTGGCGGACGAGCTGGCGCACCCACTGCACGCCCTCGGGGTCGAGCCCGTTGACGGGTTCGTCGAGGATCAGAGTGGCGGGATCGCCGAGCAGGGCCGCGGCGATGCCGAGCCGTTGCCCCATGCCAAGCGAGAAGCCGCCGACGCGTTTGCGGGCCACCGATTCGAGGCCGGTCAGTTCGATGACCTCCTTGACCCGGCTGGCCGGGATGGCATGGGTCGCGGCCATGGCGAGCAAGTGGTTGTAGGCGCTGCGCCCGGTGTGGATGGCCTTGGCGTCGAGTAGCACGCCCACCTCCCGGAGGGGCGCCTTGTGCTCGCGGTACTGCTTGCCGTTGACGGTGACCGATCCGTGGCTGGGCCTGTCCAGGCCCACGATCATGCGCATGGTGGTGGACTTGCCCGCGCCGTTCGGGCCGAGGAACCCCGTCACCCGGCCGGGCTGCACCGTGAAGTCGATGCCGTCGACCGCGGTCTTGGTTCCGTAGCGTTTGGTCAGGGATTGTGCCTGGATCATCCGGTTCCTCTTCCCATCGGGTGGGGAGCGGACGCACGCCGCGTCGACCCCACAGACGAGACTAGGGCGGCCGGCCGGGCGCTCGCATCCGTCGAGCGGATGGTTACCGGCCGCTCCGTCTCATCCTCCGGTCCCCCCTCCCCCCAGTCCGGGTGCCGTGAGCACGCGGGCGAGGGCTCGGGTGCGAGGTGGGCGCCGGGGTCAGGGCCGGCCGGCGGGTTTTTCGGGGACGGGGGCGGTGCCGGCGGCGCGCTGGGCCCGGTAGTAGTCACGGGCTTCGATCTGGCGGTCGCGCTCGGCTCCGCTGGCGATGGGCGCCCGCAGGTGCTCGGGGGCGTAGCCGAACGCGTCGACGAGGTCGAGCGCGTGCGGGCGCAGCCGGGCGATGATGCGGTCGATGTACGCCGTGACGGCGAGCGCCCGCTTGGCGGAGAGCCGGCCGTTGATGAGGTACCAGGCGGCATGTTCCTCGATCAGGCGGAGCCCGAAGAGGTCGCGCAGCCAGGTGAGCACCTGGCGGGTGCCCACGTGCGTTGTGCTCTCCACAGCCCGGGTGAACGCCTCCCACTGCAGCAACTCGGCGTGCGCTCGGGCGGCCTCGATCAGCTCGTTCTGATGCGAGTTGAAGAGGTCGGCCGCCTGCTTCTTGGGCAACTTGCTGGCATGCCGCAGCGCCTGGGCGATGCCCGCGATCATGGTCTCGACCCTGTCGGTGAGGAGCGCCCGCTGGGTGCCGGTCTCGCGCAGCTGGCCGACACTGCGGGCCGTGGAACCGAAGTCGGCGACGGATTGGCCGAGGGTGCGCAGACCCGTGCCGTGGTACGCGCGCCCGGCGGTCTGCTGCACAACGTAGCGGGCGAGTGCCCCGGCGTCAGCGCCGGCGAACTTGCGGTTGTAGTCGGTGAGCAGGCGCTTGGCCACGAGCTGGAGCAGCACGTTGTTGTCGCCCTCGAAGGTGGCGTACACGTCGAGGTCGGCGCGCAACCCCACGAGCCGGTTCTCGGCGAGGAACCCGGCACCGCCGCAGGCCTCCCTGGCCTCCTGGAGGGTGTCAAGGGCGTTCCAGGTGGAGAGTGGTTTGAGGGCCGCGGCGAGGGTTTCCAGGTCTTGCCTGTCGATATCCGTGGCCGCGGCGCCGCTGAAGACCTGGTCGAACTTGACCAGGAACTCGTCGTGCGCGAAGGTCTGCGCGTAGGCGGTGGCCAGGCGCGGGATGAGCCGGCGCTGGTGCCGTTGGTAGTCGAGGATGACCTCTTCGTCGGTGGGGCTGCCGGCTGTGAACTGGCGGCGTTCGCTGCCGTAGCGGATGGCGATGGTGAGGGCGAGGGCGGACGCCTGGGTGGCGGCGCCGTCGAGGGAGACCCGGCCCTGCACGAGGGTACCGAGCATGGTGAAGAAGCGCCGGCCCGGGCTGCCGATCGGGCTGGTGTAGCTGCCGTCGACGGCGACGTCGCCGTACCGGTTGAGCAGGTTCTCGCGGGGAACGCGTACCGCATCGAAGTGGAGCCGGCCGTTGTCGATGCCGTTCAGGCCGCCCTTGAGGCCGTCGTCTTCGCCGCCGACGCCGGGCAGGAAAGCCCCGGTCTCATCGCGGAGCGGCACGTAGAAGGCGTGCACGCCGTGGTTGACGCCCAGGGTGATCAGCTGGGCGAACACGACGGCGGCGGTGCCGTCGATGGCCGCGTTGCCGAGATAGTCCTTCCAGGCGGCCCGGAACGGGGTGTGCAGCACGAAGTCGCCGGCCTCCACGTCGAAGGTGGCCGTGGTGCCGATGGCGGAGACGTCGGAGCCGTGCCCGGTCTCGGTCATCGCGAAGACGCCGGGGACCTCGAGGCTCATGATGCCGGGCAGCCACTTCTCGTGGTGCGCTGTGGTGCCCAGGTGCAGCACGGCCGCGCCGAAGAGGCCCCACTGTACGCCGGCCTTGATCTGCAGGCTCGGGTCGGCTGTGACGAGCTCTTCGAACCCGGCGATGTTGCCGCCATGATCGTCGGCGCCGCCGAGGGCCGTGGGGAACGCGCGGTGCACGTGGCCGTTGCCGGCGAGGATCTTGAGCTGCTCGAGCACGCGCAGGCGGTGGTCCACCATCGACTGCCCTTCGATGCGCTGCAGGTCGGGCCGGGCGGTGAGTTCGCGGGCCTTCAGGCGAACGTCGGCCCAGGTGCCGAGCAGCGTGTGGCTGAGCGCGGGCAGGTCGATGCGCGGGGCATCCGGGTCACCTGCGACCCGCACGGGGCCGGTGTTCGTGTCGACCGCGTCTGGGCGGGCGGGAGTGGGGCGCTGGGCAGTGTCAACCATCATTGGTCCTTACGTCTACGCGCGGCTGGGGAGTGTTCGACCACGTTAGGTCGAGCGGCTCCCGCGCGGAAATAGTGCGTGACGGGGCTACAAAGGTGGGTGCGACGCCGCGCCCTCGGACTGTAGCTCTTCTACAAGGACGCGGTGCCTGCACCTACCATGGGCGACAAAGACGATCCCCGCAGCATCGACGGGCGGCCCGGCCGGTCAGGCGTTTGCCGCGACGACCTCGAGCAGCGCCTCGCCGTAGGACTCGAGCTTCTTGGCGCCCACCCCGGTGATTCCGTCGAGGTCGGCCACGGTGCGCGGCTTGGCGGCCGCGACGGCGATCAGGGTGGCGTCGCCGAAGACGACGTAGGCGGGAACGCCCTGCTCCCTGGCGGTGGTGCTGCGCCAGGCACGGAGAGCCTGGAAGAGGGTCTCCTGCTCGGCGCTGAGCTCGGCGAGCCCGGCCTTGGCGGTGGCGGCGCGGGCGGCGGGGGTGCGCTTGACGGGCCGGTCGGGTTCGCTGCGCAGCTGAACGGTGCGGTTGCCGGCGAGCACCTCTGCGGCGGCCTCGGTGAGGATCAGGGTGCCGTACTCGCCGGAGGTGGCGATGAAACCCTGGGCGAGCAGCTGCCGCACCACGCCGCGCCACTGCTGGTCGGTGAGGTCGGCGCCGATGCCCCACGTGGCCAGCTGGTCATGGCTGTGCTGGGTGGTGCGCGGCGTGGTCTTGCCGCGCAGGATGTCGATGAGCTGGCCGGCACCGAAGCGCTGGTTGCGCTCCCGCAACAGCCGCACGATCGTGGAGAGCAGCTTCTGGGCGGGTACGGTGCCGTCCCAGGCCTCTGGCGGCGTGAGGCAGGTGTCGCAGTTGCCGCACGGCTCGCTGGCCTGGCCGAAGTAGCGCAGCAGGTTGACCCGCCGGCAGTGCACGGTCTCGCAGAGCGCGAGCATGGCGTCCAGGTGCGCGCTCATCTTGCGGCGGTGGGCGAGGTCACCGGGCGACTCGTCGATCATGCGGCGCTGCTGCACGACGTCTTGCAGCCCGTAGGCGAGCCAGCCGGTGGAGGGCAGGCCGTCGCGGCCGGCCCGGCCGGTCTCCTGGTAGTAGCCCTCGACGGACTTGGGCAGGTCGATGTGCGCGACGAAGCGCACATCCGGCTTGTCGATGCCCATGCCGAACGCGATCGTGGCGACGATGATGACGCCCTCTTCACGGAGGAACCGCGACTGGGTGCGGGCGCGCAGACCCTGGTCGAGGCCCGCGTGGTAGGGGTAGGCGTTGAGGCCGTTGGCGCGCAGGAAATCGGCGGTCTGCTCGACGGTCTTGCGGCTGAGCGCGTAGACGATGCCGGCGTCGGTGGGGTGCTCGGTCTTGATGAAGCTGAGCAGCTGCTTGCGGGGTTCGTTCTTGCCCACGATGCGGTACTGGATGTTGGGCCGGTCGAAGCTGGCGACGAAGTGCTGCGCCTCGCCCATCTGCAGGCGCTCGGTGAGCTCCTTGTGGGTGGCGTCGGTGGCCGTGGCGGTGAGCGCGATGCGCGGCACGTCGGGCCAGCGGTCGGCGAGCTCGGACAGTGCCAGGTAATCGGGGCGGAAGTCGTGCCCCCATTGGGAGACACAGTGTGCCTCGTCGATGGCGAACAGGGCGATGGTGCCGCGGTCGAGGAAACGTTTGGTGGCCTCGTTGCTCAACCGCTCGGGGGCGACGTAAAGCAGGTCGAGGTTGCCGGCGAGGTAGTCCCGTTCCACCTGGCTGCGGGCGGCGGAGTCCTGGCTGGAGTTGAGGAACGCGGCGCGCACGCCGACGAGGGTGAGCGCATCCACCTGGTCTTGCATGAGCGCGATCAGCGGGGAGATGACGATGCCGGTGCCCTCGCGCACGAGCGACGGGATCTGGTAGCAGAGGCTCTTACCGCCACCGGTGGGCATCAGCACGACGGCGTCGCCACCATTGATGAGCTGGTCGATGATCTGCGCCTGCTCGCCACGGAACGAGTCGTAGCCGAACACCGTGTGCAGAGCCTCGGCCGCGGTGGCGAATTTGGCTGTGGCGCGCTTGGGCGGCGGCGGGGCGAGGAGGGTGGCGCCGCCGGCGGGCGGGCCATAGTCGCCGAAGTCGACCGGTCCGGAACCGGCAGGGCCGGAGGCACCGGGCCTGGCGGCAGGCTGGCTGGAGCCGCCCTGACCGTAGGGGTCTGGGGGCGGTGGGGCATCGAAGTCGTCCGGTGGCTCGAACTCGTCAGGATCCCACGGTATCTCGGCGTTCCAACTCACCCGCCAACTCTACCCGCGCCCGCCGACGCCGCCGGGCTCGGAGGGAACTGTGGAACGAGCCCGCGGTCGGTCCGTCCCACGAAAGCGGTGGAGTGGTCACCTCGTTTCGGTGGGGCACCCATTGCACCGCTTTCGCGGACCGCACCTCTCGCGAAAGCGGTGAAGTGGTTGCTTCAGCGCGCTGAGGTAACCGTTGCACCGCTTTCGCGAGGTGGGTGCGAGGTGGTGAGGGGTGCCGGAGTCAGTGCGGGGCGCTCCGTGGAGGGCGAAGGGTGAGGAGGGCGTCGATCACGATGAAGACCAGCAGGCTGATGCCCACCAGCGGGAAGAGCAGACCGACCGCCAGTACTCCGACGATGACGGCCAGCACTCCCCACCAGGGTGCGCGGGCGAGCGCGCCGGCCGGGGCGGGCGTGCCCATCCGGGCGGTGCCGAGAGTGGGGCGGCGTTTCCACCACATCAGGTAGCCCCAGCTGACCATCGCTGCCAGGCCCAGGGCGGTCGCGATGAGGACCAGCTGGTTGGCCAGCCCGAACATGGTGCCCATGTGGGTGTCGATGCCCCAACGGCTGAGCTTGGCGGCCAGGTTGAAGTCGGCGAAATCGACCCGGTCGGTGACCTGGAGGGTGGTGCCGTCGACGGCGACGGAGTCGACCTCGGTGGGGAAGCTGCGCTGGATCTCCTGCACCACCCAGGCCTGGTCGGCGGCGGCTGGCGGGCGGATCTCGACGAGGCCGGTGTTCACGTTCACGGTCTGCGCCACGGCGAGGACAGCGTCGAAGGTGGCGGGGTCGATCGCGGCAGTGGACGCGGACGCAGTGCCGTGGCCGGCGTGCTCGTCGGCGGGTGCTGTCGCCGTCTCGGCGAGGTCGGTGGAGATCGACGGGGTACCGAGATTGAAGGCAGCGCGCAGGTCGGAGACGTTCTGGCCGGCGTACTGCGACCAGGTGATACCCGTCGCGGACAGGAACAGGGCACCCACCAGTAGCCATATTCCCGTGGAGGCATGCCAGCTGAACAGGCGCCGGTATCCCCTGGCCTTGGTGTTGGGACGCAGCAGATCCCTCTTGGCGCGAACTCGGCGGATGCGGATGACCCACATGGCAGCGCCGGCCAGGACCACGACGCCGAGCCAGCTCGCGGCGAGCTCGCTGTAGAGGCGGCCGATCTCACCCAGGTGCAGGTTGCGGTGGAATTGGTCGATCCAGGTGCGAAGCGGCAGGGTGCCGCTGGTGCCGTAGGTGGTGAGGTCACCGCGCACCTCGGCCGTGGCGCGGTCGATGAAGATGGCCCTGGTCTCGCTTTCGCCGAGGCCGTCGCCGGTGAACATGACCCGGGTGGTGTCGCCGTTGGTCGGTGCCGGACGCACGGCCGCGAGCGACCCCTCGTCGCCGACGACGGCCTGGGCGGCCTCGATCTGGTCGACCAGGGGCAGGGCGGTGGCGGATTCCGGGGCGTGCAGTTCGTGCGCGTAGATGACCTGTTCGAGTTGCGGGGTGGCCGCGTAGAGCGCTCCGCTGAGGGCGGCGACGAGGATGAACGGGCCGACCAGGATGCCGGCGTAGAAGTGCAGGCGCAGCAGGAACGCGCCGAACCAGGGTTGGCGGGTTGATGCCGGCGAGGTCGGCGGTGGGGTGTCTTCGGTGGTGAGGATGGTGGTCATGGAGAGGTCCTTAGAGGTGGGTGGCGCGGCGGCAGGTCGGGTCACGGGGTCTCGACGAGCTCGACCAGCGAGGTGGTTCGACGGCGGCGGCGGGCCCGGTCGCAGCTCTCCCGGTCTGTCGCTCTCGCGAGAGCGGTGCTGCGGTTGCTTCGGAGCGCCCGAGGTGACCGCCACACCGCTTTCGCGGGATGCAACTCTCGCGAAAGCGGTGCTGTGGTTGCTTCAGCGCACTGAGGTGACCGTTACACCGCTTTCGCGAGATTGTGGGCTCGGGAGAGAGCGGGGTGAGGCGCGGCGCGGGGGTGAGGTGGGTGGCGCTACTTGGGGGTGGCCCGGCGCGGGGGTGAGGTGAGTGGCGCCACGTGGGGGTGGCCCGGCGCGGGGGTGAGGTGAGTGGCGCCACGTGGGGGTGGGGCGGCGCGGGGGTGAGGCGCGGCGCGGGGGTGAGGCGGGTGGCGCTACTTGGGGGTGGGGCGGCGCAGGAGGAGGAGCGTGACACCGATCGCGGCCAGGATCGCCACGAGGGCTCCGCCGATCCAGAGCAGGTCGGTGCCGCTCACCGCTGCGCCGCCGGTGTTGCCGTCGGCCGCATCGGTGGCCGCGGCATCCGTATCGGCGGCATCCGTGCCGGACCCTGAACCCGCGCAGACGGGCGCCGTCGCGGACCCCTCATCAAGCACCTGGTTGGCGTCCGGCTGCCAGGTGAACGTGAAGGTATCCGAGATCGAATGCCCGTCGGTCGACACCGTCTGCCACACCACCGTATATTCCCCCGGTTGGCCGAGCTGCACGGTCGCCTCGAGCGTGGCACCGAAGACGGTGGCGCAGCCGTCGCCGTAGAAGCGCGGCGCATCCGTGGGCCCGCTCACCTGCATGGCGCTGCCCGCCCCCTCTCCCGAGAGGTCGAGCAGATTGTCGTTGGTGGTGACGCTGATGACGCCGGGCTGTTCGGTCACGACGGCCCCGGCCTCCGGTGTCGTGCTGACCACATAGTTGTGCGCGAACGCCGGGGCGGCCGACCAGCCCAGGGTGGCGACGACCAGCACGAGTGCGGCCACCACCGATCGCCGCAGCACCTGCGGGTGCCGGCGGCTATCGCGGATGCCTCCCATCGGTTCTACGCCGCGTTCTTGCGGCGGCTGGCGACGGCCACAACCAGGCCGACCGCACCGACGACGAGGCCGCCGATGCCGAGGACCCGGGCGAGGACGTCATCCGACGCCGCGGTCGTGGTGGCAGTGGCCTCGGCCTCCTCGGTGGTGCCGTGGCCGTGGCCGGCCTCGCCGGTGGCCTCCGTGACGGTGAGCGACGGTGCCGGGTGCGCCGGTTCGGCCTCACCCTCCACGGTGGCCTCCGACCAGCTGGTCTCGCCGACCTCGCAGGACTGCAGCACCGGGAAGGACAGCGTCTCGCCGACGGCGTCTTCGGGGATCTGCAGGCTCAGTACGAACGTCGTGCGCAGGCCGTCGACCAGCGGCGTCTGGGCCGTGTAGCTGACCTGGCCGACGCGGGTGGTGATCGTGTCGCCCTCGCCGTCCTCCAGCGGGGTGGCCAGGTCGACGGCCACCTTGGCGACGTCCCAACCGGGATTGACGGTGGGCGTGACACTCGTGATGGTCTCGGGAATGTCGACGGTGATGCCGGTGGTGGCGGAGCCGTCGCAGCCGTGGCTGACCGCGAAGGTGAGCAGGCTGTAAGAGCCGGCGGCGGTCGAGGACGGTTCGACCTCGACGTGCGCGCTGGCGGCCAGCGGCGCGGACAGGGCGAGCAGGCCGGCACCGAGGAGGGTGGTGGCGGCGAAAATTGGCGTGGAAAGCTTCATGGTGGGTCCTTGGGATCGTGGTCGGCCGAACCGGGGGCGGCCCGCGGCGCGGGCAGGCGGAAACCGGTTCGACACTGAGGTCGACAACTAGTGGGTGCGAAACGAGCGAGGCCGGAGGGTAAGCCTCAGGCGAAGACGCGCACCGGCGGCCCACGATGCCGCATGGGACTGAGCAGGACCAGGAGATCACGAGGCGGGCGGGCCGCCGAGAGGGCGGGGATGGAGCGGGGGATGCTGGGGATCGGCGTGAGCACGAGGGCCCGCACGAGGGCCGTCAGGGCCACCGACGCGGTGGCGAACAGACCCCAGAACGCCCGCTCGCCGTGCCGGAGCGCCACCACGGTGACCACGGCGGCGAGCACGTGGGCGAGGGTCATCATGAGGCCGTGGTCGCCGGCGGCCATGGTGTCTGCGGTGCCGGTGGCGGGCATCAGCATCACGGACTGGCCGGTGCCGTGCAGGTGACCCGCGGTGGCCTCGGAGGCGGCCAGGCGGCCGTTCGCGCCGCCGAAGGAGAACAGGCCGTGGAAGATCAGCTGGCTGAGCAGCACGGCGACGGTGAGCCGCCAGGTGGAGAGGGTGCGCCCGGAGAGGGCGATCGACACGATCCCGGCGAAGGCCAGGGAGACCACCACGGCGAGCGGACCGGGTACCGCGCCGCCGCCGAGGGTGTGGGACAGTGCGGCCACGAAGGTGGAAAAGCCCGCCACGATCCACCCACGGGCAAAGCGCGCCCAGCGTGTGGTCATGGTTCTCCCTCTTATACAGTGCATCGAATCTATCAGGAGGTGGCATTCGGGTGGTTCGCCGGAGAACTCCCCAGCGCCGGTCGGGCACAATGGGAAGCGTGATGGCAACAACTAGGCACCCGGCACTGTTCCTCGGCACGGGGGTCGCGCTCGCCGCCCTGCTCCTGTCCGGCTGCGCGGCCAACGAGTCCGGAGACGACACCAGCACACTCACCGGCACTCTCGACGGCGCCGGCTCTAGCGCCCAGGCCTCGGCCGAAGAGGTCTGGGTGTCGCAGTTCCAGCGCGCCAACGCGAGCGTGACCATCAACTACGACCCGACCGGGTCCGGCGCCGGTCGCGAGCAGTTCATCGGCGGCGGCGTCGACTTCGCCGGCTCCGACTCCGCACTCAGCGACGAGGAACTGGCCGGCGAGTTCGCCGCCTGCGCGCCGGGTTCGAAGGCCATCGACCTGCCCGTCTACGTCTCCCCGCTGGTCCTGGTTTACAACGTCGACGGGGTGGACTCCCTGCGCCTGGATCCGGAGACCATCGCGAACATCTTCTCCGGTGCCATCACGCGGTGGAACGACCCCGCGCTCGTGGCGCTCAACCCGGACGCCACGCTTCCCGACGAGCAGATCTCCGCTGTGCACCGCTCGGACGATTCCGGCACCACGAAGAACTTCGCCGACTACCTCTACCAGAACGTGCCGGAGATCTGGACGAACGAACCCGCGGATGCCTTCCCGTACCCGGGTGAGGGTGCCCAGGGCAATTCCGGCGTGGTGAGCGCCGTGGCCAACGGCAACAACACCATCGGCTATGCGGATGCGTCGCGGGTTGGCGACCTGTCGGTCGCCGCACTCCAGGTCGGCGCCGAGTTCGTCGACTACTCCACCGAGGCCGCGGCCGCGATCATCGACGAGTCGCCCCTCGTGACCCGGGACAACCCTGCCGACCTCGTCGTGGACGTCGACCGCACGTCGACGTCCGCCGGGGTGTACCCGCTCGTGCTGGTGAGTTACCTGATCGCCTGCGAGGAGTATCCGGACGCCGACCAGGGTGAGCTCGTCGCGGCCTACCTGGGCTACGTCGCCAGCGCGGAGGGTCAGGCCGCAGCCGCAGAGAGCGCCGGCTCTGCGCCGTTGTCTGCGGAGTTCTCGGCCCGGGTGCTCGAGGCGATCAGCAGTATCCGCTGATCTGACGCGGCCTCATTCGGCGGATATCTGTGGGGCACCGCGCGGATGCCCCACAGACGTCCCGTCGCTCGCCGGCGCTCTCACAAACCCGAATTGCAAGGTGCCCGCGAACGTGGAAACCGGGCCGCAGTGCGGCCGGTGACAGCGAAAGAATAGGGTCCCCGACCGTGCTGGGTAAAAACGACACGCCGTGCCGCACCCGCGATGTCCCCCGTTTTGGCGGTCTCTGACGCTTAAACGACAGCAGGGCACCCGCCGATCGGCGGGTGCCCTGCTGGTTCAGGCGAGTGTTACAGGTTCGCGAGAGCGGTGATCGACGCGTCACCCGGCGTGGCCGTGGTGAAGCTGGACTCGATCTCGGCCCGGTCGAGCAGGTCTTCCATGCGGCGGCGACGCTGCTTGGGGATCAGCGTGACGACGGTACCGGACTTGCCGGCGCGGCCGGTGCGGCCGGCGCGGTGCAGGTAGGTCTTGTACTCGTCGGGCATGTCGGCCTGGATGACCAGGTCGATGTCGTCCACGTGGATGCCGCGGGCGGCGACATCCGTGGCGACGAGGACGTTGACCCGACCGCTGGTGAGCATCTGCAGGTTGCGGGTACGACGGGCCTGGTTGAGGTCGCCGTGCAGGCTGGTGGCCTTGACGCCGGCGTCTTCGAGCTGCTCGGCGAGCTGCTCGGCGTAGGCGCGGGTGCGGCTGAAGATGAGCGTCTTGCCCTGGCGGTCGACGAGCTGGCCGATGATGGAGGCCTTGTCGCGGTGCTCGATGAGGAGAACCTTGTGGTCGATCGTGCTGGAGGCCTGGTCTTCACCGGCGACCTCGTGCACGGCCGGGTTGGTCAGGAATTCCTTGACCAGCGAGGCAACGCCCTTGTCGAGGGTGGCCGAGAACAGCAGACGCTGGCCGCCCTTCTTGGTGAGACGCAGAATGCGCTGAACCGGCTCGAGGAAGCCCAGGTCGCACATGTAGTCGGCCTCGTCGAGAACCGTGATGACAACCTCGGACAGGTCGAGACGACCCTGCTCGACGAGGTCCTCGATGCGGCCGGCGGTGCCGATGATGATGTCCACGCCGCGCTGGAGGGCGCTGACCTGGCGGTACTGCGGAACGCCGCCGTAGATCTGGGTGGTGAAGAGGCCGACGCTGCGGGCGATGGGCTGCACGGTGCGGTCGATCTGCAGGGCCAGCTCGCGGGTGGGAGCCAGGATGAGCGCGCGGGGCTTGCGGGCCATCTTGCGGTCCTTGGCGCCGTTGTTCTCCATGAGCTTCTCGATCATGGGAGCGGCGAAGGCGATGGTCTTGCCGGAACCGGTCTTGCCACGGCCGAGCACGTCGCGGCCGGCGAGCACATCGGGGATGGTCGCGGCCTGGATCGGGAACGGGGACGGAGCGCCCAGCAGGGCGAGCTCGCGCACGATGTTGCCACCGAGGCCGAGGTCGCCGAACGTCACGCCGACAACATCCGCTGCGGTCGTGGCGATGGCCTCGAGGCGCTCGAGCACCACGTCGTCGCCGGCGGCGAACTTGGGCTTGGAGTCTCGGTCGGGGTAGAAGTTGCTGGAGTGGCCGCCGTCGTGTGAACGGTCGTTGCGGGCCGCGCGGTCGTTGCTGTACGCGGGACGCTCGCCACGGGCCGGACGGTCGTTGCCGCGGTCGTTGTTGTAGGCCGGACGGTCGGTGCGGGCCGGGCGGTCGCCGTAGGACGGACGCTCTGTGCGGGCCGGACGGTCGTTGTTGTAGGCCGGGCGGTCGGTGCGCGGGGCACGGTCGCCGTAGGACGGGCGGTCGTTGTTGTAGGCCGGGCGGTCGGTGCGCGGGGCACGGTCACCGTAGGACGGGCGGTCGTTGTTGTACGCCGGACGGTCGGTGCGCGGGGCACGGTCACCGTAGGAGGGACGGTCGCCGCCACGGGCGGGACGGTCGTTGTTGTACGCCGGACGATCGGTGCGCGGGGCACGGTCGCCATAGGCGGGACGGTCGCCGCCACGGGCGGGACGGTCGTTGTTGTAGGAGGGACGGTCGTTGTTGTACGACGGGCGCTCGGTGCGCTGGCCGCGGTCACCGTAGGAGGGACGGTCGCCGCCACGGGCGGGACGGTCGTTGTTGTAGGCCGGACGGTCCGTGCGCGGGGCGCGGTCGCCGTAGGCAGGACGCTCGGAGCGCTGCCCGGTGGCCGGACGCTCGGTGCGGTTGCCGTACGCGGGACGGTCACCGTAGGCGGGACGGTCGGAGGAGGAGCGCTCACCGGAACGCGCGGCGCGCTCGTCGGCGTTCCAGCGCTGCTTCTTGGGGGCGCCCTCGTCTGCGCGGTATCCGCGGTGTCCGGGGCTCTTGCTGCCACCCTTGGGTGCGCCCTTGGGGCCGCCCTTGGAGTAGCTCGGGTCGTAGTTCTTGGCTGCGCGGCCGACGGCCGGCTTCTTGCTAGTAGGCATAGAAGTATTCCTGGGTTGTGTTGAGTACATGGCAGAACAACGCCGCACAGCGACGCAACCTGAGAACCCGGGCAGTCTATGGCCGGGGCCGTTCACATACAGTGATTTTTCACCAGCGGATTACTGGGAAACCGGCCCATCCTGACTTACAAACCCATCCGCGCACACAATAAAACACGCGGTGTCAAGAGCCGACTTGTCTACGTTACCTGATCGAGCCCCAAAAGTCACGGATGACTTTGTCCCCCAATCGACAGCGCCAGGTGGTGCCGGACCCCCTCCTGGGCCTCTGCGTTGAGCAGAACGGCCGTGCTCGTCACTGCATCACTGTTCCGGTGTCCTCTATATAGGCGCTGGTGGGCGCATCCATCGCCGAGTGCCGAGGTGGGATCGTGTCGCGATTCTCTTCCGCGGGCAGCCGACCGTATCGGCGGGACATTGATGAGGCGGGGCGCGTGGATTGGGCGGAGCGGCTTTGATCGTGCACAATCGGTCAATGCCTTCAGCCGACCTCTCCCTGCGCAAAACCGGCGGCCAGCTGAAGACGTTCGTCTGGCAGCCGCGTCTGCTGCAGGCCGTGAAGACCGCCGTCGCGGTGGCGATCGCCTGGAAGCTCGCCCCGCTGATGCCGGGTGTCGCAGACGCGTACCCCTATTACGCGCCGCTCGGGGTGATCGTCGCGAGCTTCCCGACCCTGATGGGGTCGATCACGAACGCCGTGCAGACCCTGGCCGGGCTCGTCATCGGTATATGCCTGGCGGCCGCGGTGATCATCTTCAGCGAACCGAGCCTGCTCACGGTCTCCCTCGTGGTGGGAATCGGCATACTGTTCGGCGGCATCCGCCAGCTCGGCGCCGGCCGGGAATACGTGCCGATCGCCGGACTCTTCGTGCTGATCGTCGGCGGTCCGAATGCGGACGGCTACTCGATCGGGTACGTCTCGCAGATGACCCTCGGCATCGTGGTGGGCCTCGCCGTCAATCTGCTGGTCGCGCCGCCGTTGCGAGTGACCGCCGCGGTGAAGGAGTTGTCCGGGCTGCGCGGTGCGCTCGGGCTGCATCTGGGCTCGCTGGCGGATGCGCTCGACGCGAGCTGGCCACCCGCGGAAGGTGAGTGGTCCACGCAGGGTCAGACCCTGGCGGGCACTACGGCGGCGGTGCGCCGCACGTTGGCCGACGCCGACGAGAGCCGTCGGATCAACCCGCGGGCACGCATCCGGCCACACGACCTGAGGACCGACTACGACGACCTGGCGGCGCTGGAAAACGTGACCTTCTATGTGCGCGACCTCACCGACGTGCTCGCCGGGGCAGCCTGGGGCACGCCGGTGCCCGTTGAGCTGCCTGACCTGCTGCGCCCGCCGCTGTGCGCCGCCGCGCGGGCGACGGCCGCCGTGGTGACCGAATGGGACACGGGCTCGACGAGCCTCGCCACACTGCAGACGGCCGAGGATGCCGTCGCCGCCGTGACCCAGGCGATCCACGACCACCGGGAGCTGGGCGCGGAAGCCATCGTTGCGGCCAGCGCGGCCACCCTGGACCTGACCCGGATGCTCGCAGCGCTGCGCCCGGGGATCGTGCGCGACGCCCCCGCGCCTGCCTGAGTCCTTCGCGCGACCTGGCCGGCGGCCTCAGGCGCTGGTCAGGGATTTTCCACGACGCGCCCGGGCTCACTCGGGAGCCCGCCGATTAGCGGGCCCGGCCCCGGCGATCTATTCTCGGGAGTACCCGCACCCAGCGCATTCAGGAGCATCAGTGAGCACCGGTCGCCGCACCATCGGACTAGGCTCCCGACGCTTTCGCCTATTCTTCGTCGCCTATGCCGTCGGCCTTGCCGTCGTGGCAACCACACTGCTGTCCGGATTCCACTGGAATCTGCGCCCCGTGGCCCCCGCGCAGGCCGGCGGCACCGCGAGCGAGGTCGATACAACGGCCGTGGTCGGCATCCGCACCTTCGTGGCGCCCGGTGATGCTGTCATCGACGAGGACGTGGTCTATGCCACCGAGCCGGACGGCACCCAGCTGACCCTGGACGTGTGCTCCCCCGCGGGCACCGTCACACCGGCCGCCGACGATGCGGCCACTGCGGACGGGGCTGTGGACGACGATCCCGCGGCGACGCCGTCGGCGGATGCGAGCGCGGACGGCTCCGGCGCGGACGCCAGCGCAAACCTGGAGGCGGGCACGGGCACGGCTGCCGATGCCGGCGCTCTCACCGAGACACCCGTCGAGCCCACGTTGCGTCCCGCTGTGATCTCTGTGCACGGCGGAAGCTGGGCGCGCGGGGACAAGGCCAACAGCGACTGGCGCAATGTCTGCGAGTGGCTGGCGTCCGAGGGATTCGTGGCCTACTCGGTGAACTATCGCCTGGTGCCGCAGGTCAGCTTCCCCGCCGCGATCGACGACGTCGGCCGCGCCGTGGAGTGGATGCGCGCCAACGCCGGGACCTACGGCATCGACCCTGACCGCATCGGCGCGTTCGGCGGCTCGGCCGGCGGCAACCTCGTGACGCTCCTCGGCACCCGCGGTCGCGGATCGCTCACGGAAGGCAGCAGGGTCGCGGCCGTCGCCGAACTCTCCGGGCCGGTCGACCTCAGCTATGAGGGCATCGTCGTCTCAGGCGGGTCGTCGGGCCTGGAGCAGATCGCGCTCGACTATCTCGATTGCTCCTCGCTGCTGGACTGTCCGGCCGTCGACGACGCGTCGGCCGTCGACTCGCTTGACCGCACCGACCCGCCGGTCTTCATCGGCACCTCGACCGAGGAGTTCATCCCCCTCAGCCAGTCGACAGGCTTCGCGGAGGATCTCAACCGACTGGGGATCAACAACCAGCTCGTGACCGTGCCCGGCAACCTGCACTCAATCGGAATCCTGGATGCCGCCATGCGCGGCGAGGTCGCGGCCTTCCTGCACGAGCATCTGGGAAGCTGACCGCACGAGTGGGCTCACCACCCGCACCGTCACCGAGCCGGCAAAACAGGTCAGAAATCTTCTCCACAACCTTGTTTCTGCCCAGACAAACGTTCGGTGTTGAGTTATTCTCAATGCATGTCCACCATCGCAGATCCCTTCACCTCCGGCCCGGTGCTTTCCAGCACCGGGCCCGGTGTGGTCGCGGCTGCGGATTCCCTGATGGCGGCGGTTTCCGCGGTCGACAAATTGGGCTCGTGCAGTGCAGACTACGACGCGCTGAGCGATGCGGAACTACTGGCCGGGCAACGGGATCTGGCGCGGTTGCGGGGCCTGGTGGAGACCCGGTCGGTGTGGCTGGCGAAGACCCTCGCGCACCGGTCGAGGCGGGAGCTGGGCCAGGAGGGCTTGGCAGCCCGGCAGGGTTTCCTCTCGCCGGATGAGTTGATTCAGGAGATGACCGGGTCGACCCGGCAGGATGCCCGCAAGCTCGTGGACGTGGGCCGGATGCTCGGCGATGCCGAGGCCGCGCAGGAAGCGCAGGCCGCGCGCGCGGCCCAGGCGGAGGACGAATCGGCCATCGCACCGGGTCTGTTCGATGAATTCACGCCGCTCGAGGAGCCGGTGGCCCTGCCGTGGCACGCACCGATCTCCGACGCCGTGAGCACCGGGGCCCTCTCGGTCGCGGCCGCGCACGCGATCCGAACCGGCCTGGGCGACATCGATTCCGTCGTCACCGGCCAGACCCTCGCCGACGCAGTGCGCACACTCCTGGAGGAGTCCCGGCGGATGAACGTGGACGCGCTGCTCAAGCGCTCCCGGCGGATGCGGGACTCACTCGACGAGGCCGGCATCGCCATCCGGGAGCAGAAGGCCTGGGACGACCGCTACCTGCGGGTCTGGAAGACCCCGGCCGGGCAGGTGCACATCCACGGCTTGTTCCCACCGGAGCAGGGCGAGTTCATCGTGTCGGTGTACGACAGCCTCACCGGCCCCCGCCGCGGCGGCGTGAGATTCGTCGACCCGGACCGGGCCGCGTGGGCCAAGGCCGTGCAGGACGACCCGCGCAGCACCGAACAGATCGCCGCCGACACCTTCATCGACCTCCTCAAGGCCGGCGCCGAGGTCAACCCCAACCGGATGCTCGGCGGCCGCACCCCCGCCGTGCGGGTGCTGACCACTGAACCCGACCAGCGCCCCGTCAGGCGCCCCGCGCCCGCACCCGTAGCAGCGAGTGCGCCGGAACCAGACGACATCCTCGTGGCGATCCCCGACGGCACCGGCCACGGCTACATCGAAGGCAACCCGGCGCCGGTGTCAAAGGAGAGCATCGACCGATTGATCTGCACCTCAGGCACGGTCGAGGTCGTCTTCGACACCGACGGCCAGCCGCTGAACCTGGGCCGGGAGGAGCGAATCTTCAGCCAGGCGCAACGGCTGGCCCTGGCCGCGCGCGACGGCGGCTGCAGGTGGGGCACCTGCGACCGGCCGCCCTCCCAAACCGAAGCCCATCACCTCGAACACTGGGCCCGCGACCACGGTCATACCGACATCCGCCTGGGCATCCTGCTCTGTCCACCACACCACCGCCTCCTGCACGCCCAGGGCTGGCAGATCTTCGAACATCACGGCCGATACTGGTCGCGGCCACCGGCATCCGTCGACCCCGGCCAGGTACTCATCGAACTACGCAGCAACAGCCCCACCGCACCCAGATAACGGGCAGGGGCGCGACACATGCAGGGCGGGTCGCCAGGGCGGGACAGCAGGTCGTAGCGGGCTCCGGCGGCTGGTGCGATACTGCCTCCACCTGCCGGATACCGGCTATCACTCATACCGAACCCGGGGTGCGAAACGGCATGAATCTGACGTCGAACGGTCGCACCGGACACCATGGTGGGTACGCACGCCGACTTCGTCAGCTCGGGATCGGGAGCCTGCTCGTCGCCGGCTCGGTCGTGCTCACGGCGGGTGCACCCGCAGGCACTCCCGGCCTGGCTCCGACAAGTGCGACCTCTCTAGTTGCCGGGCCCGCAGCCGCGCCCACACCAACGCCCACTCCCACTCCCACTCCCACTCCCACTCCCACTCCCACTCCCACTCCCACTGCAACGCCTCCGACCGCGGCTCCTGGGACACCGACACCGACGTCCTCGGCACCGGGGGCCTCCCCCACGCCCACGAGCCAACTCCCGTCCACGCCGACACCGCCGGCCTCCACTCCCTCACCCTCAGCCACGTCACTGCCGACAGCCCCCTCCTCGCCCACATCAACACCGACACCGACACCGACGCCGAAACCGACGCCGAATAGTCCGCCGACCCCGACCCCGACCCCGAAGCCGACGTCGCCATCGCCGTCGCCATCGCCGTCGCCGTCGCCGTCCACGGGGACACCGACGCCCACCGGCACGCCGACGCCCACTGCGACACCGACGCCATCACCCGCCGAAGGTTCTCCCACACCGTCACCGACCGAGGTTCCCGGCACCGTTGCGGGCGGGGAGGCGGTCACGCCGAGCGTGCCGACCGTGCCGGATCAGCGGCCCGCACCGGTTGGCCCGGTAGTGCCCGTGACGCCGGAGGACGAGGCCCCGTCGCTGGCCGCGTCGAGGGCGGCATCCGCCCTCGCGGCGGCGGAGACCACTCACGCCGACGCCCAAGCTGCCTACGACGCCGCCAGACTCGACCTGTCGGCGACCCTGGCCGACCATGACGCCGCCCTCACCCGGGTCGACGAGGTACGTGCCCTCGCCGACGCCGCCGTGGTCACGGCAGACGCGTCGACCAAGACCCTGGCCGCCCTGGTGCGGGCGATGGTGCAACAGAGCTCGGACACGACCGCCTTCGACGCGCTCCTCGGGGCTCAGGGCGAGGGCGACCTGCTGGCCCGGCTAGGCAGCGTGGATCGGCTGGCCTCCCTCACCGGCAACATCAGTGAGATCCGTGACCGGGTCGAGCTGGACACCGCACGCTCGAATGCCCTGCAAGCCGACTTCGCCGCCGCCCAGGAAGCCGCGGCCGCCTTTCCCGTGGCCGCCAAACAGGAGGCGCTCGCAGCCGCCGAGCTCACACTGAGCCAGGCCACCGCAGCCCTCGCCGCCGCGGCCGAGAACGCCCGGATCGCACTGGCGGAGTCGGCGGAGGCATCCGCTGACCGCTCAGCGGAGGCGACCAGCCAACTGGCCGGGGTGCTAGGCGCACGGCTGAGCAATCAGGGTTGGGCCACGCCGGCGGTCGGCATCATCAACGACGGCTTCGGTCCCCGCCCCGACCTTCCTCTGCCCGGCGTCGAACCGTTCCATTCGGGCACCGACCTCGGCGCGGCCTGCGGCACGCCGATCTACGCCGCCAGCGCCGGAACCGTGATCCAGACCGGACAGCTGGGCACCTACGGCAACTGGATCCTGATCGACCACGGCGACGGTGTCAACACCGGCTACGCCCACATCCGCGACGGTGCCACGCTGGTACAGGCCGGTGACACGGTGACGGCCGGCCAAGTGATCGCCGGGGTGGGCAGCACCGGAGCGTCAACCGGCTGCCACCTGCACATCGAGGTGCGGGTGGACGGCACCGCGATCGACCCGCAACCGTTCTTCGCCGCACACGGGATCGACCTCGGCGCCGGCTGAATCAGCGAGCGGCGCGGCGCAAGCGGCGGCGGTCCCGGCCGCCCTCCACCACCAGATACAACACGGGAAGCACCACCAGGGTGAGCACCGTCGACGAGACGAGGCCGCCGATGACCACCAGGGCCAGCGGCTGGGAGATGAACCCACCGTGCCCGGTGAGACCGACAGCCATGGGCAGCAACGCGAAGATCGTGGCCAGCGCGGTCATCAGGATCGGGCGCAACCGGCGAGACGCGCCGTGCATCAGGGCGTCGAAGACGGACTGTCCCCGGCGCCGGTACTGGTTGACCAGGTCGACGAGCACGATGGCGTTGGTCACGACGATGCCGATGAGCATCAACACCCCGATGAGCGATGCCACACCGAGCGGGATGCCGGTGATCACCTGCAGCGCGATGGCACCGGTGGCCGCGAACGGCACCGAGACGAGAAGCAGCAGCGGCTGCAACAGCGACCTGAACGTGGCGACCATGACGATGTAGACGATCAGGATGGCGACGAGCATCGCGATGCCGAGCTGCTGGAAGGCCTCGGTCTGGTCGGCCGAGACCCCGCCGAGAGACGCCGTGGCGCCCGTGGGCAGCTCGGTGTCGGCCAGCGCCGCCGTCACCTGGGCCGTCGCGGTGCCGAGGTCGTCGCTGTTCGGCGTGGCCGCGACCGTCGCCGTGCGGAGGCCCTTGGTGGTGGTGAGTGTCGACGGTCCGTCGACCTGCTCCACCGTGGCCAGGGTGTCCAGCGCGACCGTGCCGGAGAGGGTGGGAATCGGCAGGGCCGCGAGCTCGGCCGTGCTGGCCGGGGACGAGGCTGACTGCAGGTACACCGACAGGCTGGCTTCGTCGATCGTGATGGAGCCGATGCTGCTCGGCTGCATCGCCTGCGACACCAGGGTGCCCAGGGCGAGCTCGCTGAGCCCGGCCGCGGCGGCCGCGGTGCGATCGATGGTCACGGCGATATAGGGGCGCGATGCGGCCAGGTTGCTGCTCACCTGGGTGACGGAGTCGAGGTCGCCGACGGCGGCGAGGATGTCGTCTGACGCCGTCTGGAGGTCGGCTCCGGAGGCGGCCGTGATCTCGATCTCGATGTCGGAGGAACCGCCGAAGCCGCCGCCCGCCGAGACCGTGATCGCGCCCGCGTCGGTGATTCCGTCGAGCTGGTCACGGACCTCGGCCTGCACCGCGTCCGCGTCGGCGGAGTCGGCGGTGGTGACCGAGTAGGTGACGGTGCTCGACGACGAGCCACCACCGGCGAAAGCGGCGAAAGCGCTGCCGCCGCCGATGGACACCTGCACGATGCTGACGCCGTCGGTCGCGCGAATTGAATCCTCAACGGCGGTGGACGCCGCATCCTGGGCGTCCAGGCTGGTGCCTACCGGAAGCTCCTGGGTGACCTGGAAGGTGGACTGGCCGGTGGAGCCGAGGAAGTTGACCTTCATGAACGGCAGCAGCGCGAGCGTGCCGACAAGCACCAGAGCCGCGAGCGTGAGCGTGGCCACGTAGTGCTTGAGGGTCCAGCGGATGATGGGCAGGTAGCCCTTTTGCAGCCGGCTGGGCTGCTCGCGCGCGTCGCGCTCGTCGAACCCATCGGCATCCGGCGCGGCATGCCGGTTGCGGGTCAGCGGCGCGGTCCCGGTGGGCGCTGCGGCGGCGGATCCCGCGGGCAGTGCCTCGGCGGCGCCAGCCGTTTCCTCGACCGCGGGCACCTCGGCAGGAGCCATGTCGGCGGCGGTCACCTCGGCGGCGGGCTTGGGCGCGCGCAGGAACCAGTAGGCCAGCACGGGAACGATGGTGAGGGCCACGAGCAGGGACGCGAGCAGCGCGATGGTGACGGTGAGCGCGAACGGGCGGAAGAGCTCGCCGGTGGAGCCGCCGACGAACGAGATCGGCAGGAACACCGTGACGGTGGTGATGGTGGAGGCCGTGATCGCTCCGGCCACCTCGCGCACGGCGCGCACGATGGTCTCGGCGCGGTCGGCGCCCCAGACCAGGTGGCGCTTGATGTTCTCGATCACCACGATGGAGTCGTCGACGACCCGGCCGATGGCGATCGTGAGGGCGCCGAGGGTGAGGATGTTGAGCGAGTAGCCCACCGACTGCAGACCGATGAAGGTGATGAGCACCGAGGTGGGAATGGAGATGGCGGTCACCAGGGTGGCCCGCACCGACAGCAGGAAGACCAGGATCACCAGGACCGCGAAGACCAGTCCGAGGATGCCTTCCTGGGTGAGCGCGTCGATGGACTCCTGGATGAACGGGGCCTGGTCGAAGACCACGGTCATGGTGGTGCCCGGCACGGCGTCCTCGAGCTGCGGCAGGATGGCGCGCACCGCTGTGGAGACATCGACGGTGTTGGCGGCGGGCACCTTGGTGACCGAGATAGTGAGGGCGGGCTCGCCGTCCACCCGGGAGATGCTCGTGACGGGGTTGTCGACGACGGCCACCGAGGCGACGTCGCCGATCGTGACCGGCGTGGCTGCCGCGCGCGGCAGAGCGGCGGCCGTGCTGTTGCCGATCAGGGGCAGGGCGGCGATGTCTTCGGCGGAGCCGAGCTTGGTGCCGGCCTGCACCGAGAGGGTCTGGTCGTTCTCGGTGATCGAGCCGGCCGGGATGAGCGACCCGTTCTGCTGCAGGGCATCGCGGATGGAGGCCGCGCTGAGCCCGCGCGCGGCGAGTTTCGCGGCATCCGGCGTAATGGTGACGCGCTGGCCGATGTCGCCGACCAGGGCCGCGTCGCGCACGCCGTCGACGTCTCGGATGTCGCCGAGCACGCTGCGGGTGAGCTGATCGGCGACGGTGTCGGCGTCACCACCGGACACGGCCAGGGACAGCACGGGGAAGTCGTCGATGCTGCCGCTGATCACCTGGGGGTCGAGGTCGGCCGGCAGGGTGGTCTTGATGCGGTTGATCGCCTGGCTGATCTTGGACTCGGCTTTGACCAGGTCGGTGCCGTAGGTGAACGTGGCATTGACCAGTGAGGAGTTGGTGCTGCTCGTGGTCGAGGTGGTTTCCAGACCCTCGATGCCCTGGATGGCGGTCTCGATGGGGGTGGAGACATCGTCGTTGACGACCTCGGGTGACGCGCCGGGGTAGCTCGTGGAGATCAGCAGCGTGGGCAGCTGCAGCGACGGGATCAGCTCCTGCTTGAGGCTGGTCAGCGCCAGGCTGCCGAAAATCGCCGCGACGATGGTGATGAGCGCGATGAGCGCCCGGTTCTTCATGCTCAGGACAGAGAGGAAATACACCCGATCAGTATCTCAGTGCACGGTCTGCAGGTTTCAGAACTGGGCAGCGCAAATAGTGACGGTCTCGTTACGGTTACACGACGTCGGCGAGATAGCCGGTGTCGGGCAACGGATGCCGCAGCAGCGACTCCCAGGCCAGGGCGAGGGCATCGAGGGCGCGGGGCATCTCGTCCGGTCCGTAACAGAAGGGGATGCGCAGGAATCTCTCGAAGGCCCCGTCGATGCCGAACCGCGGGCCGGCTGGCAGCAACAGACCCTGGGCGCGGGCGGCCAGGGCGAGCTGGGAGCTGACCGGGCGGCCGAGGTTGACCCAGAGGGTGATGCCGCCGTCCACGTGCGGCACCTGCCACTCGGGGAATCGCTCGGCGAGGCCGGCGACGAGGCGGTCACGGCCGGCGCGGAGCAGCGTCCGGCGGGACTCGAGGATGCCGGGCAGTTCCTGCAGCAGGCGGGTGACTATGAGCTGCTCGAGCACCGGGGTGCCCAGGTCGTTGGCCAGCCGGGCGGCCGCGAGCTTGCGGATGAGGCCGGGGTCGGCGCGGATCCAGCCCACCCGCAGGCCGCCCCAGACCGTCTTGCCGACGGATCCGACCGTGACGGCGAGGTCGGGTCTAGCCGGGTCGGCCGACGCCGCGAACGGCGGGAACTCCCCGACCCGGTCGATGTCGAGCTCGCCGATGGTCTCGTCGTTGATCAGAACCGTGCCCTGCCGGGCCGCTGCGGCCAGTACCCGTTCGCGCTGCGCCAGCGGCATGGTCTGCCCGGTGGGGTTCTGGAAGTCCGGCATCAGGTAGCCGAGCACCGGATTGCTGCGCTCCAGGGTCTGCAGCAGCGCGGACTCGTCCCAGCCGGCGTCGGCGCCGGGCAGCGCGGCGGTCACCGACACGGGCATCAGCCGGCCGCCCGCCGCCCGCAATGCCTCGTAGGCGTGCGGGTAGGTGGGCGTCTCGATGAGCACCCTGTCGCCGCGATTGATCAGCACCCGGGCCAGCAGGGCGATCGCGTGCTGGGCGCCGACGGTCACCATGATCTGCTCGGGCTCGGTGGGCAGGCCCCTGGCCCGGTAGCGGTCGGCGATCGCCCGGCGCAGCTCGGGGATGCCCAGCGGGTCGAACCCCGAACCGGTGAGGTGCCTGGGCAGGTCGGCCGCGGCGAGCACAGCCACCTCGGCCAGCCCGGGCCAGGCCGGCAACACGGCCTGGCCGAGGTCGAGCACGGCGGTCGCGCCAGGCGCATCCGTGCCGGCCGGCGCGCCCGGCAGACGGGTCATACTGCCGGAGCCCTGCACGCTGTGCAGGAAGCCCGCTTCGCGCAGCTCGCGGTACGCGGCCGTGACCGTGGTGCGGCTGAGCCCGAGCCGGGCGCCGAGGTCACGTTCGGCGGGCAGCCGGCTGTCGGTGGGGATGCGGCCGTCGAGGGTGAGTAGGCGGATGCGGTCGGCCAGCGCCCCGTAGGCGGTGCCGCGGGTGCGCCACTCCCCCAGGAGCGTCTCGAGGGCGCGGGCGGTCAGCTGGTTCGGCGACATGAAGCCACTCTAGACAGATTGGCTACTTGAGAACAGCCTTTGGATGCAATTGGATTGGCTCTTATGACCCGTCGTCTCCTCCAACTCCTCATTGGCCTCTTCCTGTACGGAATCGGCATCGCCTTGATCCTGCGCGGGGCCATCGGCGTGGCCCCTTGGGACGTGCTGACGCAGGGCATCGACAGCCACGCCCATCTGGGCTTCGGACTGGTCACCACGATCATCAGCGGCTTCGTGCTGCTGCTTTGGATCCCCTTGCGCCAAAGGCTGGGCATCGGCACCGTCGCGAACGCCCTGTTGGTGGGGCCGTCGGCGGACGTGGGCCTCTGGCTCATTCCCGCCGATCTGGACCTCTGGGTGCGGGTGCTGCTGTTCGCCTCCGGGCTGCTGCTGTTGGCGGTGGCCTCCGGCATCTATATCGGGGCGAACCTGGGACCTGGACCGCGCGACGGCCTGATGACCGGCCTGCACGCTCGCACCGGTTGGCCGATCTGGGCGGTGCGCACCGGCATCGAGGGCTCGGTGTTGGCCATCGGTTGGGTGCTCGGCGGCAACGTGGGCGTGGGCACCGTGCTTTTCGCGCTGCTGGTGGGGCCGCTCTGCCAGTGGACGCTGCCGCTGTTCAATCCGCGGGTTCGCGAGAGCGGCCGGGTGGTCGCCTCACCCGTGTGAGGCAACCACGAGGCCGCTTTCGTGGGATGGGGCGGCGCGATCGAGGGCGCGTTTAGAGGTGGCGGGCGGCGTAGACCGCCAGGACGTCGCGCACAAAGGTGGCGCCGGCCGGGCCGCCGTAGTGGGCCGAGAACCTGTCGTCGGCCACGTACAATTCGCCGAGGCCGCGCACATAGTCGGCGGCCGGGCGCCCGCCGGCGCGCGGGATGCCGGGGATCGCGTCGAGCCACTCCACCTGCCGGCTGGCCAGCTTTTGCGCGTCGTCGCCGGCCGGATCGAGGTGCCGGACGGCGGCATCCGCCCACTCGGCCTGCAGCGCAGCCGATGCCGCCTGCCACTCGGTTCGCTCGGCGGCGGTCTTGCCGCGCCACCAGCTGTCGCCGGTCGCGTAGGCGCCGGCGCCCCAGCGCCGGGCGACTTCCTCTTTATAGTGCGTGTGGTCGAAGCCGTCGAACATTGTGTCTGCCATGAGCTCTCCCTCTCCTTCTAACGTGCTGATGGTGGTGCGCACCGACCCAATCTGGCGCTGCAATCGCAGCTGTTCCTGTTCGAGCCAGCCCAGGTGGGCCCGCAGGGCCGTGGTCTCGTCGACCTCGCGGTCGAGCACCTCGCGAATCACGGGGAGGCCGAGGCCGAGCTCGCGCAGCAACAGAATTCGTTGCAGCCGTACGAGCGCCCGGTCGTCGTAGTAGCGGTAGCCGTTCGGTGCGACCCGGCTGGGTGCGAGCAGTCCCTCGGCGTCGTAGTGGCGCAGGGTGCGGCTGGTCGTTCCGGCCAGCCGGGCGACGTCCTGGATGGAGCGGTCCATGGTCTCCCCTTCGAGGCGACTGGGGGGTGCGTGCCGGGCGGGGTGCCCGACCAGATCCACCATATTTCTTGACGTTACGTCAAGGTCAAGGGCGCGGGGCGGTCAGCCGCAGACAGCGACGATGGTGTCCTCGAGAATGTCGGCGACCTGGTGGATCGACGCCTCCGTCGCCCATTCGACCGGGGCGTGGGCGCCTCCGCCGTCTACACCGAAGAGCAGGCAGGGGATGCCCGCATCGAGCACCAGGCCGGCGTCGGTCCAGAAGGGCTCGCCGCGCCGCACGACGGGGCGGCCGAGCACGCGCTCGGCCTGTTCGGCCAGGAGCAGCACGACGGGCCAGTCCGGGTCGGCCTCGAACGCGCCACGGGCGACGAGCCGGGTGAGGTCGTAGTCAAAGCCGGCATTGTCTCGGACCAGGTCGTCGAGCAGGCGGCGCAGGTCGGCCTCGACGGCGTCGGGGGTCTCGCCGGGCAGCGTGCGCCGCTCGATGGTGAGGCTGCAGCTCGGCGCGACCGTGGCCGCATCCGTGCCGCCGGAGATGAGGGACACCCGCACCGACCCGTGGCCGAGCAACGGATGCGCTGGCTTCTGCTCGAGGCCCGTGCGGAGGTCGTCGAGGGCGCGCAGGACCAGGCCGGCGTGCCGGATGGCGTCGACACCCTGGTGTGGCATCGAGCCGTGCGCGGCCCGGCCGTGCAGAGTGAGCTCGAACCAGGCGAACCCCCGGTGGCAGACGGTGAGGCTGAGCTCACTGGGCTCGACGACGATCGCCGCGTCCGCGGTGAATCGCCGCAGCACCTCCTCGGTGCCCAGGCTGCCGAACTCCTCGTCGGCGACGAGCGTCACCAGCAGGTCACCGGCCAGCGGGGTGAGGGTTGCGCGGTGCGCGGCCACGAGCAGGGCGGCGAGACCGCCCTTGGTGTCGAAGGCGCCGCGCCCGTGCACCCGGCCGGAATGCAGTTCTCCCGAGAACGGGTCGCCCTCGTAGCCGTCGACGCCGACGGTGTCGAGGTGCGCGTTGAGCATGAGGGAGCGGCCACCGCCGGTGCCGCGTTTCACGCCGACGATGGAGGGCCGGCCGGCACGTTCCTCGAGCCGGTGCACCTCGAAGCCGCGCCCGACGAGCCACGCTGCGCACCAGTCGGCCATCTCGGTCTCGCCGGCGCCGCCGGGTGCGAGGTCGGGGTTGACCGAGTCGATCGTGACGAGGCGGGCGGCCAGTGCGACCGGGTCGAGGTGGCCGTCGCCGGCGGGCTCGAGGGAAGCGTGCCCGGCGGCGGAGGCGGCAGCTCGGTGTGTGTGGTTCGCCATTCCCCGAACCTACTGCCGGTTCGCCAGGCCCGGCAGGGCCCCTTGGCACTCCCGTGCGTAGAACTCCGGTAATTTTCGTCATCTTCGGCCAGACTTGGGCGATGGGAGAGGACGCGACCAGGGCGGCCCGGGCGGATCCGGAGCGAACTTCCGCCTCTGCGCCGCTGCGCCTACTGGCGGCGGTTCTGGTGGCGGCGTCTGCAGTGTTGCTCTTCGCCCTGCGGATGCCGCTACCCGGCTATGCGACGCTCGCGGCGGCGCTCGTGGTGGCCGCGCTGGTGGACCGGGCGCTGCTCAGGGACCTGTCCCTCATCGCCGTCGGGCTGCTCATCATCAGCAGCATCTCGGTCGAGGCCAACATCAGCTACCCCAATATGGCGCTGATGGGGGTGGTGCTCACCGCGGCCGTGGCCGTGCCGTACCTGCTCTCCCGGCGGGTGTTCAATGATCGCCAGGTGTGGTTTCCGATCAGGACCGGGCAGCTCTGGACAACACTCGAGCGCTGGTACCTGGTGGGTGTGCTGCTGCTGGGTTACCTGATTCTGCCGAGCTATTTCATCCGCTCCGGCGCCTATCTCAACTGGCCGAGCATCAGCGCTCCCGACGAGCTCGGCCGGCTGTTCGTGGGTGTGGGATTCGTGGGCATCTGGGATGAGCTCTTCTTCATCTGCACAGTCTTCGCCCTGTTCAGGAGGCATTTCTCGTTCTGGACCGCGAACATCCTGCAGATGGTGGTGTTCGTGTCGTTCCTCTGGGAACTGGGCTACCGCAGCTGGGGCCCGCTGCTGACGATCCCCTTCGCCCTGCTGCAGGGATACACCTTCTCGCTCACCAAATCACTCACCTATGTGGTCTGCGTGCACCTGCTTTTCGACCTGGTGGTGTTCCTCGTGCTCGTGCACGCCCACAACCGCGACTGGCTCGCGATCTTCCTCTACTGACGCCGTTGCGCTGACGCCGCGGCGGGGCTCTCCGCGCACCTTCGGGTTTGCCGTGAGGGCCTTGCGGGGCGTCCAAACGCGATATATCTTGAGATGCACAGGACGCGATATATCGCGAAGGAGAAGACTATGACGCAGGAAAAATGGCTGATCGCCCCCGGACAGACCAAGATCATCGACGTCGAGCTGGTTCGCTCGCTCAAAGTGAGCCTGATCGGCGGAAAAGTCGACGTGATCGGAAGTGATGAACCGGGCGCGCGCATCGAGGTGCACAGCGTCTCCGGCAAGGATCTCAAGGTGTCCGTGGTCGACGATGCCCTCGAGATCGACCACCCCCAGCTGCGCTGGGACAACTTCATCGACGTGTTCGCGTCGTTCCGCGGCAGCGCCAAGGCCGAGGTCAGCATCACCGTGCCCCGCGACGTCGCGATGAAGTTCGGTGTGGTCACGGCGGATGCGCTCGTCACCGGGCTCCGCCACGACGCCAAGCTCAGCACGGTCTCGGGCGACCTCGTCATCGACGACATCACCGGCGACCTCGAGCTCAACGGCGTGAACGGCGAGATGTCGGTGCGCAACCACACCGGGAACATCCTCGCCCATACGGTGTCCGGCGACATCACCGCGAGCGGGACCATCCGCCGCTTCACCGTGGACGGGGTCACGAGCGCGATCTTCCTCGACATCGAGGGCACCCCGGATGAGATCAGCACCAACCTCGTGAGCGGGAGCCTCACCGTGCGCCTCGGCGCCGACGTGCCGACCCGCTACAAGATCAACACGGTCTCCGGCACCCTGCAGCTCGACAACCAGACCATCCGCGGCACCCTCGGCAAGGGCTACGACGGCAGCACCGGCGCGCTCAACGGGGCCTGGCTGGACCTGCGGGCGAATTCGGTGTCCGGCAACATCTCGGTGGTGCGCCGGCACACCGCCGACGTGGGCGACACGGGCAGCAGCGCGGGTGCGGCGGGCGACACCGCGGGCGACGGAGCGTCGTCATGACCCCGATCTTCGCCCACGGCAGTCTGCGCCTGTACCTGCTGAGCCTGCTGGCCGAGCGGCCCCGGCACGGCTACGAGCTGATCCAGGCGCTGAGCGACCGGTTCGGCGGCACCTACAGCCCCAGCGCCGGCACCATCTACCCCCGTCTCGCCAAACTCGAGGAGGAGGGGTTGGTGACCAAGACGGCGGGTGACCGCAAGACCGTCTACGAGATCACCGACGCCGGCCGCGCCGAACTCGCCGCCCGCGCCGACGACCTACGCAACATCGAGGACGAGGTCACCGATTCGGTTCGTCGGCTCGCCGACGAGGTGCGAACGGGTGTCACCGAGGCCATGAAGAGCCTGCGGGCCGACCTGGCCTCGGCGGCGCGTCAGCCGACGCCGGACCCGGCACAGTCCGCACCGGATGCGCGCCCCGCCGGCGACTCCAACCGGGCGCTCAAGGAGGCCGATATGGTCCTCAACGAGTTCCGGCAGCAGGTGCGCGCCGACCTGCGCACGCAGGCCTACCGGTCGGCGATGCCCGACAACACGGTGTCCGAATTGCGTCGTCAGCTCGAGGGCGTGCGCGCCAGCATCCTCGCGTCACTGCAGCGCTAACCTGCGCGGCAGCTGGGAGTGGCCGGGGCAGGCCACCGGCCCCGGCCACTCCCCCGCGGATGCCGCCGAAGTGCGCGCCCATCAGGGCGAACAGGGTGATCGGCTTACCGCTCCCCCGCTGCGGAAACGCCGGGGCGATCCTGTCAATTCGCCGACAACTTGACAGTGAGGTGCAACGGAGTAGTGTCGTCCCTCGTGACACCAGAGGGGAACCCCCAGCACCTGAAGCCCGATCACCGAAACGGTGGATAATCGGCGAACCGCTCCCCAGCGAACACCTGGACGGGCAGCTGCTTCCAAAGCACCTGGCGCTCCCGATTTTCGCCAGCGACCCGCTCTCCAGTGTGGCCTACGCCCCGCAGGAATTGCTGATGATCCTGACCCTGGGCGGGCTCGCGTTCCTGAGCTTCGCCCCCTGGATCGCGGCCATGGTCGTACTACTCCTGGTGGTCGTCGTGGCCTCCTACCGCCAGCTCATCAAGGCCTACCCGAACGGCGGCGGCGACTACGAGGTCGCCTCCAAGAACCTCGGCGAGAAGGCCGGCCTCGTCGTAGCATCCGCGCTCCTCGTGGACTACGTGATGACCGTCGTCGTCTCCGTGGCCAGCGGGGTGGACAATATCATCTCCGCCCTGCCCGGTTTGGCGCCGTTCCGGGTGGAACTGGCCGTCATCTTCGTGATCCTGCTCGCCGCGGTCAACCTGCGCGGTGTGGCCGAGTCGAGCAAGGCCTTCGCGCTGCCCACCTATCTCTTCATCGGCAGCGTGCTGCTGATGATCATCGTCGGTCTCGGCCGCGTGGCCCTGGGCGACGCTCCGGTGGCCGAATCGGCCGGCTTCGACGTGCAGGCCCACAACCTGGCCCAGACGGCGTTCATCCTGCTGCTGCTGCGATCGTTCGCCAGCGGCTGTAGCGCCCTGACCGGCGTGGAGGCCATCGCCAACGGCGTGCCCGCCTTCAAGCGCCCGAAGATCAAGAACGCGCAGGTCACCCTGACCCTCATGGGCGGCATCGCGATCACCCTGTTCGTGGGTCTGACCGCCCTCGCGCTGTTCTCCAAGGTGCATTACGCGGAGAATCCCTGCGACCTGATCGGCTGGGCCGAGTGCGCCACCCAGCCCCAGCGCAGCCTGATCGCCCAGATCGCCGCAGCCACCTTCGGCAACAACTCGCTGATGTTCTTCGTGCTGCAGGCCGCCACGGCCATGGTGCTGCTGCTGGCAGCCAACACCGCGTTCAACGGGTTCCCGCTGCTCGGCAGCGTGCTCGCCCGCGACTCCTACGCCCCCAAGTCGCTGAGCACCCGCGGCGACCGCCTGATCTACTCGAACGGTGTGGTGCTGCTCGCGCTGGCCGCGATCCTGATCATCGTGGTCTACCAGGCCAACCTCACCGTGCTGATCCAGCTGTACATCATCGGCGTGTTCGTGTCGTTCACCATCGGCCAGACCGGCATGGTGAAGCACTGGCTCACCCTGCTGAAGACCAATCCGCCCAACCGGGGATCGATCATCCGGAGCCTCTCGATCAACGGTTTCGGCGCCCTGCTCACCGGTGTGGTGCTGATCGTCGTGACGATCACGAAGTTCACCCACGGCGCCTGGCTGGTCTTCCTGATGATGCCGATCCTGTTCATGCTGATGCTCGGCGTGAACCGGTACTACCGCGATGTGGCCAAGGAGGTCGAGGTCGACCCGATCACGACCTTCGGCTCACAGGGCGACCACGCCATCGTGCTCGTGGGCAAGATGCAGAAGCCCGTACTCAAGGCTCTCGACTATGCCATCGCCGCCCGGCATGTGAGCCTCGAGGCCGTGCACGTGTCGATCGACGAGGAGGAGACCGAGAACCTCATCATCGACTGGGCCAAGCAGAACATCCAGGTCCCGCTGAACATCGTGGCGTCGCCGTACCGCGACATCAGCTGGCCGTTGATCTGCTACATCAAGGACCGCCGCGAGGAATACGGCTCAGAGGTCGTCACCGTGTACACGCCGATCTACATCGTCGGGCACTGGTGGGAGTCGTTGCTGCACAACCACAAGGCCCGGCGCCTGCGCCAGAAGCTGATGCTCGTGCACGGCGTGACCATCGCGCTCGTGCCCTGGCTGCTGGACTCGTCGGAGCTCATCTACGGACGTCGGTCCCGGCCGATCCCCGGCCAGGAACGTCGCGGCGAGCCCGTGCGTTCGCACCCGATTCCGCGGAAGCCCCTCGAACCTGTGGCCGTTGACACGACCACGATCACGCTGCCCGCAGCGGATGCCGGCCCGAAGTCGAGCCCGGCCAGCCCGCCGCCGAAGCCGCGCACCCGCCCGGTGAACCCGAACCGGCGCAAGCGCAAGTAAGCAACAGTGCCCCGAGCCGTGACCTGAGCCCCGAAAAGTCCCACTTTTCGGGGCTCTTCTCACGGTTCGCGGGCTAGAGCAGCGCCATTAACTGGCGGGCGATTACCCGGCCGGCTCGGCGGGCTCCAATGGTGCTGGCTTGCGGGCCGTAGCCGGCCAGGAAGATGCGTGGGTCTGTCCAGGACGCCCCGGCTCCGACGACGAGGCCGCCGGCCTTGTCGCGCAGCTTGAGCGGCGCCAGGTGGCGCAATTCGGGGCGGAACCCGGTGGCCCAGATAATCGCGTCGGCCTCGGTGAACGATCCGTCCGACCAGCGAACGCCGGTCGGCTCCAGGGCCACGAACATCGGGCGCGCCACGAGGGTGCCGCGGTCGATGCCGGCCTGGATGCGGCGGCTGACCGGAACACCCGTGCCGCTGACGATGCTCGGCAGTGCACGACCATTGCGGGCCGCTTCGTCCTGCATGGCCACCGCCGCCGACGCCCCCTCCAGGTCGAGGTGTTCGGTGTGCACCCACTCGATCGGGCGGCGCGACGCCCAGGTCAGGCTCGCGGCGACGCCCTCCAGCTCGAGCATAAAGCCGATGGCGGAGGTTCCGCCGCCGACCACCACGACCCGTTGACCGGCGAACTCCGCCGCATCCCGGTACCCGCTGGTATGCACCTGGCGGCCGGTGAAGAGCGCGGCACCGGGATAGTGCGGCAGGAACGGGGCGCCCCAGGTGCCTGTCGCGTTGACGAGCAATCGTGCCACGGTCTCCCGTTCACCGAGGGTGGGCGAGCTGGTGCGCACGACCAGGTCGGCCCGCCGGTTGAACACCGACTGCACGGTCACCGGCCGCTCCACGTTGAGTTCGAAGTGCTCCTCGAAGCGGCGGTAGTACTCGGTGACGACATCCCGGGCGGAGCGGGAGCGGTCGGCGGTCTCGAAGCTCAGGCCGAGCTCACCGAGACCCGGAAGGTCGTTGACCCGGTGCGCGGCGCCGAGGCGCAGCGCCTCCCAGCGGTACTGCCAGGCCCCACCGGCCTCTGCGCCCCGATCGAAGATCACAAAGTCGCGGCCGGCAGAGAGCCCGAACCGGCGCAGATAGTAGGCCACCGACAGTCCGGCCTGCCCGGAACCGATGATCACCACCGGAACGGCCGTGGTGTTCACCATGACTCCTCATCCCTCGGGTTGCAGCTGCGAACCGCGTCATCGGGGCGACAGGCCCACCATGCTAAACTAGCGGCTAGATTTCACTATTCCGTTCGGCAACTCCCGGGTGACTCATGACTCATCCGGCCTGGCATCGTTAGGGGGTCACGCATGGGGCGCGGCCGTCAAAAAGCAAAGCACACCAAGGTCGCCCGTGAGCTGAAGTATTTCAGCCCGGACACCAACTACAACGCGCTCGAACGCGAGCTCACCGGGCATCCGGCGACCGACCCGCAACTCGACGAGGACCTGGCCAAGTGGCCGGAGTACGAAGCGAACAAGGCCACGTCTGACGAGCCCGACGAGTACATCGATCACTACGCCACCGAAGACGAGAAGAAGCGCGCGTAGCCTGACTTCTTTCCTGAGCCGTGCACGTTCGCGTGCGCGGCTCTCTTCGTGGCGCGCCCGTCCGCGGCTTCTCGGGCAACTCTCAGCGTGAGCATGCGCACTCCCCGCCGAGCCAGAGTGGCCCACTTTTGCTAGTGCAGCGGCCCGCTGACTAGCGAAACTGGGCCAGTCACAAGGGTGGGCGGCATCCGGTGCTGCGCTCCGACGATGAGTGGCCCGAATTCGCTAGTCGCACGGGGGTGCGCACTAGCGAAAGTGGGCCAGTCATCGGGAGGGCGTCAACGGGAGGGTCAGGACGCGTAGGCGCCGACCAGGCGCACGGCGCCGCCATTGACACCCTTGGCGCCCTGCTCGAATCCGGTGAGGTCGTGCGTGGCCATCGAAACTCGGCCGGCGACCCAGGAGGGGATGCCTTCAGACTTCAGGCGGGCGATGACGGATGACGCGGCGTTCGCCGCGACGACGGCGAACATGCCCACGCCGAGGTTCCAGGTACCCTCAGCGCTCTCCAGCGTGGTGCCCGCCATGTCACCGAGCACCCGGAAGACAGGGGCCGGCGACCAGGTGGACCTGTCGACCTCGACCCAGCTGCCGACGGGCAGCACGCGAGCCAGGTTGGCGGCGATGCCGCCCCCGGTGACGTGGCTGAGCGAGTGCACGACGCCGGCCAGTTCGGGGTCGGCGAGAACGCTGAGCAGCGGACCGGTGTACAGCCGGGTCGGTTCGAGGAGCGCCTCGCCGACGACGCCGCCGAGCTCGGCGGAAGTGTCGGTGTAACCGATGCCCTTCTGGGCGAGGATGTGCCGCACAAGCGAGAAGCCATTGGAGTGCAGGCCGGAGGAGGCCATCGCAATGACGACGTCGCCTGACACCACCCGTTCGGCGCCGAGGACCTGGTCGGCCTCGACCACACCGGTCGCCGCACCCGCCACGTCATAGTCATCCGGGCCGAGCAGGCCGGGGTGTTCGGCGGTCTCGCCGCCGACGAGGGCGGTGCCGGTGGCCGCACAGGCCTTGGCGATGCCCTCGACGATCGACGCGATGCGCTCGGGAACGACCTTGCCGCAGGCGATGTAATCGGTCATGAACAGCGGGCGCGCACCGACGACGATGATGTCGTCGACGACCATGCCCACCAGGTCTTGGCCGATGGTGTCGTGCTTGTCGATGGCCTGCGCGATAGCGACCTTGGTGCCCACGCCATCCGTGGAGGTGGCCAGCAGTGGGCGCTTGTAGTTCGTGAGGAACGACACGTCGTACAGCCCGGCGAAGCCGCCGAAGCCGCCGAGCACCTCCGGACCGTGGGTGGCCGAGACGGCCGACTTCATCAGGGACACCGCGAGGTCACCCGCGTGGGTGTCGACTCCGGCTGCGGCGTACGTTGCGTTGCTCATTCTGGTCTTCCGGGATCGCCGAACGGGACCTGACTGTGTTCGACGAGCACGGTGGCCCGCTCCGAGTCAGGGGTGAGCACACTCTCGAACTCGGCGTCTGGACCGGGGTCGCAGCCGTTCGAGGAGACGTCGCGCTCGAGGAGATTCTTACCCAGGTGCTGGGACTCGGGCAATTTGATCGGGTACACGCCGGTGAAGCAGGCTGTGCACAGGCTCTCGCGCGGCTGCTCGGTAGACGCGATCATGCCGTCCTCCGAGAGGTAGCCGAGCGAGTCGGCGCCGATGGCCTGGCGTACCTCGTCGACGCCGAGGCCGGTGGCGATCAGTTCGGCGCGGGAGGCGAAGTCGATGCCGTAGAAACACGGCCAGGTGATCGGCGGGCTGGAGATGCGCACGTGCACCTCGGCCGCGCCGGCCTCGCGCAGCATACTGACCAGGGCGCGCTGGGTGTTGCCGCGCACGATGGAGTCGTCGACGACGATCAGCCGCTTGCCCTTGATGACCTCTTTGAGCGGGTTGAGCTTGAGCTTGATACCGCGCTGGCGGATGGTCTCTGAGGGCTGGATGAAGGTGCGGCCGACATAGGTGTTCTTGACCAGACCCTGGCCGAACGGGATGCCGGATGCCTGGGCGTAGCCGATCGCCGCCGGCGTGCCGGACTCGGGGGTGGGGATGACGAGGTCGGCTTCGACGGGGTACTCGGCGGCGAGCTGACGGCCCATTTCGACCCGGGCCTCGTGCACGCCACGGCCGGCGATGGTGGTGTCGGGCCGGGCCAGGTAGACGTACTCGAACACGCATCCGGCGCGCTTGACCTCGGCGAAGCGCTGGGTGCGCAGGCCGTCTTCGTCGATGGTGATGAGCTCGCCGGGTTCGACCTCGCGCACGAAGCTGGCGCCGACGATGTCGAGGGCGGCGGTCTCGGAGGCGACGACCCAGCCGCGCTCGAGGCGGCCGAGCACCAGCGGGCGCACGCCCTGCGGGTCGCGGGCGGCGTAGAGGGTGGTCTCGTCCATAAAGACCAGGCAGAAGGCGCCGCGCAGACGCGGGAGCACCTCCATGGCGGTGGCTTCGAGGGTGTGGTCGAGGTCGCCGGTGAGCAGGGCGGTGATCACGGCGGTGTCGGTGGTGTTGCCGCGGGCGAGTTCTCCGTCGACCTTGGGGTAGCGCTCGCGCACCAGCTCGAGCAGCTCGGCGGTGTTGGTGAGGTTGCCGTTGTGGCCGAGGGCCACGGTGCCGCCGGCGGTACGGCCGAGGGTGGGCTGGGCGTTCTGCCAGCTCGATGACCCGGTGGTTGAGTAGCGGGTGTGCCCCACCGCGAGGTGGCCGAGCAGCGTGCTCAGCGAGGCCTCGTTGAAGACCTGGGAAACCAGGCCCATGTCTTTGTAGATGAGGATCTTCGAGCCGTCGCTCGTGGCGATACCCGCCGATTCCTGGCCGCGGTGCTGCAGGGCGTACAGCCCGAAGTAGCTGAGCTTGGCTACCTCTTCGCCCGGAGCCCAGACTCCGAAGACTCCGCAGGCATCCTGTGGACCCTTCTCGCCAGGAAGAAGATCATGATTCAGACGTCCGTCGCCACCGGCCAAGGCGCAGCCCCTTTACTAAGAATTCTCGTTGGAAGGTTGGGGGTCGGATCCAGGATCCGGAGCCTCGAAGGCGCGTGTGATGTTCGCGTCAAGTCTATCGACGACGACGGTGCTCACCGAGCGCCCCACGAATCGATCGAGCACGATGGCCACGAGACAGCTGAGGGCGATGCCGACCGTGACCCCGCCCAGCAGCAGGAAACCGAAGACCTGTGCCGGGTCGAACTCGGCATTGCGGGGGAAGAGCACGGTGAGCAGCAACGCCAGGATCGCACCAACGACGCCGCCGACGATCATGAAGTTGATGTACTTGGGCGAGCGGCGCACGACCAAGGTCTCCTCCGAGACGACGGTCTCGGTGGGTTCGACGGGCACCGGGGTTCCGGCGGCGACACCGACCTGGCCGGCCGGATCCGCGGCTGGCGGGACACTGCCGGACGCTCGCGTCTCGGCGTCACCGTGCTGTTCTGCAGAGCTCACGGTTCTATTGTCGCACGGCCCAACCGGATGCCGCCCTGCGCGTGAGCGAGGGCGGCATCCGGATTCTTGTCGCTGGGTTGCGATACGCGGGGTAGGCGCCGGTGCGCGGGTGGCACGCCACCCGCGGAGCGGCGCGGTGCCCGCGAATCGGCGTCCGTAGTGCTGGCCGGCGGTCACATTTTCGGGTGCGCAGCCGCGGCATCCGCCAGACTGGGCCGGTGAACGATTTCAGCAGCAGCAACCGGATCGCCGTGCTCGGCAGCGCCAATATGGACCTCGTGGTGCGGCAGCCCCGGCTGCCGAAGCCGGGCGAAACGATGTTCGGCACCGACTTCAGCACCGTGCCTGGCGGCAAGGGGCTCAACCAGGCGGTGGCTGCGGCCCGGCAGGGCGGCTCCGTGGAGTTCATCGGAGCGATCGGCGACGACACGTACGGCCGCGAGCTGCGGCACCTCGTGGCCGGCGAAGGGATCGGCGCGGCCGGCCTGGCCGAGGTGGCGGCGCCGACCGGCACCGCGCACATCTCCGTCGTGGACTCCGGCGAGAACTCGATCGTCGTGGTGTCCGGTGCGAACGCGACAGTGACCCAGCTCACCTCGGCGCAGGAAGCGACCATCCGCCAGGCGTCCTTCCTGGTGATGCAGTGCGAGCTGCCGGTGCCGGCCCTCGCCGCGGGCATCACCATCGCCCGGGCGAGCGGTGTCTTCACGGTACTCACCCCCGCCCCGGTGGTGCCGTTGCCCGATGGCTTCCTGGCCTCGGTCGACCTCGTCGTGCCCAACCAGATCGAGGCCGCCGAGCTCACCGGCGAGAGCGATCCGGCGCGCGCCGCCGAGGTGCTCAGCTCCGGCCGCACCTGGGCGATCGTGACGCTCGGCGCCGAGGGTTGCATCGTCGCCTATGACGGCACGGTGTTGGGCCTGGCGCCCGCCCGGCCGGTGACCGCGGTGGACACCACCGCGGCCGGCGACACCTTCGTGGGCGCCCTGGTGGCCCGGCTGGCTGCCGGAGACCTACCGGGTACGGCGTCTGCCGCCGGGATTGCGGCTGGGATCACCGACGAACGGATGATCGACGCCGTGCGGTGGGCCACCGTGGCGTCGTCGATCTCGGTGACGCGGGCCGGTGCCACGAGCTCGATGCCGTCGTTGGCCGACGTCGCCGCCGTCCTGGCCTGAGCAGCCGCGGCCGCTGCCGCGTCGCAACTGTTGCCACTTCGGACAACTGCACCCGGTGCGCCGGGACCATTTGTCCGCACGGGGCACAGTTGCGGCGGGTGCGACTAGGGGAAGAGGGGAAGCTCTGCGCTGAGGTCGGCGCGCTGACCGGAGGCGTGGATGCGCCCGGAGTTGATGCCGTCGGCCCAGGCGAGGGCGCCGGTGGCCAGGCCCAGCCAGGTCGCGACATCCGTCTCGACCACGTTGGGCGGGGTGCCGCGGGTGTGCCGGGGTCCGGCGATGCACTGGGTGGCGCCGAACGGCGGCACGCGCACCTCGACGGTGTTGCCCTCGGCCTGCTCGGCCAGCAGCTGCAGGGTGTACCGCACGGCGAGCGCCTGGGTGTCGCGGCTCGCACCCGCCTCGTCGGCCTGGTAGGCCCTCACCGCGGTGCGGCCCAATCCGTCGTCGATTCTCGCTCGTGCCATGCCTCCAGTCTGCCCTCCCGCGAGCGCGCGCGTCGCTCTGGCTGCCCTCTCGCGGGCGTGGGCGTGACGTGCGGTGTCGGTGGTGGATGCGCGTGACCGCGTTCGGCGGGTAGCCTGTTCCGGTGAGAATACTGGTCCTCGGTTCCGGCGCCCGCGAGCACGCCATCGTCACTGCCCTCCTGCGAGAGGAGCCGCGGCCCTATGTGATCGCCGCCCCCGGCAACGCCGGCATCGCCGCGGATGTGCCCGTCGTGGACCTGGATCCCACCGACTCCGACGTCGTGACGAACTTCGCCCAGGAGCACAACATCGACCTCGTCGTGGTGGGCCCAGAGGCCCCGCTGGTGGCCGGCGTCGCCGACGCCCTGCGCTCCCGCGGCATCCCGGTGTTCGGCCCGGGCCAGGCCGCCGCCGCCCTCGAGGGCAGCAAGACCTTCGCCAAGCGCATCATGGACGACGCCGGTGTGCCCACCGGCCGGGCCGTGCGGGCCGGCAACCTCGCCGAGGCGCAGGGCGCGCTCGACGAGTACGGCGCCCCCTACGTGGTCAAGGCCGACGGTCTGGCCGCCGGCAAGGGCGTGCTCGTGACCACCGACCGCGACGACGCCCTCGCGCACGCCGTGCGCTGGCTGCAGCACGGCGCCGTGCTCATCGAGGAGTTCCTCGACGGCCAGGAGGTTTCCCTCTTCCTGCTCAGTGACGGCCACAACGTGCTGCCGCTCTCCCCCGCCCAGGACTACAAGCGCCTCGCCGACAACGACGAGGGCCCCAACACCGGCGGCATGGGCGCCTACTCGCCGCTGCCCTGGCTCGACGCCGGCTTCGGCAGCGAGACCGCGTTCGTGGACGAGGTCATCGAGACCATCGCCCTGCCCACCGTGCGGCAGCTCGCCGACGAGGACACCCCGTTCATCGGGCTGCTCTACTGCGGGCTGATTCTCACGGATGCCGGCATCCGCGTGATCGAATTCAACGCGCGCTTCGGCGACCCCGAGACCCAGGTGGTGCTGCCGCGGCTCGTGACCCCGCTGTCCGGCCTGCTGCTGGCAGCCTCCACCGGCGAACTGGCCGGGCTGGCCCGCCCGGAGTTCTCGACCGACGCCGCGGTGACCGTGGTGATCGCCAGCGAGAACTACCCGGAGACGCCGGTGACGGGCCGCCCGATCACCGGGCTGGCCGAGGCCGCCCAGGTGACCGGAGTGACCATCGCGCACGCCGCGACCGCCCTCGAGGGCTCCGCGCTCGTGGCCACCGGCGGACGGGTTCTCAGCGTCGTGGCCGTGGGCGCCGACTTCACCGAGGCCCGCACGCGTGCCTATGAGGCCGTGGCCCTGATCGGCCTGGAGGGCTCCCAGCACCGAGGCGACATCGCCGCCAAGGTCGCGAGCTAGCGCGCGAACGAGCGCGCGAACCGTGAGAAGAGCCCCTTCCGGGGCGATTTTTCGGGGCTTAGCTCACGGCTCGCGGGAATGGGAGAATGAGCGGGTGACTTTCGACGACAAGAACCTCGCTCCCTCGTTCAACCCGACGACGCTGCAGCTGGACGGCTGGCGGCACGAGTACTCCGGCAAGGTGCGCGACCTCTACGTTCCGGTCGGCGCCACCAGCCTGGCCGATGCCGAGCGCGTGCTCGTGGTGGCCAGCGACCGGGTGAGCGCGTTCGACCACGTGCTCGAACCGGGCATCCCCGGCAAGGGCGAACTGCTCACCACCCTGAGCCTGTGGTGGTTCGACCAGCTCACCGACATCCCCAATCACCTCGTGCCGGACCACGGTGTCGACGCGGCCAGCGTGATCCCCGCTGCCGTCGCCGGCCGGGCGATGCTCTGCAAGACCCTGGACATGTACCCGATCGAGTGCGTCGTGCGCGGCTACCTCACCGGCTCCGGCTGGCTCGAATACGTCGCCAGCCAGACCGTCTGCGGCATCCCGCTGCCCGACGGCCTGCAGAACGGCGACAGGCTGCCCGAACCGATCTACACGCCGGCGTGGAAAGCGCCGATGGGCGAGCACGACGAGAACATCTCGTTCGAGCGCACCGTGGAGCTGGTGGGCCCGGATGTCGCCGCGGCGCTCCGCGACGCCTCGCTCGAGATCTTCCGGCGCGCATCGGTCATCGCCGAGACGCACGGCGTGATCCTGGCCGACACCAAGTTCGAGTTCGGCGCCGACCGCGCCACGGGTCTGCTCACCCTCGGCGACGAGGTGCTCACGAGCGACTCCAGCCGCTACTGGGATGCCGCCCGCTGGCTGGCCGGCAGCACCCCGGCCGAGCGCATGGCGAGCTTCGACAAGCAGATCGTGCGCGACTGGCTCTCCGCTCACTGGGACCAGACCGGCACCCCGCCGGAACTACCGGCCGAGATCGTGGAGCAGACCGCGGCCCGCTACCGCGAGCTGCTCGGCCGGCTCACCGCCGCCTAGCCGAGTCGGCGTTCGCCGAGTTGCCCCGCTGCGGACGAGTTGCCCCGCTACACCGGGGCAACTCGTCCGTGAGAGGGCATCTCGGCGAACGACCCCTAGTCTGGCGGGATGACCCGAGAGACCGCCTCAGGCCCGATCGACGCCACCGTCGACGGACCGCACGGCCCCGTACCCGTGCGCCGGTATGCGCCGACCGGGACCACCGCGCGGCCGCCGATCGTCTGGGTGCACGGCGGTGGGTTCTTCAAGGGCGACCTCGACCTGCCCGAAACCCACGAGGTGGCCCGCGCCCTGGCCGCGGCCGGCTTCCCGGTCGTCACGGTGGACTACCGGCTGGCCACCGTCGGGCCCGGACTGGGGCGACGCGGGATCCGCTACCCGGTGCCGGTCGACGACGTGGTGGCGGTGCTGCGAGCCGTTCAGCTGGAGTACCCGGACGGGGTGATCCTCGGCGGTGCCAGCGCGGGCGCCTGCCTGGCGGCCGGGGCTGTGCTGCGGCTGGCCGCCGACGGAGCTCCGCCGATCTGCGGGGTGTTCCTCGCGTACGGTTTCTTCCACGCCAGCCTGCCGCCGCGCTCCCTCGAGGTGCTCGGGCGCCTGCGCGGCCGACGCAAGTACACCCATCTCCCCACGCTGCTGAACCTGACGAACCGCAACTATGCCGGCACCGCGGCCGCTCTGGCCGAACCGTTCGCGTTCCCGGGCGGGCATCCGCTGCACGCGTTTCCGCCGGCGCTCCTGCTGGATGCCGAGAGTGACTCCATGCGCGCCTCCGGCGAGCAGTTCGCCCGCGAACTGACGGCTGCCGCCGTTCCGGTGGAGTACCACGTGCTGCCCGGCACCGTTCACGCGTTCCTCAACCGGCCGCATGACCCCGGCTTCGGGCGGGCGATCGACCTGATCGGGGTGTGGGCCGCGGGAATAGCCGCCTCGGCGCATCCGTTGACCCAGGCGTGACTCGATCAACTTCTGAACTGCTCGCCGCCGACACCGGAATGGGCGCGGTGACTCTGCGCGTGGGCGACCTCGACGGCATGATCGCCTACTACCGCGACGCGGTGACCCTGACGCTGCTCAGCCACGACGGTCCGGTGGCCGTGCTCGGCCGGGGCACCACGCCGATCGTGATCCTGCAGCACGCCCCCGAACTGGCCGCCGCCGAACCGCGCGCCGCCGGGCTGTTCCACACCGCGATCCTCTTCGACACCCAGGCACAGCTCGCCGCGGCGGTGTACTCGGTGGCCACCAAGCACCCGGGCACCTTCACCGGCAGCGCTGACCACCTGGTGAGCCAGGCGTTCTACTTCACCGACCCCGAGGGCAACGGCATCGAGCTGTACTGGGACCGCGACCGCTCCCAGTGGAGCTGGAAGCACGGCCAGATCGAGATGGCCACCCTGTACGTGGACCCCAACGCCTTCATCACCGAGCACCTCACCGACCAGGGCCTGAGCAACCCGTCGGCGGGCAACGCCGTGGTCGGCCATGTGCACCTGTCAGTGGGCGACGTCGCCACCGCGCGGGAGTTCTACGTGAACCGGCTCGGCTTCGAATCCACCGCCGAATTGGGCGACTCGGCCCTGTTCGTGTCGGCCGGCGGCTACCACCACCACATGGCCATGAACACCTGGAACAGCGCAGGCTCTGGCCGGCGTCGCCTGGCCCTGGGTCTCGGCCAGGTGGAGATCGTGCTGCCCGGCGCCGACGACCTCGGCCAGCTCGGCGAGCGGATGGCCCACTGCGGCGTGCAGACGCGCCACGACGGCCAGACGCTGGGCTTCGACGACCCCTGGGCGAACCAGATCCGGGTACGCACGGCGTAAGCGCGAGGCTGCCGGCCGGTCAGCCGGCGGAACGGGAGCCGCGTGCGGCGCGCTTGGCACGCCGGGTGAGGCCGTGCACCGTGGCCTGGAACTCCTTGACACTGAGGGGACGCCCCGGCAGTTTGGGCCGGGTCTTCTCCGGCATCCGCAGCCCGTCGAGTACAAGGGAGAGCTGCCGGCGCCACTGGCCGGTGTACCCGCCGCCGAGGGTGCCCAGCGACCCGATCATGGTGACGAGCACGGCCAGGTCCATCGAGTCGACGTCTGGACGCAGATCGCCGTCTTTCTTGGCCTGCAGCACGAGGGATGCGATGAAGCTCTCGAACTCCACCGACGGGCGTGCCGTGGGATCGATGGTCGCCATCCGTTTGAGAATGGGCGGCAGCGACGGATCGGCGACCAGCCATTCGGCGAGGCGTTCGGTGTAGAGCACCACACCAGCCCAGGCGGTCGGCGCCGCTTCGATCTCGCCGCGCACGGCGAACAGCTCGGCCAGGGCGATGTCGTACAGGGCGCGCACCAGGTCGTCGCGGGTGGGGAAGTTGCGGTAGAGGGTGGCCACCCCCACGTCGGCACGGCGGGCGATCTCCTCGAGGGACGCGTCGACACCGTGCTCGGCGATCAGGCTGCGGGCCTCGTCGATGAGTCGTTCGCGATTCTGCCGAGCATCTCGGCGGCGCGGTTGGGACGCGTCCTGCGGAGGCCGTGCAGAGGTAGTCATGGGGTTGATTCTAGATCCCCTTTCTCCGAGCCCGCGGAGGGAGGCCTCCTCGGCTGCTCAGGCCGGGCGAGACTGTCGGAGGCCCTGGCGTGTCGGGCCGCCGCGGGCGGGCGGTGTTGCGCGCCCGCCCCGCCAGCCCGCACAATTCAGGAACGGTTCGAGGCGCGACGAGCGCCCCGCCGGAAAGGAATCCCGCCGATGGAGAACAACACCCGCGATCTCGAAGCATCGATCGTCACCGACTTTCGGGAGCGGATGAGCTACGGCGGCTACCTGGACCTGAGCACCCTGCTCTCGGCGCAGAACCCCGTGAGCGCCCCGGAGCACCATGACGAATTGCTCTTCATCATCCAGCACCAGACCACGGAGCTCTGGCTCAAGCTCGTGCTGCACGAGCTGCGCTCCGCCGCGGAGCACCTGCGGGCGGATCGCCTGCCGCCTGCCCTCAAGGGCATCGCCAGGGTCAAGCACATCCAGCGCACCCTCACCGAGCAGTGGTCGGTGCTCGCCACCCTCACCCCCACCGAATACGCCCAGTTCCGGGATTTCCTCGGTAGCTCCTCCGGGTTCCAGTCCTACCAGTACCGGGCCGTGGAGTTCGTGCTCGGAAACAAGCATCCGCGCATGCTCCAGGTCTTCGCCGACGACCCCGCGGCGCTCGCCCTGCTCACCGAGGTCTACCAGGCGCCGAGCATCTACGACGAGTTCCTGCGCTACCTGCACCGGCAGGGCTTCGCCATCCCGGCTGAGGTGCTCGAGCGGGACGTGACCGAGGCCTGGGTGCTGCACCCCGAGCTCGTGCATACCTTCCGTGGCATATACGAGAACGAGACCGAGAACTGGAACGTCTACGAGGCCTGCGAGGAACTCGTCGACCTCGAGGACAACTTCCAGCTCTGGCGGTTCCGGCACCTCAAGACCGTGCAGCGCATCATCGGCATGAAGCCGGGCACCGGCGGGTCCAGCGGTGCCGGATTCCTGCAGAAGGCGCTCGACCTCACCTTCTTCCCCGAACTGTTCGCCGTGCGCACCGAGGTGGGCCGATGACGGTGCTGCCCGCGTTCCTCGACGCGCATGTGCACCTCGCGCTGATCGACCCGGCCGCCCTCGCGGCCGGCGGCATCGGCCGGGTGCTGGACCTCGGCGGTTGGACGCCGACCGGAGCCTCCGTTTCTGCGGCCGGTTCCTCGGCGAGCTTCCCGGAGGCGCACTTTGCCGGCCAGTTCCTCGGCGCACCAGGCGGGTACCCCAGCCGGCAGGCCTGGGCGCCGGACGGCAGCGCCTGTGCGGTCGGGTCGCCGGCGGAGGCGGCCGACGCCGTGGACCGGCAGGCCGCGGCCGGCGCATCCGTGATCAAGGTGACGCTCAACTCCGCGGCCGGTCCCGTGCTCGCCGCCGACACCCTCGCCGCCATCGTGGCGGCGGCGCACGAGCGGATGCTGCCCGTCGCCGCCCACACCGAGGGCGCCGGCCAGGCCGCGGCCGCGTTCACCGCTGGGGTGGACCTGCTCGCGCACACCCCGTTCAGCGAGGCCCTGCCGGCCGAGTTGTTGGGCGCCATGGCCGGCCGACTGACCTGGATCAGCACCCTGGACATCCACGGCTGGGGGCGCTCCACCGCGGCCTTCCACGTCGCGAGCGACAACCTGGCGCGGTTCCACGCCGTGGGCGGCCGCGTGCTCTACGGCACCGACCTGGGCAACGGTCCGCTGCCGGTGGGGCTCAACCGGCGCGAGATCGAGGCCCTGCTAGCCTGCGGGCTCTCCCCCGACGACGTGCTCGCCGCGCTCACGGCCGACGTGCCCGGCTATCCGGCCGGGCCGGCGCCCGCGACGCCCGCGACGGGCATCCGCCCCACCGGGCCGCACGGGGTTACCGTTATATCCGGTGACAGGCCCACCGACCCGCACGACCTGGCCGGCTTCACCGACTGGCTGCTCTCCGCCCAAATATTGCCCGCCACAGCACTGCCCGCGCACGTACTGCCCGCCCACTCACTCACCCGGCCCGACCCCGAGGACCTCAGATCATGACCCAGCACGACAGCAGCGTTGCCGACGGCCTCGACGCCCACCTCGCCTTCGCGCGGCGGATGGACCGCATCGACGGCCTCGGCCACTACCGGCGCCGGTTCGTCGGCCTCGACGAGACCTCAGCGGAGGCCGGCCCTGAGGCGCCGTCGATCGTCTACCTCGACGGCAATTCCCTCGGCCGACCCACCATCGCCAGCGTGGAGCGCATCACCGGATTCCTCGGCACCGCCTGGGGCACCCGGCTGATCCGCGGCTGGGACGACGAGTGGATGCAGCTGCCGCTGACCATCGGCGACGCCCTCGGCCGGGCCGCGCTCGGCGCCGCTCCCGGGCAGGTGTACATCGGCGATTCCACCACCGTCACCCTCTACAAGCTCGCCCGCGCCGCCGTGGACTCCCTGCCGGCTCGCAGTGAGATCGTGCTCGACACCGACAACTTCCCCACCGACCGCTACGTGCTCGCCGGCATCGCCGCCGAACGCGGCCTCACCCTGCGCTGGATCGAATCGAGCACCACCGGCGGCGTCACCGTCGACCAGGTGCGCGCCGTCGTGGGCCCGCAGACCGCGCTCGTGGTGCTCAGCCACGTGGCCTACCGTTCCGGCTTCCTCGCCGACGTGCCCGCGATCACCGCCGCGGTGCACGAGGCCGGCGCGCTGGCGCTCTGGGACCTCTGCCACTCGGCCGGATCGGTTCCGGTGAACCTCGACCTCGACGGCGTCGACCTCGCCGTCGGCTGCAGTTACAAGTACCTCAACGGCGGCCCGGGCGCCCCCGCGTTCGGCTACGTGCGCGCGGAGCTGCAGCCCGACCTCTCCCAGCCGATCCAGGGCTGGATGGGCGCCGCGGACGTGTTCGCGATGGGGCCGGAGTACGTGCCGGCCGCGGGCATCCGCAGGTTTTTGAGCGGAACCCCAGCGATCGTGGGCATGCTCGCCATGCAGGACACCATCGCCATGATCGACGAAGTGGGCATCGACCAGGTGCGTGCCAAGTCGGTGGCGCTCACCGAGTTCGCGCTCGAGCTGGTGGATGCTTGGCTGGTTCCGCTCGGCGTCACCGTGGCCTCCCCGCGCGAGCACACCCACCGCGGCGGCCACCTCACCGTGAACCACCCGGCCATGCGGCAGGTCACCCGGATCCTCTGGGAGCACGACGTGATCCCCGACTTCCGCGCGCCGGAGGGCCTGCGGATCGGGCTGTCACCGCTGAGCACGAGCTTCGTGGAGACCTACGAGGGTGTCGCGGCCGTACGCGACGTGCTGCGCGGCATCCTGCTCGGCCAGGCCGGACTCGCCCCGGCTGCGGGCCTGTAGAATCGTCAGCATCCGCCCCCGACGTCTTACGGAGTGAGCCATGCCAACCATCGTCGTAGAAGTTATGCCCAAGGCAGAACTGCTCGATCCCCAGGGCAAGGCCGTCGCCGGCGCCCTCCGCCGCCTCGGTAAGACCGAGATCACCGGCGTGCGCGTCGGCAAGCGGTTCGAACTCACCGTCGAGGGCCCCGCGGACGCCGCGCTGCTCGCCGAGGTGCAGGAACTCGCCGACACCGTTCTCTCCAACTCCGTGATCGAAGATGTCACTGGCATCTTCGTGCTCGAGGCCGCCGGGGAAACCCGCTGATGCGCATCGGCGTCGTCACCTTCCCGGGCTCGCTCGACGACCGCGACGCCCAGCGCGCCATCCGCCTGGCCGGCGCCACCCCGGTGGCCCTCTGGCACGGCGAGCACGACCTGCACGGCGTCGACGCGATCGTGCTGCCCGGCGGGTTCAGCTACGGCGACTACCTGCGCTGCGGCGCCATCGCCAGCCTCTCGCCGATCATGGCCGAGGTCATCGACGCCGCCAACAAGGGGATGCCCGTGCTCGGCATCTGCAACGGCTTCCAGATGCTCACCGAGGCGCACCTGCTCGAGGGCGGGCTCATCCGCAACGAGGCCGGTGCGTTCATCTGCCGCGACCAGCGCCTGCGCATCGAGAACAGCTCGACCGACTGGACGAACGGTTTCACCGCCAACCAGGAGATCACCATCCCGCTGAAGAACGGCGAGGGCGGCTTCATCGCCTCGACCGAGACCCTGGCCCGCCTCGAGGGTGAAGGCCGCGTCATCGCCCGCTACCTCGACGTGAACCCGAACGGCTCGCTCAACGACATCGCCGGCGTCACCAACGAGCGTGGCAACGTCGTGGGCCTGATGCCGCACCCCGAGCACGCCGTTGAGCCCGGCTTCGGCCCCGACACCGCTGCCGCCATGCGCAGCGGCATCGACGGGCTTGCGTTCTTCACCTCGGTGATCGAGCGTTCGCTGGTCAACGCGTAGGTTTTCCCCGGGCCGAGTTGCCCGGTTTCGGACGAGTTGCCCCGGTATGCCGGGGCAATTCGTCCGTCAAGGGGCACGTCGGCGTTCGGGGCTGCTCGGCCCAGCCTCAGCCCGCGAACGTACACTGCAGCATGACAACATCCCGGCCCGCCGAGCGCCCCACACCGCGCACGTGGCACCAGACCCACACCGACTCGCTCAGCACCGGCGAGCGGGCCGCCGACGGCATGCGCAACTTCATGGGCAGCTGGCGTTTTGTCGGCGGATTCGTGCTCGTCATGGTGCTCTGGGCGATCGCCAACTCGGTCACAACCGGGTGGGACCCGTACCCCTTCATCCTGCTCAACCTGTTCCTCAGCATGCTGGCCGGGTTGCAGGGCGCGATCCTGCTCATCGCCGCGAAACGCCAGGATGCGATCGCCGCCGCCCTCGCCCAGCACGACTTCGACACCGACACGTCGTCGAAGGCCGACCTCGAGGCGCTGCTGGAGATCAACCGGCACCAGGTGGTGATGATCGAGGAACTGCGGGAGATCATGGCCCGGCTCACCCCGGGGGTGCCGGACGCACCCGACGCCCTGCAGCCGGCTCCGCACCGGTAGCGCGCGCCGGGTTCCATCCTTCGACGGATGCTCCGCCCAGGAGGGCCTGACAGGCTGGAAGCTGACCTGCCCGCCGACCACGTCCAGGAGTTGTTCCCCGTGCCACCCCGTTTGCTCTACCGCACCCTCGCCATCGCCGAGTCCGTCACCTGGACCATCCTGATCGTGGGGATGCTGCTCAAGTACGTGTTCGCGCCCGGCGAGTTCGGTCACGGCGCCGTGCGGGTGGGCGGCTTCGTGCACGGGCTGGTGTTCCTGGCCTATGGGATCACCGCGGTGCTCGTGGGCGTGAACCAGCACTGGCGGCCCCGGCTGATGCTCGTTGCCGTGGCCACCGCCGTGGTGCCCTATGCCACGATCCCGTTCGACCGCTGGCTCGAGCGCCGCGACCTGCTCGACGGCGGCTGGCGCCGTGTGGCCACGGACGACCCCCGCGATCACACGCTGGTGAGCCGGCTGCTGCGGTTCGGGCTCGCGCGGCCGGTGCTGCTCGCATCCGTGCTGGTGGTGGGCCTGGTCGCCGTCTTCACGACCCTGCTCGTGATGGGCCCGCCCGGCGGCGGCGCCTGAGCGCTCCGCCCCGTCTCGTGACTGGCCCGTTTCTGCTAGTGCGGGACCCCCGTCCGCTAGCGAAAATGGGCCAGCCATATCGTTCGCCCCGAGGAGCACGCCGAGACTGGCCCACTTTTGCTAGTGCGGCAGCTGGTTCAACTAGCGAAAGTGGGCCAGTCAGGTTCTTCGGGGGCCCAGTGGCGGCAGCGGGATCGCCGCCGGAGTGCGGGGCCGCCGGGTAGACTTGCCCGGTCAAGCATCCGCTATCTCTGGGAGAACGCCACTCGTGACCGCTGTTTCCAACACATCCTCCCGCGGCGTCGCTGACACCGTGACCAATGCCATCGCCACTCCCGAGAAGGAGCAGCCGTACGGCGCCCTCGGGCTGACGGATGGCGAGTACGCCGAGATCCGCACCATCCTGGGCCGCCGGCCCACGAGCGGTGAACTCGCGATGTACTCCGTCATGTGGAGCGAGCACTGCTCCTACAAGAGCTCGAAGAAGTACCTGCGCCAGTTCGGCGACAAGGTCTCCCCCGCCATGAAGAAGAACCTGATGGTGGGCATGGGCGAGAACGCCGGCGTGCTCGACGTGGGCGAGGGCTGGGCCGTCACCTTCAAGATCGAGTCGCACAACCACCCCTCCTACATCGAACCGTTCCAGGGTGCCGCGACCGGCGTGGGCGGCATCGTGCGCGACATCATCTCGATGGGCGCCCGCCCCGTCGCCGTGATGGACGCCCTCCGCTTCGGCGACATCAACGACCCCGACACCGCCCGGGTCGTGCACGGCGTGGTCTCCGGCATCAGCTTCTACGGCAACTGCCTGGGCCTGCCCAACATCGGCGGCGAGACCTGGTTCGACTCCGTCTACCAGGGCAACCCGCTGGTCAACGCGCTGTCCGTCGGCGTGCTGCGCCACGAGGACCTGCACCTGGCCAACGCCTCCGGTGCCGGCAACAAGGTAGTGCTCTTCGGCGCCCGCACCGGCGGCGACGGCATCGGCGGCGCATCCATTCTGGCCTCCGACACCTTCAGCGAGGGCGGCCCGACCAAACGCCCCGCCGTGCAGGTGGGCGACCCGTTCGCCGAGAAGGTGCTCATCGAGTGCTGCCTCGAGCTGTACCGCGAGAAGCTCGTCGAGGGCATCCAGGACCTGGGCGCCGCGGGTATCTCCTGCGCCACCAGCGAGCTGGCCTCCAACGGCGACGGCGGCATGTACATCCAGCTGGAGAAGGTGCTGCTGCGCGACCCGTCGCTCACCGCCGAAGAGATCCTGATGAGCGAGAGCCAGGAACGCATGATGGCCGTCGTCACGCCGGAGAAGCTCGCCGGCTTCCTCGCCGTGGTGGAGAAGTGGGACGTGGAGACCAGCGTGCTCGGCGAGGTCACCGACTCCGGACGCCTGATCATCGACTTCCACGGTGAAGAGATCGTCAACGTCGACCCGCGCACCGTCGCCGTCGACGGCCCGGTCTACGACCGCCCGGTGGCCTACCCCACCTGGATCGACGCGCTGCAGGCCGACACCGCCTCCGCCCTGCCCCGGGCGACGGATGCCGCGACGCTGCAGGAGCAGTTCCTCGCGCTGCTCGGCTCGCCCAACCTGGCCGACCCGAGTTGGATCACCGACCAGTACGACCGCTACGTGATGGGCAACACCGCCCTCTCCTTCCCCGACGACGCCGGCATGATCCGCATCGACGAGGAGTCCGGCCTCGGCTTCGTCATCGCCACCGACGCGAACGGCCGCTACTGCCAGCTCGACCCGTACCGCGGCGCCCAGCTGGCCCTGGCCGAGGCGTACCGCAACGTGGCCGTCACCGGCGCCGTGCCGGTGGGCATCAGCGACTGCCTCAACTTCGGCTCCCCGGAGAACCCCGAGGTCATGTGGCAGTTCTCCCAGGCCGTTGAGGGCCTCGCGGATGGCTGCCTCGAGCTGGAGATCCCGGTCACGGGCGGCAACGTGTCGTTCTACAACCAGACCGGCGACCAGCCGATCCACCCGACCCCGGTCGTGGCCGTGCTCGGCGTGATCGACGACGTGGCCCGCCGCGTGCCCAGTGGGTGGCAGGACGACGGACACAACATCTACCTGCTCGGCATCACCCGCGAAGAGCTCGACGGCTCCGCGTGGAGCGCCGTGGTGCACGACCACCTCGGCGGCGTGCCGCCCGTGGTCGACCTCGGCCGTGAAGCCGACCTGGCCGGCCTGCTGCACGCCGCGTCGATCGAGGCGCTCATCGACAGCGCGCACGACCTCTCCACGGGCGGGCTCGCGCAGGCCCTCGCCGAGGCCGTGCTCCGGTTCGGTGTGGGCGCCCGGGTCTGGCTCGGCGACATCCTCGAGCGCGACGGCGTCGACGCATCCGTGGCCCTGTTCTCGGAGTCGACCGGCCGCGTGCTGGTCTCGGTGCCGCGCGAGGACGACGTCAAGTTCTTGGGCCTCTGCGAAGGCCGCGACTACCCGGTGCTGCGCATCGGCGTGACGGATGCGACCGCCCCGGTTCTGGAGATCCAGGACTACTTCACGGTGCCGCTGACCGAACTGCAGTCGCGTCACCGCAGCACGCTGCCGGCCGCGTTCGCGTAACCCCGCGCCGTTCGCTCGCGCGCTCGCGAGCGGCATCATCCGCGAAAGCGGCCAAGTGGCTGCCTCGGCGTAGCTGAAGCAACCACACGGCCGCTCTCGCGAGTGGTCGTATCCGCGAAAGCGGGGGAACGGTTGCTTCGGTGCTGCCGAAGCGACCACACGCCCGCTTTCGCAGGACAGCAGCGTGTGCGGAGGGTGGGCCCTTCACGAAGTGGTTCTGCTCGGCGGCGCTCGCTACCCGGCCCTCAGCGCGCGGCAAGCCCCGGGCGACGACGCAGCGGAGTGCGCGGCGGGTGCGCCGCTAGGGCGGCGTTGTAGCGCATCCGTGGTGGTTCAGCCGCGAGGGCGTCGAGCGACACCGGGGATGGGTTGGCCAGTGGAAAGACCGTGACCACGCGCATCCGGCCTCCGTCGTGCACACCGTAAACCAGAGCCGCCCCGGATCGGCCGGGTGTGCTCACCACCGTGGTGCGGAAGAACGTGGTCTCACCGGAAACCTCGTCGTCGAATACCAGAACGTCGCCGTGGGCACCCGCTGGATTCGCCAGGTGTGGCAGCGCCGCAGCCGTGACCCGCTGCAGCACAGTTTCGCCGGCCGCATCCGCCGCGTCGAGCAGGAACTCCGTGGGCGCCAGACCCAACTGGCCGGCCAGCTCGCCATTTCGCCACCGATCGCCCTTGAGACCGAAGGGCGTGACCACCCTCGAGAGCAGATACCCGTAGACGTGCAGCAGACCGGCGTTGCCGATCGGCCAAGTCACCGCGATGCCCGCCGCCGCATGCAACCTGAAGAACTCGGACTTGGAGATCACCGGCGACTGGACATTCTCGTCGATCACTGTGGACAACGCCCAGTCGTCGAAGCGGCCGGCGGCGGCGTCACGGGCGATCTGCTCGAACATCATCTGCCCATGTTAAGCACCTCCGCCAAACGGTCACGACGGAAGGTTTACATGCTGTTCACCTGACGCGGTCATTCCGTCCACGAAGCACTCCTAACATGAACCATGCGTCCATGAGGGGCGTCGGAACAGGAATGAGTGAGCGTGCCTTCTCGCGAACGGGTGTTGGTCTTTGACTTCGATGGGACCGTCTCCCTCGGACACGGGCCGATTCGCTCCTACGCGCGTTTCATCGCCGGTGCTCTGCCCACCGCCGCTGCCATCGAGTTCCTCGGCCGCTTCGAAACCGGCATCTCCGCGACATCCTCGGTGACCGGATGGGACGAGCGGCCGATCGACGGGTACGACCTGGTGCGCCTGCTGGCGGAGCAGTACGACGTGACCGCGAGCGCCCGCAGCGCGGCCTACCTGGCCAGCCGGCAGGAGCTTGCGACCAACGCCGCCCCGGTGACCTCGCCCGCCGGCCTCGCTGACTTCCTGGCCGAGGCTCGCCCGGTCGCTCACCTGGTGCTGGCCACCAATGCTCCCGCCATCCGCCTCGGGGAAGCCCTCGCAGCGCTCGGCCTGGCCGGGGCTTTCGACGCCGTGCACACCTCCGTGGGCAAGCCGGACGGCTTCGGCCCGCTGTTGGACAGCCTCCTCGCCCTGCTGCCCATCGGAGCGACCTCGGCCAACCTCGCCAGCATCGGCGATGTCTGGCAGAACGACCTCGTTCCCGCCCACCGTCTCGGTGCCACTACCGCCCTCGTCGGCGTCCTGTCCCCTCCCACCGCCACCCCGACTTACCGGGCCGACCACCTGCACGAGCTGTATCCGGCTCTGCGGGACTGGCTCGATTCCGCCACACCTCCCGCTCCAGGCACCACCTCGCTTGTTCCCACTTTCACCACCGCTCTCACCACAGAAAAGGCTGACCAGTGATCACCAAGAAAGCACTCTCCTTCGTTGCCGCGGCGTCCTTCGCCGCCCTCGCCCTCACCGGCTGCGCCACCAGCTCCGCAGCGGACGGCACGCCCACGCCGGCGGCCGACCCGGAGTCGTTGACCCTGGCCCTGGTGCCCTCGCAGGACCAGGCCGGCCTCGTCGACACCGCCAAGCCGCTCACCGACATGCTGACCGAGGCCCTGGGCATCCCCGTCACGGGCGTCGTCTCCAAGGACTACCAGGCGGCCGTCGAGGCCATGGGCGCCGACCAGGCTCAGATCGGTTTCCTGCCGTCGCTGCAGCTCTGGCAGGCCAGCGATATGTACGGCGCATCCGTCGTGCTGCAGACCGAACGCAACGGCAACATCACCTATCCGGCGCAGTTCATGACCAACAACCCGGACAAGTACTGCGACGACACCCCGGTGGAGCGGGACGGCAAGCTGTTCTGCAACGGCGCGGACGCCCTCGCCGGCCCGGCCGGTCTGGACTCGATCGAGAAGGTGAAGGGTGCCAAGGTGGCCGTGCTCGGCCCGGGTTCCCCCGCCGGCTACATCTACCCGATCCTCGCGCTGAAGAACGCGGGCCTGGACACCGACTCCGACATCGAGCAGATCCCGGTCACCGCCAACGACGCATCCGTGCTCGCCGTCTACAACGGCGACGCCGAGGTCGGCTTCAGCTTCTGGGATGCCCGCGACATCGTGGCCAAGGACAAGCCCGACGTGGGCCAGAAGGTCGTGGTTTTCGCGCTGACCGACGAGATCCCCAACGACGGCGTGGCGCTCACCAAGAGCCTCTCGCCCGAATTGCAGGACAAGATCACCACCGCCCTGGCCGACTACTCCAGCACCGAAGAGGGCTCGGCCGTGCTCACGTCGATCTACTCCATCACCAAGCTCGCGCCCGCCGACCCGTCGACGCTCTCCGTCGTCGCCGACGCGGCCACGAAGCTGGGCCTGCAGTAACCGATGACTGACCTTCACGACATCGCGGCGGCCGGGGTACAGACCCCGGCCGCCGCGCCGTGGTCGATCCGGATGCGTGACGTCACCGTGCGCTACCCCAACGGGGTCGTCGCGCTGAAGGGCGTGTCCCTCAACATCGATGCCGGCGAAATGGTCTCGGTCGTCGGGCTCTCCGGTTCGGGCAAAAGCAGCCTGATCCGCACGATCAACGGTCTCGTGCCGATCAGCTCAGGCACCCTCGAAGTGGGCGGGCGCCACCTCGAGACCGCCCGCGGCCGCGAGCTGCGCCAGCTGCGCGGCGAGATCGGCATGATCTTCCAGGGCTTCAACCTGGCCCGCCGGGCCAGCGTGCTGAACAATGTTCTGGTGGGCCGACTCGCCCACACACCCACCTGGCGCACCCTGCTCGGCCTGTGCCGGGCCGGGGACAAACAGATCGCATACGAGGCACTGCACAGCGTCGGCATTCTCGACAAGGCATATGACAGGGCCTCCACTCTCTCCGGCGGGCAACAGCAGCGCGTGGCCATCGCCCGCGCCCTGGCGCAACAGCCCAAGCTGGTGCTCGCCGACGAGCCCGTGGCCAGCCTCGACCCACCCACCGCGCACGGGGTGATGCGGGACCTGCGCCGGATCAACCAGGAGCTGGGCATCACCGTGCTCACCAACCTGCACCTGCTCGACCTGGCCCGCACCTACGGCACCCGGCTGATCGGGCTGCGCGCCGGCGAGGTCGTCTACGACGGCCCGGCGGCCACCGCGAGTGACGCCGTGTTCGAGACCATCTATGGCCGGTCCATCCAACACGAGGATGTGCTCGGCTGATGAGCACGCTGGCACCGTTCGTTCTGCCGCCGAAGCCGCGCGGACGCTGGAAACCCTGGCTGGGCCTGGCGGTGGTACTGGTGATCACAGCGGTCACGCTGAGTCCGCAGTGGGGCATCTCTTTCAGTTTCAACGCGATCGTGAAGAACTGGCAGAACGGTGCCGACAAGGTGCTCGCACTACTCCAGCCGGACTGGTCGTTCCTTCCCCGCACCATCCCACCGCTGGTGGAGACTCTGCAGATGGCGGTGATCGCCACCTTCGTGGGGGCTCTCGTGTCGCTGCCGCTCAGCCTCTGGGCGGCCCGGCTGACCAATCCGAACCGGTACACCCGCGGCGTGCTCAAGACGGTGCTGAACGCGGTGCGGTCCATTCCCGACCTGCTCTACGCATCCGTGCTGGTGGCGATGGTGGGGGTGGGCGCGCTGCCCGGCATCATCGCGCTGGTGCTGTTCAACGTGGGCATCATCGTGAAGATGGTGTCGGAGTCGATCGAGGTGAACGACGCAGGCCCGCTCGAGGCCGGGCGTGCCGCCGGCGGTACCCAGCTGCAGATCAACCGCGCGATCGCACTGACGGATGCCTGGCCGGCGTTCGTGAACCAGACCCTGTATGTGCTCGAACTCAACGTGCGCGCCTCCACAGTGCTCGGCCTCGTGGGCGCGGGCGGGCTCGGCCTGCTCATCGACGCCGTGCGCACCTTCTACCGCTACGACCAGTTGTCCCTGATCATCCTCGAGATCCTCGTGGTCGTCGTCGTCATCGACTCGGTCAGCGCCGCTATTCGACGGAGGCTGGTATGACCACCATCACCCCCATCCCGCCCGCCACCCGGGGCCGGCCCGCGCTGGTGCTTCCAGCCAAACCGAGCTCGTGGCGCCGGCTGACGGCCACCATCGTGGTCACGGTGATCGTGATCATCGCCTTCTGGTCGGTCGACATCAACTGGGCCAGGCTCGGCAGCCTGCCGGGCGAGATCGTTCGCTACCTCTGGCTGATGTTCGCCACTCCCAACTGGGACAAGATCGGCGAGGCCCTGTTGCAGACCTGGCGGTCGGTGGAGATGGCCTGGGTGGGAACTGTGATCGGCCTGGTGATCTCGCTGCCGCTCAGCTTTCTTGCCGCGCGAGGCTTCGCCCCGGCACCGGCCCGCGGTGCGCTGCGGTTGCTGTTCTCGGTCATCCGGGCGGTGCCGGAGATCATCATCGCCATCGCCATTCTCTCGGTGACCGGCCTCACCCCGCTCACCGGGGCGCTCGCCCTGGCGGTCAACAGCGTCGGCACGCTGGGCAAGTGGGGCTATGAGGCCATCGAGGGTGTCGACCCCGGCCCGATCGAAGCAGTGCGGGCGGCGGGCGGGTCGACACCCGAGGTCATCCGCTGGGGGGTCTGGCCGCAGGCGATGCCCGACTTCGTCTCGTTCTGGCTGTACAGGTTCGAGATCAACGTGCGGGCATCCGCGATTCTGGGCCTGATCGGTGTCGGCGGCATCGGCGACATGCTCACCTCGTACACTCAGTATCGTGAGTGGTCGACGGTGGGGATGCTGCTGCTCGTGGTGGTCGTCGTGACGATGAGCATCGACGCCGTGTCAGGGGCCCTGCGCCGCCGCATTACCGAGGGAGCATCCGTACGTGAACTGGACCGGTAACGACGACGCAACCGTGACGACTCGCATCGCCACGGTGCGGAACTCCCTGCAGCCGAGCGAGGTCAGCGTGGTCGCGTTGATCCTCGACGACGCGGAGGGAGTGGTCGAGATGACCGCCCAGGATCTCTCCGACCGAGCCGGCGTGGCCCGGTCGAGCGTCATTCGCACCTGCCAGAAGCTGGGCTACCGCGGGTTTGCCCAGTTGCGGGTGGCCCTCACCCGGGAGCTCGCTCAGACGCTGGTGAGCGAACGCGACTACGGCGAGTCCGCGCTGGGTGCCATCCGTGCTGATATCGACGCGCTGGCCGCGACGCTACCGCGCATCGCCAGCGTGCTCAGCGAGGATGCCGTCGAGCAGGCCGTGGGCGCCATCGTGGGCGCCGGCAGGTTACTGGCGTTGGCCAGCGGGCTGTCGTCGCCGCTCGCTCTAGACGTGGGCATGCGGCTGACCGCGATCGGTCGGCCCACCGAGTTCGTGGCAGATCCGATCGGGCAGCAGATCGCCGCCCGACAGCTGACGGCAGCGGATGCGGTACTGATCATCAGCGGCAGCGGAGCGAGCGAGGCCAGCCTCAAGGCCGCCCGAGCCGCCCGGCAGACCGGCGCCGCAGTGGTGGTCATCACCTCTTTCGCGACATCGCCGCTGGTGAGCTTGGCCGACATCAGCCTGGTCGTGGCTCCGGCGGGCGGCACCTTCCGGCACGAACTGGAGCACACCTCGCGGGTGCCGCACGTGATCCTGATCGAAGCTCTGGTCGATGTCGTCGCCGCCCGGCTCGGTGAGCATGCCCGCACCACCCGCTCGGCCGTGCTCGAGATACTCAGCGACAACCTCAGCGAGTAGGAGGGTCGCCACCGGGGCGGACCTGCGCCGGTTTCATCGCTCCCGCCCGGCTACTCGGTGGCGCGGGCGAACACGTAGTTCTCTATCACGTGCTCGGCGATCGCCATCGACGACGTGGCGGCCGGGGACGGCGCGTTGCGCAGCAGCGTGACCCGGCCGACCTGGTCGACCGCGAAGTCGTCGAGCAGGGTTCCATCGCGTCCCCAAGCCTGGGCGCGGACGCCGGCGGCGGTCTTCTCGGTGAGGTCGCTCATCCGCAGCTCGGGGATGAACCGGCGGGCCTTGCGGTAGTACAGCGGCTTCACCAGCGAGCCGCCGATCTCGTCGAGTCCCATCCGCCAGTGCTGCCTGGCCAGTGCGCCGGCGCCGGGCCAGCGCAGGATCTCCCAGGTGTCCCTGGGCGAGACGGCGCGCCAGGTGTACCCCTCACGGGCCAGCGCCGGCACCGCGTTCGGCCCCACGTGCACGTCGCCGTGCACGTCGCGGGTGAAGTGCACGCCGAGGAATGGGAACCGCGGGTCTGGAACCGGGTAGATCATGCCGCGCACCAGGTCGGTGCGGGCCGGGTCCAGCGCCCAGTACTCGCCGCGGAACGGCAGGATCTTGGGCGAGGGGTCCGCGCCGACCAGGCGCGCCACGACGTCGGACTGCAGTCCAGCGCAGGCGATGACCCGGTCGAAGACCTCCTCGGTCTCGTGCGTGCGCACCCGCACCGCGCTCCCGTCGATCTGCATGGCCACCACCTCCTGGCCGGTGTGGATGGTGCCGCCGTTGCTGCGGACATCCGCGGCCATCGCCTCGGTGATCGCGGTGTATTCCACGGCCGCGGTGTGCGGCGAGTGCACGGCGGCAATGCCCGCCACGTGCGGTTCGATCGCGCGGATGCGGTCGGTGCCGTTGAGCCGGACGAGGCCGGGGACCCCGTTGGCGATCGCCCGTCGTTCGATCTCGGCCAGGGCCGGCAGCTCGGATTCATCGACCGCGACGACCAGTTTGCCCATCTCCCGGTACGGGAGGCCCTTTTCGGCGCAATAGTCACGGATGCTGCGGCGGCCCTCGGCGCACAACCGCGCCTTGAGCGTGCCCGGCTGGTAGTACAGGCCGGCGTGCACGACCCCGGAGTTGCGCCCGGTCTGGTGCGCGGCGAGGCGGTTCTCCTTCTCGAACACGGTGACCTCGCCGAGTCCGCGCAGCAGCAGGGCGCGCGCACTGGCCACCCCCACGATGCCGCCACCGATGACCGCAATCCGCTCGCCCATGTCCGCCCGTCTCTCGATGTTCGCCGTGGCGGACCACCGGTTCGACGAACCCCGCACGGTGGCATCCTGCCCCCGGAGGGATGCGCGGGCAATGCCCGGCGCCCACCTTCCGCGAGAGCGGCGAAACGGCTGCCTCGGCCAGATGAAGCAGCACCACGACCGCTCTCGCGAGAACTTCCCACAGCTATGTTCCGCGAGAGCGGCGAAACGGCTGCCTCGGCCAGATGAAGCAGCACCACGACCGCTCTCGCGGGATGCCGGGACGCGGCCTGGGGATAAGTTCAGCACGACCCGGGAACCAAGGCGCATCCTCTGGGGATGAAACGGCGCACCGAGATACCGTCAGCTCTGCGAGGCCGCGCGTTCAGCCTCCACGAGGGACTGGCCGAGGGCGTCACCCGCGCCCGAATGCGTGGAGACGACCTGGCCAGACCCTACCGGGGCATCCGTTCTCAGCGCCTGGACCCGAGCGATCCGCTCGCTCGCATCCATGCCTATCTGCCGCATCTCAGCGGGGAGCACTTCTTCAGCCACACCAGCGCGGCCCTGCTGCACGGTTTGCCGCTGCCGTTGCGGCTCGCCCAGGACCCACGTGTGCACGTGTCGACGCATAGTGCCGGGTTGCGGCACGGTGGCCGCGGAGTGGTGGGGCATCACCTGCAACGAGACCGAGTTCGGGTCGTCGCCGTGGGCGGAGTGCCGGTGACAGCTCCGGTCGATACCTGGTGCCAGCTGTCCACCCTGGTGGCGTTGGACGCCCTGATCGAGGTGGGCGACGCGCTCGTGCGGCGAAAGCAACCGCTGGCGACGATGGAGGAGTTGCGTGCCGGCGTGTTACGTCACACTGGACAGCGGGGAGCGAAGAAGCTGCGGGAAGCGCTCGAGTCCGTGCGGCCGCGCACGGACTCAGCCAAGGAGACCGCGACCAGGCTGGTGATAGTGCGGGCCGGACTGCCCGAACCGGAGGTCAACGGGGAGATTGTCGATCGGATGGGCGGCAAGATCGCGACCGGAGATCTGGTCTTTCGCGGGTACCGGGTCTTGGTGGAGTATGACGGCGAGCAGCACCGAACCGATGAGGAGCAGTATCACTGGGACGTTGACCGTCTTGACGCGATCATGGAGGCGGGCTGGCGCGTCATCCGCATCAACAAATCGCACCTGCGGATGTCGCCCTCGCCGGCCCTGCGGAAAATCACCACGGCTCTCGCGGCGGCGGGGTGGCGCCCCTGACCCGCCGCGGCGGCCGCGGGAGCGGGAGCGGGGAAACGTCTACCTCACGCCGCCGAAGCAGCCACACGACCTCTTTCGCGGACACGGTGAGCTGCGAGAGCTGGAAGCGACGCCCTCGGGCAGCTGAAACAGCCGTGTGGCAGCTCCCGCGAGACCGCCCGGCGGCCGGTCGCGAAAGCGGGGAAGCGGCGACCTCACCGCGATGAGGCAGCCATAGGACCGCTCTCGCGAGAGCTAACGGAGCGAGAGCGGCGAAAGGGCGACCTCACCGCGATGAGGCAGCCACACAACCGCTTTCGTGAGATGTGGTGGTGGGAGCGGATGCCGGGGCGGCTCAGGCGGGGAGGGCGAAGGGGGCGCCGACGAGGGCCTCGGTGCGGGCGAAGAGCCGGGCGGCGACGCCGAGGTCGAGGGAGGTGCGGGTGGGCTTCTGCAGGGTCGGGGCGCCGCGGGTGAGCAAACGCGGGCCGTAGTACTGGCCGCCGTGCGCATCCGGGTCGGTCGCGGCCCGCACCGTGGACCAGGCGCCGGCGTTTTTGCCCTGGGCGCCGATGACGCCCTGCAGGGTGTCGACGAAGCGTTTGGCCCGGCTCACCTCGTTGACGCCGCGGATGCCGGGGGTGAGCCCCGAGATCGAGTAGCCGGGGTGCGACACCAGGCTCTGCACGCCGGCCGGGCCGCCGAGGCCGGCCGAGCGCAGCCGCCGGTCCAGCTCGAAGCCGAACACCTGCATGGCGATCTTGGACTGCGCGTACGCCTTCCAGCCGTTGTAGGTGATCTCCAGTTGCAGGTCGTCGAGCGAGGAATCCATCAGCCGGGAGATCATCGACCCGAGCGACACCACCCGGCTGCCGGGCGTGCGGAGGAGCAGGGGCAGCACCAGGCTGCTGAGCAGGAAGTGGCCGGTGTAGTTGGTGGCGAGCACCAGCTCGGTGCCGTCCAGGCTCACCGCACGGTCGACCGGCGGATGCACGATGCCGGCGTTGAGGACGAGGCCGTCCAACTGCGGGAGCTTGAGCATCCGCTCGGCGGCCCGGCGCACCGACGCGAGGTCGGCCACGTCGAGTTCGAGGGTCGAGACGGATGCGCCCGGCACCCGCCCGCGGATCGCGGCGACGGCCGCGGCCGCCTTGACCGGATTGCGGCAGGCCAGCACCACGTGGGCGCCGGCACCGGCAAGCTGTTCACTCGTGAAATAGCCCAGGCCCGCGTTGGCGCCCGTGACCACGACGGTGCGGCCGGACTGGTCAGGCAGCGCCCGCGGGTTCCAGCTCACGCGGTGGCGTCGGGGGCGGTCGGGTCGGCGGAGGTCGGCCCGGTGGCCGCGGCGCCGGTGCCGCCCGCCGCCGTGCCCGTCACGCGGCCGAGGTCGCCGCCGGCGATCTTCTCGTGGTGGTGGATGACCTCGGCGATGATGAAGTTGAGGAACTTCTCGGCGAATGCCGGGTCGAGCCTGGCGTCCTCGGCCAGGCCGCGCAGACGCTGTATCTGCAGGTACTCCCGGGCCGGGTCGGCCGGCGGCAAACCGTGCTTGGCCTTGAGCCGGCCCACGCTCTGGGTGAACTTGAAGCGCTCGGCGAGCAGGTGGATGAGTGCGGCGTCGATGTTGTCGATGCTCTGGCGGATGCCCTGCAACTCGTTGATCGCGTCCTGCCCCGCGTCTGCGGGCAATTCCTCGTGTACAGCCATGGCTCTTACGATATTGCACCCACCCGGATGCCCGCGCCGAGTTGCCCGGTTCCGGACGAGCTGCCCCGGTGCAGCGGGGCAACTCGTCCGCAGGTGGGCAACTCGCAGGTGGGTGATCCGGCCCTCGGGCTTAGGCCGGGCGGGGCACGGCGATGGGCAGACGGAGGCGTTTCTGGGTGAGCAGGATGCCCAGCAGCACCAGCAGTGCTCCGACCGGTTCGTGCCAGGAGAACGTCTCGGCCAACACCAGCACGCCGAGCACCACGCCCACCACTGGCGTGACGTAGGTGACCGTGGACGCCGTCGTCGGCCCCCAGGCGCGCAGCACGTTGATGTTCCAGATGTAGGCGAAACCGGTGCCCAACGCCCCGAGCGTGAGCAGGCTGAGCACGATCGGCAGCGACAGGGTCACCGGCTGCCAGGCGATCACCGGGGTGAGCAGCAGCATCAGGGCGCCGGCCAGGCCGATGTTGAGGAACGCGAACGTGGTTCCGGCGATCGGCCGGCCGCTGAGGTGCTTGCGGGTGTAACCGAATGTGAAGCCGTAGCAGAGGGCGGCGCCCAGGCAGGCGAGCTGGCCCCAGAGGTCGCCGGTGAGCTCGGAGTACTGCCAGGGCGCGATGATCACGATCACGCCGCCGATGCCGATCAGCACGCCGATCACCTGGTCGCGGGCGAGCTTCTCCACCCGGAAGACGGCGGTCACCATGAGCGCGGTCATGATGGGCGTGACCGCGTTGTAGATGCTGGCCAGGCTCGACGACACGTACTGCTCGGCCCAGGCGAACAGCAGGTGCGGCACGAAGCATCCGCTGATCGCGATGACCAGGAAGTGCAACCAGACGATGCCCTCGCGCGGCAGCACCGGCCCGTTGTTCACGCGCGGCCGGGTGGCCAGCACGATGAGACCGAGGGTGAGCCCGCCGAGCACGAGACGGGACCAGGCCACCTGGCCGAAGCTCACGCCGTCCAAGGCGATCTTCATGAACAGGAAACTGGCGCCCCAGACCACGCCCATGCCGAGGAATTGCAGGGCGACCAGGGGGCTCTTGGGGGTGGAAACGTCACTCACCTGCCGACCCTAGCCCACCGGGTGGACCGTCGGTGGCGGCCGGAGGCGGTGCCGACGGTGATGTCCGAAAATCGCGGGCGGATGGCCGGAATCAGTCGGGCGTGACCCGGCGGCGGGGTGCCCGCGGGTCGCGGTATTCCACGGGCTTGCCGGCGTGGCCGTCGAGGCGTTTGTGCAGGCCGGCCTGCACGACGGGCCACTCGTCGGCGAGGACCGAATAGACGGCGGTGTCGCGCCACGAGCCGTCCGCCCGGCGTTGCACCCGCCGGTTGATGCCCTCGAACTGGGCGCCGATGCCCAGGATCGCCGCGCGGGAGCGGGAGTTGAGCACGTCGGCCTGGATCTTCACCCGGCCGAAGCCGTGCTCGAAGGCGGCGCCGAGCATCAGGAGCTTGGTCTCGGGGTTCACCGCGGAGCCCCAGACCTGCGGGGCGTATGCGGTCCAGCCCAGGTGCAGGGACTCGTTGGGCAGGTCGATGTCGCCGAGGGTGGAGGTGCCGACCAGGTCGCCGGCGTGCGGGCCGGAGACGACGCGCACGGCGTACGGCATCGCATCCCACTGGTAGTACTTCGATGCGAAGACCACGAAGTCGTCGAGGTCGGCCGGCAGCCCGTGCGGGCCGCCGCCGTAGCCGCCGGCGAAGACGGCCGGATGCGCGATGGCGCGATGCAGCTCCGGCAGGTGGGCGCGGCTGAGCGGTTCCAGGCAGACGAAGCGACCGGTGAGAAGTCTCTCGTCAGGAAGGTGCGCGCTCACGTAGGTTCTCCATTCGCCGAGCCGTGAGTTGGGCCCCGAAAACTCCAGGTTTTCGGGGCTCAGGTCACGGTTCGCGGGCTGTGCGGGTTAGTCGATCAGGTCGTGGCGGGTGAGGATCGCCTCGCGGTCGGGGCCCACGCCGATGGCGGAGATGCGGGCGCCGCTCATGGCCTCGAGGGCGAGCACGTAGTCCTGCGCGTTCTTCGGCAGGTCTTCGAAGGTGCGCACGTGCGTGATGTCCTCGGTCCAGCCGGGGAACTCCTCGTAGACGGGCTTGGCGTGGTGGAAGTCGGACTGCGAGACCGGCACCTCGTCGTAGCGTACGCCGTCGACCTCGTAGGCGACGCAGACCGGGATGGTCTCCAGGCCCGTGAGCACGTCGAGCTTGGTGAGCACGAAGTCGGTGACACCGTTGATGCGGGCCGTGTAACGCGCGATCGGGGCGTCGTACCAGCCGCAGCGGCGCGGGCGCCCAGTGGTGGTGCCGAACTCGAAGCCCTTGGCGCGCAGGAACTCGCCGGACTCGTCGAACAGTTCGGTGGGGAACGGACCGGCGCCGACACGGGTGGTGTACGCCTTGACGACGGCGATGATGCGGTCGATGCGGTTCGGGCCGATGCCGGAGCCGGTCACCGCGCCACCCGAGGTGGCGTTCGACGACGTGACGAACGGGTAGGTGCCGTGGTCGACATCCAACATCGTGGCCTGGCCGCCCTCGAACAAAACGGTCTTGCCGTCGTTCAGGGCCTGGTGCAGCAGCAGCGCGGTGTCGGCGACCATGGGGCGCAGGCGTTCGGCGTAGCCGAGCAGGTCGTCGACGATCTCGTCGACCGTGATGGCGCGGCGGTTGTAGACCTTGACCAGCATGTGGTTCTTCTGGCCGAGCGCGCCTTCCACCTTCTGGCGCAGGATGTTCTCGTCGAACAGGTCCTGGATGCGGATGCCGACGCGGTTGATCTTGTCGGCGTAGGTGGGGCCGATGCCGCGCCCGGTGGTGCCGATCTGGCGCTTGCCCAGGAACCGCTCGGTGACCTTGTCCATGGTGCGGTGGTACTGGGTGATGACGTGGGCGTTGGCGCTGACGCGCAGCTTCGACACGTCGACACCGCGGGAGATCAGCGCGTCGAGCTCTTCGAAGAGCACCTCGATATCGACGACGACGCCGTTGGCGATGATCGGGGTGACGCCGGGGGTGAGGATGCCGGAGGGCAGCAGGTGCAACGCGTACTTCTCATTGCCGACGACCACGGTGTGGCCGGCGTTGTTGCCGCCGTTGAACTTGACGACGTAGTCGACACGGCTGCCGAGGAGGTCGGTGGCCTTGCCCTTACCCTCGTCGCCCCACTGGGCGCCGATCAGAACGATGGCTGGCATGGCTTAGTTTTCTCCTTGGATAAAGAAAGCGGCGGTCGGCGGGGCCGGGTCGACGCCGGGTGAGACGGCGGGCGGGATGGCCGGGAACATCTGGGTCTCGGTGTGCGCCGAGCGCAACCGGGTGATCACGGAGGGGTCTGCGCCGTCGAGGAACGCGGTGAGGCGTTCGAACTCGTCGGTCTCGCCGATCTCGGCCGCGGCGCGGCGGAGGGCGAAGAGCGCGCGCAGCACGCCCCGGTTGGGTTCGTGCGCCCACGGGATGGGACCCTGGCCACGCCAGCCGGCCTTGCGCAGGGCGTCGAGGCCGCGGTGGTAGCCCACCCGGGCATACGCGTACGCCTCGAGCAGACGACCCTGGGAGTGGGTGAAGTCGGCGAGCGTCGCCCAGGCCAGGGACGATGTCGGATGCGCCGCGACAACTGTCGCGATATCGGGCGTCGCGGTTCGGTTCAGCGCCTGGATCACCTCCGGTTCCGCGGGTAGGAGGGTCTCGGGCTGGTCGAGCAGATTTGCGCCGGTCACACTAGATCTTACCGCGACGCATAGAGATGGGCCGCCGAGCCGTGAGTTGAGCACGCATCCGGGGGCGTTTTCGGGGCTCAGGTCACGACTCGCGAGAGGGAGGTCAGGCGCGGGCGATGACTCCGCGGGCGAAGTTGGCCCGGTTCTGCAGTTCGTAGAGCTGGTTGGTGCGGTTGCCGCGGGAGAGTTCGGCGGACTGGTAGCTGAATGCGCCGTTGGTCACCGAGATCTGCATGAACCCGCTGGTGCGGGTCTCCTTGACGAGCAGGAAGAGCAGCCCGAGGAAAAAGAAGAAGAAGCCGATGATGGCGAACACGATGGCCCAGACCGGAATGAACCGTTCCTCGCGCGTCATATCGGTGACGAAGATCTGGGTGCCGCGGAGCGGCGCGCTGCCGGCCGGGGTGACCAGCCAGTGCTCGGTGATGGTGATGTCGCCGAACTGCACGAGAGGGGCTTCCTGGCTGGCGGGTGCCCAGCCGGCGGGCAGGGAGGCGTCGATCGGTCCGGACGGTTCGAGTGCGCTCATGACTCGGAGCCTAGTGGGTGGCGGGCGCCAGGCGTCCGGAAAAGGTGAGCAGCACGGCGGTGACCACGTCGCGCTGTGGGCGCTGTTCGTCGAAGATCAACCATTCGAGCCCGGCCATCAGCGTGGCGCCGAAGACACTGCTGGCCATCAGCGCGGTGGCTCCGGCGGTGGAGGCCTCCGGCAGGGCCTCGTCGATGGCGGTCGCGAACTCGGCGAGGGCCTCGTGCCGGAAGGCGAACGAGGTCTCCTTCCACGCCCGGTCGGTGCGGAAGATGTCGCCGGCGATTACCTTGGCCAGGGCGGTGTTGGCCGCGATCCGGCCGAGCAGGGTGGTGACGAGCGCTTCGATGGCGGTCCAGCCCGTGACCCCGGCACGCGCCTCACGCAGCGCCTCGGTGAGCGCGGACATGCCCTCGCAGAGCAGGCCCTCGAAGAGCTTGTCCTTCGACGCGAAGTTGTAATAGAGGCTGCCTTTGGCCACGCCGGCACGTTCGGCGACGTCGTCCATGGTCGTGCCGGTAATGCCGCGCTCGCCCGCGAGCTCGAGAGCAGCATCCAGAATCGCCCGCTTCGTGCCACCTACCCGTGCCATCTGCCTACCCCTTGTTATTTGTACTGACTAGTCAGTATAGTTGGAATCGGCCCCGCGCTGCAATGGAGCATGCCGCCCGGATGAGTCGTCCGGCTGCCGGGCGCCGTCCCACCGTCACAGAAGGCTTCAGCATGCGCATAGCTCTGACCAACGTCACCAAGGGGCCGAAGGATTCGGCCCTCCCCCTCACCTCCCTCGAATTCGAGTCCGGCGCCGTCACCCTTGCCCAGGCAGAGACCGAACGACGCCCCACCGTGCTCGGCCTCATCGCCTCCGGGCGGATGCGGCCGGACGCGGGCACGGTCACCCTCGACGGCCGCACCGACTACGCCGGCCTCCGCCGGCACGTGGCCCTCATCGACGCACTCGGCGTCTCCGAACCTGCCGCAGACGTCACCGTGGCCGAGGTCGTCTCCGAGGAGCTCATGTTCGCCGGCCGCGTCGGCCACCGCCGCGCCGTCGGAGTGCTGCTGGACGAGCTCGGTCTCGCCGACCAGGCCCGTGCCAATATGGCCGACCTCGCCCCCGACTCGCGCATCCACCTGCTCACCGAACTGGCCGTGCTCCGCGACGACGTGCGGGGCCTCGTGCTCACCTCGCCGGACCGGCACGGCGGCGACCCGCTGGGCTGGTGGAAACTCACCGGCGACCTCGCCGTACGCGGCTATGCCGTGCTCGTCATCGCCGGCGACGCGTCGGCCCACGCCATCAACATCCTCGACCGCTCCGGAGCCGCACTGTGAAGATCTTCGCCATGATCCGCGCCGAGCTGGCGCGGCTGACCGCCACCACCATGTCCCGCGTGGCCCTCGTCGCCCTGATGCTGGTGCCCGTGCTCTACGGCGGCCTCTACCTCTGGGCCAACCAGGACCCGTACGCCGGACTCGACAGGGTGCCCGTGGCCCTCGTCGTGGCCGATACCGGCTCGGAGCTGGACGGCACCGCCACCAATTACGGCGCCGACGTCGCCGAGCAACTCACCGATGACGGCACCTTCGACTGGCACACCGTGACGGCCGCCACCGCGAAGGCCGGCGTCGCCGACGCCACCTACGACTTCAGCGTCACCATTCCCGCCGACTTCTCCAGCTCGATCGCCTCCTCGTCGACCGACACGCCGCACCAGGCAACCATCACCCTCACCACCAACGACACCAACAGCTACCTCGCCTCCACGATCGGCAGCCAGGCCGCGCAGAGCATCAGGGACGCCATCGTCGCCCGGGTCAACGAGCAGGCCGCCGACACCCTCCTCATCGGCCTGTCCGACATCCGCTCGAGCCTGGTCGACGCCGCCGACGGCGCCAGCCAGCTCACGGATGGCGCCACGACGGCCGCCGACGGAAGCTCGACCCTCGCCGATGGCGCCAGCCAGCTCGCCGACGGTACCGGCCAACTGGCCGACGGCGCCGGCACCCTCGCGGACGGCACCGGTCAGCTCGCCGACGGCGCCAGCCAGGTCGCCGACGGCACCGGGCAGGTCGCGGCGGGCGCATCCGCCCTCGCCGACGGCACCGGGAAACTCGCCGACGGCGCCACCGCCCTCTCCGACGGCACCGGAACCCTCGCCACCGGCGCCGGAGCGGTGGCCGACGGCACCAGCCAGGTCTCCGCCGGAGCCACCGCGGTCGCGGACGGCACCGGTCAGCTCGCCGACGGAGCCGCCGCCCTGGCCGCGGGCGCCGACCACGTGTCCACCGGGGCTACCGCTCTGGCCGATGGCACGGCCCAGCTCGCCACCGGCACCGCCGCGGTCTCCACTGGCGCCGCGGACCTCTCCGCCGGCAGCACCAAGCTGTCGGCCGCCGCCGACCAGGTGGCCGCTGCCGCCCAGCAGGTAGCCGATGGCAACGCCGGCCTCGCCACCGCCGCCGAGGGCGCCGGCAGTGTGCTCACCGGGGCGTCCGCCGCGCTGGACACCGCCCGCACCAACCTGACCACCCAGCTCCGCACTGCAGGCCTCACCGGCGACCAGATCACGGCGGTCCTGGCTGCCCTCGACCCGCTGGACACGGCCGTACAAGACGCCACCACAGCATTCACCACCGCCAGCAGCGGCATCGGCGTACTTGCCGAAGTCAGCGCAGAACTCGCCACCGGTGCCACCGGAGTCGCCGACGGCGCACGGTCGGCAGTCACGGGCGCAGCCACCCTCGCCGCTGGAGCCGCGTCCGCCGCCGATGGAGCGGCCACCGCGTCCACCGGCGCGGCCACCCTCGCCGACGGCGCCAGCCAGACCGCCGCCGGCGCCAACACGCTCGCGGAGTCGCTGGCCACGGCCGCCGAGGGCACCCAGACCCTGGCCGCGGGCGCCAGCAGCGCCGCCGATGGGGCCGCCGCGGTCGCCGACGGAGCCAGTAAGACCGCCACAGGGGCATCCGCCCTCGCCGCCGGAGCCAGCGACGCCAACACCGGCGCCGGCACCCTGGCCGACGGGGCCGGACAGACCGCCGCCGGAGCCACCGCCCTGAGCACGGGCGCCGCCTCCGCCGCCGATGGCGCCGCGGCCCTGAGCACGGGTGCGGCCTCCGCCAAGACGGGCGCCGAGACCCTCGCCACGGGCGCATCCTCGCTCAGCGACGGCCTCGTCGGCCTCCAGGACGGCGCAGGCACCTTGCGCGACGGCCTGACCGACGGCGTCGACAGCATCCCGGACACGGATGCCGCGACCCGCGACCTGCAGGGCTCCACGATCGCCGACCCGGTCGATCTGCAGACCGCCGCGGTGACCTCCGCCGGTACCTACGGCGCCGGCCTCGCCCCGTTCTTCGCGAGCCTCGCCGGCTGGATCGGCATCTACGCGCTGTTCCTGATCGTGAAGCCGGTCTCCCGCCGCGCCATCACCGCGCTGCACTCCCCCTTGAAGATCACCCTGGCCGGCTGGCTCACACCCGGCATCCTGGGCCTGCTGCAGATGGCCGCACTGTTCGGGATCCTCACTGGCGTGCTGCACTTCGAGGTGCACAACCCGCTCGGCACCTACGGAATGATGGGGCTGGCCGCGATGACCTTCGCCGCGATCATCCTGACGCTGAACGTCTGGCTCGGCAGTGTGGGCCAGTTCGTCGGTCTCGTGCTGATGGTCATCCAGCTGGTCACCGCCGGCGGCACCTTCCCCTGGCAGACCCTGCCGGCACCGCTCGCGTTCCTGCACCACGTGATGCCGATGAGCTACGCCGTCGACGGCATCCGCCAGCTGATGTACGGCGGCAACCCCGCCACCGCGCTGAACGACGCCGGCGTGCTGCTGCTCTGGCTCACCGGAGCGCTCGTGCTCGCGGCGATCGGGGTGGTGCGGATGACGCACTTCCGCACCCTGCGCGACCTCAAGCCCAGCCTGATCGGCTAGTCCGGCAGCTTGCCGTTTCGGCAAGGTGGTTTGCGTGGTCGTGCGTTCGTTCGGCACTATCTACGGGAGACGCAGACGCGTGCAACCGAGGGGCCGCCATGACGCACAACTTTGACAAGGACTATTGGGAAGAGCACTGGGAGCAGGTGGGTCACTCCACCGCGGCGGCCGGGGAGGCCGGCGCGGCGAACCCGCACCTGATTCGCGAGGTCGCCGCGCTGGCGCCGGGCACCGCACTGGATGCCGGCTGCGGAACCGGCGCTGAGGCGATCTGGCTGGCCGGGCACGGCTGGCAGGTCACTGCGGCCGACATCTCCGCCACCGTGCTCGCCCGGGCCGCCGCGCTGGCCGACCGGGCGTCGGTGACCGACGCGGTGACCTGGGTGGAGGCCGACCTCACCGCCTGGGAGCCGGGCGGCCAGTTCGACCTGGTGGTGACCAACTACGCCCACCCGGCCATCCCGCAGCTGGCCTTCTACGACCGCATCGCCCGGTGGGTGGCCCCCGGCGGCACACTGCTGATCGTGGGGCACCTGCAGCATGGCGCCGGCCCGGCCCATGGGCACGAGGACGGGCACGCGCCCGGCGACCAGCACCAGCACCAGCACCAGCACCAGCACGGCGAGCACAGCCAGCAGCACGCCAGCACGCCGGATGTCGGCGACGAGCCGCCCGCGGAGGCCACGGTGACCCTCGCGGACATCACCGGGCGCCTCGACCCGCAGGTGTGGCGCATCCACACGGCTGAGGAACAGAGCCGTGAGCGTCCCGGTGGGCAGGGCCTCCCGCTGCACGACGTGATCGTGCGCGCCAGCCGGCTCCGCTGACCGCGGGACGCGACACGAACGCACCTCACGAGGTCTCGACAAGCTCGAGCAACGAGGTGGGGGTGTTAGACGGCGGCCATCACCGCGGCGGCGACCGCCGGAGCCACTCGCTCGTCGAAGGCACTGGGCACGATGAAGTCGGTGGCCAGGTCGTCGCCGACCAGACCCGCGATGGCCATCGCCGCGGCGATCTTCATGGCGGTGGTGATGCGGCGGGCGCCGGCATCCAGCGCGCCACGGAAGATGCCTGGGAACGCCAGCACGTTGTTGATCTGGTTGGGGTAGTCGCTGCGCCCGGTGGCCACGATCCTGGCGTAGCGGGCGGCCACGTCGGGGGCCACCTCCGGGTCGGGATTCGAGAGGGCGAAGATCATCGCGTCCTCCGACATTGTGGCGAGCAGGCTCTCCTCCACCGTGCTGGAGGAGACGCCGACGAACACATCGGCGCCGGCGAGCGCCTGGGCTGGGCCGCCGTCGATCTGGCGGGGGTTGGACGTCACGGCGAATCGAGCCTTGACGCCGGTCAGGTCGATGCGGTGGTGGCTGAGGATGCCGCGGGAGTCCAGCAGCACGACGTCCTCGATGCCCACCTCGAGCAGCAGCGCGGCGATAGCGATCCCCGCGGCGCCGGCGCCGGAGACGACCACCCGCAGGCCGGTCAGGTCGCGGCCGAGGACCTTGGCCGCGTTGGTGAGCGCGGCCAGCACCACGACGGCGGTGCCGTGCTGGTCATCGTGCATCACCGGCATGTCGAGCGCCTCGATGAGCTTGGCCTCGAGTTCGAAGCAGCGCGGCGCCGAGACGTCTTCGAGGTTCACGGCGCCGAAGCTGTGCTGCAGCCGCACCAGGGTCTCGACGATCTCGTCGACATCCGTCGTATCGAGCACCAGGGGGATGGAGTTCAGGCCGCCGAAGCGCTGGAAGAGCGCCGACTTGCCCTCCATCACGGGCAGCGCGGCGGCCGGGCCGATGTCGCCCAGGCCCAAGACGGCGGTGCCGTCGCTGACCACCGCGACCAGACGGCTCGCCCAGGTGTACGGGGCGGAGACGGCGGCATCGGTGTGGATCGCCCGGCTGACCTCGGCCACACCCGGCGTGTAGACGACGGCCAGGTCCCGCGGGGTGTCGATCGGCCGGGCCAGTTCGATGCGCAGCTTGCCGCCCTCGTGGGCGGCGAAGATCTCGTCTGTCGTGACGGCGGCGGACGGGGCGGGAACGGTGAGCGACATGGGCGGGCCTTCGCGGTCGAGACAACGGGAGCCGCGCACGCACTGAAGTATCTCGAGACCGGCCTCGCATCAGGCTACGGCCACCGAGAGGCCGGGCACCCGGGACCATAGGCCTATTTCCGCCGGATCGGGTGCGTTCCCCGCATGACGGCTCTGACTCGAGTTGCCGCAAACGCCCCCTTGGCGGGCATCGAAGGGGGCATATGGCCGATGTCGGCGAGGGACTCTCCGCCGACTTACGCCAAAATGCCCCTTCACGCGCAGTGAAGGGGCATTCTGACGTAACTCGGCGAACCCGCGGGCGCCCGCCGGACGAAGCCGCCGGGCGAACCCGCGCGCCGCCGCCGGGCGACCGGCGTCTAGCGCGGTTCGGGTTCCTTGAGCGCGTCGTCGGCACGATCGCCGGCGCCGGCGGGAGCGCCGACCTTGGTGCTCGTTGCGCCGTGATGCGCGGCCTCGAGCGCTTCGGCCTCCGTGCCGCCGATGGCTTCACCGCGGGCGACCATGCCGGCCACGTCGGACAGCGGGATCTGCTTGAGGAACAGGGAGAGCAGGAAGGCGATGCCGATGAACGGCAGCAGGAACCAGAACACGGGCGCCAACGCATCCGCGTAGGCGACGACAATGCCGTCGCGCACGGCGTCGGGCAGCGCGTCCAACGTCTGCGGGTCGATGCTCGCGGTGGCGTTGGCCGCATCCGTTGCGCTCGCCCCGGCGCCGGCGAAGACGGCGGTGAGGTTCTCGGTGAGGCGGGTCGTGAAGATCGTGCCGAACACGGCCACGCCGAGCGATGCGCCGACCTCGCGGAAGTAGTTGTTCGTGCTCGTCGCGGTGCCGATCATGGACGGGTTGACCGAGTTCTGGGCGACCAGGACGACAACCTGCATGATGAGGCCGAGGCCGGCACCGAAGACGAACAGGAACACGCAGATCAGCCAGATCGGGGTCTCGGCGCTCAGCGTCGTCATCGCGACCATGGCCAGCGCGGTGAGAATGGTGCCGAGGATCGGGAATATCTTGTACTTGCCGGTCTTGGTGATGGCGATACCCGACACGATCGAGGTACCGATGAGGCCGACCATCATCGGCAGCATGAGCAGACCGGATGCGGCGGCGGAGGTGCCGGAGGACATCTGCAGGAAGGTGGGCACGAAGCCGATCGCCGAGAACATGCCCAGGCCCAGGGTGAGCCCGATCAGGGTGGCGTTGACGAAGGTCGGGTTCTTGAACAGTGCCAGCGGGATGATCGGGTCCTTGGCGCGGGCCTCGACGATCACGAAGAGGATCGCGGCGAGCAGCATGCCGGCGCCGAAGAGCCAGGTCTCCAGCGAATCCCAGCCGTGCGCGGAGTCGCCACCGAAGTCGGTGAAGAAGATCAGGCAAGTCGTGAAGGCGGAGAGGAACACCACACCGAGGATGTCGATCGGCTGGGTGGCCTTCTTGCTGGGCAGCTTGAGGGTGAACCAGGCGATGGCGAAGGCGATGATGCCGACGGGGATGTTGATGTAGAACGCCCACTGCCAGGTGAGGTGGTCGACGAAGTAGCCACCGAGGAGGGGGCCGCCGACGGCGGAGAGGCCGAACACGGCACCGAGCGGGCCGAGGTACTTGCCGCGCTCCGAGGCCGGCACGATGTCGGCGATGATCGCCTGGGAGAGGATCATCAGTCCGCCGCCACCGAGACCCTGCACGGCGCGCCAGACGATGAGCTGGGTGAAGTCGCCGGCGAAGGCACAGCCGACCGAGGCGATGGTGAAGAGCGCGATCGCGATCAGGAACAGGTTGCGCCGGCCGAGCACGTCACCGAACTTGCCGTAGACGGGCATGACGATGGTGGTCGCGAGCAGGTAGGCGGTGGTGAGCCAGACCTGGTGCTCGACGCCGCCGAGCTGGCCGACGATGGTGGGCATCGCCGTGGACACGATGGTCTGGTCGAGACTCGACAGCAGCATGCCCGCGATCAGGGCGCCGAAGATGATCCAGATTCGCCGTTTGGTGAGGAGGAGCGGCGCCTCGGTGGTGATGGTCACTGTGGTGTTGCCTTTCAGGGGGTGGGGGCGGCCAGCACTGTGCGGAATGCCGCGAGCGAGGCCAACAGAATTGTGGAGAAATTTTGGGTGTTCGCCGGGTCGACGAAACGCTGCACGGATGACTGCATGAGCGTCGCCAGGACACTGACGACGGCGGCGGCGCGGGGGTCGTCCTCGCTCGCACCCTCGCGTTGAGCGATGAGGGCGCGGAGCTGGCGTTCACGCTCCCTGGTCACTCCGATGAAGCGTGTCATCAATCGGGGTTCCCGCTCCAGGGCCGCCATAAAGTCGGTGTGCGCGGTGGGGTCCATATCGCCGGACTCGATGTGGGTGATGGCGAACTCGATCAGGTCCTGCAGCACACGGGACCAGTCGCCGGGCGTTCCCGCCAGGAAGGCTTCAGCGAGGATCTCGAACTCGTTGTCGGAGTTTTCCCCGATGACGGCGTCTTCCTTGCAGGCGAAGTAGTTGAAGAAGGTGCGGCGGGACACGTCGACCTCGTCGCAGACCTCCTCGATGGTGAACCCGGCGAGGCCGCGTTCGGCGGTGAGCCGGCGCGAGACCGCGGTGAGGCTCGACGCCGTCTTGCGCATCCGCCGCTCAACGCGGGTGGTGGTTGCACTGTCGGTCATAAAGTGCAGTTTTGCACCATTTGTTAGAAAGTGCAAGCAATTCCCGCGCGGATACATCGCTCTCGCTCTGGTCTCAGGTCAGTCCGGGCTGTATGGTCAGTGTGTGCTGACCATTGCCTCTTCCCTCGACGTCGTCAACCGCCTCGGCCGCGCCATGGCCGACCCGAACCGGTCCCGCATTCTGCTGAGCCTGCTCGAGCAGCCCGGCTACCCCGCCCAGCTCGCCCTTTCGCTGGACCTCACCCGGTCGAACGTGTCGAACCACCTGAGCTGCCTGCGCGGTTGCGGCCTCGTGGCCGCGGTGCCGGAAGGCCGGCAGACCCGCTACGAGATCGCCGACCCGCATCTGACCCGGGCGCTCGCGTCGCTCGTCGAGGTGGTGCTGGCTGTCGACGACGGCGAGCCGTGCACCGACCCGGGCTGCGACGTTCCGCTCTGCTGCGGCACCGGAGCGTGACGGTCATGACGACCACCACGCTCGAGCCGGCCCGTCGCCTGGTGCTGCAGCGCCGCATCCGCCTGATCGTTGCCGGCACGATCGGCTACAACGTGGTCGAGGCGGTCATCGCCCTGGCGGCAGGCAGTATCGCGTCCTCCGCCGCCCTGGTGGGGTTCGGCCTCGATTCCATCGTGGAGGTGCTGTCGGCGGCGGCGATCGCCTGGCAGTTCGCGGCGCCGGACCCCGAGGCGCGCGAGCGGGCGGCGCTGCGGGTGATCGCGGTGTCGTTCTTCGCGCTGGCAGCGTACGTGAGTGTGGATGCAGCGCTCTCGCTGACCGGCGTGCGCTCGGCCGAGCACAGCCCGGTGGGCATCGTTCTCGCGGCGGTGAGTCTGGCCATCATGCCCGTGCTGAGCTGGGCCGAGCGGCGCACCGGCCGAGAACTGGGTTCGGCATCCGCTGTGGCCGATTCGAAGCAGACGCTGCTCTGCAGCTACCTGTCCGCTGCACTGCTCGCGGGACTGCTGCTGAACTCGCTGCTCGGCTGGGCCTGGGCAGACTCGATCGCGGCTCTCGTGATCGCAGGTTTTGCCGTGAAAGAAGGCCTCGAAGCGTGGAAGGGCGAGACCTGCACCGTGCCCGTCTCGGCGCTCACCGGTGAGCGGGAGGCCGAGACCGGCGTGCACGGTTAGACCGGGGACTCCTGGTGGGCGGCGATGGACCAGCCGCCGTTGTTCTCGTCGAAGAGATAGGTGGTGGACGTCTGCAGCTCGGTGACCACGTCGCCCCGCCAGGCGAGCGACCGGTAGACCAATACGCCGGCGTGCTCGCCGACCCGGATCACGGCCGGATCGTGCAGTTCGTAGCGGTCGAGCGGACCGGCGGCGGCCAGGGCGGCTCGCACGTGATCCCGGTCCACCACCTGGCCAGGGAGGATGAGCAGGGCGTCACAGGTCATGGTGCGTTGGAAGTAGTCGCCGCCCTTACCCGCGAGGATGGCGCGCCACCCGTCGTGGGCTTCGTGCAGGAGTCTGGCAGGGAGATCGTCGGTGATCGCAGTCATGACCCCACGCTAGACCCGGCGGGGTGCGGATGGTCAGAATCTGTGCTGGAGAATCCAGGAGTGCATGGTCACGGCCGCCGCCGCGGAGGCGTTGAGCGAGCGGGTCGAGCCGAACTGGCTGATCTCCACCATGGCGTCGCCGGCGGCGACGGCCTCCGGCGACAGGCCGGGGCCCTCCTGACCGAAGAGCAGCACGCAGCGCTCGGGGAAGCTGAAGGTCTCGATGATCACACTGCCGGGCAGGTTGTCGATGGCGATGATCGGCAGCTCCTCCCCGCGGGCCCACTCCACGAAGGTGGCGACATCCGGGTGGTGTAAAACGTGCTGGTAGCGGTCGGTCACCATCGCGCCGCGCTTGTTCCAGCGCTTGCGGCCGATGATGTGCACGGTGTCGGCGCCGAACGCGTTGGCGCTGCGCACGATGGAGCCGATGTTCATGTCGTGCTGCCAGTTCTCGATGGCCACATGGAACGGGTTGCGCTTCTCGTCGAGGTCGGCCACGATCGCTGCCATCGTCCAGTAGCGGTACCGGTCGATCACGTTGCGGGTGTCACCGCGCTCGAGCAGTTCGGGGTCGTAGTACGGCTCGTCCGGCCACTCCCCCACCCACGGGCCGACCCCGTTGGTGGACAGCTCTGGCGTGGGGTTCAACGGTTCTGGCACTGCACCACCGTATCCCGCCGGGCACCCAGCTTCCGTTCATATCGGGTTCGCTACCCTTGTGCCCAGGGTGCGCTTCAGCCGGCGCCCGGAGCGATGTCAACCTCGTCCACCTGCCGGCACCATCCGATCGAGACCGTAATCATGACCCCGACCGGAAGGTACCTCCATGCAACCCACACTCTTCGGAATCGACTTCCTCGACTCCGAGTGGCTGATCGGCTGGTTCGGATCCTTCGTGCTGCTCGGCGTCGCCGCCGTCGTGTTCGTCGAGACCGGCTTCATTGTGCTGTCGTTCCTGCCGGGCGACTCGCTGCTGTTCACGGTGGGCCTGCTCACCGCCACCGGGGACGTGCCGTTCCCGATCTTCGTGACCTGCCTGATCATCTTCGTCGCCGCCTTCGCTGGCGACCAGCTCGCCTACGGCATCGGCCGCAAGGCGGGCCCGGCCGTCTTCGCCCGCGAACAGAACCGGTTCTTCAACCCGAAGAACGTGGAGCGCACCAACGCGTTCTTCGCCAAGCACGGCGGCAAGGCCGTGATCATCGCCAGGTTCCTGCCCGTCTTCCGCGCGTTCGTGCCGCTCGCCGCCGGCGTCGGCAAGATGAGCTACCGCACCTTCGTGACCTTCAACCTCATCGGCGCGTTCGCCTGGGGCGTCGGCCTCACCATGGTCGGCTTCCTGCTCGGCCAGATCGACTTCGTCGCGCGCTACTCGGAGTACTTCATCATCGGAATCGTGCTGCTCTCCGGCGTCCCGATCCTCTCCGAGCTCTACAAGGCCGGACGTGAGACGCTGCGCACTCGCGGCCACGGGACAGTGCCCACCGTCGAATTGCCGGAGGACGTGCGCGAGTAACTCGTGGCCCGCGGATGCCCCGGATGGGGGCTGACCGGGTCAGAACGCCCTCGATAGATTGAGGATCCGATGCTCGGGGGGACCGCGCGGGCAGCAGACTGACACGACCCGGGGGGCGTCGCGATGCACGAGCAGATGTCGTACCGGTGCGCGTGGACACGCCACCCGGGTTCGAGGACCTGACCGGTGGGACGGTTCATCTATGACTCGACGTTGATCGTGATCCTGGACGATGAGGTCCTCGGGTACCTGCAGGCCGTGATCGGGGCCAAGTTTCGCCTGCAGCAGTCGTTCTACTTCAGCTGGGGCTACCCGGCCAACACCGGCGAGAGCCGAACCACCGTCTGGTTGACACCGGGCGTCGCGATGCAGTTCGTCTACCGCGGCGCACGCCCTCCGGCCCTCGACCGGGACCGGGTCAACACGCTGTTCGCGCAGGCGAATAGCCCAACGGGCCTCGTGCTCATCGTGGGCGCCTGAGCGCGGTGACGGCACATCGCGTGACTGAGGGTTTCGGGATGCCTAAATAATCTGTAGGATTTAGGCATGCCTCAAATTGATGCCCCGGGCGCCGCCGTTCAGCAGCCCGACCTGCCCACCGCGCGTGGCGTGGCATCCACCCGCCTGCTCTGGCTGCTGGGACCGGCCCTTGTGGCGGGGGTGGCGTACCTCGACCCCGGCAACGTGGCCAGCAATATGACCGCCGGCGCGCGGTACGGCTACCTGCTGGTGTGGGTGGTCGTGGCCGGCAACCTGATGGCCTGGCTGATCCAGTACCTCTCGGCCAAACTCGGCATCGTCACCGGCACCAGCCTGCCCGAGGTGCTCGGCGTGCGCCTGCGCCGGCCTACCTCCCGGCGGCTCTACTGGATTCAGGCCGAGCTGGTGGCGATGGCCACCGACCTGGCCGAGATCATCGGCGGCGCCGTGGCGCTGAACCTGCTCTTCGGCCTGCCGCTGCTGGCCGGCGGTGTGATCACCGGAGTCATCTCGATGATCGTGCTCACCGTGCAGACCCGCCGCGGCCCGCGGGTCTTCGAACGGGTCATCGTGGCGCTGCTGCTGATCATCACGGTGGGGTTCGCCGCCGGGGTGTTCTTTGCACCGCCGGATGCCGGAGGCGTCATCGACGGTCTCGTGCCGCGTTTCCAGGGTGCGGACTCCGTGCTGCTGGCGGCGTCCATCCTCGGTGCCACGATCATGCCGCACGCCATCTACGCGCACTCGGCGCTCACCAGGGACCGCTTCCCGATGCAGGAAGGACCGGCCGCCACCCGCCGCCTGCTCTGGGCCACCAAGTGGGATGTGACCATCGCGATGGCCATCGCCGGCACCGTCAATCTGGCCATCCTGCTGCTCGCGGCCTCTGCACTGCAGGGCGTGCCCGGCACCGACTCCCTCGAGGGCGCCTACGCGGCACTCGCGAGCACGCTCGGACCGGTGGTGGCCACAGTGTTCGCGATCGGCCTGCTGGCCTCCGGCCTCGCCTCCACCTCGGTGGGCGCCTACGCCGGCGCCGAGATCATGCACGGCTTGCTCAAGGTGCGTGTACCGCTGCTGCTGCGCCGGGTGGTCACACTCATTCCGGCCCTGCTGATCCTCGGCATCGGCTTCGACCCCACCCAGGCCCTCGTGCTGAGCCAGGTCGTGTTGTCCTTCGGCATCCCGTTCGCCCTCATCCCGCTGGTCTGGCTCACCGCGCAGAAGGGCCTGCTGGGCGACTTCGCCAACCGCTGGTTCACCACGGCGACCGGCGCACTCGCGGCGGTGCTCCTGGTGACCCTCAACGCCGTGCTGCTCGTGCTGGTCTTCACCGCACCGTGACCCGCCCGGTTACCCTGAGTAGGCCATGAAACCCACCACACCCGCCGCCGAGGACTACCTCAAGACGATCTACGCGCACACCGAGTGGCAGTCGGAGCCGATCACGCCCAAGGCCCTCGCCACCCGGCTGGGCATCGCGCCGTCGTCGGTGACGGAGATGGTGAAGAAATTGGCCGCCGGCGGCTTCATCGCCCACGTGCCGTACGGCCCGCTCACTCTCACCCCCGCAGGCCGGCTGCGTGCCACCGCCGTGGTGCGCCGGCATCGTCTGATCGAAACCTGGCTCGTCCGCGAGCTCGGCTACGCCTGGGACGAGGTGCACGACGAGGCCGAGGTGCTTGAGCACTCCATCTCCGACCGGCTGCTCGAGGCGATCGACACCCACCTGGGCCACCCGAAGGCCGATCCGCACGGCGATCTCATTCCCGCCGCCGACGGGTCCACCGACCAGGTGCCGTCGATCCTGCTCGCGGATGCGCCGCCCGGCCACGCCGGAACCGTGCTGAGGGTCAGCGACCGCGACCCGGCCGTGCTGCGCTCCCTTGCCGACGCTGGCATCGGCCCGGGCAGCCACCTCACGGTGCTCGACGCGGCTACCGTGCTGCTGCCCGCGGGGGCGCCGCATCCGTTCTCGCCCGACGTGGCGGTGGCGGTCTGGCTCACCAGCTGAGTGCTGCCCGAGCAGCGCAGATGAGTGCACCTCCCGGGTGCCGGTGGGAAACCTCGCCCCGATAGTCTGGGGGCGGCAGCGTGTTCCCTTAGCTGCCCACAACGGCGTCCCCCAAGAAGGAGCGTGTCATGAGAACCCGTGACGAGATCGAATGCTGGCTCACCGACATGGACGGCGTCCTGGTGCATGAGAACCAGGCACTGCCCGGAGCCGCCGAACTTCTGCAGCAGTGGACCGACGCGGGCACGCCGTTCCTGGTGCTGACCAACAACTCGATCTTCACGCCGCGCGACCTGTCGGCCCGCCTGCGCTCGTCGGGCCTCAACGTGCCCGAGGAGCGCATCTGGACCTCGGCGCTGGCCACGGCCGACTTCCTCAAGCAGCAAAGCCCCGGCGGCACGGCGTTCGTGATCGGCGAGGTGGGCCTCACGACCGCGCTGCACGAGGCCGGCTTCATCATGACCGAGACCAACCCGGACTACGTGGTGGTGGGCGAGACCCGCAACTACTCCTTCGAGGCCATCACCAAGGCCATCCGTCTGCTGCTCAAGGGCGCACGCTTCATCGTCACCAACCCGGATGCGACCGGCCCGAGCGCCGAGGGACCGATGCCGGCCACCGGCGCGATCGCCGCGCTCATCACCAAGGCCACCGGCATGGAGCCGTACGTGGTGGGCAAGCCCAACCCGATGATGTTCCGCTCGGCGATGAACCGCATCGGCGCGCACTCGGAGAACACCGGCATGATCGGCGACCGGATGGACACCGACATCGTGGCCGGCATCGAGGCCGGGTTGCACACCGTGCTCGTGCTCACGGGCATCAGCGACCCCGCAGAGGTCGCCCGCTACCCGTTCCGCCCCGACGAGATCCTGGACGGCGTGCACCAGCTGCTCCACGTCGGGCCCATCGAGTCCGACGAGATCTAGGCCCAACATCCTCGCGACCCGTGAGAAAAGCCCCGAAAACCGGAGTTTTTCGGGGCCCAACTCACGGCTCGCGGGTGGTGGTGGCTGATTAGGCGACTGGGGCGAGGCTCGCGGTGAGCGGCTCACCGGAGGAGCGGCTCGCGAAGCAGTAGAAGTACCGGTCGCCGGCGTCCCACTGCTCGGCCGTGACCGGGTAGCTACCCTGCAGCTGCACATCGTCGTAGGCTCCGGCGGCCGCGAAGTCGATCACTCCTGGGGCGCTGCAGAGCACGTTGATCTGGTCGGCGAAGGCCTGCTCGCCGGGGAACTCCGAGCCGCTCTCCCCCTCGAGAATGCCGCGGTAGACCAGCTGCGCGGTGTGCGGAGTGGCGCAGTCGACGACCGTGAACTCCTCGTCCCACGGTGACGTGTACGGCTCCAGGCATTCGGTGCCGAACATGGTGTCCCAGGCGTGCACACCAACGGGCTGCGGAGCGGTGGGAGCTGGCGTCGGCGTGGGCGTGGGAGTCGGTGTGGCGCTCTCGGCCGCCGACTCGGTGGCAGTCGGTGCGGCCACCGGCGTGCCGCCGAGGCCCTGGCCGAGGAAGAACAGTCCGATGATCACGAGCACGGCGAGGACGGCTCCGCCGGCCCAGGCGAGAGTGCGCCTCGACGGACGGCGGGGCGGGCCGCCGGCCGTGAAGGAGCTGCGCTTGGGTGCAGCGGCGTCAGCGTCGGCGGCGTCCTCCGGGATGAGCCCGGATGCGTGTGCGTCGGCTGCCGAGGTGGCACCGGCGGCAGCTGCGGGGCCGGCCACGGGAGGCAGAGCGGCAGGCACGGCCGAAGCGGGCGGGCGGGCGCCCTCGTCACCGGTCGATGGCGCGACATGCGCCGCGCGCGGCGCCACCACCGGTGCCGGTGCGCCAGCGGCTGCAGCGGCAGCGGCAGCGGCAGCGGCAGCGGAGCCGGCGGCGGAGCGGGGCGGGGTGCCCAGCGGGCTGGGCGCGGTGCGGCGCCGGACGGCGTCCGCCTCTTCTTCGTCTGTGGGCACGAGCCGGGACTGCGCCGGCGTCGTCCACCACGGGGCAGGCTCAGGGTCGGCCGCCAAACGGCGGGGTGCGGCCGGTGCCTTGGTGAGCGGCTCGACCGGTTCTGCGCCGGGGACCGACGCCGCGGCGACGGGCGACGGCACGGCCGGCTCGGGTGCCGTGGTCGGCTCCGCTGCCGCAGCCGGGACGGCGGTGGGCGGTGCCACGGCGGGCGGTACGGCGGCGGTTGGTGCGGGTGCCGACGGCACGACGGCGGCTTCATCGCTGGCCGGGGTGGTGTCTGCGGAGGCAGGTACGGCTGCGGCGGTTTCGGCAGCCTGCGCCCGACGGGCCTCAACAACCGGGTCGGGCTCGATCGTGGGCGTCAGGCCCCAACGGAAGCCGGTGGACGCAGGTTCGGGCGTGCTCGACTCGGCTTCCGGCTCGTCGGCGATCGGCACGGCAGCACGCTCTGCTTCGGCGCGGTCGGCGTCGGCACGGTCTGCGTCGGCACGTTCCGCCGCACTGCGGTCGGCTTCCGCACGCGCGAGTTCAGCCTGCTCGGCTGCACGACGGTCGGCTTCCCGCCGCTCGGTCTCGGCACGCTCGGCATCCGCACGCTCAGCATCCGCACGCTCAGCGGCAACACGGGCGGCCTCGGCACGCTCGGTCTCCGCGCGCTCGGCGGCAACCCGGGCGATCTCGGCCCGCTCGGCTTCGGCCCTGGCAGTCTCGGCTCGTTCAGCCTCAGCACGCACAGTCTCGGCGCGCTCGGCCTCGACACGTTCGGTCTCGACGCGCTCGGCCTCGGCACGCTCTGCGGCTACCCGGGCGGTCTCGGCGCGCTCGACTTCGGCCCGCTCGGCGGCGGCGCGGATGGCGATGGTGCGTTCCGCATCGGCCCGCTCGGCTTCGACGCGGTCGGCCTCGGCCCGCTCGGCTTCAACACGCTCGGCACGGGTGGGGTAGCTGTCGGCCGGTGCCGGCGGCGCCGGTTCGTCCTGGGGTGCAGCGGGGGGAACCACGGGCATCACGACGGTCGGGGCCGGCTCGACGCCGGCATCCGGTTCGACCGCGGTCGCGGGAGCGGCCGCCTCAGCGGGCTGCTCCGGCTCGTCGGTCTCGCCGTCGGTCTCATCGTCGTCGCTCAGCTGCGAAGCGAGCCAGTCGATGCCGAGGTCGTCCTCGTCGTGTCCGCCCTGCTGATCCGGCATCAGCTCAGTCCCAGGTCCTCGAGTCCGATGGCCGCGTAGTACGGGTAGCCCGCGCCTTCGATGACCTCGCGGGCGCCGGTGTTGCGGTCGACGACCACGGCCACGCCGGCGATGATCGCTCCGACCTTGAGCAGCGCCTCGATGGCCGCGAGCGGCGAGCCGCCGGTGGTCGAGGTGTCTTCGAGCACGATGACCCGCTTACCGACGAGGTCCGGGCCCTCGACCTGACGGCCGCGGCCGTGGTCCTTGGGCTCCTTGCGCACGACGAAAGCGTCGTAGGCCAGGCCGCGTGCGGCACCCTGGTGCAGGATCGCGGTGGCGACGGGGTCTGCGCCCATGGTCATGCCGCCGACGGCCACGACGTCCGGAATGTCTTTGATGAGGTCGAGCATGACCTGACCGATCAGCGGGGCGACCCGGTGGTCCAGGCTGACCTTGCGGAGATCCACATAATACGTGGCCTTCTTGCCGCTGGTGAGAGTGAAGTCACCGTGGAAGACGGCCTCGGCCGAGATGTGGTCGATGAGCTGCTTGCGTGTATCCGTCACAGAGCTACTTTAGGCCAATTGCCCGCCAGGAGTCCCGCGCGCGATACGGTCAGGCGCGGGACGGAGGGGATTAGAAGCTGCGAACGAACTTCTTCTCGGCGATGCGGCCGTAGCCGTCCTTGTTCACGGCGACGACGGTTCCGGCGATGGAGCCAGCAGCGACAAGGGAGATGAGGATCATGAAAACGAACACGGTCGTGCCTTTCGAAGGAAGTGGATGGCCGTGTCACAGCGGGCGTGTGCCCCGTAACCGACTCTCTTATCAGACCACCAACAACTTTTCAGCACAATCACATAGTTCTGCAGTGACTATGTAGTCTGGCTACATGGATGTGCAACGTCTCGAACTGCTCCGCGAACTGGCCGAACGCGGCAGCGTGACCGCCGTGGCGCTGGCCACGCACCGCACTCCTTCTGCGGTCTCGCAGCAGCTCAAAGTGCTCGAACGCGAGGCCGGTTTGCCCCTCACCGAACGCAGCGGGCGGGGTCTCGTCCTCACGGATGCAGGCCGCGCGTTGGCCGCGAGCGCCACCGATATCGCGGTTGCCCTGGAGCGCGCCACGGCGGTCTGGGACACCTTCCGCAACCGGGCCACCGGTGATGTGAGCCTGGTCACCTTCCCCACCGCCGGGCAGATGCTGCTGCCCGGCGCGCTGCAGGATCTCGCCGGCCACGACGGCCTCGCGGTGCACTGCACCGACATGGACCCGGAGCTCAGCGACTTCCCCGCGCTCACCTCCGAATACGACATCGTGCTCGCGCACAGTATGCGCGGCCAGCACACCTGGGGCGGGCGCGGGCTCACCTCGGTGCCGCTGATGACGGAACCGCTCGACGTAGGCCTCCCGGCCGACCACCGGCTGGCCGGCCGGGTTTCGCTCGGGGCGAGCGACGTGGTGGGCGAGACCTGGGTGGGTGTGCCGGTGGGCTATGCCTTCGAACGCGTCCTGCACGACATCGAACTGCAGACCGGCGGCCGGGCGCGAGTGACGCAGCGATTCGCCGACATCCGGCTGATCGAGTCGTTCATCATGGCCGGGCTCGGCATCGCACTCGTGCCCCGGTACACCTCCAGCGGCAACAAGCCCGGCCGCATGGTGCTCAAGCCGCTGCGCGGACTCGACGCCGAGCGGCAGATCGTGGCGCTGATGCGCCCCGACCGGGCCGAGCGCCTGGCGGTGCGCACCGTCGTTGAGGCTCTCCGCGCCCGGGCCACCCAGGTGCAGGCCGAGCACGCGGCCGCTGCGGGCTAGTTGGTCTGGTCGGCGTGCAGCAGGGGCAGGGCGCCCACCCGGGTCACCACGAGGTCGGTGAGCTCGGCGATGCGCAGCGAATCCCTCCGCAGCTCGTCGATGGCGTACTCGAGTTCGGCGAACTCGGCCACCCTGGCCTCGAGCCGCTCAGCCCTGGCAACGAGACCCGGCAGGCTCTCGCCCTGCCGGCGCAGGGTGGCCAGGTCTTCCAGGGAGCGCATCGTCTCCGGCGCGAGCCGACGGACGAGGGAGGCAACGAGTGTCTTCACGGTCACAACAGTGGTCCTCTTCTTACAACGATGGCGGTGGCCGGATTCCGGTCTGCCAGGGGGTCGACCCGGATCGATACGATCCGCAGGTCGGATTCGGTGGCCGCCAGAGCGCGGAACTGCTCCACGGTGAGGTGCCAGGTGGTGGGGTCGTCGACGCTGAACCCGTCGGCCATCACGGTGGGAAAGCTCACATGCCATTCGCCTGAGCGCCCGAGCAGGTGCCGCACCATGGTCACGAGGCCCGGACGGGCTTCGATCGTGAGCACATGCAACAGGTTGGCGGACAGGATCCGCACGGGCGATTTCGACTGAGCCTCTCGCAGGGCGAGGGCGAGGGTCTGGCGCCGGTCGCCCAGGTCGAGCCGGCAGAGTTCCACCCGCGGATGCGTGGAGCCCAACCGGGTGCCGGCGGCGACGGCGGCCGAGCGGGAGAAGTCGATGCCGACCACCCGATGTCCGCGGCTGGCCAGATGGGCCAGGTCGTCGCCCCGGCCGTGCCCGAGTTCGAAGATGGTGGCATCCGCCGGGGCGCCCGCCAGGAGCCCCTCGGCGAGCGCGGACGGCGCCGCAACGCGGTCGCCGCGGTCGGAGTAGTACTCGTCCCAGAAGTCCAGGTGCTGATTGAGGTTGCCGAACCAGTTGATGTACCGGCGTGCGGCGGAGGCCGGGGTGACGAACCGGTGCCCGGTGTCCGGCACCCGCCAGCCGGGGCCGTAGTTGGCCTCGAGCCAGGGCTCCGGCGGGTTGGGCGCGGGGAACTCCCACCCGGCCAGGCGAACAGGCCGCAGGTCGTCGAAGATCTCGGGCGGCAGGGCCGCGCGCACGTGGAACGGCTGCATGAACATGCCGTCGCGGTAGAAACCGCCGAACACGTCAACGTGGAACCCCGCTCCCTCCCCGCTGAGGAACAGGATCTGCAGTTGGGTGGCGCTGTACCTGATGACAGTGTGGCCGGCGGACTCGAGGAAGCGCTGCAGCGCGAAACTCTCCAGCGCCGCATCCACCGGGTTGGTGTGCGCGCTGACGTAGCCGAGGTCGGCGTCGTCGTCGTGCGGCATGAGCGCCCCCGAACGCACTGCGCCCAGCAGCGTGCCGCCCATCAGCCACGGCTTGAGGCCGAACTCGGTGATCTGCGCGATCACCTGGCGGGTGTGCCTGAGCAGGCTGGTGATCATCGCCTCCGAGGCGTCGCCGAAGGTGATCGACCGGTGGCCCCACTTGTTCAGCACCACCGGATGACCGGTGTCGTCCACAAAACGTAAGGCGCCGGAGTCCGGTTCCAGCTCCGCCGCCACGTGCGCGCGGGCGATCTCGGCGCCGGTGTCCGAATAGTGCAGCGACAGCTCGCCGGACCCGGCCAGGGTGGAGCCGAAGGCCGGCGGCAGCCGATAGCGCACGGGGACGGCGCGGGGCGAACGGTGCGACAGCGCGGCCGGGTCTGTGCTCGTGTCTGGGCTGAGGGTCGCGACCCGCCGATCGGACACCCGGATCTCGACGGCACGGGAGACGTCGACGTCTGTGTGGACATCGAGAAGTGCCTGAGCGAGATGGAGCTTCATCGTTGGTGCTCTCTGGCGTGTTGGAGCCGGGTGAAATGTTCACCCAATGTTGCCGCGCCAGCTTTCAACCAGTTACCTTAGCGTTTTCTGAGTGTGTTCACAGGCTTTTCTGGCCCGCCGCGAAGCAGGATTTACACGGCCGACTCACGGGCCGCCGGTTAGGCTGACCGGATGCCTGACATCGAGTGGACACTCTGCTGGGAGGCAGATCTGTCCGCGGAGCACCACACCGCGCTGGCCGCGCTGTTCGCACGGTATTACCCGAACGACCACGCCACCTTCACCGGCGCCCGCAGCTGGATGGGCGCTCGCCCTGAGGCCCGCGTGATCGGCTTCGACGACGGCCGCCCGGTCGCGCACCTCGGCTTCGTGCGGCGGATGCTGCGCCTCGAGTCCGGCGGTTCGCAGCTGGTCGGCGACGTGGGCCTGGTCGGTGTCGACCCCGACTACCAGGGCACCGGGCTCGGCCGCCGGCTCCTGGCCGAGGCGGCGGCGGCCCTGGGGTCTCAGGGCCTGCCGTTCGGTTTCCTCACCTGCGCGCCGGCCGTTGTGGGGTTTTACGCCACGGGTGGCTGGCAGCAGGCGCTGGGCCAGGTGACCCGCATGATCGATACCGAGCTGCGCCCGGAGACGTACACGGGCCCCGCCCTTGTACTGCCGGTGACGGCGCCCTTCAGCGCGTGGCCGACCGGGCAGACGATCATCCGTGACGGCCTCGAGGTCTAGCGAGTCTCGCGCCGGCGGGCGGCGGGCGGGAGGGCCGAGACGGCCGTGCGGTAGCGGTCGATGACGATGTCGACGAGTGCGGCGGGCGGCTCCTCGCCCTCCACCAGCAGGGCAGCGCTGACCACATCCGCGCCGGCCTCGCGGGCCAGACCGGCGAAGGTCCCTGGCGCCAGGAGGTAACTGGCCACGACCACCCGGGCCGCCGGGGATTCCCGGCGAACGGCGGCAACGGCATCCGCCAGTCTCGGCTGCGCGGCCGCGATGAACGCCACGGTCACCAGTCGCGCCAGGATCGCCGCGAGCTGTTCGCCCGCGGTGACGCAGTCGGCCACGGCATTCGCGTCGCTGGATCCCGCCGCGGCCAGCACCACGCGGTCGTCCGCGCCCAGGCCGCTCTGCACAAGCCGGTCGGCGAGGATGCGCGCCAGGCGCTCATCGGGGCCGAGGGCGTCGGTGACGACCACAGGTCGCGGTCGGGCGCCGGTCACCGCATCGGCCAGGTCGACCCGCACGTGATACCCGGCGGAGATCAGCAGCGGAACGATGACGGCGGCCCGGCCGGGCTCCGCGGCCGCCAGGCAGTGCGGCACGTCGGGCTGCTGCACGTCGACGAACGCGCCCACGACGGGCACGACCGACGTGGTTGCAGCCAGCCGCCGACTCACCGCGTCGACCAGAGCGAGCACGGCGTGTTGGGCAGGGGCGCTCCGGGAACCGTGAGAGGCGGCCAGCAGTACCGGTGCGGCCTCCGTCGCCGGCCCGGCGATCATCATGCTGCGGCGGTCGCGGCGGCCCGATCGTCGGCGCTGAGCCTCACCTGCACGACACCGGCCTCTACCCGCACGGCGAAGGTGGCGAGCGTGAAGTCGGGGGTACTGAAACACTCGCCGGTGCCGAGGTCGTAGACCTGCTTGTGCAGCGGTGACGTGAGCGTGTCCCTGTCGCCGTGCGAGCCGACGATTCCGCGGCACATCACGAACGATCCGGTGGCCGGATCCTGGTTGGACACGGCGTAGACGGTGCCGCTGGGCATCCGCACCAGGGCGAGCTGCTCACCGTCGACCAGCGCGGCTTCGGCCCAGAGCGGTTCCAGTTGGGTGAGCTCGCACACGCTCGCCCAGCCGGTGGCCGCGTCGACCCGGCGTGTGGCGGTGGTGCCTTCGGTGTTCAGCATGGTGCCCCTCGAGTTTTCGGCACCGGACCCGGGGGTCGGCGCCATCCAAGGGTACCCAGACCACCTCACCTTTCGATGGGACCAAGGACTCTCCTCAGCGGCGCCTGTACCTGACTGAATAGACAGACGCTACAAAGGTCGGCGCGATGCCGAATGCGGCGTCATGCGGCCGAACCCGATCTCGAGAGGTGCCGCGATGACACTGAACACCCCCCAGCAGCCCCGCCGCGTGCTCGTGATCGGCGGCGGCCCAGCTGCGCACCGGTTCGCCGAGGCGATGGATGCCCGCGCCCGCGCCGCCGGCGACGCCGCGCGCCCCGTTGACGTCACCGTCATCGGCGAAGAGGTGCACCTCCCGTACGACAGGGTCTCCCTCTCGCACCGCCTCGGCGGCCCCGAAGATCTCACCCTCGGCGACCCGGCCTTCTGGCAGTCCGAGACCATGCACTACCGCGGCGGCAGCCGCGTCACCGCCTTGGACGCCGCGGCCCAGACCGTCACCCTCGAGACCGGCGATGTTCTCGGCTACGACGACCTGGTCTTCGCCACCGGTTCGAGCGCCTTCGTGCCGCCGGTTCCCGGCGCCGGGAGCGGTGTGGTCTATCGCACGATCGAAGACGTTGACTACCTCGTCAGCGAGACCGCCCGACTGAAGGCCAAGTTCGGTCGCCCCGCGAATGTCACCGTGATCGGCGGCGGGCTGCTCGGCCTCGAGGCCGCCGGCGGTGTGCAGCGCCTCGGCGCGAACACCACAATCGTGGATGGCGCCACCTGGTTGATGCCCACCCAGCTGGACCAGGGCGCCGGCATGGCCCTCGGCCGACTCATCGACGCGCAGGGCATCCGGCTTGAGCTGGGCCACCGACCCACCGAAATCCTCGTAGCGGAGACCGGGCAGGTTCTCGGCCTCACCCTCGATGACGATCGTCAGATCAACGCCGACCTGATCGTCTGGTCCATCGGCATCCGAGCGCGCGACGAACTCGCCCGCGCTGCGGGTCTGGAGATCGGCCCGCGCGGCGGCATCGTGATCGGCGACGACTGTGCCAGCTCGGTGCCCGGCATCTGGGCGATCGGCGAGGTCGCCAGCGTCGACGGCCGTTGCATCGGTCTCGTCGCCCCGGCGAACGCCATGGCCGAGGTCGTCGCCGACAGGCTGAACGGCGGCCAGGCCGTGTTCCCCGGCATCGACGACGCCACCAAGCTCAAGCTCTCCGGTGTGGAGGTGGCCAGCTTCGGCGACGCCTTCGGCACCGGTGACCGGGCCCTCGAGGTGGTCTACGCCGACCCCGCCCGCGGGCTGTACCAGAAGGTCGTCGTCTCCAGCGATGCCAAGACCCTGCTCGGCGGCATCTTCGTCGGCGACGCGTCACCGTACCTGTCGCTGCGCCCGCTGCTCGGCCGCGAGCTGCCCACCGAACCCGGCGCCTACCTCTCCGCCTCCGGCGCCGAGCTTCCCTCCAGCTCGGACATGCCCGATGACGCCCAGTTGTGTTCCTGCAACGACGTGTCCTTCGGCACAGTGCGTGCGGCCATCCGCGGCGACCACGGCGACCCGGTCACCGAGCTGGGTGCGTTGAAGGCGTGCACGCGGGCCGGCACCCAGTGCGGCTCCTGCGTTCCGCTGCTCAAGAAGGTTCTCGAAACCGAACTCACCAATGCCGGCCTCGAGGTGTCGAAAGCGCTCTGCGAGCACATCTCGATCAGCCGCAGCGAACTCTTCGAGTCGGTGCGGGTGCTGCAGCTGAGCTCGTTCGACCAGATCATGGACCGCTTCGGCACCGGCCTCGGCTGCGACGTCTGCAAGCCCACCATCGCCTCCATCCTCGCCTCGCAGTCCTCGGCGTACATCCTGGATGCCGGCCGCGGCGGCCTGCAGGACACCAACGACCGGGCGCTCGCGAACATGCAGAAGGACGGCAGCTATTCGGTGGTCCCCCGCATCCCCGGCGGTGAGATCACCCCGGAGAAGCTCATCGCCATCGGCCAGGTGGCCGCCGAATTCAACCTGTACACCAAGATCACCGGCGGGCAGCGGATCGCCCTTTTCGGTGCCCGTCTCGACCAGCTGCCCGACATCTGGCGCACCCTGGTGGATGCCGGATTCGAATCCGGCCAGGCCTACGGCAAGAGCCTGCGCACCGCGAAGTCCTGCGTCGGCTCGGCTTGGTGCCGGTTCGGGGTGCAGGATTCCGTGGCGCTGGCGATCATGCTGGAGAACCGCTATCGCGGGCTGCGAGCGCCGCACAAGTTCAAGTTCGGGGTCTCCGGATGCGCCCGCGAGTGCGCGGAGGCCCGCGCCAAGGACATCGGCGTCATCGCCACCGAGCTCGGCTGGAACCTCTATGTCGGCGGCAACGGCGGTTTCCAGCCTGTGCACGCCGTGCTCCTCGCCAAGGACCTCGACGAGGACACCCTGGTGAAGTACATCGACCGCTACCTGATGTATTACATCCGCACCGCCGACCGGGTGCAGCGCACCGCGCGCTGGCAGGAAGACCTCGAGGGTGGCATCGACCACGTGTACGACGTGGTCGTGAACGACTCCCTGGGTATCGCCGCCGACCTCGAGGCCGCCATGGCCGCGCACATCGACGTCTTTGAAGACGAGTGGGCGGCCACCCTGGCCGATCCGGAGCGACTTCGTCGGTTCCGGCCGTTCGTGAACGCCGACACCCCCGACCCTTCGCTCCTCCAGGTGATCGACCGTGGACAGCCGCGACCCGCTCGGCCGGAGGAGCGCGACGGCTCCAGCGCCGCCGGACCGGTGCACCTGGCCGGACTCACGATCCCGGTGCGCCGGGATGGCGCCGAGGTTCCGGTGGCCGCGGCGACCGGCGCGGAGTAGCCCGTGGCGTTGGGCCTCGAGTACGCGGGAAAGCGAGTTCTCGTGGTGGGCGGTGCCCGGGCGGCCCGGCGCATTCTCGCGCGCTATCTGGCCGTCGGCGCAACCGTGCACCACGTGCCCGAGCCCAGCCCCGTTACCGGCGCCGTCGCTCCGGTCGCTCCGATCGCTACGGCGATGCCCGGGGTGCTCAGCCCGGTCTTTCCCCGGTCGATCGGCTCCTGGGGTGCGCTCATCGCCGCCGTGGACCTGGTCGTGGTCGTCGAGGCCAGCCCGCAGCTCGATGCCGTCATCGCCGCGGCCTGCGCCCGGCACCGCACCTGGTTGACCAGGGAGAGTGCGGCATCGACCTCCCCGATCGGGTCGGTCACGCTCGTCGGCGGCGGTCCCGGCCTGGAGAAGTTGCTCACGGTCGGCGCCCTGGCGGCGCTGAACGCCGCCGACATCGTCTACTACGACAGGCTCGGCCCCACCGACAGGCTCGATGTCTGGGCGCCGGGCGCCGAGCACGTCGATGTCGGCAAGGCTCCGGGGCACCACGCCATTCCCCAACGCGCCACCGAGCGGATGCTGGTGGCGTCGGCTCTGGCCGGCCTCACCGTTGTACGGCTCAAGGGCGGAGACCCGTTCGTGTTCGGCCGAGGCGGCGAAGAAGTGCTCGCCTGCCGTGCTGCCGGTGTACCGGTCTCCGTGATCTCGGGAGTGACGAGCGCGATCGCCGTGCCGGCCGCGGCGGGCATCCCGGTCACCCATCGCGACATCAGTCGTCTGTTCACCGTGATCTCCGGTCACGCCCCGATCAGCGACTCCGAGCTGACCCACCTGATCGGCCTCGACGGCACGATCGTGGTGCTGATGGGCATCGGTACCCTGCAGCAGTTGGTTGCGGGACTGGCCCGTCTCGGGATGCGGACGGACATGCCCGTGGCGATCGTGGAACGCGGCTTCGCGCACGACCAGCGCACCACGGTCGGCCGGCTGGACACGATCGGCGCCCTCGCCTCCACGGCCGGGGTGCGCTCCCCCGCAGTCGTGGTGATCGGCGAGGTGGTGGCCCTGGCCGGTCACGGCGACGACGCCGCCGCCGACATCATGCGTGAGGCCGCGACCCTGGCTTCCTAGGCCAGCACACCCAGCGGCCGAGCCGTCGACTTACCGCAAAACACCCCATCCCGGGCGCTGAAGCGGCACTTTGCGGCAAGTCAGCGCAGGGGTCAGCCGCCGTAGCTAGAGGTGATCGCCAGGCCGGAGCCGTTGTTGCTGCAGACGTCCGACACGATTGTGCCCGCCGCATCCAGCTCGGTCGGCGAGCGCTGCTCGAGGAAGTAGCCGGGCACCACGACCGGCGAGGAGATCCCCTCCACCAGGGCGGGCACCTGTAGGGCGATCAGCCCGGTGGCGGTGTCCTGCAACTGGGTGACAATGTCCGTGGCCTCGTCGATCTGCACGCGCCAATCCTCGGCGCTCACCTCACCGCGCTGGTACCCCTGATCGGCGTTCAGGTACAGGCTCATGAACTCCGACAGCTGCGCGCAGGCGTCGGTGATGAGCGGATCGGGGGTGAAAACATCGGTGCTGAACTCACCCGTCAGCGCGTAGTGCGCGTCGGCGGGCAGCAGGATCGACAGTTGCATCAGACTGCCGTCCTGCACCGGCAGCAAGTAGGTTCGCACTCCCTGACAGCCGCCGGACCGGTCATTCTCCATCGCCGAACTGGTGGTGAGGGTGAAGTTGCCGCCCAGGCAGGTGAACTGCACCCGAAGGGATGCGGCGCCGTCTGGCACCTCGATCCTCTTGTCGATGGGCCCGATGCCGGCAAACTCGATGGTCGTCCAGTCCGCGGTTTTCACAGTCTCGGCGCTCTCGGTGGGGGCGGCCGTCGGCGATGCAGTGGTGCACGCCGTCAGCGCGAGGGTCACACCGAGCAGGCCGGCCGCCACCGTGCCCCAGCCTGATTTCGAACGACGCATGTTTCCCCCATCCGGCGCCCGCACGGCGCCCGCACGACCCCCGTGCACGCCCGACTCTACCGAGTGCGCCGGGCGCGGGCACGCCCCACTGCGGGGAGCAGCAGTGTGGGGAGCCACATGCCAAAGACGGTGATTCCGCCACCGTCCGGCTGCGTGGCCGGGGTGAGCGAGAACCACGGTCTTCTCTGCCGCCTCCGCCCGGCCCCGGGCGGGAGGCGGTCAGGCTCTACCGTGCGATACCCGGGTGCGACGCGACAGGGAGTCGACGATGACCGCGAGCAGCAGCACCGCACCGGTGATCATGTACCGGATCGACGAGTCCAGGTTGAGCAGGGTGAGGCCGCTGGAGATCGACTGGATCACCAGGATGCCGAGTAGGGCGGAGAACGCGCTTCCGCGGCCGCCGAAGAGGCTGGCGCCGCCGATCACCGCTGCGGCGATGGCGTTGAGGTTGGTGTCGCCGCCGCCCGAGCCCTGGTTGGCCGCCGCCAGCCGGCCCGCGGCGAGGATGCCGCCGAGGGCCGCGAAGGTGGAGCAGAGCACGAACACGGTGAGATACACCCGGGTGACGTTGATGCCGGAGCGGCGGGCAGCCTCGACGTTGCCGCCGACCGCGTAGACCGACCGGCCCCAGCGGGTGCGGGTGAGGAAGAAGTTCATCACCACGACGAGCACCAGGAACAGCAGGAACATCGCGCCGACCCCACGGGTCTGGTTGAGGTACCAGGTGGGCACCCCAAGCACCAGGAGCAGGAACACGCTGCGCACGATGATCGACGAGGTCGGCACGGCCGACAGCTCGGCCGCGGCCCGGCGGTTGGCGGTGAGGAACAGTTGCGCGGCGTAGGCCAGCACGGTGAGCACCACGAGCAGGTACGACGCCCAGTCGGGCAGGAACCACTGCTGGCAGAACTGCACGATCCAGGAGTCGAACGGGATGTTGATCGACCCTGTCGAGCCGAGCACCCACAACTGCAGGCCCAGGAATCCCAGCAGGCCGGCCAGGGTGATCACGAAGCTCGGCACCCCGAACCGGGTGTAGAGGAAACCGTAAAGCAGTCCGACGGCCACACCCGCCAGCAGGGAGGCCAGCAGGGACACCGGCAGGGGCCAGCCCATGTTGACGAAGCTCACGGCGAGGATGGCGGCCGACAGACCGCTGACCGACCCGACCGACAGGTCGATCTCGCCGAGCAGCAGCACGAGCACGATGCCGATGGAGATGGTGCCGACGGCCGCGCACTGCAGGGTGAGGTTGACCAGGTTGGTGCTGGAGAGGAAGTTGGGGTTGAGCAGCGAGAAGGCCACCCAGATCACGATCAGGCCGATCACGACGGGCAGCGAACCGATGTCGCCGGAGCGCACGCGCTTGCCGAACGCGCGCACAGTACCGCCGATGCCGTGCGGCTGGATCAGGCGTTCGTCCTGCAGGTCGGCCGCCACGGCAGCCAACCGCACGGTCTCCGTGGGTGGGGCCGCGCCCTCGGGGCTGGCGGGCGGCGGGGTCGACGTCGGTGTGGTCATGGCCGTTCCTCCTTGCGCAGTGCGGTGTCGGGGGCGGCGCCTGCCGCGGTCACTGCGGCGGCGTCGGCGGTGTCCACCCGCGCCTGGGCCCGTCGGGTCACGGCGTTGTCGGTGGCGCCGGTGATGGCCGCGATGATGTCTTCGTAGGTGACGTCGGCCACGCGGAACTCGCCGTTGTTGCGACCCAGGCGCAGCACCACGATTCGGTCGGCGACGGCCTGCACATCCGCCATGTTGTGGCTGATGAGCACCACGGCCAGGCCGCGTTCACGCAACCGTTCGATCAGGTTGAGCACCTCGGCCGTCTGGGCGACGCCCAGGGCGGCGGTGGGTTCGTCGAGGATGACGATGCGCGGTTCGCCGATCAGCGACCGGGCGATCGCCACGGTCTGCCGTTGCCCGCCGGAGAGGGAAGCGACGGGGATGCGCACCGAGGGGATGCGAGCGGAGAGCTGACGGAGCAGGCCCCAGGAGCGTTTCTCCATCTCCACCTCGTTGATGGTGGCCCGCCCGAGCTCGTGACCCAGGAACAGGTTGGCTACAACGTCGAGGTTGTCGCAGAGCGCCAGATCCTGGTACACGGTCGCGATCCCCAGATTGTTGGAGTCGGCCGGATTGTTGATAGAGACGGCCTTCCCATCGTGGCTGATCGTGCCGCCGTCCTGCGGGTGCACACCCGCCAGGATCTTGATGAGGGTGGACTTGCCGGCACCGTTGTCGCCGACGAGGGCCACAACCTCTCCGCTGTAGATGTCGAGGTCGATGTCGGTGAGCGCCTGCACGGCGCCGAAGTTCTTGTCGATTCCGCGCAGCGACAGCACCAGGTCACTGGTGGGCGCATCCGGGGTGGAAAGCACAGCCATTGTGATTCCTCTGCTCGAGATGAGAGCCGGCCGGGTACCGAATCGTGGGTAGGGTGCCCCGGCCGGCCGTTTCGTAGCTATTCAGTTGTCGGCGCCTGCGGAGCCGTCCACCGTTTGCGATTACTGCAATCCGGCCGCAGCGCACGCGTCGGCGTACTGGGCGGTGCAGATCTCGTCGACGGTGTAGAAACCGTCGTCGATCACGGTTTCCTGGATGTTGTCGACGGTCACCACCACCGGCGTCAGCAGCGTGGACGGGATGTCCTGGAACGTGGTGTCAGGCTCCGGGGTGTTGCCCTGGGCCAGCTGGTCGGCGATTTCCGCCGCCTTCTCGGCCTCGAGCTTGATCGCCTTGTAGACGGTCATGAACTGGTCGCCGGCGACGATGCGCTGGATGGCGGCGAGTTCGGCGTCCTGACCGGTGACAGGAGGCCACGGTGACACTCCGGCGGCCTTCGCAGCGGCAATCGCACCGCCGGCCGTTCCGTCGTTCGCCGCGTACATGCCGGAGATCTCCGTGCCGAACTGAGTGATCTGACCGGCTGCCCACTCCTGGGCCTTGTCCGGACTCCAGTCCGGAGTGTCGTATTCGGCAAGGATCGGGATGCCGCTCGGATCGATCACCGAGTGTGCGCCCTTCTTGAATTCGGCCGCGTTGGCGTCGGTGGGCGAACCGTTGATCATGATCAGGCCCGTGGTGGTGTTGTCCTGCTTGAGTTTGTCGACCAGCGCCGTGCCCTGCAGCACACCCACCTGCTCATTGTCGAAGGAGATGTAGTAGCTGACCTTGTCGCTCTTGATCAGGCGGTCATAAGAGATCACCGGCACATCCTGCGCTGCCGCGGATTCGGCGATGCTGGCCGCTGCCGCGCCGTCGACCGGGTCGAGTACGAGAACCTCGACACCCTCGGTGAGGGCCGATTCCGCCTGTTGCTGCTGCTTGGCGGCATCCTGGTCGGCGTTGGCGTAGATCACCTCGTAGTTGCCCAGGGAGGTGAGCTTGTCTTCGAAGAGCGGCCGGTCGAAGCTTTCGTAGCGGGTGGTCTTGGATTCGGGAAGGAGCAGGCCGATCTTGATGGTGTCGCCGGAACTTCCTCCATCTGAGCTGGAGGAGTCGGAGCCGGACGATGTGCACGCGGTCAGAGCGCCTGTGGTTGCGATCAGTGCGATCGCCAGGAGCGCGAACCTCTTCCTGGGTTTTCTCATGATGTGCCTCCTACTGTGACCACCCTCGTTGGCGGTGTAACGAGCATGGCCCCGGTGCCAAATGCCGTCAAGGCTTGAACTCAAGAGGCCAAACCGCCCCTTTCGGGCGATATTTCGTCGCTCGGCGCGGGCGGCACGGTGCTGATTCCGGGCAGGATGTCGGGGGCAGGGCCGCCGGCCACCGAGCGGCCGATGTCGTCGGGGCGGCCCGCCACGATCTGCGCCCGATCGATGGCGAAGAGCACCGCGCCGAGCACCTCGGCCCGTTCGCCCAGCTCGCCCTTGACCACGTCGGGAACCCCGGAGGCGGTGGCCAGGGTGGAGCGTTCGAGCGCGTGCCGCAGCGGGCTGAGCAGCATCTCGCCGGCCTCGGCGAGCTCGCCGCCGACCACGATCCGGTGCGGGTCGACGAGGTTGCTCAGGCCAGCCAGCGCGATGCCCAGGTGTCGGCCGGCGTCGGCGATCACCCGGCGGGCCCTGGCCTCTCCCGCGTCGGCACGCAGCACGATGTCGCGCAGCTTCACGTCACCGTGACTGCCCGGGAATTTCGCGGCCAGCGCGGACGCCCCCACCAGGGTCTCCAGGCAGCCCCGGTTGCCGCACCGGCAGACCAGGCCCTGCTCGTCGAGGGTGAGGTGGCCGATCTCGCCGGCCTTGCCGCTGCCGCCCCGGTAGACCCGCCCGTCCACGATCAGCCCGGCGCCCACGCCGTGCGACACCCGCAGGTACGCGGCCTGGCGAATGCCCTGGGCGGCGCCCATGCGGTACTCGCCGAGGGCGCCGAGGTTGGCCTCGTTGTCGACGAACACCGGCCGGTGCAGCCGCGCCTCGAGTTCCTCGGCCACGGGCACCCCGTCCCAGCCGCGCAGCAGGCCGGGAGTGGCGATGATGCCGGTGCGCGGGTCGACCGGCGCGGCCAGCCCCACCCCCACCGCGAGCACCTCGTCGAGGCCGGCGCCCACCGATTCGGCCATGTCCTGGATGAGCAGCATCACCCTGTCGAGTTCACTGTCGGCGCGGTGGTCACGGGCCAGCGGCAGCATCCGCTCGGCCAGCACCTGATGGCCGGCGTCGGCAAGGGCCAGCCGCAGCTGCCGGTTGGATACGTGCAGGCCCACCACCAGGCCCATCTCCCTGGCCAGGGTCACCCGCACCGCCCGGCGGCCGCTGCGCGAGGTGGGGGTGGTGGCCAGCACGCCGGCGGCGGCCTGTTCCTTGACGATGTTGGAGACCGTGGCCGGCGACAACCCGGTGACCCCGGCCAGTTCCACCTGGGTGAGGGCGCCGTGGTGGGTGATCGCGTCGACGATGCGCGCGCGATTGGCCTCTCGCAGGGACGACTGCGACCCGGGATTGCGGCGACTGCTCACACCCCACACGATAGTGCCGTGCACGGCCGGGAAGTCAAACGGAAAACAGGTCAGCGGTGGAGCGCCCGCACCTGGCTGGTTTCATCGGCCACCCGCGCTCTCAGCGAGGGGCGACCTGACCGAGCCAGCCGGTCATGCGTTTCTGGGCGGCGCTGGTGCTGAGCTCGCCGCGGATCTCAGGGTGCTTCCAGTAGTAGGTGAGCGCAATCAGGATCAGGACCGGGGAGGCGCCAAGGATCTGGGCGTTCAGGTCGACGTGCGTCTCGGCATACCTCACCCGCACAACCGGGATCTGCGCCCTCCTGGGGTTCTCGGGGTTCGTGAACACGGCCCCGATCGACGTCACGGCCTCCCACGGAACGTCTGCGTCACCCCCGGTGAAGCGAAGCGCGATGCCGGAGGCCCCGATGCCCAACCCGTGCAGGTGCGGCCAGCCGGTGCGTGTGCCGTACGAGACGAGGGACATGAGGGCGGCCCAACCGAAGAACAGTGCGCCGACGCCCAGAACAATGAGCGGGAAGAGGACGTAGCCGACGTCGGCCCCGGCCACGCCGATCATCCCGAACAATCCCCAGAGGCAGATCGCGGTGATCACGACGTACGTGGCCACCAGCCGCCACGGCACCGGCCGGAGCTTGGCGAAATACAACCACTGATCCGGCGGTGGGGTGGACGACTTCGCGAACGCGAACGCGTTGACAAGCACCAACGGCTTCCGGGACGCGGTGCGGGGAAGCCAATCCCCGGGCAGGTCGTAGGTCTGGGTCACCCCTGTGACGCTAGCGAGTTATTCGTTCGCGCGTGCGGCGGCACCGCTTCCGGCGGCTCAGCGGCGGCCGCCCTTGGCGTCCCGCGCGTCCAGGCGCTCGTTCAACGTGATGGCCGCGTCGATGAGCGCGAGGTGGGTGAACGCTTGCGGGAAGTTGCCGATCTGGTCACCGGTCGGTGCGATCTCCTCCGCGTACAGCCCGAGGTGGTTGGCGTAGGTCAGCATCTTCTCGAACGTGAACCGCGCGTCGGCGAGCCGGTCGGCTCGGGCGAGCGCGTCGACGTAGAGGAAGCTGCAGAGGGAGAAGGTGCCCTCCGACCCCCGCAGCCCGTCGGGAGACGCCGCCGGGTCGTACCGATAGACCAGGCTGTCAGACACGAGTTCCCTCTCGATCGCCCGCATGGTGTCCAGCCACATCGGATCTTGCGGCGCGATGAAGCCAACCTGCGGCATCTTGAGCAGGGAGGTGTCGAGAACCGGCTCCCCGTACTGCTGAACAAACGCGCGACGCTCCTCGCTCCAGCCCTTCGCCATGATCTGGTTGTAGATCGCGTCGCGCTCCGCGATCCACCGGGTCAGCGGCGCGGGTCGGCCGTACGCGGTGGCGAGCCGGATGGCGCGGTCGAACGCGACCCAGCACATCAGGCGCCCGTAGGTGAAGTCCTTCCGCCCGCCGCGGGTCTCCCAGATGCCCTCCTCCGGTTGGTCCCAGTGGTCGGCGAGCCAGTCGAGCAACCGGCCGATGCCCAACCAGCCGGCCTGGCCGATCTGGATGCCGGCCCGGTCGGCGTTGTAGACGGCCTCCATCGCTTCCCCGTAGATATCGAGCTGGAGTTGTTCGGCGGCGCCGTTGCCGACCCGCACCGGATAAGAGCCGCGGTATCCCTCCCAGTCCGCGAGGATCTCCTCGGACAGGTTCGGGTCGCCGTCGATCCGGTACATGATGTTCAGCGGGCCGGAGTCGCTGCCCCGCGGTTCGGCCACCCGGTCGCGAAGCCATCGGCCGAACGCGGCGGCCTCGGTGGAGAAGCCCATCCGCACCAGCGTGTTCACGGAGAAGGACGCATCCCGCACCCAGGTGAAGCGGTAGTCCCAGTTGCGTTCCCCGCCGATCTGTTCCGGAAGGCCCGCGGTCGGCGCGGCGACGAGGCCACCGGTCGGTGCGTAGGTCAACAGTTTGAGGGTGATGGCCGACCGCTGCAGTTCCTCGCGCCAGCGACCCACGTAGGTCGACTGCCCAACCCAGTTCTGCCAGTAGCTGGCGGTGTCGTCGAACAGTCGCTGGGCCTCGGCCACGGGGACGGCCCGGGGAGTGGGGTCGCCGCCGGTTTCGAGGATGACGCCGCGCATCTCCCCCTCCGTCAGGCTCAGCGTGAACCGCAGGTCGCCCTCCTCCGACGGCTGCACCCGTCCGCGCCGCTCCTCGCCCTGGTCGCGGATGAGGCTGATCGTCAGCGTGGTGTCGCCGGCCACAAACGCGGCGCCGTCGTCGGTGACGGTCGTCTGGTGGGTCTGCCGGCCGTAGTCGAACCGGGGAGCGATCTCGACGTCGAACGTGATCGCACCCCGCACGCAGCGCATCCCCCGGAGGAGGCGATGATGGCCGCTGGGTGTTTCGGAGGTCACCGGCATGAAGTCGATCACCTCGCCCACTCCGTTCTCGGTGAGGAAGCGGGTGATCAGGATCGCCGTGTCGGGGAAGTAGAGCTGTTTCGTCTCGAACGCGTCGACCTGCGGATGCGCGCTGAAATGCCCACCCTTCGCGTGATCCAGCAGCGAGGCGAAGATGCTCGGGGAGTCGAACCGCGGGCTGCAGAACCAGTCGATGGTGCCGTCCGTCGACACCAACGCCGTGGTCTGCAAGTCTCCGATCAGGCCGTGGTCGGCGATCGAGGGGTAGCTCTTCATGGGGTCGTCCTCTCTTCTTCCACGGCTGCTCCCGCAGGCGTGATGATCATGGCTCAGGTCTCGGCGGCAGCCGGCGTGATGGTGGGCTTGGCGCGTCCGGGCAGGAGGATCGCGATGACGATTCCGACGGCCGCGATGGCGAGCAGGGGCACTATTGCCGCCAGGTATCCGCCTGCATTTGCGTCCGCGTTCAGCACGAGAAGGGTGCTCACGATCGCTGTCCCGAAGCTCGACCCGAGATTCGAGACACTGCGGGAGAGTCCGCTGATCTCCCCCTGTTGCTTTTCGGGGAAGGCTGACTGCACGATGTTGACGCTCGGGGTGAGCATCAGCCCAATCCCCAGCCCGATCGTGAGCAGGCCCGGCGCGAACGCCCATGCGCCCGGAACGGTCGCCACGATCAGCAGGAGGAGCAGGCCGATGCCGGTGACCAGGAAGCCGACCACGATCAGCGACCTTTGCGCGAACCGCCGCACCAGTGCCCCCGCGGACAGAGACGACACCAGGATGCCGGCGGTGGCGGCGCTGAAAATGATCCCGGTGTCTATCGCGTTGTAATTGCGGACGACCTGGAGGTAGCTCGCCACGAGCATCGAAATGCCCATCAGCAGCAGCCACTGGAAGTTCTGCGTGATCAGGCCCAGGTTGGAGACCCGGATCTTGAACAACGCGGTCGACAGCAGCGGATCACGCCCCTTCCGCTCCAGTCGCCGCACCCACCAGAAGAACAGCGCGATCACGCCGATGCCCACTGCCATCAGCGCGAGCGCCACGGGCAGGTTGTTGTCGGTGGCGAGGATGCCGATCACGAAGACGATCAACCCGAGTGCCGACAGCACCGCCCCGATGACGTCGAACGGCTTGTCTGGTTCGCGGGCGCGCGGATCCTTGAGCCGCACAGCGAGGATCAGGATGACCACGATGACGAGCGCCTGGAAGATGAACGCCGCCCGCCAGCTGATGGTCGCGGCGATCCACCCGCCGATCAGAGGCCCCGTAGCCGCGCCGACCCCGCCGGCAGCGCTGACCAGGCCGAACGCGCGGGCCCGCTCGGCCACGCCCGTCCAGTACATGGTGACCAGGATGTAGACCGGCGGGATGAGCAGAGCGGTGCCGGCCCCTTCCAGGATCGAGTTGCCCAGGATAAGCACGCCGAGGCCGGGCGACGCGGCACTGATGACGGCACCGACACCGTAGACGGCCAAACCGAGGACCAAGCAGGTCTTCCGCCCCAGCTGCTCCGTCAGCTTGCCGAACGGGATCATCAGGGCCGCCATCACGAGCAAGAACAGCGTGATCGACAACTGGATGCCCTGGATCGAGGTGTCGAGATCCTGGCTCATGTCAGTGAGCATGACGTTCATGTTCGAACCGGCGAAGGAACAAATGAACTGCGCCAGCGCGAGGGGCAGCAACGACCATAGCGTGGTGGTCCCGCTCCGCACCTCGGCTTGCGATGACATGATGCCCTCCAGGTGACTTCAGTAGACGCGTACTGAAGGTTGCCTTTGGTTGCCGGGCTCCGCCATCACCCGGTTCGGATGAGAGGCGCAGGGGTCAGCGGCCGATAGTGTCCAATTCAGCGACGTCGGCGGCGGAGAGCGAGAGTCCTGCGCCGAGCAGGTTCTCGCGCAGGTGCGCAACCGACGATGTCCCGGGGATCAGCAGGATGTTGGGCGAGCGCTGCAACAGCCAAGCCAGGGCCACCGCCATCGGTGTCGCGTTCAACCGGAAAGCTACAGCCACGAGCGCCTCGGACTGCAGCGGGCTGAAACCGCCCAGTGGGAAGAATGGCACGTAGGCCACGTCATTTCCCAGCAGCATGTCGATCAGGTCGTCGTCCTGGCGGAAGGCGAGGTTGTACATATTCTGCACGCACACGATCGGGGCGATCGCCATGGCCTCAACGACCTGATCCACCGTCGCGTTGCTGACGCCAAGGTGCCGGATCAGACCCTCGGCCTGCATCGCGACAAGCGCTTGGAACGACTCGGCGATCGAGCCGGCCACGGGTCCCTCGGCGTTCCCGATTCGCAGGTTGACGAGATCGAGTGTGTCCAGGCCGAGCACTGCAAGGTTCTCCTCGACCTGCGCTCGCAGCTGGTCTGGCTGCCGGGCCGTGGGCCAGCCGCCCTGGGCGTCACGGGCCGCTCCGACCTTGGTCACGATGTGCAGCGATTCCGGATACGGGTGCAGGGCTTCACGGATCAGCTCGTTGGTGAAGCGCGGGCCGTAGGCATCACTCGTGTCGATGTGGGTGATTCCGAGCTCCACGGCCTCGCGGAGCACGACGAGGGCCCCGTCGCGATCGGCGGGCGGACCCACCACCCACGGGCCGGCGAGCTGCATTGCGCCAAAACCGAAACGGGAGACGGAGAGGTCGCCGAGCGACCAGGTTCCGCCGGGAAGGGTCGCAGTGTGCATCATCATGGTGTTGCCTCTCAGATTGGGGGGTGGCGCGGAGTCGCGTCAGGGGTCCAGTCTGGGGAAGTAGCTTCCCGTTGGGAAGTAGGCACTTTCGAGTGCCTTAGTCACCCGCAGGGAAGAGGAGCAATCAATGGCGACCATGACGGCGGCCCAGTCGAAAGCGGCAAGCAAGGCGAACTACAACGCGTTCCTGGCAGTCTGTCCCAGCCAGAAACTGCTCGACCGGATCTCCGACAAGTGGGTGACACTGGTGCTCACCGCCCTGGGTAGCGGCCCCGACTGCGTCGACGAGCCCGGCTCGATGCGTTACTCGGAGCTGGCCCGCACCCTGGCCGGCGTCAGCCCGAAGATGCTCACCCAGACGCTGCGCGCCCTGGAGCGTGACGGCCTCGTGACCCGCACGGCCCTGGCAACGGTGCCCGTCACGGTCACGTACGAGCTCACCGACCTTGGACTCTCTCTGCAGCAGATGATCCGCGGCCTCAAATCCTGGGCCGAAACGCACATGGACGACGTTCTCGCCAATCGCGTCGCCCACGACGGCGGAGCTGAGGCGGGCTGATCAGGGGCGCGTGCGGGTGTCGTCACCGCGCCCCGTATTGCCGACCGCCCGCTGTAGCGCGATCGATCCGCCGTTCCGGGCGCGCTGAGCTGGTCGCAGCGGTGTGGTCTACATCCGCGTCAGGAGACGGCCTTCTTCAGCAGCTCGACCAGCTGCTTCTGGTCCGCGTCGGTGAGCGTGGTCACCGCGAACGAGGTGGGCCAGAAATTACCGTCGTCCAGGTTCGCGTCCGGCTGGAAGCCGATGGTGGCATAGCGCACCTTGAACTTGGCGGCGCTCTGGAAGAACACCACCACCTTGCCGTCTGCGTTGGCGTACGCCGGCATGCCGTACCAGGTCTTCGCGCCCAGGTCGGTGTGGTCCTTGACCAGTCGGTGCAGAATCTCGGCCAGCTCCTTGTCTGTGCCGCGCATCTCGTCGATGGCGGCCAGGCACGCTGCCTCCAGGTCGGCTCCCAGTTTCGCGGCCTTGGCTTCGGCTGCCGCCGCTCGCATGGCGGCCTTCTCCTCCTTGCTGAAGGTTGTGCTCATGGTCCGTTCCTCTCGCTGAATGCTTCGCTGCGCTGATTGCTTGTTGGCACTCACTCTAGGAGGAACCCGGGGAGCGTGCTTCTTGGATCCTGCTCAGCCGACCGTGGCGGGCACCTGCACCAGAGCGGTCCTAACCGGTAGCCGCCTGCACGACGGTGTAGCCGGCGAGCACGATTACCGCGGCTCCCACGATGAGGTCGGTCCAGGTGGCGAGTGTCTCTCTGGCGTTCTTGTTCGCCTTCGGCAGGTGCAGGAGGCCGGCAATCAGGAGGAAGGTTCCGCCGGCGACTCCGGCGGGAAGCGCCCACCCGGGCAGCAGCGCGAGAAGCCCAGCAAGCCCCATGCCGACATTCGCCATGCCCAGTTCGCGGGTGAGCTGCTGTGCCTGCGGGCTCGGGGCGGGCCCGCCGAGAATCGCGGCGGTCGGCCCCCGGCCAGAGACCTGAGCGATGCCGGCAACGAGCAGGCGGGTGCCGACTCCCCAGAACACCCACCATCTGCCGAAGACCAGCACCGGTTCGCCACCGACCACGGCAAGCTCGATGCCGCCGGCGATGAGTGGCAGCACGATCGTCTGCGCTATGACGAGGATGACGTAACCCATTGGTCCCTTCGACGTTCGACAGCGATCCACTACCGAGAAATTTGCTCCTCACCGGGCGCGCGTAACGATCGACGATGCGGCCATCGAGGAGATCAGCGGGACACTCCTTCGTTCTGGAGGCCAATCTGCCACGGCCGGGGCCCGATCGCGAGGGCTGTCGACGCGGCACGCCCGCCGTTCAGGGGCCGCCGAGCCAGCTGTCGATCCGGTGGTGGTCGGGTCTGAATCCGTGCCCGACACCCCAGAGAACCGCTTGGGTTCGGCTGGCGACACCGATCTTGCCGTACACACTGCGGATGTAGGACTTCACGGTATTGGGACTGAGGTAGGTGAGCGACGCCACTTCGGCGTTGCTCTTGCCTTGGGTGATCAGCGCGAGGATCTCGGACTCGCGATCAGTGATCCCCTCGCGGCGCCCCGGCCAGTCGAGTCCTGGAGCGCTTCCCGACCGCTGCGGTGGATCGCTCACCACGATGTCGCCGGCGTGGACCGATTCCAGAGCCGCGACCAGGTCGCGGGCCGGCAACGTCTTGGACAGGTAGCCGCTGACGCCCTGGTCGAGCGCCGCGGCGATCAGGTCGGGCTGGAAGTTCCAGGTGTACATGACGACGCGACCGGCCCGTGGGTTCCGGACGAGGGCGGAGAGCTCCGACAGATCGGATTCGGGCTGGGCGAAGGAGTCGTACAGCACGATGTCGGTGCTGTCGGAGAGACCCGTGTTCGCATCGATCTCCGCAACGAGCACCCGATCCCGGTAGTGATCGAACATGTGCGCCAGGCCTTTGAGCACAATGTCGTAGTCATCGACCAGGGCAACGGTGACGGGTTGCGACGGGGACATAGTAGGACGTTACTGCCAGAGCAGTTCGACCGGCTACACCCCTAGGGGTGTACCGCCGCCTCCCTCAGGGTGTTTGGCTGTTCACCGCCCAGCAACCGCTGGTCACATCGAAACCTCAGCCCCACCCAAACAGGAAGGAGACCACAATGCTTGGTCTCATCATCAGCCTCATCGTCGTCGGCATCATCGCCGGCGCCATCGCTCGCCTCGTCGTGCCCGGACGGCAGAACATCAGCATCCCGATGACCATCGTGCTCGGCATCGTCGGGTCCTTCGTCGGCGGATTCCTCGGCTTCCTGATCTTCCAGCACGACCCGATGGATGGCTTCTTCCAGCCGGCCGGAATCATCGGCTCCATCATCGGCGCGATCATCGTGCTCCTGGTCTACATCCGCTTCAGCGGCCGTCGCAGCGTTCAGCACTAGCCGGTCTCCCGGTGGCCGTGGTCCACGCGGTTACCGGGACCGCTCGCGGGGTCAGCATCCTGCCAGATCTTTCCACTCGCGACCAAGAGAGAGCAGACCATGATCCTTCTTTTTGGCACACGCGCCTCCGAGGCCGTGATCAATCTCGTCTTGTTCGTGTGCGGGTACTGCGGAGTACTGGCCCAGCAGCAGGTCATCAAGCGGGCGACACGATTCACGCTCTTCTTCCTCCCCCTGTTCCCGGTCTCGACGCGCTACGTCAACGTGTGCAGCCGCTGTCAGGGCAGCACCGAAGTGACCGCCGCCCAGGCCAGGCACTCGCTGGACTGGGCGAAAGCGCAAAGCGCACCCTGATTGGTGCGCCCGCACGCCTCGCGGCTCGTGAAAATGCTCGCAGCGTGCGATTTCTAGCGCATTTCCGCGCGCCGCGAGCATTTTCCCCCGCGGCGAGCACTAACGGACGCCGTTGGCACCCACGCACGCTGCGAGCCGCGTCAGGTGTTCTGGGAAGCCTGGGTTGATGCCGCCGTGGCTGAGGTCGAGCCAGCGAGCGGTTACGGCCTTCTCCCGGATGTAGAAGCTGATGCCAGCGGGGCCGTACGCGTTGGCGTCGCCGAACAGGCAGTCCTCTCAGCCGCCGAGCAACGGGTAAGCCACGGGCACCGGGATCGGCACGCTGATGCCATCCATGCCCACCTGCACCTCGTGCTGGAACCACCTGGCCCCGCCGCCGTCGTTGGTGAAGATGACCGTGCCGTTACCGGCCTCAAGTAATGACGCCTTGCATGAAGATGTCGCATGCGGATGGTTGCAGCAGTTCGCAGGGGATTCTGCGCTGGCTCAGTCGACACCATCTATCCCTCTGCGCGTTGCCGCGCGAAAGCGTCGCAGGCGTCACTGGCTCCTGACAAACTCCAGTAATGGACACGCCAGACGATCAACGACTTCTCTCCGGACTTATGCAGACCGGTTGGCTCAGCCAATTGGGCGACAGCAGCAGATCCGTGCACGACCTCATGAGCGTTTGGGATTCCATGGCCGAGGAAGTCGGCGCCGACAACCAAGACGGCCGAGCGGCACTTGAGCTACTCAGCCGAGTGTGCTCCATGTGGCCGCGGGATGGGAATTTCGAGGAACCATATGGGCCGATGGTTCAAATCGAGGGGAGGCGCAGTGCTGTCCCCGCTGATCTGACTGAGTACGAACTCGGCCTCCTCGCCGGAGCACTCAAACACTCACCGCACGCGCGTTTGAACGCCCGGCTGGCGGACATTCTCTGGATGCACTGGCCTGATACGAAACAGCGATATTCCTTCGCTCGCATCGCAGTCGAAAACTGGTTGTCGCAAGGCATTCAGGAAGATCAATGGTCCAGGGGCCTCGAGTCCGAGTTTGAGCGCTCGATCGAGCTTGCAAAACGACTTCGATTTTCCGACCTGCTCGATTCGATTCAAGAGGAGCTTTGCAAAGCCACGCTGATCTCGAAGTCGCCAGTATTTGTCTATGGGTGGGCCCGCGTCCTGACGAAACACCGTCTCTTGGGCACGTGGTTTGACGCAATGCGACGCCACTTGAACGAGCTTGCCTACCGGGACGATGTCAGTCCTGCGCTGGCGCGAGAGATTATGGAGTTACTCGCCACGTGGGCAATATCCGCGGGCGATCCTTCCGAAGCGAGCGCGCATTTTCTCGCTATAGCCGAATCATGGCTTGGTGACGCCGAGTTGCGCACCCAGGGCGCCGGTGCCTCCTACTTGGTCGCGTCGTCCTTTACAGAGAAAGCACTCCAACACCTCAAGAGGATCCCGCGCAAGCATCGACATGAGCGCGCGGAAAGCTTGCTCGCGTCGCTTCCAATGCGGATCCGCGATTATGGACTCCGGTCTCTCGAAGAAATGCACCGCTTCGAATCTGATCCGGTCGACCTCACGCAACCTGTCGAGTACACCCGCCAGTCCACATCTGGGCGGAGTACCAGCGACGCATTGGCATATCTCTGCGGTGCGATGCCCCTGGCATCCTTCGACGAGATGAAACGCCAGGGTGAGGAATCGCTTCTTGGCTCGATAAGCGCACTCTTCGGTCACGTCACCCTAACGGGCGACGGTCGAGTGACTAACGTGAGCGATGCAGACGGAATGAACCGTTACGGACAGAAGGAATCACTTTGGCGGGCAATGATTCAGGCGTACGAAATTCGGCTGCAACTTGTTTGCATGGCCCATATTCGGCCTGCACTTGACGTGGTCACTTCTGAGCACAAACTGAAGCGCGCAGACTTCGAGGTCATCGTTCGGGGTGCATCAGTGATTCCTCCGAAGTCGGTCGGCCTCGTCGCTCACGCGTTGTACGACGGGTACACCGGGAACTTCGCGAGCGCGCTGCACATCCTCACGCCACAAATCGAAGACATGGTTCGCTATCAATTCAGAGAAGGCGGGCTGCCGACTAGCAAGTTCTCATCTGAGGGAGCGGAGTCGGAGGTGGGGCTTTCAGCGCTAATGGAACTCGATGAGGCCGAAGAATTGTTTGGTGAGGACCTGACGTTCGAAATGCGCGCACTCTTCTGCGGGCCGACAGGTCCGAACTTGCGCAACAACGTTGCGCATGGCCTGATTTCTAGCGATGAAGCAAATGGCCACCATGCGCTCTATGTCTGGTGGCTATGCCTTCGGCTGGTCTATGTACCTTTTTTCAACGGTATGCGATCCGCCGAGAAAGAGAGTGGCGCCTAGTTCGCTCAGTTCCGGCAATGCAATTAACTATCGTCCTGGCTAGCGATGCTCCTATTCGACTTTTTCAATGCACCGGCTGCACACCCTCCGGCGGGCCAGCGCGGAGTCGCCGCAACGACCGTCAAGCTCAATGTTCTGCGATTGAAGGCGAAGCCAGCCGGACCGCGTGCCCTGGCATGTCCGGACATAGAGTCCTTCCGCGCACCGGACGGCACTCCGAGGGCACCACAATCGGCACGTTCATGCCGCTCATGCCCACCTGCACCTCGTGCTGGATCGATCCCGCGCTACCGGCTTCGGTGAAGATGGACTTGGTGGAATTGATGACGGCCATGCCGTCGCTGACGCCGGCCACCCCGCTCGACGAATAGCGAGGTCCCTGATGTCAAACGCGCGATTGTGTCCGCATTGACTCCACGGCGCGCTTCAAGTCTTCGGCATTGACGGGTCGAGTGGACCATTCGGTCCAGAAGTCCAAGGTTGCGCTCGCGGGTCTGATCTTGGGCTTGTCTAGTTTGATACGGGTGGGGAGAATGATGGCGTCGCCTAGGAGCAATGCCTCCCCCACGTCGAGCAGGGGCAGGCTAGCGGTGAGACTTTCCAAGCTATCCGGCATGAGTCTCCGGATGACCATCTGGTCTCTATCGTTCGTTAGTCGCAATACCAGAAAGTTATTGCACTGAGAAAGCACAGTGCGGCTCACGTCAGCTGGCCGCTGGCTAACAACCAGAAGTGAAACCCCGTATTTACGCCCTTCCTTTGCGATGCGCTCGAAAACGTCAAGTGCTCTGGCCTCAGCGGTGTCACGCGGGTCGGCTGGCATATACAGATGGGCCTCGTCGCAAACGAGCGTGACTGGGGTCCGAGATTCTACGTCGGTCCAAAAGTGGATCTCGTACAGGAGACGGGCCAGTACTCCGACAATTACTGGGAGCACATCGCTGGGGACTTCGCTGAAGTCAATAATCTTGATGCCGGGTTTAGTGCCGAGCAACTTGGCAGCAAAGCCTTCAAGCCATTCGTATTCATCGTGATCTTCCGGTGGCGCGAACATGAAGGAGTACCGACGATCCTCCAGGCGTGACTCTAACCGAGCTATGAAGCGCGTCAGCTTCCCGTGGAACGGGCCCTGTTTATCTGCCCGTGTTCCGGCGACCATCTCGGAGTCGTCTAGCCGGAGCCGCTCCGTCAATTGCGACAAGTCAAATGGGACTGGACTGTCAGCGGTGAAGCGCGCTAGTACTGCCTCATGCCCCTGACCCTCAAGCGCTTCGCGTTTCAGATCACGAACATGTTTTCCGAGACGGGCAGCCTGATTCGGTGCGTTCTCTTCGGATCGGTCGAGCAAGAGGGCCTGCATCTCTTCCTGGTTGAGTAGCCACGCAGGGAGAAACAATGCATCGTCTCCAGGAGTGTCAACGTCTCCGGGGCCGGCAATCCTTAGCCGCGTAGCGTAGGAGTCGGGGTCGTCAGCCAAAGGTGCATACTCGCCGTGCATGTCCAGAACCACCAAGTTGGGGTGCGCCAGACCACTAGCCTTTTCAAGAATCAGTGCCACCGCCCAGCTCTTGCCCGAGCCGGTGCTGCCTAGAAGCGCAGCATGTCGCTGGAATAATCGATTACCATCGGCGACAGCCTCCGCCGTCTTGTCTGCTACGAAGTGACCAAGCTTGAGCCGCTCCTCCGCGGGGACTTGTTTCGCTAGGATCCCCATGAGCTTTTGAAGGTTGGAGGACTCCAGCACCCAACACGGTGCGTCTATCCGCGGGTAGCAATCTGCGCCACGTTTGAATGTATCCGTCTTCGTTCCGTCCACCCGCCTGTAGGTGCCGAGCAGGACAACTCGGATCAGATCCCTCTGCCGGCTTTCGACCGGGACTTGACCGTCATCATCTATGTCGTCGAGCATCGCTTCATCGTGGAGATCGCGAGTGACACGGTCAAGTAGGCCGATTAGGAACTCAGAAGCACTGTCACCCTGAAGAGCGATCAAGCTGCCGACACCGATGCGTGTGAGGCGCTCATGGTCGTCAATCTCGACCCAGACGCTAGCTGTGTCCACGCGGAAGGTGCGTCCCAACGCTTTGTTTGGGTCTAGATCGAGTGACGAATCTGTCATGCGCGGAGCACTTCCTTCAATAAGACGTCGATTTCCCAGATGGCTACATCTAGATGGATGGTGGAGGTGCCGATGGTGACTCTAGATCCGGATCCGTCCGCCCCGCACTCAATTCCCACAGCAGCACTGTTCGCTGCCAAGTAATTCAAGGCGCTCGGTGTCAGAGTCCTAGCAAGAACAACGGCAGGAACACCCGAGAACTGACGCTGCAAGTGTGTCTGCAAATGGACGTCGTTGAAGCCATAACCGATGGTCAAGAAAGCGGTGGCGCCGTCGATGGCATCGTTCGCGCGCGCGCGTTGAGCGTCAAACGGAACGTCATACCCTTTTCTGTACTTCGAACCTCCCGGGGCAATGATCAGTTCCGCAGTGCTGAGGAGGTGCTCAGATCGAATTGTTCCCTCACCCGTGGAGTACCAATCAAGGCTTCCATGCGGCTTCGCGAGCCGTATGTGGGGGTGGTGCTGCAACTTGACGGTACCTTTCCCGACAGTTCCCGGAACCGCTCTGAGAAGTTCTTCTTTACTTGCTCGGGCATCGAGTCGACCGATAGTGTGCCCGCAAAACATGGTGTCAACGCGAATTCCTTCTTTCGCCGCGCACACTTCAACGAGTCGGTCGTAGTTCGTGGTGATCACATCTGCAACGGTGTTGTTGGTCAGGACGTGTCGGAACAGGCGGCCCAGGGCAGTTCGATCCTGGGACACCAGGATGCCATCGATCGCCGAGCTCTCCGCTGAGCGGACGTAGCTGGCGACCTTGTTCGTGACAATTGCATCCAGAGTCGCAGACAAATCGACAGACTTGAAGGCTTCTTCTATTTCGCCGGTCTCGACAAGGACACTTCGAACGATTCCCCATGCTTCAGCATCGTCTCCGACCAGACTGTCCGAATCGACCGGGATTTCGGCGATTAGGTGGTCACAAAGCGCTCGCATCGTCGGTAAACCGAATGGAACCGAAGCGCCCGAACCGATAATGGTGACCAGCCCGCGACGGAAAGTCTCCTGCACGGCTCGATAGATCGAGTCAAGATCAATTGCCGTTGAGGTGTCGATGATTTGAACAGTACTGCACCCAGGGCGTGCGAAGGCGCAAGGACAGCATGGTGGCCCACACTCTGGGGGCACCTTGCGTCGCCCGGCCAACGTTGACGATCGAGACGACCAGAAACCTCGTCAGGTGTTCTGCGGGAAGCCCAGGTTGATGCCGCCGTGGCTGGGGTCGAGCCAGCGGGCGGTGACGGCCTTCTCGCGGGTGTAGAAGCTGATGCCGGCGGGGCCGTAGGCCTTGGCGTCGCCGAAGAGGGAGTCCTTCCAGCCGCCGAACGAGTGGTACGCCACCGGCACCGGGATCGGCACGTTGATGCCGACCATGCCCACCTGTACCTCGTGCTGGAATCGCCGCGCCGCGCCGCCGTCGTTGGTGAAGATCGCGGTGCCGTTGCCGTACCTGCTGGCGTTGATGACCGCGACGCCGTCGGTGTAGCTGGCCACCCGCACCACGCTGAGCACCGGGCCGAAGATCTCGTCCGTGTAGACGGCGGAGTCGAGGCTGACCTTGTCGAACAGGGTGGGGCCGAGCCAGAAGCCGGATGCCTCGCCGTCGACCTCGATACCGCGACCGTCGATCACGACCTCCGCGCCATCCGCCTGGGCGATGTCGATGTAGCCGGCGACCTTGTCGCGGTGCGCCTCGGTGATGAGCGGGCCCATGTCGCAGCCGCGCATGCCGTCGCCGACCTTGAGTCCCTTCACCCGCTCGGCGATCTTGGCGATCAGCTCGTCGGCGACGGGCTCAACGGCCACGATCACGCTGATGGCCATGCAGCGCTCCCCCGCCGAACCGAAGCCGGCGTTGACCGCGGCGTCCGCGGCCAGGTCGAGGTCGGCATCCGGCAGCACCAGCATGTGGTTCTTCGCGCCGCCGAGGGCCTGCACCCGCTTGCCGTGGTGCGCGGCGGTCTCGTAGATGTACTTGGCGATCGGGGTGGAGCCGACAAAGGAGATGGCCTGCACATCGGGGTTGACGAGCAGAGCGTCCACGGCCTCCTTGTCGCCGTGCACGACGTTGAAAACGCCGTCGGGCAGACCCGCCTCGGTGAGCAGGGCGGCGAGCCAATTGGCGGCGGACGGGTCTTTCTCGCTGGGCTTGAGCACAACCGTGTTGCCGGCGGCGATGGCAATGGGGAAGAACCAGAGCGGCACCATGGCCGGGAAGTTGAACGGGCTGATGATGCCGACCACGCCGAGCGGCTGCCGCAGCGTGTAGACGTCCACGCCGGTGGAGACGTTCTCGGAGAACTCGCCCTTGGACAGGTGCGGCAGACCGAGCGCGAACTCGACCACCTCGAGGCCGCGGGCGATCTCGCCGAGGGCGTCGGAGGTGACCTTGCCGTGTTCGTTGGTGAGGATGTCGGCGAGCTCGCCCTTGCGGGCGTTGAGCAGCTCGCGGAAGGCGAACATGACACCCTGGCGTTTGGCGATGGAGGCATCGCGCCAGCCGGGGTAGGCGGCCTGCGCCGAGGTGACAACGGTGTCGACGTCGGCGGCGGAGCCCAGGGACACCAGGCGCTGCACTGCGCCGGTGGCCGGGTTGTAGACGGGGGCGGTTCGAGCGGAGCTTCCGGTTGCGGGAGCGCCGTCGATCCAGTGGGTGAGGACGGGAAGGTCGTTCATGTCATCCGATTCTGTTGGGGGTGAGAGCCGTTGATCGAGCTTGTCGAGCGTTGTACTGAGCCTGTCGAAGTGATCCGACCGTGTCTATGTTCGCGAAATCGGGTCGCGGGGTCTCGACAAGCTCGACCAGCGGGATGGTCGCGACCCACCGCTGGTCGAGCTTGTCGAGACCTGGTGAGTGAGATCGGCTAGAGGAGGTCGAGAGCGAGGACTTCGTCGTAGATGGCCAGGGCCTCGGCCACCTCGGAGTCGGTGACCACGCAGGGCGGCACCACGTGGATGCGGTTGTCCTGCACGAAGGGCAGCAGGTTGCGGGCCAGCAGCTCGGTCTTGATGCGGGCCATCACGGCCGGGGCCACCGGCTCCCGGGTCTCCGGGTCGGCCACGAGCTCGATCGCCCAGAAGACACCCTCGCCGCGCACTTCCCCGATGATCGGGTGCTTGGCCTTCAGCGCCTCCAGCCCAGGTCCGATCGCGTCGGTGCCGATCCGGGCGGCGTTCTCCACGATGCCCTCGGCCGCCATGGCGTCCAGCGCGGCCACGATCGAGGCCATCGCCAGCGGATGCCCGCTGTAGGTGAGCCCGCCGGGGAAGACCGTCGTGTCGAAGTCCGCGGCGATGGCGTCGGAGATGATGACGCCGCCCACTGGAACGTAGCCGGAGTTGACGCCCTTGGCAAAGGTGATCAGGTCGGGAACGACTCCGGAGCCCTCGAATGCGAACCAGCGTCCGGTGCGGCCGAAGCCCACCATCACCTCGTCGAGAATGAGCATGATGCCGTAGCGGTCGCAGAGCTCGCGCACCCCGGCGAGGTAACCGGGCGGCGGCATCAGCACGCCGGCGGTGCCCGGGATGGATTCGAGCAGCACGGCCGCGATCGAGGTGGCGCCCTCGCTCTGGATGACCCGCTCCAGGTGACGCAGCGCCCGCTCGCATTCCTGCTCGGGCGTCGTCGCCCAGAACTCGCTGCGGTAGAGGTAGGGGCCGAAGAAGTGCACGTGCCCGCGGGCGAACTCATTGGGGATGCGGCGCCAGTCGCCGGTGGCGACGATGGCCGCGCCGGTGTTGCCGTGGTATGAGCGGTAGGTGGAGAGCACGGTGTCGCGCCCGGTGTGCAGGCGGGCCATCCGGATGGCGTTCTCGTTGGCATCCGCACCGCCGTTGGTGAAGAAGACCTTGTTGAAGCCGGCCGGTGCCCGGTCGACGATGCGTGTGGCGGCCTCGCCGCGGGCCAGGTTGGCGGTGGAGGGCGCGATGGTGGTGAGCAGCTGGGCCTGGTCGATGATGCCCTTGATCACGGCCGGATGCTGGTGGCCGATGTTCACGTTGACCAGCTGGCTGGAGAAGTCGAGGTAGCTGCGGCCGTCGTGGTCCCAGACCCGGCAGCCGAGGCCGCCGGCGATGACGAGGGGCTTCAGCGCCCCCTGGGCGGACCAGGAGTGGAAGACGTGGGCCTTGTCGAGCTGGGTGGTGAGCTCGTTGAGCCCGAGCTCGGTGGTTGTGCCGGTGTCGATGTCGGTCACGATGATCGTTCCTTCTCTTCTACTTTTGCCCCGCAGAATGTGGGGCGGTGGTGCACCGGGCGGCCGCAAGAGCGGCCGCCCGGTGCAGGGTGCTCTACTCGCCGCCCTCCTTGAGGGTGACGTCGATCGGGGTCCAGTCGGCGCCCATGACGTCGACTCCATCCGCGGTCAGCTCATCCAGGGCCTTCTGCACGTACTCGTTGGAGTACGCGGTTTCGGGCGGGTCTGTGGTGATGATGGTGCCACCGGTTTCGTTCTTCGTGTTCATGGCGATGTCGACGGTGTTGGCCCAGGCGGCCTCGTCGATCAGGCCGACGCCGTTGGTGGACGGGAAGATCAGCTTGCTGACCTCGTTGGTCATCCACAGCTGGTGGCCGGCCGGGAGGGCCGATCCGGCGTCGGCCACGATGGTCGCGGCGTCTTCCGGGTTCTGTGCGGCGTAGATCCAGCCCTTGATGGAGGCCTTGATGAAGGCCACGGTCTGGTCAGCGTAGGCCTCATCGTCGGCGAGCTTGTCGGTGTTGGCCCAGATGGCGTCCTGGAGCATCGCCGTGCCCTCGTCGTTCCAGTCGATGACGTTGAGGTCCTCCGGCTGGTAGAGCTCGCCGGTGTCGGGGTTGATGGTCTCGAGCACCTGCGCGTACTCGTTGTAGGTCATCGCCTGCGCCGCGTCGATGTCGCCGGCGAGGAACGCGTTCATGTCGAAGGCCTGCTGCACGAGACTGATGTCGCCCACCTCGACACCTGCCTTCTGCATACCGGCGAAGAGCTCCCACTCGTTGCCGTAGCCCCAGCTGCCCACGTTCTTGCCGGCCAGGTCGGCCGGGCTGGTGATGTTCTTGTCCTTGAACGAGATCTGGGTGGTGGCGCTGCGCTCGAAGATCTGCGCGACGTCGGTGATGTTGGCCCCCTGCTCGATCGAACCGAGCACCTTGGGCACCCAGGAGATGGCGTAGTCAACGTCGCCGGAGGCGAGCACGTCCTGCGGCACGATGTCGGCGCCGCCCTCGGCGATGGTCACGTCGAGGCCTTCGTCTTCGTAGTAGCCCTGGTCCACGGCGGCGTAGTAGCCGGCGAACTGGGCCTGGGCCACCCACTGCAACTGCAGGGTGACCGGGGTGAGGTCTCCGCTGGCGGAGTCATCGGACGGTGCGCTGTCGCCGGAGGCGCTGCATCCGGTGAGGACGAGTGCGCTGGCCGCGGCAACGGCGCCAGCCGTCGTGAGCCATCGAGTGCTGTGTTTCATGTATTCCTCCTTTTGGGTACTGCACGGGTGCTGCGGGATGCTGTGGTGCGGGAATGGTCAGGCGGTGGGGGCGCGGCGGCTGACCAGTTTTTCCAGGCCGAGCGCTGCGCAATAGAAGAGGAGTCCGAGAATGATGGAGCCGAGCACATACGCCCAGGCCAGGCCGTAGTTGCTGCTGGAGGCGGCCGACGTGATCGACTTGCCGAGGCCGCCGACCGGGCCGCCGAAGTACTCGGCGATGAGGGCGGAGATCACGGCGAGCGATGACGCGATGCGCAGGCCCGTGAACACGAACGGCACCGCGGTGGGCAGAGTGACGGTCTTGGTGGCCTGCCAGCTGGAGGCGGCGTAGGAGCGCATCAGGTCGCGGTGCACGGGACGCACCATGCGCAGGCCCTTCAGGGTGTTGAAGTACACCGGCACGAACACGGCCAGCGCGGCCACCAGCTGCCGGGCGGTCTCGGCGTTGGCGCCGAACATCGTGTAGAGCACGGGCGCCAGGGCCACGATCGGCACCACCGCGAACGCGGCCACGATGGGTGCCGCCATCTCGTCGAAGATGCGCACCAGCGCCGAGAGGATGGCCAGCAGCACACCGACGATCGCGCCGAGCACCAGCCCGATCAGGGCGTTGCGGCCGGTGACGACCATGCCATTGACCACATTCTGCAGGTTGGCCGTGAACTGCTCGCCGATATTGAACGGGCCGGGCAGGATGAACGGCTTGACCGCCAGCACGGTGACGAAACCCTGCCAGAGCAGGATCACGATCAGGCCGAGCAACACCGGCGGCAGCACGGTGCGGGCCAGGCCCCCGGCACGCCCGCCACGCCCGCTGCCTGACGCGCTCGCGGCGCTGCTCATCGCGTCTCGACCCCGCGCGCCCCGGTGGGGGTGCTGCCGTGCAGAAGCTCCCGCACCCGGCTGACCGAGTGGAAGAACTCCTCGTCTTCACGCAGGTTCTCGCCACGGTCGCTCATGCGGCCGAGGTTCACGCTGAGCACGTCACGGATGCGGCCGGGCCGCGGCGACATCACCACCACACGGTTGGAGAGGAACACGGCCTCGGGGATGGAGTGGGTGACGAAGACCACGGCGGCGCTGGTCTCGGCACAGATGCGCACGAGCTCGTTCTGCATGCGCTCACGGGTCATCTCGTCGAGGGCGCCGAACGGTTCGTCCATCAGCAGCAGGCTGGGGCTCTCGGCCAGGGAGCGGGCGATCGCCACCCGCTGCTGCATGCCGCCGGAGAGCTGGTCTGGGTAGTGCCCGGCGAAGTCGCTCAGGCCCACCAGCTCGATCAGTTCGGCGGCCCGCTCGCGGCGGGCGGCCTTGCCGGTGCCGTGCAGTTCGAGCGGCAGTTCGATGTTGCCGGCCACCGTGCGCCAGGGCAGCAGGCCGGCCTGCTGGAACGCGATGCCGTAGTCCTGGTCGATGCGCGCCTGTCTGGCGGTCTTGCCGAACACCTCGATCGACCCGCTGGTGGGAGTGTCGAGGTCGGCGATCAGCCGCAGCAGGGTGCTCTTGCCGCAGCCGGAGGGCCCGATCAGCGAGACGAACTCGCCGGGGGCGACGGTGAGGCTCACCGCATCCAGTGCTGTGACGGATGCGCCCTTGCGGCCGGCGAAGACGCGGCTGACGGTCTTCACCTCCACGGCGTGCTGTACCGGTAGTGCTGCCGTGGTCATGCGGCCACCTCTCCCCTGCGGAATCGACGTAGGAACAGTGAGATCAGGCCGACGAAGCCGGCGGCCACGAGGCCCACCAGCACCGACCCGAAGATGGGGGCCCAGGGTTTGCCCGGGTCGCTGCCGGCGGCGCCGGCGTATTCGACGATCAGCCGGCCGATGCCGCCGCGCAGGCCGATGGAGACCTCGGCGACGACGCTGCCGATCACGGCGCTGGCCGCCGCGAGGCGGAGGGCGGGAAGCAGGTAGCCCACGCTCGCGGGCAGCCGCAGACGCCAGAGGGTTTTCCACCAGCCGACCGCGTAGCAGTGCATGAGGTCCACATGGTTGGCGTCGGGTGAGCCGAGGCCCTTGAGCGCGCCGATCGAGACCGGGAAGAAGGCGAGGTAGGAGGCGATCAGCGCCACCGACATCCAGTTCTCCCAGGTGAAGGCGCCGAACTCGATCTGTGTGCCCCAGCGCCGCACCAGCGGGGCAAGGGCGATCAGCGGCACCGTCTGGCTGAGGATGATCCAGGGCAGGATGGCGGACTCGGCGAGCCTGAAGCGCTGCATGAGCAGGGCGAGGGCCAGGCCCACGGTGACGCCCACGATCCAGCCGACCGCGGCTATGCCGAGGGTGAACAGCGAGGCTTCCAGCACGGCCTGCCACACGGGCACGGCGTTGGCGCCGCCGGTGACAGGTTCCAGTGCCCGCTCGAGCATCACCCAGAGATGCGGCATCGCCATCTCACTGGCGCGGGGCAGCACGGTGACGCCGCCCACGATCACACCGTCGGCGGGGCCGATGACGATGTACAGCTCCCAGAGCAGCGCGAGAGCGAGCACACCGAGCGCGCCCACCAGGACGCGCCGCGGCATACCCTGGCCCAGCCAGGACCGGCCACGCACCGCAGCAGTCGCTCCCGCCGGGGCGGTGCGCACGGAGCCGGCCTGGGTCATGCCTTGGCCGTGATGTGGTTGGCGAGCGCGGGGATCACGGTCTCGCCGTAGACGCGCAGGGTCTCCTCTTTATTGTCGTGCTGCAGGTAGCCCGCGAACTGGTCGACGCCGAGCTCCTTGAGGGCCTTGAGCTTCTCGATGTGCGCCTCGGCCGGCCCCAGCAGGCAGAACCTGTCGACGATCTCGTCTGGCACGAAGTCGGTGTGGGTGTTGCCGGCGCGGCCGTGCTCGTTGTAGTCGTAGCCCTCGCGGCCCTTGATGTAGTCGGTGAGGGCCTTCGGCACCGCTGAGCCCTCGCCGTACTTGGCGACGATGTCGGCCACGTGGTTGCCGACCATGCCGCCGAACCAGCGGTTCTGGTCGCGCATGTGCGGCATATCGGTGCCGATGTGCATGGGCGCTGCCACGCAGAACTTGATTGCGTCGGGGTCGCGGCCCACGTTCTTGGCGGCGGTGCGCACGGTCTTGATCATCCACTCGGCCACGTCGAGGTCGGCCATCTGCAGAATGAAACCGTCGCCGACCTCGCCGGTGAGCTTGAGTGCTAGCGGGCCGTAGGCGGCCACCCAGATGTCGAGGGTCGAACCCGTGCTCCAGGGAAACTGCAGGGTGGCGCCGTTGTACTCCACCGACCGGGAGTTGGCGAGCTCGCGGATGACGTGGATCGATTCCCGCAGGGTCTTCAGTGTGCTGGGACGGCCGTTGGTGACCCGCACCGCCGAGTCGCCGCGGCCGATGCCGCAGATGGTGCGGTTGCCGTACATCTCGTTGAGGGTGGCGTAGGTGGAGGCCGTGACGGTCCAGTCCCGGGTAGCCGGGTTGGTGACCATGGGCCCCACGATCACCTTGCGGGTCTCGCTCAAGATCTTGCTGTAGATCACATAGGGTTCCTGCCAGAGCAGGTGCGAGTCGAAGGTCCACACGTGGCTGAAGCCGTGGTTCTCGGCCAACACGGCCAACTGCACGGTGCGCGCCGAGGGCGGATTGGTCTGGAGTACTGCGCCGAAGTCCATGGTGTCCCCTAGATCAGGTACTGGCTGAGGCCGCGTTTGATGTACTTGCCATCACCCTTGGCGCCGAGGTACTGGTTGTTGTCGATGACGACCTTGCCGCGGGAGAGCACGGTGTCGACGTGGCCGTCGATCTCGTAGCCTTCCCAGGCGGAGTAGTCCATGTTCATGTGGTGGGTCTTCTCCACACCGATGGAGGTGTGCCCGTTCGGGTCGTAGATCACCACGTCGCCGTCGGCGCCGGGCTGGATCACGCCCTTCTGGCCGTACATGCCGAACATGCGCGCCGGGGTGGTGGAGGTGACCTCCACCCAGCGTTCGAGGGAGATCTGCTTGTCGACCACGCCCTGGTAGAGCAGGTCCATCCGGTGTTCGACCGAGCCGATGCCGTTGGGGATATTGGAGAAGTCGGTCAGGCCCATGTCCTTCTGGCCCTTCATGCAGAACGGGCAGTGGTCGGTGGAGACCATCTGGATGTCGTTCGTGCGCAGGCTCTGCCACATGTGGTGCTGGTGGCCCTCGGCCTTGGAGCGAAGCGGAGTGCTGCACACCCACTTGGCGCCCTCGAAGGTGCCCCACTCGTCGCTCTGGGCGCCGAGCTGGTCCTCGAGCGAGAGGTAGAGGTACTGCGGGCAGGTCTCGCCGAACACGTTCTGGCCGCGGTCGCGGGCTATGGCGATCTGCTCCACCGCCTGCTTGGCCGACACGTGCACGACGTAGAGCGGGGCGCCGGTGAGGTTCGCGAGCATGATGGCCCGGTGGGTGGCTTCTTCCTCGGCCTGCCACGGCCGGGTGAGGCCGTGATAGTAGGGCGTGGTGTTGCCGGCGGCGATGGCCTGCTGCACGAGCAGGTCGATGACGCTGCCGTTCTCGGCGTGCATCATGATCATGCTGCCGTTGCTGGCTGCCTTCTGCATGGCCTTGACGATCTGGCCGTCGTCGGAGAGGAACACTCCCTTGTAGGCCATGAACAGCTTGAAGCTGGAGACGCCCTCGTTGACGAGTTCGTCCATCGCGACGAGGGACGAGTCCTGCACGTCGGAGAGAATCTGGTGGAAGCCGTAGTCGATGGCGCACTCGCCGCGGGCCTTGTCTTGCCAGGCCGCGTACTGGTCGAGCACATTCTCGCCGGCGTACTGCACCACGAAGTCGACGATGCTCGTGGTGCCGCCCCAGGCCGCGGCCCGGGTGCCGGTCTCGAAGGTGTCGCTGGCCTCGGTGCCGCCGAACGGCATCTGCATGTGGGTGTGCGCGTCGATGCCGCCGGGGATGACGTACTTACCGCCGGCGTCGATCACGGTGTCGACGTTCCGCTCGATGTCGAAGCCGAGCAGGGTGGAACCGGGGGCGAGCACCGCGGCGATGGTGTCGCCGTCGATCAGCACATCCGCTCTGGCCGTGCCCGTGGAATTGACCACGGTGCCGTTCTTGATCAGGGTCTTCATCGGGTTCTCCTGTTCGGTATTGCGTCGCTAGTTCGTCTGCGGTCGTCACCACGTCGCTGGTCGAGCCTGTCGAGACCTCGTGAGCCGTCTTCGGTACATAGGCACGGTCATGGGGTCTCGACAAGCTCGACCAGCGGGTCGTGCGTCGCTGAGATTCCTTACGGCTTGGGGATCGAGGTGTACGACTCCGGGCGGCGGTCCCGGTAGAACTGCCAGTTGTTGCGCACCTCGCGGATCATGCCGAGGTCGAGGTCGCGGATCACGACTTCCTCGTGCTCGCCACTGCCCAGCTCGCCCACATAGTTGCCCTGCGGGTCGACGAACTGGCTGGTGCCGTAGAACGTCACGGCGAGGTCGCCGTACTCGTTGTCCTCCCGGCCCACGCGGTTGGGCGCGGCCACGAAGTATCCGTTCGCGGCGGCGGCGGCCGGCTGCTCGATCTCCCAGAGCCGGTTCGAGAGCCCGGGCTTGGTGGCGTTGGGGTTGAAGACGATCTGCGCGCCGTTCAGGCCCAGCTCGCGCCAGCCCTCCGGGAAGTGCCGGTCGTAGCAGATGTACACGCCGATCGGTCCGACAGCGGTGTTGAAGACCGGGTAGCCGAGGTTGCCCGGGCGGAAGTAGAACTTCTCCCAGAACTTCTCGAGGTGCGGGATGTGGTGCTTGCGGTACTTGCCGAGGATCGTGCCGTCGGCATCCACCACCACCGCGGTGTTGTAGTACACGCCGGGCTGCTCTTCTTCGTAGATGGGGAGCACCATCACCAGGTTCAGTTCCTTGGCCAGGGCGGCGAAGCGCTGCACGATCGGGCCGTCGGCGGGCTCCGCGTAGTCGTAGTACTTGGCGTCTTCGGTGATGCCGAAGTAAGGCCCGTAGAAAAGCTCCTGGAAGCAGATGACCTGAGCGCCGTCGGCCGCCGCGTCGCGCGCGAACTGCTCGTGCTTGTCGAGCATCGACTCGATATCCCCCGTCCACGTGGTCTGGGTGATCGCCGCGCGCACGATGCTGGATGTGCCGGTGCTGGTTGGGTCGGTGCTCATACTCTTGCCTCCACTGGGTCTCACACGGTGGAACCTCGCCAGCAGGGAAGAGCATGGACATCGCATTGTGTGCGAGTCACACGGGAAAAAGCCTGTCGAGATCGAGCCACATTACGGTGTCCGGTTTTGTTATTATTCGACGTAAACATTTCTGTTCTGTTTCTTCATATGACGCATGCGTAAATCATCATCCTGTCGGCCTGATGGCCCTCTGGCAAGCATTCGGCCAGGAAGGCGTGCACAATGCAGCTTTACCTCGACGAGATCGAGCACACTACTCCCGCCGGGATCGCCGCTGCGTTGGGCCGCCTGATCGGCTCGGGCCGGATCGCCCCCGGCGAGCGCCTGCCTACCGTGCGCGATCTGGCCGGTGTGCTCGGCGTGAGCCCGGCCACGGTGAGCCACGCCTGGCAGGCGCTCTCGTCGGCGGGGCTCATCGTCTCGCGCGGTCGCAGCGGAACGTTCGTGCGGGAGCCCGCCAGGCACTGGCTACCCGCGCGCACGCAGTCGCTGGCCGGGCACCTCAGCGACGCCCGGATCGACCTCTCCCGCGGCACGCCGGACCCCGCCCTGCTGCCCGCTCTCGGGCCCGCGCTCTCCCGGGTCTCGCAGCGAGCGATGATCCCCAGCTACCAGGCGCTACCGGTGATTCCCGAGCTGCTCGCCGTGCTCGCCGATTCCTGGCCCTACCCGGCCGAATCGATCACCGTCGTGGACGGCGCTCTCGACGCCATCTCGCGCAGCCTCGAGCAGGTCGCCAGGTTCGGCGACCGCGTCATCGTGGAGGACCCCGGCTTCCCGCCCTTCTTCGACCTGCTCGACCAGATGGGCATCGAGCGGCTGCCCGTTGCCGTTGACGCGGAGGGCATCGTGCCCGAAGCCTTCCAGGCGGCGCTGGCCCTGTCGCCGGCCGCGGTCATCCTGCAGCCGCGAGCGCACAACCCGACGGGGGCATCGATGTCGATCGAGCGAGCCGAAGAACTGGCCCGGCTGCTGGCCGCGAGCACACGTGCCCAGCACACCGTGGTGATCGAAGACGACCACTCCGGGGCGATCAGCACCGCCCCGGACGTGTCGCTCGGCCGTTGGCTGCCGGAGCGGGTGCTGCACGTGCGCAGCTACTCCAAGTCGCACGGCCCCGACCTACGCATCGCCGCCCTCGGCGGGCCGGCCGCGCTGGTGGACCGCATCGTGGCCAGGCGCATGCTCGGCCCGGGTTGGACCAGCCGGATGCTGCAGACCATCCTGCACGAGCTACTCACCGACAGTGCGAGCATGGCGCTGGTGTTCGAAGCCCGGCACGTGTACTTCGCCCGGCAGAAGGCGCTGGCGGATGCCCTCACCGGGTTCGGCCTGCCCCTGGCGCGAGCCGACGGCATCAACGCCTGGGTGCCGGTGGCCGACGAGCGCGACGCCATCGTGCGCCTGGCGGCGTCGGGGATCCGGGTGGCCGGCGGCACCCCCTTCATCGCGGTGGACCGACCGGACGCGTTCATCAGGGTCACGGCCGGCGCCCTGCCCGACGACGTGCTGCCGATCGCCCAGGCGATCGCGGCGGCCGCCGGGGTGCTCGCCACCTGAAGCATCCGCACCGAAAGTCGGAGATTCTCGCGAAACGCCGTGTCGGGCGGTCGGTTTTCGCGGCGTGTGACGAAAATCTCGGCCTGTGTTGCAGGAGGTATCACGTGTCGGCGCTGGATTGCCCGCGACTTCCTGCGGCGGGGTCGCGGGCCCAGCGACCGAGGAGCATGCTGGGCGCAGAGAACAACTCACCAGTGCGGTCCGGCGGATACGACTCGGGGACGGTCGACGCCGCACACGACAGGTGCGGGAGGAACGATGATCGAGGGATTTGCAGGTGCAATTCTCCTACCCGGTTCGGCCGAATACCTCATGGCGGCCACCGCCTATGGCAAGGTCGGCACTCCCCTGCTGGCGGTGCGGCCGACCGATGCGGCGGATGTCGCGGTGGCGATCGCGTACGCCAGGGCCGAGGGCCTGGTGCTGTCGGTGCGGAGCGGCGGGCACAGCCCGATGAACACCAATGACGGCGGCATGGTGCTCGACCTGTCCCGCATCCGTGGCGTGGAGGTGCAGGCCGACAACCGGGTGCGCCTGGGCAGCGGCGCCGTCTGGGGCAATGTGGCCCAGGAGTTACAGCGGTACGACCTGGCCGTGTCCAGCGGCGACACCTACACCGTTGGCGTGGGCGGCCTCACCCTCGGCGGCGGCATCGGCTGGCTGGTGCGCCAATACGGCCTGGCAATCGACAGCCTGCGGGAGGCCGAGGTGGTGCTGCCCAACGGCGCCATCGTGACGGCCAGCGACACCAGCGAGCCCGAGCTGTTCTGGGCGCTGCGCGGCGGCGGCGGCAACTTCGGTGTGGTGACCCGGTTCACCTTCGAGGCGCATCCGCTGCGGGGCGTGGTGGCCGGCGCCATCACTGTGCAGCCGTCGCACTTCGCCGAAACGCTGCGCGGCTGGCGGGACGTGATGCGGGACTCGCCGGAGCTGCTCAACTCGACGGTGTTCGTGACGCCGGAGTTCGGTCCGGAGATGCCGGCCCAGACGAAGCTGCTGGTCTGTTACGGCGGCGCCGACCTCGACGAGGCCATGACGGCGATCCGGCCGTTGCTGGCACTGCCCGGGGTGACCGGCAACGATGTGGAACTCAAGCTTTTCGTGGAGGTCTTCGACGAGCCGTCGGCACCGCCAGGGTCGATCCGGATTGTCGACCGCAACGGCTTCGCCCGTGACTTCGACGACGCGCTCATCGACAGGCTCTCGAACGCCTCCTTCAGTTCGGCGGTACTGATGGTGCGGTACCTGCGCGGGGCGCTGAATCGGGTGCCCGTAGATGCCACCGCTTTCGCCTATCGCGATGCGGAGGTCTTCGTCTCGTACGCCGCTTTCCTGCCGCCGGATGCCCCCGTCGAGGCCGAGCGGCGCATCTTGGACGACTGGGCTGTCGTGGCCGAGTCGTTGACGGGCACGTACGGCAACTTCAATCTGGGGATCTATCCCGACGTGCTCAGCCTGATGTACCCGCCGGCCACCGCGGAGCGGCTGCGGGCGGCGAAACGTCGATACGACCCCGAGAACGTGCTGGCCCACAACCTCAACATCGTGCCCTAGTGTCCCGGTCGCGGGTGGGGCCGCCCGGGTAGTGTTCGCAGGAAGGCACGACGTGCCGCGACGGGGGCGAACCATGAACATCGAGCTGTCCAGATTCCGGGTGAAGCCCGGCTGCGCACTGCTCGTCGAGGAGTGGCTTGCCTTTCTCGGTGACAACCTCGACGCCGTGCTCGAGACCCTCGACGGCGAGCGGATGCTCGTGGAGTCGATTTTCAGCGAGCACCTCGACGGCGTCGACTACCTCTACTGGTACACGATCCAGGGCGAGGGCGGTAGCGCGGTGACCGACTCCCAACACTGGATCGACCTCAAACACCTGGAGTACTGGCGGCTGTGCATCGACGACGGCTACCCCGGCGTGGACCTGCCCAGCCGGGTGACCATGATCCCCGAGCGCATCCGGCAACTGCTGGTTTAGGTGGGCGCCTGGGTAGCGGATGCCCAGCGGCGGCGGCGGCGGGCCGCTACTCGCGGTGCGCGGTATAGGCGCCGCTTCGCGGGTGGCACGCCGCCCGCGTAACGGCGCGTGACCCGCGCAGCTGCCGCGCGACGGCGTGATGCCCGCGCAACGGCCTGCGGGCCGGGCAGCACCGCGCGCATCCGCTCGAAACTGGATGGGTTTAGGCTGGATGCGACCCCCGGTTCGATCTGACCGGTTGCGCTGGCCCGGATTTGGGCGGCAGGTCGGGGCTTCGCCTCCGTTTCACTCCCCACCTCGTTCGAGCCCTGCTCCGTCGATGCGTGCGCTGCACGCCGTTCGGCGATGTCGACCGGCCCCGGTGTTCCCGCACCGAATCCTCGGCCGGCAACCCGACACGACATCAGCGCCACGGATGCCCGGCTCCCGCCTCAGATTGGCCCCATGAAGACTCGCTACCCCGCCATCGCCGCTACCGCGGCCGTGCTGCTGCTCGCCGGCTGCGCCTCCGGCTCGACCGCCGCGGCGCCGGCCCCAACTGCCTCGCCCGGAGCGTCAAACGCCTTCCCCGTGTTGTTCACTAACTGCGACACCACACTCACCCTCGAGGCCGCGCCAGAGCGCATCGTCACGATCAAGTCCACCACCACCGAGCTGTTGCTGGCGCTCGGGCTCGGCGACCGCATCGTCGGCTCGGCGTTCCTCGACGGCCCGCTGCCGGCATCCCTCGAAGACGCGGGCGCAGATCTCAACGTGATCAGCGACTTCGTGCCCGGCCAGGAGGCCGTTCTGGCGCTGACCCCTGACTTCGTCTACGGCGGCTGGGAGTCCAACTTCTCCGCCGAGGGCGTGGGCGAACGCGCCGCACTGGCCGACCTGGGCATCGGCAGCTACGTGTCGCCGGCCGCCTGCAAGGGCGACGCCATGCCCGACCCGCTCACCTTCGACACGGTCTTCGCCGAGATCGACGAGGCCGGCGCCCTGTTCGGCGTGCCGGATGCCGCCGCCGCGCTGGTCGCCGAGCAGAAGGCCGACCTCTCCGCGCTCGAGCCCGCGACCGGCAAGACCACCGCGCTCTGGTATTCCAGCGGCTCCGACACCCCCTACGTGGGCGCCGGCATCGGCGCGCCGCAGATGATCATGGACGCCGCTGGCCTGACCAACATCTTCGCCGACGTGCACGACACCTGGACCTCGGCCGGCTGGGAGTCCGTCGTGGCGGCGAACCCCAGCGTGATCGTGCTCGTGGACGCCACCTGGAACACCGCGGACTCCAAGATCGCGCTGCTCGAGGGCAACCCGGCAACGGCCGGGCTCGACGCCGTGGTGAACCACCGGTACATCACGGTGCCGTTCGCCGCCGGCGAGGCGGGCATCCGTAACGTGGAGGCGGCCGGGTCGATCATCGACCAGCTCGCCGCCCTCGACACCAAGTAGACATACCCGGCCGGGCATATACGCGAATCGGCCCCGACCAGAGGACACCATGACGGGCAGCACGACGACTCGGAGCACGGGCATCACCGCGCCCCGCGCCGTGCTGCCCGCGAGCAGCCGGCCCGGCCGCGACCTGTTCTGGCTGATCACCGCGGTGGTCGCGTTGGTTCTCGGCAGCGCCGTGGCCGTCACCATCGGCCCGGCCGACGTGAGCCTGGCGCAGGTGTGGAGCAGTGTGGCCGGCCACCTCGGCCTGCCCGGCCTGGCGGGTGGCTCCCCGGTGCCGCCGCTCACCGACGCCATCGTGTGGCAACTGCGGATGCCGCGCGTGCTCACCGCCGCCATGGTGGGTGCGGGCCTCGCGCTCAGCGGCGCTGTCATGCAGAGCGTCACCCGCAACCCGCTCGCCGACCCGTACCTGCTCGGGCTGTCGTCGGGCGCATCGCTCGGCGCGGTCTGCGTGGTCATCCTCGGCGTGGGCTTCGCGCTGCCGGCGGCGGCGTTCGCCGGGGCGCTGATCGCCCTGTTCGCCACCCTCAACATCGCCCGCGTCGGCGGCGCCATCACCCCGGGCCGGGCCGTGCTGGCCGGGCTCGCGATCGCCCAACTGGGCTCGGCCGGCACCTCGTTCATCATCTTCTGGGCGGCCAAGGGCGACTCCTACCGGGAGATCCTCAACTGGCTGCTCGGCTCCCTGGCCGGCAGCTCGTGGAGCAGCGTGCTGACCTCCGCGGTCGCCCTCGTCGTGGTGGGCACCGGCATCCTGCTCGCCGCCAGCCGCCTGGATGCGTTCACCTTCGGCGACACGAACGCCGCGTCGCTGGGCATCAACGTCAATGCCACCCGCTGGGGATTCCTCGTGGCGGTGGCGCTGCTCACCGGCGCGATGGTGGCGGTGAGCGGGGCGATCGGCTTCGTGGGGCTAATCCTGCCGCACTTGGTGCGCGGCCTGAGCGGGCCGGGCCATCGCCGCCTGCTGCCGCTCGTCGCCGTGGTGGGCGCCCTGTTCCTGGTGCTCGCCGACACCCTCGCCCGCACGGTCTTCGACCCGCGCGAGCTGCCGGTCGGCATCATCACGGCGTTCATCGGGGTGCCCGTGTTCATCCTGCTGATCAAGGGCAAGCGAAGCGCGGCCTGGGCATGAGCGCCGAGCGCGGCCCCGCCGCAGCCGCCCGACTTGCCGCAAAAGCCCCCATCGAGCGCTCTGAAGGGGAACTTTCCCGCAACTCGACAGGGTCTCTCCCGCGAGTTGCCGCAAATACCCCCTTCGTGCGCGCTGAAGGGGCATTTTCCAGCAACTCGGCGACGACAAGTGACGGCGTGGTGCTCGACGGGGTGTCTCTCAGCATCGAGGGCACGCGCATCCTGCACGGCATCTCGGCGAGCCTGCCCACGGGCACGGTGACCGGGCTGCTCGGCCCCAACGGCGCGGGCAAGTCCACCCTGCTGCGCATCATCGCCGGCATCGACCGGGCGGATGCGGGGACTGTCGCGCTCGACGGCGCTGTCGTGGGCCAGCTGCGACGGCGGGAGGCGGCCCGGCGCATCGCCCTGCTCGAGCAGAACGTGGCGCCCAGCGTCGACCTGTCCGTGCGCGAGGTGGTGCTGCTCGGCCGCATCCCGCACCGCAGCAAGCTGCTGGGCAGCTTCGGCGGCGAGGACGACCTCGGCGTGGCGCTCGAGGCCCTCGCCATGGTGAGCGCCGGCGATCTCGTCGACCGGCGCTGGCACACCCTGAGCGGCGGGCAACAGCAGCGGGTGCAGATCGCCAGGGCCCTCGCCCAACGGCCCAGCCTGTTGCTGCTCGACGAACCCACCAACCACCTCGACGTGAGCGCGCAACTGTCACTGCTGCACCAGGTGCGCGGGCTCGGCCTCACCTCGGTGCTCGCCCTGCACGACCTCAACCTCGCGGCCGCCTACTGCGACCGCATCGTGTTGCTGCAGGCAGGCCGGGTGGCCGCGTTCGGCACCCCGGACGAGGTGCTGCGCCCGGAAATCATCCGGGCGGTCTACGGCGTCGACTGCGACATCGTGCCGCACCCCCGCACGGGGCGCCCGGTGATCGTGTTCTCCGGCCCCGACGAGCAGCCCGACCCGCAGCCATCCGCACCGCCGAACACCCCAGCCGGCGACCGGCACAACGACTTTGGAGAAGGAACCCCATGACCCGAGTGACAGTTCTCGCCGGCGGCGTCGGTGGCGCCCGGTTCATACGCGGGTTGCTGCAGCAGCTGGCCTCCGTCGACGCTGGCAGCGAGGTGACCGTGATCGTCAACACCGGCGACGACATGTGGCTCGACGGGCTGCGCATCTGCCCCGACCTCGACACCGTGATGTACACCCTCGGCGGCGGCATCAGCGAGGAGCAGGGCTGGGGCCGGCCCGACGAGTCCCGGCGCACCTCCAGCGAGATCGCCGCCTACGGGCGCGGCTGGTCGTGGTTCACCCTCGGCGACCTCGACCTGGCCACCCACATCGTGCGCACCGACCTGCTCAGGAACGGCGCCACGCTGAGCGCCGCCACCGAGTTCCTCTGCCGCCGCTGGCAGCCGGGCGCCCGACTGCTGCCGATGAGCGACCAGTTCGTGGAGACCCACGTGCGCCTGGCCGAGGACGCCGACGAGCACCGCGCCAGCGAGCTCATCCACTTCGAGGAATGGTGGGTGCGGTACCGCGCCGGCAAGGCCGTCACCGAGTTCGTGCAGGTGGGCCTGGCCGATGCCGTCGCTGCCCCCGGCGTGATCGAGGCGATCCTCACCGCCGACCTGGTGATCCTGCCGCCGTCGAACCCCGTCGTGTCGGTCGGCACGATCCTGGCGATCCCGGGCATCCGCGACGCCCTGCGGGCCACAACCGCCCGCGTGGTGGGCATCGCGCCGATCATCGCCGGCTCGGCGGTGCGCGGCATGGCCGACGCCTGCCTGACCACCATCGGCGTCGAGACCTCCGCCCTAGCGGTGGGCTTGCACTACGGCTCCCGCCAGGGCGACGGGGTGCTCGACGCCTGGCTCGTCGACGAGACGGACGCCGCGGCCGTGCCCGCACTGGAGGCCGCCGGCATCCGCGCTGTCGCCGTGCCGCTCTGGATGACCGATGTGCCCGCGACCGCCCGGATCGCCGCCGAGGCCCTGCGGATCTCCGCAGAGTTGACGGCCGCACCCGACCTGCCTGTCGCGGAGTTCGGTTACTCAGGGAGGGCTTCGACTCCGTGACGGCCTGGCGGGGGGCCACGAGAAGTTCTGGCACGGCGCCGAGACCCGCGCGTTCCTCGGTGATCCCGCCTTCACCGTCACCGACGACACCGAGGTCGTGCTCGAGCGGCTGCGGGTTGTCGAGGTGCTGCCCGGGGCCTAGCTCGCGGCCCGGGCGCCTCAGGCGAGGCCTGCCGGGGAACGCCGGACGGCGCTACTCTCGGCTACGTCGATGCGCCACGCGCAGACCTGTCCCCCGAGCGAAGGGCCAGCCCCATGTCTCCTGCTCCCCCGCCGCCCCGCGTCTACGGCACCTGGCCGGGCGGGATGCCGTACCTCGCCGTCGGCTCCGGCCCACCGCTGGTCTTCCTGCCCGGCACCACCCCGAACCACGAGCCGCCCACCGGCCGCGACCGCCGCTTCCAAGCCCAGCAGCTGCTGCCGTTCGCCGCGTCGCGCCGGGTGTGGTGGGTGAACCGGCGGCCGCAGCTCGACCCCGCAGCCACCATGGCCGACATCGCCGCCGACTACGCCCAGGCCATGCTGCGGCGCTTTGACGAACCCGTCGACGTGATCGGACAGTCCACCGGCGGGGGTGTGGCCCTGCAGCTCGCCGCCGACCATCCGGCCGTGGTGAACCGGCTGGTCATAGTGTCCGCGGCATACAAGCTGGGCGAGGAGGGCCGGGACTCACAACTGCGGGTCGCCGACGACGTTCTCGATGGTCGCCCGCGCGCCGCCTTCGCCGAAATGATGCGCATACTGGGCGGCGGTCGCCGGTCCAGCCGGATGCTGGCGGGCATCGGCTGGCTGCTCGGCACCAGGTACTTCGCCCACGTCTCCGCCGACCTGGTGACCACCATCCGGGCCGAGGACGCCTTCGACCTGCACGCCCGGCTGGCCGAGATCCTGGCGCCCACCCTCGTGATCGGCGGGGAGCTGGATGCTCTGTATTCGGCCGAGCTGTTCCGGCAGACGGCGGAGGGCATCCCCCGCGGCCGGCTCTCCCTCTACCCAGGTCGGGGCCACCTGGGCACGACTTTCGATCCTCGGTTCGTGTCCGATGTGCGCTCGTTCCTCGATCTGCCCGACGAGAGCGGCACCCGGGCCGGACGGGCCGAGCCGGGTGCCGGGCGGGATGACGTCACGCGCTGACCGGGCCTCGCCCGCGTCGGCCCGGGCCGAGGCCGAGTGGCATCCGCTCTACCGGATCGGCGGCCTGGCCGCGCTGGTGATGACGCTGGACGTGTTGGGGCCGCGCCGCGCGCCGGAAGCGGGCCCGTCTCAGTACAGTGAGTGAGACATCCGTCCCACATCGAGGTGAGCACGTGGAAAAATCCCGTATCGCGGTTCGGCCACCATCGTCGATCGTGCCGTTCCTGCCGATTCTCGTGGTCGGCGTGATCCACCTGGGCGCCATCCTGCTGTCGTTACCCGAGGTCGTGGAGTGGACGAAGCCGCTCCTGATGCCGGCCCTGGTGGTCGGGCTGGTCTGGGGTGCACCGCAGCGTCGTTCCCCGGTGATCGTGCTCGGGGTTCTCGCCCTGACTCTCTCCTGGCTGGGGGATGTCACGCTGCGCTGGTTCGTCGTCGGGCTGGTCTTCTTCCTACTGGCGCACATTGCCTACCTCGTGTTGTTCGCCACCCGGCTCGCCGTGCGCCGGGTGCGCTGGTGGGCCATCGCCTACGCGCTCTGGCTCGTCATCCTGCTCACGATCCTGGGCCCGCAGACCGGGTCGCTGCTGATTCCGGTCATCGCCTACGGCACAGTGCTCTGCTCGATGGCGGCGGTCGCCTCCCGGTGCAACGGCTGGGTCGCGTGGGGCGGCGCGGTCTTCGTCGTCTCCGACTCGATCCTGGCCGCAAACAAGTTCCTGCCCGGTGCCGGCATCCCCGCGGCGGACTTCCTGATCATGCTCACGTATCTCGCGGCGCAGACGCTCATCGTGGGGGGACTCCTGCGGCATGAGCGGGCCCGCGTGGCTAGGCAGTAAAACTGGGCAGTACAGCTAGGGCAGTACCTCGATGATGCCGCGGGCGCCCTTCTCGGCATCCGACATGACGTGGCTCACAAAGGGATAATGGCCGGCCTGGCTGAAGCTGAGCTCCACGAAACCGCCCTGTGCGGCGGCGAGGTCGAGCACCTGGGCGCCACCGGTACCGGTGCTGCCGCCGTCTTTCAGCGAGTAGTCGCCCTCCTTGTAAACGGTGTGGAACTGGCCGCCGACAACGTGGAAGGCGCTGCCCACGTTCGGGCCGGCATCCAGCACCCACACGCGCACGGTCTCGCCGACACGGGCCTCGAGCGGCCGGGCGGCGTACTGGTTGGCGTAACCGTTGAACACCATCAGGTCGGGGGTCTGCGCCTCCACCTTGACGGCGTCCACCTCGCTGCCCTGCGCGCCGAGGTAGAGCTCGGACTGCACCACGAGGTACTCGCGGTCCACCGCGGCCAGGCCGGGCGGGTCGATGATGACGGCGCCGAACATGCCGTTGGCGATATGCACGGACATGGGCATGGTGGAGCAGTGGTAGAGCCAGATGCCCGACCGGGTGGCGGTGAACGTGTAGACCAGGCTCCCGCCGGGCTGGATGGTGCGCATCACCTCATCGGGGGCGACGCCGCCGGCGTGGAAGTCGATGGAGTGCGCGACGGTGCCCTTGTTCACCAGGGTGATCTCGAACACATCGCCCACGGTGCCGCGCAGGGTGGGGCCGGGCGCGGTGCCGTTGAAGGTCCACAGCATCTGGGTGATGCCGGGCGCGACCTCGCTTTCCACATTGCGCACGATCAGGGTGCGGCGATGCACCGTGGCGACCGTGGCGGGAGGGAGGGTGGCGTCGCGCGCCTCGAAGTCGGCGTCGGGTTCGGCCATCGGGTCGATATCGGCGGCGGCAGAGGTCGTAGTCCCTGTGGCGGCCTCGTCGTGGCCGGTATGGCTGCCATCCGCGGACATCCCTGCCATGCCGTCCATAACGGCGGTGTCGCCGTCAGCGGCGGCACTATCGCTGCCATCGGCGCTGTCCACCGTCTCATCGGCACCCACGGCCACGATGCTGATCTCCATGCCCAGCAGCCGGTGGCCGGCGATCGAGCACCAGCCGTCCAGACTCGCGCCGATCACGCCCACCCGCACGGTCTCGGCTGCGCCCGGGTCGAGTGACCCAGACACCAGCCCGGACTCCAGCACCAGGTTGTGCACCATGTCATCGCTGTTGGTGAGGGTGATCACGAGCTCGTCGCCAACCGGCACCTCGATGCGGTCGGGCACGAACCGGGTGTTGACCATGTCCACCGCCACCGTGGTGGTGTGCCCGGTCGCGGTCGCGGCGGCGGACGAACCGGCGGCCTGGGTCGACACCGTCGACAGCCCCACCGAGACCGGGTCCACGGCGATGCCCACGGTCACCGTGAGCAGCAGCACGCTCGCGGCCGCGAGCATCCGCCCGGTGTGGCGCGGTCGGATGCGCGGCACCGGCCGGTCGCCGGGCACCACCCGCACGAGCGGCAGGGCGCGCACCCGCCGGTTGGTGCGGAGGGCCCGGGTGAACAGCACCAGGAAGCTGGCCAGGGTGGCCACGATCAGAACCGACAGCGCCACAGTGAGGGTGCTGGAGACCGGCAACAGCGACAGGGCGAGGCCGCCGTTGACGACCACGACCCGGAACAGGCCGCCGCGGTCGAGCTCGGCCGCGGTGGCTTTGAGGGCGCCCGGGCCGCCGCCAAGCACCACGGGCACCAGGTGACTGAGGGCGCCGAGCAGGATCTGCGCGGCGAAGCCGATCGCGAAGTACGGCACCAGGGCCTCGACACCGGCGGCCGCGGCCGTCCAGCTGGGTGCGAGCGCCACCTGCAGGCCGAACCCGAGGGTGCAGAGCGCGAACCAGACCTGCGCGGCGCCCAGGCTCCAGGCGGCGAAGGTCACCGCGGGCGCCCGCCGCAGGTGCCCGACGCCCTCCCAGAGCACCCGACCCAGGGCCACCAGGTAGATCAGAATGCCGAGCGCAACGACCAGGCGCAGGTCGGCCAGGCAGCCGAGCGCGACGAGGCCGAGGCCTCCCACCAGCACCGTCAGGGTGCTGCCGGCCGCTACCGTGGCACCCTCGACGCGGGTGTGCAGCACTGTAGGCCAGAGCAGCGCGATGGTGCCGATCACGGTGAGGCCCACCCAGCCGAGCAGGTTGAGGGCCAGGTGGCCGATGAACAGGCGTTCGTAGTCCTCGCCGCCGCCGTCGAGTCGGGCCATCAGGATGCCCAGGGTCACGCCGGCGGCGAGCGTCACGCCACTGGCCACGTAGTAGCGCACCAACGGGGCGAACCGGCCCGGCATCGCCCCACGGGTCTGACCCACGATCACGGCGGCGTGCGCCAGAGCGTTCAGCCCCACCAGGATGCCGCCGGCCAGCACCAGCGGGTACCAGCCGATGACCATGCCCGTCATCACCGCGATGGCGCCGACGGTGTGTGCCGTCAGCCGCAGGCCGAGCGAGACGCGGTGGCCGAGGGCCTTGCGCCGCAGCAGCGTGTCGGCGAAGTGCTGGCTCCAGATCAGGATGGCCGTGCTCACCGCGCCAAGAAGCAGCAGGTGCACCAGCAGCCAGCCCGACGACGGCAGTTGGCGGTGCAGCACGGTGAGGATCACCGCGGCTGCGAGCCAGGCGGGCACCAGGCTTCCCGAGACGATGTGCCAGAGCTTGTCTTTCACAGCAGCGATCCCCGCAGGGGTGTGGCGGCCGGTTCGGCGGCCGACGCTGTGGCTCCGCGCGGTACGACGGTTCGACGCGGCACCGCCGGGCCCGGCAGCGCGCTGGTTCCGCGCACGACCGACACCACAGCCACAGCCACGAAGAGCAGCACCGCGACAATGTTGAACATCCCGCCCCACTGCACCAGCACCGGCCAGCCATAGGCGTCGCCGAGCAGCACCCGGGCCAACAGCGAGCCATGCAGCAGCGCCGCCGGCAGGTACATCACCGGTCGGTAGGGCAGCGGGCGGCGCAGCACGGCGGGCAGGATGGTGGGCGCATGCGCCATGATCATCGACATCACGAAGCCGAGGAACACGGCGTGCATCATTGCGTCGTAGGCCGGGCCGGAGTAGACCGGGCCCCGCAGCAGCCAGATGCCACCGACCACAAGGAGCCAGCCGTAGCCGGCCAACAGGCAGCAGGCCATGTAACGGGGCAGCCCATCGGAGCGCACCATGCGGGTGGCGATGTCGTGCCGGAACAGCCAGGCCACCAGGGCGAGCATCCCCGCACCCAGCAGCGGGTAGCCGGCGACCGGCCAGACCAGGGCCGCGACGGCGCCGAAGCTGAGTGTGAGGCTGATGCCGAGCATCCACGCCTCGGCGTGACGGTTGACGGTGGGCGAGATGCGGGACAGCTCGAGGCGCTCGCCGGCGATGGTGAGCACCAGATAGAGGATGAGCAGCGGCGCGAGCTGCGGGATGCCGATGCCGCGCAGCCAGAAGATCGTGGCCATCAACCCGGCCAGGGCACCGAGCACCTGCACGGCGGTGGAGACCGAGCCCTGCTTCCGCCAGATCTCGGCGTAGATGGCCAGCAGAATGGCGCTGCCGGCGACGAGGGCCGCCTGGCCCACGACCACGGGCAGCGGCGAGATGAGCGCGACACCGCCGGCGCCGAGCAGGCCGGGCGCGAGGTAGGCCCAGCCGCGGCGCACGGCAACGGCCCGCTCGAGCACCACCACGGTGCCGACGAAACCGAACACCATCAGCGGGCCGTGCACCTCGGTAAGTCGGGTGCTCCCGACGGGGGCGGCCAGGCCAAGCAGGAGCAGAGCGCCGTCGAGGCCGGCGAGCAGGGCGATACCACCGAGGAGGAGGAAGACCAGCCGTCCGGTCACCCGGGGCCGCGCGGCCGAGCCGGTGCCGCGCGCTGCGCTGCCGGTGCGGCGAATGGGGCTCAGGGTGGTCATCGGCGGCGGCTTCAGGTCAGGCTGGCGCCGGGGTCAGTTGGCGCGGGTGAGGCGGATGGTCCAGGTGTCTGGTCCGTTTTCGAGGTACGAGACGAGGAACTCGCCCGGGCGGGTGCTCTCGAGCTGGCCGAGCAGCGGCAGCGGGTTGTGCGAGGCGATCAGGTCGAGCGCGAAGCCGGGCTTGATGGCGCCGAGGGCGCCGAAGATCGTGGCGTGCCGGATGGCGTGCGGGACGGTGCGGGAGTCCAGAACGATCTTCTCGGTGTCCTCGTGGCCGCAGGCACAGGCGTGCGCCTCGGCAGGTGCTTCATGCGCGGCAGGTACGGCACCGGGGCGGCTGGATGACAGGACGATCGGTTCGACGGTCATAAGAATTCTCCTTCGCCGGGTCGAATGACCCTGTTCAGTCACTTTAGAGGATGTCTATCCTTTTAATCGGGACGTTCGTCCCATGAGGCGATCCACTATCGGCAGGGAATGAGGAGCAGGTGGCAACCAGGGTGTGCGCGGAATCCGAGCTGGAGCTCGGCGAAGCGATCAAGGTGATGGTCGACGGCGTGGCAGTGGCCCTGGTGAAGGACAGCGCGGGCAACTGCTACGCGCTGGGCGACATGTGCTCACACGCCGACATCTCGCTCTCGGACGGCTTCGTCGAGGGCGACGACCTCGAGTGCTGGGCACACGGCGGCCGGTTCGAGCTGTCCACCGGACGCGCCCGCACCCTGCCGGCCTCCGAACCGGTGCCGGTCTACCCCCTCACCATCATCGACGGCGACGTCTACGTAGACGTATCGACGCAAGTAGACGTGTCGTCGTACGTGGCCTAATCCCCCCGCGAACTGTGAGTCACAGCCCCAGAATTCTGCCAATTCTGGGGCTTTTCTCTCAGCTCGCGAGGGTGGTGGGCAGATGGACGAGGCAGAGCTGCGGCTGCACGAAGGGCTCGAGGCGGATGCCCTCACCGTCGCGACCGAGCGAACGCGCGACGCCCTTCATGAGACCCAGGTGCACCGAGCAGACCACATCGGGGTTGGCCCGTGCCTCAGCCCGGAACGGGCAGGCGGTGAGTGCGATCACGGACTCGTCAGCGCGCAGTTCGGGCTCGAAGCCGATCTCGGTGAGCACCCGCAGCAGCGGGGGCACCAGGTCGGTGGCGGGCGCGTCGGCGGGAGGCACGTCGGCGGATGTCCCATCCGCCACGGCCGCGTACTGCGCCGACCAGCGTTCGCCGGCCCGCACCGAGCGGGCGCGGCCACCGTCGGCGTCTTCGCCGATCACCGCGGCGAGGGCCTGGGTCAGCTGTTGTTGGGCGTCTTCGACCGGCACCGGTGCCGCAACCGCGCTGAACAGCACGTGCGGGCGCCCACGCTGCCCGGCCCTGGCGATCCGGCGCTCGACGAGCCCGGCCGCCTCGAGGTGTTCGAGGTGGAACCGGGCGGTGGTGATGTGCAGCCCGAGCGCCGCGGCGACGGCGGCCACGTCCAGAGGTGCGACGGACCCGGCGAGCAGGGCCAGGGCTCGGCGGCGCGGCTCACTGGCCAGTGCCGCGTGCCGGCGGTCGCTCTGATCGGTCGAAACCATGATTTTAGAGTAGCAGCGTGCGGTTTAACCGGGCCGGACAGCGGTCATCCGCCGATGTAGGACATCTCGATCTTCTTGCGGCCGGAGGAGCGCACCGCGCCGGTCTGGGCGCTGCGCAGTTGGGAGGCCCGGTCGGTGCGCTGGCGCCAGATGGCACCCATGGCGGCGGAGAGCTGCTCGTCGGTGCTGCCGTCGCGCAACAGCGCGCGCAGGTCGTGGCCCTCGCTGGCGAACAGGCAGGTGAACAGCTTGCCGTCGGTGGAGACGCGGGCGCGGGAGCAGGTGTGGCAGAACGACTGGGTGACGCTGGAGATCAGGCCGATCTCGCCCTCGCCGTCAAGGTACCGCCAGCGCCGGCTGGTCTCGCCTGTGTAGTTGGGGGCCACTTCTTCCAGCGGCAGTTCGGCGTGGATGCGATCGCGCACCTCGCTGGACGGCAGCACGGCGGCCATGTCCCAGCCGTTGCTCGTGCCCACGTCCATGAACTCGATGAAGCGCAGGATGTAGGGAGTGCCCTTGAAATGCCGGGCCATGTTGACGATGTCGTGGTCGTTCTGGCCGCGCTTGACCACCATGTTGATCTTGATCGGGCCCAGGCCCACGGCGTGGGCGGCGTCGAGGCCGGCCAGGATGCGCGCGACCGGGAAGTTGACGTCGTTCATGGCCCGGAAAGTGGTGTCGTCGAGGGAGTCGAGCGACACCGTGACGCGCTTGAGGCCGGCGTCCTTGAGCGCCTGGGCCTTCACAGCCAGGGCCGAGCCGTTGGTGGTGAGGGCGATGTCGACCGGGCGACCGGCCGGGGTACGCAGGGCGGCGAGCATCTCGATGAGCTCCTCGAGGCCCTTGCGCAGCAGCGGTTCGCCGCCGGTGAGCCGGATCTTCTCCACCCCGTGCGCCACCGAAATGCGGGCTAGCCTGGTCATCTCCTCGAAGGAAAGCATGTCGTCGCGGGGCATGAAGGCGAAGTCCTTGCCGAAGACCTCCTTGGGCATGCAGTACACGCAGCGAAAGTTGCACCGGTCGGTGACCGACAGTCGCAGGTCGTGCAACGGCCGGTTGAGGGTGTCGACGAGGGGCGGCGCATCCGTGGCCGGAACAGGCCGGCTGACCGCGGCCGGCTCGGAGTGCGCGGCGACGTGCGCGGAGAAGGGTGCGCCGGACATACACCGACCCTAACCCCGAACGGCTGCGGCTTGCCTCACGATGCCCGAATAAAGGCGTCCGAAAAGTTCTCCACAGGCTGAGTATTCCTCACACAAACCTTCGCAATCGGGCTACATTCGTGGCATGACAATCCAGTCGAGCATCGCAGACACGTTCGCCGCTTCCGGCGACGATGCGCTGCTGGGTGCCGCGGGCGAGGTGGCCCGGTTGGGCTCGTGCAGCGCCGACTACGACCGCTTGTCGGATGCTGCGGCGCTGGCCGGTCAGCGGATTTTGGCGCAGGCGCAGCATGAGTTGGATACCCGTAAGGCATGGATGGCGAAGACTCTCGCGCAGCGCTCCCGGTGGGAGTTGGGCCAGGACGGGCTCGCTCAGCAGCAGGGTTTCCGCTCGCCTGAGGACCTGATCCAGAAGTTGACCGGCAGTACCCGGGTCGAGTCCCGCAAGCTCGTGGGCGTGGGCCGGATGCTCGCCGAAACCGAGGAAGCCGATGCCCGGCAGGCCGACGCCGGGGACACCCTCGACCTGGTCGCTCCCCTGCTTCCGCCGGCGCCGTGGCACGCGCCGATCTCCCGGGCCGTGAACGACGGCACCCTCTCGATCGATGCCGCCCACGCCCTCCGCACCGGCCTGGGCGACATCGACACCGTCGTCACCGGCCCGGTCCTCGCGACCGCGGTAGCCGACCTGCTCGCCGAAGCCCCATCACTGAACGCCGACCAACTCCTCAAACGAGCCCGACAGACACGCGACAGCCTCGACGAGGCCGGCATCCGGGTGCGCGAACAGAAAGCCTGGGACGACCGCTACCTGCACATCTGGATCCTCGACACCGGCCAGGTCCGCATCGACGGCCTCTTCCCCCCGGAACAGGGCGAATTCATCAAAGCCACCTTCGACAGCCTCACCAGCCCCCGCCGCGGCGGCGTGCGCTTCGTCGACACCGACCGCGCAGCCTGGGCCACACGAGTCCAGAACGACCCGCGCACCACCACCCAGATCACCTGCGACGGCTTCGTCGACCTCCTCACCGCCGGCACCACCGTCAACCCGAACGAAATGCTCGGCGGTCGCCGCCCCGCAGTGCAAATCCTCACCACCCACACCCCGGCCGGCCACGGTTACATCGAGGGCAACAACGCGCCCGTCTCCCCCGAAACCATCGAACGCCACATCTGCGACTCCGGCACCATCGACCTCACCTTCGACCAACTCGGCCGGCCCCTGAACGTCGGTCACGAACAACGCCTCTTCAACCGAGCCCAACGCCGCGCCCTCGCCGCCCGCGACGGCGGCTGCCGATGGCCCGGCTGCGACCGCCCACCCGCCTTCACCGAAGCCCACCACATCGAACACTGGCAGAGAGACAACGGCAGAACCGACATCGACCAGGGCATCCTGCTCTGCCGCGCACACCACCTGCTACTCCACAACCAGCACTGGCAAATCTTCGAGAACACCGGCCACTACTGGCTGCGACCACCCACCACTATCGACCCCGGCCAGAAGCTCATCGAGATGCCCAGCCACACCCAGCCACGACTCACCTAAACCCCAGCCGCTGATCGAGCTTGTCGAGATCCACCGAAATGGTGCACGTTCGCGAGCAAGGTCGCCGGGTCTCGACAAGCTCGACCAACGAGCGGGAACCTCCCGAAGGCACCTCACGAGGTCTCGACAAGCTCGACCAACGTCGGGGGTCGCCACCATCCGCTGATCGAGCTTGTCGAGATCCCGCTAGATGGGGCACGTTCGCGAGCAAGGTCGCCGGGTCTCGACAAGCTCGACCAACGAGCGGGGTACCTTCCGCAGGCACCTCACGAGGTCTCGACAAGCTCGACCAACGTCGGGGTCGCCACCATCCGCTGATCGAGCTTGTCGAGATCCCGGGAGGCAGCCGGACGGGGTGGCCGGCGGGTGAGGGGCGCGGTAGGGTCTGCGCGTGACCACGGAGGACCACGGCTGCTGCGCACCCACCCACGAGGCGATGACCGGCGCCCGAGCATCCGACCTGACGATGGGAAAGGTGGAGCCGGCGGGCCATGCCTCCACCGCCGGGCGCACCGCCAGCCGACACAACCTCGCTCAGGCGGCGGTGCCCGGCCAGCTGTTCCGCATGGGCGACGCCGACGGCGCGGGCAACCCCGGCGACGGCGAGACGCCCGTGCACGAGGTGTGGGTGGACGCATTCTCGATCGACGCGACGACGGTCACAAACACCGCGTTCGCCCGGTTCGTGGCCGACACCGGCTACCGCACCGAATCGGAGCTGTTCGGTTACTCCGCGGTGTTCCACCTGGCGTTGCAGGCCGACCTCGACGACGTGGTCGGGCAACCGCCGCAGACCCCGTGGTGGCTGGGGGTGCGCGGTGCCGACTGGGCGCATCCAGCCGGCCCGCGGTCGTCACTCGGCGGCCTGGCCGAGCATCCCGTGGTGCAGGTGAGCTGGAACGACGCGGTGGCCTATTGCGCCTGGGCCGGCCGGAGACTGCCGGCCGAGGCCGAGTGGGAGTGCGCCGCGCGCGGCGGGCTGGCCGGCCGCCGGTACCCGTGGGGCGACGAGTGGACCGAGGGACAGCGCTGCAACATCTGGCAGGGCCGGTTTCCCGCGGTGAATACCCTGGCGGATGGCTGGTTGACCACGGCACCGGTGCGCGAGTTCGAGCCGAACGGCTACGGGCTGTGGCAGAGCGTCGGCAACGTCTGGGAATGGTGCGCGGACTGGTGGGCGGAGGGGTACTACGCGGCGTCCCCGGCCCGGAATCCCGGTGGTCCGGCGACTGGGGAGCAACGATCGATGCGGGGCGGTTCGTACCTCTGCCACGACTCCTACTGCAACCGGTACCGCAACTCCGCCCGGGCCTCGAACACGGCCGACTCTGCAGCGGCCAACGTCGGTTTTCGCACCGTCGCGCTGGTCTGAGGACCCGAACGCGGCGCCTCGCCCTTGACACCCCAAGGAGGGGTAATACAGTCACTCGGGTCAGCGTCCGTTGACCCAGAGGCTGTTCGTGGACGGCCGGATTCCATCGTCGTGATCGGAGAACCCCAATGCCCGCACCATTCACAGGCACCATCAACGTCGACATTCGCGACTCGGAACCGGACTGGGCTCCGTTCGAACCGCCCAAGGCCAAGGCCGGGTCGCCCAATGTGGTCTACATCGTGCTCGACGACGTGGGCTTCTCGGCGATGTCCAGCTACGGCGGCCCGATCCAGACCCCCAACATCGACAGGGTGGCGGATGCCGGGGTCAAGTACACCCAGTGGCACACGACGGCGCTATGCTCGCCTACCCGCTCCTGCCTGCTCACCGGGCGCAATCACACCCGCAACAGCATGGCGTGCATCACCGAGGCCGCGATCGGGTTCCCCAACGCGAGCGGCACCATCCCGCCGGAGAACGGCATGCTGTCCGAGATCCTCGGCGAGCTGGGCTGGAACACCTACATGGTGGGCAAGTGGCACCTCTGCCCCGACGACGAGATGAACGTGGCCTCCACTCGGCGCAACTGGCCAACCGGCCGCGGCTTCGAACGCTGGTACGGCTTCCTCGGCGCCGAGACCAACCAGTGGTACCCCGAGCTCGTCTACGACAACCACCCGGTGGACCAGCCCGCGCTGCCCGAAGACGGCTACCACTTCTCGGTGGACATCACCGACAAAGCCATCGAGTTCATCAAGGACTCGAAGGTGATCGCGCCGGAGAAGCCGTTCTTCCTGTACTACGCGCCCGGTGCCGCCCACGCCCCGCACCAGGCGCCCCGGGAGTGGGCCGACAAGTACAAGGGTCAGTTCGACATGGGCTACGAGGCGATCCGCGAGGAGACCCTCGCCCGGCAGAAGAAGATGGGCATCGTGCCGGCCGACACCGAACTGCCGCCGATGAACCCGCTCGGCACTCCAGACACCCGCTCGGGGCCCGACGGCCAACCCTTCCCGCTGATGGACATGACCCGGCCCTGGGACTCCCTCAACGCCGACGAACAGCGCCTGTTCGCCCGCATGGCCGAGGTCTACGCCGGGTTCCTCTCGCACGCCGACCACCAGATCGGCCGGCTGCTGGACTACCTCGACGAGCTCGGTGAACGCGAGAACACCATGGTCATCGTGGTCTCCGACAACGGCGCCAGCGGCGAGGGCGGCCCGAACGGGTCGGTGAACGAGATGAAGTTCGCCAACGGTATCCCCGACGAGATGGCCGATAACCTCAAGATGCTCGATCAGCTCGGAGGCACCTCCACCTACAACCACTACCCGAACGGCTGGGCGATGGCATTCAACACCCCGTTCAAGATGTGGAAGCGCTACGAGTTCAACGGCGGGACCTGTGACCCGTGCATCATGTCGTGGCCGGCCGGGATGCCCGCCCGCGGCGAGCTGCGCGAGCAGTACCACCATGCCGTGGACATCACGCCGACCATCCTCGACGTGCTCGGCGTGCAACCGCCCGAACGCATCAAGGGACACGTGCAGAGCCGCTTCGACGGGGTGAGCATGCGGTACGCCTTCGCGGATGCCGATGCGCCGACCACCCGTCGCACCCAGTTCTACTCGATGCTGGGTTCCCGCGCGGTCTGGCACGACGGCTGGAAGGCCATCACGACGCACCCGACCCTGAGCGGCTGGAGCCACTTCAACGACGACGAGTGGGAGCTGTACCACACCGATGTGGACCGCGGTGAGCTGCACAACCTGGCGGCCGAGTATCCGGAGAAGGTGCGCGAGCTGGAGAACCTGTGGTTCGCCGAGGCCGGCGCGAACCAGGCGTTCCCGCTGGACGACAGGTCGGCGTTCGAGATCTTCGTCACGCCCCGGCCGGTGCTCTCGCCACCGCGGAACCGCTACGTGTACTACCCGAACACGTCAGAGGTGCCGGAGTCGCAGGCGGTGAACACCCGCAACCGGTCGTTCGTGATCGGCGCACTGGTGGACCTGCCCGCCGCCGGCGCCGAGGGGGTGCTCTTCGCGCAGGGCTCCAGGTTCGGCGGCCACGCCCTCTATGTGGCGAACAACCGGCTGCACTACGTGAACAACTTCGTCGGACTGTTCGAGCAGAAGATCGACGCGGACAGGGACCTGCCGGTAGGTGAGAATCTGCTCCTCTCAGCCTCTTTCGAGAAGGACGGCGAGGACCCGCCGCACGTGTCCACGGGCCTGCTCAGCCTCTACTACGGCGACACGAAGGTGGGCGAGGGCCGCATCAAGACCCAGCCGGCCAAGTTCTCGATCGCGGGCGAGGGCCTGAGCGTCGGCCGCGACAGCGGTGAAGCGGTGACCGACTACGCCGGCACCGCGCCGTGGGCGTTCACGGGCGGCACGATCAACCGGGTCGCCGTCGACGTGAGCGGCGAACCGTATGTTGACCTCGAGCGGGAGGCCCAGGCCATGCTGATGCGCGAATGACCCTCGGTCTGCGCGGGGATTCGTAGCGCGCGAGCAGGGTCGAAAGCCCCTCGGCCCGCTCAGGTGCGGACTGTACGCTGGGCATCCAGCAGCATCAGTCGTCGGGTGGCTCCCACGATGACGTGGTCGGCGCCCTGCCTGCTGCGATGTCCTGGAAGGACTTGTCACTCATGCCAGATACCCCCGCATCCGCGAACTCCCCGGCACGCCAGGGGTGGGGGCTGGCACAGCGGTGGGCAGCCCGGCTCATGCCCGGGCGCCCGCCCGCACCTGCGCGCCCCGTGACCGGCCCGCCGGCGCCCACGCCCACGTCTGCGCCCAAAACCGTGCTCGACTACATCGACGAACGCACCATCGTGCTCGACATCGACGAAACCGACCGGGACGCAGTCATCCGTCGGCTGGCCGGCCTGATGGCCAGCACTGGGATCGTCGTCGACGAGGATGCCGTGGTGCGAGCGGCCCTGGAACGCGAGTGCACGAGTACAACCGGCATCGGCGAGGGCATCGCGATCCCGCACGCCCAGTGCGACGGGGCGACGGCACCGGTGCTGGCATTCGCCCGCAGCACGACCGGTGTGGACTGGCACTCGCTCGACGACGCTCCGGCCCACCTGATCTTCATGATCGCCGTGCCGGTGGCTGCGGCCGACACCGAGCACCTCAAGGTGCTCGCCCAGCTGAGCCGCAGCTTGATGAAGCCGTCGTTCCGAGCGTCGATCGAGATGGCCGCCACCCCGGCCGACGTGCTCGCCGCCCTGGCCTCTTCGGTGCGCCCCGCGGTAAGCCCGGATCGCTAACCGAGGGCTGGCTGCCCGGCTGCGGCGGGAACAGTCCCGAAGTAGTACCCCGCTTCCAGGTCGTCGGCCAGGGTCGGTCCGGTCGGTGTCCAGCCGAACCGTTCCTGGGTGAGGCGGCTGGATGTGGGGATGTCGAGGCCGAAGAAGGCGCCGATCCAACCGAAGTGCGCGCTCGCATCCTTGGGCGCGACCGAGACCACCGGCAGGTCCAGGTGCCGCCCGATGACCTCGGCGATGTCCCGGGTGGCGATGCCCTCCTCGCTTACCGCGTGTACCACGGAGCCGGCCGGAGCCTCTTCCAGCGCCAGCCGCACCAGGCGCGCGGCATCGAGCCTGTGCACCGCCGGCCACCGGTTGGCGCCGTCGCCCACATAGCCGGAGACGCCCGTCGCCCGCGCGATGCCGACGATGGTGGACATGAAGCCGTGGTCACCGGCACCGTGCACGGTCGGGGCGAACCGCAGGCCCACCGCGCGCACGCCGCTCCCGGCATACTCCAACGCGAGGTTCTCGCTGCCGCCGCGCGGCGCATCCGGCCCGCTCAGCATGGAGACATCCAGCTCCGTCGCCACCCGGCCAGGGGTAAGTCCGGCCACACCGGCCGCGAGCAGGAAGGGCCGGTCGGAGCCCGCCAGCGTGGTGGCCATCGCCTCCACGACGGCGCGCTCGGTGCGGCCGGCACCGGCGTAGTCGGAGAAGTCGTGCTTGAAGGCGAGGTGGATGACGCCGTCGGCCGCCGCGGCGCCCGCCCGCAAGCTGTCGAGGTCGTCGAGGCTGCCGCGATGCGCCGTGGCCCCCGCGGCGACGAGAGCGGCGGCCGACTGGTCGGAGCGGGCGAGGCCGACGACCTCGTGGCCGTTCTGGAGAAGTTCGGGAACAACGGCGGAGCCGATCCAACCGGATGCACCGGTAACGAATACACGCATGAGAGTGATCTCCTTCTGGCCGGCGGCGAGGCCGGACCCTTGATGTCAGTTACTGCCATCGACGGTAGCACACCATGTCAGTCACCGACATCACTAGACTGAACCCGTGGGACGATGGAAACCGGATGCGCGCGGGCGCCTGACCTTGAGCGCGCTCGAGCTCTTCGCCGAGCGCGGCTACGAGCAGACGACGGCGGCGGAGATCGCCGAGCGGGCCGGCGTGACCGAACGCACCTTCTTCCGCTACTTTCCCGACAAACGGGAAGTGCTCTTCATGGGCTCGAAGCACTTGCAGGACCTGGTCGTGGCCGCGATCGCGGCCGCCCCGGCTTCGACAGGACCGATCGACGTGGTGGGAGTCGCCATGGAGAGTGCTGCGGCTCTTCTCGAGGAGGACCGCGACTACGCCCGGCAGCGCTGGGCAGTCATCGCGGCCAACCCGAGCCTGCAGGAGCGTGAACTGCTCAAGTTGGCGACCCTGGGCGGCGAGGTCGCGGCGGCCCTTCGCGAGCGTGGCATCGCGGAGCTGCCCGCGAACCTGGCCGCCGAGTCCGGCGTCACCCTCTTCAAGATCGCCTTCGAGACCTGGGTCGGCGACGCCCCCTCCGGCACCTTCACCGAGTGCATCCGCGACGCCCTCGCGCAGCTGAAAGAGCTGGCCGCGGGCGCCTGACCGGCTCCGCAGGGCGTTCGTCTAGTCCGGGATCGCCTGCGAGCGGGCGATGAGTGCGCTGGTATGCGCTCCGACACCTCGGCGCAGCACCTCGGCGAGGTTGTCGACGGTGTCGACGTCGCGCCGGATCGACGCGGTGGCAGGCAGGTCGAGCGGCCGGTGGCCGGCGGCCTCGTGCGCGGCCCGCGATCCGATCCCGAATTGCGGGGTCAGGGGCACGCCGGCCCTGGCGAGCAGGGCGGTGGTGCCGGCGCCCTCCTCGTCGGCGACCATGGCCCGGTCGTGAGCGGATGCGATGCTCAGGGTCGTCTCCACGTCCGCCACGGTGAGGGCGGGCAGGTCCCCGGTGAGCACCGCGATGTGGCTCAGCGGGTAGCGCTCCTGCGCCACCCGGATGCCCTCGGTGATGGCCGCATTGAGCGGGTCGCGAGGTGCCGCATCCGGCCCGCTCGGGGCATCCAAAACGGATGTCTGCGGCAGCTCGGGCACGATCTGGGCGCCCAGGGCGGCCAGAGGCGCGGCCGCACCGGGGTCGTTGGTGACCACGAGCACCTGCCGCACCATCTCGGCGGCGAGCAGGGCCGCGACAGTGTCGAGCGCGAACGCTTCGGCGAGCGCGCCGCGCGCCGGGAAGGTCTCGGGCAGGTCCCCCAGCCGGCTCTTCGCCGTGGCGCTGCCCTTGACCGGCACCACGCACACCCAACTCACGCCGGTGCGGTTCCGCGAGAAGCCACTTCACGCCCAGTTGTCCCGCGAGTTGCTTCAAAATCCCCCTTGGGGAGCGCTGAAAGGGCACTTTGCGGCAAGTCGGCAACAGAATTTTCGCGAGTTGCTTCAAAATCCCCCTTGGGGAGTGCTGAAGGGGCACTTTGCGGCAAGTCGGCGGAAGAAATCTGAGCCGGCGCAGCTGCAGCACCAGCCGCCGCCACCCCCGCCGTATACCCCTCCGCATACGCCTCAGCGCTGCCGACCCGGAACATGTCGTTCGCGCTGTCGCGGAGCAACCGCCGCGCGCCCCGGTCCCCCGCGTCAACCGGCCCGACCAGCTGCCCCAGACCGCGCAGCACGGCCACCGGGTTGCCGCTGGTCTTGCCCTTGATCAGGTCGGCGGCGCCGGCGATCTCGTCCGCGACTGCGGCGACGGTCACGTCGAGGCGACGACCGTGCGCATCCGTACTGCCCCGCAGGTCGTCGAGCACGGCCAGCCCGGCGGCGCCGATGGCAATGTCGGTCTGGCCGTCACGCCACGGGCGACCAACGGTGTCGGTGATCAGCACCCCGAGGTGCAGCCCGGTGGCCTCGCGCAGGGCTGTGCAGAGGGCGCGGGCGGAGGCATCCGGGTCGACGGGCAGCAGCAGCACTGTGCCCTGCTCCACGTTGCTGGCGTCCACACCCGCGGCGGCCATCACCAGGCCCTGCCGGTTCTCGACGATGCGGGTGACCCCGCCCGGATGCGCGCGGGTCGCCACGACTCGCACCGTCTCGTCGGTGATGGCCTGCTCGCGGTCGGTCGCGGCAACCTGGCGGCCCTCGGCCTTGGAGACGATCTTGCTCGTGACGGCCAGGATGTCGCCGTCGGCCAGGCGGGACGCCGCCGGTCCGGCGGCGGCGAGGATGATCGCGGCGAGGTCGTCGCCGGCGCGGATCTCGCCGATGCCGGGCAGCACGAACACCTCGAGCCGGGGGCGTGCTCCGTCAGCCGTGACAGGCATCGCTACCGGGCGAGCTTCGGCAGCACGTCGCGGCCGAAGACGTCGATCCACTGGCGCTGGTTGCGGCCCACGTTGTGCAGGTAGATCTTGTCGAAGCCGAGGTCGACGAACTTCTGGATGTAAGCGCGGTGGTCGTCGGGATCGGCGGAGATGATCATCCGGCCCTCGAAGTCCTCCGGGCGCACCAGCTTGGCCATCTGCTCGAACTCGAACGGTGAGCGGATGTCGCCCTTGGGGAATTTCATGCCGCCGTTGGGCCACTCGTGCAGAGCGTTGGCCATGGCCTCCTCGTCGGTCTCAGCCCAGCTCATGTGCAGCTGCAGCACCTTGGGCATGGTCGACGGGTCCTTGCCGGCTTCGCGGGCGCCGTCGTCGAACTTGCCGAACAGCATGGAGATCTTCTCCAGCGGGGCACCCACGGTGATGAGGCCGTCGGCGTGCCGGCCGGCGCGCTTGGCGGTGACCGGACCGGCGGTGGCCACGAGGATCTCCGGCGCGACCTCGGGCATGGTCCACAGCCGGGTGGACTCGAGCTTGAAGAACTGGCCGGAATGCTTGACGTCCTTACCGGCGATGGATGCGGCGAACAGCTTCGAGATGATCTCGATGGCCTCGAACATGCGGTTGATGCGCTCGGGCGCCTCGGGCCAGTAGCCACCGACGATGTGCTCGTTGAGCGCCTCGCCGGACCCGAGGCCCAGCCAGTGCCGGCCGGGGTACATCGAAGCGAGTGTGGCGGAGGCCTGCGCCACCATCGCGGGGTGCCAGCGGAAGGTGGGCGCGGTGACGCCCGGGCCCATGTCGCCCTTGGTGCGCTCACCGATCGCGGCGAGCACGCTCCACACGAACGAGGACTCGCCCTGGGCGGGCACCCAGGGCTGGAAGTGGTCGGCCGCCATCACGCCGGAGAAGCCGTGCTCTTCCGCATAGACCGACAGTGCCACCGCCTCGGCGGGGGCGAACTGCTCCAACATGGCCGCGTAACCGATCTGCAATTCCGACATACAGCCATCCTGCCACTCACGTGTGTCGGCGAGGTTTCTGGGGCGGCCACGCCAAATAGGCTTAGGCACATGCGCATCGCCACCTGGAACGTCAACTCCATCCGTGCCCGCGTCGACCGGGTGGTCGACTGGATGGTGCGGGAGGACATCGACGTGCTCGCCATGCAGGAGATCAAGTGCAAGCCGGAGCAGTTCCCCGCGCAGGCCTTCGAGGACGCCGGCTACGAGCTGGCCATCCACGGACTCAGCCAGTGGAACGGCGTGGCGTTCGCCAGCCGGCACGAGATGACGGATGTGGTCACCGCGTTCCCCGAGATGCCCGGCTTCCTCAAGGGTGAAGAGGGCCCCGGGCTGCCGCTGGAGGCCCGTGCGCTCGGTGTGACCGTGGACGACATGCGGCTGTGGAGCCTCTACGTGCCCAACGGCCGTTCGCTCGACGACCCGCACTACGTGTACAAGCTGGACTGGCTGGCACGGCTGAAGACCCACGCCGCTGACGAGCTGGCCCGCAACCCCCGCCTCGCGATGGCGCTGATGGGCGACTGGAACGTGGCCCCGCTGGACTCCGACGTAGGTGACCCCAACCTGGTGCCCGGCGTCTCCACCCACATCTCACCGGCAGAGCGCAGCGCCTTCGAGGCGTTCGAGGCGGCGGGCTTCACCGATGTGGTGCGCCCGATCGTGCCGGACGGCTTCACCTACTGGGACTACAAGGCGCTGCGCTTCCCGCGCAACGAGGGCCTGCGCATCGACTTCATCCTCGGCTCCCCCGCGTTCGGCGAGCTGGTGACGGATGCGAGCATCCACCGCGACGAGCGCAAGGGCGACGCCCCGAGCGACCACGTGCCCGTGCTGGTGGACCTCGAGACCGACGACGAGGACGACGACCGCCCGATGATCTTCTAGCGGTCTCGCCCACCCCCGGCGGGTGCCCGCAGGCCGTCGAGCACGATCGCGAGAAGATGACGGGATCGTTCGTCCCAATCGGCCTCCTCGAGTCGCGTGAGGAAGCCGATCAGGCTGATCACGTCGTGGGCATCGACATCCGCTCGAATCACGCTGGCAGCGCGACCGGAGTCGAGCAGCAGCGTGATGGCCTCGCCGATGGGGCCGAGGCTGCGCGCGCTGAGATCTTTCCAGACCGAGGCCTCTAGGGCCGCGAAGACTCCGCGCTTGACACGGGCGTAGTCGGCAACGCGGTCGAACCAGAGTGCGAGCGCATCGAGCGGCGCTTCGGTCTGAAGGAGGCTGCGGGCCAGGGCAACGAGTTCGTCGACATCGTGCCGGTACACCTCGACGAGCAGGTCGGCGCGAGTCGGAAAGTGCCGGTAGAGAGTGCCCTGGCCCACGCCGGCCTGCTGGGCGATCGCGTTCAGCCGCAACTCGCCGTCTGGCCCGGCGGCCGCAATCGCGTCGCGGGCCGCCGCGACGATGCGAGCGCGGTTGTTTCGGGCGTCTGCCCGGGGCGTTGACGGGTTCATTGGCTTCCACGGAGACATCGGTTGCTTAAACGGACAGGTGTCCGTATCGTTGAGCAAAGCGGACACGTGTCCACTCTAACGAAACGAACGATGGGCCATGAAAATGAACGACATCACCGGCACGGTAGTTGCCATCACGGGAGCAAGCAGCGGCATCGGCGAGGCAACGGCACGACTTCTTGCGGAGCATGGTGCCCTCGTCGCGCTCGGGGCCCGTCGCACCGACCGACTGGACAGCCTCGTGGCGGAGATTGTCGCGGGAGGCGGGCGGGCCATCGCGTGCGAGGTCGACGTCACGTCAGCATCGACGGTCGTGGACTTCGTCGCTCGCACCGTCGATGCGTTCGGCCGGCTGGATGTCTTCGTCGGAAACGCCGGGGTCTCCTCTCTGTCGCCGATCAGTGAACTCGACACCGCTGGCTGGTCGTCGATGATCGACGTGAACCTCCGCGGCGTCCTGAACGGCATCGCTGCAGCGATGCCGGTGTTCCAGACGCAGGGCCGCGGGCATTTCGTGACCACGGTCTCCACGTCGGGAATCAAGATCGTGCCGACCCAGGCCGTCTATGCGGCCACGAAGAACGCCGTCAGAACCCTGATGGAAGGCCTGCGACAGGAGTCGACGGATGGTGTCCTGCGCACAACATCGATCTCACCCGGCTACGTGCAGACGGAACTCGTCGACGCAATCGCGGACGTTCGCATCCGCGAGGCTGCGCAGGCGTCGATGGCGACCATGGGCATCCCCGCGGCAGCCGTGGCCCGGGCGATAGCGTTCGCGATCGAGCAGCCCCACGACGTCGAAATCGGCGACCTCACGATCAGGCCGACGCGTCAAGGCTGAGGCTCGACCGGTGGGAGCGGGGTCGCCCATACTTAACGCATGTCTCCTGCCGCATCCGCGAACGAGAGCGCGCCACAAGCCGCCGACGTTCCCGTCACCGTGTCCATCCGCCGCCGGGTCGACCCCGACCGGTTCGACGAGGCCACCCACTGGGTGCAGACCGGGATGGACCTCGCCAACGAGTACCCGGGCTTCCTCGGCTCCGGCTGGGTGCGCGCGCACGCCGGCTCCGGCCACTGGCACATGCTCTACAAGTTCCAGGATGCCGCCTCCCTGGATGCCTGGGAGAACTCGATTGCCCGCACCAGCTGGTTGCACGAGGGCGAGGGCCTGGTGCTCGAGTCGCACGTGGTCAAGCGCACCGGCATCGAGGGCTGGTTCGACGAGTCCCAGGCCAATGCCGGTCCGTCCTCGCCGATCCAACCGCCGCGGTGGAAGCAGGCCGTAGCCATCGGGCTTGGCTTCTTCCCGCTGAACGTGATCTTTACCTACCTGGTCACCGGCGTCGACCCGCAGTGGAACGACATCCCGACGGTGCTGCGCATCCTGCTGACCACCTTCGTGATGGCGCCAACGATGACCTACCTGGTGATGCCGTTCATCACCCGCAGGCTGCGGCCGTGGCTGCAGAAGGCCCCGCGACAGAAGGCCTGACCTGGCCAGGGAGCGCTCTTAGGCGAGCAGCGCCGCCACGATCACCAGCGCCGGGATCGCGGCGATGGTCGTGACGAGCACGGTGTCGCGAGTCACCACCTCACCGCGGCCGTAACGGGAGGCGAAGTTGAAGATGTTCTGCGCCGTGGGCAGGGCGCTCACCGTGACCACCGCGAACAGCTCGGTGCCGGCGAGCCCGAACACGAACCGGCCGATCAGGTAGGCGAGCACGGGCATCAGCACCACCTTGATCAGCGCGGCTACGGCCACCTGCTTGCGCCCGGTGCCGGCCTGCAGCAGCCGCTGGCCGTGCAGCGACATGCCGAACGACATCAGGACGAGCGGGATGGCGGCGCCGCCGATGATCTCCAGCGGCGCGATCACGGCGTCGGGCACCGGGATGCCGATGGCTGCGACGATCACGCCCAGGACCGAGGCGATGATCATGGGGTTGCGCAGCGGCTGGGTGAGGATGCCCCGCACCGACACCCGGCCGCGGGTGGAGGCGTCCAGGATGGTGAGTGTGATGGGAGCCAGCACGAGCAGCTGCAACAACAGCACGGGAGCCACGTACTGGGCGCTGCCGAGCACGTAGATCGCCACGGGCAGGCCGATGTTGTTGGCGTTCACGTAGGTGGCGCTCGTGGCGCCGAGCACGGTCTCGGCTACGGGCGCGCGGAAGAACAGCCGGGCCAACAGCAGGTAGAGCAGCATGCCGATGACCACGGCGCACAGCACCGTGGCGAGGAACGCGGAGAACAGCACGCGCACATCCGCGTGGGCGAGCACCGTGAACAGCAGCGCCGGGGTGGCCACGAAGAACGCGATGCGGTTGAGCACCCGGCCGGCGCTCTCGCCGGCCACGCCGGTGCGCTCCACGATGTACCCCACCAGGATCACAAACCCGATGATGGAGAACCCGACCAGCACACCGCCCATCCTTCGAGCCTAGGGCCCCCGGAACCAGGGGCCCGTCGGCTGCCGGGTCAGCCCACGAACTCTTCGGCGGACGATCCCGAGGTGCCGGACTCGGTCTCGAGGAGCACCTCGTCCGTGCTGTGGTGCGCGACAGGGTTGCGCACGAACACGGCCGCGGCGACGGCGATCAGGATGGCGACGCATCCGGCCACGACGAACGCGCTCGACAGCCCGCCCGCGAAGGCGTCCTGGGCGAGGGCGGTGGTGGCCGAGTCGACCCCGGTGGGGATGAGGCCCTGGGCCACGGCGTCGGAGCCGGCGAAGTCGGTGGCGCCGAGCCGGGCCGCGGTGCCGGCCGAGACGACGGCCGCGAGCACGGCGGTACCGAGCGCCCCGCCGAGCTGCAGCGCCGTGGCCTGCAGGCCACCGGCCACGCCGGCGAGCTGCACGGGCGCGCTGCCCACGATGGCCTCGGCGCCCGAGGTCATCACCAGGCCCACGCCGAGGGCGAGCACGACGAACGGCACGGCCAGGGCCAGGTAGGGCGTGTCCAGGCTGATCGGGGTGAGGCCGAACAGGGCCGCGCCCACCAGGACCAGTCCCAGCGACATGGTGAGACGGATGCCGAGCTTGCTCACCATGGCCGCGCCGATGGGCGACGCGATGATCGACACGGCGCTGAGCGGCAGCAGCATCACGCCGGCCGTGATGCCCTCTTCACCGCGGAAGTTGAGCAGGTATAGCGCCAGGAAGAAGGTCACCCCGAAGAGGGCGAAGAAGTTGGCGCCCACGGCAAGGGCGCCCACAGTGATGGTGGGATTGCGGAACAGGCCCATGGGCAGCAGCGGAGCGGCAACCCGGTTCTCCACCAGCACGAAGGCCACGACCAACAGCAGGCCGGCGGCGAGGACGCCCAGGGTGAGCGGGCTCGTCCAGCCCCACGACTCAGACTGAACAACGGCCAGCACGATGCCGAACAGGCCCAGGGCCAGCAACACGACGCCCGCGACGTCGAACCGGGCGCGACCGGTCGCGGAGCTTTCCCGAAGAACCAGGCCGCCGAGGATCAGGCCGATCACGGCGATCGGGGCGTTGATGTAGAACACCGACTCCCAGCCGAGGATGCCCACGAGGGCGCCGCCCACGATCGGCCCGGCGGCGATGGCCACGGATGACGCGCCGCCCCAGATACCGATGGCCATGCCGAACTTCTCCCGCGGGAAGGTCGCCCGCAGCAGGGCGAGAGTCTGCGGCATCAACAGCGCCGCGCTCAGCCCCTGCAGCGCCCGGAAGACGATGACGCCCTCGGTCGTGCCGACGAGGCCGATCGCCACCGAGGTGATCGCGAAGGCCGCGACGCCGATGAGGTACATCTTCTTGCGCCCGAACCTGTCGCCCAGCTTGCCGCCGAGGATGAGGAAGACCGCCAGGGCGAGCAGGTAGGAGTTGGTGATCCACTGCAGCTCAGTGAACGAGGTGCCGAGGGATTCGGAGATGGCGGGGTTGGCGACCGAGACGACGGTGCCGTCGAGGCCGACCATGAACAGGCCGAAGCAGACCGCGGCCAGGGACAGGCCAGAGTTGCCGCGGAGGGACCGGCGGCCCTCCGTCTGTCGGGTGGGGGTGGATGTGGACATGGTGGTGCTCCAAACGGTGGTGCGGGTGGGAAGGTCGTGCGTCGGCGCACAGGAGAGACGCTCGGCGGTGTGCTCGAGCGTGTGAGGGTGACGCGGGGCCGGGGCTCTAGCCGGGGCCGGCGGTGGGCCCGGGGGTGCGGGTGCCGAGGCGCTGCGGCTCCAGCACGGGCACGAGCCATTCGCGCACGATGCTCTGAAGTTCGGTGGGCGACACGACGTCGCCGCGGGCAAGAGCGCGATCCACGATCACCGAGAGGATCATGCGGGCGGCGAGGGTGGTGTCGGCCCGGTCGTCGATCCGGCTCTCCTGCTTGAGCACGTCGAGCGCCGCGCCGACAGCCAGGTGCAGCGGTTCCGCGAGGTGCTCCCGCACCGCGGTCATGATGGCGGGGTCGGAGCGGCCGGCGGCGTCCAGGGCGAGCACCAGCTGGCCGAAGCGCCCCACGGTGAGACTCCGCACGGCGGCGGTGATCGCCGTGAGCGCCTGAGTGAGGGTGTGTGAGGTATCCAGCACCGGGATGTCGATGGGGCCGAGCTTGGCCGCGACGGCCACGACCAGCGCGGTCTTGGTGGGCCAGCGCTTGTAGATGGTGGCCTTGGAGGAATGCGCCCGCGCGGCGACCGCATCGATCGTGAGAGCCGAGTAGCCCACCTCGGCCAGGAGGTCGGTCGTGGCCTGCAGAACGGCATCCGCCCGCTCGGCACTGCGCTTGCTCATCTCCCCGATCACATGTGTACTCTACCGTACACTTAGGCCTGTTCGTAAGCCGTGCCCTTTCGCGAGAGGACGCCGCTCCCCTACGCTCGAATCATGCCTCACCTCGATGTTCCCGGCGCGCGCCTGTACTACGAAACCGACGGACACGTCTCGAAGCCGGCGCTGCTGCTGATCCACGCCGGCATCGCGAACCTGCGGATGTGGGATCCACAGATCTCCGCGCTGGCTGCCGAGCACTACGTCATCCGCTTCGACACGCGCGGCTTCGGGCAGACCAGCACCGACGACGTCGCCTTCTCCAACCGGGCGGACGCCCTCGCGCTGCTCGACCACCTCGGCGTGGCCCGGGCGACGGTCATCGGCTGCTCGCGCGGCGGCACCATCGCGATCGACCTCGCCGTGGAGCACCCGGACCGGGTGGCCGGACTGGTCACCATCGGGTCGGGCCCGAGCGGGTTTCCCGACACCGAGCTGACCGAGGTGGAGGACGCCAGGTTCGATGAGATCGACCAGGCCTTCGCGGCAGAGGACTGGCACAAGCTGGCCCGGCTCGAGGCCGCGATCTGGGACTTCGGGCCGCTCCGCCGCGAGGAGGACCTCGACCCCGAGTTCGTCTCCACCGCCTACGCGCTCAACCGGGTGAACGTCGTGCACGCCGAGGAGAAACCTGTCTCGATCCCGCTCGAGCCGCCCGCCTACGACAGGGTCGTCGACATCGAGGTGCCCACCCTCATCACCGTGGGCGAGTACGACATGTCCGAGGTGCTCGCGGCCTACGAGTACCTGGTGGCCACCGTGCCCGATGCGAGCGGATGCATCTTCCGTGACGCCGCGCACCTGCCCAACGTGGAACGCCCCGCCGATGTGGAGCGGGTGCTGCTCACCTGGCTCACCGACAACTCCCTCTAGCCGCTCCCGAACTCCCCGCGCTGCTGCTCGCGAAAGCGGGTGTGTGGCTACCTCGCGATGGCCGTGGCAGCCGTTTCGCCGCTTTCGCGGGTCGTGAAAGTGGGGACAGCGGGAAACGACGACGGGCCCCGGTTTCCCGGGGCCCGTCGCAGGTGACGCGATGCTACGAGTGCTGCTTACGCGGCGTCGTGGTCCGTCTCGAGGATCTCGACGAGCCCGGCGAGGGCCTCATCGGCGCCCGCGCCCTCTGCGCGCAGCACGACGACCTGGCCGTTGCCGGCACCGAGGCTCATCAGCGACAGGATGCTGGACGCGTCCATGGCGTCTTCGATGGGGTCGCCCTCGAGGCCGATGGTGACCTCGAGGTCGAGGGCGCCGACGGCCCCGGCGAAGATCGCCGCGGGACGGGCGTGCAGGCCGACGCGGCTGGCGATGGTGGCGGTACGTTCTGACATGGTTCCTCCTGGAACGATTGGTGCGGGGGTGGCGCGAACGGGGCAAAAAAAAGACCCGATCAGCAGCCGAAGCTGTGATCAGGTCTTGCCCACTGACGCGGTCACAATCCTGTGAGTGCACTCTTCACAGTGCATCGAAACTGTACCTGCCCAGACGGCGGCGTCAAAATCGCGCCGCCCCGGCCTGAGCCGGCTCCTGTGGGTAACTCCCGTCGCGCCGACGACGACCCACTAGCCTGTGGGGGCCGCACCATTCATCAGGGGGATTGATGTCACCGAGCAGCTCCATTCGCGACTTCGCGCAGTACGCCGGGCGTTTCCTCTGGCCGCGCAGCACGGCCGACCTCACCGACACCACCCTCTGCCCGGCCTGCCGCACCGCCCTCACCTCGGTGGTCTGCCCGGCTTGCGGGCTCGACCTGCGCCATCCGGCGGCCCGCGATCTGCTCGCCGCGTCGACGGATGCCGCCACCGCCCTCGACAAGCGGGTGCAGTTGATCGGCCAGATCCGCTACGAGGTGGCCGAGGCCCAGGCCTCCGCCCAGAGCATGGCCCGGCGGCACGCCGAGGAACAGGTCGCGGCGCATGCCAAGGCGGCAGAACAGGCGGCGCGGGCGGCCGAAATACAGCGGCAGGAGCTGGCGCAACGCGCCGCCGCGCACGCCGAAGGCCAGCGCGCCGCCGCTCTCGCTGCCGCGGCAGCCGCGGCCCAGACCCGGCTCGCCCTGGCGTCTGCAGCCCCCGTGTCCTCAACCGTGGCCGCGCCGCCGCTCGCGCCGGCGGCGGATGTGCCCACCGGTCCAGCCCCGCACAAGCGGTCGAGCGTGCAGATCGTGCTGCTGCTCGTGGGTGTCACTCTCGTGTCGATCGCCGCGATCGTCTTTGTGACGGTCGCCTTCATCTTCACCGGGCTCGCCTTCCGCGCCGGCGTTGTGGCGGTTCTCACTCTCGGCACCCTGATCACGGCGGCACTGCTGCGCCGCAAGGGCCTCGTCGCCACGGCGGAGGGCATCGGAGCGCTCGCCGTGGTACTGGTGCTGCTGGATGCCTGGGCGCTGCGCCAGCTCAACCTGTTCGGCCTCGGCGAGGGTGACGGGCTGCTCTACTGGGGAGCCGCCCTCTCGGTGTGCACAGTGCTGTTCCTCGGCTGGCACGCCGCCTCGTCGTTGCGGGTGGCCAGCGTGGCCGGATTCGCCGCCGCGGTGCCGGCCGCCGGCCTGCTCGCTGCAGGGATCGCGGCGGATGCCGCCCCGATCACCCGGGTGTTCGTGGCCGGGGCCGCAGCTGCCGCCGGCGCGCTGCTGCACAGGTTCACCCTGCCGGGCTCGGCCGGGATGTGGCCGTCGCTGAACCGCCGTGCCGAACGAGGCGCCCTGCTCACGATCGCCGGGCTGGCCCTGCTCACCGCCGCGAGCCTGGCGGGTGTCGTCGTACCCGGCACCGACTGGGCTCCCCTGCTCAGCTTCGGCGTCGTGGCCGTCCTGGCCGCCGCGCACGCCCTCACCGTGCTCAGCCGGCCCCGGCCGGGGATCGCCTCCCGCGTCGCCGCGCACACCTTCGTGGCGCTGGCCGCGCTGGCCGGTGTGCTCGGAGTGCTTGTGAGCACCGGGCGCAGCGACACCCTCACCCTGGTGGTAGCGGTGCCGCTGCCGGTGGCCGTGCTGATCGCGCTGGGCTTCGAATGGGCCTGGCGACGCACGCCGGTCGGCGCCGTGCGCTGGACCATCCTCACCGGCGGCCTCACGGCTGTCGTCCTGATGGGCCTGCTCGGCATCGTCGTGGCGGTGGCCGCCGCGGCCCCGCTGGTGCAGGCCCTGATCGGCGCCTCCACCGATCCGATCGCCCGGCCCGTCAGCGAGTCCGTCGCGGCCCTGGTCACCCTCGCCGGGGTCGCCGTGCTTGTGGCCGTCATCTGGCGCGTCGGCGGGGTCCTCGCCGCCCGCCGGCACGTGCTCGTCTGGTTCGGTGTTGTCCTCGTGTTGCTGGCGGTGCCGTTCACGCAGTGGCTCTGGCTGATCCTGCCCCTCTACCTGCTGCTGGGCGCCGTCGCCCTCGCCGCCGTGATCCTGGCCAGGTCCGCACGCCCGCAGCTCGGCCCCTTCCGGCCGCAGCTGCTCACGCTGTTCGCCCTGGCCGAAGCCCTGGGCTACGCACTCGGCTGGAGCGACAGCTCGAGCTGGTGGCTCGGCAGCCTCTCCGCAGTGCTGGCTCTCGTTATAGTCCGGCTGCTCCTGAACCGGGACAGCGCCGCCGGTGGCCGGGGCGCCCTGCTCTCGGGCGCCGTCGTGCTGACCCTGATCGGGGTTGCCGTGGCACCGCGAGCGCTCACACTCGCGGCACCGCCCACAGACGCCGTGCTCCGGGTACACGTGCTGATCGCCCTGGCCGTGGCCACCGGGGTGCTGGCACTGTTCGTGGCCCAGAGCCGCGTCGGCGGCCTGGTTCCGCTCGAGCGCCGCTGGCTGTTCTGGACCCTGCTCGCGCCCACGCTGTACGTCGTGGCCGCCCCGACCGGGCGTCTGCTCGAGGCGCTGCCTTCCGCGGAGCGCACCACGGTGGCGCTGCTCGCGCCGGCCGCCGGCATCCTGGCCACCGCCCTCGTGGCCGTGGCCGCCCTGCTCTGGACCCTACTGCCGTCGCCGCAGCCGGATAGGGCGCCGTTGCGCTGGGAGCGGCTCACCGGGGCGCTTCTGGTGGCGCCGGCCCTGCTCGCTTTGGCCGTGAACCTCGTGCTCGTCACGGATGCCCCCGCCACGGTGTCGGTGCTCGCCGCGCCCACCGCGGCTCTGCTCACGGCCGCGCTCGCCCTGGCCCTGCGTGTGACCGGTCGCGCTTCACGGGTCGGGCTCGGCCTCGAGATCGGCGCCGCCGTGGTGCTCGGGTCGGCGTTCGGGCGGCTCGACCTCAATGACCTGGGCTGGTTGGTGCTGCTGCTCACCGGTGTGGCCGTGCTGCTCACCGCCGTCGACGCCGACGGCCTGTTCGCCTCCGGCTCCTGGCGCCGGCACCTGGGCTGGATCTCGCTCGGTCTGGCCACGGCCGGGTTGTGGTGGGGATTGGGCGCCAGTGGCACCACGCCGCTCGAGGCGTATGTGCTTCCCGTGGCTGGAACCGTGCTGGCCGTGGCCGCCCTGCTCTGGCGGTACGGCACTGTCGACCGTGCCGTGCGGGCCAGCCCGGGTGCCGCGCTGCTCACCGCGGCCGGCCTCAGCCTGGCCCTGCTCCCGCTGGCCGTGACCGGGCAGACCGGTTCGGTCGTGCGCCCGATCCTGGTGGCTGCGGCGTCGGCCGTGCTGCTGCTCGGCGCGACGCTCGTGCGGTGGACCTCGCCGCGGTGGGTGTTCCTGGCCGCCGCCGGCCTCGCCGGTGCCGCCGGCCTGCTCACCACCGGTGTCGCCCGGTCGCTCACGGTGCTCAGCGCCGGCGGGCCGGCGGGCCCGGTCCTGGAGGCCTGGCTGCTTCCGGCCACGGCGATCCTCATCGCAGCGGCCCTGCTGCTTGTGCGGCAGGACCATGCCGAGTCCCGGTCGGCCCGCCACCGAACGAGCCTGGTGCTGCTGCTCGTCGCCTTGACCACCCTCATGACCTTGGAGGCCCCGGCCTTCGACACGACCGGTCTCGGCGCGGGCCGGGCCATCGGCCTCGTGCTGCTGCTGGGCGCGCTGCACGTTCTGGCCCTCCGCCTGCCCCGGGTTCCGCTGGGCAGGGTCACGGCGTGGTGGAGCGCCGGCCTGGCCGGTGTCGCGGTTGTCGCGGCCCTCGCCGTGGGCGCCGTGGACCCGTTCGAGGCCGTGGTGGTGCCCCTCGGCCTGGCCCTGGTGGCCGGGCAGCTCCTGCTCAACCGGCCGTGGTCCCCCGGCGCGGGCCGCTCGGCTGCCGCCGCGCACTACTGGATCGGCGCAAGCCTCGCCCTGGCGCTGCTGCCCAGCGCCACCGTCGCCGCCGGGCCGGGCGCCACCACCCTGGGCGTCGCCGGCCTCACCGACGACGCGGTCCGCCAGCTGGTCACCCTCGCCCTCGGCGGGGTGCTCGCGCTCATCGGAGCCCGGCTGGTCGGCCGCCCGCGCTGGACCCTGGTGGCCTGGCCGGGTGTGCTCGTGGGAGCCGCGGCCGTCCTCGTCACCGCGGCGGGACGCATCCTGCCGCTGCTCGGCGCCGACCCGGCCGGGCCGGACTGGCGCCTCGAAGCATGGCTGGCGCCCGCCGCCCTGCTGCTCGTGGTCACGGGCGGTCTGGTCATCCGGGCTATCCCGGCCACGCCCGGCACGTCGACCGATGCCGGCACGTCGGTGCCTCGCGGCGTCGGTTACGGTCTGGTGCTCCTGGCCCTGCTGGGCGTTCTCGGCACCGAAACGGCCGCGCTGTCCTACCCGCCGTATGCGATAGGCCGGGTGCTCGGCCTCATCGCACTCTTCGCCGCGCTGCACGTCGTGCTGCGCTGGTTCGACCGCAGCCGGGCGGGCGGCCTGCTGGCCTGGTTCACGATCGCCGCCGGCGCGCTGGCGCTCGTCGCGGGCCTGGGCCGCGACCTGGTCAGCCCGATCGAACTGGGCACGGTCACGCTGGGCGTCTCCCTCGTGGCAGGTCAGCTCATCGCCGCCCGGATGCTCGGCCGCACGCCCGCTGCCGGCTCTCCCGCATCGGCGGCCGGACCGGCACTGCCGGCCTGGCTCGGGGTTGGCCTGGCCGTCGCTGTGCTGCCCAGCGTGGTCGAGGGTTGGACCGGCGACCTGCTCCGCCCGATCCTCACCCTCGTGGCCGGCGGCCTGCTCGGCGTCGGCGGGGCCCTGCTGGCGCCCCGGCCGCGCTGGAGCGCCCTGGTCTGGCCCGGCATCACCGTGGGGGCCGCGGCCCTCGTGCTCACCGCGGCCGGCCGCATCCAGACGCTCCTCGCCGAGACACCCGCCGGACCCGACTGGTGCCTCGAGGTCTGGCTGCTGCCCGCGGCCCTGCTGTTGATAGCCGTCGGCGCCCTCGTTATCGCGGCGTCCCCGATTTCCTCGCCGCGCACCGCTCCAGTGCCGACCGGCACGGGCCTCACCGCGGCACCTGAGGCGTGGCCCGGCGAGCCGCGCCGGGCGCTCGGCTACGGGCTCGTTCTCCTGGCGCTGTTCGGCATCCTCGCGGCCGAGACCGCTGCGCTGGCGTACCCGTCATACGCCGAGGGCCGGATGATCGGGCTCATCGCGCTCTTCACGGTGCTGCACGTGGTGGTGCGCTGGTTCGACCGCAGCGCCGCCGGCGCGGTGCTCGCGTGGTGCACGATTGCCGCCGGGCTGCTCGCCGTGCTGCTCGGCCGACGCCTGGGGCTGCCGGGCCCGCTCGAGATCGGCACCGTGCCCCTCGGGCTCGCCCTCGTCGCCGGTCAGCTCATCGCCATCGGCCTGCTCGGTGGGGCGGTTCGCCCCGGTGCGGGCAGCGGCTCCGCTGTGGCGCCGGCCTCCTCCCGGCTGGTCGGCCAGGTCTGGTTGGCCATCGGGTTGGCCGTCGCCGTGCTGCCGAGCGTTCTCGAGGGAGCCGACGGTGCCGGGGGTGCACAGGGCGCCCTGCTGCGCCCGGTGCTCGGCCTGTGTGTCGGCGGCGCCCTCGGCATCCTGGGCGCGCTGATGCTCACCCGCGCCCGCTGGAACGTGCTCGCCTGGCCGGCCTGCCTCGTGGGCATCCTGGCCGTGCTGCTCACCGGCGCCCTGCAGATCGTGCCGCTGTATGCCGGTCCGACCGGCCCCAGCGGGGAACTGGAGGCCTGGCTGATCCCCGCCGCCCTGCTGCTGGTGGCCACGGGCGCCGGCCTGGTCTGGACGACCTGGGTGTCGGCATCCGCCGCGGGCGCGCCCACCGGCCCGGACCGGGCCGTGTGGGCCGGCTACGGCCTGGTGATCGTCGCCCTCGCCGGGGTGGTGCTCGCCGAGCTGCCGGCACTGGACTGGGCACCGCTGGCCACGATCCGGGTGGTGCTGGTGGTGTGGCTGTTCTCGGCTCTGTACCTGGGCCTGTTCTGGGCCGATGAGAGCCGACTCGGCCGCATCGTCGCCTGGGTCGCCATCGGCGGCGCCGCGGTCATGGTTGTGGCCGGCTGGGCTCACGACGTGCCCGACCCCGTCGAGATCGTCAGCGTTCCGCTGGCCCTTGCCCTGCTGGCGAGCGGCCTGCTGCAGCTGGACCGCATCCCGGCCGCCCGCAGCTGGATCACCCTGGCGCCCGGGCTGCTCGTGCTGCTGCTGCCGTCGCTGGTGCTCGACCTGACCTCCAGCCCGATCTGGCGCGTGGTGGGCCTGGGCGTCGTGGCCATCGCGGTGCTGATCCTCGGCACGGTGCGACGACTGCAGGCCCCGTTCCTGATCGGGGCTGCCGTGCTGCTCGTGCATGCGCTCGCCCAGCTCTGGCCGTGGATCTCGGTGGCCTACCAGGTGGTGCCCTGGTGGCTGTGGCTCGGCGTCGGCGGCGTGCTGCTGATCGTGCTGGCCGCCCGCTACGAGCAGCGCATCCAGAACCTCAAGACCGTGGCGCTGCGCATCTCGGCCCTCCGCTAACCCCGCAGCGAGGGTCGGCTGCGCGGCCGGCGGCCTCGGACCGGCGTGGAACGATGGGATGTGCCCGATTCCGCCGCCCCCGACGTCCTCCGCACGGCACGGCTGCGGCTGGACCCGCTCGCCCCGGCTGACCTCGCGGCCGTGCACGCCATCTACGCCGACCCCGTCACCTGGCGGCACCTGCCGGCGGGCCGGCACACGACGCTCGCCCAGACCGAGCGGATGCTCGACGAGAGCGAGCAGAGCTGGTCGGCATCCGGGCTGGGCCGCTGGGCGATCCGGCTGCGGGCGCCTGTGCCGGGAGTGGGGCTAGCCGCCGGCGCCCTGATCGGGGTGGCGTCGGCGACGCTGACGGACTGCGGAGCGCGCAACGTCGGCTACCGGCTCACTCCCGCCAGCTGGGGAGTCGGGCTGGCCACCGAGGCCGCCACGGCGGTGCTCGCCGTCGCCCAAACCTCCGATTACCCGGTCACCGCGCGGGCGCTCGCGAGCAACCCGGCGTCGGTGCGGGTGCTCGAGCGAATCGGCCTCACCCGCGTGTGGAGCGGGCGAGGGCTGCCCGGGGCCACGATTGCGCCGGTATCCGGAGACGCCGGGGCCACGCCCGCGCCGGGGCATCCGGACAGCACCGCGCTCGAGCGGGTGATCTTCGCCGATCGCCCCCTCGCGCCCGAGCTGCTGGCCGCCATCATCCGTCTCGGCTGACGGCACTGACGGAGCGCCCGGTCAGAGGTGCTCGCCGAGCTCGGTCACCTGTTCCCGGTACTGCTCGGTGGTGAGCTCGCCGCGCGCGTAACGCTCATCCAGGATGCGCCGGGCGTCACTGCGACGCGGGCCCGCCTGGTCTTCGCCGCCGCGGAACACGCGCACCGCCCACACGATGAGCACCACGACAGCGGCCAGCGACAGCAGCCCGTACAACCAGAGCCAGCCCGGATTCATGCCGTATCCCCACATCATCGCCGGTCGCCTCTCTCATCGTGACCCCTAGGGGGTCTGCTGTCTCCACGGTAGTCCCGATTCCGGAATCGGTACCCCTAGGGGGTATAAGGTGGGGGTATGGCTTCCTCAGAGCACGATGTCCAGCACGACGAGATGAACCAGCACGGCATGCAGCACGGCGGTATGGACCACGGCGGCATGGACCACGCGGCGGCGGGCCACGGCGGCATGGACCACGCGGCGGCGGGCCACGGCGCCATGGACCACTCCGCGATGGGCCACTCCGGCCACGGCGACCACGTCGGCCAGTTCCGCCGGCTGTTCTGGCTGATGCTGGTGCTGGCCGTGCCGGTGGTGGCATTCAGCGGCATGTTCGCCGGCCTGCTGGGCTACTCCCTGCCCGACGCCGCCTGGGCGGCCTGGATCTCGCCGCTGCTGGGTACCGTGATGTACGTCTGGGGCGGCCGCCCGTTCCTCACCGGCGCGGTGGGCGAGCTCAAGACCCGCTCCCCCGGCATGATGCTGCTGATCGCCCTGGCGATCACCGTCGCCTTCCTGTCTTCCTGGGGCGCGAGCCTGGGCATCCTCAGCATGGAGCTCGACTTCTGGTGGGAGCTTGCCCTGCTCATCGTGATCATGCTGCTCGGTCATTGGATCGAGATGCGGTCGCTGGCGCAGTCGTCGTCGGCGCTCGAGTCGCTGGCGGCGCTGCTGCCCGATACCGCCGAGCGGGTGGATGCCAGCGAGGTCACGATCGTCGCTCCCGCCGACCTGCACACCGGCGACCTCGTGATCGTGCGACCGGGCGGCCGGATCCCCGCCGACGGTCAGGTCACCGAGGGCACGGCAGACGTGGACGAGTCGATGATCACGGGCGAGTCCCGGCCGGTGAGCCGGGGGCCGGGCGACCAGGTGGTGGCCGGCACCGTCGCCACCGACACGGCGCTGCGGATGCGGGTGACCGCCGTCGGCGACGACACCGCGCTGGCGGGCATCCGCCGGCTCGTGGCCGAGGCGCAGGGCTCGTCGTCGCGGGCGCAGCGACTCGCCGACAGGGCCGCGGGGTGGCTGTTCTGGTTCGCGCTCGGGGTGGGCGTGCTCACGGCGATCGCCTGGACGCTGCTGGGCAGCCCGGAGGACGCCGTCGTGCGCACCATCACGGTGCTCGTCATCGCCTGCCCGCACGCCCTGGGCCTGGCGATTCCGCTGGTGGTGGCGATCAGCACCGAACGCGCCGCGCGCGGCGGGGTGCTCGTGACCGACCGGCTCGCGCTGGAGAGCATGCGCACCATCGACACCGTGCTCTTCGACAAGACCGGCACTCTCACCCGCGGCGAACCCGTGCTGAGCCACGTGCACGCCGCCGCCGGGCACACCGAGGCCGAGGTGCTCGCGCTGGCCGCCGCCGTTGAAGCCGACAGCGAGCATCCGCTGGCCAGGGCCATTCTCATGGCGGCCCGCACCCGCGCCGTGACCGTGCCGGCGGCCACGGGGTTTCAGGCGGCCACGGCCGTGGGCGTGACCGCCACCGTCGACAACCACGAGGTCGCCGTGGGCGGGCCGAGCCTGCTCGGCAGCCACGCTGCCCGGCCGCTCGAGATCAGCGAGACCTGGGCGGCCGAGGGCGCCATCGTGCTGCACGTGCTGCAGGACGGCCGGGTGATCGGGGCTCTGGGCCTCGCCGACGAGGTGCGCCCGGAGTCGCGCGAGGCCGTGGACGCCCTGCACGCACTGGGTGTGACCGTGGTGATGATCACCGGCGACGCCGAGGCCGTTGCGCACTCGGTGGCCGCCCAGCTCGGCATCGACAGGGTCTTCGCCGGCGTGCACCCCGCCCGCAAGGCCGAGGCCGTGTCGGCCCTTCAAGCCGAGGGCCACCGGGTGGCCATGGTGGGCGACGGCGTCAATGACGCCCCGGCCCTGGCCCAGGCCGATGTGGGTATCGCGATCGGCGCCGGCACGGATGTGGCGATCGCCTCCGCCGGGGTGATCCTGGCCAGCGACGACCCACGTTCGGTGCTCTCGGTGATCGAACTCTCGCGCGCCGGCTACCGCAAGATGACCCAGAACCTCTGGTGGGCCGCCGGGTATAACCTGCTCGCCGTGCCGCTGGCCGCGGGGGTGCTCGCGCCGATCGGTTTCGTACTGCCGATGGAGGTGGGCGCGCTGCTGATGAGCGCGTCCACCGTTGTCGTGGCCGTGAACGCGCAGCTGCTGCGCCGCCTCGACCTGCGGCCGGAGGTGAGCTGCGCCCGGGTTCTGGGCGCCGGCGCCCGGTAGGGATCTGGCATTCAGCCCCCGCCCGGGGTCTTCTCCCCTGGGCGTGGTGGCCGCTAGTGTCTGACCAACACCCAACAGGCACCACCTCGAGACGAGGACCCCTCCAGTGATCCCTGCGCCAGCGGCCGAGACCCTCACCCCCGCACTGCCGGGCGCCGCGCAGCCGGTGCGGTTCACCGGCATCCTGCGCGGCGAGTGGATCAAGCTGCGCTCGCTGCGGTCGACGGCCTGGACCGTCGTGATCATCGTCGTGGTGCAACTCGCGTTCGCCATCCTGATGGCGCTCACCATGACGGAGCCGGCCGACGGCACCGCCACCCGGGACGCGGCGACCAATGTCGCGGTGATCTCCGCGACCCTCGGCCTGGTGGCCGCGCAGCTCGCGATCGCCGTGCAGGGGGTGCTGCTCACCGGCGGCGAATACTCGACCGGCCAGATCCGCTCGACGCTCACCGCCGTGCCCACCCGGTTGCCGGTGCTCTGGGCCAAGGCGATCGTGTTCTTCGTGCTCACCTTCACCGTGGGCTTCGCGGCGATCCTGATCGCCTACCTGGCTGCGCTCCCGATCCTGTCCGGGGTCGGCATCCGTCCCGACGCCGGCGATCCCACTCTCTGGCTGCGGATGGCCGGCGGCGCACTCTACCTCGCGCTGACCGGGGTGATCGCGATGGCAATCGGTGCCATCACCCGGTCGGTGCCCGGCGGCCTCGCGGCGACGCTGGGGCTGATCCTCGTGCTCCCCTCCGTGCTGCAGCTCATTCCGGCCGAGTGGGCGACCGACCTGATGAGCTGGCTGCCGGGCGTGGCCGGCCAGGAGCTGTTCTTCTGGGGTAACAGCGTGCTCGCCAGCCCGTTCGAACCGTGGCAGGCGCTGCTCGTAATGCTCGGAGCCGTTGGCGTGGTGGTGGCCGGGGCCGCTGTTCAGCTCGTGCGCCGGGACGCCTGAGCCCAACTACCCCCAGAAAGGGACCCAACGGTCACTCAACACGACTAGCCTCCATGGATGGTCGAAATACGCACGCGCGCCCTGCCCCGCGAGGTGGGACTGCATCACCCCGTCGCGGACGACTGGGCCGGGTTGCGTGATATCCGCCTCCGGTCGATCGCGAACTTCCCGCTGGGCTTCTTCGAATCCTTCGCCGCCGCCCTCGCCCTCACCGAAGCGGACTGGCGTGAGCGCGGTGCCCGGAACGCCGAGCCGACCAGTTTCCAGGTGGTCGCCCGCACCCCCCTCGAACAGCAGTGGGTGGGCACCATGGCCGCCTTCCTCTCAACCGGACCGCCACAGTACGATCTCAACAGGCCCGCCACCATCACCGGCCCGGTGCGGGCGAACCTCGTCGGCGTCTGGGTCGATCCCAGCTTTCGCGGTCGCACCGGCGTCGCCGCGCGGTTGCTGGGTGCGGTCTGCGCCTGGGTCACCGAGGAGCAGCACCTCGACAGGCTGTACCTGCACGTGCACGAGAGCAATCACCGCGCCATCCGCTTCTACGAGAAGAACGGGGCCGCGGCCACCGGCGAGTACATCAACGACCCGCGCCGCGCCTCGGAGCGGCACGTCGAGATGGTGCTCAGCACGGCTCGCTGACATGGACCTGATCCTCGAATTCTGGACCCGCGTCTCTGCGGTCAACGCCCCGCCGCCGCTGCTGACAGTGTGGCTGACCATCGCCGCTGCCGCCCTGCTGGTGCTCGTTCCGCCGGTCTGGAGACTAACCAGGCACGGCATCACGATCGTGCACGAGGGCGGGCACGGGCTCGTCGCGGCGCTGGGCGGCCGTCGGCTGCAGGGCATCCGGCTGCACTCTGACACCTCGGGCCTCACCGTGAGCCGCGGCAAACCACGCGGGCCGGGCATGGTGCTCACACTGCTCGCCGGCTATACGGCGCCGGCCCTGCTCGGGCTCGGGGCGGCGTGGATGCTCAGCCGCGGCCACGATGTCGGCCTGCTCTGGGCGCTGCTCGCGGCGCTCGCGCTGCTGCTCGTGCAGATCCGCAACTGGTTCGGGCTCTGGTCGGTGGCCGTCACCGGGGCGCTGGTCTTCGGCGTGACCTGGTTCGGCTCCCCCGCCGTGCAGGGCATCTTCGCGCTGCTGGTCACGGCGTTCCTGCTTCTCGGGGCGCTCCGCACCGTCGTCGAGCTGCAGGTCACTCGGTCGCGCCGCGGTGGCACCGCCTCCGACGCCGACCAGCTCGCCCGGCTCAGCCACCTGCCCGGATTGCTCTGGGTGGTCGTCTTCTCCGCGGTGGCCGGAGCCTGCCTGGTGGGAGCAGCGCGCCTGCTCGGCCTGGTCTAGCGGCGCACCTCGGCGCTGGGCAACCGTGGCGAACTAGAAGACGGCCACTCCGAGCAGGGTGCCGACCAGCCAGGTCACGGCGAGCGCGGCCGCGCCGCCGGTGACCACGCGCACGGTGGCGCGCAGGATGCGGCTGCCACCCAACCGCGCACCGAGCGCGCCCGTGAGGGCCAGCGCCACGAGCACGGCCAGGAAGGTGACCGGCACCCGGACGGCCTCCGGCGGCAACAGGATCGCCAGCACCGGCAGGATGGCGCCGAGGAGGAACGCCAGCGCAGAGGCCCCGGCGGCGTGCCACGGGTTGGCCACCTCTTCTTCGGTGATGTTCAGCTCGAGGGAGAGGTGCGCCTTGAGGGCATCCTTCTCGGTGAGTTCCACGGCCACCTGGCGGGCGGTGGCCGGCGCCAGACCACGCGCCTCGTAGAGCCCGGTGAGCACGTCGAGTTCGCCGGCCGGGTCGTCCCGCAGCTCGCGCTTCTGCTTCTCGATCATGGCGCGCTGGCTGTCGCTCTGGCTGCTCACCGAGACGTACTCGCCGAGCGCCATGGAGATCGCACCGCCGACGAGGCCGGCCGCTCCGGCGGCGACGATGGCCGGGGTGGATCCGCCGGCGCCGGCGACGCCGACCACGATGGCCGCAACGGAGACGATGCCGTCGTTGGCGCCGAGCACCCCGGCCCGCAGCCAGTTGAGCCGGGTCGCCAGGCTGGTCGAGAGCGCCGTGGGCGCGATCGCGGAGTGGGTGGCGGCATCCGCCGGGAGGGTCACGGCGGGACCGAAGAAGGGGGTCGAGAGGATGGCCATAGAGTCACCATAGGCACCTCTCGCGGCGTCCGCCAGCGTGGAAAGCCTTGCCTAATCCCCTGGTCAGAGCAGGGAAGGCTTACCTAATCTGCCTCAGCGACGGCCGACGAAGGTGTCCATCGACCTGTACACACCGAAGACCCGGCCGGCCACGGCATCCCAGGCCGCGAGGGGCAACACGCCGCGCACCTTCTTGGAAAACCCGACGGTCCACGGCATCAGCAGCTGCGGCGACCCGGCGAGCATGGCCCGCCAGACCCGGTTCACCACGTACTCCGGCGTCATCACGTGCGTGAACAGGGGCCCGCGGGCCCCGTCGAACATGCCGGTGGAGATGTAGCTGGGCGCGATGGTGCTCACCCGCACGTGCTCGAAGCCCTGTTGCTCGAGCTCCAGCCGCAGCGAGTCGCTCCACGCGATCACGGCGGCCTTCGACGCGGCGTACACGCTCATCCGCGGGTTGGAGAGCATGCCGGCCGCGGACGCGATGTTGACGATGCGCGATTCGCGGTAGGGATTGCGCATCATGGCGGGCAGGAATTCGCGGGTGATGTACATCGGCGCGAGGGCGTTCACTTGCATGGTGGAGCGGGTGTCATCGCCGTTGTCGTGCTCCCAGAAGAACGAGCCGCGCACGATGCCGGCGTTGTTGATCACGATGTCGGGGTTGCCCACTTCGGTGCGCACTCGCTGCGCGGTCTGCGCGATCGCGCCGAGGTCGGCGATGTCCACGACGTAGGCGGCGATCTGGGTGCGTCCCTGCGCGCGTTCGGTGAGGATCGCGGCGGTGTTCGAGAGGCCGGCGGCGTCGCGGTCCCAGAGGATCACGGCACGGGCGCCCTCGGCGACGGCGCGTTCGGCGTAGAGGCGGCCCATGCCCATGGCGGCACCGGTGATCAGCACGCGGGCTCCGGAAACGGTTCGAGTCATACCCCCATCATCCCAACTCTCGGCTGGGAGCGGTGCCTGAGCCCGGTCTGACCCGCATCCCAATTGCTACGAAGAGTTTCAGTCCGGGGTGCGCCTGCCCGCCCGGCTGGGTAGCGTCGAGGCACGTTCGACCCCCTACCGATCGGCCCACCATGTCTGCCAGCACCGCAACGCGCACCGCAGCCCGCCTCGCTGCAGCCGTCGGCGGCGCTCCGGGGCGCGACCGGGCCGCCGGACCAGCAGGCACGAACGCGGCCTTCGCCGTGGAGTTCGCCGGGCTGGGCCGCACCTTCGCCTCGCCGCTCGGCACCGCCGCATCCGCTGCACCCGCCCGGCCGGTGCTGCGCGACGTGTCGCTGTCGGTGCGACCCGGCGAGGTCCTCGCCATTCTCGGCACGAGCGGCTGTGGCAAGTCCACCCTGCTGCGCATCGCCGGCGGGTTGGACTCCCCCACCGCCGGCTCGGTGCGCATCGACGGGTCGCCGGCCACCGACTTCGATACCCGCTGCGCCGTGGGCTTCCAGGAGCCCCGCCTGCTGCCCTGGCGCACCGTGGCCGCCAATGTGGCCCTCGGCCTGCCGCGCGGTACCGCCCGTGAGGCCGGCCGCGCCCGCGTCGCCGAACTTCTCGAACTCGTGGGCCTCACGGCCTTCGCCGGGCACCGGCCCGCCGCGATCTCCGGCGGCATGGCCCAACGCGCCTCGCTCGCCCGCGCCCTGGCCCGCAACCCCGGCGTGCTCCTGCTCGACGAACCGTTCGGGGCACTGGATGCCCTGACCCGGCTCAAAATGCAGGACCTGCTTCTCGACGTGCACGCCGCCGCCCCCACCACGGTGCTGCTCGTCACCCACGACGTCGACGAGGCGCTGCAACTGGCCGACCGCATCATCCTGCTCGGCCAGGAGCTGGCCACCGGGTCTGCCGCAGCGGGCACGCCCGGCGCCACCATCGTGCAGGAACTCACGGTGCCCGGCGCCAGGCCGCGCGACCGCGGCTCCGCTGAGCTCGCCGAGCTGCGCGGGCGACTGCTCGCGGGCCTGGGCATCAACCGGCACGGCGATGCCCGCGGCGTGGCCACGGGCACGAGCATCCCGCACTTCCCCTACTGATCAGACCGATCCCCCGACGTTCGCACAGCCCGATCGTGCGCCGGTTCCACCGCGTGACCGTTACACATCCACAGCATGGATACCCGCACCACCTCCCGCACCCGCAGCCAGCATCCAACGAGAGACTTGTCATGAAGAATCGCTTCACCGCCACCGCCCTGATCGCGTCAGCCGCGGCCGCAGCCCTGCTGCTCACCGGCTGCGTCGCCGGCGAGAACCAGCCCGCCGCCGACGCCGCTTCGACCGCCGACGAGGAGGGCGGCATCGTCACCGAGGGCGGCACGCTCAATATCGACTTCGCCACCTACAACCCGCTCAGCCTGGTGATCAAAGACCAGGGCTGGCTCGAAGAGGCCCTCGCCGACCAGGACATCACCGTGAACTGGGTGCAGTCCGCCGGCTCGAACAAGGCCAACGAGGCCCTGCGCGCCAACGCCATCGACGTGGGCTCCACCGCCGGCTCGGCCGCGCTGCTGGCCCGGTCCAACGGCTCGCCCATCCAGGTGATCGACATCTTCTCCCAGCCCGAGTGGGCCGCTCTCGTCGTGCCGGAGGGCTCGGACATCACCTCGGTGGAAGACCTCAAGGGCAAGCAGGTCGCCGCCACCAAGGGCACCGACCCTTACTTCTTCCTGCTGCAGGCGCTCGACGAGGCCGGCCTGAGCCAGGATGACGTCACCGTGCAGAACCTGCAACACGCCGACGGCTGGGCCGCCCTGCAGAACGGGTCCGTCGATGCCTGGGCCGGACTCGACCCGATCATGGCCGGTGCCGAAGCCGCCGGTGCTGAGCTCGTCTACCGCAACGTCGACTTCAACAGCTACGGCTTCCTGAACGCCACCGAGTCCTTCATCGCCGAGAAGCCGGATGTGGCCCAGACCGTCGTCGACGTCTACGAGCACGCCCGCGCCTGGGCGCTCGACAACGAGGAGGAGACCGCCCAGATTCTCTCCGACGTCGCCGGCCTCGACCTGGCCGTAGCCACGAAGGTCTTCACCGAACGCTCCAACCTCGGCGTGGACAACGTTCCCGGCGACGCCCAGATCGACGTGCTCACCACCATCGGCCCGATCTTCGTCGAGACCGGCGACGTGCTCGAGCAGAAGCAGGTCGACGACGCGCTGGACACCATCGTGAACGACACCTTCGCCACGAAGGCCGACCCGACGATCGTCGAGTAGCCCAGCGGATGCCGGGGCGGTCGCAGACGCGCCGCCCCGGCATCCGCTTCACCCGCGCAGCCACCTGGACGGAAGGACCACCGATGACAGAGCTCCTCGCGCCGAATGCGGCGCCGATCGTGCGCCGTCCTCTCACCTCCCGCCGCGGGGTGCGCATCGCAGGTGGGCTGCTGCTGCCGGCACTCATCCTGCTCGCCTGGCAGCTCAGCAGCACCCTCGGGCTGGTGACGGTGTCGCAGCTGCCTCCTCCGGCGTCGGTCTGGGTCGCCGCCGTGGACCTCTTCGACCGCGGCGAGCTCACCCTGCACGTAGCGATTTCCACTCAGCGGGTGCTGATCGGGTTTGCGATCGGCGCAACCCTCGGGCTCACCACTGGGGCGCTCGTGGGGCTCTCCCGCGCCGCCGACATCTTCTTCGCGCCGACACTCGGCGCCATCCGCGCGGTGCCGTCGCTCGCCTGGGTGCCGCTGCTGATCATCTGGCTCAAGATCGGCGAGGAGTCGAAGATCACCCTGATCGCCATCGGCGCGTTCTTCCCGGTCTACACGACGGTGGCTCAGGCCCTGAGGCACGTGGACCGGCAGCTGGTGGAGGCCGGGCGCGCCTTCGGCCTGCGCGGAGTGCAGCTCTTCACCGCCGTGCAGCTGCCCGCCGTGATCCCGTCCGTCATCTCGGGACTGCGCCTGGCGCTCGCCCAGGCCTGGCTCTTCCTCGTGGCCGCGGAGTTGATCGCCGCATCGATGGGCCTCGGCTTCCTGCTCTCAGACTCGGGGAATAACGGCCGGATCGACCGCATCCTGCTCGCCATCATCCTGCTCGCCCTGCTCGGCAAACTCACCGACGCCATCCTGGGTGTCTTCGAAAAGTGGGCCATCAAGAAATGGGCCTGAGTCGCGTCTCGCGGCACTAGGTAGTCCCCGCGGCACGTGTTTGTCCCGGCGGCACGTGGTGCAACACGTGCCGCCGGGACAAACTAGTGCCGCGACACCTGCGGGGCGCCCCGCGCGCGCAGCGCAGGTTACGCCGCGTTGCGCCGCTCCCTGCGACGGATGCCCGGGCTGCGTAGCGTCGAACGTGACCACCAGCCCCATCCTGAACCACAGCCGGAGTGTGCCATGCCGAACACCGACACCAGCACCTACACGCACACCCCGGCCACCCGCGCCGCCACCGCCGACTGGTCCGACACCAGCGCCACCATCCGCAACCTCTCCACCGAGCACCGCCGCTACCCGGCCCCGGCCGACTTCGCCGCGCAGGCCAACGTCGACGCGTCCTGGTACGACAAGGCCGCCGCGGACCCGGTCGCGTTCTGGACCGAGCAGGCCAAGCGGCTCGACTGGGCCGAACCCTGGCACACCGACCACAGCTGGCAGCCCACCACTCCGGATGCCGACGGCGTGCTGAGCGTGCCGCACGCGGAGTGGTTCGCCGGCGGCAAGCTCAACGTGGCGGTGAACTGCGTCGACCGGCACGTGGCCGCCGGCCGCGGCGACAAGGTCGCGTTCCACTTCGAGGGCGAACCCGGCGACCGCCGCACCCTCACCTACGCCGACCTCGAGAAGGAGGTCGCCCGGGCCGCGAACGCGCTCACCGACCTCGGCATCGTGCAGGGCGACCGGGTGGTCATCTACCTGCCGGTGATCCCCGAGACGATCATCATCACCCTCGCCGTCGCCCGCATCGGTGCCATCCACTCGCTCGTGTTCGGCGGCTTCTCGGCCGAGGCGCTGCGCTTCCGGGTGGAGGACACCGGCGCGAAGCTGCTCGTCACCACCGACGGTCAGTTCCGCCGCGGCCAGGCTGTTCCGGTGAAGGAAGCCGCCGACGAGGCCGTGGCCGGCGTGGACTCGATCGAGCACGTGCTCGTGGTGCGCCGCACCGGCGCGCGAACCCCGGACATCCCCTGGACCAGCGGGCGTGACGTGTGGTGGCACGACACCGTCGGGCTCGCTCCCGACACCCACGAGCCGGAATTCTTCGACGCCGAGACGCCGCTGTTCATCATCTACACCTCGGGCACCACCGGCAAGCCCAAGGGCCTGGTGCACACCAGCGGCGGCTACCTCACCCACGCATCCTGGAGCCACTGGGCCGTGTTCGACGCCAAGGACGACGATGTGCACTGGTGCACCGCCGACCTCGCCTGGGTCACCGCGCACAGCTACGTGCACTACGGCCCGCTCTCCAACGGCACCACCTCGGTGATCTACGAGGGCACCCCGAACACCCCGCACCCCGGCCGGCATTTCGAGATCATCGAGCGCTACGGCGTCACCACCTATTACACGGCGCCCACGCTCATCCGCACCTTCATGACCTGGTTCCCGGATGGATTGCCCGCGGAACATGACCTCTCCAGCATCCGCCTGCTCGGCTCGGTCGGCGAGGCGATCAACCCCGAGGCCTGGGTGTGGTTCCGCGAGAACGTCGGCGCAGGCACCGCCCCGATCGTGGACACCTGGTGGCAGTCCGAGACCGGCGCCGCCGTGATGGCGCCGCTGCCCGGGGTGAGCACGCTCAAGCCGGGCTCGGCCCTCCGCGCCCTGCCGGGGCTGACCACCCTGGTAGTGGATGACGCGGGCCAGCCGGTTCCGCACGGCACCGGCGGCTACCTGGTGCTGGCCGGCACCTGGCCGGGCATGGCCCGCACGGTGTGGGGCAACCCGGAACGCTACCGCGACTCCTACTGGGCGCGGTTTAGTGAGCAGGGCTACTTCTTCTCCGGCGACGGCGCCAAGTACGACGACGACGGCGACATCTGGCTGCTCGGCCGGGTCGACGACGTGATCAACGTCTCCGGGCACCGGCTCTCCACCATCGAGATCGAGTCGGCGCTGGTGTCGCATCCGGCCGTCGGCGAGTCCGGGGTGGTGGGTGTGGCGGATGCGACCACGGGCGAGGGCATCGCCGCATTCGTGATCCCCGCGGTGGCCCCGGCCTCGGATGACCCGGCCGCCTGGCTGGCCCTGGCGACCGAACTGGCCCCGCAGCTGCGGGCGCACATCACCCACGAGATCGGCGCGGTGGCCAAGCCCCGCGACGTGTTCCTGGTGCCCGACCTGCCCAAGACCCGCTCGGGCAAGATCATGCGCCGCCTGCTCGGCGACATCGTGGACGGCCGCCCCCTCGGCGATGTCACCTCACTGCAGGACGACACCGTGCCCGCCCGCATCCAGGCCATCGTCGAGGCCGCCCGCGCGTAAACCAATGGCAACTGTTCCCGAAGCGGACAATTGCACCCGGTGCGCCGGGCGCAATTGTCCGCACGGGGAACAGTTAGGCGGATGCGTGGCCGCGCCCTCGCCCAGGCCCCGGCGGGCTACTCCTGGGGAACCCGCACGCGCAGGCCGCCGGCATCCACCCGGGCCTTGAACGCCGTGGCGGTACCGAAGCCGTCGCCGTCGAGTTCGATCTCCTCAGGGTGGCTGAGCTTGACGACCACCTCGGTGCCCTTCACGTAGTTCAGGGCGTCGACCTCCTTGGACATCATCCGGCGGCCGAGCGGGGTGCGGCGCAGCACGCCGTTCTCCCAGAGCACCTTCACCAGGATCTGCACCCAGCTGAGGAACCCCTCCGGGCGCAGCATCACGATCTCGAACTGGCCGTCGTCGATCACGGCTTCGGGCAGCAGCAGCACGTTCGCGGTGAGCAGGCCGGTGTTGCCCACGATCATGGTGTGCGCGCGCACCGACTTAGTGCTGCCGCCGTCGAGGCTGTACCGCATCCGCAGCTGGTTCTTGTCGCGCAGGGCGGTGAGGATCGCGCCCACATAGGCCAGCCAGCCGATCTTGGCCTTGAGCTCATCGTTGGTGCTGGCGAGCATCTTGGCATCCAGGCCCAGCCCGGCCATCACCAGGAACGCGTGCTTGCTCACGCTGTTGTCCTCGTGCCGGATGTCGATCCGGGCGATGTCGATCGACCGGTCGACCCCGGTGAAGGCGGTGTTGATCGAGTGCTCGAGGTTGTCGAGGGTGAGGTTGAGGTTGCGGGCGAGCAGGTTGCCGGTGCCGGACGGCAGCAGGGCCAGCGCCGCGCTGCTGCCGTGCACGACCTCCGCCACGGCACGCACGGTGCCGTCGCCGCCGGCCGCGATCACGACGGTGGCGCCGGCGTCGATGGCCCGCTGGGCGGCACCCTGACCCGGGTCCTCCTTCGAGGTCTCGAACCACAGGGTCTCGCCCCAGCCGGCCCGGGCCTCTTCGGCGGCCACAACACGCTTGATCGCGTCGAGGTCCACCTTGATCGGGTTGTAGACCACGGCGGCCACTCCGGCGTCGGCCTTCGGGGTGGGTGCGGCATCCGCGGTGTTGGGCGTGGCCTCGTCGTCGGTCGGGACGTCGGTCGGTGTCGACATGCGCGGTCTCCTCAGGCAGGTGAGCGGATGATCACGCTCGGTCGGTCCCGCTGCGGCCGGCCGGCTCAGCGTTCAGGTGCATCAACGCTACACGGATCGCTCTGTAAGGGTTCTTACAGCCGCGCCGGTGGGAGCGCCGGGCTGAGATGATGGAGTGGTGACTTCTGCCTCCCAGACTCCGCCGCCGGCCCCGACCCGCTCCCGGCGGGCTTCCCGGCTGGCCTGGCCTGCCTTCGCCATCGCCCTGGTCGTGATCCTCGTCGACCAGCTCAGCAAGTGGTGGGCGGTGGCCCAGCTCGGCGACGGGCAGGTCATCCCGGTGATCGGTGACGTGATCCGCTTTGTCCTCGTCTACAACCCGGGTGCCGCATTCTCGATCGGCTCCGACTTCACCTGGGTGTTCGCGGTCGCTGCGGCCGCCGCCGTCGTGTGGATCACCACGCTCGCCTGGCGGGTCGAGTCCCGCGGCTGGATGGTCGCCCTCGGCCTGCTCCTCGGCGGCGCCGTCACCCACCTCGGCGACCGGCTCTTCCGCGAGCCCGGCTTCGCCCGCGGCCACGTCGTGGACTTCATCGGCTACGGCAACCTCTTCATCGGCAACGTCGCCGACATCGCGATCTTCGCCGGGGCCATCATGCTGGCGATCCTCACCGTGATGGGCGTGCACATGCGCCGCCCGGCGGCCGAGCCGGCGGATGACGCCTCCTCCGCACCGGAGGACCCCGGCACCAGGGCCTGAGCCAGCCCGATCCGACCGGGCTGCTGCTACCGTCTGACTCATGGATGCGATGGTGCTCGAGGGTGTGACGTTGCTGGCCGACGACGTGGCCGGCATGGCCCACTTCTACGAGCATGCGCTCGGGTTCGAGGTGGCGGTGCGGGAGCCGGACTACGTGGCCCTGGGCGGCCCCGTCGGAGTGCGGCTCGCCATCTTCCGGCGCGCCGGGATGGGAGCGCACACCCACGGCCATCCGTCGTTCACGGCGCCGCGAAGCGGGCAGGCGGTGGAACTGAACTTCCAGTGCGGCACCCCCGAGCAGGTGCACACCCGGTTTGCCGAGCTCATCGAGCGCGGAGCCATTGAGATCGCCGCGCCCGTTGAACGCGATTGGGGTCACCTGACCGGCTTCTTCGCCGACCCGGAGGGCAACATCCATTCACTCTTCGCGGTCCTGCCCGCCTGACGCCCGCCTGACGGCCGCCGCCGTGCCGGATCGCCGCCCGTAGGCTGGGCCCATGCGATTCGGACTCTTCATTCCCCAGGGCTGGCGTCACGATCTGGTCGGCATCGACACTGCCGACCAGTGGGCGGCCATGAGCGGCCTCGCCGCGCACGCGGATGCCGGCGCCTGGGAATCCATCTGGGTGTATGACCACTTCCACACGGTTCCGGTGCCCAGCGAGGAGGCCACCCACGAGGCCTGGACCCTGATGAGTGCCTTCGCGGCCACCACCAGCCGGGTGCGGCTCGGCCAGATGTGCACCTGCATGAGCTACCGCAATCCGGCCTACCTGGCCAAGGTGGCGTCCACGATCGACATCATCTCCGGCGGCCGCGTCGAGATGGGCATCGGCGCCGGCTGGTATGAAAACGAATGGCGGGCTTACGGCTACGGCTTCCCGCGCGCCGGCGAGCGGCTCGCCCGCCTCGACGAGGGCGTGCAGATCATGCGGCAGGCCTGGACCACCGGCAGCGCCACCCTCGCCGGCGAGCACTATCAGGTGGACGGCGCCATCGTGCGGCCGTTGCCGCTGCAGGAGGGTGGCATCCCGATCTGGATCGCCGGTGGCGGCGAGAAGGTGACCCTGCGGATCGCGGCGCAGTATGCGAACTACACCAACTTCGACGGCACGCCGGAGGGCTTCACCCACAAGAGCGACCTGCTGCGCGAGCACTGCGCAGCGCTCGGCACCGACTTCGAGGCCATCACCCGTTCGGCCAACTACAACACCGTGATCGCGCCCACCGAGGCCGAGGTCGCGGACCGGCTCGACGCCATCCAGGACCGCGTCACCCCCTACCTCGGTGCGGAGGGAGCGGCCGCCTTCCTGGCCGAGTACCGCAGCGGTACCGCGCAGGCCGTTGGCACTCCAGCGCAGATCGTGGAGCGCCTGAACGGGATGAAGGCGCGCGGCCTGGGCTACGCGATCCACTACTTCCCCGAGGCGGCCTACGACCGGTCGGGCATTGAGCTGTTCGAGCGCGAGGTCATGCCGGCGCTGCTCTAACGGGCGGATGCGATAATCGAACAGGTCGCGCGAGCCTTCTGCCAGAGCTGGTTGCGACCGAGCGCCCCGGGGCCACGAACCCGGGAGCCCGAACCCCAGCGGCACAAGATCGGACACCATGTCCAGCACCGACACCACCGACGTTCGCTGGAGCACCGGCGACACCGAGCACAGCGCCCGCTGGCACTCCGAGGGCGGCTGGCCTGCCCCCAAGCGCGTGGTCGTCGTCGACGACACCCTCACCGCGGATGCGGCGTACCGGTTGGCGAAGTCCGGCACCGGCCTGCTCTGGCAGGGTGACTTCCAGAACGCCCGCCAGCTGCTCACCGCGATGGCCCGCCGGGTGGACCGGCACCGGCGCACTCCCACGACCGATATGAAGGCCGCGTTCGAGGTGGGCCGCACCGAGGCCCTCCGCCGCGCGCGCCTGCTGGGCCTGGTGCTCGTACAGCTCGACGCCGACCACACCCTGAAACTGCGCCGTGCGCCCGACGTACGACAGGCCTGCGCCGAGGCGTACGGCCAGGGCACCGGCCCGGTGCTGCTCTCGCTGCGCGAGCTGCTCGGCGTGGTCGGCGCGCACGAATGGCGCGTGAAGGGCGTGCCGGTCCCGGCGCTCGGCGACAGCATCCACCCGCACTACGGCGTCTTCTCGCCGGTGCGCGGCGAGTACCTCGACCTCATCGCCACCGCGCCGCTGCCGGCTACCGGGCTGGCTTTCGACATCGGCACCGGCTCAGGCGTGATCGCCGCGATGCTCGCCCAGCGCGGCTTCGATCGCGTCGTGGCCACCGACCTGGAACCGCGCGCGCTGGCCTGCGCCCGGGAGAACCTCGACCGCCTGGGCTTCTCCGGCCAGGTCGACGTGATCGAGGCCGATCTGTTCCCCCCCGGGCGCGCCGACCTGGTGGTCTGCAACCCGCCCTGGCTGCCGGCCTCCGCCGCCACGAGCACCGACGCCGCCGTCTACGACCCGGACAGCCGCATGCTGCGCGGTTTCCTGGCCGCGCTCCCCGCGCACCTCGCCGACCACGGTGAGGGCTGGCTGATCCTGTCCAACCTGGCCGAACTGCTCGGGCTGCGCTCCCGCGGCGAACTCCTCGACCTGATCGACGACTCCGGCCTGGTCGTGATCGCGCGCCTGGACATCCGCCCCACCCATCGCAAGGCCGCCGACGCGACCGATCCGCTGCACGCCGCGCGGGCGGCCGAGGTCACCTCGCTCTGGCGGCTCGGTCGGGTGGCGGCACCCTAGTCCGACGCGCTGGGCGCGCTCGGCGCCCCTGCCTTGCCCGCCATCCTCCACCGGGCCCACGGCCAGACGCCGTCCATCTCCACCTCGAGCGAGAAGCTCAGCAGCACCCGAATGATCACGATCGCGCCGAGCACCAGCACGCTCTCCACCGTGGGTTCCACCACGATGGTGCGGATGATGTCCGCCACGATCAGCACCTCCAGGCCCAGCAGGATGGCCCGGCCGAGTTCCCGCCGCATGGCCTGGTAGGCCGTCGGCCGGGTGTCGGCGTGCAGCATCCGCGGAATACCGGCCACCAGTGCCGCCAACCCGCCGAACACCATGATGGCCGCACCGACCACCTCGACCACCCGCACGGCGGCTTCGACCACTTGCTCGAACGTCATCCGATTGCTCCCGCTCGTCACACTGCCCTGGCCAGAAGATACTCCCCCACAGGCCCTCGCCCCTAGGCTGATCGATACCGCACACCCCACCGAGCAGGGATTCCGATGACCACGCCCCGCCGACCCGCCTCTCCATCGGATGCGACCGCGCGCCTGCAGCGCAAGGTCGTGCGGGTGCTCATCCTCGGCCAGATCCTCGGCGGCATCGGCATGGGCGCCACGCTCTCGCTCGGCGCGCTGCTCGCGGCCCAGCTCTCCGGTTCGAACGCCTGGTCGGGCATGGCCGCCACCATGAGCACCCTGGGCGCCGCGCTCGTGGCCGTGCCGCTGGCCCGTCTCGCCCAGGCCAACGGACGCCGCCGGTCGCTCGCCACTGGCGCGGGCATCGCCGGGGTCGGCGCCATCCTGGCGATCATGTCGGTCGCCATCGACACCTTCCCGCTGCTGCTCCTCAGCCTCATGCTGCTGGGGGCAGGCTCGGCCACCAACCTGCAGGCCCGGTTCGCCGCGACCGACCTGGCCGGCCCCACCACCCGGGCCCGGGATCTCTCGATCGTGGTGTGGTCCACCACCATCGGCGCCGTGCTCGGGCCCAACCTGTTCGGCCCCGGCGAGGTCGTCGGCGCGCAGCTCGGCCTGCCGCCGCTCACCGGGGCGTTCGCCTTCTCCCTGGCCGCGCAGGTCGGCGCCGCCTTGGTTTACACGATCGGGCTGCGGCCCGACCCGCTGCTCACCGCGCTGTCGGTACGCGACGCGCGGCCGGCATCCACCCGGCAGCACGGCGGGCTGGCCATCGTGCGGGTCAACCCGCTCGCCCGTTACGCCGTCGCGGTCATCGCCCTCAGCCACGCCACCATGGTCGCGCTCATGTCGATGGCGCCGGTACACCTCTCCGAGCACGGCGCATCGCTCACCATCGTGGGCCTCACCATCAGCCTGCACGTGGCCGGCATGTACGCGCTGTCGCCGGTGTTCGGCGCCCTGGCCGACAGGGTGGGGCGGATGCCGGTGATCCTCACTGGCCAGGCGCTGCTGCTGGCCGCACTGGTGCTGTTCTGGCTTGCCGGCGAGAGCGCCACGGCCATGACGGTCGGGCTGATCCTGCTCGGGCTGGGCTGGTCGGCCTCCGTCGTGGCCGGCTCGGCGTTGATCGCCGAGGCCGTCGACGTGCACGACAGGTCGGCCCTGCAGGGTTTCTCCGACCTGTCGATGAACGCCGCCGGCGCTCTCGGCGGGGCCCTGGCCGGCCCGGTCCTGTTGCTGGTGGGCTACTCGGGCCTCGGTCTCGCCGCGATGGCGCTGGTGGCCGTGGTCGTGGCCTGGACGCTGCTCCGCCGCCCACCGACCCGGGCCTCCGCCGCCCTCGGCTGAGGCTGGTGCGGCCTCCCTACACGCTGGTGACGTCCTCCACCTCACCCACGAGCTCCTCGATGATGTCCTCGAGGAACAGCACCCCGGTGGCCACGCCGTTCGCATCGAACGAGCTGGCCACGTGCGACCCGGTGCGGCGCATGGCCGCGAGGGCGTCCTCGAGGTCGCTGTCGCGGAGCACGCTGGCGAGCTTGCGCACCCGCTTGGGCGGCACCGGTTGGGCGAAGGCCTCGGTGCCGGTGAGGTCCATGACGTCCTTGAGGTGCAGGTAGCCGGCGGGCGCCCCGGCCGCATCGGTGAGGATGTACCGGGAGAACCCGTGCGCGGCCACGGCCCGCTGCAGGTCGGCCGGCGACGCATGCACCGGCAGGAATACGATTCCCGCCAGCGGCACCTCCACGTCGGACACCCGCTTGGTGGTGAACTCGAATGCCGCCGACAGCGTGCCGGAGGCATCCGCCAGCATGCCCTCGCGGGTGGACTGCCGCACGATGCCGGCCACCTCGTCGAGGGTGAACGCGCTCGTCGCCTCATCCTTGGGCGTCACCCGGAACAGCCGCAGCACGCTGTTCGCCAGCCAGTTCAGGCTCACGATCACGGGCCGGAACACCCGGGCCACGAAGACCAGCGGCGGCGCGAGGATCAGCGCGGCGCGGTCGGGCACCGAGAACGAGATGTTCTTGGGCACCATCTCGCCCAGCACCACGTGCAGGAAGGTGACCAGGCCCAGCGCCACCGCGAAGGCGATCACGCTGATCGCCTCGGCCGAGAGCGCGGTGAGCCCGAGCGGGATCTCGAGCAGGTGGTGGATGGCCGGCTCGGACACGTTGAGGATCAGCAGCGAGCACACCGTGATGCCCAGCTGCGACGTGGCGAGCATGAGAGTGGCGTGCTCCATGGCCCACAGCGTGGTCTTGGCGGCCTTGTTGCCCTGCGCGGCGAGAGGTTCGATCTGCGAGCGCCTGGCCGAGATCACGGCGAATTCAGCGCCGACGAAGAAGGCGTTGACCGCCAGCAGCACGACGAGCCAGAGCAGCCCGGGAAGATACTCACTCATGGGTCAGCCTCCCTTCGATGATGGACGTGACCGGGTCGAGGTCGGCCGCGGTGTTGGTGGGGGTGAGGCGGATGCGCGAGACGCGCGCGCCATCCATCCGCTCCACCCGCAGGGTGCCCACGTCGATGGGCACGGTGTCGCCCACCTCGGGGATGCGGTCGAGCCGGTCGGTGACGTAGCCCGCGACGGTCTCGTAGTCGCCGTCGTCCGGCACGGTGACGCCCGCGCGTTCGAGCAGTTCGTCTGGGCGCAGGCCGCCGTCGAACACGATCGAGCGGCCGGTGCGCACGATGCCGGTTTTGGCCCGGTCGTGTTCGTCTTCGAGTTCGCCGACGAGTTCCTCCACGAGGTCTTCCAGGGTCACGATGCCGGCGGTGCCGCCGTATTCGTCGGACACCACGGCGATCTGCAGGCCCTGCTGGCGCAGGGTACCGAGCAGCCTGTCGACGCCCATCGACTCCGGCACCCGCAGGGCGGGCAGCATCAGCTCGCCGGCGGTCACCAGCGTGCGCCGGCCGAGGTCCACGGCGAAGGCCTGCTTCACGTGCAGAACGCCCAGGATGTCGTCGGTGTCACGGCCGATCACGGGGAAGCGGGAGTAGCCGGTGGCGCTGGCCAGGGTCACGACGCTCTCGGCGGTGTCGCCGGCGCGCACCGACGCCATCTGCACCCGCGGGGTCATCACGTCGGCGGCCGAGTGATCGGAGAACCGCAGGGTGCGGTTGAGCATCTCAGCGTGGTCGGCGTCGAGCAGGCCTTCCAGCGCAGACCGGCGCACCAGGAAGCCGAGTTCCTCGGCGCTGCGGGCGCCGGAGAGCTCCTCCTTGGGCTCGATGCCGACCAGCCGGATGAGGGCGTTGGCGGTGTTGTTGAACAGCAGGATCACGGGCTTGAAGACCGCGGTGAAGGCCGCCTGCAGCGGCACGACGACCTTGGCGGTGGCCAGGGGCACGGCGAGCGCGAAGTTCTTGGGCACGAGCTCGCCGATCACCATGGAGAACAGGGTGGCCAGCGCGATGCCGATCACCGCGCCCAACACGGGCACGACGCCCTCGGCCAGGCCGAGGCCGAGCAACGGGCCGCGCAGCAGCGAGCTGATGGCCGGTTCGAAGGTGTAGCCGGTGAGCAGGGTCGTCAGCGTGATGCCCAGCTGGGCGCTGGACAGGTGCGTCGAGGTGATCCGCAGCGCCTTGATGGTGGGGCCGAGGCGTTTCTCACCGCGGGCCTGGCGAGCTTCGAGCTCATTGCGGTCGAGGGTGACGAGGGCGAACTCGGCGGCGACGAACACGCCGGTTCCGGCCGTCAGGATGAGCCCGAGGCCCACCATGATCCATTCGTTCACGAGGTGGCTCCCTGTGCCCGGAAGTCGTGTGCCCGAAGAGCTTCGGGGCGGGCAGGGAGCAAGGGTTTATGCGTGGGAGGGTCATCCATAGTCCGACGAGCCTACCGACCGATCCTGTACAAACCCACAGGATTCCGACCCGCAGAATTGTCTTGCCATTTAAAACCGAACGTTGTTAGGTTTGTTGCGCGGATGATTCCTGTTCGCCATCACTTCCAAAGGAGCAAGTATGTCCAGCACACCCTCTGTCCAGCTCTATACGGTGCGGGACGCCATCTCCGCCGACCTCCAGGGCGCCGTTGCCCGGATCGCCGAGATCGGCTTCACCCAGGTCGAGCCCTACGCGTTCGTGGAGCGCGCCGACGAGTATCAGCGCGCGTTCGCGGCCGCCGGTGTGACGGCGCCGTCCGGCCATGCCCCGGTCATCGACTCCGACGACCCGGCGCGCACCTTCGACGCCGCGGCCCAGCTGGGCATCGGCACCGTCATCGACCCGTTCATCCCGAGCGACCGTTGGCAGACAGCGGATGACGCCGCCCGTCTGGCCGAGCGGGTCAACGTTCTCCAGACGCTCGCGGCGGCGGCCGGCCTGGGGTTCGGTTACCACAACCACAATTGGGAGTTCGCGAACCACGTCGATGGCCGGCCCATCTACGAGCTGTTCATCGAGGCGCTGTCGCCCGAGGTCGCCCTCGAGGTCGACACCTACTGGTCCACCGTCGGCGGCACCGACACCCCCGCGCTGCTCCGCCGCCTCGGCGACCGGGTCAAATTCCTGCACATCAAGGACGGCCCGGTGCGCGGCGACATCGCCACGAGCCTGCCGAGCAGCGAGAGCGCCCTCACCGTGCCGGAGGCCCTCGCAGCGGCCTTCGCCAGCCAGCTGCCGGCCGGCAGCGGCGATGTCGGCGTCGCCGCCGTGCTCGCGGCCGCGCCGCACGCCCTGCGGGTTGTGGAGTTCGACGGCTACACGGGCGACGTCTTCGACGGCATCGCGGCCTCGTTCGCCTGGCTCGCGGAGAACGACAAATGAGCCGCACCGGACGCGTGGGCGTCGGCGTCATCGGCGCCGGGGTCATCAGCGGCACCTACCTCGAGAACATGACGGTCTTCGCCGACCTCGACGTACTCTTCGTCGCGGACCTCGACCTCGAACGCGCCCAAGCGCAGGCCGAGGCCTACGGGGTGCCCGACCACGGCTCGGTCGACGAGCTGCTGGCCAGGGACGACATCGAGATCGTCGTGAATCTCACCATCCCGGCCGTGCACACCGAGGTCGGGCGCCGCATCATCGCCGCCGGCAAGCACGTCTGGAGCGAGAAGCCCCTCGCCCTGGACCACGAGTCGGGCGCGGCGCTACTTGCTGCCGCCGAGGCCGCCGGGCTGCGGGTGGCATGCGCGCCGGACACCGTGCTCGGCGCGGGCATCCAGACCGCCATGCGCGCAATCAAACGCGGCGACATCGGTGAACCCCTCACGGCCACGACGATGTTCCACGTTCCCGGCCCGGACGCCTGGCACCCCAACCCCGAGTTCCTCTTCGCGCTCGGCGCCGGTCCGCTTTTCGACATGGGGCCGTACTACATCACGACCCTCGTGCACGCCTTCGGCTCCGCCAGCCGGGTCGGCGCGGTGTCGTCGCAGTCCAGCGCGGTGCGCACCATCGGCAGCGGCCCCCGGGCCGGCACCGAATTCAGGGTCGAGGTGCCCACCCACCACGCCGCCGTCATCTCGTTCGAGGGCGGCCAGTCCGCGCAGTCCACGTTCAGCTTCCAGAACGCCCTGCCCCGGATGGGCTTCGTGGAGATCAGCGGCACCGAGGGCACCCTCGTGCTGCCCGACCCGAACACGTTCGAGGGCGACTCCACGCTGTGGCAGTTCGGCCACGACGCGCCGACGGTTCTGCCGGCGGCCGGGTCCACCTACGGTCGCGGCTCCGGAGTGCTCGATCTGGCCCGCTCGATCCGGGCCGGTGTGCCCGAACGCGCCAGCGGTGCTGTGGCTGCGCACGTGCTCGATGTGCTGCTGGCCGTCTCCGACGCCGCCGCGACCGGCGAGGTGGTCACCGTGGCCTCGAGCATCCAGCAGCCCACGCCGCTGGCCGAAGACTGGGATCCGGCCGCGGCAACGCTGTAGCCCTCCGCCCGGTATCAGTCCGGGCTCAGGCCGGAGAGCCGTCCGCCATGCTCGGCGGACGGCTCCCCGCGCGCGCCAGCGCGATCACGGCCTCGACGTGCGCCCCCATGTCGCGGGTCTCGTCGAACATCCACTGCACCTGCATGCCGTCGCTGACCGCCATCAGAATCGACGCGAACACCTCCGGGTCGATCGACGTGTCGAGCCGGCCGGATGCCTGCATCCGGCTCAGCCCGGCCGCGATCGTCCTCCGCGAGTGCGCGTAGCGTTCCCGAAAGTAGTCGTGCGCCGGATGCTCCGGGTCGGTCGCCGCGGCGGCGGACAGGTTCGCGAACATCTGCACGAGCCCGGGCACTTCGGCGTTGTGGCGGATCAGTGCCGCGTAGGTGGCCGCCGGGTCCGGGTCCTCCGGATCCTTGGCCGCATCCATCTCATCGCGCGTGCGCAGGATGGCGACCCAGAGATCGTCCTTGGACTCGAAGTAGTGCAGCAGGCCCGCCGAGGTGAGACCGACGGCCTCGGCGATGTCCCGCACCGAGGTCTGGTGGAAGCCGCGGCGGGCGACGAGGGCGAGGGCGGCCTGCAGGATCTCGGCGCGTTTCGCCACGCCTTTCGGGTATCTGCCCAGGGTCGCCATGGTGCAAGGCTAGACCAGCGCTGCGGTCAGCGCGGCACGGTCAGTGCGGCGCGGCCGGCTCGGGTGTGGGGGCCGTGAGCGACGCCACGCACCGGGCCAGCAGCAGCCGCAGTTGCTCGCGCTCGCTCCCGTCCAGGTCCGACCGCATCCGGTCCTCTACGCCTCGCACCGCCGCGCTGGCCACGGCCAGTCGGCTGCGGCCCAGGTCGGTGAGCCGGGTGGGCAGCACCCGGCCCTCGGATGCCTGCTCCGGCCGGGTGACGAAGCCATCCCGCTCCAGCGCCTGCAGCAGCACGTTCATCGCTTGACGGGAGACGAAGGCCCCGCGAGCCAGCTCCGAGTTGGACAACCCCGGCCGCTGGGCGAGCAACTCCAGGCAGGAGTAGTGCGTGACGCTCATCTCCAGGGGTCGCAGCACGGCTTCCATGGCCGAACGCAGGGCGCTTGCGGCCTCCTTGAGCAGGTACCCGACCGACGTGTCCAGTTCGATTTGCGCATCACCGTCACTCATGTCAACATTCTGACATACTGGATCTATGTCAACTTACTGACACGAACTAAGGAGAACCATCATGACGACTTCCGGCCCCGGCTTCATCTCACTGCAGGTGCGCGACATCGAGGCCTCCGCGGCCTTCTACGAGCAGCACCTCGGCCTCACCCGGCAGGCAGGCCCTCCGCACGCCGTGGTCTTCGGCACCACGCCGGCCGCGTTCGCCGTGCGGTCGCCCCTCCCGGGCGTCGACCTCGATTCGGTCGGCCAGCTCGGCCTCGGCGTGGGCATCTGGCTGCATGCCCCGGACGCCCAGGACATCCACGACGCCCTGGTCGCCGCCGAAGTCCCCATCGTCTCGGCCCCCGTCGACGGCCCCTTCGGCCGCACCTTCACCTTCGCAGACCCCGACGGCTACCACATCACCCTCCACACCCGCGCCTAACCCGCCCTCCGACCCTCCCCTTCCCCCTTCCGCGAGCCGTGAGTTAAGCCCCAAAAATCTCGGGTTTTCGGGGCTTAACTCACGGCTCGCGAAGGCGGTGCGGCCCGCTAGTGTTGGCTCCACTCATGTGGAACTGAAAGGGTGCGCTGTGACTCAGTACCGGGCCGTGTTTGATGCCGAGATCTCCTTCTCCAATGACGGCGGCCTGCAGGCGCAGGGCTTCCGCGTGGATGTGCCGGGGCCAGACGTGACCGAGGACGAGATCGGCCGCCTCTTCGTCACCTCGCTGGACTTGCTGATGACGCAGACTGTCGCCCTCCGCAATGTGCGCATCATCGAGGAGGCGCACAAGGGCACCCGGGGCGGCCCGAGCGACCCCGGCCAGTAACAGCGGGAGTCAGGACGGTCTAGAGGCTCGTCGCGAGGGTGTCCATGGTGCGTTGGATGGCGATGGCCGCGGCGCCCTGCGCCCAGGAGATGAACCCGCTGGCGTCGAGGAGCACATCCACCTCGGCGGCCTCCGGGTCACGGTCGGCCGCGATCGCGGCATCCATCTCGGCGCGGACGATCTCCAGGAAACCCAGGCCCTCGCCGGCGAGCACCACGTGTTCGACCATGGCGAGGTTGGCGACGGCGGCGATGAGCCGGCCGAGGGCGGTTCCGGCCGCGCGCAGCACGGTGAGAGCCACAGGGTGGCCGGCCGCCGCCATGTCGAGCACGGCGGCGTAGCTCACCGGCTCGCCCAGGGCCACCTCCACCTGTGCCCGGATGCTGGGGATGGTGAGCATCGCCGTGGAGCAGCCGCGGTGCCCCAGGAAGCAGAGCGGGCCGGTGGGGTCGAGCGGGAAGTGCCCGCCCAGGCCGAGACCGGCCTCGGAGGTACTGACAACCTGGTCGTGCATGACGAGGCCATAGCCGACGCCCGCGCCGACGGTGAGCACCGCGAAATTGGAGAACCCGCGGCCGAGGCCGAACCAGTGCTCGGCCGCGGCGAGCGCCACGACGTCGTTCTCGACCATGACCGGCACATCCAGCTCGGCCTCAACGGCGGCCGCCAGCGGCACGCCGCGCCAGCCCAGGAACGGGGCGCGGTCGACGACGCGGTTGTCGGCGACCTGGCCGCCGACGCTGATGCCGATGGCCGAGAACTCCTGGTCATTGGCGAGCTCGCGGGCCAACTCCACGATCACTGCGACAACATCCGCCAATTCGTGGCTCGGCAGCGGGCGTTCGGCGCGCCGGCCCTCGGTGGCTCGCAGGTCGGTGGTGACCGCCACGGCGGTGTCACCGGTGAGCTTCACGCCCAGGAACTGGCGCGCCTCCGCCCGCACATCGAGCGGCTTGGCCGGGCGGCCCATGGCCCCGTCGAGCTGTTCGGTCACTTCCACGAGCAGGCCGCCGTCGAGCAGTGGGCGGGCCAGCCGGGTGAGGGTGGCCAACGACAGACCCAGCCGCTGGGCGAGGACGCTGCGCAGGATGGGCCCGTGAATCAGGACCTCGCGCGCCAGCTCGCTGGACGGGGTGCGGTACCGGCGCTCGGCGGCCTCGAGGGATGACATGGGCTGGGCAACTTTCTTCAGTCAGCGCCGACACTGTAACCGTCGAGCCGTCTGGCTGCCGGGTTCGATCAGGATACCGCTCGCCCGCGCTGCGCCGGGGAACGTCCGGATCAGACCCAGTTTATTGCATGATGGACTAAACGACTGGCGTATAGCGCGGATTTAGCGTGGCAAACTCGATATTCCCGGTGCTTGACAACCGAGTTCCTTGCAATATAGAAATAAGACATGCACCACGACAGCACCGTCACCCACCTCCGCAACGGCGGAACCAGTGTCATCGTCGACCTGACCGGCGACGGGATGCCCGAAATTCTCTTCTGGGGCGCTGACCAGGGCGACCTGTCCGCCGCGGAGCTCGCCGACCTCACGCTCGCCACCCGGGCCCAGCGGGTCTCCGGCGGCCTTGACCAGCCGGCCCGGCTCACCGTACTGCCGCAGGAGGCCAACGGCTGGCAGGGCACCCCCGGTCTCACCGGTAGCCGGCAGGGCCGGTTCTTCTCCCCCGCCCTGCGCGCCACCGAGTTCGTCACCACCCCGGCAACGCTCGTCATCGAAGCGATCGACGAGATCAGCCGCCTCTCCCTGCGCGCCGAACTCGCCCTCGATGCCGCCGGCGTGTTCAGCCAGCGCCTCACCGTGACCAACACGGGCGATGACGTCTACGAGCTCAGCGACCTCTGCGTCACCCTGCCGCTGCCGGCCAGCGCCACCGAGATCCTCGACACCACCGGCCGGCACCTGCGCGAACGCAGCCCGCAGCGGCACGCCTTCACCCAGGGCCGGCACCAGCGCGACAGCCGCAAGGGTCGCCCCGGCGCCGACGCCACCCTGTTGTTGGCGGCCGGCACTCCCGGCTTCGGTTTCGAACGCGGCCTCGTCCAGGCCGTGCACCTGGCCTTCAGCGGCAACCACCGCCTGGCCGCCGAGAGGCTCGTCACCGGGTCGGCATTCCTGCAGGCCGGCGAACTGCTCGCCCCCGGCGAGATCCGCCTCGCCCCCGGCGCCAGCTACAGCACCCCCACCGTGATCGGTTCCTGGGGCGACGGCCTCAACGAACTCTCTGCCCGCATCCACACCCGCTTGCGCGCGCGGCCCACCCACCCCGCAACGCCCCGCCCGGTGACCCTCAACACCTGGGAGGCCGTCTACTTCGACCACGACTTGGCCCGGCTGACCGCACTCGCGGATGCCGCCGCCCGCGTGGGCGTCGAACGCTACGTGCTCGACGACGGCTGGTTTCACGGCCGCCGCGACGACACCGCGGGCCTGGGCGACTGGTGGGTAGACGCCGACGTCTGGCCGGACGGCCTGAGCCCGCTGATCGACACCGTCACGGGCCTCGGCATGCAATTCGGCCTCTGGGTGGAACCCGAGATGGTCAACCCCGACTCCGACCTGGCGCGCGCCCACCCGGACTGGCTGCTGCAGGCCGACGGCCGCTTGCCGGTTGAGGGCCGCCAGCAGCAGGTGCTCGACCTCTCCCACCCGGATGCCTACGCGTACATCCTCGAACGGCTCGACGCCCTGCTGGTGGAGTACCCGATCGGCTACCTCAAGTGGGACCACAACCGCGACCTCGTCGACGCCGGCAGCACCCGCACCGGCGCCGCGGCCGTGCATGACAACGTCGTGGCCCTCTACGCCCTGCTCGACGAGCTCAAGGCCCGCCACCCGGGCCTGGAGATCGAGAGCTGCGCCTCCGGCGGCGCCCGCGTCGACCTCGGCATCCTCGACCACACCGACCGCATCTGGACCAGCGACTGCATCGACCCGATCGAGCGCCTCACCATCCAGAAGTACACCGGCCTGCTGGTGCCCTACGAGCTGTTGGGCGCGCACATCAGCGGTCCGGAGTCGCACTCCACCGGCCGCCGGCACGACCTGTCGCTGCGCGCGGGCGTGGCCCTGTTCGGCCACCTCGGCATCGAGTGGGACATCAGCGCCCTGTCCGCGGCCGACGAGACCGAACTGGTCAGCTGGATCGAGCTCTACAAGGCCAACCGCGGCCTCTTCCACACCGGCACCTCGGTGCATGTCGACCACCCCGACCCGGCCGTCGACCTGCGCGGCGTTGTCGCCGCCGACCGAAGCGAGGCGATGTTCGTCTTCAGCCTGGTCGCCACCAGCGCCGCGTACCCGGTCGGGCCGTTGCGCTTCACCGGGCTGGATGACGACACCCGCTACCGGGTGAGCCTGGTCAACCGGGAGTTCACCGGCATCGGCAACGGCCAGTCCCCGCTGGTCTGGGCCGAGCAGCCGCTCACCCTCACCGGCAGGGCCCTTCGCACCATCGGCCTGCAGGGGCCGGTGCTCTTTCCCGAACACCCCGCAGTTTTCTCAATCACGTCAGTCTGAGTCCGCTCAAGCGGACCGAGCGCAAGGAGGCGCCATGAAATCCCCCCGCACCATGCCCCACCCACCCGGCCGCAGACGCCGGCGGGCCACCGCCATGGTCGTCGCGGCCGCGACCCTCGTCGCGCTCAGCGGATGCGCGACATCCGCCGGCACCGACGTGGTCACGCTGAACTTCTTCCAGTTCAAGCCCGAAGCGGTGGGGAACTTCACCGCCATCATCAAGGACTTCGAGGCCGAGAACCCCGGCATCAAGGTCATCCAGAACTCCGTGCCAGACCCGGACACCGCCATCCGCACCCTGCTGGTGAAAGACAAGGTGCCCGACGTTCTCACGCTCAACGTCAACGGAAACTACGGCGAGCTGGCCCGGGCCTGCATCTTCGCCGACCTCAGCGCCGACCCGGTCGCCGAAACCGTGAACCCGGCCGTGCAAGACATCGTGCAGTCACTGGGCACCTGCTCCGCGGACGGCGCCGACGAGGTGAACGCGTTGCCGTTCGCCAGCAACGCCAGCGGCATCCTCTACAACCCCGATATCTTCGCGGCCAACGGCGTGGAGGTGCCCACCACCTGGGACGAGCTCATCGCCGCCGCCGACACCTTCCAGGCCAACGGGGTCTCACCGTTCTATTGCACCCTGAAGGACTCCTGGACCGCGTCGCCCGCGTTCGTCAACCTCGGTGGCACGCTGATGCCCGACGGTTTCTTCGACACCCTCCGCGACGAAGACCCGGCCGACGCCACGGTCTCGTTCCAGAAGGACTTCGCCGACGCCGCCGACAAGGAGGTGTCCCTGTTCAGCTACTGCCAGGACAACTTCGCCAGCCGCGACTACAACGCCGGCAACAAGGCCTTCGCCGATGGTGAATCGGCCATGTACCTGCAGGGCTCCTACGCGATCCCGGCGATCCGGGCCAACAACACTGACGCCGCCATCGGCTCGTTCCCCTATCCGGTCACCGACGACGCCGACAGCCGCGTCGTGGTCTCCGGCGTGGACGTGGGCATCATGGTGGGCCGGAACACCCCGCATGCCGCCGAGGCACAGAAGTTCGTCGACTACCTGATGTCGCCCGAGGTTGTGACTGCCTACTCCGAAGCACAGAGCACCTTCTCGCCGCTGAAGGATGCCGCGCCCAACAACGACCCCGCCCTGGCCGGTCTCGAACCGTATTTCAGTGCGGGAAAGATCATCGGCTTCATCGACCACCAGATTCCCGCGGCCGTGCCGCTGGTGAACCTGCTCCAGACGCTGGTGATCACCGGCGACACGGAGACCTTCCTGGCCGACCTGGATTCCGAATGGGACAAGGTCGCCGCCCGCACCACCACACAGAGACAGGGGAAGTGAGCATGAGCAGCCCACGCATCCGCTCCTCCATCGCCCGCACACCGCGCACCTTCTACTGGATGGTGGTGCCGGCCGTCGTGATCTTCTTCGCCCTGCACACCATCCCGGTGCTCTCCGGCATGTTCTTCAGCCTGACCAACTACGCCGGCTACGGCACCTGGGACCTGGTCGGGTTCTCGAACTACATCAACCTGTTCCAGGACGACCGGGTGCTCAACTCCTACGGCTTCACCTTCGGGTTCTCCATCGTGTCCACCCTCCTGGTGAACGTCATCGCCCTGGCCATCGCGCTGGGCCTGAACTCCAAGATCAAGTTCCAGGCCGCGTTCCGCGGTGTGTTCTTCATCCCCTACGTGCTCGCGATCCTCATCATCGGCTACGTGTTCAACTACCTGTTCGCCAACTCGTTCCCTGCCATCTTCACCGCGCTGGGCCTGCCGGGGCTCTCGGGCAACCTGCTGGCCAGCCCGGACTTCGCCTGGGTCGGCATCGTCATCACCACGGTCTGGCAGGCGGCGGCGTTCAACGTCATCCTCTACCTGGCCGGGCTGCAGACCATCTCCGCCGACCTCTACGAAGCGGCCGCCATCGACGGAGCCAGCGGCTGGCGCCGGTTCCGGTCGATTACCTTCCCACTGATCGGCGCGTACTTCACCATCAACATGGTGCTCTCGTTCAAGTCGTTCCTGCAGGTCTTCGACCAGATTGTGGCCCTCACCGCGGGCGGCCCAGGCACGTCCACCGAATCCATCGCCCTCGTGATCTTCCGCGGCGGCTTCCAGGGTGGTGAGTACGGGTACCAGATGGCGAACGCCGTGGTCTACCTGTTCGTCATCATCATCGTTTCATTTCTGCAGCTGCGCATCCTGCAGCGCCGGGAGGCGAGCTTCTCATGACCGACACCCTCACCAACACGACCGCGCCACTGCCCGCCGACTCGGATGCGTCCGCTCGCGCCCCGCGCACCCGCCGACGCCTCGACGGCGGCAACGGCGGCACCAACTGGTGGCTCACCGCCCTCATCGCGGTGTGCTCGCTCACGGTGCTGATCCCGCTGTACTTCACCGTGGTCACCGCGCTGAAGACGCCAGACCAGCTCGGCGGCACCGGGTTCGAACTGCCCACCAGCATCCGCTGGGAGAACTTCGCGGATGCCTACCAGCTGACGAACTTCCCCCGCGCGCTCATGAACACGGCCCTGATCACGGTGGGCGCGGTGTTCCTCACCCTGCTCACCAACTCGCTGGTGGCCTACGCGATCGCCCGCAACATGCACAAGAAGTTCTTCAAGGGGCTGTACTTCTACTTCCTCGCGGCGATCTTCGTGCCGTTCCCGATCATCATGCTGCCGGTGGTGAAGGAGACCGCGCTGCTGGGCATCGACACCCCGGTGGGCCTGATCCTGCTGTACACGGTCTACGGGCTCTCGTTCAACATCTTCATCTTCGTCGCCTACATCAACTCCATCCCGGTGGAGCTGGAGGAGGCCGCCAGGCTGGACGGCGCGAGCACCTGGATGGTGTTCTGGAAGGTGATCTTCCCGCTGCTCTCGCCGATGAACGCCACTGTCGGCATCCTCACCTGTGTCTGGGCGTGGAACGACTTCCTGCTGCCGCTGGTGGTGCTCTCCGACCCGTCGGCGCAGACCCTGCCGCTGGCGCAGTTCATCTTCCAGGGCCAGTTCAACACCAACTACCCGGTGGCGTTCGCCTCCTACCTGATGGCCCTTGCACCGCTGCTGGTGGTCTACGTGATCGCCCAGAAGTGGGTGGTGAGCGGCGTCACCCGCGGCTCGGTGAAGTAGCCGGCGCATCCGCAACCCGCATGGCCCGCGTCTCCTCGGAGCGCGGGCCATCGTCGGTGCTCCAGATTACGATGGAACCAAACGAGGGGGATGGATGTCGCGGAAGAAGCGCGCCGCGCAGCTGAAGGCTATCGCTGCACACGTGGCGACCGCACCCATTCTTCTCGAGGGGGATGCGGATGAGTTGTTGAGCGCGTTGCGCTCGGGAACACTCGACGCGAATAGTTTTCAGTCTGACCAGACGTCGGCGGCGCAACCGGCTCGCGTCGTGGTCCTGGCCATCGAGAGGGACGCCCGGCGGTCGTCCCTCGTCAAGGCCGCCACGATGCTCCGGGCGCTGGACGACCGGATTGCGCCGGACGCCGTGCGCATCGTCGTGGTGCAGAGCTCCCGGTCCAAGCTCGCTCCCCCCAAGCTCCGGCGCCTGGTGGCGTCCGAGGTGCTGTTCCACGTGGCCCTCGCGCTGGAGGAAATCGCTCCCGGCCAGGGCGATCGCACCTACGGGCAACGGCTGGGCCTGGCCAGCCTGGACGCAGCTGGCTTTCGCATCCTGCGCTTCGGCTAGGACACTCCTGGTTCGCGCTCCCGATCGGAGCCTGACTACGTCGTCGGCGCCACCGTGATCGCCGCGATCATTCTGGCCAGACCGAACTCCCACGCGCGCTCGACGTCCCCGCCGAGGTTGAAGCCCCCGTTCAGCTCCATGCTGATGAAGCCCGCGGCCCAGGCCGTCAGCGTGCGAGCCGCCTCGAGGGCGTGCTCCTCACCGGCAAGCTCGCCGGCGACGCGGAGAACAGCCGCACTCGCCGCGGCCCGATACTCGTCGCCGACGGCCGGAGTCCCCGTGCCCGGCGTCATGACCAGCTGGAACGCGGCGGGCCGCTCGTGGCCGAACGCGCGCACGCCATTCGCGAGTTCCTCAGCGCCGGCTGCGGCGTCGAGGCGCTCCGCGAACGCGGTCATCGTCGCTTCCGCCACCAGCTGGATCAGCTTCTCGCGACTGCGCACGCGCTTGTAGAGCGACGGCGCGCGCACCCCGACGCGCTGGGCGACCGCCTGCATCGTGACCCCCGCGAGCCCTTCCTGTTCGAGCAGGTCGGTCGCGGCGAGCACGATCGCGTCGAGAGAGGTACGTTCCGGGGTGGGCATGATCCCAGTATAGCTATTGACGATAGCCATCATGGCTATGTAGCATAGCCATCATGAAACTCGGACCCTCCCTCCACCGCATCGGCAACGACATCGTGGCCGTCTACCTCGTCGACACCCCGGAGGGGGTGACCATCATCGACGCCGGCCTCGCCGGCCAGTGGCGCGAGCTTCTCACCGAGCTCAGCGCCATGGGGCGCACCCTCGACGACGTGAAGGGCCTGATCCTCACGCACGGCGATTCCGACCACATCGGTTTCGCCGAGCGCCTGCGCCGTGACCACGGCGTGCCGGTCTACGTTCATCCGGCGGATGCCGACCGCGCGAAGGGCGGAAAGAAACCGACTACCACGAAACAGCAGATGAAGCCGGGCCCGGTCCTGGGGTTCGCGACCTACTCCCTGCGCAAGGGCGGCCTGCGCACCACCTACCTCACCGAGGTGGTGGAGGCCCACGACGGTGAGGTTCTCGACCTGCCCGGCCGGCCCCGGATCATCGCCCTGCCCGGGCATTCGGCGGGCAGCATCGCGATCCACGTTCCCGTCGCCGACGCCGTGTTCGTGGGCGACGGCCTCACCACCCGCCATGTGCTCACCGGTCAGGTGGGCCCGCAGCCGGCGCCGTTCACCGACGAGCCTGAGCAGGCAATCGCCTCACTGCGCGCGCTCCGCGCCACGGGTGCGACCTGGGTGCTGCCCGGCCACGGCGCCCCGTGGAACGGCGGCGTCGAGGCGGCCGTCACCGCGGTCGAGGAGGCGGCCAAGGCCTGATGTCAGGATTGCTGCGTCAGCTGGACGTCTGCTGCGGCTGCGCGACGCTCGTGGCGGCCCAGCTGGCCAGCAGCCTGAGTCGCTCGGCGCTGGCGGAACCAGGTTCGGCGGTGTAGATCATCAGCACGGAGCCGGGGTCGGCGGTGATGGCGAGCTCTTCATAGGCCAGCACGAGCTCCCCCACCACTGGATGGTTGAACCGCTTCGTGCCTGAGCCGTGGCTGCGCACGTCGTGAGCACCCCAGAGCTTCCGGAAGGTGTCGCTCAGGGTGGACAGCTCGCCCACGAGGTCCTGCAGGCCCTTGTCGTTGGGGTCCCGGCCGGCCTCGGCACGCATGATCGCCACACACATCCCGGCGAACACGTCCCAGTCCGGGTAGAAGTCGCGCGACGCCGGGTCGAGGAACTGGAACCTGGCGAGATTGGGCGTTCGCCCGCCATCGCCGATGAGGGGCGAGTAGAAGGCGCGCCCGAGCTCGTTGGTGGCCAGCAGGTCCTGGTGCTGATCACGCACGAACGCGATGCCCTCGGTGATCGAGCCGAGCACCCAGTGCAGGCTCGGCCGGCTCACCACGTTCTTCGTCGCGCGTCCGCGCGTGCGGCCCGAGAGGGGAATGCCATCCGCGGCGCGGGCGAGGGCGAACAGGTGCCCGCGTTCGGTGTCGTCGAGCTGCAGCGCCCGGGAGACGGCGTCCAGGACCGAGGAGGATGCGCCCGCGATGGCGCCCCGTTCGAGTTTCGCGTAGTACTCCACGCTGACGCCGGCGAGCGTGGCCACCTCGGTGCGGCGCAACCCCGGCACACGCCGGTTGGGCCCGGCAGGCAGGCCAGCCAGCTCCGGGGTGATTTTCGCCCGGCGCGACATGAGGAACTGACGCACTTCGGCTTGATTGTCCATAGCGACGAGCGTACGTCTCCCCGCCGCGGCGTGGGGTCCCCTACCGGTACACCCCTCGCCAGGGACTCCCCCCGCGGATGACGCGCCGGTGTACTGGATGACGAAGCAATCGCAGCTGTGAAATTGTGAAACCGTGAAGGAGTATCCACATGCGTGGAGTCATCATGTACGCCCCCGGCGACGTCCGGGTCGAAGAGCGTCAGAGCCCGACCATCATCAAACCGACGGATGCGATCATCCGGCTCACGGCGAGCTGCATCTGCGGGTCGGACCTCTGGCCCTACCGGGGCGTCGAGCCCGTCGACCACTCGGCCATGGGCCACGAGTACGTCGGCGTCGTCGAGGAGATCGGCGACGACGTGCGCACCGTCACGGTCGGCGACTTCGTCGTGGGGTCCTTCGTGCTCTCCGACAACACCTGCGAGATCTGCCAGGCCGGGTTCCAGTCCCGGTGCGTGCACGCCGAATTCGCCACCGGAATGCAGGCCGAGATGGCCAGGATCCCCCTCGCCGACGGCACCCTCGTCGCCACCCCCGGCATGCCCGACGCCGACCTGATCCCCTCGCTGCTCGCAGCCTCGGATGTGCTCGGCACCGGCTGGTTCGCCGCCGTCGCCGCAGAGGCCGGCCCCGGCAAGACCGTCGCGGTGGTCGGTGACGGCGCCGTCGGCCTGATGGCCATCCTGGCCGCGAAGGAACTCGGCGCCGAACGCATCATCGCCATGTCGCGTCACCCCGAACGGCAGAAGCTCGCCCGCTTCTATGGCGCGACCGACATCGTCGAGGAACGCGGCGACGCGGGCGTGGCGAAGATCAAGGAACTCACCGGCGGGCTCGGCGCGCACTCCGTGATCGAAGCCGTCGGCACCCAGGAGTCTTTCATGCAGGCCGTCGGCGCCACCCGCGGCGGCGGGCACCTGGGCTACGTCGGGGTCAACTACGACGTGCAGATCCCCGGCATCCAGCTGTTCTTCGCCGGAATCCACACCCTCGGCGGCCCCGCTCCGGTGCGCAGGTTCCTGCCAGACCTGATCCAGCGGATCTGGGACCGGTCGATCGACCCCGGCAAGGTCTTCGATCTCACCCTGCCGATCGAGCAGGCCGCAGAGGGCTACAAGGCCATGGACGAGCGCCGCGCCACCAAGGTGCTGCTCACCTTCTGACCTGCGTCAGACCGCCAACCGCCCGCCCTCACCGACGTCTTCAGGAGCACCAGTGCACACCACCACAACTGCGCCAGTGCGCGGTCAAGCTGGGACGACCCAGCGCCTGCCCGTTGTCACCCTGATCGTCCTGGCGGTGATCGGTTTCATCCTCGTGGCCATGGAGACCATGCCGGCCGGTCTCCTCCCGGTTATCTCCGCGGGCATGGGAATCGGTGAGGGCACAGTGGGCCTGTTCATCAGCGCGTACGCGCTCGGCACTGTCATCGCCACCGTGCCGGCCATCACACTGACTCGTGGCCTGCGCCGCAAACCGCTGCTGCTCTGCGCCCTGCTCGGTCTCATCGTGGCGAACAGCGCCACGGCACTCTCGAGCGACCTGGCGCTTTCGCTGGTGTCACGGTTCGTCGCCGGCTCGTTCTCGGGCATCATCTGGGGGATGCTCGCGGCCTACGGCCGCACGATCAGCCCCGCACGGTACGCGGGCCTGTCATTGGCGATCGTCTCCGCCGGGGCGCCCGTCGGCTTCGCCCTCGGCACGCCACTCGGGTCCTGGCTGGGAACCGCCTTCGACTGGCGATGGTCCTTCGGCGGTCTCACCGTGGTGGCGCTCGTCGCCGGCGCCCTGATTGCGCTGATCGCCCCGGATGCCGACGGGCAGACGGGCCGCTCGCGGCTTCCTGTTGCGCGCGTGTTCCGGCTTCCGGGAATTGCCGTGATCCTGGCAGTGATCTTCGCCTGGATGATCGCGCACAACACCATCTACACCTACATCGCCCCCTATCTACGAGCGACCAGCACCGGCCTCAGCGTTGACGTGTTGCTCTTCATTTTCGGCGTCGCGTCGATCGTTGGGATCGCCCTCACCGGGGCAATCCTCGACAGGCACCCGCGTGCGCTTCTGCACATCAGCGTCGCCCTGTTCGTTGCGGCCGCCCTCACACTCTGGGCCGCGCACGCGTCCACACCAGCGGTCGTCGCCGCGACCGTTCTGTGGGGCATGAGCTTCGGCGGCGCGTCCGCGCAACTCCAGTCGGCCCTCACCACAACGGCCGGCGCGGACGCGGATGTCGCGAACGCGTTCCTGCCCGTGGCATTCAACCTGGCGATCTTCGCCGCCGGGATTCTCGGCGCGGCACTCCTCACCGGATTCGACGGCCTGGTGCTGCCGGTTGTCATGATCGTCTTCGGCCTGATCGCGCTGCTCTTGACGTTCTACGGGCGGCGCTCGGCTTTCCAGGTGTCCCGCACTTTCAAAATCGGGGCGCGGGACACCTGACACTGCGGGTCTGATCAGTCGCGAGTCGTTTCGGCGGTGGTGTGGTGCGTGAGCGGGTGCAGCACGCTGACCTCGTCGGCCTCATCGGGGAAGTCCTGCACACCGAGGGCGAGGGCCTGCTGGCGACGCCTGCGCATGGACGGTGCGGCTACCGCGCCGACGATCGCGAGTGCGGCCACGCCGGTGCAGACCCAGAACCCGATGCTGAAGGCGTCATCGGTCGGCATCCCCTGGGGCGTGCTGTTCGAGGTGATCAGCGCCGCGATCACGGCCGTGCCCACGCTGCTGCCGATGGTGCGGGCGATGGTGTTGACGCCGATCGCCTCACCCGTCTGCGCGGCGGGGACGCTTTCGATGATGGCATTGGACGCCGTGGCCAGGGCCAGGCCGATGCCGGCGCCGGTGAACAGGCCGGAGACGACGACCTGCCAGATCTGGTCGTGCGCGATCGCGGGGATGATGAACGCGATGGTGACGAAGACACCGCCGAGGATCATCGGCGGCTTCGGACCGACCTTGCGCACCAGCATGCCCGCGAGGGGCCCGAAGACCACCATCATGAGCACGGTGGGCAGCAGGAACAGGCCGGCCTCGGACACCGATTTGCCGAAGCCGTAACCGGTCGCGGCCGGCAGCTGCAGCAGGGTGGGCACGAGCACGAAGGTGCCGAACATCGCGAAGCCGAAGATGAGGGCCACGATGTGCGCGGTCCACACGCCGCGCACCTTCATCAGGCGCATGTCGATGAGGGGTTCCTTCACCCGAAGTTCCACGAAGACGAACACCACCAGCGCCACGACTCCGAGGACGAGCAGCCCGATGGTCTCGGCCGAGTCCCAGCCCCAGTTGGCGCCCTCGCTGATGGCGAGGAGCAGTGCGATCAGGGCCACGGTGAGGATGAACGCGCCGAGCACGTCGAGGCGGCCCGGCGTCTTCACGGGTGACTCCGGCATGCCGAAGATCACGCCGAGCAGCGCGATGACGATGAGAACGAGCGGCAGCCAGAACAACCAGTGCCAGGACAGGTTCTCCACGATGGGTCCGGCGGCCACGATGCCGACGCCGGCGCCAACGCCGAAGATCGCCGACAGCAGGCCGATGGTCACGCCCACCTTCTCCCGGGGAAGTTCGTCTCGCACGATGCCGATCGACAGCGGCATGATGGCGCCGGCGGCGCCCTGCAGGGCGCGGGCGACGATCAGCACACCGAGGTTGGGTGCCAGGGCGGCGAGCAGGGTTCCTACGAGCAGGAGCGCGAGAACGATGATGAGGATCCGGCGCTTGCCGACCATGTCGCCCAGCCGTCCGAGGATCGGCGTGAGGACGGCGGCAGACAGCAGGTAGGCGGTGAGCACCCACGCGGCGTCGCCGGTGGTGACGCCCAGGTCGGCGCCGATCGTGGCCAGTGCGGGGGCCACGAGGGACTGCAGCACGGCGAATGACAGTCCGCCCAGGGACAGGAAGAGAACCAGGAGGGTGCTGTTGATCGTGCGGCCGGTGGCCGCGGGAACGGAGCCCGTGGCGGGTTCTCGAAGTGTTTGTGACATGAGTCTCCGGAGTAGATGTAAACAACTGCTGACTTAGGCACTGTAGGCGACGGGACCGGCCAAGTCAACATCTGTTTACATCGAGGAAACATACCTGTACCGTGGAAGGCAACCGGAGGGAATCCCCACACCATGCGCACACTGCCCGACGCTGATGCCGAGCACACCCCGGAGACCGAACCGACCGAGCAGACCGGCAGGTCTCGCGACGCCGGCGAGACCCGTCGCCTGTTGCTCAACGCCGCCCGCCGCCGATTCGCCCACGACGGCTACACCACCACCACTGTGCGCGACATCGCCGCGGATGCCGGCGTGAACGTGGCACTCATCAACCGGTACTTCGTTTCCAAGGAAGGCCTCTTCGAGGCCTGCCTCCGTCGGGTCGGCGAGGATCTGGGCCGCCCGGCCAACCAGGGTTCGACGGTGGAGCAGATCCTGGACAGCATGGTCCTCCGGCTCACCGACCTGCCCGGCGGCGACTACACCCTGCATCTGCTCCTACTGCTGCGCTCGTCCGGAGACGAACGGGCCGACCAGATTCGGCTCAGCACCCTGCGCTCGTTCACCGAAGGTATCGCCGCCGCCGCCGGCTGGCGCCCGGACACCCCCGACGACGGCCTCTTCCTCCGCGCCCAGCTCGCGCTGGCCGCCACCCTGGGAATCGTGCTGCTGCGCTCGTCCACCCGGCTCGAGCCCCTGGCCTCAGCGAGCGCCGACGACCTCCGAGCTCCCCTGGCCGGCGTCCTGGACGCGCTCCTCTCCCCCCGCGAGCCGTGACCTGAGCCCCGAAAACTCGCGCTTTTCGGGGTTCAACTCACGGGTCGCGGATGGGGGCCTACCGGAGTACGGGGTCTTCTGTCACTCTGTGCGCCATGAGCATCCGAACCCGTGTGGTGGTAGGCGTCTATCCCGGTCAGGCCGACGGGGTCGTGCTGCAGGCGGCGGTCTTCGCTGCGCGTTTTCACGCCGAACTGGTGTGCGCCTGGGTGGACCCCGGCCGGCACCCGCGGGCGGACCACGCCGACGCCCCGGCGGTCGGCCCGGTTGCCGATCCGCCCACGGACTCGCCCACGATCGGCACCCCGGCCACCCCGCGCGTCGCCCAGTTCAGCCCCTACCTCGCCGCCCACCTGGAACGAATCCTGGGCGGTCACGACATCGCCTGGAGCACCCACCAGCTCACCGGCGATCCCGCGAGGGCGCTCGGGCAGCTCGCCGAATCGCTCCGGGCGGCGATGATCGTGGTGGGCACGCGCGACGGCACCGTGCGCGGCAGCCTGCAGGAGTTCTTCGCCGGCTCGATCGCGATGAATCTGGCCCACCGGCAGAATCGGCCGGTCGTGGTGATCCCGTTGTCGCCGGTGTCGTTCGACGACGATCTGCCCTGGGAGTCCGACTGACCGGTGTACCCTTTTGCGTGGTGATGGATCCCACCTGAGCACCCGCTCGAACCGCCGATTGCGCTGATGGTTCCTACCGACTTCTTGGTCGCGCCGACGCCGGCCGACAAGACTGGTGGGTACGACTGGTGGGTGAGTGGTGACGAGCAGGCCGAGCGGCGGGTCCCTCGTTCTGCTGCGCCACGGCCAGAGCACCGCGAACGCCGCCGGCCTCTTCACGGGCATCCTCGACCCCGACCTGTCCGCATCGGGCGCCGACGAGGCTCGCGCCGCCGCCGCTCTGCTGCAGACCCACGACCTGGTGCCGGATGCCGTGCTCGTGTCCGAGCTGCGGCGCGCCGGCCGCACCGCGGCGATCGTCGCTGCCGCGCTGGGCCTGCCCGCGAGCACCGTGGCCACCGACTGGCGCCTGAACGAACGCAACTACGGCGCCCTCACCGGTCGGCACAAAGACGACGTGCGTGCCGAGGCCGGCGAGGCGCAGTTCCTTGCCTGGCGCCGCTCGGTCGATACCGCGCCGCCCGCCATGTCCGACGAGCAGTACGCCGGGTTCGCCGCAGCCGCCTTGTTCCGCGGCCTGCCCGCGCGGGCACTCACCCGCACCGAGTCACTGCGCGATGTGATGGCGCGGGTCGCCGAGTTCCACGCCGAGAGGGTGCTGCCGCTTCTCGCCGACGACCGCACGGTGCTCGTCGTCGCGCACGGCAACTCCCTGCGCGCGTACTGCGCCGTGCTCGAGCACCTCGACAAGACGGCCATCCACCGGCTCAACCTGCCCACCGGTCATCCGCTGGTGTACCAGGCCGGCGGCCGGCGCTACCTCGACGCCCCGCGCGCCGAGGCTGCAGCGCTCGCGCTCACGCTGGACGGCGGCACCTGATGGGCGCGCCCACCCGACCGGTGCACCTGCGCTGGCGCGCCCTCGCCCTCGTCTTCGCGGGCGGCACCGTGGGCACCGCGCTGCGGGAGATCTTGGCGATCTCGGTGCCTCCCGTGGCGGGGGTCGCCGTGGTCATCGTGGCCATCAACATCGTCGGAGCGTTCTTGCTCGGCCTGTTGCTGGAAACCCTGGCCCGCCGCGGCCCCGATGAGGGTCGGCGCCGGCAGCTGCGCCTGCTGCTGGGCACCGGGGTGCTCGGCGGCTTCACGACCTACAGCGCCCTGGCCACCGACACCAGCCTGCTGCTGGCCGACAACCGGCTGGGCACGGCCCTGCTGTATGCCCTGGGCACCGTCATCGTCGGCGCGGCCGCCTCCTGGGCCGGCATCGGCGCGGCCGGCGCCCTGCACCGTCGGCGACCGCGCCGCGGCGGGGCGGCCGCCTCGTGACCCCTCTGCTTTTCGTGGCCGTCGCCCTGGCCGGCGGCCTCGGCGCCGCGCTGCGCCTCCTGATCGACGGCCTCGTGCGCGCCCGCGTGCGCACCACCCTGCCCGTCGGCACCCTGCTCATCAACGTAGTCGGCTCCCTGCTGCTGGGCCTGATCACGGGGCTCACGCTGGCCCTGTGGTTGCCTGAGGCCTGGCATCTGGTTCTCGGCGGCGGCCTGATGGGCGGCTTCACGACCTTCAGCACCGCCAGCGTCGAGACCGTGCGCCTGGCGCAGGACCGCCGCTCACTCTCGGCCCTGGTCAACGGGTTGGGGATGCTCGTCCTCGCGGTGGGCTGCGCGTTCCTCGGCCTCTGGCTGGGTCTTCGCGCCTAGGCTCCTCGGGGCGAGCGCTGTTCCCGCGCCGCCCGCTCGAGCGCGCGCACCAGGGCGCTCGCGGCGGGCGAGCCGAGGCCGGCCTCGCGTTGCGCGGTGAAGATGGTGCGCCGCGGATTCCCGGGCAGGTCGATCAGGCGGCACGAGGTCTCCCGCCCGGTCCAGACCAGGTCGGGCATGAGCCCCACGGCGTTGCCTGATTCGATCAACCGGATCTGCGACTGCAGGTCGGCGGCCTCGTACCGCACATCGGGTTCGAACCCCGCCGAGCGGCAGGCCTGCTCAGCGAAGTGCCGGGAGGCGCTGCCGCGGGGCTCCATCACCCAGGCCCGTTCGCGCATGTCGGCCAGCGCCAGCCCGGCCGAGGCGTTCGGCACCGCGAGACGGATGGCGTCGGTCGTGAGATCCTGCCGGTCGAGGCCGGGCAGCCACGGCGCGGAGTGCGCCGGGTACTGCTCGGCGATGACCATGTCGAAGTCCCGGGCCCAGGTCTCGTGCAGCGCCTCCTCAGGTTCCTTCTGCACCATCTCGACCCGCACATCCGGGTAGTCCACCGACATCGCCTTGAGCGCGGACGGCATCAGCGCCAGGGCGGCGGACTGGAACACGGCCACGCGCACCCGGCCGCGCACGCTCGTGTGCGACGCCAGCAGTTCCGCCTCGGCACGTTCCAGGATGTTGGACAGCTCGTTCGCCGCCTTCACCAGGATCTCCGCCTGCGGGGTCAGCTGCACCCGGCGCCCGGACTTCCGCAGCAGAACGCTGCCGGTCTCCTTCTCGAGCAGACTCAGCTGCTGCGACACCGCGGACGGGCTGTAGGCCAGCGACTCGGCGACGGCGGCCATGGTGCCGCGGATCGCGAGTTCCCGCAGCAGGAGCAGTCGGTGCACGTCCAACACGGGGTCCGCCTCCCATCAGCACAACTTACGAATACAGGTTAGAAACGATCGCTTTTCTTGACGCTTCTTTCTCCGAATACTAGGTGAAGACCCACGGTCCTCGTCGCCGTCCGCCCCCGCGCACACCGAAAGATCGCCATGACCCTCCTCGCTGCAGCATCCGCTTCCGGTGCGTCCTCCCCTTCCACCGATTCCGTCGATCCCGATCTGAGCCAGGAGGCGATCGCCCTCGTGCGCCGGTGGCTGCGCGAGGCGTCGTCCGTCCCGGTCGACGCCTCCGGCGCCCAGCTGGCCGGAGTACTGAGGGACCCGCAGGGGCTCGATTTCACCGTCGGGTTCGTCGACGGCGTCGTGCGCCCCGAGGACCTCGCGGTGGCGGCCAGGACCCTGAAGTCGATCGCGCCGCGGGTGCCGGGCTTCCTCCCCGCCGCGCTGCGCGGAGCCGTCAAGGTCGGCGGCAGCATGGCACCGATCCTGCCCGGCGTGGTGGTGCCGATCGCCCGCGCGGTGCTGCGCAACATGGTCGGGCATCTGATCATCGACGCCACCGAGACCAAGCTCGGCCCGGCGATCGCGAAGATCAAGAAGGACGGCGTGCGGCTGAACGTCAACCTGCTCGGCGAGGCGGTGCTCGGCGCAGGCGAGGCCGGGCGCCGGCTCGAGGGCACGCACCGGCTGCTCGCTCGCGACGACATCGACTACGTCTCGATCAAGGTCTCCGCCACCGTCGCCCCGCACAACCCCTGGGCCTTCGACCGTGCTGTCGCCGACATCGCCCTGGAGCTCACCCCGCTCTTCGCCCGGGCGGCCGCCGCCCCTGTGCCGAAGTTCATCAACCTCGACATGGAGGAGTACAAGGACCTCGACCTCACCATCGCGGTCTTCACCAGCATCCTCGACCGGCCGGAGTTCCTCCACCTCGAGGCCGGCATCGTGCTGCAGGCCTACCTCCCCGACGCGCTGGCGGCGATGATCCGGCTGCAGGACTGGAGCGCCGCCCGGCGCGCCCGCGGCGGAGCCGGCATCAAGGTGCGGCTCGTGAAAGGCGCCAACCTGCCGATGGAGCAGGTCGAGGCGTCTGTGCACGGCTGGCCCCTGGCCACCTGGAACACCAAGCAGGACTCGGACACCAACTACAAGCGCGTGGTCGACTACGCCCTGCACCCCGAACGCATCCGCAATGTGCGCCTGGGCGTCGCCGGTCACAACCTCTTCGACGTCGCCTACTCCTGGCTGCTCGCGGGCCGCCGCGGCGTGCGCGCCGGCATCGAGTACGAGATGCTGCTCGGCATGGCGCAGGGCCAGGCCGAGGCCGTTCGCCGCGAGGTCGGTGCGCTGTTGCTCTATACGCCCGTCGTCTCGCCGACCGAATTCGATGTGGCGATCGCGTACCTCATCCGCCGCCTGGAGGAGGGCGCCTCCAGCGACAACTTCATGTCGGCGGTCTTCGAGCTGGACGAGAACGAGGCCCTGTTCGCGCGCGAGCAGGCGCGCTTCCTCGCCTCCATCGCCGCCCTCGACGGCCGGGTGCCGGCCACGCACCGGGTTGCCGACCGGTTCGCGGCCTCGCCGCGGCCCACGGATGGCGCGTTCGCGAACACTCCGGACACCGACCCGTCGGTCGCGGCGAACCGGGAGTGGGCGCAGGCGATCCTCGAACGGGTGCCCGCCTCCCGGCTCGGTCTGGCCACCGTCGAAGACGCCGGGGTGAACGACCCCGCCGAGCTCGACCGGATCGTGGCCGCCACCGCCGCGGCCGGCACCGCCTGGGGGCGGCTGCCCGGCGCCGAACGTGCCCGGCTGCTGCACCGCGTTGGCGAAGAACTCGAATTGCGTCGCGCCGACTTCCTCGAAGTGATGGCCGCCGAAGCGGGCAAAACCATCGACCAGGGCGACCCCGAGGTCTCGGAGGCCGTGGACTTCGCGCACTACTACGCCGACCTTGCCCGCGAACTCGACGACGTGGATGGCGCCACCTTCACCCCGGCCGCGCTCACCCTGATCACCCCGCCGTGGAACTTTCCCGTTGCCATCCCCGCCGGCGGCGCGCTCGCCGCCCTCGCCGCCGGGTCGAGCGTGATCCTCAAGCCGGCCGCGCTCACCGCCCGCTGCGGTGCGATCATCGCAGAGGCCATCTGGGCGGCCGGGGTGCCCGCCGATGTGCTGCGCTTCATCCAGCTGGACGAAGACGACCTCGGCGCCCGGCTCGTGGCGCACCCGCAGGTCGACAGGGTGATCCTCACCGGCGCCTACGAGACTGCCGAGCTGTTCCGCTCCTTCCGGCCCGACCTGCCGTTGCTCGCCGAGACCAGCGGTAAGAACGCGATCATCGTGACGCCGTCGGCCGACCTCGACCTCGCGGTCAAGGACGTGGTCTCCTCGGCGTTCGGTCACGCCGGGCAGAAGTGCTCTGCGGCTTCCCTCGTGGTTCTGGTCGGGTCGGTCGCAACCTCGACCCGGTTCCGCACCCAGCTGCTCGACGCGGTCTCCTCGCTCACGGTCGGCTACCCGGAGGACCCGGCCACCCAGATGGGCCCGATCATCGAACCGGCCGCCGGCAAGCTCCTCGCCGGCCTCACCACCCTGGGTGCCGGCGAACGGTGGCTGCTGCAGCCGCGTCGGCTCGACGACACCGGCCGCTCGTGGACGCCGGGCGTGCGCGACGGGGTCACCCGCGGCTCCGACTGCCACCGCACCGAGTACTTCGGCCCGATCCTGGGCATCATGACCGCCGCCACCCTCACCGAGGCGATCGCGATCGTCAACGACGTCGACTACGGGCTCACCTCGGGCCTGCACTCCCTCGACCCGGGCGAGATCGGCCAGTGGCTCGGCAGCATCCAGGCGGGCAACCTCTATGTGAACCGGGGCATCACCGGTGCCATCGTGCGCCGCCAGCCCTTCGGCGGTTGGAAGAAGTCCGCTGTGGGCCCCGGAACCAAGGCCGGCGGTCCGAACTACCTCATCGGCTTGGGCTCCTGGTCACCGGCCACGGCCGAGACGGGCGCGGACGTCACCGACCCGCGCGTCGCCCGGCTGCTCGCCGCGGCCCGTGCGGAGCTGCCCGCCGCCAACGCCGCCAGTATCGAGCGCGCCGCCCGCAGCGACGCGGCCGCCTGGGCCGCCAGGTTCGGATGCGCGGACGACGTCTCGCGACTGAGTATCGAGCGCAATGTGTTCCGCTACCTGCCCGTGGACAAGCCGATGCTGGTGCGCCTCGCCGCCGGCGGCACGGTCGGCGCGTTGGCCCGCACTGTCGCAGCAGCCGCGCTCACCGGCACGCACATCACGGTCTCGAGCAGCACGCCTCTCACGGCCAGGTTGGCGTCCGCCATCGGCGCGATCGCCGACGAGGTCGCCGTGGAAGACGACGAGGCCTGGAACCGGCGGGTGGTCGACGTCGGCGGCGGCCGGCTGCGGTTGCTCGGCGCGAGCGCCACCGCCGTCACGGCCATCACGGCCGTCACCGGCGGGCGGCCCGACCTCGCGATCTACGCCAATCCGGCCACGGAGTCCGGGCGGATCGACCTGCTGCCGTTCCTGCGCGAGCAGGCCGTGGCCATCACCGCGCACCGATTCGGCACGCCCAACCACCTCACCGACGACCTCATCTGAGTAACAGCGGTGGGCGCAGCCGGAATCTGCTTGAATTTCTTTCACGAGATTGTCGATCAGACGAGGCCCCGTTCGACGCGATAGTGAGGGGACGCATCCGGCGCCCCAGGAGTGAGGAGAATCCGATGAAGTACATGCTGATCATGCGAGCAACAGACGCCGCCCGCCAGGACTACGAGAAGGCGGACTTCACCGAGATCATCGAGAAGATGGGCGCATACAACGAGGCCCTGTTGAAGGCCGGCGTGATGCTCGCCGGTGACGGCCTCGCCGACTCGATGGCCGACAACTTCGTTGTGGACTTCTCCGCGGAGACCCCCATCGTGACCGACGGCCCCTACGGCGAAACCCACGAGCTCTTCAGCGGCTTCTGGATGATCCAGGTCGCCTCGAAGGAGGAGGCGGTGGAGTGGGCCAGCCGCTGCCCGCTCGGCCCCGGGTCGAAGCTCGAGGTGCGCCGGGTCACCGAGATGAGCGACTTCGGCGAGTTCGCCGACAACCCGGTTCTGCAGCAGCAGGAGACCTGGCGCGCGGAGAGCGGCCAGGTCTAGCGCGGCCACGGCGGGCGGGCCGGGGCCATGGCCGACGTGCGGAGGACCGTTGAGGCGGTCTGGCGCATCGAGAGCGCCCGGATCGTCGCCACGCTCGCCAAGATGACCGGCGACGTGGCTCTGGCCGAGGACCTCGCCCAGGAGGCCGTCGTGGACGCGCTCCGGCAGTGGCCGGAGTCCGGCATCCCCGAGAACCCGGGTGCCTGGCTCACGGCCGTGGCCAAGCGCAAGGCGATCGACACCTGGCGGCGGCGCGAGCGCCTCGATGACAGGTACCAGGCGATCGCCCACGACCTGGCGGCGAGCCCGAGCGTGGATCCGGCTGCCTGGCAGCCGATCGACGACGATGTGCTGCGCCTGGTCTTCATCGCCTGCCACCCCGTCATCGCCCGCGAAGCCCAGGTGGCGTTGACGCTGCGCATGATCGGCGGCCTCAGCACCGAGGAGATCGCGCGGTTGTTCCTGGTGCCGGTCGCCACCATCCAGCAGCGCATCGTGCGGGCCAAGAAGACCCTTACCGCCGCGAAGGTGCCGTTCGAGGTGCCGGACCCGAGCGAGTGGCGGGCCCGGATCGGCTCGGTGCTCGGCGTGGTCTACCTCATCTTCACCGAGGGCTACGCGGCCACATCCGGCGACACCTGGATGCGCACCGATCTCGCGAATGAGGCGCTCCGGCTGGGCCGGGTGCTGGCCGGTCTCACCCCGCGGGAGCCGGAGGTGCACGCGCTCGTGGCCCTGATGGAGCTGCAGGCATCCAGGTTCGCCGCCCGCGTGCGCCCGGATGGCACCCCCATCCTGCTGGCCGACCAGGACCGCGCCCGCTGGGATCGCGCGCAGATCGGTCGTGGCCGGGCGGCCCTCGCGCGGGCGGATGCGCTGGGCCGCGGTCGGGGCAGCTACGCGCTGCAGGCCGCGATCGCCGAGTGCCACGCCATCGCCCCGACCATCGACGACACCGACTGGGCCCGGATCGTGCTGCTCTACGAGGCCCTCGGCCGCCTCGCGCCGAACCCGGTCGTCGACCTCAACCGGGCCGTCGCGGTGTCGATGGCGACCGGGCCGGCATCCGCCCTGCGCATCGTGGAGGGCCTGGCCGCCGACGGCGCCCTGCGCGGCTCGCCGTTGCTGCCCAGCGTGCGGGGTGAGCTGCTGGCGCGGCTCGGCCGCGCCGAGGAGGCGCGCTCGGAGTTCGTCACGGCCGCGGGTCTCACCGCGAACACGCGGGAGCGCGGCGTCCTCCTCGCGAAGGCCGCCGCGCTCTGAGGCACCGTCTGTGCCGGTGGGCTCAGCGCACCGATTTGCGCTCGTACAGGGCCATCGACCAGACAAACCCACCCACCGCGATCACGATGCACCAGGCGATCGCGAACACCGGGCTCCAGCCGAGCGGGGTACCGAGCAGCAGCCCCCGGATAGTTTCGATGAACGGGGTGAACGGCTGGTAGTCCGCAAACCACTGCATCCACTGCGGCATCGAGTCGGTCGGCACGAATCCACTGCCGAGCAGCGGCAGGAGGGTGAGCAAGAGCGGCAGGTTGCTCGCCGTCTCAACCGATTTCGATTGCATGCCCATGCCCACCGCCAGCCAACTGATCGAATAGGAGATGAAAACGATCAACCCGGCGAAGGCGAGCCACTGGATCGGGCCGGCGGTGGGACGGAAGCCGATCAACAGGCCTACCGCGAGAACGAGGACGACCGCGATGATCGCCTGGATGGTGTTGCCGATCACGTGCCCGGCCAGCACCGCCGTGCGGGAGATGGCCATGGTGCGGAACCGGGCGGTGATGCCCTCGGTCATGTCCATCGAGACCGTGGTCGCCGTGCCGCCGGCGGTGCCCGCGATGGTGATGGCCAGGATGCCGGGCATGACGTAGGCGAGGTAGGCGTTCCGTCCGGCCGCCGGGTCCACACCGGGCAGCCCGGCACCGAGGGTGCCGCCGAAGACGTACACGAACAGCAGCAGGGCAACCACCGGTCCCACGATGGTGAACATCGACAGGCCCGGATAGCGCACCATGTGCAGCAGATTGCGGCGCAGCATGGTGATCGAGTCGGCCAGGACGTGCGACTGACGGCGGGCAACCGGCACACTCTGGCGCTGGGGGGCGATGGTGGTCATGACGGGGATCCTTTCGTGTCGGTCGGGCCGGATGGCTCCGTCACGCCGGTCAGGGCGAAGAACACGTCATCGAGGTCCGGGGTGTGGATGCTGAGATCGTCGATCTCGAGGTTGGCCGCATCAAGGCGATCGAGTACGGCGCGCAGCGTTCCGACGCCGCCGCCGCTGGGCACGGTGAGCTCGAGGGCGGCGTTGTCGCGCGCTGACTCGTCGAGCAGGCGGGCCGCGGAGTCGAGCGCCGCGGCATCGCGAAAGCGAAGCCGGATGTGGCCACCGGGCACGAGCCGCTTGAGCTCGTCGGGGGTGCCCTCGGCCACGATCCGGCCACCGTCGAGCACGGCGATGCGGTCGGCGAGCCGGTCCGCCTCCTCGAGGTGTTGTGTGGTGAGCAGCACGGTGCTGCCGTCTGCGACCAGGCCACGCACGATGTCCCACATCGTGTGGCGGCTGCGCGGATCCAGGCCCGTAGTGGGCTCGTCGAGGAAGATCACGCTCGGGGTGGCGACCAGGGTCATCGCGAGGTCGAGGCGGCGGCGCATGCCGCCGGAGTAGGTGGCGAGGGGCTTGCGGGCCGCTTCGACGAGGTCGAACTGCTCGAGCAGCTCGGCCGTGCGCGCCTTGGCGCGCTTCGGCGCGAAGTGGCGCAGCCGGGCCATCAGCAGCAGGTTCTCCTCGCCCGAGAGCAGGCCGTCGACGGCGGAGAACTGGCCGGTGAGGCCGATGGCGGCGCGCACGTCGTCGTGGTCGCGCACGACATCGCATCCGTTCACGAGTGCGGTGCCGCCGTCTGGCCGCAGGAGCGTGGACAGGATGTGTACGGTTGTGGTCTTGCCGGCGCCGTTCGGCCCGAGCAGCGCCGTGACGGTGCCCGCGCTCACGGAGAGGTCGATGCCGTCGAGCACGAGTGTGGAGCCGTAGGACTTGCGCAGCCCGTGGAGTTGGATCGCTGGGGTGTTCATGTTCGCCGTTCCCTTCTGGTGGATGACTGGATGGTGCGGGAGGTGTCAGTGCGGGAGGTGTCAGTGCGCGCGCTGCACGGTGATGTCGCCCCACTGGGTGCGGGCGCGCACGACGACGGTCTGTTCGGACGGGTCAGGGGCGCTGTCGGCGCCGAGCTGGTTGCGCACGTGGCCGTCTTTCGAGGCCAGGTCGAGCCAGGCGGGCACGCCTTGCCGCACCCCGATGGTGACCTGTCCGAAACCGCTCTCGACCTGGATGGAGCCGCTCGAGACGTCACGCAGTTGCATGCTGCCGTACGCGGTCTTGGCTGAGACGGAGGCGAGGGCCGTGGTGATCTCGAGGTCGCCGTAGGACAGCTTGGCGTCGAGGTCACCGCCGGATTCGCCGACCTGGATGCTGCCGTGCGAGGCCTTGAGGATCGAGTCTCCGGTCACGGTGCCGACCCGGATCTGACCGTGGTCGGCTGTGATCTCGATCGAGCCGTCGGCCGTGCCCAGGGTCACGTTGCCGTGGCCGGCCCGCAGCCAGAGGTCGCCTGTGGCGTCGACCTCGACGGGGCCGGTCGAGCTCTTGATACGGGTGGCGCCGAGGGCGCCGAGGGAGCGCATGCTGCCGGCGGCGATCTCGGCGGTGAGCCGCGAGCCCGTCGGCAGCTCAATGGTCACATCCACCGACTCGGTCGGCCCGATCCAGCTGAAGCGCGGCTTCGGTCCGGTGATGGTGAGCCGCCGGCCGTCGAACTCGACTCTGGTCTCCTCGGCGCCGCGGCGGTCGACGGGCTTCGCCGGGTTGGTCGGTAAGACAGTCACGACGGTGTCGGCCCGGTCACTGGCGATGACGTCGATGGCACCGACCGGCAGGTTGATGGCCAGGTCGATGGGGGCGGGGGTGGGGTAAGTAGGCATGCTGACGCTTCCCTTTCTGTGGGCTCGTTCGGTCAGCCCTGCGGGTGCGCGGGGCCGGTGGTGCCGGGATGGGTGCCTTAGCGCGCCCAGCCTGCGAAGTTGTCGCCGGTACGGAGCGTGCGCTGCGCCGACCGTCTCTGTTTGGGCTGCAGGGCGGCGGCGACCGCGCGCACCAGCCAGGTGTTCACCGAGAGTCCGTCGGCGGCGGCCGCGTCGTCCACCCGCGCTTTGAGGGCATCCGGCAAGCGAAGGGTGGTACGCGAGGTGCTCGCGTCGTCGAGATCGACGGATGCGGCGGGCCGTTCGTCGGTGTCCGGCTCGGTGTTGGGCAGGGTGACCACGAATTCGATCTCGCGCCCGCGCAGTCGCAGGTCGACCGATCCCGGTGCGAGGTCGCGGGTGATCTCGCCGGCCGCGGCAGACAAGACGTCGAGCAGCACGAGCCGGGTCGCAGAATCCAGGCCGGCGGCCAGCCGCTCGGCGGCGGCGCGGGTGTCGTCGGTGCCGTTCTCGGCGGCATCCACCAGCTGACGCTGCAGGTCGGTCACGTACTGTCCAAGTTCCATATCATCATCATGACACCACAGTGGTGTCACGTCAACGCCAAATGGTGTCATTTTTGCTGAATCGTGGTGTCAAGTCGGCGTGCCAGGCCGACTGCAAGACTGAGGGCATGACCGCCCGCGAACCCGACCGTCTCGCAGACCTGCCCACCCCGTCGCTCGTTCTCGACGAGACGCGGCTGGATCGCAACATCGCCACGATGGCCGCCTTCGCGGCCGAGCGCGGACTCGCCCTGCGACCACACGTGAAGACGCACAAGTCGGTGGAGATCGCCCGTCGGCAGGTCGCCGCCGGTGCCGCGGGCATCACGGTGGCCACGATCTCCGAGGCCGAGATCTTCGCCGCCGCCGGGTTCACCGACATCTTCATCGCCTACCCGCTCTGGCTCGACGCCGACAAGACCGCCCGGCTGCGGCGCTTGCTCGAAGCCCACCAGCACGGGGCCGATCCGCTGCTGATCGGGGTCGACTCGATCGAGGGTGCGGAGCGTGCCGCCCAGGCCGCCGCCGGGCTCCTGCACCGGCTTGCGGTGCTCGTCGAGGTGGACTCCGGGCACCATCGCAGCGGCGTCGAGGCCGACCAGGCGGGCACCGTCGCGGCCGCTGCGGTGAGCGTCGGCCTCGATGTGGCCGGGGTGTTCACCTTTCCCGGCCACAGCTATTCGCCGGAGGGACGCCGGTCGGCCGCGGGCGACGAGGGCCGCGAGCTGGCCTCAGCGGTCGCCGCTCTGGCCGCGGCCGGCGTGACCGCGCGCATTGTGAGCGGCGGCTCGACGCCATCCGCCGAATTCGCCGATGCCGGCGTGCTCACCGAGCTGCGACCCGGCGTGTACGTGTTTCGCGACGCCCAACAGTGGGAGCTCGGCATGTCCGGCCCCGACGACATCGCGCTCACCGTGCACGCCACGGTGGTCTCGCAACGGCGCGATCACCTCATCACCGATGCCGGCAGCAAGGTGCTCGGCGTTGACCGCGGATCGTTCTCGACCGGCTTCGGCCGCCTGCTCGACCATCCGGATGCGCGCATCACCGCGCTGTCGGAACACCACGCCACGATCACCCAGGTGGACCTGCCCGCCGGCAGCCGGATCACCGTCGTGCCCAACCATGTCTGCATCGCCGTCAACCTGGCCGACGAATACACGGTCGTGCGTGACGGCGCCGTCATCGGGCGCTGGCCCGTGGATGCCCGCGGCGCGAACACCTGAGCAGGGAAGCCGGATCAGGCGGGCTGCCACAGCTCGATGCGGTTGCCCTCAGGGTCGGTCACCCAGGCGAACCGGCCGATGCCGGGCATGTCCTCTGTCTCGTTCGCCACGTCCGCCCCGGCGGCGCGCAACTGGGCCACCATGGCGTCCAGGTCACGCACCCGGAAGTTGAGCATGGTCTGCTGGGTGCGCGAGCCGAAATAGTCCGTCTCCGACTCGAACGGCGCGAACACCGTCGGCCCGGCCTCCGACTCCCACAGCTCGCCGCCGGCGTCCAGGCCCAGGCAGTCCCGGTACCAGGCGATCAACGTCGCCGGGTCCGCGGCCCGCAGAAAGTACCCACCGATTCCCAGTACACGCTCCATGCCGACAGCATGGCATGCCAGAGGTGGACATCTCCAGGGCCGCCACAAGAAAATAAGCAACTTAAGTTGACTAATCGGGTGAAGCAACCTAAGTTGCTTATATGCCACCGATTACACCACCACCCACCGGAGGCCCGGCCGATGGCCTCGCCGCCGTGGTCGCCCTGCGTGAACTCGCCGACCGCATGGAAGACGCCGAAGTCGAGCGCGCCATGCGGGAGGGCTGGTCGTGGACCGAAGTCGCCCAGGCCCTGGGCGTGTCCCGCCAGGCCGTACACAAAAAACACTTGCGTCGGCTCATCGACGCCGGCATCGAATTGAGGAGACGAAATGGATGAGGACACCCTGCCGGTCGGCATGCGCGAACTCATGAACAGGGCCATCGACGAAGCCACCCGCAATGGGTCGGGCGCCGTGGAGGGTGAGCACGTGCTGCTCGCATTGCTCTCGGAACCCCGCAGCCCCGCGGCCCGCATCGCCGCTGACGGCGGGCTCGACCACGACGGGCTCCTGGAGGCGCTGCGCGCCGAACGGGTGCACAGTCTCAAGTCCGCCGGCATCACGGCGATCGACGCCAGCCGCCTGCAGTCCACGCCGCGCACCCGCCAACGCCCCACCTGGGGAGCCTCAATCCGCACCCTGATGACGGAGGCCCGCACGGCCAACCGCGGCCCCCGTCACCGCATGACCGACCAAGACATGTTCGTCGCGATCTTGCGCACCGAGCTCGGCACGGTGCCCAGGGCTCTCGACCTGGCCGGCATTGACCGGGCCGCGCTGATCACCCGGCTGAGCCAGGCCTAACCCGCGCGGCCGGCCGGCCGCGCCCGCCACCGCCGACAGACACCCCTGTCGCCGGGCTATTCGTCGCGCCCGCAGACCGGCCGCGTCGCCCCTCCCCACCACTCCCGAAAGGAATCCCCATGACCACCCCCTCCCCCGCCAGGCCCCGCACCGACTGGGCCATCGAAGCCACCGGCCTCGTCAAGACCTTCGGCGCCAATCGCGCCGTCGACGGTGTCGACCTCCGTGTGCGCACCGGCACCGTCTACGGCGTGCTCGGCCCCAACGGCGCCGGCAAGTCCACCACCATCAGCATGCTCGCCACCCTGCTGCGCCCCGACGGCGGCGAGGCCCGCATCTTCGGCCACGACGTGGTGAAGGAAGCGCAGATCGTGCGCCAACTCATCGGCGTGACCGCGCAGTTCGCCTCGGTCGACGAAAGCCTCAGTGCCACCGAGAACCTGGTGATCTTCGGCCGCCTGCTCGGGCTGAACCGTCGGGAAGCCGCCGCCAAGGCCACCGCGCTGCTCGAGGAATTCAACCTCACCGAGGCGGCCCGCCGGCCACTCAAACGGTTCTCCGGCGGCATGCGCCGCAGGCTCGACCTCGCCGCCAGCCTCATCGCCCAGCCACCGCTGATCTTCCTCGACGAACCCACCACCGGGCTCGACCCGCGCACCCGCACCCAGATGTGGGAGACCGTGCGCCGGCTGGTCGCCAACGGGTCGACCGTGCTGCTCACGACCCAGATGCTCGACGAGGCCGACCAGCTCGCCGACCGCATCGCCGTGATCGACCGTGGCCGGGTCGTCGCCGAGGGCACCGCCGATGAGCTCAAGGCCTCGGTGGGCACAGCATCCCTTCAGCTGCGTCTGGAAAACCCGGCAGACACCAGCGACGCTCTCCGCGCCATCCAGTCCGTGCTCGGCCACCCGGGCACCGCGGCACCGCAGGCCGGGCGCATCACCGTGCCGATGACGGATGTCGACAGGGTCACCGACCTGCTCCTCACCCTGCGCGACGCCGGCGTGCACCTCACCGAGATGAGCGTTCAGAAGCCCACCCTCGACGAGGTCTTCCTCACCATCACCGGGCGCGGCGTCGATGACGCGGCCTCGACCACCTCGACCACCCCCGACCACGAAGTGAGCGCCGCCGCATGAGCATCTCCACTGTCAGCACCTCAAGCATCACCCCCGGCCTCGACCGGCCCCTGAAAAACCGCAACAGCATCCGCCAGACCGTGAGCAACTCGCTCACCATGGCCTACCGCGGGCTGCTCAAGATCAAACGGACGCCGGAGCAACTCGTCGACGTGACCGTGCAGCCCATCCTGTTCACGGTGATGTTCACCGTGCTGTTCGGCGGCGCCATCTCCGGCGACATGGCCAGCTACCTGCCGCTGCTCATTCCCGGCATCCTGGTGCAGACCGTGCTCACCACCTCCGTCGTCACTGGCGTGCAGCTGCGCGAAGACATGGACAAGGGCGTCTTCGACAGGTTCAAATCGCTGCCCATCGCCCGCATCTCCCCACTGGTGGGAGCGCTTCTGGCCGACACCGTGCGCTACGCGATCGCGACCACCATCACCTGGATCGTCGGGTACGCCCTGGGCTACTGGCCCGAAGCCGGTCTCGGCTACGTCGTGCTCGCCTCGCTGCTGGTCATCGCCTGCGCCTGGTCGATCAGCTGGATCTTCGCGTTCTTCGGTGTGATCGCCCGCAGCGCTTCGAGCGTGCAGGGCATCTCGATGAGCGTCCTGTTCCCGCTCACCTTCCTCTCCAATGCGTTCGTGCCCATCGACACCCTGCCCGGCTGGCTGCAGCCGCTGGTGAGCCTGAACCCGATCTCGCACCTGATCACCGCGGTGCGCGGACTGGCCGACACCGGAACCGTCGGCATCGATGTGGTCCTCGCCCTCGTCGGCGCCGCCGTGATGGTACTGATCTTCGCCCCGCTCACCGTGCGCGCCTACATGCGCAAGGCCTGAGCATCCCGATAGGGAAGACTGGCACGACACCGATTTCGACAAAGGCAGGCACCATGGACGTCCAGCTGCTCCTCGTGATGACCGGCGCGTTGATCATTGCCGCCTTCGCCCACTTGCGCGGGCTGCAGGCCGGCATCGTCACGGTCACGCTGGCGGCGGCGATCTCGTTCATCCCCGGCCTGCCCCGGCTGGACCTCGACCCCGAGCTGATCCTCGGGGTCGTGATCCCGCCGCTGCTCTACTCGGCCACGCTCAACTTCTCCTTCTTCGCGTTCGTCAAGAACCTGCGCAGCATCCTCGGCCTCGGCGTGGGTCTGGTGGTCTTCACCACCGTGGTGGTCGGCTTCCTCACCTCGTGGATCGCCCCCGAGCTGGGGCTGGCCGGCGCGCTCGTGCTCGCCGCCGTGGTCTCTCCGCCTGACTCGGTCACCACGGTGAGCCACGGCCGGGAGATCGGCCTGCCCCGGCGCACGATCTCGATCCTCACCGGGGAGAGCCTCGTCAACGACGCGGCCGCCCTCACCCTGTTCGCGGTGGCGGTGGCCGCCGTCACCGGCGACAGCGAGTTCATCGAGAACCCGTTCCTGCTCTTCGGCTGGGAAGCCCTGATCGGGCTGGTCCTCGGTGTGGTCATCGGCAGGGTCGTCATCGCCGTTCGCAGCAAGGTGGGCAATCCCACCATCGAGAGCGGCCTCAACCTCCTGGTGCCGTTCCTGGCCTACTTCGCCGCCGAACAACTGCACGCCTCGGGCATCATCGCCGTCGTCGCGGCCGGTTTCACGGTGAGCATGTCGCATTTCCACACCCGGGTATCCGCCGTGCCGTCCACCACATACCGCACCCGGCTGCAGGAGGCCGCACTCTGGCCGGTCGTGGACCTCATCCTCGAGGCATTCGTCTTCGCCTACATGGGGCTGCAGTTCAGATTTGTGCTCGAAGACCTCGCCGAGTCGAGCACGCCCACCTGGTCCACCATCGGCCTGGGCCTGATCGTGCTCCTGGCGGTCATTCTCTGCCGGTTCGCCTGGGTCTACTTCAGCTACAGCCGCGCCCAACTCGCCCTGCTGATCTACGCGAAGCGGATGGCCGCCACCCTCGACCCCACCGCCCGACGCCGGCAACGCCGCCGCGGCGGGCCGGGCCGCCCCCTCGAGGGCCGATCGGACGGGCCGGACAACCCGGGCCGGCGGGTCGGCGGCCGTAATGGCCGCCCCGGGCCGCTCGGCCGGCAGGGCGGGCGCGATCGCGGCCACGTCACCGTGCTCAGCGCCCCTGAGAGCCTGCTCGTCTCCTGGACCGGCATGCGCGGCATCATCACGCTGGCCGCCGCCGGTGGCATCCCGCTCACCATCGCCTCTGGGGCGCCGTTCCCCGGCCGCACCATCATCCAGACGGTGGCGTTCATCGTGGCCATCGGCACCCTGTTGCTGCAGGGCTCGACCCTGCCGTGGCTGGCCAAGACGCTCAAGATCGACACGACCGCAGAGGACGCCGAGATCGAGGAGGGCCGGACGGAGGCCCGAACGGTGGCCGCCGCCGCGGTGACCGGACGCGCCGACAGCACCAGCGGCGAGTACTTCGACCTTCAGCGGGCCGCCCTGACCGATGCCGTGCTGGCACGGCAGATCCTGCCGAGCAGTGCCGGCGACGTGCGCCACGAGATCGACTCTCTGCAGGCCGGGGTCACGCCGCTTCTCGACTAGCGGATGCGCCTGCCGCCCCCGCGCACCCGGCCCGCCCCGCAGCCCGCTCAGCCACCCCGACTTCGCCCAAAGACCCCCTTCAGCCACCCCCATGGGGATGTTTGCGGCAAGTCGGCGCACACTCATCCGCCACCCAGGGCGACCAAACGGGTCAACCGAGCAGCGCGATGACCTCGGCCGCCGACCCGGTCTGGCCCAGGGCCGGGAAGACCCGGGCGACACTGGCGTCGTGGGCATCCGCGCTGCGGTCGGTGATCGCGTCGATCGCAAGCGCCACGCTGTAGCCGCGGTCGTAGGCGTCCCTGGCGGTGGACTCGACCCCGAAGCTGGTGGCGATGCCCGCGAGCACGATCTGGGTGATGCCGCGCTCGGTGAGGATGGCGTCCAGGTCGGTGCCGGCGAAGGCGCTCCAGGTGGCACGGGTGAGGGTGACATCGCCGGGCTGCTGACCGAGTTCGGGCACGAGGGCGCTGAAGGCTGCCGGGAACTCGCGCGCGCCCTCGCCGTACTGGGTGCGACCGGCCGGGGTGCCGTCGACGTTCGCGAGCACGACGAGGCGTCCCTGCGCGCGGAAGGCGGCGAGCAGCTCGGCGGCGCGGGCAACGATCTCCCCGGCCGGATGGGCGGTGGGGCCGCCGAGGGTGCCTGCCTGCAGGTCGATCACGATCAGGGCCGTCGTGCTGTCGAGCGTGGTGATGGTCACAGAGATTCTCCTTGGGCTGGTGGTACCGGGCGGTCCTGGTGGTGCGCGATGATGCCGGGTAGTTGAGCATGAATGGTGTCGATCAGGTCGCGCACGCTCCGGGCGATGGGGCGACCGAGGTCGGTGAGCGCATAGTCCACCCGCAGCGGCACCGTCGGGTGCGGCGTGCGGGAGATCAGGCCGTGCGCCTCGAGTCGCTGCAGCGTCTGGGCCAGCATCCGGTCGGAGATGCCGCGCACGGCCCGGCCCAGCTCGGCGAACCGCAACGGCCCGTCGACCAGCGCCACGAGGGTCAGGGCGCCCCAGCGGCCGGTGGAGTGCTCGAGCACCTCTCGCGAGGTGCCCTGAGGGTCGAGTCCGGTCGACTGCCCGGGCGGGCCGAACGCTGTCGTCATGGCTACAGGGTAGGTCGAATTCGATGCTTACGCAAAGTAAGCACTTGACTTGCCGATTCCCAATTCGCGAATGCGGACACAAGGGATGGCCGACTCCGCGAGATCGGTAATAGAGTTTCTTCCATGCCTCAAATACGGATAAAGGACGCGGCAGCGTTCCTGAGCGTCAGTGACGACACCGTGCGCCGCTGGATCGACAACGGAATGCTCCCCAGTTCCAAGGACGCCTCCTCCCGCACCGTCGTGGACGGCCTGGCGCTGGCGCAGCTGGCCCGCAAGAACGCGGTGTTGCCCGACGATCCGTCCGGCATCGGGCGCTCCGCTCGCAACCGGTTCGTGGGCCTCGTGATCGGCATCACCATGGACACCGTCATGGCCCAGGTCGAGATCCAGTGCGGCCCCCACCGGGTGGTGTCCCTGATGAGCAGCGAAGCCGTGCGCGAACTCGGCCTCGAACTGGGCTCCGTTGCCATCGCCCTGGTCAAAGCCACCACGGTGATGGTCGAAACCCCGCTCGGAAAGGTCTGACGATGACGCGCACGCCCCGCACCCGCCCCCTCCTCGCCGCGGCCGGCCTGGTGATCTTCGCGCTGGCCGGATGCGCCCAGGCGACGCCGGCCGCATCCACCCCCACCTCCTCGGCGGCCGCCCTCGACGGCGACATCACGGTCTTCGCCGCCGCGTCCCTCAAGGCCACGTTCACCGAGCTGGCTGCCTCCTTCGAGGCCGAGAACCCCGGCACCACCGTGGCCCTGAACTTCGCCGGGTCATCGGACCTCGTCACCCAGATCGTTGAGGGCGCCCCGGCCGATGTATTCGCTTCGGCCGACACCAAGAACATGACCAAGCTCACGGATGCCGGCCTCGCTGACGGCGAGCCGGTCGACTTCGCGACCAATGTGCTCGAGATCGCCGTGCCGCCGGGCAACCCCGCGGGCATCACCGACTTCGCCAGCCTGGCCGGCCCCGACGTGAAGCTCGTCGTCTGCGCCCCCGAGGTACCTTGCGGCTCGGCGACGGTGGCCGTGGAAACGGCCGCCGGCATCACGCTCTCACCGGTGAGCGAAGAATCGTCGGTCACCGACGTGCTCGGCAAGGTCACCTCGGATGAAGCGGATGCGGGCCTCGTCTACGTCACCGACGTCACCGCCGCCGGCGACGCGGTCGAGGGCATCGAATTCGACGAATCCGCCGAGGCCGTGAACACCTACCCGATCGTGGCGCTGAAGGATTCGGCATCCGCCGCTGTGGCCCAGGCTTTCGTCGACTACATCGCCAGCAGCGCCGGCGAAGACGTGCTCCAGGCCGCGGGCTTCGGGGCGCCCTAATCGCATGAGAGCACTGTCGGCCGGCTACTCGGGTGTGCCCCGCTGGGTGATCGCCCTGGCCGCCATCGGCGCCGCCTTTGTGCTGTTGCCGTTGGCGGCAATGGTGCTGCGGGTGAACTGGGCCGAGTTCGTGCCGCTGATCACGTCGGAGTCGTCGGTCGCCGCCCTGCTACTCAGCCTGCGGACGTCGCTCGCGGCCACGGCGCTGTGTGTGGTGTTCGGGGTGCCGATGGCGCTGGTTCTGGCCCGCACCGATTTCTGGGGCCAGAAGGTCCTCCGGTCCCTGGTGCTGCTGCCGCTGGTGCTGCCCCCGGTGGTCGGCGGCATCGCCCTGCTCTACACCTTCGGCCGGCGCGGGCTGCTCGGGCAGACCTTTGAGGCCTTCGGCATCACCATCGCCTTCTCCACCACGGCCGTCGTGATCGCCCAGACTTTCGTCGCCCTGCCGTTCCTGGTGCTCAGCCTGGAGGGCGCCCTGCGCACGGTGGGCAGCCGGTACGAGGCGATCGGCGCCACCCTCGGCGCCAGCCCCACCACGGTGTTGCGCCGAATCACCCTGCCCCTGGTGCTGCCGGCTGTGGTGTCGGGCGCTGTGCTGTCGTTCGCCAGGGCGCTGGGTGAGTTCGGGGCCACCCTTACCTTCGCGGGCAGCCTGCAGGGCACCACGCGCACCCTGCCGCTGGAGATCTACCTGCAGCGCGAGACCGACCCCGACACCGCCGTGGCCCTGTCGTTGGTGCTCGTGGTCGTCGCCGTCGTGATCGTGAGCCTCGCCCACCGCACCGGCGGAACCTCGCGGCGGCGCCCGGGGGTCACCTCGTGACCTTCTCCCTCAGCATGCGGGTCGCCGAGCGCGACGTGGACCTGCGCCTCGACGTTGCGGCCGGCGAGACCGTCGCCATTCTCGGACCCAACGGGGCAGGCAAGTCCACCCTGCTCACCGCGATCGCGGGGCTGCTCCGGCCCGATCACGGACACTGCGAGTTGAATGGCAGCGTGCTGTTCGACATTCCGGCTTCGGGGCGAACCGCCACGGTCTGGCGGCCGCCGCACCGGCGCGGTGTCTCCCTCCTCGCCCAGGAGGCCCTGCTCTTCCCGCACCTGACCGTGCTCGAGAACGTCGCTTTCGGGCCGCGCAGCGCCGGCATCCCGGCGAAGCAGGCGCGCGAGACCGCGCTGCACTGGCTGCGCGAAGTGGATGCGGAGCCGCTCGCGCCACGCCGCCCGGCCGAGCTCTCCGGCGGGCAGGCCCAGCGCATCGCGGTGGCGCGGGCGCTCGCATCCGACCCCGGTCTGCTGCTGCTGGACGAACCGATGGCCGCCCTGGATGTCTCGGTGGCGCCGGCGATGCGGCGGATGCTGCGGCGGGTGCTGGCCGGTCGCAGTGCGGTGATCGTGACCCACGATGTGCTCGACGCCTATACCCTCGCCGACCGGGTGGTGATCGTCGAAGAGGGCAGAGTCGTCGATGAGGGCACCCCCGCCGAGGTCTTCGACCGTCCCCGGAGCGCCTTCGCGGCCGGCCTGGCCGGCGTGAACCTGCTCACCGGCATCCGCAGGGGCGACACCCTCGAGGTGGCCGAGCCGGCGGCCACGATTTCCGTCGACACCCGGTTGCTCGGCACCGAAGCTGCCGACGGCGCGCCGATCTCACTCGCGGTGCGCCCGGCCGCCGTGTCGGTCGCCGTCGAGGCTCCGGCCGACCCAGCGCTCACCAGCGTGCGCGCCGAGATGATCGACCTCGAGCCCAGGGGCGATTATGTGCGGGTGCGCAGCGCTCTCCTCTCGGCCGATGTGAGCCCGAAGCTGGCCGCAGAGCTCGATTCCGCCGTGGGCTCGTCGGTCTGGTTCTCGTTCTCGCCGAACGCGGCCACCGTGTACCCGAGTGTGCGAGCCGCCCGACTTCCCGGGTGATCACGGCCGCCGGATGGTCACCGCACGGCAGTGGTGATGAGCCGTTCCAGTCGCACGATGCCGGCGTAGCGGCCGGCGTTGTCGGTGACGATCAGCGGGTCGTAGCGGTGCGTGCTGTCGCGGGTGATCGCGCGCAGCAGGGCATCCCGCACCGGGGTGTCGAGGTTCACCCGCACGGCATCGGACGCGATGCCGAGGTGGGCGCTCTCGCTGTCCAGAACCGAGACGGGTCGACCGTGGTGGTCGATGAGCACCACGGTGCGCACCTCCCCGTGTTCGGTGAAGATCCTCGCGGCGGCCGGCACCGACTCCACGGCGGGCACGACGTCCAGCAGATCGCGCACGATGGGAGAATTCGGCTGCGCGGCCGGCAGTGCACTCGGCAGCACCAGCCTGCCCAGGGTGGGCCACGCCGGTCCGGGCCGGGCGAGGTGGTAGCCCTGGGCGAGTGGCACCCCGAGGGCGGTGATGGTGTCGTATTCGGCGGCCGTTTCTATGCCCTCGGCCAACACCCAGGAGTCGATGCGGCTGGCGAAGGTGCCGATCATCTCCACCAGCGCCCGTTTCGCTTCGTCGGTGTCGATGCCCTGGATGAGTTCCCGGTCGAGTTTGATCATCGCCGGCTTGAGCGCGAGCAGGCGGCTGAGGCCGGCGTAGCCAGAGCCGAGGTCGTCGACCGCGATGAGGGCGCCGGCCGCACGGATGCCGTCGAGCTCCGGCTCGAGGTCCGTGGCGGAGTCGATGGCGGACTGTTCGGTGAGCTCCACGAAGACGCCCTGCAGGTCGGGATGGTCTCGCCACACCGCTCGGATCCTGTCCTCCCGGAGCACGTGCGGCGACACATTCACGGTGAGGAAGCAGTTAGCCGGGATCGAGGCGCGGTCAGCCAGGACCACGCGCAGGCAGCGTGCCTCGACCTCAGCGGACCGGTGCGTGGCGCGGGCCTGGGCGAACAGGTCCTCCACGCTGATCCCGGTGGGCATCTCGAATCGGGCCAGGCCCTCGTAGCCCACCACGGTTCCGCGGGCGGTATCCACGATCGGCTGGTACGCGGCGGAGACGCCGGTTCCGGCACTGACCGCGTCGAGCAAATCGCTCCACTGTGCAGCCGAGAGCGGCGTCGTCAGGAGACGACCACGATCCGGTCCGTGATGCTCTGGGCCATCTCGGGGCTGACGGTGTCGAGGCCGTGCACCGTGCTGGCGTGCCGGGCGACGAGAACGAGGATCTCGTCATCGGTGGAACTGACCCAGCTCGCGGTGCAACCCGGCACCACATCTCCGCATGCGAAAGACTTCACGACACTCTCCCCCTGCTGCCGGTAGGCAACTCCATGATCTCGTCTGGTTCCGAGTGTAGTTCGGCGGCGAGGCCGTCCCGGATTGGCGCTAGTACCGCACTTCGTCGACGGGGCCGCCGCCGGCGAGATCTTCGAGCAACAGTTCGGGGTGGTCGCGCACGGTGTTGCGCAGCCGCCACGGGGTGCTGAACAGGGCAAGCAGCGTGCCGTCGCTGCGGCGGAGCACCTCCACCTGGCGGTCGTGGCCGAGGATCAGAGCGCTCTCCTTGTCGGTGCGGCGGGCCAACTGGTAGGGCAGCACGTCGCTGCGGATGGCGGCGCCGAAGTCGTGCGACATCCGCTCTTCGACGACCTCGAACTGCATCGGGCCGACGGCGCCGAGCACCGGAGCCTGGTCGCCGCGGAGGTCGGAGCGCATCACCTGGATGACGCCCTCGTGGTCGAGCTGGTCGATGCCACGGCGGAACTGCTTGTGCTTGCTGGTGTCGGCGGGCCGCACGGCACGGAAGTGCGCGGGGGCGAACATCGGCAACGGCGGGAAGGTGACCGCGGGCGCGCCCTCGTGGATCGAGTCGCCCACGCGCAGCGCGGAGGCGTTGACCAGGCCGACGATGTCGCCGGGCCAGGCTTCCTCGGCCACTTCGCGGTCCTTGCCGAACAGCTGCTGGGCGTACTTGGTGGCGAACGGCCGGCCGGTGGCGGAGTGGGTGACCACCATGCCGCGGCGGAACTGGCCGGAGCAGACCCGCACGAAGGCGACGTAGTCGCGGTGCGAGGAGTTCATGCCGGACTGCACCTTGAAGACGAAGCCGGAGAACGGGCTGGTCACGGGGCGGTGGCCGCCCTCGGCGTCCAGGCGTGCCTCGGCGGGCGGGGCGAAGTCCACCAGGGTGTCGAGGATGTGCTGCACGCCGAAGTTGAGCACGGCGGCGGAGAACAGCACCGGGGTGGTGATGCCCCCGAGGAAGGACTCCTCGTCGTGGTTCTGGCCTTCCTCGGCGAGCAGCTCGGATTCCTCGGCGGCGGCGACCCAGGCGTCGCCCTCTGCGGCGGCGGCTTCTTCGGCGGTGGTGCGCTCGGAGTCGGCGCGGGTGGCGCCGCCGGCGGTACGGTTGAAGCGGATGAAGTCGCTGCTGTCGCGCTCGATCACACCACGGAAATCGCCCGCGATGCCGACCGGCCAGGTGAGCGGGGTGGGGATCAGGCCGGTGCGGGTGCGGATCTCGTCCATCAGGTCGAGCGCGGCGGAGCCGGGCCGGTCCCACTTGTTGATGACGGTGATCACGGGCAGTCCGCGCTGCTTGCAGACCTCGAAGAGCTTCATGGTCTGCACCTCGAGGCCCTTGCTGGCGTCGACGAGCATCACGGCGGCATCCACCGCGGAGAGCACCCGGAAGGTGTCCTCGGAGAAGTCGGCGTGGCCGGGGGTGTCGACCAGGTTGATCACGCTGTCGCGGTATTCGAACTGGATGGCGGCGGAGGTGATCGAGATACCGCGCTCCTGCTCCATCGTCATCCAGTCGGAGACGGTGCCGCGGCGGCCGGCCTTGCCGTGCGTGGCGCCGGCGGTGGTGATGGCGTGCGCGTGCAGCAGCAGCGCCTCGGTGAGCGTGGACTTGCCGGCGTCGGGGTGCGAGATGACGGCGAAGGTGCGCCGGCGGAGGGCCTGGGCTTCGACCTCTTTCGGGGACACTTCGGTGCCCGGGGTCACGGTTGCTTCAGCCACTTGCGATTCCTACTTCTATTTGTCCGTCCATGCGCACGCTCGCGCATGCGCCCTTCAAACCTATCCTGCGCGGCTGTGCGCCTGCTCCCTCGGCCACGTCGCTGCCCTCCATTCGGGGTCGAGCGGAATCGGCTGCGATCTGCCAGCCTCTAGCCAGGCCCCCAACTACGACCAGCTCTGTGATTGTCGAGGTGGTCCCTTCGACGTTGAACTCTGGAAGCACGACCGCTGTTGTGGTGCCATCTCAGCGGGTGATTCTTGACGGAGACCTCTCGCAAGACGTTGCGGAGCGCCTGATCGCTGAACAGAATGGCGACCGTTTTTACAACGCGTTGGAGCAATTGACTGTCTCGGATTCCGGCGTCTCCGCGATCGCCCTTGCGGGAGCGTCGTCACAGGATGCTGACGAGCTATGCGAGGCCCTGTACTCGGCTGCCAAAAGCGTGTCGGACGAATTCGACGAGGTTGACGTCTCGTCTGACGTCGCAATGATGTCCCGTCGAAGCGACGAAGCCGGCGATAGTGCGTGCGCCCTCCCGCACCCGTAGCTTCGCCTTGGTGCCGGTTGTCGCAGCTCTGAAGGATCCGCGGTTAAATCTCGGCTGGGTAGCCCCATTCATCGAATCGACCGCAGTGCTTCGTTAGCTATCGACTGACTTTCGATACCCTCGGGAATTCCGTTTGGAACGCCATCGGCGTGCGGAGCCCTCGTCGCGACTGTGATGCTGGCTCGCAGCTGACTTCTAAACAGGCGGCAACTCAATTGACATGATCGTTGACGGAAGACCTTCCCCAACGGTCACCTTTCATCCTGGGCGGGTGATGCGCGGCCGCTTCCACGCCGACATGATGTCGGCTGGCTCGGTCTGAGGGCCAACGGGACGCATTGAGGAGTGCCTCTATGGCTGGATCTGTGTTGCCAAGTTGGAACGAGGGCCCTGCGAAGCAGGCCATTGTGGACTTCGTCGCTGGGGCGATCACGCCGGGTGACGATTTCGTCGAGGTCGCCGACCGGATCGCGGCGTTCGACAACGATGGCACATTGTGGTCGGAGCAGCCGCTGCCGCCGCAGTTCGACTTCGTGTTCCGTAAGTGGGGCGAAGAGGTCAAGGCGAATCCTGCTCTCGCCCAGGTCGAGCCGTACAAGGGTCTGCTGGCCCACGACATGAGCTTCCTGGCCGGCGTCGCCACCCAAGACCCCGAGGCGATCTCGACCCTGTTCGCCGCCTTCAGCCGGTCGTGGGCGGGAACAACTCCTGAGGTATTCGACGCTGAGGTGCGCGTCTGGCTCCAGACGGTGAAGCAGCCCAAGTTCGGCGTTCCCTACATCGACTTGATCTACAAGCCCATGCTGGAACTCATCGAGTACCTCACCGCGAACAAGTTCCGGGTTTTTGTCTGCTCGGGCGGCGGCCGGGACTTCATGCGCGCCTTCGCCGAAGAAGCGTGGGGCATCAATAAAGAGAACGTGATCGGTACCGCCGCCGAGTACACCTACGTCGATGGCGGCATCGTGCGGGGTGAACAGGTGCTCGGCGGACTCGACATCGGACCGGGCAAGCCGGAGCACATCTTCGCGCAGACCGGCCGGCTTCCGATCATCGCGGGCGGCAACGCGGATGTCGACATCGAGATGCTCGAGTCCGCCCGGTTCGCGGTCATCATCCAGCACGACGACGACACCCGCGAGTTCGAATACACAGCCGGCGCGGAACGCGCCTTTACCAGGGCTGCCGAGTTGGGTTGGACCGTTGTCAGCGTGAAGAACGACTGGAACGTCGTCTACGGCAAGGGACTCGCATGAATACCACCGTCGGGGAGGTGGTCCCTGAGAGCGTCCTGGACCGCATCCAGAACTTCTCCGATCCCAAACAGGAGTGGCGCCGGCTGTTCTCGGAGCTGTACGGCACTTTCCTGCTCGTCATCGTCGCCGCTGGGGGCGGCATGATGAGCGAGGCGTTCCCCGGCGTGATCAGCCGGCAGGCGGCCGTCGTGGCGCCAGGACTGATGGTGCTGGGCGTCATCCTGTTCATGGGCAAGGTCTCGGGCGCCCACCTGAACCCGGCCGTCAGCATCGCGTTCGCGCTGCGCGGCGACTTCCCGTGGCGCCGCGTTCCGGGCTACATCGTCGTCCAGCTCATCGGCGCGACGCTCGCCAGCCTGCTCCTGACCGCCGTCATCGGCGTGTCGTCGCGCTACGGCTCGAACTACCCGGCCGCGAACTACTCCGCCGGAGCGGCGTTCTGGATGGAGGCCCTGCTGACGCTCGGCCTCGTCAGCGTCATCCTCGGCACCGCCTCCGGCGCCCAGAACGTGGGCCTGTTCGGCGCGTTCGGAGTGGGCGCCTACATCGCCCTCGCCGGACTATGGGGCAGCCCCATCTCGGGAACGTCGATGAACCCGGCCCGCACGTTCGGCCCTGACCTCGCCAGCGGCAACTTCACCGACTTCTGGGTCTACGCAGCCGGCCCGATCGTCGGCGCCATCGTGGCGGTCGGCGCGGCCTTCGTGCTGCGCGGCAAGGGCGGCGGGGCATCCGGTTCCGGCGCTGCCCAGGGTGCCCTGTTCACTGAGGTCAGCAAGACCGACTAGCTTGTCCGACCCGGGAGTCACCGGGGTCGCCACATCCATGATCAGCCGTGACTCGGCGTGTCTGTCCCGGCCGAGGCTGACTCTGACTTCTCGTTCGAGGCGATTCGCCTGACGCGATGCACATGGGGGTGGAGATTCCCAGCCCATGCACCAACACCAACCGTTCGATGCGAGACAGGTCGGAGCAGTCGCAGGCCTTAGCGGCGGATTCAGACTGAGTATCGAGACGCAGTGTGTCCTACGGAGGGGATCCCGTCAACCGGTCAGGTAGAACGACCGATCATCTACCGATGCGACTCCCCTGCGGGTCCTATCGAGAATGCGACAAGGCCCCTGTGTTCTGATTGAACGTTGAGGATCAATTAAGGGCAACGCAGTTTCTCACTGTCATCCTCATCGTTGCCAACGTGGCCACGGGAGGCGCTCTCGTTCCGTGGGTGTATTTCGTCGCCATGATTCTGCTCGCTCTTGCGGGACTAGCAATTGTGATGATCGTCCGGCATAACTCTCGGCTCTAGCCTTACGCTGCCCCGGCGGGCCGTGAGCAGTGCCGATGCTGGGGGTGTCCGATGAACAGATAGGGCAAACAACGCGCAAGAAATCGCAGATCTGGGCAGACGCGGTCTGGGTCCTAGTCTGGGTTGATGGACGAACGGACTCTCACCATTTTGCGTGGGCGCGGCTGGACGCCCGGCGAGACGCTGGGCACAGGCATGGAAGGAACCGTCGTCGCCCTTTCTTCTGATGTAGTCGCGAAGGTGTGGCACGGCCGTGACCGCGCCGATCTCCTCAGCCTCGTGCGTTTTGGCGCTGCTCTTGGACGGTCGTCTGTCCCGTTTCGCACATCGCGGGCCCTTGAATTGTTAGAGGGTGAGGGCCAACCGGTGACTATCGAGCACAGGGTTCACGGCAGGCCGGTGCGCCTCGACAATCTCGTCGATCCTCCGATTGTCAGCGACAAAGAAGCGCGCCTGATGGGGGATGCGTTGGCAGGCTTGGCCCGAGGTATTGAACCTGGCCTCGTGGTATTACCAATCCTTCCCGGCGAGCCATCGTTCGAGAACGATTCCTCGTTCGCGGTCAACCTGGCGGACCTCACCCAATGGCGGTTGGACGCTCACTCAGCGCTCTTGCGTCAGAAGATCGGTGACATCGATGAGCTGGTGGGTGCCCTTCTTGTTCGGCTGCGGGCGCTTCCAACGGTGAGTCCGGCAAGTCTCATTCATGGTGATTTGATTCCGGCCAACATTCTCGTGGAGGATGACGAAGTGACAGGAGTCGTCGATTTCGGTTTCATGACCACGTTGGGCGACCCCGCATTTGATGCAGCGATAACGGCGAGCATTTTCGACATGTACGGAACTAATGGGCGTGAATCCGAGCGCATTCTCAGTTCGGTATTTCTTCTCAGATTTGGTCATGACCCGATGAGGTATGGCCTCTATCGTGCGGCCTACGCAGTCATCACAAATTCACTCTTTGGTGTCGACGATTCCGATGGTCATTTTCTGTGGTGCGCAGCCATGCTTGAGCGCGAAGATGTGCGCAACGCGATCCTAGACTGACCCGCTGGAGGAGGTGGCGGCGAGGGGCGATCGCGAGCCCTCGCAAGCGGACGGTCAGCGAGGCAGCGCCCGGTAGTGCGCACGCAGTTCCGGCGTCAAGTGCTCGGTGGCGTAGCTGAGCATCGTGCGCGGCATCCGCCCGGCGTGCTCGTCGAGGAATCCGATGAGCAGGTCACGGTCGACGCGCGCGCCCACCTCGCGCAGCATCCAGCCCACGGCATTGTGCATCAGCGGTTCCGGGTCTGCCAGCAGTCGCGCGGCCAAGTGGAAGGTGGTCGACGCATCGCCGCGACGGATGAAGGCCTGGGTGGCGATCACCGCCACGCGTCGCTGCCAGAGGATGTCGCTGGCGGCGAGTCCGTCGAGCAGCCCGTGGGGCCGGTCGAACAGGTACTCGCCGAGCAGGCCCGGCGCGGACGAGTCGACGAGGTCCCAGTTGTTCACCCGGCCGGCCCGCACCTGCGCGAGGTAGAACTCGGCCAGCGCCCGCCGCTCCGGCTCATCCCGGGTGCGTGGGGCGCTGGCGCGGCCGAACTGGGCCACGAGGATGAGCAGCGCAGCGAGGCGGTGCTCGTGCACTGGACTGGCCACAAGCAGCTCGGTATCGCTCAGCGGCAGGGCCGGGAACCGCCTGACCACGGCTCGGGTCTGCGGCACCGTGACTCCGACGAAGACATCACCCTCGGCGTATTGCCCCGGCCCGGTCTGGAAGTAGCGGGCAGCCCCGGCGGCGCGCTCGAGGTCGGCCACAGCGGCGAGCGCCGACCGCACCTCCTCCGCGGTGTGGCTGGTACGGGGCACGGCATCCGACATGGCTGCAGGTTAGCCGGTGGGCTAACGAGGCAACAGGTACTCCGCCGTCGGGTCGCCGAGCGGTCCGGAGATTGTGCAGGTCGCGGTCTGCTCGGTGGAGGCGGCCGACCCGAGGATGTAGACCGTGAAGGTGCCGTCGGTGTCGACGACGAACCTCGGGTCGTAGTCATTCGTCGCGGTGCCGGTTTGGCCCTCGAGGTCCAGGGGCATCCCGCGTTCGAACCCCTTGCACATCGCCCAGGCCGTGAGCGCGTCGATCGGTGTGCCCTCGGTGCGCTCGCCCGCGGCCGGGGCGACGGCGGTGAAGGGGGCACTGGGCGAGACGTCCACGGGTTCGGCCAGCAGCAGGTGGAACGTCGCCTGCGGGTCGCCGAAGGTTCCGGAGACCTCGCACCACGAATCGGTGGCGCTGCGGGCGCCCACGTCGCCGATGAGCTGCACGGTGAACCCTCCGTCGGCCGCGACGATGTTGCCGGGCTCGTAGAGCCTGGTCATCTGGTGCAGACTCTGGCCGCCATCGTCGCCGAGTCCCTTGCACATCGCCCAAGCGGCAAGGGCGTCGATGGGAGTGTCAGCGGTGAGAGCGGTGGGTGTCGCGGTCGGGGTTGGGGTCGCCGCGACGGATGCCGTGGGCACCGTCGGTGACGGTGTCTGGGCCGGTGACGCCGAGGAGGCGGCGCATCCGGTGAGAACGAGCGCGGACACCGCGAGTGCCGCCGCAAACGTGAGGCGGCGGAACCGGTCGCGTCGACCGTGTGAACCTGAACTCATCATGACTGTTCCCCCCGAACATCGGCCGTCTAGACAGTCACAGGGTATTCCTCCGCGAGCCTGCCTCGCAGCCCTCTTTTGGGGCTGGCCTACGCGGCGAAGTCGATCACGAGCGAACCGGATGCGTGGCATCGAGGTCGTCCGGCGGGTGCGCCGTTAGGCCCCGGTCGGAGCCGCCCCGGAGACGATCAGGTCAGCGCGCGGCCTGGTCGCCTGGATGAGGATGGCGTTCGCGCCGTCCACCGAACTCGCCCAGGCGTGGGCGTCCTCCGGGCTGCGTCCGTGCCGGGTGTGCCGGTCGACCAGGCGGGTGAGCCGTTCATCGGCCGCGGTCTCGCAGAACCACGCCTCGGCGAGCAGGCCCGGGATCCGGTTCCACGGTTCCTGGTCCACGAGCAGGTAGTTGCCCTCCACGACCACGATCTCGGCCTCTGGCGGAATCGCGACCTCCCCGGCGATGCCCTCGTCGACGGTGCGCTCGAAGCTCGGCGCGTACACCGGGTGGCCCCGTTCGGCGAGCACCCGGTTTAGCAGGGCGACGAAGCCCCAGCCGTCGAAGGTATCGATGGCACCCTTGCGATCGTGGATGCCGAGGCGGTCGAGGGTGGCGTTGGCGAGGTGGAAACCGTCCATCGGCAGGTACACCGCCCGGCCGCCGGTGCCATCGTTGAGGTGATCCACCAGCTCCTTCGCCAGGGTGGTCTTCCCCGCCCCCGGGCTGCCCGTGATGCCCACGATGATGCGACCGTTCTCGCCGAGCAGGCCGAGAGCCCGCTGCGCCAGGTCCTCCAGATCGTGTTCGATGTCCATGTGACAACTATCCAGGTGGATGAGCCCCTTCGCGAGTTGCCGCAAAAGTCCCCATCACGAGCGCTGAAGGGGCATTTTGCGGCAAGTGGGCGAACTCGGCGCGCCGGCGACGCTATCCGGCGCGAAACCGGCCGAACACGGCGATTCAGTGCGGAATCCCGCATGAAAACGCCGTCGAGCCCCGGATACGCTGGTGGCGGCGCACATCGGTGTGCGCTCTAGCCCGCCGCGCTCGCGGCATTCACGAGGACGGGAGGTTCCCATGTCGAATTACATTGCAGATGCACTGGTCGGTGAGCCCGAGGTTCTCGAAGACGTCACCCTGGTCGCCTCCCCCGCGTGGCTGCGGCTCAAGCATGCCGCCGCCGCGCTGCAGGCCGCGCAGGCGCAGGACGGCTCGATCCCCGAGCCGGGCGCGCACGCGGATGCCCGCACCTCCGTCACCGAGATCACCTCAGCCATCAGCGAGCTCGCCAAGCACTTCCCGCACGACGCCGCCTACCTGGCCGCCGCCGTGGTCGACTTCGACCGCTGGGTGGCCGAGGGGTTCGGCGTGCCCGACTTCTACGACTCGCTGCTGGCCTTCCAGCCTCAGCAGCACCGGGTCGACGGCATCCGGCACCTCGTGGTGTTCCCGATGTACACGCAGAACGGCAGCGCCAACCGGCTGGTCGAGGCCGTGCTGATCGAGGTGATCTGGCCGGAGTTCGTGGCCGAGCTGGAACTGGAGTACACGAACAAGCTGTTCGTGCCCATCCGTTTTCTCGACTTCACGGCCGGCTACGACACCAATTCGGCGGTGCTGTTCCCCGAGACCGTGGCGATGCGGCAGATCCCCACGTTCACCTGGGGCGCGATCTTCGCCGACCGCGAGGCCGCCAGGTTCCGCCGGGTGGTGCGCGCCGCCGCCGAGATCACCCGGCTCGAGCTGCCGGCGGAGGCCGCCGCGCTGCTGGACGACCAGCACCTCACCGAAGAGACCTTCGTGATGTGGGACCTCATCCACGACCGCACCCACATGCGCGGCGACCTGCCGTTCGACCCGTTCATGATCAAGCAGCGGATGCCGTTCTTCCTCTACTCGCTCGAGGAACTGCGCTGCGACCTCACGGCGTTCCGCGAATCGGTGAAGATCGAACGCGACGCCGCCGCCAGCCCGGAGGCGCGCCGGCACGCGAAGCTTGTGCAGTACGCCGTGATCTTCGACCGCATCTTCAGGTTCTCGATCACCGGCACGAGGGTGCGGAACTACGACGGCCTGGGCGGGCAGCTGCTGTTCGCCTGGCTGCACCAGCACCACGTGCTGCACTGGACGGACACGGCGCTCTCGTTCGACTGGGACGCGGTGCCCGAGGCGGTCATCGCGCTCGGCGCCACGATCGACGAGCTCTACTGGGCGTCGATCGACCGGCCGAAGAAGGCGCACTGGCTGGCCGCCTACGAGATGCTCACCCACACCCTTACGCCCAATCCGGCGTCCACCTGGGCGCGCGGGCTGCCGCTGGAGGTGCTCGCCGGGGCGCCGAAGGGCTACACCGACCTCGTCCTCGACGACGAGTTCCCGCTCTCAATGTTCTTCGAGGCGCTCGACAAGAAGATGAAGCCGGTCATCGAGTCGACCGTGGGCATCACGGCGGATGCCTGAGCCAGTGGCGGCCGCACCCGGCGTCGCCGGGCACACCGTGCTCATCGCCGGGGCCACCAGCCCTGCCGGGGTGGCCGTCGCGGCCGCCCTGGCGGGTGCGGGTGCCCGGGTGCTGGCCGTCGGGTCCAATCCGGAGCACCTGCGGCGGGTGCTTCAGGTGGCGCCGGACGCATCCGTGTACGTCTGCGACCTGGCCGACTTCGCCCAGGTGACCGCCCTGGCCGCGGCGGTGCACGCCGAGCACGGGCCCATCGACGGCCTGGTGCACCTGGTGGGCGGCTGGCGCGGCGGCGGCGGGCTCGACGGCCAGACCGACGAGGACTGGGCGTTCCTGCACAAACGGGTGATCGGCACGCTGCGCAACACCACCCGGGCGTTCAACGCCGACCTGCTGGCCTCCCTCAACGGCCGGCTGGCGATCGTGTCGTCGGTGTCGGTGGATGCGCCCACACCCGGCGGCGCCAACTATGCCAGCGCCAAGGCCGCGGCCGAGACCTGGACCAGGGCGGTGGGGCACGGCTTCGCCAAGGCCGGCGACACCGCCGCCGCGGTGATCTTCGCGGTGCGCGCCCTCGACGGGCTCGAGCCCCGCCTGGCCGCGGAGGTCGTGGCCCTCTGGGACTCCCCCGCGCCCGAGCTCAACCGCACCCGCCGCATCCTTACCCCCTAGCCCCGCTCGGCTGGGCAGGTACTGGCAGGGCCTCTCATCCGGCCGGGCCGCCGCGTAGATTAAACGGGTGAGCACTCAGAGCGACATCCGTGAATTCCTGGCCAGTCGGCGGGCGAGGATCACGCCGGAGCAGGCGGGCCTGCCGGCCTACGGCGGCAACCGCCGCGTCGCCGGCCTCCGGCGCACCTCACCTTCGAGTCGATGGACCTGCCCGCCGACCCTGGCCTCGCGCTGATCGTCTACGGCACCGAGCCCGGCTCGGCCAGCCACGATGCCCTGAGCATGTTCGCCAGCTGGGCCGCCACCCAGGAGCAATCCGCTCAGGCGCACGCGCAGGATGCGGCGTTGCCGGGCGAAGCCTGACCTCGCCGGTGTCCTTCCGCGTCGTCAGCCGGGCGCAGCGGTGTCCCACCACGCCAGCACACGGGTGGCATACAGGGTGAGCCATTTCGACGGTTCGCCGGGCGGCACATCCACCTCGAAGTAGACCCGGCCGGGGTGGCGACGTTCCTGCAGCCAGGTGCCGTCGGGGCGGCGCGCCGCCCGGATCACCGCCATCGGTTCGGCCAGGCGGGAGTCGGGCGGCGTCCCGTCGTGCAGCGCCGCCGCGCGAAAGTAGTCGGCGGCGTTGAGGGCGCTGTAGAGCCACCGGAACGGGTAGGCGAATCGGGTGGCCCACGGCCCCACGGGTTCGCCCGTGGAGAGGGTGCGCAGCAGCCGGCGCCGGAGCAGGTAGTCCTCGCCGCTGCGCCGGGCGGCACGGAGGGCATCGGAGCCGCCGGTGGCAGCATCGTACTCCAGCAGACCTCGGAGCGTGTTGAGCGTGGAATGGAACGAGGACCGGGTCGATCCGGCCTCCCACTCGCAGTTCCAGCCGCCGTCGTCCATCCGGTGGTCGAGGAACCACTGGCCCAGCGCCGAGACGTCCGCGCCCAGCCAGACCCCGTTGGCCAGGGTGTACGCATTGATACAGCAGTCCACCTCGCCGCCCCAGTAGGGCAGGTCTTTGTACTCCCAGCGGCTGTTGGCGGCGAGCAGGTCGGCGGTTCCCGCAAGCACGGCGGCGTCCAGGCCCCAGTCGCGCAGGGTGTTCAGCGACCAGGTGGTCGCGGTCCACGGCTGGCCCGCATCGTCGGCGGCCTCCGGGCCGGTGAAGTCGAAGTCGCCGGGAAAGAACGCGCCCCCGGCCCACTGCCCGTCTGCATCCTGCAGGGCCAACAGCCTGGCGCCGAACCCTTCGGTGGCGATCCGGTTCCGGGTGGCCCGCCAGACTCGCTCCGGCGCATCCGCGAGGTCACGCTCGACCTGCCAGCGGAGCGCCGGATCGGCGTCGAGCAGCCAGGTCAGCAGCACCGGGTCGAGCGTCATGGACGGCAGCCTAGCCGCAGCAGACGCAGAACGCGGCCCAGCCCCGGGGAGGGACTGGGCCGCGTGTCGGCCGTTGGCGGTGAGGCCGTTGGCGGTTAGACCGTGGGCGCCGTGACGGGCTCAGACTCGGGCTCGGCCACCGGGTGCATCGGGTGCGTGCGTTCGAGCGACGCTCCCTCCACATCCACGTTGGGCAGGATGCGGTCGAGCCACTTCGGCAGCCACCAGGCCGCGTCACCGAGCAGGTGCATCACGGCCGGGATGATCAGCAGCCGCACGACGAACGCATCCAGCAGCACGCCGACGCCGAGACCGAAGCCGATCGACTGGATCATCACCGAGTTCGAGAAGACGAAGCCGGAGAAGACCGAGGCCATAATCAGCGCGGCCGCGATGACCACGGTGCGCCCGGCGTGGAAACCGCGCTGCACGGCCAGCCGCGCCGGAGCGCCGTGGGCGTACGCTTCGCGCATCCCGCTGACCAGGAACAGCTGGTAGTCCATCGCCAGTCCGAACAGCACACCGACCACCAGGATCGGCAGGAAGCTCAGGATGGGGCCCGGATCGTGGATGCCGAACAGGAAGCCGAGCCAGCCCCATTGGAAGACCGCCGTGATGGCGCCGAACGCGGCGAACAGTGACAGCACGAAGCCCAGTGTGGCCGTGAGCGGCACCAGGATCGAGCGGAACACGAAGATCAGGATGACCAACGAGAGTCCGACCACAACGAGCAGGTACAGCGGCAGGGCGGCGGCGAGTTTCTCGCTCACATCGATGTTGCCGGATGCGTTGCCGGCGACGCCGAGGGAGCTGACGCCGTCGATGTCGAGGCCGCGCAGGTCGCGCACGAGCTGCTCGGTGGATTCGCTGGTCGGCCCCTCCTCGGGGATGACCTGGAAGGCCAGCAGCATGTCATCGTCGGAGGCGCCGATCGGGGCGACAGCGACGACGTCGTTCTCCGCCTTGAGCAGGGTGCCGATGCGCACCTGTTCGGCGATGAGATCGTCGTCGGTGATGGCGGTGTCGAGGTCGGCGACCACGAGCAGTGGGCCGTTGACGCCGGCGCCGAACTTGTCGTCGACGAGCTTGTAGGCCCGGTATGCGCTCGAGTCGAGCGGCTCGGACGAGCCGGCGGGGAGCCCAAGGCGCATGGTCAGCGCGGGGAGCGCAACCACCAGCAGCACAGCGATGCCCGCGATCACGGTCACGACGGCGCGCACAGTGTTCATGGGCTTGTCGGGTGCCACGACCTTGCCAGAGGGGGTGCCGATGCGGGCGCGCGCCTTCTTGGTGAGGATCTTGGTGCCGACCAGGCCCAGCAGGGCCGGGGTCATGGTGGTCGCGATCAGGATCGCCACGAACACGCAGACGGCGCCGACGGTACCCATCAGCCCGAGGAACGGGACGCCGGTGAGGTTGAGGGCGAGCAGGGCGATCAGCACGGTGGCGCCGGCGAACACGACGGCGTTGCCCGAGGTGCCGTTGGCCAGCCCGATCGATTCCTGCAGGGCCACGCCGTTGCGCAGCTGGGTGCGGTGCCGGTTGAGGATGAAGAGCGAGTAGTCGATGCCGACCGCGAGGCCGAGCATCACGCCAAGCACCGGGGTGACGGAGAGCATCTCAACGGTTCCGGAGAGCGCGAGCGAGGCGAGCACGCCGACGCCGACGCCGACGAGCGCGTTGAGCAGCGGGAGTCCAGCACCGATCAGGGTGCCGAGCATGATGAACAGCACGATTGCCGCGACGATCACACCGCCGACCTCGCCCGGGCCGAGGATCTCGGGGATGCTGGCGGCGATGTCGTTGGACACCTCAGCGGTGACGCCGTCGATCCCGGCGCTCTCCATCTCGTCGACGACAGCTTCCTTCGACTCGGCGGGCACCTGGTTGAGCGAGGTGTCGAACTGCAGGCTCGCGACGGCGGTGGTCTCGTCTGTCGACACCTGGCGGATGCCTGCGGCCAGGTCGAGCAGGTCTGAGCCGTCTTCGAGCGTGGTGCTCTGCGTCGCCAGTTCGGTGCGGCTTGCATCCAGCGTGGCCTGCTGCTCGGCGAGCGTCGCGCGGCCGGCGTCGATCTGGGCCTGCTGCGCGTCGAGGGTCGCCTGTGCGGCGGCGAGTTGCCCGGCCGCGTCGGCCTGGCTGGTGGCGGCGTCGAGCTGGGCCTGGCCGGCGTCGAGCTGCGCGGTGGCCGCGTCGATCTGCGCCTGGCCGGCATCGATCTGCGCGGTGGCGTCCACGATCTGCTGGCGGCCGTCGACGATCTTCTGGGCCTGATCGTCGATCTGGGCCTGCGTGTCGAACGGGTTCGTCGAGGACTTCACGTTGTCGAGGCCGACAGCGCCGGTGAGCAGCTCACCGATCGCGGTCTTCTGCTCGGCGGTGAACGCGGAGTCGTCTGTGGTGGTGAAGACGACGGTGCCCCGTCCTCCGCTGGCGGCGGGGAACTTCTCGGCCAGCTCATCGCTGACCTTCTGGGTTGCGGTGCCCGGGATACTGACGGACGAGGTGAGTGTTCCGCCGAAGAGGGCGAACGCGCCGCCGGCGAGGCCGAGGATGACCACCCAGGCGACGATGACCAGCCACGCTCGGCGGGCGGAGAACCGACCGAGTCGGTAGAGAAGGGATGCCATATTCCTTAGATTCTTTCGTGATGTCTCGTGCAGTCGGGTTATCGGAGGGCTCGCATCGCGTCATCGGGAAGAGAGAGGGTGGAGAGAGGTTCGAGCGTAAGTCGGGTCAGGCTGTGGAGTAACCGGCCCGGATGGAGCCGATGGCCCGGTCGAGCAGCTCGTCCCACACGATTCGGGACGAGTCGTCGAGTGTGCCGCCGGTGCGGGCGATCCAGTGACCCGACACCACCGCGACGCCATTCATCACCGAGCTGACCAGGATCGCAACCTCAAGATCGTCGATCGCGTGGTTACGGTCGGCGATTTCGACGGAGAGTTGCTCGGTGGCGCGCGTGAAGACATCGCCGAGAGCGTGCGGCGTGCGGGCACTCTCGGCGTCGGCGGCGAGCACTCCCCACAGGTAGGCAACCACGGTGGGCAGGTCGATTGCGCGAACGGCGGAGGTGATCTCGTTGAAGAGGGCCACCAGAGTGCCGTCTCCCGCCGGGGTCGCCGTCGTCGCCGCGCGGAACTCGTTGACGACGACGTTGAGCAACCGCGTGCAGGTGGTCATGATCACGTCGTCGAGGGAGGCGAAATGATTGAAGACGGTGCGCCGTGAGACATCGGCACGCTCGGCCAGCTCGTCGACGCTGAACTGCGGCTTGCCGCGCTCGCGGATGAGCGAGTCGGCGGCATCCAGAATCGCTTCGCGGTGCCGCGCTTTAAGCTCGGCGCGGCGATCGGGAGCGATAGTAATGGACCTCACCTGCTTACACTAAGTGCAACGACGCACCCAGTGCAAGTGAAAATCGGGTGACCATCGCTGGATTAACAGCACTGCCTCCCCCTCCGGGCTGAGGTGCCGCAAACGACGCGGCGCTAGCGTGGGGGCATGACTATCGACGCCCGGCCGACAGGGGCCGCCGACCCTCTGGCCGACGGATGGCGACGACCGCGCGGCCCTCGCCTCGGCTACCGGGTGGATGCCTGGGTGGCGTTGGGGCTGGCCGGCGGTACCGCGCTGAGCCTCACCCTCACCCGCAGCGCCGGCATCATGGACGACTCGCCCTGGTGGCTCGCCGCCCTCTGGGTGGCTCTGATCGCTCTGCCGCTGGCGGCCCGGCGGCGATTCCCCGAAATCGTCGCCCTGTTGGTGTCGATCGTGTTCGGCGTCTTCGGGTCGATCGGCGTCACCGACGCCCTGTTCTCGAGCATCTGCCTCTATGTGGCCATTTATTCGGTGGGCGCCTGGAGCCACAACCGCATCCTGGCCCGCTGGTCGCGCCTGGGCATCATCACCGGCATGTTCATCTGGCTCTTCTGGACCCTGATCGATCACGCCAACCAGGCCACCAGCATTCCCGAGCTGTCCAGGGAGGGCTTCTTCTCCCCCTACGCCGCCTACGGGTTGCTACAGGTGCTGCTCAACCTGGTCTACTTCTGGGCCGCCTACCATTTCGGTGACGCCGCGTGGCATGCCGCCCGCCGGTCTGCCGCTCTCGAGGCCCGCACGCTGGAGCTCGCCGCCGAGCGCGAACGCACCGCCAGCCAGGCCGTCACCCTCGAGCGGGTGCGCATCGCCAGGGAACTCCATGACGTGGTGGCGCATCACGTGTCATTGATGGGCGTGCAGGCCGGAGCCGCGCGGCGCATCCTGGACCGAGACCCGGCCGCCGCCGCCCGAGCCATCAGCGTGATCGAGGAGAGCGCCCGCACCGCCGTCGACGAACTGCACACCATGCTCGGCGCCCTCCGCGCCGACGATGTCGACTGCGACGGCGCGCAGCCGGCCCACCAGAGCACCAGCACCCGCGGGGTGGACCAGCTCGCCGAACTCGCCCAGGAGAATGCCGATGCCGGTCTGAGCGTGCGGATGCAGGTGATCGGCGACCCTCGCCCAGTGCCGGGCACCATCGGGTTGAGCCTGTACCGCATCGCCCAGGAGGCCCTCACGAACACTCGCAAGCACGCCGGTGCCGGCGCGACGGCCGAGCTGCGGCTGCGCTACGAGACGGATGCGATTGAACTTGAGGTCACAGACACCGGCCGGGGATCGCACCCGCCGGCCGCGCCTACCTCCGGCGAGCCGGCGCCCGGCGCTGCAGGCGGGCTCGGCCAGCGGGGCATGCGCGAGCGCGTCGCGGCCGTCGGCGGGACCCTCGAGCTGGCCAACCGGCCGCGCGGCGGCTATCTGGTGCGCGCCAGGGTGCCCCTCGCCGGCGCATCGCCCGCACCGGCCGCAGAGGCGCTCACACCCGCCGATCTGTTGGTGCCGACCAGGCCGGTCGCCGAATGAGCGCGCCGATCCGCGTGCTCCTGGTCGACGACCAGGCCCTCGTGCGGGCGGGGTTCCGCATCATCCTCGAGTCCGAACCGGGCATCGTCGTGGTCGGGGAGGCCGCTGACGGCGCCGCCGCGATCCGGCAGGCCTCCCTGCTGCAGCCCGATGTGATCTGCATGGACGTGCAGATGCCGGGCATGGACGGGCTCACCGCCACCCGCGCGATCGTGGCCGACCCCGCCAGCCGGGCCGCCGTGCTGGTGCTCACCACCTTCGACCGGGAGGACTACCTGTTCGCCGCGCTGCAGCACGGTGCCAGTGGGTTCCTGCTCAAGAATTCCTCGCCGGAGGACCTCGTCGCGGCCGTGCAGGTGCTCGCGCGCGGTGACGCCCTGCTCTCCCCCGAGATCACCCGCCGGGTCATCTCCAGGTTCGCAAGCGGTGCCCTCTCCGGCCCCGCGGATGCTGTGCCGACACCCGATGTACTCCGGCCGGAGCCGCCCGCAGTGCGCGCGCTCACCGACCGGGAGCGGGAGGTCTTCGAGCTGATCGCGCTGGGCCTGGCCAACGCCGAGATCGCCGCGCGGCTCTACCTCGGCGAGGCGACGGTGAAGACCCACGTGTCCAAGGTGCTGCAGAAGCTCGACCTGCGCGACCGCATCCAGGCCGTTGTCTACGCGTACGAACACGGCATCGTCGTGCCGGGGTCCGCGCAGCAGCGCTGACCCGAAATTCCGGGTTCGGACGCCGTTGTCGAAGGCTAGCCCCTCCTCCACAGGGCGCTGTTTTACAACCTTTCCCCTCCTGGGTTTTCGGGCCTGTGAGTGTGGGTGGTGGGTGGTTCACTGTCCGTATGGCCACCTCAGATGCCACACCCGCAGAAGCGATCAGAGCTGTCATCGACCCGCTGATCGAGAACGAGAAGGTGATCGCCGCCGGGTACGCCGAGCGTGCCCGGCTCCTCGCCGAACTGGACCGACTCGGCCACCAGCCCCGCATCATCCGCGGACTCTGCGGTGACCCGGTCGAGTCCGGCCGGGACGACCCCGACACGCAAGCGCACGGGCCGTCCTGGAACGACGAGGAACTCGCCCACCGCTGCATGGCCGCCGAAGCCGCCGGGGTGCTGCGCGTCACCAGCACCACGGCGGGCAGCATGGTCTTCAACGCCGCCCGCCTCACCGACGACCTCCCCCGATTCCACTCCGCGCTCAGCCGGGGCAGCATCACCTGGGGCCACGCGATGAAGATGCTCGACCTCACCGAGGGTCTGCCCGAGGAGATCCTGCCCGTCTTCGAAGCGACGGTGCTGCCCGCAGCGGAGACGCTCACCTCCACCCAGTTCGTGCGGGTCGCCGGCCGCATCCTCGACCGCATGCACCCGGCGCCCCTGCAGGAACGCGCGAACGCCGGCTTCGTGAAGCGTCGCGTGGTGATGAAGCCCGACGTCGACGGCATGGCCTGGCTGAACGCGTACCTCAAGGCCGACGACGCTCAGGCGATCTACGACCGGCTGACCCTCATCGCCACAGAGGTCACAGACGACGCCGATACCGACCCGGCGACGGGCACCGACGCGAACGCTCCTGGTCGCACGAAGGACCAGCGCCGCGCGGACGCCTACCGCGACCTGCTCCTGGACGGCGTCGGCCCCACCGGGCTCGGCCACGGCATCCGCGGAACCGTGCGCCTCACGGTGCCGGCGCTGACGCTGCTGGACCGGAGCGACGAACCGGCGATTCTCGAGGGCTACGGACCCATCGACCCCGAGACCGCGCGGCAGATCGCGGGCACCGCGACCAGCTGGACGAGGGTCCTCACCCACCCCGAGACCGGCTGCCGCCTCAGCGTGGGCCGCGAGCAGTACGCACCGCCGGCGGACATGCGCCGCTACCTTCAGATCCGCGACCAAACCTGCCAAGGAATCGGCTGCAGCCGACGGGCCACGCTCAGCGAGATCGACCATACCCAGCCGTGGAACACGGGCGGCGCGACCAGCGTGGACAACCTCGTGCACCTCTGCAAGCCCTGCCACCGGTTGAAACACCAGTCCAGCTTCAGCACCAGCCAGGGCCCCGGCGGCGCCCTCACCTGGACCACCCCCGGCGGCAAGAAATACACCTCGGCACCCGCGAAAACCGACTCCACCAGCTACGCGAGCCCGGCGCACGGCGAGCCCCCGCCGTTCTAGCCGATCGTCTCCCGACCGAGACGGCGACAGGGTTTGCCCGCTAGGGTCGCAGTGAAGAGCCCGGCACCGGGGGACCGGCGCCGGAGGCCTCCGTCGCGAAGGAGCAACCATGGTGCGCACACCCCCGCCCGTCGTCGTCGGCGTCACGTCGGGCCAACCGGATGCCGTGGTGCTGGCCGCGGCGGAGTTCGCCACCAGATTCGGCGCTGAGCTGATCTGCGCCGCGGTGGACCCGAGCCGCTACGTGCTGGAGGAACGGCCCGACGGCAGCATGACGAGCGCGTCGTTCGACCCGGACTCGCTCGAACAGGCCGCCGCCGAATTCGACCCCGGCCTGCGCGACCAGATCGAGCGAGTGCTGCACGGCCGACCGGTGACCTGGTCCACCAGGGCTCTGGCCGGCGACCCGGCCAGAGCACTCGGCCGCCTCGCCGGCACAGTGCGGGCCGTGATGATCATCGTCGGCTCCCGCGAACCCACCATCCGGCACGGCTTCCGCTCGTTCTTCACGGGATCGATCGCGGTGCGTCTCGCACACGGGCAGCACCGCCCGGTGGTCATCATCCCGCTCAACCCGGTGCCGTTCGGCGAAGAGTTGCCCTGGGACGAGGGCTGACGGTCGCCGGTCGAGCCACGTCCGCCTCACCCTCTCGGCTGAGGTTTACACTCACCCCGCAGGCGGATGCGGCCACGGGCGGGCATCCCTAGCGTTGGAATCACGCGACGAAAGGGCAGACATGCTCGAGATCAGGGACATCAACAAGCACTACGGAACCCATCAGGTGCTCACCGATGTGAGCTTCACGGTGGGTGCCGGCCGCATGACCGGCTTCGTCGGCGCCAACGGCGCCGGCAAGACCACGTCGATGCGCATCATCCTCGGTGTGCTCTCGGCGGACTCCGGCACCGTGCTGCTCGACGGCGTGCCGCTCACCGACGGGGACCGGCGCCGGTTCGGCTATATGCCGGAGGAACGCGGCCTGTACCCGAAGATGAAGGTGGCCGAACAGCTGGTCTATCTGGCCAGGCTGCACGGGCTCGGCACCACCGAGGCCAAGCGCAACACGAGCCAGCTACTTGAGCGGCTGGGCCTCGGCGAGCGCGCCAACGACCTGGTGGAGGCGCTGTCGCTGGGCAACCAGCAGCGCGCCCAGATCGCGGCGGCCCTCGTGCACGATCCCGAGTTCCTGGTGCTCGACGAACCGTTCTCCGGTCTCGACCCGATCGCCGTCGAGGTGGTGCTCACAGTGCTCAAGGAGCGTGCCGCGCTGGGCGCGCCTGTGCTGTTCTCCTCGCACCAGCTGGACCTCGTCGAACGGCTCTGCGACGACCTGGTCATCATCGCCGGCGGCCAGATCCGCGCCAACGGCTCCCGCGAACGCCTGCGCGACCAGTTCAGCTCGCCCCGGTACGAGATCCACACGGATGCCGATGCCGGCTGGATCCGCGGCGTCGCCGGCATCACCGTGATCGACTTCGACGGCGGTGAGGCCGTCTTCGAAGCCGACTCCGACGCCGCCAGCCAGCAGGTCCTCCGGGAGGCCCTCAGCCGCGGCGCGGTGCACTCCTTCGGTCATCTCCGGCCATCCCTGTCCGCCATCTTCAAGGAGGTCGTGCAATGAGCACGCAGCACGCACCGAGCACTCCGCACACAGCACCCAGCTTCTGGGCCAGCGTCTGGCTGGTCTCCACCCGGGAGATCGTGGCCCGCCTGCGCAGCAAGGCCTTCCTCATCTCCACCGGCATCCTGCTGCTGATCGCGGTCGGCTCCGTCGTGGCCGGCGGACTGCTGAGCGCGAACCCGTCCACCACCCAGGTGGCCGTGGTCGGCACGGCCGCCGCCGTGGTCGGCGAATCCCCCGGGCTCACCGCGGTGCCCGCCGACGATGTCGCCGCCGCAGAGGCCCTGGTCCGCGACGGCACTGTCGCGGCAGCCGTGGTGCCGGATGACTCCCTGCTCGGCGTCGGCGTGATCGCGCTGGACTCCCCGCCCAGCGATGTCATGAGCGCGCTCAGCGTCTCCCCCGCGGTCGAGCTGCTCGACCCGGCCGAACAGGGCGGCTTCCTCGTCTACATCGTGGCTCTCGGCTTCGGCCTGGTGTTCTTCATGTCGGCGCTCACCTTCGGCTCCACCATCGCGCAGAGCGTCGTCGAAGAGAAGCAGACCCGGGTGGTGGAGATCCTGATGTCCACGATCCCGGTGCGGGCGCTCCTGGCGGGCAAGGTCGTGGGCAACTCCATCATGGCGTTGGGCCAGATCGTGGCGATAACCCTGCTCGTGGGCATCGGTATGACACTCACGGGCCAACGGGTGCTGCTGGCCGACCTGGGGCCGGCCATCGGCTGGTTCGCGGTGTTCTTCGCCTTCGGCTTCGTGATGATCGCTGCGCTCTTCGCCGCGACGGCATCGATGGTGTCGAGGCAGGAAGACGTGGGGGCTACCACCGCACCCGTCACGTACCTGGTGATGATCCCCTACTTCCTGGTGATCTTCTTCAACGACAACCCGCTGGTGATGACGATCATGTCGTATGTGCCGTTCTCCGCTCCGGTCGGGATGCCCGTGCGCGTCTTCCTGGGCACGGCCGAGTGGTGGGAGCCGGTGCTGTCGCTGGCGGTCCTCGCGCTCACCACGGCCGGGGTGATAATCCTGGGCTCCCGCATCTACCGCAACTCCCTGCTGCGGATGGGCGGCCGGGTCAGCTACAAGCAGGCCCTGCGCGGCTGACCGGCGCGCGCGACTGGAACCGGGTCTGCCCCGGGCTGCCGACACACGATCCGTGCGGCACCCCGGGGCAGACGCACAGATTCGCTGCGAGTGTTTGCGCCAAGATGGAGGGGTGACCTCCCTCCATGACCTACTCTCCCGCGGCTTCGCGTCCGACAACTATTCGGGCATCCACCCGGAGATTCTCGACGCGATAGCGCGAGCAAACGGCGCCCATCAGATCGCCTACGGCGACGACGTCTACACCGCAGAGTTGCAGCGTGTTTTCGCCCGCCACTTCGGCGAGGGCGTCGAGGCGTTCCCGGTGTTCAACGGCACCGGCGCGAACGTCACCGGGCTGCAGTCGATGCTGCCCAGGTGGGGTGCGGTGATCTGCGCGAGCACCGCGCACATCAACACCGACGAGGGCGGCGCCCCCGAACGCGTCGGCGGGCTCAAGCTGCTGCCGATCGAGACGCCAGACGGCAAGCTCACCCCCGAACTGATCGACCAGGAGGCCTGGGGCTGGGGCGACGAGCACCGCGCGCAGCCGCTCGTGGTGTCGATCACCCAGACCACCGAACTCGGCACCCTCTACACGCCGGCCGAGGTGCGCGCCATCGCCGAGCACGCACACGCCAAGGGCATGCTGCTGCACATGGACGGCGCCCGCATCTCCAATGCCGCCGCCGCCCTGGGCGTACCGTTCCGGGAGTTCACCACCGACGCCGGCGTGGACGTGCTCAGCTTCGGTGGCACCAAGAACGGCATGATGCTGGGCGAGTGCATCGTGGTGCTCAACCCCGACGCATCCGCCGGTCTGAAGTACTTGCGCAAGCTCAACATGCAGCTCTCGTCGAAGATGCGGTTCATCTCGGCCCAGCTGATCGCGCTGCTCGACGGCGACCTGTGGTTGCGCAACGCCGACCACGCCAACGCCATGGCCGCGCGACTGCGCGGCGCCCTCGAGGAGGCACTGGCGGATGGCTCGGTCGCCGGGCTCTCGTTCAGCCAGCCCACCCAGGCCAACGCGATCTTCGCCGTGCTGCCCGCCGGCGTGGCCGACAAGGTGCGCGAGTTCTACAGGTTCTACGACTGGAACCCGGCTACTGGCGAAGTGCGCTGGATGTGCGGTTTCGACACCACCCCCGACGACGTCGACGATTTTGTCGCCGCCCTGAAGAAGGAACTGGTCAGCGCATGAACGTCTTCTCGAACAAGCCCTGGCTGAGCTCGTACGCCGCGGGCGTGCCGAACGCCATCGAGGACCCGACCGAGACCCTGGTCGACATGATCGAGGGCTCGGCCCGCCGGTTTGCCGACAAAGTGGCGCTGGACTTCTTCGGCGGCACCATGACCTACGCACAACTGGGCGACGAGATCTCCCGGGTCGCCAACGGCCTGCGCCGCCTCGGTGTGAAGCCGGGCGACCGGGTGGCCCTCGTGCTGCCGAACTGCCCGCAGCACATCGTGGCGTTCTACGCGGTGCTGCGCCTCGGCGCCATCGTCGTGGAGCACAACCCGCTCTACACCGAGCGCGAGCTCCGCCATCAGTTCGAAGACCACGGCGCGAGCGTCGCCATCGTCTGGGACAAGGTCTACTCCAGGGTCCGCGGATTCCCGCGCGACATGGGCCTGCACACCGTCGTGGCCGTGGACATCACCCGGTCGATGCCCCTGGCCACCCGGCTGGCGCTGCGCCTGCCGATCCCCAAGTCCCGCACCGCCCGCGCCGCCCTCACCGTGGCCCAGCCGCTCAAGGACGCCATCGAGTGGAGCGCCCTGGTCGGGTCGCGCCGCCTGCGCACCGCGCATCCGCGCCCGCTGCTCGGCGACACCGCGGTGTTGCAGTACACCAGCGGCACCACCGGATCGCCCAAGGGCGCCGTGCTCTCGCACTTCAACCTGCAGGCCAACGCCAAGCAGAGCGAGGCCTGGGTGCCGGGGCTCGAGCGCGGCAACGAGGTCTTCTACGGTGTCCTGCCGATGTTCCACGCCTACGGCCTCACCCTCTGCCTCACCGTCGCGATGTCGATCGGCGCCCGCCTGGTGCTGTTCCCCAAGTTCGACGTCGGCCTGGTGCTCAACGCCGTCAAGCGCACCCCGCCCACCTTCCTGCCCGCGGTGCCGCCCATCTACGACAAGCTCGTGAAGGCCGCCGCCGCGGCGAACATCAGCCTGCGCGGCACCAAGTACGCCATCTCAGGGGCGATGAGCCTGCCCCTGGCCACCGTCGAACTGTGGGAATCCGCCACCGGCGGGCTCCTCGTCGAGGGTTACGGCATGACCGAGTGCTCCCCCATCGCCGTGGGCAACCCGATCGGCCCGAGCCGGCGTCCGGGTACCGTCGGTGTGCCGTTCCCCAGCACCGAGATCCGCGTGGTCGACCCCAAGGACCCCACGGTGGACCGCGGCTTCGACGAGGAGGGCGAACTGCTCGTGCGCGGCCCCCAGGTCTTCTCCGGCTACTGGGACCGCCCCACCGAGACCGCCCAGACACTGCTGCCGGACGGCTGGCTGCGCACGGGCGACATCGTCACGGTGTCGCCGGACGGCTTCGTCACCATCGTCGACCGCATCAAGGAACTGATCATCACGGGTGGGTTCAACGTGTCGCCGTCGGAGGTGGAGGCGGCGCTGCTGTCGCACCCCGACATCGCCGATGCCGCCGTGGTGGGACTCAAGGCCTCCACCGGGGGCGAAGACGTCGTTGCCGTGGTCGTGCTCATCGCCGGCGCCACCCTCGACGTGGCCGGGCTGCGGGAGTACTGCCGCACCCGCATCTCCGCCTACAAGGTGCCTCGCCGCATCATCGAGGTCGACGACCTGCCCCGCTCGCTGATCGGCAAGGTCATGCGCCGCCAGGTGCGTGACAACCTCGTCGCCGCGGATGCCGCCGCCTCAGGTTCCGCCTCCGCCTCCTAACGTCCTACCGCAAAAAGATGCGGATGCATGGAATACCTGCGTGCGTCCGGCGTTGACATGACTGGGACGATGATGCCCCGCATCCGATTCACCTTGATGGTTCTACAGAAAGCCGGGCATCATGACCCTCATCACCGACACCCACAGCCGCGCCGCCGACACGACAGCGCCGATCCTCCCCGCGATGGCCGAGCGTTGGAGCCCGCGCGGCTTCGACCCCACCGCCGTCATCGACGAGGACACCCTCACCACGGTTCTCGAGGCCGCCCGTTGGGCGCCGTCCGGCAACAACAACCAGCCGGCCCGCTTCATCGTCGCCCGCCGCGGCTCCGCGAGCTTCACCAAGATCCACCAGCACCTGATGGGCTTCAACCAGGCCTGGGCCGACAAGGCCTCGGTGCTGATCCTCAACATCGCCGAGGGTGACAACCCCTGGGCCCAGTACGACCTCGGCCAGGCCGTCGCGCACCTCACCATCCAGGCCCAGCACGAGGGCCTGTTCAGCCACCAGCTCGGCGGCATCGACCGCAAGGGCCTGGCCGACGCGTTCCACCTCAAGCCCGGCCAGGACGCCGTCACCGTGACCGTGCTCGGTGTGCTCGGCGACGCAGGCGACCTCACCCCCGAGCTGCTCGAGCGCGAGATCGCCCCGCGCACCCGCAAGCCGCTCACCGAGATCCTGCTCGTCAACGACTAAGCACCCCTCGCCGCCTGAACGCAGCAGACAGAGAACGCCCCCTCGCATCGAGCGAGGGGGCGTTCTTGTGTGACGGCTACCGGCTACGGGCGCAGCAGCACCTTGATGGCGCGGCGCTCGTCCATGGCGGCGTAGGCCTCGGCCACCTCGGTGAGGGGCAGCTGCAGGTCGAACACCCGGCCGGGGTTGATCGCTCCCGAGAGCACCTCGGGCAGAAGTTCTTCCACGTACGCGCGCACGGATGCGACACCGCCGTTCACGCCCACGTTGCGGCCGAACAGGGCCTTGATCGGCAGCTCGGCGCCGCCGTTCGGCACGCCGACGTAGCCGACCATGCCGCCGGGACGGGCAGAGCGGATCGCCTGGTCCATCGACTCCTGCGTGCCGACGCACTCGAGCACGCAATCCGCGCCGACGCCGTCGAACATCTCGTGGATTCGCTCGACGCCCGCATCGCCGCGCTCCTCTACGATGTCGGTGGCGCCGAACTCCCGAGCGACGGCCTGACGGTCGGCGTGCCGGGACATGGCCACGATGCGGGAGGCGCCGAGGCGCTTGGCGGCGATGATCGCGCAGAGGCCGACGGCCCCGTCGCCGACCACCACAACGGTGCTGCCGGTGGTGACGCCGGCCGAGACGGCGGCGTGGTGTCCGGTGCCCATCACATCGGCCAGGGTGAGGAGGCCGGGGACCTGGGCATCCGTGGGCTGCACGGGGGTGGCCACGAGCGAACCGTCGGCGTGCGGAACCCGCACCCGCTCACCCTGGGCGCCGTCGGCGAAGCCGCCGAGCTGGTCGTTCGAGCCCCACCAGCCGCCGTTCAGGCAGGAGGTGCTGACGCCGTTCTGACAGTTGACGCAGGTGTTGTCGCAGTCGTAGAACGGCGCGATGACGAAGTCGCCGACCTTGACGGTGGAGACGTCCGGACCGATCTCGTCGACGATGCCGACGAATTCGTGGCCGATCCGGTGCGGTTCGTTCGTGGGCGTCACGCCGCGGTACGGCCAGAGGTCCGACCCGCACACGCAGGCCGCCACGACCCGCACAATGGCGTCGCCGCCGGTGGAGAGGACAGGGTTGGGAACTTCATCGAGTCGGACATCCCGCTCGCCATAAATAACTGTTGCACGCATCCCAGAAGCCTAACCCCGCCTCGCTGGCCGCCCCCTGGGTGAGCCGCCCTCGCGGTTCCGCGAGCCGTGAGTTAGGCCCCAAAAACGCCCGGGTTTCGGGGCTTAACTCACGGTTCGCGCGAGGGGGTTCGGGCGAGGTTCGCGCCACCGCGGTAGCGGGTGGCCAGGTGCGGTTCCTGTAGGCGTGGCGACCCGCCGAAGATCCGCTCGCGCAGAGTCTCCCCGTCCACGTACGCGTCGCGCAGCCGGCCGCGGGCGCGCAGCTCGGGCACGACCAGTTCGATGAAATCCTGGGCCGTGCCGAAGGAGTGGTACTGGCGCAGGTTGATACCGTCGATGCCGACGTCGTCGAGCCAGGACTCGATGGCGTCGGCCACCGTGGTCGGGGTGCCGCAGACGAAGAACAGCTCATCCCAAGACTCCTCGATGTTGGCCAGGAACTCGCCGACGGTCTGGTCGAGGGGCAGGTAGGCAGCGCCGGGCACATCCTGCTTGCCCTCGGCGGCCAGCGCCTCGCGCACGGTGGTGCCGGGCTCGTGCGCCGTGGGGTCGAACGGCAGGCTGGCGTGGGCGAGGCGCCCCTCCACGCTGGCGAGTTCCCGGTAGGCGCGCAGTTTTTCCTCGGCCTCCTCCTCGGTGCGGCCCACCACGATGCCGGCCTGCACGATGAACTTGATGTCCTCTGCGCCGCGTCCGTTCCGCACCGCGGCCTCCCGCATCGCCTGGATGCCCCCGAGCACCTTCGCCGCCGTCGGCCCGCCGGTGAAGACGACCTCGGAGTGCCGGCCGGCGAAGTCGATGCCGGCCTTGGAGGCTGTCGCCTGGAAGAGCACCGGGGTGCGCTGGCGGGACGGTTCGGACAGGTGCGGCCCTGCCACGCTGAAATGCTCCCCGACGTGATTGATGTAACGCACCTTGCCCGGGTCGGAGTAGACGTTGTTCTCGGTGTCGCGGATCACCGCATCGTCGTCCCAGGAGCCCTCCCACAGCTTGTAGAGCACATCGAGGTACTCGTCGGCGATCTCGTAGCGCAGGTCATGCGGGATCTCACCGTCGAGCCCGAAGTTACGGGCCGCATTGGGCAGGTACGACGTGACGATGTTCCAGCCGACCCGGCCCTTGGTGAGGTGGTCGAGGGTGCTCATCCGCCGCGCGAAGGCGAACGGCGGTTCGTAACTGGTGGAGAAGGTCACCCCGAAACCGAGGTGCTTCGTGACGGCGGCCATGGCGGGAATGACCAGCAGCGGGTCATTGCTCGGAATCTGGAGTCCTTCTCGCAGGGCGGTCTCCGGCCCGTTGCGGAAGACGTCGTAGGCGCCGACCACATCGGCGAGGAACACGGCGTCGAACCCGCCGGCCTCGAGAAGCTTCGCAAGCTCGGTCCAGTACTCGATGTCGTTGAAGCGGTGCCGATTGTTGTCGGGCAGGCGCCAGAGGCCGTGCGTGATGTGGCTCACGCAGTTCATCTCGAACAGGTTGAGGATCAGCCGCTTCGGGGAGCTCATTGATACACGCTTTCATCGCGGTCGGAGCACCTATTCTGCCTATGGCTGCGCGAGGAGCGAACCGCTAGCGTAAAGAAATGACATCACGCCGACGTGAACTCGGTTTTCTGTCGTTCGTGCCGAACCCGTACGGCCCGGACCACGCCGCTCGTGCCCTCGACGACGGTCTGCGATTGTTCGAGCACGCTGAGCAGCTCGGCTTCGATATCGGCTGGATCCGGTCGCGGCACTTCGAGGAGTACCCGTCCAGTCCGCTCACGTTCCTGGCCGCCGCCAGCCAACGCACGCGCCGCATCCGCTTGGGCACCGGGGTCATCCCGATGCGCTACGAAGACCCGATCCGGCTGGCCGAGGATGCGGCGACAGTCGACCTGCTCAGCGGCGGCCGCCTGGAGCTGGGCGTGAGCAGCGGGATCCCCCAGTTCGCGCCCATCCTCGACCCGGTCTTCGGGGTGTCCGGCCGAGGATTCGCGAACGAGGCCCAGCACCGCCTGGGCCGCCTGCGCACCGCGCTGGCCGGCACCGCCGTTGCCCGCAGCGGGAACGGCTTCATGAGCATCCCGTCCGACACCGACCTCGCCGTGACCCCGCGCGCGGCCGGCCTGGCCAATCGAGTCTGGTACGGCCCCGGCACCCTCGCCGGCGCGACCCGCACGGGCGAACAGGGCCTGAACATCCAGGTCTCCACCCTCAACTCCGAGGAGACCGGGGCGTCGTTCGCGGGCGGCCAGGCCGCCCAGCTGCGGGCGTACAAACGGTCGTTCGCTCGCGCGACGGCGGGCTCGGGGCGCACTCCGCGGCTGGCCGCCGGCCGGATCATCCTGCCGTTCTGTGATCCACGGGACGCCGACGCCTACGCTGAATTCATCCACGGCTACAACGCCAGGATGCAGGCGGACGGACGGCCGTACACCTCCTCGGTTCCGATGCGCTTCGATCGGGTGCACAGCGGGGAGCCTGCCCGGATCGTCGACGGCCTGCTGGCCGATGAGGCACTGAACGAGGTCACCGAGATCACAGTCACCCTGCCGTCGCCCGGCGGCCTGGACGCGCACCTGCGCACCCTCGACGCCGTGGCCGCGCACATCGCACCGGCTCTGGGCTGGACCCCGGCCGCCTGAGACGTCGGCAGGGCACTAGCGTGAATGCATGTCATCGCACCGCCTCGAGCTCGGTTTCCTGTCATTTGTTCCCAATCCGTATGGCCCGGACCAGGCCGCGCGGGCCCTCGAGGACGGGCTGCGATTGTTCGAGCACGCCGAGCAGCTCGGCTTCGACATCGGCTGGATCCGGGTGCGGCATTTCGAGGAGTTCCCGTCCAGCCCGCTCACCTTCCTGTCGGCCGCGAGCCAGCGCACCAAGCGAATCCGCCTGGGCACCGGCGTCATCCCGATGCGCTACGAAGACCCGATCCGCCTGGCCGAGGACGCGGCCACCGTGGACCTGCTCAGCGGCGGGCGCCTGGAGCTCGGTGTGAGCAGCGGCATCCCGCAGTTCGCGCCGATCCTCGACTCCGTCTTCGGCGAATCCGACCGCGGCTTCTCCGCCGAGTCGCAGCACCGGTTGGGCCGGTTGCGCCAGGCTTTGGCCGGCACCCCGGTCGCCCACAGTGGCGCGGGTTTCATGAGCATCCCCGCGGATGCCGACCTCACGGTGACGCCGGCGTCGGCTGGTCTGGGAGACCGGCTCTGGTACGGCCCCGGCACCCTGGCGAGCGCCATCCGCACCGGCGAGCAGGGCCTGGACATCCACGTATCCACCCTCAACGCCGAGGAGACCGGGGCCAGCTTCGCGGCCGGCCAGGCCGCCCAGTTGCGCGCCTATAAGGAGGCCTTCGCCCGCGCCACCGCCGGCACCGGCCGGGCGCCGCGGCTGGCGGCCGGGCGCATCATCCTGCCGTTCATCGATCCCCGCGACGCCGACGACTATGCCGGGTTCACCACCGGGTACGCCTCGCGGATGCACGCCGACGGCCGTCCGCACGACCCGTCGGTCAACATCCGCTTCGATAGGGTGCACAGCGGCGAACCGGCCCGCATCATCGACGGCTTGCTCGCCGACGAGGCCCTGGCCGAGGTGACCGAGCTCACCCTCACCCTGCCGGCGCCGGGCGGGATCGACGCGCACCTGCGCACGCTGGATGCCGTGGCGGAGCACATCGCGCCCGCCCTCGGCTGGACACCGGTGGGCTGACGAGTCTGCCCCAGTAGTCTGAGCAGTGCGCCGCGCACACCCGGGGGGAGGGAACGCATGAGCATGAATGTGACCGTGTCGAGCACCGCTCGACGACGCATCCGCGCGTTCTCGGTGTGGGTCTGGGTGCTCGGCGGCCTGGTCCTCGGCGTCGGCGCACTGAACACCTACGCGGATGTCGGGGTCGGCGACGGCGGATTCGCGCTCCTCGACGCCGGCGCCAACCCGTGGGACATCGACGAGCCGCCCGTCTTCGAGGCGGTGGGCAGCACGTACTCCGGCGAAGGCAGCGGACTGATCCGCATCCCGCTCGAGGAACACAGCCAGGAGCCGTACCTGGTGCACTTCGTCTCCGACGGCTACGTCGACATCTTCGTCACCAGGGCCGAGGATCTGGGCCGGCCCGCCGACGACCGCGGCTACCCGGACAGCGTCGCGTACCTCTACAGTCCGGGCGACGAGGCCCTCGTGCTCCCGGCCGAGGCCGACCTCGAACTGTGGGTGCGCAGCGACGACCCCTGGGAGTTCACCCTGCAGAAGGCCGACGTCGCCGAAATCACCGATGGATTCGCCAGCGGCACCGACAACAACATCCTTGTCTACCGCGGCGACGCGGTCAGCGCCCGCTTCGTGCACAAGGGCGACGGGGTCTTCTTCGTGACCATCCAAACCACCGGCGGCGACTCCGACCAGCCCATCATCGAATCCGGCGACGTCGACCAACGCCAGTCCTGGGACCCCACCGACGCCGTCTACTTCACGATCGAGGCCGACGACGGGCGCGGCGCCTGGTCGATCGACATCGACGAACTGGCCACAGAGGCCCCGGCCGAACCGGACCCGGACACCGCCTCCCCCGAACCTGCAGCACTCACCACGAGAGGAAACACACTTCGATGAGTTTCGCCCAGACGCTCGACCAGGCCTTCAAGGCCAGACTGCCGCTGCTGTACATCGAAACGAGCGAGGAAGAACGCGCCCTCGAAGAGATCACCCGCGCCGCCCAGGCGCTCCGCCGCCCCCGCGAGGTGTGGACGTGGACCAGCGCCACCGGACTCATCGGCCCCGACGGCAAGGGCATCACCAACACGACCACACCCGCCAGAGCGCTCGACCACATCGTCGGCATCCCCGAGAACGCGATCTTCGTCTTCTGCGACCTGCACGCCTACTTCGGCACCGAACAGCGGCCGGGCGACCCGGTCATCATCCGCAAGGTGCGCGAGACCGTGCTCGAACTGCGCCACGCGGATGCCGCCAGAGCGCTCATCGTGACGGCGCCGGTTCGCAACATTCCGCCCGAGCTCGACAAGCTCGCGCACCTGCTCGAGTTCCCGCTGCCGGACACGACCGAACTGCGCGCGATGCTCACCACGATGATCGAGAACAACTCCTCAGGCAGCGGCCGGATCGAGGTGAAGGCCAACGAGCTGAGCCTCGAGGCCCTCGTGCAGGCCGCCCGTGGGCTCACCATGTCGGAGGCCGAGAACGCCTTCGCTCGCGCCATGGTCGACGACGGAGAGCTCACCTCGAACGACATCCACGTGGTGCTCGACGAGAAACGCCAGATCGTCAGCAAGTCCGGCCTGCTCGACTTCGTCACCAAGACCCTCGACCTGGACTCCGTGGGCGGCCTGAACAATCTCAAGCGCTGGTTGTCCCGGCGCGACGGCTCCTGGCTGGCCGAAGCCGAGGAGTTCGGCCTGCCGGCCCCGAAGGGCGTGCTCATCACGGGCGTTCCCGGCTGTGGAAAGTCGCTCACCGCGAAGGCGATGGCGGCGTCCTGGGGGCTTCCGCTGCTGCGCCTCGACATCGGCCGGATCTTCTCCGGGCTCGTCGGCTCGTCAGAGCAGAACCTCCGCACCGCCCTCGCCACCGCCGAGGCCGTTGCCCCGTGCATCCTCTGGGTGGACGAGATCGAAAAGGGCTTCTCCAACACCACCGGCAGCGGCGACTCCGGCACGACGGCCAGGGTCTTCGGCTACTTCCTCACCTGGATGCAGGAGAAGAAGCACCCGGTCTTCGTCGTCGCCACCGCCAACAACATCCAGTCGCTGCCGCCGGAGTTCATGCGCAAGGGCCGGTTCGACGAGATCTTCTTCGTCGACCTGCCCACCGCGGTGGAGCGCCGCGCCATCTGGACCATCCAGCTGGCCTCCAACGCCACCGCCGGCAACGGGCTCGCCAACGCCGGGCCATCCGTCGTCGACGAGCTCGTCACCGTGAGCGAGAACTACTCGGGCGCGGAGATCGAGCAAGCCGTGATCGTGGCGCTCTACGAGGCCTTCGCCGAGCGCCGGAAGGTCACCATCGGCGACCTCACCCAGGCGATCACCAACATGATCCCGCTGGCCGTGACCCAGTCCGAAGAGGTGCAGGCCATCCGCGCCTGGGCCGAGGTGCGCGCCGTGCGCGCGACGGGCAGCGAAGACATCGATCCGGACGAAGACGCTCTGGTCGGCGCCGTCGCCGGCGACAGCGCGGCGCTGTCCAACCGCCGCGGCGGTCGCACGGTCGACTTCTAAACACGTCGATTCCTAGGGAGAACCATGACAGACAAGCAGCTCATCGTGCAGGTGCGCCCCGACGGCACCGTGCACGCCGAAACTCTCGGCATGCACGGCAAGGAATGCCTCGACTACATTGCTGTGCTGGAGAACATGCTCGACGCGGAGACGACCGAGTCGTCCTTCACCGACGCGTACGCCCAGGTCGCCGCCGAGCAGGAGACCACGGCGCAGAACTGGGATAGCACCCAGTGAACCTCGGAACCGTCGAGCCCGCCGCGAAGCCGGGCGATTCCCTCCGCTGGTCGCGGTTCCTGCCCGCGACGGCCGCTGAGGGCCCTGGCCTGCGCTCGGCACTGTGGGTGCAGGGCTGCAGCGTGCACTGCCCCGGCTGCTTCAATCCGCAGCTCTGGGCGGAGATCGGCGGCAGGCTGGAGGACACGGCCGCTCTCGCCGACAGTTTTGTGGCGGATGCGCAGGCCGCCGGTGTCGAGGGCGTCACGCTGCTCGGCGGCGAACCCTTCGACCAGGCCGCGGCGCTCGCGTCGGTCGCTGAGGCCTTCAGCGCAGCCGGACTGACCGTGATGACCTTCTCCGGGTACCCCCTCGACCTGCTCACCGCCTGGTCGGCGACCCGCCCTGACATCGCCAGGCTGCTCGCCGCCACCGATCTTCTCATCGACGGGCCGTACCTGCGCGACCAGCCCGACGCCGTGCGCCCGTGGCTCGGGTCGACCAACCAGGGCATTCGCGCGCTCACGCCGGCCTATGCCGACGAGGTCGCCCGCATCGAACGGGGCGGCGGGCTCGACCGGCTGGAGATCCGCATCCACCCCGACGGTCAGATCGACGTGAACGGCTGGGCGGATTCCGCCGCCCTCGAAGACCTCCTGCACGACCTCGGCCGCCGGCACGACCGGCCCCTCCCTGAACGACCGCGCACGAAAGCGAAACTCGCATGAGCGTCACCCTAATCCTCCTTCCTATCGCCCTGGCCGCGGCGGCAGCGGCGGGCGGCGTCGGCGCGCTCGGTGCGGCCCTGACCGCGCACGGCCATGACGGAGCCACGGGATCCGGCCAGGCCCCCCAGGTTCGGGTGCGAACCCGCATGAAGGACAGCACGCTGCTCACCGCCGCTCTGACGAACCTCGGGGCCACGGCCATCGATGTGTCGCGCACGCGCGTCACCGCCGAGGTCGACGGTGCCCTGCTGACGATGACGCTCACCGAGAATGCGGTCTGGGAGGCCCACGTGGAGAGCCTGGACGGCCGCGATGTCACCGTCGTGAGTGCGACGGAGCTGCTGCAGCGCCTCGACGGCGAGTATGCCGTGATGGTGCAGCAGGCGGTCGCCGAGAAGATCCGGCAGCGCGCCGGGAGCTCGGGCTTCGACCTCGTCTCGGAGACCCGTGAGGCGGATGACACCGTAACCATGGTGCTCAACGTGCGCGCCCAGGCGTAGTGAACCGATGACAACCGCCTCATCCGCTCGCACGACAGGACCGTCGATCTTCTGGCGCCTCGTGGCGAGCTCGTGGCTGCTGCTCCTGCTCGTACCGGCCGGCGGTTTGGCCTGGCTCGCGTTCGGGGTGCTCGCCCTGGTGGCGAGGCGCCGCGCCTGGGGTATCGTCGCCGCGGTATACGGAGTGGCCGCGATCGTCGTGCAACTGCCCGCAGACCCCGTGGGCCACATCCTGCAGGGCACGCTCTTCCTCGTGGTGGTGTTGCACGGCCTGATCCTCAACCAGGCCTGGCTTCTGCTGCTCTGGGGCAGACGCGAGAGTGGCCTCACGGTTTTCGGAAACCCAGCCGGTGGGCGGCCGCGTGCCGCCGCACGCTCTCGCCCGCGCTCCCAAGCACGAGTTCAGGCGGCGGCGATCCCGAAGGAAGCGGAGCAGCTCCTCGGCGCCGGCGGCACCTCGCGCTCCGACTACCTCGACGACTCGGCCGCCGCCGCTCCTGCTCCTCGCCGGCGGGCGACACGCGCCCCCGCAGCCCCGGCCGCACTCGTCGACGTGAATACCGCGAATCAGCGCACCCTCGCCAAGCTCACCGGCATGGACCGTGCGCTGGCCAAGGCTGCGGTCACCGAGCGCACGAAACGGGGCGGCTTCGCCTCCCTCGATGACTTCGCCGCCACGGCGGGACTCCAGCCGCACGAAATGGTGCGTCTGGGCAGCGAGGCCTTCTGCTCATCGCGCCCGCGCACCAAGCGCAGCTTCGGTCGCCGCGTCGACTACTGACCGCTCACCCCGGTCCTCGCCCGAACCGTCTACGGTGCCGCGACGAGCTCGGACACCGGCGGCTCGGCGGCAGGCACAGCCCCCGCCGCGCGCAGCGGCAGCCGCACGGTGAACGTGGTGCCTTCGCCGAGCACGCTGTTCACCTCCACCGTGCCCTGGTGCGCCTTCACGAACGCCCGCACGATGGCCAGTCCCAGGCCCATGCCGGGGATCGCGAGCTCGGTGGAGTTCCGGGCCCTGAAGAACCTGTCGAACACCTGGCGCTGGTCTTCCAGGCTGAGCCCGATGCCGTCGTCGGTCACCCGCAGCACGGCGTCCTCGCCCTCCTGGTCGACGCTCAGGGTGACGGTGCCGTGCTCCCGGGCGAACTTGATCGCATTGGTGAGCAGGTTGTCGATGACCTGCTCGATCGCCACCGGGTCGACCTCGGCACGCACCAGCGCGTCGTCCCTGGCGCTGATGGTGACACCGGCGGTCTGTGCGCGCGGCATCGCGGTGTCCAGGCAGGAGCGCAGGATCTGGCCGAGGTCGGCATCGACCCGGTGGATCGGCGGCTGTCCGTCGGTGGCGCTGAGCAGGTGCGCGATCACCGACAACAGGCGTTCAGCGTTCCGTTCGATCACGGCGACCTCCATGGTGATGCCCAGCGCCTCGGCGTCGATGAGGCCGAGGTAGCCGATGATGGAGGTCAGCGGGGTACGCAATTCGTGCGACACCGTGGCGAGGAAGTCGTCGCGCACGGCGATGGCCTCCACCAGGGGGGTGACGTCGGTGGCCACCACCACGGTGCCCAGCGGGTATCCGGATTCCCGTTCCACCACGCCGGCCGAGGCCATGATGGCGCTCTGGTCGTCGTCGCCGCCGACCCAGTAGATCCGGCTGGCCACGAGGTCGCCGCGTAGCGCGCGGGCCGCGATCTGGTCGTCGAGGGCCACGAGGGTGGTGCGGTCCACGTCGAAGACCAGGGAGGCGTCCCGGCCGTATGCGCCAGTGGCCGAGTCGGTGCGCAGGGCCAGGGCGCGGGCGGCGGCGTTGCTCAGCACCACTTCGCCCTGCGGGCTGTACAACTCGATGCCGGCGTCGACGGTCTCCATCACGGCTTCGAAGAGGGCCTGCCGGTCGGTCGTCTCGAGCAGTGCGGCCCGCAGTTCGGCGGAGACCACCACCAACCGGCGTTGTTGGGCGCGCAGGCTGTTGGCCGCGATGCGGGTGGTGATGGCGATGACCGTGATGATGATGGGGGTGAGCAGCGCGCTTCCCCAGCCCACGGCATCCGTGGGCCAGGTGCCGGTCTGGATCAACGGGAAGGCGCCCACGAAGATGGCCCCGACCATGGCCAGGCCGAGTGCCCACCAGGCGAACCCGTAGGCCAGCCACAACACCGGCAGCACCAGGAGCAGGCTGACGGCGGGGAAGACGTCGCGCACGCCGTCACGGAAGAAGGCGACCACGATAACGTCGATGAGCGGCACAATGACCAGCCAGGCGTAGCCGTGGCGCTCCCAGGGCACAAACAGGCCCATCAGGGTGGCCAGCACGGTGAGGCCAAGGCCCACCTGGAACCCCACCTCGAAGAACGTGGCGGGGGCTCCGGCCAGAACGAAGCCGAGCAGCACCAGGACGGCGGCCAGGAACGGTACGTGCAGGACGATGACCTCACGCTGCCGCGATTCCACGACCCCAGGCACTGGCCACTCCGGCTGCTGCGTCACTCGAACGTCCTCAGGCTAGCGAGGCATCTTTCGGCCGTTGCGCCCGTTCCTCTCCTGCATTCAAGCAGGTCCGGGCGCATATGTCCCCCTTCTTGGGGACATTGAGTGCGCCGCTCAGGCGTGCCCGAGCGGTGTCGAGCCCACAGTGAGCGATTCGCCATCCTCGTTGATGTCCACCAGCACGGTTTCGCCGTCGCGGATTCGGCCGCCGAGCAGCGCCGTCGCCAGCCTGTCGTCGATCTCGGTCTGCATCAGCCGCCGCAACGGCCGGGCCCCGTAGATCGGGTCGTAGCCCCGTTCGGCCAGCCAGGCGCGGGCATCCGGGGTCACCGCCAGCTCGAGCCGGCGTTCACCGAGGCGGCGCTGCAGTCGGTCGACGTAAAGCTCCACGATCTGGGCGAGGTCGTCGGTGGAGAGCGCCGAGAACACCACGATGTCGTCGAGCCGGTTGACGAACTCGGGTTTGAACGCCTGCCGCACCATCTGCTGCACGGCCTGCTCCTTCTCCTCCCAGCTGAGGGTGGGGTCCACCAGGTACTGCGAGCCGAGGTTGGAGGTGAGCACCAGGATGGTGTTGCGGAAGTCGACGGTGCGACCCTGGCCGTCGGTGAGGCGGCCGTCGTCGAGCACCTGCAGAAGTACGTCGAACACCTCGGGGTGCGCCTTCTCCACCTCGTCGAAGAGGATCACCGAGTAGGGCCGGCGGCGCACCGCCTCGGTGAGCTGGCCGCCCTGCTCGTAGCCGATGTAGCCGGGAGGGGCGCCGACGAGGCGGGAGACGGAGAATTTCTCGCCGTACTCGCTCATGTCGATGCGCACCATGGCCTTCTCGTCGTCGAAGAGGAACTCGGCGAGCGCCTTGGCCAGCTCGGTCTTGCCAACGCCGGTGGGTCCGAGGAACAGGAACGAGCCGGTGGGCCGGTCGGGGTCGGAGATGCCGGCGCGGGACCGGCGAACGGCGTCGGCTACGGCACGCACGGCTTGCTTCTGGCCGATCAGCCGGTGGCCTAGCTCCCCTTCGAGGTTGAGCAGCTTCTCGGTCTCGCCCTGCAGCAGCCGGCCCACCGGGATGCCCGTCCAGGCGGCGACGACGGCGGCGATGTCTTCGGCGGTGACCTGGTCGCCGACCATCCGGGCCCCCTCCTGCTCGGTCTGCTCGGCCTCGGCCAGCTCGCGCTGGATCACCGGGATGTCACCGTAGAGCAGCCGGGAGGCCTTCTCCAGGTCGCCGCGACGTTCGGCCACCTCGGCCTGGCTGCGGGCTGCATCCAGGCGCTTCCGCAGGTCACCGACCCGGTTGAGCGAGGCGCGTTCCTTGTCCCAGCGGGTCTGCAGCTCACCGAGTTTCTCCTGCCGTTCGGCGAGGTCGTCTCGCAGCTTCGTCAGGCGGGCCTTGGAGGCGTCGTCCTTCTCCTTTTTGAGCGCGAGTTCCTCGAGCTTGAGCCTGTCGACGCTGCGGCGCAGTTCGTCGATCTCCACCGGGGACGAGTCGATCTCCATCCGCAGCCGACTGGCGGCCTCGTCGATGAGGTCGATCGCCTTGTCCGGCAGCTGCCGGGCGGTGATGTAGCGGTTCGAGAGCGAGGCCGCGGCCACCAGGGCGGCATCCGCGATCGAGACCTTGTGGTGTGCCTCGTAGCGTTCCTTGAGCCCGCGGAGGATCGCGACGGTGTCTTCGACGCTGGGTTCGTCCACCAGCACCGGCTGGAAGCGGCGCTCGAGCGCGGCATCCTTCTCGATGAATTCGCGGTACTCGTTGAGGGTGGTGGCGCCGATCAGGCGCAATTCACCGCGGGCGAGCATGGGCTTGAGCATGTTGGATGCCGCGACAGAGCCTTCGCCGCCTCCGGCGCCCATGAGGGTGTGCAGTTCGTCGACGAAGGTGATGATCTGTCCGTCGGCGTCGTTGATCTCCTTGAGCACGGCCTTGAGCCGCTCCTCGAACTCGCCGCGGTATTTCGCCCCGGCCACGAGCGCGGCCAGGTCGAGCGAGACGAGCTGCTTGCCCTTGAGCGAGTCGGCCACGTCGCCGGCGACGATGCGCTGCGCCAGGCCCTCCACCACGGCGGTCTTGCCCACGCCGGGTTCACCGATCAGCACCGGGTTGTTCTTGGTGCGCCGGGTGAGCACCTGGCTCACCCGGCGGATCTCGGCGTCACGGCCGATCACGGGATCGAGCTTGCCGCTCTTGGCGATCTCGGTGAGGTTTACGCCGTACTGTTCCAGCGCGGTCTTCTGCTTCTCGTCGGTTGCGGGGGCACCCTGCATGTTGGCCATCAAAAACATCCTTCGCAAATACTTGAGTGGACTCGACTCAAGTTTAGACCGTGCCGAATGGATGCGCTACAGGGCGTCCAACGGGTCAGCGGTCGATGCGGGCCATATTGGCCTCGTCGTGGCGTTCGCCGGCCGCGGGGGTGAGGGTGTTCAAGCGGTCCAGCTGCCCTTCGGTGAGCTGGATCCCATCGGCGGCGGTGTTCTCCTCGACCCGGGAGACCCGGCGGGTACCGGGGATGGGCGCGATGTCGTCACCCTGGGTGAGCAGCCAGGCGAGGGCGGTCTGCGCGGGTGTCGCCCCGATCTCGGCACCGATCGAGCGCACCTCGTCGACGATCGCCACGTTTCGCACGAAGTTCTCTCCGGTGAACCGCGGGTTGGTCTTACGCCAGTCGTCGTCGGCGAAGTCGGCAACGCTGCGGATCTGGCCGGTGAGCAGTCCGTGGCCGAGTGGCGAGTACGGCACCAGCCCGATACCGAGCTCACGCAGCAGCGGCAGGATTTCGGCCTCGACGTCACGGGTCCAGAGCGAGTACTCGGTCTGCAGTGCGGCCAGGGGCTGCACGGCGTGGGCGCGGCGGATGGTGGCCGGTGAGGCCTCGGAGAGGCCGAAGTGCAGCACCTTGCCGGCGGCGATGAGGTCGGCAACGGCGCCCGCGGTCTCTTCGATGGGCGTGTTCGGGTCGACGCGGTGCTGGTAGTACAGGTCGATGTGATCGGTGCCGAGGCGCCGCAGCGATCCTTCGACGGCGGCCTTCACGTTCGCGGCGGAGCTGTCCACGATGCCGGGGCCGCCGCCGGAGTGGGAGACGAGGCCGAACTTCGTGGCGATGACAACGGCATCCCGGCGATGGTTGATGGCCCGGCCGACGATCTCTTCGCTCAGGAAGGGCCCGTAGATCTCGGCGGTGTCGATGTGGGTCACGCCGAGGTCGAGGGCGCGGTGGATGGTGCGGATCGACTCGGCGTCGTCCAAGCCGCCCTCGGAGGTATATGTTCCGGCCATGGTCATGGCGCCGAGGCCGATGCGGGAGACGTTGAGGGATCCGAGATGTGCGTTTTTCATCATGTGTCGAGTCAAGCCGCAACGGCCGGAATATGCGTGGCCCCACCTAGAGGTTCCCTGACAGGACCCCTGTAACGGCGCCAGGGCCGCGTAGGTTCGAGTGCATGCACCCCTCCGACGACATCAGCGAATTCCTGGTCTCGCGGCGGGCCAAGCTGAGTTTGCAGCAGGCGGGCCTGCCGGACTTCGGCGGACGTCGGCGTGTTCCCGGCCTCCGCCGGGAGGAGGTCGCGCTCCTCGCCGGGATGAGTGCGGAGTACTACAAACGTCTCGAACGCGGCCAGACCACCGGAGTGTCCGAAGGTGTGCTCGACGGCATCAGCCGGGCCCTGCAGCTGGACGAGGCGGAGCACGCCCACCTCTACGACCTCGTTCGCGCGGCCAACGCGGGCGCGCGCCCGCAGCGGCGCCGGCCGACTCGCAAACTGCCGCTGAGTGCGGGCATGCAGCAGACCATCGACGCCATGTCCACGGTGCCGGTGTTCGTGCAGAACGGCCGCCTGGATGCCGTCGCGACGAACCGGCTCGGCCGGGCCCTGTTCTCCGTCATGTTCGACGACGCCCGCGCCCCGGTGAATGCCGCCAGGTTCATCTTCCTCGACACCCGCGCCCAGGAGTTCTACCGGGATTGGGAGGGCAACACCCGCCAGATCGTCGCCATCCTGCGCGCCGAGGCGGGCCGGTCCCCCTACGACCGCCAGCTGAGCGACCTGGTCGGCGAGCTCTCCACCCGAAGCGACCTGTTCCGCACGCTGTGGGGTGCACACGATGTGCGCGATCACCGCACCGGAACCAAGAGCATCCACCATCCCGTGGTCGGCGACCTCGACCTCACCTACCAGGGGATGGACCTCACCTCGGATCGGGGTCTGCAGATGCTCGTGTTCTCGGCCGAACCTGGCTCGCCGTCCCAGGACGGGCTGCAGTTACTCGCGAACTGGGCGGCCCTACGGGCGGATGCGACCAAGCCAGGCCTGCAGGTCGGCTAGCGCCTCAGTCGCTTCTTCGCCCTGCAGGCGGAGTGCCTGTCAGAACCCCTCCCGCCGGGACCAGCGCCCTCCCGCTTCCACTGGCGGTGGCTGGCCACAAAGGGTCAACGGTGATCGTCGCCGTGAACGGACTGCGTCTGCTCAGGAACCGGGCGTGGCGGTAGCACCGGCGTCCGGCGCCGGGATGCCCACGATCGATCGCAGGGCGTGCAGGCCCTGCGGCGTGCCGGGCCAGTGCCGGTCAATGGCGTCAGCACCAGCGTGCCGCGTCGCGAACCGAAGCACGAGGGCCACGATGATCGCGTCGTCGGCGTAGCCGATCACCGGGATGAAGTCCGGCACCAGATCGATCGGCGAGAGCAGGTAGACCAGCAGAACAATCAGCCAGGCCCGCACCCGCCATGACACCGTCCTGTCGGTGGCAAGTCGATGGGTGAGCCGCACCACATCCGGGCCCAGGCGCAGCGCGTCGATCAGCGTGAGCTTCTGGGCCTGTCCGCGTGAGACCCAGGCGAAGGCGATGATCAGCGCCGCCCAGAGGATCAGCACTCCAGCCACGACGCTCAGCGCCACCTGCCACCACTCCATAGGAGAAGGCTAGTCGAGCCCTATCGGCCGCCGTCGCCGTCGAGGTGGAGGGCTGCGCGCACGGCGGGCAGCACCTCGGTGGCGAGGAGCTCGATCGAACGCAGGGTGTCGGCCTGCGCGAGTCCACCCAGGCCGACCTGGGCGAGAAAGCGGGTGTGGCCGAGAATCTCGTGCTCCCAGAGGATCTTGTCGATGATCTCGGCCGGGCTGCCGGCGAACAGGGCACCGCGCGGGCTGGCCCAACTCTCAAAGGAGTCTCGGTCGAGCCGGCCGACGCGGGGCATGTTCTGGCCGATATACGAGGAGTAGTGCGGGAAGAACGTGTCCCGAGCTCCCTGCGACGTGGACTCGACGTAGAAATGCGACGTCACCCCGATCCGGCCCGGCGCACGACCGGCATCCGCTGCGGATCGGCGGTAGAGCTCGGCGAGCGGGGCGAAGCGAGCCGGGTCACCGAGGATCGCCAGATACAGGGAAAGGCCGAGGGAACCGGCGCGCACAACCGAGGCCGGCGTACCACCGACCGCGATCCAGATCGGCAGCTCGCTCTGCACCGGACGCGGCCAGACTCCGGCGTCCTGCAGCGGAGCACGGGTCGTGCCGCTCCAGGTGACGGGGTTCGTCTCGCGCACCCGCAACAGGAGGTCCAGTCGGTCCTCGAAGTACTCGTCGTACCGCTCGAGGGGTTGGCCGAACAGGGGGAAGGACTCCACATACGCGCCGCGACCGGCGGTCAGTTCGGCGCGGCCGCCGCTGATCAGGTCGAGGGTGGCGAAGTCCTCGAAGACCCGCACCGGATCGGCGCTGGAGAGTACGGTGACTGTGCTGGTGAGACGGATGCGGCTGGTTTGGGCCGCCACTGCCGCCAGCACGACCGGTGGCGACGAGACGGCGAAATCCGGCCGGTGGTGCTCGCCGACTCCGAAGACGTCGAGCCCGGCCTGGTCGGCCACTCGAGCCCATTCCAAGAGGTCGTCCAGGCGCTGCCGGGCGGGAATTTCCCGCCCGATCGCGTCCCGGGTGAGTTCCCCGAAGGTGAAGATCCCGATCTCGAAGGGGGTGGTCGAGCTCATCGGCCGTTGACGGATTCGGCACCGGCGTTCAACGCCAGGAACGAGCGCACATCATCGATCTCGGCGGCGTTGATCCCGTGCGCGAGACCCGGGTACGTCCGCTCGACCAGGGTTGAATGGGTGGGCAGGAAAGCCGTGGTGCGAGCAATCGCGGGCTCACCGATGACCCGGTCCTCGGTGCCTCGGCCCCAGAAGACGGGCGGACGGTTCGCGGACAGGGCCGCGTCGCCGGGCTGGTCAGCACCGAGCACGAACCCGCCGAGCACGATGGGCGCAAGCACCCGCGCGGGCCGGGTGCGCAGCAGTTGGCTGGCCATCAGGCCGCCCTGCGAGAAGCCGATGGGGATCACCGACGTGGTGGATGCCACATTGGCGTCCACCCAGGCCCAGATCGAGTCCGTGGCCACGGCGACGGGCTCCGCATCGGGGTTTCCGGGGGTCGTGATGGTGAACCATGCCGCGCCGCCGTTGCCCAACTCGAGCGGGGCGCGCAGGGAAGCCCACGGCAGGGTGAGCCCCAGCGCCGTCACGAGGCCGGCCAGGTCGTTCTCGTTCGAGCCGTAGCCGTGCAGCAGCAGCACCACGGCGGAGGTCTCGGCCACGCCTGCGGCCCATCCGGGCGAGCGGACGTCTGCGAGCGCGCTCATCGGGCGATCAACTCGTCGGTGGAGAGGTCGGGCAGCGAGACCGTGACCTGGGTGCCCCACGGGTCGGCGAGGGAGACGGAGCGGCCGTCTCCGGCGAACGGAATCGACCTGGCGGTCAGGCGCGCCGTGAGGGTCTCGAGATCCGCCGGGGCGGGCACGGTCACGGCCACGTCGCCGAGGCCGAGGCTGGCCGCACGTGGTCCGGAGCCACGGCTGTTCCACACGTTCATGGCGATGTGGTGGTGGTAGCCGCCCGCAGAGGCGAAGAGCGCTCCCGTGTATCCGCTCTGGGTCGCTTCGAAGCCGAGCGCGTCGACGTAGAACGCCCGGGCGGTCTGGAGATCGCCGACCTGCAGGTGCACATGCCCGACGGCGCCGGCCATCGAGGGGCCGGCATCCATCACCCTCTGATTCAGGTGGTTCTGCAGGTAGGCGTTTGGGTCGAGGTACTCGGTGGCCATCCGGATCTCCTCACCGTCGTGGATCCACACGGAGCGGTCACGGTCGGTGTAGAGCTCGACGCCGTTGCCTTCGGGGTCGGTGAAGTAGAAGGCCTCGCTCACGAGGTGGTCGCTCGATCCGACGAAGCGGCTGCGCGGGTCCTGCGCGGCGCGGTACACGGTGGCCGCGAGGCTCTCGGGGGTTTCGAAGAGGAAGGCAGTGTGGAACAGGCCGGCCTGGCGGGGGTCGACGCCGGGCAGGTCCGGGGTGTGGATGAGGCGAACGAGCGGCGTCGTTCCGCGGCCGAGCACCCGGTGCACCTCGCGAGCGCGACTGCGCTCCTCCAGGGGCTCCATCGCGAACGCTCGCGAGTAGTAGTCCGACATGGTCTCGAGGTCGCCGACCCGCAGGGTCACGGCACCCATAGACGTGTCGGCATTAAGGATCTGCTCGTCTGTGGTGACGCTCATGGCTGGCTCCCGGTGTTCGTTACTAAATGCTTGTACCGACAACTCTACATCATTTACTTGTAGCTGCAACCATTGTGACCAGAGGAATACTTTTCACCTACCAGTGGTTGGTTTTATGTGAACGCATGAAGTTCAGCAGTTTTTCGAATGTCTACAGATAACGGATAGGAAGTACTCGTCCTGGCCAGGTTCGACAACAACAAGGTAGCGATCGTCACCGGCGGCGGAAGCGGCATCGGCGCTGAGATTTCGCGGGAGCTCGCCGCGGAGGGCGCCTCGGTGGTGGTCACCGATATCAAGCTCGAGGCCGCGCAGACCGTCGTCGACGAGATCATCGCCGCCGGCGGAACCGCCGCCGCTTTCGCGCAGAACACCGCGAAGTGGGAAGACTCCGAAGCGGCCGTCGGATTCGCCCAGGAGACCTTCGGCGCCCTGCACCTGGCCGTGAACAACGCCGGCATCGGTGCCGCGCCGCAGATGATCGGCGACTACGACATCGCCGCCTGGGACCGCGTTCGCGCGGTGGACCTCGACGGCGTCTTCTACGGACTCAAGTTCCAGCTGCCCGCGATCGTCGCCGGCGGCGGCGGCGCCGTGGTGAACATGGCCTCGGTTCTCGGCTCGGTCGGCATCGCCCAGAACGCCGCGTATGTCACCAGCAAGCACGCCCTGATCGGACTCACCAAGGTCGCCGCACTCGAGTACACCGCCCTCGGCGTGCGCACCAACGCCGTCGGCCCCGGCTTCATCGACACGCCCCTCGTGCGCTCCAGCCTCTCCCCCGAGGCCCTCACTGCCCTCGAGGGCCAGCACGCCTCGCGCCGGCTCGGCACCGACAAGGAGGTCGCCGCACTCACCCTGTTCCTGCTGAGCGACGCCGCCTCGTTCATCTCCGGCAGCTACCACCTCGTCGACGGCGGCTACTCCGCCCAGTAGTCCCGTCCCCGCACCGGGGCAAACTCGGTCGTCACACCGCGCGGCGGAGGATCAGGTTCATCATCACCTGGGACATGACGAGGGCGCCGGCCTGGTCGACGACCTCGATGCGGGTGTGCACGAGTCCACGGTCGGGCTTGGACGCCGAGACGCGTGCAGACACCACCGTGAACCGGGCCGAGAGGATGTCGCCGGCCCGCACCGGACGATGCCACCGGAGGGTGTCCACTCCCGGCGAGCCCAGGCTCGTGCGTTCGTTGAGGTAGTTGTCCACCATCATCCGCATCATCACGGCTGTCGTGTGCCAGCCACTGGCGATCAGAGAGCCGAATGGCCCGGCGAGCGCGGCGACCGGATCCACGTGCATGGCGTGCGGGTCGAACGCGGCGGCGAACTCGACGATGCTCGCCTCACTGACCGGCACGCCCCCGCATTCCACGACGAGACCGGGCACGTAGTCCTCGAAGTAGCGGTCGGCCAGGGGCACGGCGAAGAAATCATCCATAGGGATGCCACTGTACGCACCCGGATGCGCCGTGCCGTTCACAGCGACAGCGGCCACGCCGGGCAGGGCCGCGAGCAGCTGGTCGTACAGTAAATAGTCACCCGAAATACCGAAAGGCACGTATGAACGAGCAACCTGCTCCCTATGGCAGCGCTGTGGCTGCCCCGGCCGGCCGCAAGCGGGTGCGCATCCACCATCTGCAGGAGATGAAGGAGCGCGGCCAGAAGTGGGCGATGCTCACGGCGTACGACATGTACACCGCGGCCACGTTCGACGAGGCCGGGATCCCGGTGCTGCTGGTGGGCGATTCGGCGTCGAACAACGTGTTCGCCAACCAGACCTCGTTGCCGGTCACCGTGGACGAGCTGATCCCGCTAGCCCGCGCGGTCACCCGCTCCGCCGAACACGCCCTCGTCATTGCCGACCTGCCGTTCGGGTCCTACCAGGCGTCCGCCGAGCAGTGCTTCCACACCGCGGTGCGGTTCATGAAGGAGGCCGATGTGCACGCCGTGAAACTCGAGGGCGGCGTGGAGATGGTGCCGCAGGTGGAGCTGCTGGCGCGCTCCGGCATCCCCGTGATGGCGCATATCGGATTCACCCCGCAATCGGAGCACAGTCTGGGCGGCTACCGTATCCAGGGCAAGGGCACGGATGCCCTGCGGATGCTCGAAGCGGCGCTGGCCTTGGAGGCAGCGGGTGCGTTCGCCGTGCTGATGGAGATGGTGCCGGGAGACGTGGCCGCCGACATCACCGCGGCGCTCAGCATCCCCACCGTGGGCATCGGCGCCGGCAACGGCTGCGACGCCCAGGTGCTGGTCTGGCAGGACATGGTGGGCCTTCGCACCGGGCGGCTGCCCCGCTTTGTGAAGCAGTACGCGGACATGCACTCGATGCTGCTCACTGCCGCGCAGGACTACGCCGCGGACGTGACGGCCGGCACGTTCCCCGGGCCGGAGCACACCTTCTAAGCGGCACCCTCTGTCACCAACGGCGTAGCGGCAGTTGTCGCCTCTGGACCGGCCACCGCCGGATCCATCGCTGCCGGCCCCGCTCCCGCCAGAACTGAGCGGTTTCGGGAGGTGCGCATCAGTCGTGCGATGCTGGTTTCCGGCTGCGCCGGCGCCGGTGTCGCCTGTTGCGGAGCGGGCGGGGCGCTCGGCGCCGGGTCGACTGTGTCCGCGAGCGCTTCCCGGACGATTCGGCGCGGATCGTACTGGCGCGGGTCGAGCCGTTTCCACTCGTCGATGTCGAAGTCGTCGCCGAGTTCCTGCTTGACCCGAGCCTTGGCCACCTCCGAGCGGCCACGCAGGGACCGTACGAATTCGGCCAACCGCCCGGCGTAGAGAGGCAGACGATCGGGCCCGATGACGAACACCGCGATCAGGGCGACGACGAGCAGTTTTTCGAAGCTGAGGCCCAGCATGGGCGGTCTCCTTTTCGGTCGGGGCAGGTCGGGGGCGGTTACGGTCAGGGGCGGATCAGGCGGTCACAGACTCGCGGGAGGCCGTGGTGAGCAGCGCGACGCCCCGGTCGACACGTTTGTCGTGCAGCACGGCAATCCCCGCCGCGGCGCAGAACAGGGCGCACATGGGCACCGCGAGCAGGAACATCGACATGATGTCGGCCGCGGGGGTGGCGAGGGCGCAGAACACCACGATCGCCACCAGAACCACCCGCCAGCCCCGCACGATCGTCATACCCGGCAGCACGCCGATGAAGTTGAGCAGCACCACAAAGACCGGCAGCACGAAGGCCACCCCCACCGCGATCACCAACTTCATGACGAAGTCGAAGTAGTAAGACGCCTCGAGGATGGTGCTGTCCTCGGTGGATGCGAAACTGGCCAGCAGCTCGACGACATGCGGGAACAGCGTGAAGCCCGCGACGCATCCGGCCAGGAACAGCGGCACCGCCGAGAGCAGAAACCCGAAGGTGTACTTCTTCTCCCGGCGGGTGAGCGCCGGCACGAAGAACGCGAACAGCTGGTACAGCCAGACCGGACTGGAGAGCACGACGCCGGCGTAGAGCGCGATCTTCATCTTGAGCTCGAAGGCGCCGCTCACGCTGCCGTAGTTGAGAGTGGCGTTGCGCGAGTCGGCCAACGCCACGATCGGGGCCCGCAGCACGTCGAGGATGACATCGGCGAAGATGTAGCCGACGACCACCGCCACGGCCACCCCGATGGACGCACGGAAGATCCGCTTGCGGGCTTCGATCAGGTGACCCGCCAGGGGCATCAGGCCGGGCTCGGTCGACGGTGTCTTGAGTGCGCCCATCGTGATCAGCGCCCGTCGACGGTGGTGACCGGCTGCGGAGCGGACTGCTCGTCGGCCGGAGCGTCGGCCGGAGCGTCGGCGACCCGCGACTCGCGGATCTCGGTCTTGAAGATCTTCATCGACTGCCCGACGCTCTTGGCCAGCACAGGCAGCTTCGCTGCACCGAAGAGCAGCAGGATGACGACGAGGATGATGATGGCGTGCCATCCGGTGAGGTTCTGGAGTATGCCCATGGTCTCGGTTCCTTATCTGTGTGGTGTCGGGTTACTGGGTGGGTGCGTCGGCGGGCGGGGTGCCACCGTCGGTGGGCGGCGTGCCGCCACCACCACTAGGCGGGGTGCCACCCTCGCCACCGCCGTCACCCCCTGCGGGCGACGAGCCGGCCGTCGGGGTGGTGCTGGTGTCGACGCGGGCCGTGAGGGTCACGACGTAGCCGGAGCCGAGATCGCCGGTCGCGGTCGCCAACTGCAGCACGCCGCCGTCGTCGCCGAAGACGTTGTCGTTGTCGAGCGTCACCTGCGACAGGTTGGCGGTGGAGCCCTCGTAACCGGCCAGTTCGTACACGCCGGTGCTGATGTCCTCCGGCAGCGCCGCCTGGGAGGTGGAGATGGCGTTGGCGGCATCCGTGATCGAGTCGACGTCGGGGTAGACCTCGAAGTGGATGTGCGGCCAGCGACCGGTGTAACAGGCCGGGAAGATCGAGGTGAACGTGACCTTGCCCTCGCTGTCGGCAACCTGCACACCGCGCAGGTAGGTTTCATCCTCGATGCCTTCGGAGTACATCGAGTAGAGGCCGGCCGCGTCACAGTGCCACGCGTACACAGCGACATCCGCGAAGGGCGCGTCGTCGTCGTTCATGTCGAGCACAGTGAGGGTGAACGTCATGGGCACACCCTCCGCGGTCAGCCCGCCGCCGATGCTCGAGCGGATGTCGCTGCGAACGATGCCGGACTCTTCGAGCACGTTCGCCCCGTTGGAACCATCGCCCGGGTAGGGGCCGGCCGTCTCGTCGGGGATCTCGCCCGTAGATGTGGTGCTGGTGTCGGTCGATGCGGCCGTTGAGCTCGAGCTGCTACCCGATGCGTCAGTGGAGCAGGCGGCGAGTGCGACAGCGCCAGCGCCGACTCCGACCAGGCTGAGCACGCCACGGCGGCTGATCAGTGTGCGAATGTCGAAGGCTACGCCTTGGTCGACGACCTCCTCGTCGGCGCGGTCGAGTAGGCGGCCCTCGTAGGCGGGGCCGTCTGGGGTGGACTCGGGTTCAGGGATGCGGCTCATGGCTGCCTCTCGAATAGGTGTCTGTCGTTCCGGTAGTGGACCCATCTTGTGGGGGCTCTCCGGCGATCTGCTTGGCATTCCCTATGACTCCCCCATGAACCGTCAGGGCACGTGCCGAGAAGGTGTCAGTGCGCCGCGTTCCGCCTGGCGGACCTGTGTTCCGCTGTATCATTTTTAGTGCTACGGTCAATCTGAAACGATTCAACTACGGATCGTCGAGCAGTTTCGATCATGACCGCACGTCCCTCAACGGAGAGGTCCGGTCCCTCGCCATTGGCGCCGAAGGAGATCTGTACATGACTACAACATTGCCCGGGGAGATCCGTCCCGAAGCCGGTATCGGCAAACGCGACCCGAAGAAGGCCGCCATGAGCGGCTGGATCGGAAGCGCTCTGGAGTACTACGACTTCGCTCTGTATTCACAGGCTGCGGCTCTCGTGTTCCCCACCGTCTTCTTCCCGTCCGGGAACGCGACGGTCGCCATCATCGCCTCGCTGGCGACCTATGCGGTGGGCTACGTCTCCCGCCCGATCGGCGCCATCGTTTTGGGCGCATGGGGTGACAGGCACGGCCGCAAGAACGTGCTCACCTTCGCCATGTTGCTGATGGGCTGTGCCACGTTCCTCGTCGGTCTGCTGCCGACGTTCGGCCAGGTCGGCGTGCTCGCGCCCCTTCTGCTGGTGCTGCTCCGCCTGATCCAGGGCTTCGCCGTCGCCGGCGAGCTGGGCGGGGCCAGCGCGATGATCGTCGAGCATTCGCCCGACTCCCGACGCGGCTTCTTCGCCAGCTTCAGCCTCCAGGGCACCCAGTTCGGCTCGATCCTCGCCACCGGCCTGATGCTTCCGCTGGCCGCGATTCTCAGCGACGAGCAGTTCCACACCTGGGGCTGGCGCATTCCGTTCCTGCTCAGTGCCCTCGTCATCCTCGCCGGGTGGGTCATCCGTCGCCGGGTGCAGGAGCCCCCGGTCTTCCTCGCCCAGAGCGACGCCCTCACGACCAAGCGCAAGCTGCCGGTTGTCGAGCTCGTGCAGACCCACCTCTGGGTTCTGGTGCGTTGCATCCTGATGACCCTCACCAACGTGATCGGCATGGCGACCCTCATCTTCGGTGTGGCCTACGCCACCCAGGAGGGATACGGCAACGGTTTCTCCGCGAGTGAGTTCCTCTGGGTCACGCTCGTGGCCAACATCGTCGCGATCGTCACCATCCCGATCTTCGGCGCTCTCTCCGACAAGATCGGCCGGCGCACCCTCATGCTGATCGGTGGACTCGGCGGCGGCCTGCTCGCAGGGGTCTATCTCTGGGCGATCGACCTGGGCAGCCTGCCCCTGGTCTTCGTGTGCGTCGTCGTCGTTCAGGGCATCTTCTTCCAGATGTGGAACGCGACCTTCGCCACCTTCTACCAGGAGCAGTTCCCGATGCGGATGCGCGTGACCGGCTTCGCGGTCGCGCAAAACGTCGGCCTCATGATCGCGGCGTTCTTCCCGAGCATCTTCACCGCGATCGCCCCTCCCGGCACCGCGAACATCCCACTCGTGATCGGCTCGCTGGCGTTCGGCATCTGCCTCGTCGCTGCGGTGGCGGCGTTCCTGTCCGACGAGACTAGGGGTACCTCGCTCGAGGACATCGAGACCAAGTCGATCAGGCTCCCGTAAGCATCCCAACCAGCACGAATCCCACACGCACAACGAACGGATACCCCATGGCCACGACGCCACAGAAGACCTGGCCGGTGAAGCACAGCGCGCTGCTGCGGGCGCCCGAGCGGCTCATCAGCCGCGACGGAATCGATGAGCTGGTTCACCGGCTCACCGACAACCTGGTCAACATCACCGACGAGACCGGCGAGTTCCTGCTCCGGCTCGACGACGGCAGGGTGATCGACACCAAGGGCTGGGCGGGCTGGGAGTGGACGCACGGGATCGGCCTGTACGGAATCTGGCAGTACTACGAGCAGACCGGGGAGCCGGCGATGTCTGCCATCGTCGACTCCTGGTTCGCCGCGCGACTGGCCGAGGGCACCACGAAGAACGTCAACACGATGTCGCCCATGCTGACTCTGGCCTACCGGTATGAGGAGACGGGCGACCGCACCCTGCTGCCGTGGCTGGACGCATGGGCCGAGTGGGCGATGCGGTCGATGCCGCGCACCCCGCACGGCGGCATGCAGCACATCACCCTGGCCGAGGAGAACCACCACCAGCTGTGGGACGACACCCTCATGATGACGGTCCTGCCGCTGGCGAAGATCGGTGTGCTGCTGAATCGTCCGGAGTACGTCGAGGAGGCGAAGTTCCAGTTCCTCACCCACGTCGCCTACCTGATGGACCGCGAGACGGGACTCTGGTTCCACGGCTGGTCGTTCGACGGCGAGCAGAACTTCGCCAGGGCGCGCTGGGCACGGGGCAACTCGTGGCTGACCATGGTGATCCCCGACTTCATCGAGTTGCTGGACCTGCGGGAGTCCGACCCCGTGCGCCGGTTCCTGCTCGAGGTCCTGGATGCCCAGGTCGCCGCCCTTGCCGCCCTGCAGGACGACTCCGGGTTGTGGCACACCCTGCTCGACGATCCGTCGTCGTACCTCGAGGCATCCGCGACCGCCGGTTTCGCCTACGGGATCCTCAAGGCCGTGCGCAAGGGCTACCTCGACGCGGGGTACGCCCCGGTGGCCGAGAAGGCGATCCAGGCCATCATCGCCAATGTCTCCGACGACGGCGAACTGCTGCAGGTTTCCTTCGGCACCGGCATGGGATCGACCCTCGACTTCTACCGGGAGATCCCCTGCACGTCGATGCCGTACGGGCAGGCCATGGCCATCCTGTGCCTGGCGGAGTACCGCCGCACCTATTACTGAAGCCAGCACCTACTGAATACAGCACCGAAGGAACACACATGAGACTCGTCAGCGTTGATACCGACGGCACAGAACAACCCGGCGCCGTGGTGGCCGCACCGGACGGCACGGACAGGCTCCTGGACCTGGCCGGGATCGCGGGTGGCCTCAGTCTCGCCCAACTCCTGGCCGACGACACGGCACTCGCCGCTGCCCGCCTCGCGGTGTCCGGGGCCGACGCCGCCACCCTCCCCCGCCTGGACGATGTGCGGCTCGCACCGCCGGTGCGACCCCGCACCATCCTGTGCCTGGGCTACAACTACCGGGGGCACATCGAAGGCCACAACGAAGGGCTCGTCGAGGGCGACCAGGGTGGGGATGCGGCACCGTACCCGAACGTCTTCATCAAGACCGCCAACACCATCGGAGGTCCGAACGATCCGGTGGTGATGCCTGCGGCTGCGACCGACGTGGACTATGAGGGCGAGATCGCCGTTGTGATCGGCCGCACGGCGCGCAACGTCGCTGAGGCGGACGCGATGGCGTTCGTGGCCGGGTACACCCTGTTCAACGACGTGTCCGATCGCGGGTGGCAGAACCGGTCGAGCCAGTGGGCCCTGGGCAAGAGCGTCGACGGCTTCGGCCCGCTCGGCCCCTGGATCGTGACCACCGATGAGCTGCCGAACCTGGGCGGCCTGCAGATGGAGGTCGAGCGCGGCGGCGTGGTGACGGTGCGCGCCAGCACCGACGCGATGGTCTACGGCGTGGCGTTCCTGGTGCACTACCTGTCCCAGGTCATCACCCTGCAGCCCGGCGACATCATCTCGACAGGCACCCCCGCCCGGTCGGTGCAGGAGCAATCCGTTCACCTGCCGCTCGCCGACGGCGAGACCGTGACCATCCGCGTCACCGGGCTCGGCGAACTCACGACCACGTTCGTGCGGACAGACGAACGCTGATCAGGTGGTGAACGCCTCGACGCCGAGCACCTTCAGCAGGTCGAGGCGGCTGGCGTCGTCCGAGCCGGGAGCGGCGGTGTACATCACCACGTGCACGTCGCTGCCGGGCGCGTTCAAAACGTCGCAGTCCAGGGTGAGCGCGCCCACGCGCGGGTGATCGATGGTCTTTCGGTTCGACTCGTGCCTGGCCGGCCGGGCGGCGCTCCAGCGGGCGGAGAAATCGGCACTGTGGCTGATCAAATCGGCGACCAGGGCGTGCAGATTGGTGTCGGTCGGATGCTCGATCGCTGCGATCCGCAGATCGGCCACGAGAGTGTCCCGAAAGGAGTCCCGCTCGGCGTCGGTCTTCACGACCCGGCTGAAGTCACCGGTGAAATCCCGCCAGATGAGGTTGCGGTCCCGCCCGGTGAGGGCGGCCGGGTCACCGAGCAGGGCCGCCCAGTGGTTGTTCCAGCTGAGCAACCACCAGTCGGCACTGAACACCGCCACCGGCGCATCCGTCGTGCGCAGCAGCAGCCGTTCGACGCCCGCCGGAATGAGATGGGAGATCGCCCCCACCGGCGCGGCCAGACCGGCCGCCTGATGGAACACAGCGGCGTCATCGTCGCTCAGGCGCAGCGCCCGGGCCAGCGCCGCAACGACCTGCGCCGACGGGTGCACGGTGCGGCCCTGTTCGAGGCGGATGACGTAGTCCACCGACAGCCCGGCCAGGGCGGCGAGCTCCTCGCGCCGAAGCCCCGTAGTGCGGCGGGAGCCGCCGAAGAGACCCACGGCGGCCGGGGACGTGTGGTCGCGCCAGGTGCGCAACAGCGCCCCGAACTCGCGTCGGTTCTCGGTCATCGTTCCAGTATCGTCTGCCCGCCGCGCCCCTGGGTGGTACTGGGCGTCCTACCGACCGGGCGTATCTTCCGCCCCGATCAGGGCCCGGCGAGAGTGAATGGCATGACTACTCTCACTTTGATCACCGGGGCCAACAAGAGCCTCGGCTACGAAACCGCCCGCCGCCTGCTCGGCGAGGGACACACGGTGCTGCTCGGCGCCCGCGACGCCCAGCGCGGCCAGGCAGCGGCCGACGAACTCGGCGCTATCTTTGTGCGGCTCGATGTGACGAGCGACGCGAGCGTCGATGCCGCTGCCGCCTGGGTGCGGGACACCTACGGACACCTGGACGTGCTGGTGAACAACGCCGGCATCCTCGGCCCGCTCGGGCCACTGGCCGAGATGACCGCGGCGGACGTGGCCGTGGGCCTGGAGACCAACGTGCTCGGCGTGGCGAGGATGACCCGCGCCTTCGCTCCCCTGCTGGCCCTGGCCGAGAACCCGCGCATCGTGAACGTGAGCAGCGGCGTCGGCTCGTTCGCCCGCAACGAGGAGTCCGGCACCGACGAGGCGAGCGTTCCGCCGTCGATCTACTCGGTCACCAAGGCGGCCCTCACCATGCTCACCTACCAGTACGCGCGGGCCCTGCCGGGCATGCGGGTGAACGCGGCCGACCCCGGCTACACCGGCACCGCGTTCAACAACTTTTCCGGTCACCAGAGTGTCGAAGAGGGCACGGATGCCATCGTGCGGCTGGCGACGCTGGCTGCCGACGGTCCCACCGGCACCTTCCAGAGCCGCCACGGCATCGTGCCCTGGTAACAACCCTCCTTTCTAGACTGGATGGCATGACCACACACGCGCTCTCATTCGGCCAGGCCGTCGGCGACTACGAGCGCGGGCGGCCGAGCTACCCGGCCGAAGCGGTCGACTGGATGCTGCAGCGTGCGGGATCCGTGGTCGACGTGGTCGACGTGGGAGCGGGAACCGGCAAGTTCACCGCCTCCCTCGTCGCCCACGGCCTCGGCGTGACCGCGGTCGAACCCGACCCCGCGATGCGGGCCAGGCTGGTGACGAATCACCCCGCGGTCACCGCGCTGGCCGGCACGGCCGAGGTGATGCCGGTGGCCGATGCGAGTGCCGACCTGATCACCTTCGCGCAGTCCTGGCACTGGGTCGACGTGCCCGCTGCCTCGGCCGAGGTCGCGCGAGTGCTGCGGCCGGGCGGCGCGCTCGCCCTGGTCTGGAACATCCGCGACCCGGAAGTCGAGTGGGTGGAGCGGCTCGGCGAGGTGATGGGGTCGTCCAAGGCCGAGCAGTACAGCAGCCACGAACCTCTCGTCGCCGCGCCGCTCACCATCCACGACTACGCCGAGTTCCTCTGGGAGAACCCGATGACTCGCGAGGAGCTGATCGCGATGGTCACCTCGCGCAGCTACGTGATCACCATGCCGGCGCCCGACCGAGAGGCGCTGCTCGTGCGGCTGGGCGACCTGCTCGACACCCACCCCGACCTCGCCGGCCGCACCCACTACAGGATGCCGTACCGCACGCGGGTGACCATCGCGCGGCCCTAGCCGGGCAGCTCGGCCACCCGCTCCGCGGCGGGCTCAACGGCGGGCTCGACGCTCTCGCGTCGCGGCGAGGCTGGCAGCAGGAAGGCGAGCAGCAGCGGAACGGCACTCAGGGCGAGGACCCACCAGAAGGTCGCATTGAAGGCTCCGAGCGCCGCGCTCGCGCTGGCGGCGCCGGCGAGGTTGTTCTGCAGCACCACGGCGATCACCGTGACACCGAATGGCGCGCCGACCTGCTTCACCACGTTGAACGCGGCGCTGCCCCGTGGCGTCTCGGCGTGGCTCAGGCTGGCGAAGGCCAGAGTCATCACGGGTAGCGATACCGCTGCCATGCCGAAGCCCTGGAAGAACTGGCCGGCGAGGAGGAGGACGTCTCCCCCGCTCGCCCCGGCGAGAGCGAACGGCAACGTACCGGCCATGGTCAGGAGCACTCCACCCGCGATGATGAACCGGGTGTCGACGCGTCCGCTGAGCCGGCGGTTCACCAGGATGAAGCACATGGTGCCAAGCCCCTGCGGAATCAGCAGGAACCCGGTGGTGAAGACCGAATCACCGCGCACCTGCTGGTAGAACAGCGGCAACAGGAACATCAGGGCGTAGATCGAGAAGCCGCTCACGAACGTCATCACGCTGCCGATGCCGAAGCTGCGTCGGGCGAACACGCGCACATCGATGAGGGCGGGGCGGGTGGCCCGCAACGACCTGAAGGTGAAGGCGGCGAGGAGGACGAGTCCGAGTGCCATCGGCAGCCAGACCTCCGTCGCGGCGAAGCCATCGACGCCGGCTGCCTGGCTGAGGCCGTAGGCGAGGGCGACGACGCCGGGGGTGAGCAGGACGAACCCGAGCGCGTCGAGGGCGTGGGCACGCGCCTTCTCGCCCGCAGGAAGGAAGAGCGGGGCGAGCACCAGCGCGACGAGGCAGATCGGGACGTTCACGAAGAACAGCCAGTGCCAGCCCACGGACTCGATGATGGTGCCGCCAACGATCGGTCCGAGGATCGGGCCCAGCTGCCCGACGAGCCCGATGGTCGCGATGGCGCGGCCGATCCGGTCCCGGCCGGCGGCGCGGGTGAGGATCGTGAGGGTGACGGGCAACACCATGCCGCCGCCGATGCCCTGCAGCACCCGGAAGCCGATCAGCGTCTGGAGATCCCAGGCCAGCCCGCAGAGCAGCGACCCGACCATGAAGACGGTCAGCGCGAACATCCACACCCGGCGGGTGCCGAACCTCTCTGATGCCCAGCCGGACACGGGGATCACCGCGACGTAGGCCAGGAGGTACGCGGTCACGACCCACTGGGTGTCTGCGACGGTGGTGTGGAAGACGGTGTGCAGATTGTCGAGCGCGATGTTGACGATCGTGGTGTCGAGAATCGTGGTGATGACGCCGAGCACGAGGACAAGGCTGATGAGATTCAGCCGCCGCGCACTGACTGGCGCGGGAGGGGTGAGAGTTGACATGGCAGCGACACTACACCGTGCAGTGTAGTTAAGTACACCGGGGAGTAAGATTGTCTTCTGGGCAGTCGGGAAGACTGCGGTCGGGAGAACTGATGACGACAGCCGTGGTGGTCAAGACCGTTCGCGAGGGTTCGGCGCGGAAGCGCGCGGCCATCCTTGCCGCGGCGCGCTCGCTTTTCCTCTCCGACGGCTTCGACCGCACGAGCATGGATGCAATCGCCTCGGCGGCTGCGGTATCAAAGCGCACCGTCTACGACTACTACGGGGACAAGCGCACCCTGCTGCTCGCGGTCGTCGAACAGGCGCTGCAGGCTCTCGGGATGGCCGTATCAGGCGCGATCGACGAGCACCTCACCGATGTCACCGACGTCGAGACGGCCCTGATCGGATTCGCCGACAGCATCACGGCGACGGCGATCGGCTCGGCCGACTACAGCGCGCTGATGCGGCTGCTGTCCACCGAGTCGGACAACCTGCCGGAGATGCGCGACAAGCACTGGGACAGCGTCGAACCGGAGGAGGCCGTCGCCGAGCGATTCGTCGAACTCGACCGACAAGGCCTGCTCACCACCCCGGATCCGCGGTTAGCCGCCGACCACTTCGTGGCGCTGGCGTTGTCGCGTTCGGTGTACGCGCTCGGGCGGCAGGACGTGCGGCCACCGGCCGAGACACGGAAGATCATCGTCGACGGCGTGCAGGCCTTCCTTCGCGCGTATGGAGCAACACCCGGGGTGCGCCGTGACTGACTCAGGTTCGCCGGGAGGTCAGGCCGGGCAGGTCAGGCCGGGCTGGTCAGCTGGATCAGGTTGCCGCAGGTGTCGTCGATGGTGGCGACCACCACCGGCCCCATCGGGGTGGCCGGCTGGGTGATGGTCACACCTTTGGCCTCGAGCTCGCGCACGGTGGCCGCCACGTCGTCGACGGCGAACGACGTGGCCGGGATGCCGTCCGCGACCAGCGCTCGTTTGAAGGCCTGCGCCGCCGGGTGCTGGTCGGGCTCAAGCAGCAGCTCGGTGCCGTCAGGTTCCCCCGGCCCCACCACGGTGAGCCACCGGTACGCACCGAGGGGCACATCGTTCTTCGGCACGAAGCCGAGCTTGTCGGTGTAGAAGGCCAGGGCCTTCGCCTGGTCGTCAACGAAGATGCTGGTGAGGTTGATGCGGATCGGCATGGTGTGCTCCCTCAGGGTGTCGGGCCATCGGTCTCCCCTGCCGCCCATCATAGGCAGGAGCACACGAAAGCGGCCGTGTGGTCGCCTCGGGTGTACCGAGGTGACCATACGGCCGCTTTCGCGGGATGAGCGCGGCTACTCCGCGTCGATCGGGAGCAGGATGCCCTTCACGGTGGGGTCTGTCGCCAGGAACTCCTGCACGGCCGGGTCCTTGAACGCGGCGACCAGGTTCTTGATGTTCTCGGTGTCAGCGAAGTCGCTGCCGATGGTGAGCTGGCCGGCGAACTCGTCGGGGGCGGCGGGGGCGAAGATCTGCTGTTCGATCGGGATGCTCGCGGCCAGGTAGTACTCGGTGTAGCCGGCCGCGAGGTCGAGGTCGGGCAGGGCTCGAGACTGCGCGGCGAAGTCGAGCAGCGTGAACTTCAGGTTCTTCGGGTTGGTGGCGATGTCATCCTGGGTTGCTGTGCCGGCGGTCGTGCCGTCCTTGAGCGTGATCAGGCCGGCCTCCTGCAGCAGCCACAGGCCCTGGGCCTCGTTGGCCGGGTCGGAGTACAGCGACACGGTGCCGCCGTCTGGCACCTGGTCGACGCTGGTGTACTTGTCGCTCCACAGGCCGAAGCCCCAGCGGAATACGGGCGTGGCTGCGGTCTCCTTGAAGTCGGGGTTGGACTCGAGAACCTGGCTCAGCCAGAGCTTGTGCTGGTAGACCGTTCCGGCCACCTCGCCCTCACTGACGGCGCGGTTGATGGTGTTGCTGTCGGAGAGACCCTTGAACTTCACGGTGATGCCGTACTTGGGCGCCACTTCCTCTGCGACGAAGTTGACCAGGGCCTGCTCGGCCGCGTTGCCCTCGGCCGTGGCGACGATGAGGGTGGCGCCCTCGGTGGCGTTGGCCGACTTCGCCGGGTTGATCAGCGGCAGGGCGATCGCGGCGGCGGCGCCGACGGCTACGACGGCAATGCCGGCGATCCAGGGCCAGCGGCGGCGCTTCTTGAGAGCGAATCCGTGCGGCTCGGCGGCGGGCGTGGAGGGGGTGTTGGGCGTAGACATGGGGATCCTTCGGGAGTGTGGTCTGCGGGCTGGTGTAAGCGGGAAGTGCGCAGGCGTGCGGGAAGAGTGCGCGCGGGAGACGTACGCGCGTTAGAGCGGGTGCGGGGAGGTATGCGGGTCGAGCAGGCGAGCGCGGCGAAGGTCAGGCCGGACAGCTCGCCCCGGGCATCCGGCGGGTCATACCAGGCTCGCTTCGCGGCGGGCGGCACGGGGCGCACGAACAGCGCGGGACTGGGTGCGGATATGCGGGGTGGTGAGACGCACGAGCCGGTCGCCGAGTAGCTGCACCGACGCCACGGTGGCCACGAGAATCACGATGGTGGCGAGCATCACGGTGTTGTCGAAGCGCTGGTAACCGTAGGTGACCGCGACGTAGCCGATGCCGCCTGCCCCGATGGTGCCGGCGATGGCGGAGTACTCGATCATGGCGATGGTGTTGATCGTCAGGCCGCCGATGATCGACGGCAGGGCCTCGCTGAGCTGGGCGGTGCGGATGATCTGCAGCGGTGACGCTCCCGAGGCCTTCGCGACCCGCACCAGGGTGGGCGGCACCCCGCGCAGCGAGTTCTCCACGATGCGGGTGAAGAAGGCGATGCCGGCGATAGCCATGGGCACGACGGCCGCGGCGATGCCGATATTGGTGCCGGTGATGAACCGGGTGAACGGCACGATCGCCGCCATCAGGATGAGGAACGGCAGCGACCGGCCGATGCTCACGATCCAGCTGAGCGTGGTGTGCAGGGCGGGATTCTCGAACAGGCCGCCCGGCGCGAGGTTGTGCACGAGGGCGCCGAGCGGGATGCCGACGAGCACGACGATGAGCATGACGATGCCCACCATGATGAGGGTGTCCAGCAGCGCGGGGAAGACCAGCGCCGGGATGTCAGCGATGGGCACATTGTTGTTCAGGTGGAGGCTCATGCGGCCTGCTCCAGGATCTCGGCCGAGGCCGGCTCGGCCGGCTCGGGGCGGGCGTCGAGACCGAGGCTGCGTGCCACGGTGATGAGGTGCTCCCGGTCGGCGCCGGTGACGCCGATGCTGGCGTGTCCCACCGTGGCGCCGTCGACGGTCTCGATCGACGCGCCGAGCAGTGACACCGTGGTGCCGAGCTGGTCGGCGAGACGGGTGAGCCAGTCGGCGGGCACGCCGGCGGAGGTGTAGCTGACGAACCATTCGGTCGCGTCGGCTGCGGCGCTCTCGTGCGAGCGCGCCGGGCGCAGGGCCCGGCCGAGCTCGGAGGCCGGGTCGCGGAGCAGCTCAACGATGCGGCCGCTCTCCACGATGCGCCCGTGGTCGAGGCGTGCCACGGAGTCGGCGACCTGCAGCACCGTGTCCATTTCGTGGGTGATGAAGAGGATCGAGAGGCCCAGGTCGTCGCGGAGCTCCTTGAGCAGAGCCACGATCGAGCGGGTGGAGTCTGGGTCGAGGCCGGAGGTGGCCTCGTCGCTGAGCAGCACAGTCGGGCGGAGGGCCAGCGCACGGGCGATACCCACCCGCTGGCGTTGGCCGCCGGAGAGCTGGTGCGGGTAGTGCCCGGCCTTGTCGGACAGGCCCACGCGGCCCAGCAGTTCCGCCACCCGGGAGCGGGTCTCCGCAGCCGTCACGCCGAGGTACTCCAACGGCAGCGCCACGTTCTGGGCGGCGGTGCGACGGGAGTACAGGCCATCCGACTGGAAGATAGTGCCGATGCGCCGGCGCGCCACCCGCAACGCCTTCTCGCTGAGCTGGGAGAGGTTCTCCCCGTTCACGAGCACCGACCCGCTGGTGGGGCGTTCGAGCAGGTTGACACACTGCGCCAGCGTGCTCTTGCCCGCGCCGCTCGGGCCGACGACGGCGAAGATCTCGCCGGCGTCGACGCTGAAATCGAGACGGTCGAGCACCACGGTGTGCGCGTCACCGTGGCCGTAGACCTTGGTCAGCTGTTCGAGGCTGATCATGCGGGGCTCCCTGTCGAGTCCTGTCGTGCGTGAGCGTGCGGGTAGCGGGAAAGGTCAGACGACGGGAAGACCGACGCGATAGTTCGCGCCACGGTGCTCGTCGGGCAGGCGGTCGCCACGGCCGTGCAGCTTCTGGCGCAGCGTGCCCTCGGTGTACTCGGTGGGGTACACGCCGCGCTTCTGCAGCTCGGGCACCACCCAGGTGACCACGTCTTCGAAGGTGCCCGGCGTGATGGCGTAGGCGAGGTTGAAGCCGTCCACATCGGTCTCTTCGGCCCACTCCTCGAGCTGGTCGGCGATCTCGCTGCCGGAGCCGACGATGAACGGGCCGAGGCCGCCGATGGCGCCGGCGCGGGCGATGTCGCCGACGGTCCACTCGGAGCCGTCGTGGTTCGCGGCCTGGAAGTTGGCGACGGTGGACTGGATGGCGTTGCTCTTGACGTTGCCGATCGGCTCGTCGAGCGCGTAGCCGGACAGGTCGACGCCCATCCAGCCGGACATGAAGACGAGGGCGCCCTCTTCGCTGGCGTAGCTGAGGTAGTCGAGGTACTTGGCCTGGGCCTTCTCGCTGGTCTCGTCGGTGATGATGGTGAGCAGCGTGTAGATCTTGGCGGAGTACCGGTCGCGGCCCGCGGACTCGAGGGCGTCGCGCAGCTTGGTGACGGTGTCCTTGAGCACGTGCTTGGTCGACGCGGCCACGAAGATCGCCTCGGCGTTGCCGGCGGCGAACGCGATGCCCCGGCTGGATGCGCCGGCCTGGTAGATCACGGGCGAGCGCTGCGGCGACGGCTCGGAGAGGTGGATGCCCGGCACCTGGAAGTGCTTGCCGGAGTGACCGATGGAGTGCACCTTGCTCGGATCGGTGAAGACGCCGGTCTCGGTGTCGCGCACGACGGCGTCGTCTTCCCAGGAGCCCTCCCACAGCTTGTAGAGCACCTCGAGGTACTCGTCGGCATAGTCGTAGCGGTCGTCGTGCTCGAGCTGGTCGTCCTGGCCCATGTTCCGTGCGGCGGAGGGCAGGTAGCCGGTGACGACGTTCCAGCCGACGCGGCCCTTGGTGAGGTGGTCGAGCGTGGACATGCGGCGGGCGAAGGGGTACGGGTGCTCGTATGCGGTGCCGGCGGTGACGCCGAACCCGAGGTGCTCCGTGACATATGCCATTGCGGGAATGACCAGCAGCGGGTCCGCGACGGGAATCTGCGCGCCGTTGCGGATGGCAGCCTCGTTGGTGCCGCCGTAGACGTCGTAGGTGCCCAGCACGTCGGCGAGGAAGATGCCGTCGAAGCGGCCCTTCTCGAGGAGCTTGGCCAGCTCGGTCCAGTAGGCGAGGTCGGTGTAGCTCTGCGACCGGTCATCCGGGTGGCGCCACAGGCCGGAGGACTGGTGGGCGACGCAGTTCATGTCGAAGGCATTGAAGCGAATCTGTCTGGGCATGGACCTATGCTCACCTTTCCGCGGCCTGAGCACATCCGACCCTGAAACATTGCGTCACACACCCAACGGGCGAAGCATCTTCAATCGGGGGTCGCCAAGGTGCGATCGGATGCAAGATCCTGCATCATCTACCCCGGCCTGGCGCCCGGCCGCGCGGCGGAGGGCCCCTGCCGTTTTGCCCGGCCAGGTGCCATACTGGCCGGGAAACTCCGCACGTCTCCCGCACGATCGAGACGGCGAACGGCACGACCACTCGACGATTCACTCAACGATGAGGAGCCCCGTGAGCACCCCGATTCTGTCCAATTTCATCAATGGCCGATTTGTGACGCCGGCGGGCTCCGGGATGCTGGACATCGTCGATCCGACGACCGGAACCATCGTGGCGCGCTCCCCGATCTCCACGGCGGACGACGTGGATGTCGCCATGCGCGCCGCCAAGGCCGCCTTCCCCGGCTGGAGCAGGCGCACCCCGGGGGAACGGCAGCGGGCCCTGCTGCTGCTCGCCGACGCCGTCGAGGCGAACAGCGACGCTCTTGTGGAGGCCCAGCACCGCAACACCGGTCAGCCGCGCGCCACCATCGCCGCGGACGAGGTGGCGGCGGGCGCCGACCAGCTGCGATTCTTCGCCGGCGCCGCCCGGCTGCTCGAGGGCAAATCGGCCGGCGAGTACCTCGAAGGCATGACCTCCTGGGTGCGCCGGGAACCGATCGGGGTGGTCGGCCAGGTCACCCCGTGGAACTTCCCGTTCCTCATGGCGATCTGGAAAATCGGCCCTGCCCTGGCCGTGGGCAACACCCTCGTGCTCAAGCCCAGCGACACCACACCGGAGTCCACCCTCGAACTCGCCCGGATCAGCCAGGGCATCCTGCCCGACGGCGTGATGAACATAGTGCTCGGTGACGCGACGACAGGGGCGTTCATCGTGGAGCACCCGGTGCCCGGCCTGGTCTCGATCACCGGCAGCGTGCGCGCGGGCATGGCCGTCGCATCCGGGGCGGCGCACACCCTCAAACGCGCCCACCTGGAGCTCGGCGGCAAGGCGCCCGCGGTGGTCTTCGCCGACGTCGACGTGGCCAAGGTCGCCTCCGCGATCGCTGACTTCTCCTTTTATAACGCCGGCCAGGACTGCACGGCCATCACCCGGGTGCTCGTGCACGAGTCGATCCACGACGAATTCGTGGGCGCCTTCTCGGCCGAGGCCGAGCTGCGCACCACCGGATCGGCCGACGACGCCGACAACTACTTCGGCCCGCTCAACAACGTCAGGCACTTCACCGAGGTGGTCGAGAAGGTGCAGGGCCTGCCCGCGCACGCCGTGATCAGCACCGGCGGCCATCAGGTGGGCGACGCCGGCTTCTTCTTCGAACCCACAGTGGTCACCCAGGTGCGTCAAACGGATGCGATCGTGCAAGACGAGACCTTCGGCCCGGTGATCACAGTGCAGAGCTTCGGCACCGAGGCGGAGGCCATCGAGATGGCCAACGACGTGCGCTACGCCCTCGCCTCGAGCGTGTGGACCCGCGACCACGCCCGGGCGCTGAGGGTGTCCCGCGACCTCGACTTCGGCGCCGTGTGGATCAACACCCATATCCTGCTCACCGCCGAGATGCCGCACGGCGGCTTCAAGTACTCCGGCTACGGCAAAGACCTCTCCATGTACGGCGTCGAGGATTACACCCGCATCAAGCACGTGATGAGCTCGCTCGAATAGATAGGAACCCGATGACCTTCCATCCCCTCGACCCGCTCACCGGTGCGGAGTTCACCCAGGCGTCGGCCGTGCTCGCCCGCGAACACGACGTCGGCGCAGGGTGGCGGTTCGCCTCCATCGAGCTGGTCGAGCCGGCCAAGGCCGCGATCGCCGAGTTCGAGGCGACGGGTCTCGCGCCCGAGCGCCGCGCCCGCCTGGTGGTGCTGCACCGCACCGAGAACCGCACCTGGGTGGCAGTGGTCTCCCTCGACACCGACAGCCTGCTCAGCTGGGAGCAGGCCGTCGGCGTGCAGGCCAACTTCACCGTGGACGAGTGGGAAGAGGCCGACGCGGCGCTGCGCGCGCATCCGGAGGTCGTGGCCGCGCTGGCCAAGCGCGGAATCACCGACCTGGAGCACGTCTTCATCGACACCTGGACCTACGGCGACGCCGTCATCCCCGACGTCTACCGGGGCCTGCGCCTGGGCTGGGCGGATGTCTGGGTGCGCGGCGGCGCCGGCGCAAATCCCTACGCCGGTCCGGTGAGCGGCCTGCACTTCGTGATCGACGTGAACACCATGAACCTCCTCGAGATCGAGGACACCTTCACGGTCGACCCGCCGACCGTGATGGGCGAGTACGTGCCGCACCTGATTCCCGAACGCATCCGCACGGCCAGCACCCGGCCGAAGCTGTTGCCGTTGGACATCGTGCAGCCGGAGGGACCGAGCTTCAGCGTGGACGGCAACCTCGTGCAGTGGCAGAACTGGTCGCTGCGGGTGGGCTTCAACTACCGCGAGGGCATGACGCTGCACCGGGTGACCTACACGGACGCCGGCCGCGAGCGCCCGATCGCCAACAGGCTGTCGTTCGCCGAGATGGTGGTGCCGTACCGCGACCCGAGCGTCGACCACTTCCGGCGCACGGCGTTCGATATCGGCGAGTGGGGCCTGGGGTTCATGACCACTTCGCTGGAGCTGGGCTGCGACTGCCTGGGCGAGATCCGGTACATCGACGCCGTGCTGCACAACAGCGCCGGCGAGCCGTATTCGATCCCCAACGCGTTCTGCATCCACGAGGAGGACAACGCCGTGCTCTGGAAGCACGTGGACCATGACGGCGGCGCGGAGGTGCGCCGGATGCGCCGGCTCGTGGTGTCCTTCCACGTGACCGTGGCCAACTACGAGTACCTCGTCTACTGGCGCTTCTACCAGGACGGCAACATCGAGTGCGAGGTGCGCGCCACCGGCATCATGGTGGTCACCCACCTCGCGCCGGGCCAGCCGCACCCCAACGGCACCCTCGTCGACGAACGCACCTACGCCCCGTTCCACCAGCACTTCATCGTCGCCAGGATGGACCTCGACATCGACGGCCAGGCCAACACGGTGTTCCGCAGCGAGACCCGGATCGAACCGATCGACGAGGCCAACCCGCTCGGACTGGCGCTCACGCAGCAGAACACCCCGATCGAGACCGAGGGCTTCGACGACTTCGACTGGAACACCCAGCGGGCCTGGAAGGTCGTGAACGAGCAGACCGTGAACGGGCTGGGCACCCCGGTGTCGTACAAGCTCGTGCCCGGCGGTGCGATCCCGTCCTTCTTCCATCCCACCGCGCCAGCCCTGCAGCGCGCCCAGGTGATCGGCCACACGGTGTGGGTCACCCCCAACGACGAAGACCAGCGCTGGCCGTGCGGCGAATTCGTGAACCAGAGCGGCGTCGACCACGGCCTGCCCGAGTGGATCCAGGCCGGCCGTGCCGTGCGCAATACCGATGTGGTGCTCTGGTACACCTTCGGCATCCACCACATCACCCGGCCGGAGGAATGGCCGGTCATGCCGGCCGACATCGTCTCGTTCTGGCTGAAGCCGGTGGGCTTCTTCGACCGCAACCCGTCACTCGACGTTGCGCCGAGCCCCGCGCATTGCGCTCCCGGCATGGACCACAGTGACCACAACCACGGTGACCACGAGCAGCCGATTCCGGTGGCCGACCACCAGCACGAGCACGGCAGTCCGGATGCCTCCGGCACGGAACCAAGGAGAACAGCGTGACCCGAGTAGCGAACTACGTGGTGGCTTACGAGGCCACCACCCAGGGCCGCGAGGCCCTCGAGTTGGGCATCGCGCTGGCCAGGGCCACTGCGGCCGAACTGCGGATCTGCCTCGTGCTGCAGCGGGTCACCGCCGCGCCCGCGAAGATCCACGCCGCGAGCAGCGACTTCGAGGTGCTCCTGGCCGATCAGGCGAAGGCATGGCTCGCCGAGGCGGCCGGCTGGGTGCCGGCCGATGTCACGGCAACGACCCATCTGCTCTGGGCGGACTCCACCTCGGAGGGACTCATCCAGGCGGCCGCCGACCTGGACTCCGACCGGATCGTGGTGGGCGCCGCCCGCGGGGGCCTGTTCAACAGGTTCTCCATCGGCAGCGTTGCCAACGCCCTGCTGCACGCCTCCCCCGTGCCCGTCGCCCTCGCGCCGCACGGGTATCGTGCTCCGGCCCAGCTCACCCGCATCACCTGCGCCATCGGCACCCGGCCGGGCTGGGAGGCCCTGCTCGACTCGCTCGTGGCGTTCACAGAGGACCTGGGCGTCGAACTGCGGTTCGTGACCCTCGTTGAGGTCGACGCCACCCGTGAGAAGCAGTCACCGGCCGCGGCCGGCAGCACCGCCCACCTCGACGCCGTGCTCGCCTACTACGAGCGCCATTCGCACAGCCACGGCCTCATCACCACCGAGGTCGGCACCGGCAAGAACGTGGAGGAGGCCGTCGAAGCCCTCGACTGGCGGGCCGACGAGCTCGCCTTCGTCGGGTCCAGCCGGTTGGCCGCACCGCGCACGATCTTCCTCGGCATCACCGCCCACCGGATGCTGCACGCGCTGCCGGTTCCCCTCGTGGTCGTTCCGACCTCGCCCCGCAGCTGACCCGAACCGCTGATCCGAACAAAGGACAGGTCCATGGCACAGTCATCCGCTTCCGACGCCACGCCCGCCGCACTCTCCAGCACCGGCGGCCTCTCCGCCAAAGGACTGAGCGCCGGATCCGTCGGCCTGCTCGGGGCCACCGTCATCGGCATCTCCTGCATCGCCCCGGCGTACACGCTCACGGCGTCGCTCGGTCCCACCGTCGCGGCGGTCGGCACCCAGATGCCCGGCATCTTCATGGTGGGCTTCATCCCCATGCTGCTGGTGGCGCTCGGCTACCGCGAACTCAACAACGCCATGCCGGATGCCGGCACATCCTTCACCTGGGCCACCCGCGCGTTCGGGCCGTGGCTGGGGTGGATGGGCGGCTGGGGACTGATCGTGGCCACCGTTGTGGTGCTGTCGAATCTGGCCGGTGTGGCGGTGGACTTCTTCTACCTCATGCTCGCGCAGCTGTTCGGCAACCCCGGCCTCGCGGACCTGGCCGCGAACGTGTGGATCAACATCCTCACCTGTCTGGTCTTCATGGTCGGCGCCTGTTACATCTCCTATCGGGGCATGGAGACCACCAAGATGGTGCAATACGTGCTGGTGGCCTTCCAATTGCTCGTGCTGGTCTGGTTCAGCGTCGCGGCGCTGCTGCACTTCAGCAATGGCACCGCGTTCGACGCCCTCGGCTTCAGCATCGACTGGTTCAACCCGTTCCTCACACCGTCGTTCTCGGCATTCGCGGCCGGGGTGTCGCTGTCGATCTTCATCTACTGGGGCTGGGACGTCACCCTCACCATGAACGAGGAGACCAAGGATCCGGAGCGCACCCCCGGCCGGGCGGCGACCCTCACCGTTGGCATCATCTTCGTGCTGTACATCCTGGTCTCGGTCGCGGCGCTGATGTTCTCCGGCGTCGGCACCGGCGAGTTGGGCCTGGGCAACGAAGACATCCAGGGCAACGTCTTCGCCGCGCTGGCCGGGCCGGTGATGGGACCGTTCGCGATCCTGATGTCCCTGGCCGTGCTGTCGAGCTCCGCCGCGTCGCTGCAGTCCACCTTCGTGGGCCCGGCGCGCACGATGCTCTCGATGGGCCACTACCGGGCTTTCCCCAAGCGGTTCGCCGCGATCAGCCCGCGGTTCAAGTCGCCGGGCTTCGCCACGGTGATCGCCGGCGTGGTGGCCTGGGTCTTCTACGCGGTGATGCGGGTGCTGAGCACGGACGTGCTCACCGACACCATCCTCACCCTGGGCATCATGATCTGCTTCTACTACGGCGTCACGGCGTTCGCCTGCGTCTGGTTCTTCCGCCGCGAGGTGTTCTCCAGCACCAGGGCCTTCCTGCTCAAGCTGCTCGCGCCGCTGGTCGGCGGGCTCATCCTCGCGGTGATCTTCGCCACCACCCTCATCGACAGCACCAACCCTGACTACGGCAGCGGCTCCGAGATCGGCGGGGTCGGCCTGGTGTTCATTCTCGCGATGGTGCTCTTCCTCACCGGCATCGTGCTGATGATCATCATGCGTAGGGTCGACCCGGCTTTCTTCACGGGGAAGACGCTCACCAAGGGCACCTCGCGCGACACCCTCTGAGCGCACTCTCAGGTCTCATCGCCTCCTGGACAGCTTCCCGCCGTTTCCCTTTCACCTTCGATTCGTACACTCCACAGTGAAGCCGCCCTCGGCGGCGTGTCCGAGCTCCCTGGCGTGTGTCCGTGTGGAAAGTGACGTGAAATGTCCTACTTCGTCGAGCTGGTCGATGATCGCCTGACCACCCTCCTCACCCCGGCCAGGCGGGCCTGGCTGCGACGGCCCCGCACCCTGCTGTTCGGCTTCCTCGGACTGCACGTGCTCTTCCTGTTCGCCCTGCTGCCCACCATCCTCACCGGCCGGGTCCTCGGCGACCTGCCGCTCTATCGGGTCTGGGCAGAGCAGGCGCTCGTGAACGGCGTGTGGCAGGGCGTCGATGTGCAGTGGGTCTATCCCATCGGCGCGATCGTGCCCGTCGTCTTGGCGGATGCGGCCGGCCCCCTGCTCTACCAACTGCTCTGGTTCATCATGACCATGGCGCTGAACGCCGCGGCCATCGGCATCCTCACGGACTGGGGCAGAAACCGGGCCGGCTACAAGGCCGCCTGGTTCTGGCTGGCCTTCAGCCTGCTCCTCAGCCCCGTCGGGCTGTTGCGGCTCGAGGGACTCAGTGCCCCGCTCGTGATCATGGGCCTGGTGCTGCTGGCCCGGCGGCCGGTGGTCGCCGCCGCGCTGCTCACCGTCGCCACCTGGATCAAGGTGTGGCCGGCCGCAGTGGTGCTCGCGATCCTGGCCGCCGGGCGTCGCCGGGTGAGCGTCGTCGTCACCGGTGCCGTCATCACGGCGGCAATCGCGGCCACGGTGTGGGCGGCGGGCGGCCTGCGCTTCCTCACCGGCTTCATCACCATGCAGTCCGACCGCGCGCTGCAGCTCGAAGCCCCCGTGACGACCCCGTGGGTGTGGCTGGCGGCCATGGGACAACACGGCACCACGATCTACCAGAACCACGCGATCGCCACCCGCGAGGTGAGCGGGCCGGGTGCCGGCGTCGCTGCCGCCGCCATGACGCCGCTGATGTTCCTCACCGTCGCCGCCATCTTCGTGCTCATGTTGCTCGCCCTCCGCCGCAGCCGTGACACGGCCCAGCTCGTGCTGGTGGGCGCCCTCGCACTCGTGACGACGTTCGTGGTGCTCAACAAGGTGGGCTCGCCGCAGTACATGCTTTGGATCGCCCCCGTCGTGGCCGTCGGCATCGCCCACGACTGGGCCCGCTGGCGAGTGCCGGCCTACCTCACGCTCGTGATCGGCGGCCTCACCACCCTGATCTTCCCCATCTTCTACCTGCCTCTCGTGCACGGCGACGCCGGCGCCGTGCTGCTCCTCACCCTGCGCAACGGGCTCCTCGTGGTGCTGCTCGGCTGGTCGGTGGCCGCCCTGTGGAGCACGGCCAGGCTGCGCGCGCCGGCATCCGTGCTGCTCAGCCGCCGCGCGAACAGCGGCCTGCCGGCCCGGTGACCACACCGCCGATGCGGGTTGTCAGGCGGCACAAGGCAGAATAGGGAGGTGACTGCTACAACGACCTTCGCCCTTGTCCGCCACGGCCAGACCGACTGGAACGCCGCCGGGCGCATTCAAGGGGCCACCGATGTGCCGCTGAACGACATCGGCCGGGGCCAGGCGACCGAGGCCGTCGGTCCGCTCTCGCAGTACGAATGGGACTTCGTCGTGGCGTCGCCGCTGTCGCGCGCGGCCGAGACAGCCGACATCATCGCCGCCGACCTCGAGCTCGAAGTGATCCGTCACCTGCCCGGGCTGGTCGAGCGCAACTACGGCCCGGCCGAAGGACTGTCCGCCGGACCCAAGCTCGACGCGCTGCGCGTCGACGGCAGCTACGGCTCGTTCCGCGGTGCCGAAGCCGAAGACAGCGTCTCCGGCCGCGGCCTGGGCGCGCTGCGCGAGCTCGCCGAGGACTACCCGGGCGCCCGCATCATCGTGGTCTGCCACGGAACGCTCATTCGGCTCAGCCTGATGGCCGCCCTCGGGCGGGACATCCCGCCGATCACCAACGCCGCCATGTCGGTTGTGCAGTACAACCCGGATGCCGGCTGGACCGCCACGGTGATCAACAACGAACTGCTCGACGCCGACACCCTCGACGCCGGGGCCCTCGCCGCCCTCTGAGCTCCCGGGGCCCAGACCCCTCGGTTGGTCGGCCCCTCGGTTGGTCGGCCCCTCGGTTGGTCGGCCCCTCGGTTGGTCGGCCCCTCGGTTGCTCGGCCCCTCGGCCCAGCCTCACGAACGCGCCCAGTCCGCTGGTCGAGCCTGTCGAGACCCCGCGACCCGGCCTCGAGAACACGGCCATCCGCTGGTCGAGCCTGTCGAGACCCCGCGACCCGGCCTCTAAACGCACCCAGCCGCTGGTCGAGCCTGTCGAGACCCCGCGACCCGGCCTCAGGGCAGCTGGGTATTAGTCGAAGTTACGTTCTGAGGAGATAGTGACTTTATGAGGAGATAGTGAGTTTATGAGGACGGAATCGGCCATAACGTCCTAATTTGCGGCCTATTTCCTATTAAACGTGCGTCGCCCTCCGCTGGGTCAAGCCGGATAGATCCGCGAGATTGCCCTGTGGGTAACATGAGATATCCTCGCGTAAACCTCTCATTCGTGGGAGAATGAAGGTATGGACGAAGACCTGGCAGGTGGTTCCACAGCAGCAGCGGGAGACACTCCCGCTGCGTCTTCCGGTGCAGATGCGCCGTGTGACTGGAACACGAGCCTTGCCGGCCCGGCCCGGGTTGCGCCGGCTGGCACGCCCGCTGGCGGTGAGGCTCGTCGAGCCCCGGGCGACAAGCGGCCGCAGTGGCGGGACCCGTCCGAGTTGCCTGGAGTGCAGAGGGTGCTGGCCGGGGCGTTCGGCGAGAAGTTGAAGGCCATTGATGGGCTTGCTCGGCAGTTCCAAGACCTGATGGAGTCCATCGACGTGGAGGGTTTGAGCGACCCTGAGGTGGTGGCGCTTACTCAGATGGTGGAGCGCACCGGCCGGCCGGTGGACGCGGCCCGGGTGGCGACGGCGACCGTGGTGGGGTACCGGTCGCGGCGGTTCCTAGGCACCGAGTCCCTGGCCTGGCGGTTGGGCTGCTCGCACGCGAACGACCTCCTCACCCGGTTGACGGGCGCCTCGGTGCCGGAGATGAAGCGGCGGGTAGCGCTGGGCGACAAGGTCTGCCCGCGGGTGCTCGGCGACAGGGTGTTGGAGCCGGTGTTCCCGGTGGTCGCTGCGGCACTGCGGGCGGGCGAGCTCGGTATCGACTCGGCAGAGACCATCGTGAAGGGTCTGGCCGACTACACGGTTCATGGCCGGTTCGATGCCAACCAGGACGACGTGCACGGCTGTGAAGCGGCCCTGGTCGAAAGTGCAACCGGGTCGATCTTCGGCCGCACCCCGGCCCCGGCCACGACCCCACCGACTCCGACACGGTGTTCACCGGCCCGGTGGCACGACTGGGCGACTCGGACGGATCCGTCTACTCCGTCGATTCCCTGCACGCCATGGCCCTGCAGTGGCAAGCGTTCCTCAACCCCGACGGCGCTGCCCCCAACGAAGCAGTCTTGGAAGCGAAGTCGACGTTCTCCTTCGGCACACTCACCAACGGCCTCCACCCCCTCCGCGGCGCGGTGACGCCGGAGCTCAAGGGCATCATGCAGGGCGTGTTCAACACCTTCCAGTCCGCCCGCTCCGCCCCCGCGTTCCCCTCCGCGGAGGAGCAGCAGCGCATCGAGGCCGGTGAACTCGTGCCCGGTGAGGTCATCGACGAGCGCACCGGCGGGGAAAAGCGCGCCGACATCCTCCGCGGGATCCTCACCCAGGTCGCCCAAGACCCCCACACCCCGACCATGGGCGGCATGCCGCCCACGGTGATGGTTCACGTGAGCGCCACGGATCTACTCGCCGGCGTCGGGGTGGGGTGGATCGACGGGGTGGAGGGGCCGATCTCGATGAAGACGATCAACCAGATGATCGACAACGGCGGGTACCGGCCGATGTTCTTCGGCGGTAACGGCGCCGTCCTCGCCCTGGGAGACAAAGTACGCTGCTTCACCGCCCTGCAACGCAAGGCCATCACGGCCCGCGATGGTGGCTGCGTCATCCCGGGCTGTGACTGCCCGCCGCAATGGACCGAAGTCCACCATGTGAAGTCCTGGCAAGAGGGCGGGCCCACCGATGTCTCCAACGGGGTGCTGTTGTGCTGGTACCACCACCACACCCTCAGCACGGGTGGGTGGCAGATCCGGATGGTGCTCGGCATGCCCGAGGTCAAGGCACCAGCCTGGCTCGACCCGAGCGGGAAGTGGCGGAAACCCAATCGGCATCGGGCACATGACCCACGCACGCGAAGACCACCACACACCGAATGATTCGAGCGACCAGCACCTGTCCGGGTCTCGGGTCAGCGGCGGGTGGAGACCGTGACCGTGAACTTGTTGTTGCGGCCCACCTGATGCGTCTGCCCCACGATGCGGGAGAGCGCCGGCCGGTAGCCGAGGTGCGTGTTCCAGACGGTCCAGAGTTCACCGTTGGGGCGCAGCACCCTGGCCGCGTCCTCGAACAGCTTGAGGGCGATCCCCGCGTGCACCGACGACCCGATGTGGAACGGCGGATTCAGCACGATCAGCTCGGCCGACGCATCCGGTTGGGCGCTCAGGGCGTCATCGCGCAGCACGCGCACCCTGTCATCGACGCCATTGGCCCGCATCGTGGCCTCCGCCGACGCGACCGCCGCGGCGGACTGGTCGGTGGCCAGCACGCGCAGCCCCGGGCGCGCCTGCGCCAGTGTGGCCGCCAGCACGCCGGTGCCGCAGCCCAGATCGATGGCCTCTCGGGCATCCGGCTTCATCCGGCCCAGGAACTCGAGCAGGTACCGGGTACCGATATCGATGGTGGTGCCGGCGAAGGCCGCGCCGTGCGCGCAGACCGTAAGACCCAGATCGTCGTGCACGACCGAGCGCGGCCACTCGGACTCGGCCGACTCCGGCCGGATCGGCTGCTTCGCCAGCAGTACCCGCGACTTCTGCCGAGCCGGGCTCACATCAACCGCGGCGAAGTGCCGGCGCAGCACCTCGTTCATGGCCACGCTCATGTGCTTGATGCGGCCGCCGGCGACCACGGTCACATCGGCGGCGGAATGTCGGGCGATCGCACCGGCCAGTTCGTCGAGGGCGGCCAGGCTGCGCGGCAGCTGCATCAGCACCACCCGGGCGCCCCGGAACAGCTCCTCGCCCATCGGCACGTGAGAGAACGAGCCGGCGAGCGCGGCCAGGTCGGCGGCATTCTGGTCCAGGGCACGCTCGCCCGAGAGGGCATCCTGATAGACCCGGATGCCGGCGCCCGCGCCGAGACGCGCGGCCGCGCCGAGTGTCAGCGCGCCGTAGTGGTCCTCGAGCACCACGACCTCGCCGGGCCCGGCGGCGGCCAGGAACGGCGCCGCCTCGTCGAGGATGAGGCGGTCGCTCGCGTCGACGGCGAAGAGATTCGTCGCCTCCACATCGGGCCAGCGACGCAGGCGCTCGAACGGAAAGTCAGGCATCCGCTCAGAATAGCCGCCCGCGTGCCCGCGGCCGTGCCCGGCGGTGCAGCAGGGACAACGTGTTCCAGGAACTCGAGCGGCTCGGGAAGGCCGTTGCGGCGTGGGACAATAAGAGACCCCTTCACCCAACCGTCATGGACACCGCACCTTATGGCCCACAACCTCAGCGACCTGCAGATCGCCCGCCTCGTCGGGCCGCAGGCGTACTCGCGCGGGGTGAGGTATGCCAAGGAGGGCCGGGTCGAAGACCAGGTCTGGCAGCTGGGCGGCAGCCGTCTGCTCGGCACGGTCGGTGGCACCCAGGCACGCCCCTACGACGTCATCGCCACCTTCCAGCAGGATGCCAGCGGCACCGTCGTGCGCGCCTCCGGCACCTGCAGCTGCCCCGTCGGCCTGAACTGCAAGCACGTCGTCGCCCTGCTGCTGGCCAGCCGGTCCACGGCCGCCGAGCTGGCCCGCGCGCCGCGCACGGTCGATTCCCAGCGAGCCAGAACCGCCGCGCCCGCCACCTGGCAGAGCGCCCTGGCACCGCTCACCCGCGCCCCCGAGGCCGAGCCCACAACGGGCACCGCCCTGGCCCTGCAGTTCGAGCTGCTGCCCCCGCCGCGCGCTGCGCGGCTGCCGGTGCCCACTGTCTCTCTCGCCCGCCTGGGCGTGCGGCCGATGGTGCGCGGCAAGAAGGGCAAGTGGATCCGCGGCAACCTCACCTGGGACAACCTCGCGTACTCGCGCGGGATGCTCAACCGCGCCCAGCTGAGGGTGCTTACGGCGCTCTTCGAGCTGTACTCCTCCGGGCAGCGGTACCACGTGACCACCGACCCGTGGCTGCACCTGGACGGCTTCGCCAACCGCGCCCTCTGGGGGCTGCTCGGTGAGGCTCGCGAGGCCGGCATCCCGTTCATCGGCACCACCCCCGGGCAAGACCCGGTGCTCGTCGCCGCCGAACCGGCCGAACTCTCCCTCGACATCCGGCGGGACTCGAACGGCCTCACCCTCTATCCCACCATCTCCCTCGACGGCCGCACCCTCGACCGCAGCGCCCTCGGCTACATCGGCGACCCCGCTCACGGCCTCTTCACCTGGGCCGCCGACACCGCCGACCTGCGCCTCACCATCGCACCCCTGGCCCGCCAGGTGAGCCGCGACCTGCGGGTTCTCGCCTCGGCGCACACCCCCATCACCGTCCCGCCCGACGAAGAGAACGTCTTCCTGGCCGACTTCTACCCGTTCCTGCGCGGCCAGCTCTCGCTCACCAGCACCGACGAGTCCTTCGACCTGCCCGATACGGCCCGCCCCGTGCTGGCCCTGTCGATCAGCGCCCAGGCGGATGCCCGCATCACGCTGCACTGGGACTGGCACTACACCGGCGGTGCCGGCGGCTCGGGCGAACCTGCCATTGCGCCCCTGCGCGGTCCGGCAACCACCGACGCCCCGGCCGGCTACCGGGACGCTGCCGACGAGACCCGAATCCTGGCCGCCACCACCGGCCTCTTCCTGGAGTTCCCGGCACATCTGCCCGCGCTCTTCGCGGCCGAGCTGCCCGGCGAGGCCGGCGGCACGCCCCCCGCTGCCGGCGCCCCCGACTCCCCCGGGCTACTGCGCGCCGACTCCAGCCTCGACGGCGCCCGCATGATCGAGTTCCTCGAGACCGTGTTGCCCGTGCTCGAAGCGGCCGACGACATCCTCGTGCAGTTCGTCGGCGACGCCCCCGAGTACCGTGAGGCCGCCGAGCCGCCCACCCTGACGTTCGCCACCTCCGCGCGATCCGAGAGCCGGGACTGGTTCGACCTGTCGGTGCGGGTCACCGTCGACGGCGATGACGTGCCGTTCGACGAGGTCTTCCGGGCCTTGGCTACCGGCCAGGAACTGATGATCCTGCCCGACGGCACCTACTTCAGCCTCGACCGGCCGGAGCTGCAGCAGCTGCGCCGGCTGATCGAGGAGGCGCGCGGGCTGCAGGACTCCCCGAACGATTCCCTGCGCATCAACCGCGCCCAGTCCGACCTCTGGGAGGAACTGCAGGACCTCGGAGTGGCCGAGGCCGAGGCCGCCGCCTGGCGGGACACCCTCGCCGGCCTGGCCGACGGCGCCGAGATCGCGCACCGGCCGCTGCCGGCCGCGGTGCAGGCCTCGCTCCGCCCCTACCAGCAGACCGGTTTCGACTGGCTCGGCTTCCTGCACGACACCGGTCTCGGCGGCGTGCTCGCCGACGACATGGGTCTGGGCAAGACCCTGCAGGCCATCGCCCTCATCGTCGACGCCCGCGAACGGCAGGCCGAGGGCGAGGAAAAGAAACCCTTCCTCGTTGTCGCCCCCACCAGCGTGGTGCACAACTGGGCCACCGAATGCGCCCGGTTCGCCCCCAGCCTCTCGGTCGCCGCCATCACCGAGACCACCGCCAAGCGCGGCGCCTCCCTCTCGCACGCCGTGGCTACAGCGGATGTTGTGATCACCTCGTACACGCTGTTCCGGCTCGACTTCGACGAGTACGACGCCGTCAGCTGGGCCGGCCTGCTCCTCGACGAGGCGCAGTTCGTGAAGAATCACAAGTCCAGGGCACACCAGTGCGCCAAGCGCCTGCAGGCCCCGTTCAAGCTGGCCATCACGGGCACCCCGCTGGAGAACAACCTGATGGAATTGTGGTCGCTGCTCTCGATCACCGCGCCGGGCCTGTTCCCCAACGCCGCCAGGTTCGCCGAGTACTACCAGCGACCCATCGAGACCCAGGCCGACAACGACCGGCTCAGTCAGCTGCGCCGGCGCATCCGCCCGTTCATGCTGCGCCGCACCAAAGACCAGGTGGCCAGCGACCTGCCCGCCAAGCAGGAGCAGGTGCTGCAGCTCGACCTGCACCCGCGCCACCGTCGGGTGTACCAGATGCACCTGCAGCGGGAGCGCCAGAAGGTGCTCGGCCTGCTCGGCGACCTCAACCAGAACCGGTTCGAGATCTTCCGGTCGATCACCATGCTGCGCCAGCTCAGCCTGGATGCCAGCCTGTACGACGACAAGTACTCCGACATCCCCTCGAGCAAGCTCGACGTGCTCATGGAATTGCTCGAAGACGTCGTCGCCGAGGGCCACCGCACCCTCATCTTCAGTCAGTTCACCGGTTACCTCGCCAAGGTGCGGGCCCGCCTCGACGCCGCCGGGGTCAGCTATTCCTACCTCGATGGGCGCACCCGCAACCGTGCAGCGGCCATCGACGACTTCAAGAACGGCGACACCTCGGTGTTCCTGATCAGCCTCAAGGCTGGCGGGTTCGGCCTCAACCTCACCGAGGCCGACTACTGCATCCTCCTGGACCCGTGGTGGAACCCGGCCGCTGAGGCGCAGGCCGTTGACCGGGCACACCGCATCGGCCAAACCAAGAACGTCATGGTCTACCGGCTGGTGGCCACCGACACCATCGAAGAGAAGGTGATGGCGCTCAAGGCTGTCAAGGCCAAGCTCTTCGACAGCGTGATGACCGACGGCGCCACCCGCGGCTCCGGCCAGGGGCTCACCGCCTCCGACATCCGCGAACTGCTCGAGTAACCGCCCTGTGACCGACCTTCCCGCCGACCCGGTGGCAGACCGGGCGATCGACGCCCGCGAACGGATGAAGCAGGCCGCCCAGCGCGCCCACCGCAACCGGTCGGTGCGCGCGTCCGCCCGGCTCGGCCTGCTCGCCAACGGCCTGGTGCACGCCCTGATCGGCGGAATCGGGCTGCGGATCGCGAACGGGGAGTCCGGCGAGGCCGACCAGCTCGGCGCGCTCAGCGCCATCGCCGGCGGCCCCGGCGGCGCGGCCGTGCTGTGGTTGTCGACGGTCTCACTCTGGGGCCTGGCGCTCTGGCAGGGCACCAACGCCGCGTTCAGCGTGGCGCCGAACCGGCGCATCCTGGTTTTCCGTCGCTCGCTCAACGTGGGCAAGGCCCTCGGCTTTGCGCTGCTGGGCACCGTCACGTTCGCCGTGGTGCTCGGTGCCCGCTCCGGCGGGCCGGAGGTCGTGCGCGAGGCCGATGCCGCGATCGTGGAGAGCCCGGTGGGCCTGTTCCTGCTGCTGGCCGTGGGCACCACCGTGGCGATCATCGGCGGCGGCCTGGTCTGGCGCGGCGTGCGCCGCAATTTCCGGGAGGAGCTGCGTTACCTCTGGGGTCCCACCAAGGTGATCGTGCTCACCCTCGGCGTCTTCGGGCACACCATGAAGGGCGTCGCATTCCTGGTCACCGGCGGGCTGCTGATCGCCGCCGCCGTGTTCGCCGACTCCCGCTGGGTGGGCGGCCTCGACGCCGGGCTGCGCTACCTGCTCACCCTGCAATCCGGGCCGGTACTGCTCAATGTCGTGGCCGCGGGCCTGATCGCTTTCGGCCTCTACCTGATGGCCAGGGCGGCCTTCCTCCGGCACTGAGCCGGCACTGCGCCCGCACTGCGCCGGGCCGGCGGCCGCTCAGGCTGGGAGTTGGATGCGCGCCCTTCAATCTGCTTCAATTTCGAAGTACTCTGATCGCATGAACATTCGCGAGATCCCGCTCACCGCCGCCGACGGCTCCACCACATCGCTGGCCGAGTACGCCGACAAGGTGGTGCTGGTCGTCAACGTCGCCTCCCGCTGTGGACTCACCCCGCAGTACGAGACCCTCGAGCAGCTGCAGCGCACCTACGCCGACCAGGGCTTCACCGTGCTCGGCTTCCCGTGCAACCAGTTCGGCCTCGGCGAGACCGGCAGCGCCGAGAAGATCGAGGCGTTCTGCTCCACCACCTACGGGGTCACCTTCCCGCTGATGGAGAAGACGAAGGTGAACGGTGGCTCCCGGCATCCGCTCTACGCCGAACTCACCCAGACGCCGGATGGCGCGGGCAAGGCCGGCAAGGTGAAGTGGAATTTCGAGAAGTTCGTGATCTCGCCGTCCGGTGAGGTACACAGGTTCCGTCCGACCACCCTGCCGGACTCCCCCGAGGTCATCGCCGCGATCGAGTCCGGCCTGGCCGAGCTGAAGCCCGCCGCCTAGGACGCCGGCACGCCGTACTCTCCCGCGCTGTGCACCTCGATGGCCACGTACGGTTCGTCGCCGAGCACCCTCGCGTTGTGCCCCGGCGGGATCACGTAGGAGTCTCCGGCGTTGATGGTGGCCGTAGTGCCGTCATCGAGCATGGTCTCGAGCGAGCCCGAGACACAGTAACCCACGTGCAGCAGCCGACAGGAGTCGGTGTTGACGACCGGCTTGATGTCGTCTGCCCAGGTCCAGCCCGGCTGCATCGTCATCCGCCCGATCGAGTACTCGCCCAAGTGGTTCAGTTCCAGCAGGGTCTTCTCGGGTGCGCGGCGTTCGTCCGGCTTGTTGTGCGACTTCACCTGCAGGGTGTGTGTGGTGGTGGACATGATGTCCTCCCAACTCCGGCGGGCCGTTCGACGGAGGTCGGGCACGCGGCCCGCTCGGTCGCGCCTGGCCTGTGACCGAGCCAGCGTAAACCCGGCGGATGCCGAACAGAAGGCCCCTCCGCTCCGCGCCCCGCCGTGCTCACTGCCCCGGCGTAATCTGCCGGTGACAAACACGGCACTGAGGCGAAATGCGCCGCTGTTCGACTACTCAGAGGCGATCGGCTCGGTCGACCGCCGCCCGGGAGGGCTCGCACTTCGCGCGATTCCCACCAGCGGCACCGAACGCAGACAGGAAGGCACCACAGTGTTTCACATGGGATGGTTCCTCGGTATGGGCTTCGGCTCCTACGGATGGAACAAGCAATGGTCCGGCAACGCAGGAAAGGACATCGCGAATCCCCAACTCTTCATCGACATGGCGACGTCCCTGGAGCGCGCTGGTTTCGACTACATGATGATGGAGGACTCCTCAGTCATCCCCGACACCTACCGCGGCACTCTCGACGAGTCGCTCCGGGCCGGCATCATCCGGATGGACCCGATGCCGCTCATCCCGCTGCTCGCCGAACGCACGTCCAAGCTCGGCATCATCGCCACCGCGGCGACGACGTTCTATCCCCCGTTCCTGGCGGCGCGCCTGTTCAACACCCTCGACCACCTCACCCACGGCCGGGTCGGGGTCAACCTCGTCACCGCCTCGCCCGACGCCGCCGCCCAGAACTACGGCTACGACAAGCACTTCGAGCATGACCAGCGTTACCTGATGGCCGATGAGTGGGTGCGCGCTGTCAAGTCCCTCTGGGACACCTGGGAGCCCGGCTCCCTGCTGCTCGATGAGGCCACGAACACCTTCGCCGACCCGAGCAAGGTGCACCACGCCAACTTCGAGGGCGAGTTTTACCGCACCCGCGGACCGCTGAACACGGTGCCTTCGCCGCAGGGACATCCGATCATCTGCCAGGCCGGCGGCTCTCCCGCCGGCATGGCCTTCGGCGCCAAGCACGCCGACACGATCCTCGCGTCGGTGGACGGCCCCGCGGCCATGCGCAAGTACCGCGAGGACGTGCACGCCCGGATGATCCTGGAGGGGCGCGACCCGTCCGAGGTGAAGATCATGTTCCTGGTCGACCCCATCCTGGCCGACACCGATGATGAGGCCGACGAGCGCCGTCGCCGCCGTGACGCCGTGGCCGTCGGTGCTGTCGACGCCGCCCTGATGCGGATGTCGTACATCTCCGGGCTGGACTGGTCGAAGTTCGACCTGGACGCCGAGATCCCCGACATCACCGGCCAGCACAACGGTCACCAGAGCGTCGTGGACGACTTCATCAAGGCTTCGAAGGGCAAGATCCTGCGGGATGCCCTGGCCGGTCAGCGCCGCGGCACCGAGTCCGTAGACATGTGGGGCTCCCCCGCCACTGTCGCGGCCAAGATGGACGAGGTCATGCAGGAAGCCGGCGGCGACGGGTTCCTCATCGCCCTGCCCGTCACCCGCAAGAACATCACCGAGGTCTGCGACGGACTCGCCCCCGAGCTGCGCAAGCGCGGCCTGATTCGGGACGGCTACGAGTTCGACACCTTCCGCGAGAACCTGTTCGCCTTCTAGTCCCTCGGACGGCTTCGGCCCCGCTGCCTTCGGGCAGCGGGGCCTTTATCGTTTCCGCGACCGGGTGCCGAGCCGTCACACAAACGTCTGCGAATTCGGAGACGAATTAGCTGATCCGGACATCCTTTGGAAAGATCACAAAACAGGGGGAAGCGTGAGAAGAGAATGCGAACAGGGGTCGTGACGGAAGTATCGTCCAGGCAAGAGACGGACGAGTATCTGCTGCAACAGAGCGTCGACGGCGACCGCAGAGCCTTCGGCACCCTCCATGACCGGCATAGCCGAGTCGTTTACGCCGTGGCCATTACGGCCACGCGGAATCCGGCCGATGCCGAGGAAGTCTCTTCAGACACGTTTTTCACGCTGTGGAAGAAGCGGGCCACGGTGAGGTTCATTGATGGGTCGGCCCTTCCGTGGCTGATCGCGACTGCCCGCTACCAAGCGATGAATCACCAACGGGCACGCTTCCGTGAGGCGTCGATCTCGCTCAACGACGACGTTGACACCCATTCCTCGGCCAGCGCAGAAACAATCGCCGCCGAACGCCAACTCACCGCGCGGCTCGAAGAAATCATCGCCAACCTCGGCCCCCTCGAGCAACGCATTGTTCACCTGTGTCTGGTCGACGGTCTCACCTACGAACAAGCCGCCCTCACACTCGGCATCACCCACGCCACAGTGCGAAATCGGCTCGCACGATCACGCACACGACTGCGCCACGAACTGCACCTGGAGGAAGGATCACCATGAACACACCGACCGAACTGCGCAGCAACCTCCTGCCAGATGACGAGGCTTTCACCAGGATGAAGCGGGACCTGTTCGAGCGAATCGACGCCGACGAACTTGCCCCACCCATCAGGCATGCTGCTCCGCTCACGTACACACACCACCCGGCGAAGAAGACGATACGGCGACGGTGGGCCGGCGCCATGGCGGTGGCAGCAGCAGCGATCACCGTCGCCCTGCTGGGGGCCAACCTTTTCAGCCCGAACGTCGCGCCCGCGACGGCTGCCGAGGTTCTTCGTTCAGCCGCCGCCGCAACCATCATCACGGCCGACCCTGTGGTCGGCCCGGGCCAGTACCTCATGACCCAAAGGACAGAAGGCGCCCTGGGACTCGGGGAGGACTTTGGTTACGTGGACAACCGACGTAGCGCGCTCTATATCCCTTACGACCGGTCCAGCACCTGGATTGAAGAAACCCAGTGGCTACCCGCTGGCGAGATCTTCGGCGACTCCACGAAGGCACAGGCAGAAATCGACAGCTTCGGGAGCACTCCCGGACATGGCGACGCAAAGTACTTTGAGGGCCCGGCCGGAATCTTCGCCGGGTACGACGAATCCCATCCGGAGCTGGCGTCCATGCCCACAGATCCCACCGAACTTCTGGACTTCGTCTACACCAACCCCGCCGGAGGAAACCCGCCGGACGAACAAGCCTTCCAAGACATCTGTGACCATCTTTCGACGGGTGTAGTGCCGGCGAAACTACGCGCCGCAATGTATGAGGCCCTTGCCGAAATACCAGGGGTGTACGTTGCGGAGGACCAAGCGACCCTCGACGGTCGCACCGGAGTAGCAATCGGCCGAAAACTGCACGCTGACTCGTACTCGTACCAACTCATCATCGACCCAGCCACAGGGCTGATCATCGGAACGAGAACAGTTCAACTTGCTGAGGGCGACTTCATACCGGCTGGCATTACTGGAACCGTGACCCTGGAAACCACGGTCGTTGATCAAGCCCCCACCGGGCCGTTCACCGTGCGGCCCCCGCAGGGATAGGGTCAGGCCGCGGCTGGGTCCTCGCGGAGGACCGGCGCCGTGGTTACGAGAGGGTCGTCAGCCATTCGTCGACGGCAGCGCGCGCGATCGACGGCTGCTCGTGGAAGAGGAAATGACCGGCGCCCTCGATGACGGTGAACGTGGCTGCCGGAAGTGCGGCGGCTATTTCTTCGGCGGCGTCGATGGGGATGAGGCGGTCCCCAGACCCATGGATGATCGCTGTCGGGCAGGGTATCGCCGGCAGCATCCAGCGGAGATCGTCCCGCTGCATGACCGCCCGCTGCTGCCGGAGAAAGGCCTCTGCGCCGACCGGCTCCGTCATGGCGCGCCACGTGCCCAGCAGACCCTGGTCGGACTCATGCTCCGCTGCCACGACGCCGGAGAAGGCGGCGTCGACGAGAGCACCAAAGTGCCCGTCTTCTACGAGCGCGGATTGGCGCTCCCTTGCCAGCATCTGCTCGGCGCTATCGGCTCGGGCGGACGTGCTCACGAGAGCAAGGCCGACGACACGATCGGGCGCCTGCCGCACCACCTCGAGGGCGACATAGCCACCCATGCTCGTCCCGAGAACAGCGATTTCGCCAACATTCTCTCGCAGAATCCGCTCGGCCATCGCTTGGATCGTGTCGTCGTGGCGGGTATCCGCCAACGTGACCTGACCGTGCGTCCAGGCCGTGTCGATCACGGGCGCGTAAGCGAGAGGCGAACAGAGCAGGGGCGGAATCAACACGATCTTCATGCCTCTAGTGTCGCCAGACCCCCTGACACCACCCGGGGACGGATCAGGCCGCTGCCGGGTCCTCGCGGACGACCGGCGCCGTGGCGGCGACCGACGCCGACGCGGGCAGCCGGCCGAAGAGGGCGTGGGACGCGGTGGCGAATGCCCACACTGTGACCATGATGGCCGCGGCCGGGAAGGCCGCCGCCCACCAGCGACCGCTCAGGGCGTCGTTGGTGCCGCCGGAGAGCATCGTTCCCCACTCCGGCGTCGGCGGCTGCAGGCCCACACCGACGAAGCCGAGCGACGCGGTCAGCAGAATGCTGGTGGCGAAGAGGTAGGCCATGTTCTCCAGCGCCGCCCAGATCGAGTTCGGCAGCACGTGCCGCAGGAGCAGGCGCGCCTCGCTCTGGCCTGACATCCGCGCGGCATCGAGGTAGGCCTCGCCCCGCACCCGCAGCACCTCCACGCGCACCAGGCGCATCTGCACGGGGGCGAGCACAAGCGCCATGGCCACAGTGAGCGACGGGATCGAGGCGCCGAAGAACGACACCACGACCAGGCCGATCAAGAGGCCGGGAACCGCCTGGATGAGGTCGAAGATACGCGTTCCGGAGCGGGCGGCCAGACCGGCCAGCCCCCGGGCGTGTTCGTTGCTGCCGAGCACGAGCCCGGCGGCGATACCGATCACCGTGCAGAGCAGTGCCGCCGCGATCGCGATCGTGAGGTCATAGCGGGTGCCCCAAATGACTCGGGAGAAGATGTCGAGCCCGGCGCTGTCGGTGCCGAAGAGGTGCGCGAACGACGGGGCCGCCGAGGCCGGGCCGGTGACGCGGTCGGGAGCGTACGGCGCGAAGAACGGCGCGACGATCGCCACCAGGACGATGATCCCCGCCGGGATGAGCGGGAGGATCCTGATCTTCCGCCTGGGCAACCGTCCGGCGGCCGCGCGACGTCCCCCGCGGGCAGGGCTGGTGCGGGCTGGGCTGGTGGTGGGAGTGCTCATGCGGCTTCTCCGGTTCCTCCCGGGCGGCGCCGGGGATCGATGAGCATGGTGACCAGGTCCACGAGGAGGTAGACGACCAGGGTGAGGCCGGCAATGACGAGGAGGAAGCCCTGCATGGCCGGGTAGTCGTTGGTCTGCACGGCCTTCACGGCGTACTGGCCGACGCCGGCGAAGCCGAACAGGGTCTCCAGCACGATGGCGCCGCCGACGAGGTAGCCGAACATCTGCCCGACCATGGTCACGACGGGAGGAGCCGCGCGCCGGTAGATGCTCTTGAGCACGGTACGACGGCTCGCACCGGTCGACAGCCTGAAGTGGGTGGCGGGGTCTTCGACGGCATCCTGCAGGCTCGAGACGAGGATGCGGATGACCACCGCCGACTGCGCCGCGGTGAGCACCAAGATGGGGATGAACAGGTGCGCCGCCATCGAGAGGGTGCCGGGCCAGTAGGCCTGGATGATGGTGTCGAGGAACGGGAACCCCGTGATCGTCACCTCCTGCGGCAGGTCGGTGGAGAGCCGGCCGAGCGGGGCGGGCGCCCAGTGCAGCACCGTGTAGAAGAGGAACAGCCCGGCGACCGCGAGCACGAACTCCGGCAGCGCGCCGGCGGCCCTGGCATAGGCGGTCACGATCTTCGCGACCCAGGTGCGCGGGTGGAATACGGCGATGTGACCGAACACGGCGGACACGATGACGGTCACGAGCAGACCCTGCACGGCGAGTTCGATGGTGCTGGGCAGAAGCTCGGCCAGTTCGGTCGCCACGCTGGCACCGGACTGGATTGAAACGCCGAGGTTGAGCTGGAACAGGTTGGCGAAGTAGTTGCCGAGCTGGTGCCACAACGAGCCGTCGAGCCCGAGGCTCTTCTGCATCAGGTCGTAGGCCTCCTGCGTGTAGTTCGGACCCAGCACCGAGATGATCGGGTCACCGGGCACGAGCCGCAGGATCACGAACGTGACGAGGGTGAACACGGCGAGGTGCAGCGGCAGGAGCGCGAGGCGGGTCATCCACCAGCGCTGGTGACGAAGTCGATCAAGCAATTCGGGCCTCCCCGGTCGAAGCTGCGTCGTTGTAACCGGCGAGGAGTTCGCGGGTATACGGGTGGGCGGGCGAACCGACCACGTCTCGGGTGAGGCCCTGCTCCACAAAACGGCCCTGGTACATGACCCGGAGTTCGTCGGAGACGAAGGCGGTGGCGGGCAGGCCGTGCGAGATGAAGACGATGCCGGCGCCACGCTCGCGCACGTACTGCTTGAGGAAGTTCAGGATGCTGCCCTGCACGGAGACGTCGAGAGCGGACACGACCTCGTCGCAGATCAGCATCGACGGCTCCACGATCAGGGCCCGGGCGATGGAGAAGCGCTGACGCTGACCACCCGACACGGATGCCGGCGGCCGGTTGGCCATCGCCGGGTCGAGGCCGAGCTTGAGCAGGGTCTCGTCCGTGCGCTGCCAGGCATCCGTCGCCGACAGGCCGAGCAGGTGCATCGCCGGGAACATGATCGACTCACGCAGCGAACGGCGCGGGTCGAACGACGACGTGGTGTCCTGGCCGATCATCTGCAGGTCACGCCTGAATTCGCTCAGCTTGGTCTTGGAGCGGCGGATGTCGGCGATCTCGTCGCCGTTCCAGGTGATCGAACCGGAGCTGGACGTCTCGAGTCCGCAGAGCATGCGGCCGAGGGTGGACTTACCCGACCCGGACTGACCGATCACTCCGACGGTCTGGCCGGGGGCGAAGCTGTCGTCGATGTTGTCTACGGCGGTGTGCGGGTGCCGGCTCGAACCGAACCGCTTCACCACACCGGTGAGAACCAGGCCCGCGCTCATGCGGCGACCTCGCCGGTTCCGGGAAGGAAGTCCTCGAGCGTGGGCAGCCGCTCGTCGTCGAGGTGCTCGAAGGTGGGGATGCAGGCGAGCAGGCCCCTGGCGTAGGGGTGCACTGCCGTCTGCGCGAAGGTGCGCGACTGACCGCCGTCGACTATGCGGCCCTTGTACATGACCACGATGCGGTCGGAGAACTCGGTGCACATGGCGATGTCATGGCTCACGATCAACAGCGCCGTGCCGAGCTCGCGGCCGAGTTCGGTCATGAGCTCCATCGAGAGCCTGGACAGCGACGCGTCGAGCGCGCTGGTGGGCTCGTCGGCGATGAGCAGGCGCGGGGCGGAGGCGAGGGCGATCGCGAGCATGACCCGCTGGCGCATCCCGCCGGAGAGTTCGTAGGGCCGCGCCCGGAGCACGCGGTCGTCGTCGGTGAGCCCGACGCGGTGCAGCCAGTCGCGGGCCTCGACGAGCGCGGCGCGCTTGGAAAGCTTGAAAGTGTCGCGGAGCACGGCGATCAGCTGGTCGCCGACAGTCCAGAGCGCGTCGAGCGAGGTGCTCGCGTCCTGGAACATCATGCTGATCCCGGGAACGTGCGCGGGGAGCACGGCGCCCGCCCCGCGCTCGACGGGTCGCCCGTCGAAGCAGAGCGCGGTCGCCTGCACGGATGTGGCGGGGTTGGTGATGAGGCCGGCGATGCCCCACGCCAGGGTGGACTTGCCCGACCCCGACTCACCCACGACAGCGACGGTCTCTCCAGGGGCGACGGTGAGCGAGACCCGGTCGACCGCGGGGGTCGTGGTGCCCTGGTAGCGGATCGACAGGTCTTGCACGTCGACCAGGGGCCCGGATGCACTCGGCATCTGTGTGATGGCCATGGCTGTCCTTTCGTGTCGTTGCGGGGTGAGTCGGGGTCGGGCTAGGTGGGTCAGGCTCAGTCGGCCAGGGCTAGTCGGCCAGGGTCATCGCCGACACGTCGACCGCGTGGTCGGTGCGCCAGGTCCAGCCGTCGAGGCTCGAGCTCACGGCCGAGTCCTCGGAGACCTGCCCGATGAAGATGTTCGGAACCTGCTCGGCGAGCCAGTAGCTCTCGGCGGCGTTCCAGGCCACGCCGGCCTCGTCGCTGAGCGGGTCAGCGAACGCGGAGCCGGCCGTGACGAGGTCCTGGAAGGTCTGGTCGGACCAGCGGGCGTAGTTGGACGAGGACCCGGGAGTGGTGAGCAGGCCGAGCATGTACGGCGGCGACAGGGTGACCGACTCGCTCTTGGAGAGCACCAGCTGGGTCTGGCCGGTGCTGGCCTTCTCCTGCAGCTGGGTGGCCGGGACCGAGTCGACGGTCACGTCGAACCCGGCGTCGGCGGCGGCGCTCTTGATGGCGACGGCGGAGTCGACCAGGGTCTTGTCCTCCGAGGCGACCGAGAGGGTCACCGGGATCAGGTCGGTGTAGCCGGCATCCTCGAGTGCGGCCGTGGCTGCGGCGGGGTCGTACTCCCAGTCGGGGAGTCCTTCGCCGTCGTGGCCGGGCGCATCCGCCGGGAGCATCGCGTTGTTCTTCTCGGCGCGGCCCTGGAAGACACCGTCGACGATCTGGTCGTAATCGATGGCGAGGGCGAAGGCCTTGCGCACCGCGAGGTCGTCGAACGGCGCCAGGGTGGTGTTCAGCGAGAGCATCAGGTAGCCGTTGCGCGACTTGGTCGGCACCAGCACGTTCTCATCCTCGGCGAGTTCCTTCTGGTCGCTCGGTGACAGGCCCAGCGCGATGTCGGCGTCGCCGGACTTGAGCGCCTGGGCGCGGTTTCCGGCGTCGGGGACGACCCGCTGGATGACCTTGGTGATCTCCGGCTCGCCGAGTGCGTAGTCCGGGTTCGCCACGAAGACCATCTCGCTGGCGGCGTCGACGCTCTCGACCCGGTACGGGCCGAAGCCGAAGTCGAATCGCCCGGAGGAGAACGCGGTCGCCCACAGGTCGTCGTCGGCCACGTTTTCCTGGAGGAAGGTCGCGTCATAGATGCTGCCGGATGCGCCGGCGAGGATCGACAGCACAGTGAAGCCGTAGGCGGCGTTCGTGAGGGTGAGCTGCACGGTGTTCTCGTCGATCGCGGTGAACTGGTCGGCGCTGGTGAGGCCGGGCTTGCCGATGTAGGGCAGGATGCTCGTGGTGGCGCCGAACTTGCGCTGGAACGACCAGACCACGTCATCGGCGGTGAGCTCGTTGCCGTGCTCGCTCATCACGCCGTCGCGCAGGTTGAAGGTGTACACCAGGCCGTCTTCGCTCACGTCGTAGCTCTCGGCGAGGAGGCCCTCGAAGTTGTACTGGTCCTGAACCTGGGTGCCGGCCTGGTCGCCGTCAACGTAGGCCTTGCGGATCAGTCCGGCGTTCAACATGTCGAACGTCGAGTAGTACGACGTCGTGATCGCGTAGCTGGTGTCGTAGCTCATCTGGGTCGACAGGGCGGGCACGACCTCGACGACGGTGCTGGAGCCCGACGTTTCGGTGGATGCGGCCGGGCCGAGGTTGGAGCATCCGCTGAGCGCGACGGCGGCAGCGGCGAACGCCGCCGTGAGGGTGATGGCCCTCCGGCTGCGGGAGGAACGGGATTTCGAAGACATGGCGGAACTCCAATTTCAAGGCGGGCGGAAGAGTCGTGTCGCAGGCACGATGAAGGAACACGATGAGGTGGGTTTTGCCGCGGCGGGGGGAGGTGTAGAGGTCCGGAATCCGACGGGGCTGCTGGTGTTTCATCAGCCTGAACGACGAGTGTTACCGAACCGCACCCTCAATGTTTCCGCGGGATTTCGCTTCCCCTGCGCGAGACAACTCACCGGTCAGTCGTCTTCGATGGCGACCCTGTCGCTGCGGAAATGGGTGAAGCTGAGCTCTCGCACCACGCCATCGACGTCTTCGAGGAGCAGCTCCCGCACCAGCATCGGCGTGCCCTCTGGCACGCGCATAGCCGTTGCCGTGCGCTTGTCGGGACGCACCGCCTCGATCGCGGTGAGGGACCGACCAGGGGGCCGGCCGTACCGGTCCTCGAAGCCCGCCACAGTGGGGGCGCCGTCCGCCGCCGCAAGCCGGCCCTCCACCCGGATCACTCCGGGCAGGTCGGTGCTGCGCCGATAGGTCACCCGAACGAACAACGGCTTGTCTTCGAGGAAACCGATCTGCTCGATCATCGCGACGGAGTCGTCCTCGATGTCCATCCGGGCTCGCACCAGCGGAGACGCCGGCACAATGGCGTGTTCCACGAGGGTCAGCACGATCCCCGGCAGGCGTGCCTCAGGGTGGTCGTCGACGGGAACCGAGACCACTGCGGTGGTCGAGACGGAGCGGGGTGCGGGCTGCCGGCGACCGTGGTCGACCGGGGCGACCGGCTCAGACTCCTCCGGGCGCACACTCGCGATGAGTTCGTGGTCGAGGCGGCCGATCCAGCGGTCCGGCATCCGCCTGGCGTCGGTGCTGCGCACGGGCCGCACATCGGCCAGCGTGGTGCGGTCGCCCCTGAAGTGGGTGAAGGTGTACTCCCGCACCGCGCCGCTGGCGTCCAGGGTGAACTGCTGGCGGCCGAGAACCGGGGCTCCCGGCTCGAGCTGCAGCAGCCTGGCGGTCTGATCGTCAGCATCCAACGCCTCGACCCGGTTGTGGGTGGCGCCGAAGGGCGCGTCGAAGAGGGTCACGAATTCGCGGGCGAAGTCCTCATCCCTGGCCGCCATATAGCGGTCGGAGGGCAACTTGCGCTCCGGGGTCGAGACACCGATCAGCGAGTGCAGGCGTTCGAAGAACGCTTCGGGCTCCACGTGCAGCGGAACCACCCCGGTGCGCTGGAAGACGGGATGGTCGCCGGCGAAGCCGAGCTGCACGAAAGTGAGCACGAAGTCGGCGTCGGTCCCAAGTAGCTTGCGGATGACGCGCGGGGTCGGGATGACGCCGTCCTGCAGCGACACCACCTCCAGGCCGTCGGCCGCTTGATCCGGCGTGGGCGAATAGTCGCGCGGCGGAATGTCCGGGATCGAGAACTGCACGAGGTGATTGGTGAGAATGGTGCCCCGTCGAGGCGCCCGGGAGATCAGGCCATCCTGCACCAGCATGGCGAGCGCAAGCCGCACGGAGTTTCGCGATGCGCCGAAATCCTGCGAGATCGTGAGCTCTTCAAGGTTGCTCGTTCGGGTGGCCAGGCCCGCCCGGATGACGCTGCGCAGCTGTTCGTAGGTGCGCCGGGTCGAGGTGTGCAGCGGCGTCTGGTTCAGGGTGCGATGCCGCTGGAACACGGATGCGCGCTGTTCGTTGTACGTGAAAGACATGTCCGCTCCAGATCCGTGCGGCCCCGGGGCGTCCGTTGCGGCTTGCGTGCGGATCGCTTGCCAGAGGCTTTGGTCCTCCCACGTTACGTCGTCCGATTGCCAAGATCACCCCCAAACGGGAAGCGTAATACGGGTGAAATCAGGCTGCCACTCGCAAGAAATGCGCCGCCCATCTACTGCTCGGTACAGAGCGCACCTTCACGGCGCTCTCGCTACGAGGATGGGAAGTGACGTCAATGTTCCACATGGGATGGTTTTTAGGCACCGGTTTCGGTGTCTACGGCTGGAACGGTCCGTGGACCGGCAATGTCACCAGCGATGTCGGCCGGCCGCAGCTTTTCATCGACATGGCGACGTCGCTCGAACGCGCCGGTTTCGACTACATGATGCTCGAGGACTCGTCTGTTCTGCCCGACAATCACCGTGGCACCTTCGAGGCGAGCGTGAAAAAGGGCGGCCACGTGCGGTTCGACCCGCTGCCGCTCATTCCGTACCTCACCAACGCCACCAAGCACATCGGTGTGATCGCCACGATCTCCACCACGTTCTACCACCCGTTCATGGCCGCGCGCCTGCTCTCCACCCTCGACACCGTCACCGGCGGCCGCGTCGGCATGAACCTGGTGACGTCCAGCAACGAGACCGCGATGCAGAACTACGGCATCAAGACCCTCATCCCGCACGACGAACGCTACGTGCGCGCCAACGAATGGGTGGACATTGTCAAGCAGCTCTGGGATTCCTGGGACGCCGACGCCATGGTGATGGACGAGGCCACGAACACCTTCGCCGACCACACCAAGGTGCGCCCGATCGACTTCGAGGGAAAGTTCTACCGCTCCCGCGGCCCCCTGAACACCGTGCCGGGGCCGCAGGGGCATCCCATCATCTGCCAGGCCGGCGGGTCCTCCTCCGGCCGTGACTTCGGGTCGCGCAACGCCGACACGATCATTGCCGCGGCGCGCGGTGCCGAAGAGATGAAGGAGTACCGCGACGACGTCAGCCGCCGCGCGATCGCTGAAGGTCGCGACCCGAAGAGCATCAAGGTGCTGTTCCTGATCAGCCCCGTGATCGGCGAGACCATGTCGGATGCCCAGGAGCGCGATGCCGCCGCCAAGCGCGGGTTCGCCGAGAACATTGACGCCCAGCTCGCCGGGTTCTCCTACATCACCGGCATCGACTGGTCGAAGTTCGACATCGATGCGCCGTTCCCCGATATGTCCGACAACCAGGGGCACCAGAGCACCATGGCCGACTTCGCCCGCTCGGGCGCCACCATCCGCGAAGCAGTGCTCAACCGGCGCACCCAGGAATCGGTGCGGCTCGTCGGCACGGCCGAGTCCGTGGCACAAGAGATGGACGAATACATGGAGTACGCCGGCGGCGACGGCTACCTCATCGCCATGCCGGTCACCAGACGCAACATCACGGAGATCGCCGACGGGCTCTCCCCGGCCCTGCGCCGCCGCGGCGCGATCCGGTCCAGCTACGACCACACCACGTTCCGCGACAACCTGCTCGCCTACTAACCTTCTCGCCAATAGGAGACCCACAATGTTCCATCTCGGTTGGTTCCTCACCTACAAGCCCCAAGCGTGGGACGACATCCACAGCGACCGCGGAAACCAGTTCCCCAACCCGCAACCGTACGTCGACTTCGCGCGGACCCTGGAACGCGCCGGGTTCGATTACCTCATGATCGAGGACGGCTCGTTCATCCCCGACGCCTACGGCTCGTCGATGGAGTACTCCCTCAAGACCTCGTTCGGCGCTCCCAAAATGGACCCGATGGCCCTGATCCCGATGCTCGCGGCCAACACCGAGCGCATCGGCCTCATCGGCACCATGACCACGTCGTTCTACCCGCCGTTCCTCGCCGCCCGGCTGATGAGCACCCTCGACCATCTCTCCCAGGGGCGGGTCGGGTTCAACCTGGTCACGGCGCACAACGACCGCACCGCGCAGAACTACGGGCTCGACAAGCACTACGACCACGACGAGCGCTACCGCATGGCAACGGAGTGGATGGACGTCGTGCGCGCGCTGCTGACCTCGTGGGACGAGGACGCGGTGATCGACGACGCCGCGAACGGCGTCTGGGCCGATCACACCAAGATCCACAAGATCAACCACGAGGGCGAGTTCTTCGCCTCCCGGGGCCCGCTCAACCTTCCGCCCGGACCGCAGCGGGTGCCCGTCATCTGCCAGGCCGGCGGCTCGCCGGTGGGCCGTGACTTCGCTGCATCCGTTGCCGACACCATCGTCGCGCCCAGCGGCACCATCGAGTCGATGAAGGCGTTCCGCGACGACGTCCTCGGCCGGGCCGCCGCGCTCGGACGCAACCCCGAGGACATCCGGGTGCTGTTCCTCACCGACTTCACCATCGGCGACACCGATGCCGACGCGCAGGAGCTGCTGCGCCGCAAGCACGAGACGGCGGCGGGCAACGTGCAGAAGCAGCTCGCCCGCATGTCGTTCTCCAGCGGCATCGACTTCTCCAAGTTCGAGCTGGATGCGCCGGTGCCGGCGATCGAGACCAACGCCGCCCGCACCAGCACCACGTCGTGGTTCGCCGGGCGCGAGCACCTGACCCTGCGGGAGATCGCCTCCCAGGTGCCACCGGGACTGGAGATCGTCGGCTCCCCCGCCACCGCGGCCGATCAGATGGAGGCCGTCATGGCCGAAGTCGGCGGAGACGGCTTCCTCGTCGGCAACGAGATCACGGCGCGGTCGATCTCCGACATCGTCGGCGACCTCGCCCCAGAGCTCCGCCGTAGTGGCCTGATGCGCTCGGAGTACACCGCGGACACCCTGCGCGGCAACCTGCGCGCGTTCTGATTACCTGCTCGAAAGCGGCCGTGTGGTCACCTCCCAGTCGGTGTGGTGACCACACGGCCGCTTTCGCGATCGTCCCGAAGTCGAGCAGAATGGAGGCTCCACGCCGGGGTGAGAACCTTGCCGCGGGACGATCCCACCGGATGAGGAGCACCATGGGCACGCTGATCTGCACAGGCATCACCTCCCTCGACGGTTATGTCGCCGACGCCGACGGCAACTTCGACTGGAGCACCCCGAGCGACGAGGTGCACACCTTCGTCAACGATCTCGAACGCTCGGTGGGCACCTACCTGTACGGCCGGCGGTTGTACGAGGTGATGGTGGCCTGGGAACGAATGCACCTCGACGACGACGACCAGCCGGCCGTGATGCGGGACTACACCGCGATCTGGCAGGCGGCGAACAAGATCGTCTACTCCAGCACCCTGGCGGAGCCGTCGAGCAGCCGAACCCGCATCGAGCGCACGTTCGGTCCGGATGCCGTCCGCCGGCTGAAAGAGAGCACTCCTGGCTCGCTGTCGATCGGTGGTCCACACCTGGCCGCGCAGGCATTCGAAGCCGGACTGATCGACGAGGTCCAGCTGTTCGTCTCCCCCATCATCATCGGCGGCGGCACGAAGTTCCTGCCGGATGACCTGCACCTCTCCCTCGAGCTGAAAGACGAATACGCGTTCCGGAACGGCGTGGTCTACCTGGGCTACCGGGTGCTCCGATGACGCCCGACCACTCGTTCGCAGCGAACACCCGCGCGCTCGTGATCGGGGAAGCCCTGATCGACATCGTGCGGCGGCCCGGTGCGGAGCCGGTCAGCCACGCGGGCGGCAGCCCGATGAATGTGGCCTACGGGCTCGGCCGGCTCGGGGTGCCCACCACCCTCGTCACCCAGATCGGCGCGGATGCCTTCGGCGAGATCATCGCCGGCCATCTGACCGCGGCCGGAGTGGACCTGTTGGACGGGTCGGTCGGCGGCAGCGCTACCTCCAGCGCCACGGCGACGATCGACCAGGCCGGCGCCGCGAGCTACGACTTCGACCTGCGCTGGGAGCTGCCGGTGCGACCGCTGCCGACGCCGTGCACGCTCATCCACACCGGGTCGATCGCGGCGATCCTGCAGCCCGGAGCCCGCGCCGTGCACACAGCGTTCACCACCGCCCCGGCCGGTACGCTGCTCAGCTACGATCCCAACGTGCGACCGGGCATCATGGGCAGCCGTGACGACGTGGTGCGGGCCGTCGAAGACCTCGCCGCGGTCGCGCACGTGGTGAAGATGAGCGACGAGGATGCCGCGTGGCTGTATCCGGGGCGTGGCCTGGACCAGATAGCCCGGGACTACGTAGCGGCAGGGGTGGCGCTGTTCGCGATCACCCGCGGCGGGGACGGCGCCCTGCTGCGCGCCGGCGGGGCCACGACCGAGCTGGCCGCGCATCCGGTGACCGTGGTCGACACCATCGGGGCCGGCGACTCGTTCATGTCCGGGCTGCTCTACGCGATCCTGGTCGGCGACACCACCGAGTCGATTCTGCAGAACACGCTCGGCGCCGCCGCCCTGGGGCTCGTGGGGCAGACCGCCCTGGCGAGCGCCGCGATCACGGTGTCGCGGGCCGGCGCCACCCCGCCCACCGTGGCGGAGCTGCTCGCAGGCTGACCTTGCCGCTCGCGGGAAGCAGACTGCGCCGGGCAAGTCAATCCCCTTGAAACCACACGCCTCCCTGGCTTTACTGTGCGTACGCTGTCCCCTGAATCAGGGTCTTTGGCGACGGGTACAGGAAGTCTGGTGCGACATGGTGGTCACAACAACTGACACAGCGGTGCAAGTTTCGGTCGAACTCACTCCAACGGACGGAGTGGTGGTCGAGGGTAACTCGCTGGGGGTCACGATGCGCATCACCGCCCTGCGCCCGGCGCTGATCGAACTGGCCGACATCTCGCTGATCCGAAAGGTCAACTACACCTACGGCCGCGGCAACATCTACGGCGGTGTGTTCCCCGCCCGCGAACGATCCACCGAGCTGGTCACCGCCGTCACGGTGCCGGCCCCCGGTGTGATCCCGGCCGGGCAGACCCGGGTGCTCTCGCAGACCCTGAGCGTTCCCGGCGACGGCCCGGCCTCCGTTCGCGGCGATCTGATCGACGTGGGCTGGTCGGTGCGGTGCGTCCTGAAGGCCGCCGGCGGCCAGATCATCAAGCGCGAACGACTCATCGACGTTCAGTCGTGGGGCCAGACGAGCGCCACCGACATCGGCCACCCGCCGGTCGGCGAGCACCTCGGGCAGGTCGCCCTCGAGTTCATCGCCCTGTCCTCCCGGATCCTGGAACCCGGCACCCCGCTCACGGGTGTGCTGCGCCTGCGGCCCCACGCCGAACTCAACACCCGCGGCGTGCGGGTGCAACTGGTGCGCTGTGAAGAGGTGTGGGGCGGACCCGGCCAGGAGGCCGACCCCGATGCGAGCGAGTCAGAGGGCTACCGGCATTCCGAAGCTGTAATGTCCGCGGTCACGGTGGGCGCCGCTGGAACCCTCGTCCCCGGCACAGTGGTAGATCTGCCCTTCGCGGTCGAAACCCCCGCCGGCCTTCCCGCACCGTCGCTGTCGATCGGCAACCTGCACGTGCGCTGGGAAGTTCGGGCCGTCGTCGACCTGCCGCTGCGCTCCGATCCCCGGCTCTCCCTCGACCTGCTCGCCGTCACGGCCAGCCGGCAGCCGCTTGATTCCGGGCGCCAAGGGGCACTCGACACCGATTGAGAACTCGGGGTGCTGGATCGCATCCATTTGGCCTGTTGGACAGCGCCTGATCGCAGGAGCAGCCTGAGGTTATGGAATACACACACCTCGGCCGCTCCGGCCTGTCAGTTTCGCGTCTGTGCCTCGGCACCATGAACTTCGGCCCGCAGACCGACGAGGCCACCTCGTTCGAGATCATGGACACCGCCCAGGCGGCGGGAGTCAACTTCTTCGACACCGCGAACGTCTACGGGTCCAAGCAGGGCCGCGGCGCCACCGAGAGCATCCTGGGCCGGTACTTCGCGCAGGGCGGCGACCGCCGCGAGAACACAGTGCTGGCCACCAAGGTCTACGGCGACATGTCCCAGCGCCCCAACGACGGCAAACTGTCGGCCCTGAACATCCGCCGTTCGCTGGATGAGAGCCTCAAGCGGCTGCAGACCGACTACGTCGACCTCTTCCAGTTTCATCACGTGGACCGGAACACCCCCTGGGACGAGATCTGGCAGGCCATGGAGACCGCCGTCGCGCAGGGCAAGATCCTCTACGCCGGCAGCAGCAACTTCGCCGGTTGGCACATCGCCACCGCCCAGGCCGAGGCCCGCCGGCGCAACTTCACCGGGCTGGTGAGCGAGCAGTCGCTGTACAACCTGCTCAAGCGCGACATCGAACGCGAGGTCATCCCCGCGGCGCAGGCCAACGGGATGGGCATCATGCCGTGGTCGCCGCTGGAGGGCGGCCTGCTCGGCGGCGTGCTGAAGAAGCAGAACGCGAGCGGCCGCCGGGTGTCACCGGAATCCGCGGCGAAGATCGAGAAGAACCGTCCGGCCATCGAGGCCTACGAAGCGTTCTGCGCCGAGCTCGGCCAGGAGCCGGGCGCCGTGGGACTGGCCTGGCTGATGCACCAGAGCGCCGTGACCGCGCCGATCATCGGCCCGCGCACCATGGAACAGCTGGAGGCCGGCCTCCGCGCCGTCACCGTGAAGCTGGACCAGGCCGCGCTGACCCGGCTCGACGAGATCTTCCCCGGCTACAAGACCGCGCCGGAAGACTACGCCTGGTGACCCCCGTGACCACAACCGGCCTGAGCGTTCTGTTCATCGGCGGCAGCGGTGTGATCAGCTCCGCCGCCGCTGAACTGGCCGTGGCCCGCGGCCACCGGTTGACGGTGCTCAATCGCGGCCAGTCCGCCCTGCGCACGGTTCCCGACGCGGCGGAGGTGCTCACAGTTGATGTGCGGGACGCGTCCGCCGTGGCCGCCGCGCTCGGTGAGCGCACCTTCGACGTCGTCGTGGACTTCGTGGCGTTCACCCCGGAGCACGTGAGCGCCGACATCGCCCAGTTCGCCGGAAAATGCGGCCAGTACGTGTTCATCAGCTCCGCCTCCGCCTACCAGAAGCCGCCGGGCGCGCTGCCGATCCGCGAGTCCACGCCACTGCGGAACCCGTACTGGCAGTACTCGCGGGACAAGATCGCCGGCGAAGACGTGCTGATGGCGGCCTACCGCGACGAGGGCTTCCCGGTCACGGTCATCCGCCCCTCGCACACCTACGACCGCACCCAGATCGCCCTGCTCGGCGGCTGGACCGACATCCACCGGATGCGCACCGGACAACCGGTGGTGGTGCACGGCGACGGCACGTCGCTCTGGACCCTCACCCACAGCACCGACTTCGCGAAGGCGCTCGTGGGCCTGTTCGGCCGCTCGCAAGCCGTGGGCGACAGCTTCACCATCACCTCGGACGAGTACCTGCCGTGGGATGCCATCTACGCCGAGTACGCCCGCGCCGCTGGCGCCCCTGCGCCCACGATCGTGCACGTGGCCAGCGACACCATGGCGGCCGAGAACCCCGACTGGAGCGGCCCGCTGCTGGGCGACCGGTCGCACTCGGTGATCTTCGACAACGGCAAGGTGCGCGCGCTGGTGCCCGACTTCGTCTGCACCACCCCGGTGGCGCTCGGGTTCCGCGAGGCCATCGCCTGGTTCGACGCGCATCCAGAGCAGCAGGTTGTGGATTCGGCGCTCAACGCCACCCTCGACCGGCTCGTCGCCGCGCACGCCACCGTTTCCTGACCCGTCATCCCCCAGATTGGACACTCTATGAAGACCCGACTCATCGGCGACCGCACCGTCAGCGCCATCGGCCTGGGCGGCATGCCCATGTCGATCGAGGGCCGGCCAGACGAGGCCCGCTCCATCGCCACCATCCACGCCGCCCTCGACGAGGGCGTGACCCTGTTGGACACCGCGGATGCCTACCACCTGCACGCCGACGAGGTCGGCCACAACGAGTCCCTGATCGCGACGGCCATCGCCTCATGGGGCGGCGACACCGCTCAGGTGATCGTGGCGACCAAGGGCGGCCACCTGCGCCCCGGCGACGGCACCTGGTACGTCGACGGCCGTCCCGAGTACATCAAGCAGGCCGCACACGCGTCGCTGAAGCGGCTCGGCGGCGACGCGATCGACCTCTACCACCACCACCGGCCTGACCCCGCGGTGCCGTACGCCGACTCCATCGGCGCCATCCGCGACCTGCTCGACGAGGGCGTCATCCGCCTGGCCGGCATCTCCAACGCGAACCCGAAGCAGATCCGGGAGGCCTACGACATCCTTGGCGGCCGGCTGGTGAGCGTGCAGAACCAGTACTCGCCCGCGTTCCGCAGCAGCCAGCCCGAGCTGGACCTCTGCACCGAACTCGGCATCGCCTTCCTGTCCTGGAGCCCGCTCGGCGGCATCAAGTCGGCTGCTGATCTCGGCACCCGGTTCGCGCCCTTCCAGCAGGTGGCGGATGCGCATGGCGTGAGCCCGCAGGTCGTCACGCTGGCCTGGCACCTGGCCGCATCACCGCAGGTGATCCCCATTCCCGGGGCGAGCCGGCCGGAGAGCATCCGGGATTCGGCGCGGGCAGCGGACGTGACCCTGTCGGCCGACGAACTGGCCGCGCTCAACGCGTCCTGAAGAAACGCGGCCTGAAGAACAGCCGCCGGGAATTCCCCGGCGGCTGCCCTGCTTATTGTCAGTACTCACCTGAATCTGGAGCACCAATGACCGCTATCGTTCACCTTGCCCTGCAGCTCGACCCGACCAAGCTCGACATCGTGCCGGCCCTGTTCACCGAGGTCCTCACCGCCACCCGCGCCTGGCCCGGCAACGAAGGACTCGAAGTGATCGTCGACGACGCCGACCCCGCGCACGTGATCGTGGTCGAAACGTGGGCAAGCGCAGCGGACCACGACGCCTACGCCGCCTGGCGCACCACACCGGAGGGCGCCAGCCGCCTGGGCGAGGTGCTCGCGGCCCCGCCCGTGAAGACCGTCTTCTCCGAACGGATTCCGCTGGCGCTCTAACCGATCAGGCGGCCGACGGCACGCTATCGGCCGGCGCCACAGCCGGGCCGGCCGAGGCCTGCGCGGCGGCGACATCCTCGAGCAGCTGCTCGAGGAACGCGGAGGCTGCCGGACTCGGCTCGTCGGCGACCGCCACGGCCACGGTCCACTCGGGCACCGATGCCGGCAGCGGCACGGCAACGAGGTCGTCGGGGCGCTTGAGCGCGAAGCTGGTGGGCACGATCGCCACGCCCAGGTTGTAGCCGACCAGTTCGAGCAGCGGATGCACGTCGTTGACCTCCATCGCCGCCCGGTACTCGAAGCCCGCCGCCGCGAACGCCCGCCGGGCGAGCATGTGTGCGCCCCAGCCGGCCTGGAAGCCGATCAACGGCTCGTTGCGCAGTGTCTCGAGGTCGACCGCAGCCAGCCCGGCGACAGCGTGGTCGGGGTGGCAGAGCACCACCATCTTCTGGCTGCTCAACGGGTGCAGGCTCACTCCGGGCGGGGTGTCCCCGGTCACCACGACCAGCGCCACGTCTGTCGTGCCGCTTGCCACGCCCTCGATCAGCTCCACCGAACCCACCTGGCGCAGCCGCACCTCCACGCCCTGGTTGGCGGTGCGGAAGCGAGCGAGCTCGGCCGGCAGGTCCACGGAGCCGAGGCACGGTTCGGCGCCCACGGTGAGGCGTCCGCGCATCAGGCCGCGCACAGCCGCGACGGCGTTCTGGGCGGCGGCGGCGCTGGCGAGCGTTCGGAGCGCATCCGTGAGGAGCGCCTGGCCGGCGGCGGTGAGCTCGACCCGACGGGTGCTGCGGATGAAAAGGGAAGTGCCCAGCTCGATCTCGAGCGTCCGGATCGAGGCGGAGAGACCCGACTGGGAGATGTGCAGCAGCTCGGCCGCCCGGGTGAAGTGGCGTTCGTCGGCGACCGTCACAAAGTGTTCAAGCTGGCGCAGTTCCATTCAGCAACTCTACAACTCAGTGAGCCATCGCTAAGAAGGTAGCCCGCTGGTCGAGCCCCATCCGCTGGTCGAGCTTGTCGAGACCCCGCCGGCTACTTGTCGAGGGGGCGCCAGATCACGATCTGGTTGGAGCGGCGGGTGCGGGTGCCGGCGCGCATCGAGATGACGTCACCGGCCAGCCCGGCCGCGAAGACGCGGCGGCCCGGGCGGTTGAGCAGCTCGTCGGCCAGCGCCGCCTCGAGATCGCCCACGCGGCCTTCCAGCAACCGCACGGTGTCTTCGAGCGCGAGAATGCGCCGGATGCCTTCCAGGCTCACGCCTTCGGCACCGAGGTCGGCGATCTCCCGAAGCCGGGCCACGTCGCGCATGGAATAGCGGCGCGAGCGGCCCGGCGTACGGCCGGGACTGACGAGGCCCAGGCGGTCGTATTGCCGCAGGGTTTGCGGATGCATCCCGGCAAGATCTGCGGCGGTACTGATCACGAAGACCCGGGTGTTCTCGTCCATGCTGTGTCGTTACCCCTTGGCCCTGGCGAGCATCTCGTCGCGCGGGTTCTCCTTGGGCAGCGCCTCGTTGAACGCGAGCAGCTTCTCCTCGGCGTCCTTCGACAGGTGCGACGGCACCGCCACTTGAACCTCGGCGAGCAGGTCGCCAGTGCCCTTGGGGGTCACGACGCCGCGACCCTTGACGCGCAGCACCCGCCCGCTCGGAGTTCCCGGCGCGACGCGCAGCTTCACCGGGGGCCCACCCAGGGTGGGCACCTCGATGGTGGCCCCGAGGGCGGCCTCGACGAAGGTCACCGGCACGTTCACGCGCAGGTTGAGGCCCTCGCGTTCGAAAACCGGATGCTTGCGCACGGTGACGGTAAGCACGATGTCGCCGGCCTCGCCGCCATCCGGGCTGGGTTGCCCCTGCCCGCGCAGCTTGATCTTCTGGCCGTCGGCAACACCGGCGGGGATCTTCACCTTGATCGGCCGCCCCTCCTGCGTCTGCAGGGTGATCTGGTCGCCGTGGGTGGCGGTGATGAAGTCGACCGTGGTCGACGCGATCACGTCACGTCCCCTCGTCGGCCCGCCCTGGCCGCGGAAGCCGCCGGTGGAGGTGCCGAACCGGCCACCACTACCCTGCGCGCCTCGGCCGAACATGCCGCCGAGGATGTCGTCGAACCCGCCCTGCTCGTAGGAGTAGCCCTGTTGCCGGGCTCCTCCGCCGAACATGCCGCCGAAGACATCGTCGAAGCCGCCCTGCTGGCCGCCCTGGCCGGGGGCGGTGAAGCGTGCCCCACCGCCCATGGCGCGCACGGCGTCGTACTCCTTGCGCTGTTCGGGGTCACCGATGACCGAGTGGGCCTCGCTGATCTCCTTGAACTTCGCCTCCGCCGCGGGATTCCCCGGGTTGGAGTCTGGGTGGTACTTACGCGCGAGCTTGCGATACGCCTTCTTGAGGTCGGCGGCGGAGACGTCTTTCGAGACCCCGAGAACCTTGTAGAAGTCCTTGTCGAACCAGTCCTGGCTAGCCATCGCTCGGTACCTGAACAACCACCTTGGCGACCCGCAGCAGCGAGGATCCGAGGTAGTAGCCGGTCTCGGCGACGTCACCGACGGTCTCCACGTCGACGCCGGGAGTGGGCATCTGGAAGATCGCCTCGTGCACGGTGGGGTCGAAGACATCGCCGACCGAGCCGTACGGCTTGAGGCCGATCCGCTCGGTGGCGGCGCGCAGCTTCGCGGCGATGGTGGCGAAAGCGGAGTCGCCCTCGAGGTCGCCGTGCTTCTCGGCCCGGTACAGGTCGTCGAGCACCGGGAGCAGCACCTTGACGACCTCTCCGGTGACGCGCTCGCGTTCGATCTCGCGGTTCGCCTCGGTGCGCTTGCGGTAGTTCGCGTACTCGGCGGTGACCCGCTTGAGGTCGGCGAGGTGCTCGCTGGAGGGATCGACGGCCTCGAGGTTGGCCGCATCCAGGATGTCCTGCACGGTCAGCTCGTCCTCTTCGATGCCCTCAGCGCCGGCAACGTCAGCGTCAGCGGCCGTCGCGTCGACGGCCGGGTCGGAGCCCGGCCCGCCCGCCGCGGGGGCGCCCGATTCGGGCGCTCCCGCGGCTGCAGCAGCAGACTCGTCTTCAGGACGGAAATCGTCCGGACGGTTGGAGTCGGTCATTACTTCTTCGCTTCGTCCTCGTCGTCGACAACCTCGGCGTCGACAACGTCTTCATCCGTCTTGGAGTCGTCGGCCGGCGCGGCGGTCTCGGACTCGCTCGCCGCGGCATCCGCCTGGCTGGAGGCGTAGATGGCCTCGCCGAGCTTGCCCTGGCTCTCGTTGAGCTTGTCGTACGCGGCCTTGACCGCGTCGTCGTCGTCGCCGGCGAGAGCGGACTTGAGAGCGTCGACGTCGCCCTGCACCTCGGACTTGACGTCCTCGGGCAGCTTGTCGTTGTTCTCCTTGATCAGCTTCTCGATCGAGTAGGCGAGCTGCTCGGCCGTGTTGCGGGTCTCGGCAGCTTCACGACGACGCTTGTCCTCTGCGGCGTGCTCTTCACCCTCGCGAACCATGCGCTCGATGTCTTCCTTGCCCAGCGCGGTGCCGCCGGTGATGGTCATCGACTGCTCCTTGCCGGTGCCCTTGTCCTTGGCGGACACGTGCACGATGCCGTTGGCGTCGAGGTCGAAGGTGACCTCCACCTGCGGGATGCCGCGCGGCGCCGGCGCGATGCCGGTGAGCTCGAAGGTGCCCAGGTTCTTGTTGTCACGGGTGAACTCGCGCTCGCCCTGGAAGACCTGGATGGCTACGGACGGCTGGTTGTCGTCTGCAGTGGTGAAGGTCTCGCTGCGCTTGGTGGGGATGGCCGTGTTGCGCTCGATGAGGCGCGTCATGATGCCGCCCTTGGTCTCGATGCCGAGGCTCAGCGGGGTGACGTCGATGAGCAGAACGTCCTTGCGCTCGCCCTTCAGCACGCCGGCCTGGAGTGCGGCGCCGACAGCGACGACCTCGTCCGGGTTGACGCCCTTGTTCGGGTCCTTGCCGCCGGTCTCGCTCTTGACGAGCTCGTACACGGCGGGCATGCGGGTGGAGCCACCGACGAGGACGACGTGCGCGATGTCCTCGACCTTGACGCCGGCCTCACGGATGACGTCCTGGAACGGCTTCTTGGTGCGGTCGAGCAGGTCTTCGGTCATCTTCTCGAACTGGGCGCGGGTGAGCGTCTCGTCGAGGTTGGCCGGGCCGTTCTCCGTCAGGGAGAGGTACGGCAGCTGGATGCTGGTGGACATGCTCGAGGAGAGTTCCTTCTTGGCCTGCTCCGCGGCTTCCTTGAGGCGCTGCTTGGCGATCTTGTCCTTGGAGACGTCGACGCCTGTGGAGTCCTTGAAGCGCTTGATCAGGTGATCAACGATGCGCTGGTCCCAGTCGTCGCCGCCGAGGCGGTTGTCACCGGCGGTCGAGCGCACCTGGATGGTGGAGAAGTCGTCGTCCTTGCCCACCTCGAGGAGGGAGACGTCGAAGGTTCCGCCACCGAGGTCGAAGACCAGGATGAGCTCGTCTTCCTTGCCGCGGTCCAGGCCGTAGGCCAGGGCGGCCGCGGTGGGCTCGTTGATGATGCGCAGCACGTTGAGGCCGGCGATCTCGCCGGCTTCCTTCGTGGCCTGACGCTCGGCGTCGTTGAAGTACGCGGGAACGGTGATGACGGCATCCGTCACCTTGTCGCCCAGGTACTGCTCGGCGTCGCGCTTGAGCTTGGCCAGGATGCGGGCGGAGATCTCCTGCGGGGTGTACTTCTTGTCGTCGATGGCAACGGTCCAGTCGGTGCCGACGTGGCGCTTGACCGACGAGATGGTGCGGTCCACGTTGGTGACGGCCTGACGCTTGGCGGTCTCGCCGACGAGTACCTCGCCGTCCTTGGTGAATGCCACGACGGAAGGCGTGGTGCGGAAGCCTTCAGCGTTTGCGATGACGGTGGGTTCTCCACCCTCGAGAACGGCCACCACCGAGTTGGTGGTTCCGAGGTCAATGCCGACTGCACGAGCCATGTGAGAGTATCTCCTTCAAAAGATGGGGTTCAAGGCGTAATTTCTAAGACTTGAGTGTTGCTGACTCAAGTGTGGCACCACCCGAAAATCGAGTCAAGCTGGACGCTTCAAAGTTGAGTCCAACCGACTCAACTCCCAGCATATTCACGGCTCGCGTAACGTGACAGGATGCCCCGACTCGTCATTGTGCTTCCCGTGGCGGCCCTGCGGGTGGGCGACTCCTTCGCCGTGAGCGCGTGGCCGCTGCACGTCACGGTGCTGCCGCCGTTTCTCACGGATTCGCCCGCCGCCGACATCGCAGCGGCCATGGCCGACGTCGCCCGCACTCGGCCGCCGCTCACCGTGGCCGCCGGCGAGGACGCACTGTTCGGGCGCCGGCACGATGTGCCCGTGAGCCTGATCGTGCCGAGCGAGGAGCTCACGACCCTGCACCAGGCGCTCCTGGCCGCCATCCGCCCGTTCGCCGCGGAGCCCGACGAACCTGCCTTCACGGGGCCCGGCTTCCGGCCTCACGTCACCCAGAAGCCGCCCGCGCGCCTGAACCCCGGCGCCGTGCTCACCCTCACCCAACTGGCCCTGGTAGACATGCTCCCCCGCGCTCACCTCGCGGGCCGCACGGTCCAAGCCGTTTCCCCGCTCCGCGAGCCGTGAGTTGAGCCCCGAAACCGGCGCGTTTTCGGGGCCGAACTCACGGCTCGCGGGCTAGTAACTTGGGGGGATGGAAATTCGGGAGGCCCGGGACGGCGACTGGGAACAGATTTGGCCGTTCTTGCGGGACGTCGTGGCGGCGGGCGAGACGTATTGCTGGACCCGGGACACCACCGAGGAGGCCGCGAAGGCCTGGTGGATGGGTAAGACCGGCGGCCGCGTGTTCGTGGCGGATGACGGCGGCCGGGTGCTCGGCACCGCCGAGCTGCACCCCAACCAGCCGGCGGCCGGCGGCCACGTCGCCAACGCCGGCTTCATGGTGGCTCCTTTGGCCGCCGGCCGCGGGGTCGGCCGGGCGCTGGCCGGGCATGTGCTCGAGCAGGCCGCCAACGAGGGCTTCCGCGCCATGCAGTTCAACGCCGTCGTCGAAACCAACCACAACGCCGTGAGCCTGTGGAAGTCGCTCGGCTTCACCGTGCTTGCCACGGTTCCCGCATCCTTCCGGCACCCGGTGCACGGTTTTGTGGGCCTGCACGTGATGTACCGCTCCCTCGAGGCGCCCCGGCCCGAGTGAAGCCGGCGGCGCATCCGTCGCCCATTGTTCACCGCGCGGCCTTAGTCTTTTCGCATGACCGAGACTCTCGACGGCGCCGGAGCCGCGAACATCCCAGCGGCACCGCTCCCCACCCGCGCCGCCGTGTTGGCCTGGAGCCTATGGGACTGGGGTTCGGCCGCGTTCAACGCCGTGGTCACCACGTTCGTCTTCTCCGTCTACCTCACCGGTGAGTCCTTCGGCGACAAGGATGTCACCGCCGCCCAGCTCGGCTGGGCGCTCGCGATCGCCGGATTCCTCATCGCGGTGCTCGCCCCGGTCACCGGCGCTCGTTCGGACTCCTCCGGCCGGCGCAAGTACTGGCTCGGCGTGAACACCTTCATCGTGGTGGCGCTCACCGCCGGCATGTTCTTCGTGCAGCCCTCCCCCGAGTACCTGCTGCTCGGCCTGGTGCTTCTGGCCGCCGGCAACGTTTTCTTCGAACTGGCCGGGGTGAGCTACAACGCCATGCTCGCCCAAGTGTCGACCCCGCGCACCATCGGCAAGGTCAGCGGCTTCGGCTGGGGCATGGGCTACCTCGGCGGCATCGTGCTGCTGCTTATCGTGTACTTCGGCTTCATCAGCCCCGAGGTGGGCCTGTTCGGCGTCACCAGCGAGAACGGCCTTGCCGTGCGGGTCACCATGCTCATTTCGGCGGCCTGGTTCGGCCTGTTCGCGCTGCCACTGCTGGTGCGGGTGCCCGAGTACCGGGCGCCGGATGCCGCGGCCCGCGCCAAAGTCGGTTTCTTTCGCTCCTACGTGGAGCTCGGCCACGACGTGGCCAGGCTCTGGCGCACGAGCCGGCAGACCGTGTACTTCCTCGTCGCGAGCGCCATCTTCCGGGACGGCCTGGCCGGCGTCTTCACCTTCGGCGGGGTGCTCGCGGCATCGGCGTTCGGCTTCTCCGCCGGCGAGGTGATCATCTTCGCGATCGCCGCGAATGTGGTTGCCGGCATCGCCACCATCAGCGTGGGCGCGCTCGACGACAGGCTCGGTGCCAAGCCGGTGATCGTCACGGCGCTGATCGGGCTCATCGTCAGCGGCAGCCTGGTCTTCCTGCTGCACGACGGCGGCCAGATCGTGTTCTGGACCGCCGGCCTGGCCCTGTGCCTGTTCGTGGGTCCCGCCCAGTCGGCCAGCCGCACCTTCCTGGCCCGCATCATCCCGGTCGGCCGCGAGGGCGAGGTGTTCGGCCTCTACGCCACCACCGGCCGCGCCGCCAGCTTCCTGGCTCCCACGGCGTTCGCGCTCATGGTGACGATCTTCGGCGAAACGTACTGGGGCATCCTCGGCATCGTGCTGGTGCTCGTCGTGGGGCTGCTTCTCTTGCTCCCGGTGAAGGCCAAGCAGAACCAGATGGCCTGATACCGCCTAGATTGCATGCAACGCGTCAGAACTCCAGGTCGTCGGCGCCGATCCACGGCACCGTAGAGGCCTGCTCGAAGACCGCCCCTGTCTCGACCTCGTGGGTCTCCAGCACGATGCTCACGCCCGGGGAGACCAGCACGGTCACATGTCCCTCGCCGGCCACGGGAATGTCGACCATGCCGCCACCGGCCCGAACCGCCGCCGTCAGCCGGGCGGAGAACTCCGCCGCATCGAACGGGGTGCGCAGCCGAAAGAGCCGGTCGCCGATGGAGAGCGTGAATGCCTGCACGGCGCCTCCTTCGACCAACACCTCAGGCTAGGGCGAAAGGCACACGACTGTATACAGGTTGACACCATCGCGGTCCGCCGCTACTTCGGGGCAGACTGTCTTGATGACTAGCTCACTCATCCAGAAGGCCGAACTCCTCAACGCCCTGCACGTGCCCGGCACGCCGCTCATCGTCACGAACGTGTGGGACGCCATCACGGCGAAGATCGTATCTGAGACTCCGGGCGTGAAAGCCCTCGCCAGCGCCTCGCACTCGGTGTCCAATGTGCGCGGCCTGCAAGACGGCGAAGGACTCAGCGTCGACGAAGCCATCATCGCCGCCCGCATCATCACCGGCGCCACCGAGCTGCCGGTCTCGATCGACTTCGAGAAGGGCTATGCGGCGGATGCCGCCGGCGTGACCCGCAATGTGCGTCGCCTCATCGAGGAGGCCGGTGCCGCCGGGATCAACCTCGAGGACTCCGTCGGCGCCCCGAAGGCTCCGCAGTTCGAAATCTCCACCGCCGCTGCCCGGGTGGCCGCGGCGCGCGCCGGCGCCGAGGCGGCCGGAGTGCCCCTGGTGATCAACGCCCGCGTCGACACCCTCGCCGGCGGCGGCGAGTGGACCGAGGCCGTGGAGCGCGCCAACGCCTACCTCGACGCGGGCGCCGACGTGATCTTCTTCCTCGGGCTCGGCGACGAAGACAAGGTGAAGCGTGCCCTCGACGAGGTCAACGGCCGCATCTCCGTGATCGGCCACCCCGGTGCCGTTCCGCTGGCCCGGCTGGCCGAGCTCGGCGTCTCCCGGGTGAGCTTCGGCCCCGGCACTCTCGGCCTGGCCCTCGCCGCCCTGCAGCGCGCGGCCAGCCAGCTCACCGCGCTCGGCGACTACCCCGAGGACCTCGGCTTCCCGTTCACGCTCTGACCCCTTGGCCGGCCCTGAGGGCGGCCCGGCCTGGCGGGTGTGGGCCGGTTCCCCTCCCCGCCGGGCGGTGGCAGGATGCTTCTGTCCGAGCCCGGCGCGCGGATCACGGATCTTGTGTCAGGCCTCCCCCGGACAGCGGGATGGTGCAGTGAGATGGCGAGCATGACGACGTTTGGCATCGAGGAGGAGTTCTTCCTCGTCGATCCCCGGAGCCTGCGGCCGGCGGGCCTCGCCGACACCGTCGTGCACGACCTGTCCACCGACGCTGAAGCGCCGGGGTTCGTCACGCACGAGTTCCTGGCCTCCCAGTTGGAGAGGTCCACGGCGGTCTTCACGGAGCTGGCCGAGGCCGAGGCCGACCTGGCCGGATTCCGCAGCGAGCTCGCGGCGACCGCCCGGATGCACGGCGTCCTGGCGGTGGGCACCGGCACCACCTTCGACGCCGACGCGGCCCCCACCCTCACCGACTCCGCCCGGTACCAGCGGATCGGCGCGGGGGTGCGGGGTGTGGTGCGGGACCACCAGATCTGCGCGACGCACGTGCATGTCGGCGTGCCCAGCCGGGAGGCCGGGGTGCACGCCCTCAATTGCGTGCGAGTGTGGCTGCCCACGTTGATGGCGCTGACCGGCAATTCCCCGTTCTGGCGCGGCCGCGAGACCGGTTTCGATTCCTGGCGCGCGGTGATCATGCGCCGGTGGGCCACCACGGGATGCCCGCCCGCGTTCGCCGACGCGGCCGACTACGAGCGGCGCATCCGTCGCCTGGTGGGGGTGGGGGCCACCGTCGACACCGCCACCGTGGCCTGGTATGCCCGGCTATCCGAGGCCTACCCCACCCTCGAGGTGCGGGTGGCGGATGCCCAGCTCGACCTGGCGCCCACGCTCCTGCTCGCCGCGCTCACCCGGGCGCTCGTGGTCACCGGCCTGGCCGAGGCCGAGCGTGGAGCGCCGCCGCCGGAGGTGGAGCACGAGCTCCTCGATGCCGCACTGTGGCATGCGTCCCGCGACGGCATCCAGGGCAAGCTGCTCGATCCCGCCAGCCGGCAGCTCGTGGCGGCCCGGGCGGTCACGGGCAATCTGCTGCGCTACATCGACGACGCCCTCGACGCCTCCGGGGACCGGTCACGGGTCATCGCGTTACTCGAACGGCTGTGGCGGATCGGCACCGGCGCCCAGCAGCAGCAGCGCTACTTCCGCGCCGGCGGACTGCCGGGGTTGCGCACCCTCGTCGAGTCTTCGTCGGCCTGAGCCGGTAGCGGGATCGGGCTCAGCCTTCGCCGGATACCAGCCGAAGCGATGACGGATCGGCCAGAAAGGCGCGGCGGCGGCGGGTCACCGCGGTCTCCACCGCGGCGAGGCGTCCGTTGACGCTGGCGCGGACGGCGTGGGCACCGTCCAGACTGTCGGTGCCCAGAATCGCCAGGGTGCTGGCGACCCGCGGGGTGAGCTGGCCGGTGAAGGCGGCCAGATAGCCCCCGAGGACCATGACCTGCGGCTCAAGCGTCACGATGAGGTTGGACAACGCGATGCGGAACCAACGGGCGGCATCGGCCAGCGCCGCCGTCGCCTCCGGTTCACCCCCAGCCACCCGGCGCACCAGTTCGTCGAGCGCCTCGGGCAGCCCGCGGTCGAGGCGGAAGTCATCGAGGCCCGCAGCGTGCAGGACCGCGGTCGGCCCGGCGACCACGACCAGGCAGCCGTCTTTTCCGCACTCACAACGTGGGCCGTCCGGAGAGACGATCATGTGCCCGGGTTCGAACGCGGCCCCGCGGGCGCCCTGCAGGATACGGCCGTCCACGATGGCGCCGCCGCCGATGCCGGTGTCGGACTTCACATAGATCATGTCGGTGACCCGGCCGACGGCCGGATCGTGCAGCAAGGAGTCGAATTCGGCGTAAGCGGCCATGTTGGCGTCATTCGACACTGAAATCCCGAGCGGCAGCACTGCCAGCCGGGTCGACAGCAGGCCGCCGATGTCGACGCCGTACCAGCCGAATTCGATCGACGACGTGACCAGGCTCGACCCGGCCGAGATGCGCCCGGGCAGCACCACCTCCAGGGCGAGGACCGCGACACCGGCGGCCTCCAGCTGGTTGACGGCATCGGTGACGTACCCGGCGAGTAAGTCCACCAGCGCCTCGGGGTCGCCGATCGGGGTACGAACGTGGTGCTCGGCTCTGGCGAGCACTCGGCCGGCGAGATCGGCGGCGTAAACGAGTACCTCGTCGACGGCGAACTGGATGCCCAGCACCGCCTGCCGGGTGCCCGCGATCTCCATCCGCGACCGCGGCCGCCCGATCCGGGTGGGTTCCGGAAGGGCCGGCTCGCCGGTCGCATCCGTGTCGACGGCGCGCACCAGTCCGAGTTCCACCAGGTCGGCGACCAGTGTGGTGACGGACCCGCGCACCAGTCCGGTTCCGGCGGCGATCTCGGCCCGGCCTGCCGGCCCGGCCTGATCGAGGTGGGTGAGGACGACCCCGAGGTTGTGTTCCCGCACGTCGCTGCTCACGAGCCGCACCGGAACTGAATTGGTCATCTACGGATGATCGCACAACCTGTCCCCGTCCGTTCCCGTCGCCGGGGACCGCGGCGGACGTACCGGGACCAAAGCCCCTGAAGAGACTTAGTTCAACGGTTGTACCATTTGGACAGGCTCATCCGGTCAGCGCTGTCGCAGCCGCGGCATCCTCGCGAGCGGCGAGCACTAGACCTGGAGCAGCCATGCTGGACGAGAAATACCACGTTCTCTTCGACCCGATGAAGATCGGTACCGTGGAGATGAAGAACCGCTTCGTGATGGAGCCGATGGGGCCCGGCGGCTTCTGCGACGAGCAGGGCGCCTATACGGAGCGGGCCGCCGACTACTACGTGGAGCGGGCCAAGGGTGGCGCCGGCCTGATCATCACCGGTACCACCAAGGTGGAGAACGAGGTGGAGGTCTGTTCCCTCCCGTCGCTGCCCTGCGCGACCCTCAATCCCAACTACTTCGTGTCGACGGCCAAGCCCATGACCGAGCGCATCCACGCTTATGGCTCCAAGATCTTCTGCCAGCTCGCCGCCGGATTCGGCCGCGTATCGATCCCGTCCATCCTCGGCCAGACTGCCATCGCACCGTCGCCCATCCCGCACCGCTGGATCGACGGCGTGACCTGTCGCGAGATGACCGTGGAGGAGATCCACTACATCGTGAAGAAGTTCGGCGAGGCCGCGGCCGTCTGCAAGAAGGCCGGTTTCGACGGCGTGGAGGTGCACGCCGTGCACGAGGGCTACCTGCTCGACCAGTTCGCTATCTCGTTCTTCAACCAGCGCACCGATGAATACGGCGGATCGCTGGAGAACCGCCTGCGCTTCGCGGTCGAGATCCTGCAGGAGATCAAGCGCACCTGCGGCGCCGACTTCCCGGTGTCGCTGCGGTACGGCATGAAGTCGATGATCAAGGACTGGAAGGTCGGCGGCCTGCCCGGCGAAGAGTTCGAGGAGAAGGGCCGCGATATCGAGGAGGGCATCGCCGTCGCGATCCTGCTCGAAAAGGCCGGCTACGACTGCCTCAACGCGGATGTCGGCAGTTACGACTCCTGGTACTGGACCCACCCGCCGATGTACCAGGCCAAGGGCCTGTATCTCCCCTACAACCAAATCCTCAAGAGCGTCGTGAAGATCCCCGTGATCACCGCCGGGCGCATGGAGGATCCGGACCGGGCATCCGATGCTATCCGCAACAGGCAGACCGACTTCATCGGCATGGCCAGGCCGCTGCTGGCCGACCCCGACATCCCCAACAAGATCCGCGCCGGAAAGTACAACACCGTGCGTCCCTGCCTGTCGTGCCAGGAGGCCTGCATGGGCCGATTGCAGCACTTCACCTCGATCTCCTGCGCGGTCAACCCCGCCGCCGGCCGGGAGAAGACCTACGGCCTCTCCCCCACCCTGCTCAAGAAGAAGGTCATGGTGGTCGGCGGCGGCGTGGCCGGCTGCGAGGCCGCCCGCACTCTGGCCCTCCGCGGCCACCGGGTCGAGGTGTTCGAGAAGACCGAGCGGCTCGGCGGCAATCTCATTGCCGGCGGCCAGCCCGACTTCAAGGAAGACGACCTGGCCCTCGCCGCCTGGTACACCAACGAGCTCACCGAGCTCGCGGTGCCGGTGCACTTCGACACCGTGGTCACCAAGGCCATGGTGGAGGCCGGCGGCTATGACGCCGTGATCGTGGCCACCGGGTCCAAGCCCAAGATGATGACCGTGGATGGCGCCTCCCGGGTCTACACCGCCGAAGACGTGCTGCTCGGCCGCGAAGACGTGGGCGCCTCCACGGTGATCATCGGCGGCGGCCTGGTCGGCAGCGAACTGGCGCTCTGGCTCGAGGGCCGCGGTATCACGACCACCCTGGTGGAATACCAAAGCGACATCCTCACCGCAGGCGGGCCGCTGTGCACAGCGAACTCCGACATGGTGCGCGACCTGGTGGCCTTCAAGGACATCGACCTGCGACTGAACAGCATGGTCATCGGCGCCCGCGACGGCGGCTACGTGGTGCGCGATCGCGCCACGGGCGAGGAAACCGTCATCGTGGCGGACTCCGCGGTCCTCGCGGTGGGCTACGTCTCGGAGCGGTCGCTCTACGAGGAGATCCAGTTCTCCGTGCCCGAATTGCACCTCATCGGGGACGCCGAACAGGTCTCCAGCATCATGTACGCGGTTTGGAACGCCTACGAGGTGACGAAGAACATGTGACGGATGCCGGCCGGTCGAGTGCGATTTGCGCCAGACCGGCCGGCGCCGCGCCTATCGCCGGGCTAGTCGCCGGGCCGTACCACTTCGCCGACGAACCCGGCGGAGCGGGTGCGCAGCATGGCCATGCGGGAGTCGCGTGCGGCCTCCACGTCGAATCCTATGTAGGCCATCGAGGGGAGCTTCCGCACGTTGGCAGAGCACTGGAAGGCCTCGCAGACGAGGATTCCGACGGTGTCGCCATTGCGGCCGGCCGCTCCCGCGCGCTGGGCGCTGTAGAGCACCACCTGGTTGGGCAGCGTCACGTCGCGGCACCACGAGCACTGGGCGCGCCGCTGCGGCGCCGCATCCGCTTGTCGCAGCACGATGCCGACGGGCTCGCCGTCGACGGGAACCACGACATAGGCGCGGCGTTTCATCTTGGGGTCGGTCCAGCCCAGGTAGTCCAGCCTGGACCAGTCGATCTCGTCGAAGCCGGCCGGCAGGGTCACATCGGCCACGACCTTGCGGGATGCGTTCACGAACGACGTCTTGATGGCGGCAACGGTGAGGGGGAGCATGCGAAATCTCAATCAGTTGTGGGGATGCGGGAGTGCGCGGCGGCCGTGGGCCAGTTGCGCAGCGAGGTGTCGACGGCGTCGAGCACCCGGTTCCAGCTCTCGGCGGCGGGCGGGACAGAGTGGTCGAAACCGCCACCGGATTCCAGCGCGACGAAGCCGTTGACGGCGCTGCCGAGCAGGCGCACCGCATGGACCTCGTCCTCGGCGGAGAGGCCGTAGCCGTGCATGATGGCCCGCGCCGAGCGGGCGATCGCGACTCCGCCGCCGGTGGTGGCGTCTTCCGGGGAGACCCGGCGCTGCGCCGCTTGCCAGCGACCGGGGTGGGCGCGGGCGTAGTCCCGGTGAGTGTCGGCGAAGGCGAACAGGGCATCGCGGCCGGCCTTGCCCGGCAAGGCCTCGGCAAGGCGGTCGGCGAGTTCCCGCAGCGCGAGAGCGGCGGTCAGGTCGAGCAGGTCGTCCAGACCCGCGATGTGGGAGTAGATACTCGCCGGCCGCACGTCGAAGCGGCGCGCGAGGGCGGAGACGGTCACGGCCGCCAGTCCGCTGGCGTCGGCCAGCTCGGCCGCGGCCTCGACCAGCCGGGCCTCGGTCAATCCGGGTCGTTTCATCGAAATTCCTATTGGTTGTAATGGATTAGCTACATACTATAGTTTTTCCGGCAGCAGCGTGAACTGGGCGCGGCCGGACGCCACCCCGTTCACCTGCACCTCGAGGGCGTGCGTGCCGGGGTGGTAGCGCCGGGTGGTGATCGCGCGGAAGGAATGCGTGCGGCTCAGTTCGATGAGTTCGCCGGGCGCCAGGGTCACGGTGGTGAGCTTGAAGGTCTTGCCGGTGAGGCTGCCGTTGGCCTTCTGGTGGTGCATCACGTAGTCCACGGCGAGGTGGGCCGGTTCGGTGCCGGTGTTGCGGATGCCCACGGTGAAGCCGATCGTGCCGCCGAACTCGAGGGTGTCGGCGTCGAGCGCCGGGCCCACCACGTGCACAGTGGCGGGGTGGAAACCCAGCTGCGCCAACGCCTGCGGGTTGCCCTTCTTGACCAGGCTGCGCAGCGCGTGCCGCACGAGCGGCGCGGTGTTCGCATCCGGCGCGGCCAGCCACGCGGCGGTGGTGGCTGTGACGAGGTCGGGTTGCTGCCGGCTGAGGTCGTTGAGGTGGTTGGCCACCGAGCGGCGCACCACTTCGTCGTCGTCCCGATAGAGGGCATGCAGCACGGGCAGGGTGGCCGCGGGTTCGGCGAGGATCGCCGGCACCCGGATGGCCCAGGGCAGGAACGGCCGGGTGCCCTCCGAGGCCAGCCGGCGCACAGCCGGGTCGGGCGAGCCGGTCCAGCCGAGCACGATCGGCATCGCCCGGGCGAAGTCGTGGGCGAGCAGCAGCCGGATGGCGAACTCGGCGGTGAGCCGCGGGGTGAGGACGGCGAGCATCCGCATGCCATCGTCGAACGCGGCATCCGTGCCGGCCTCGATGGCCTTGATCGCGACGGCGGTGGTGACCGGCCAGATCAGCCAGCCGCTGAACGGCAGGGCGCCCTGCGCTGCGGTGCGGATGGTGCCGGCGAAGGAGTCGTAATCGCCGGGCAGGTCGGCCAGCAGCGCGTCGCGCAACAGGTCGCTGCGCTCCCGCAGTGACAGCGGGCCGAGAGCATCCGCGGCGGCGTGCAGGGCGGTGAGCTCGGCCTGCGGGGCGGCGGCCTGGATGGCTGCGGCGAGCGCGCGGGCCGTGGACACTCCGATGAGTTCGTCGGCGAAGGGCATGGGACTCCTGGCGGTGGAAAGCGCGATGGTCGGCACGGTGGCTAGCGGGGTGGTTCTCCAGCGTGGCACACACCGGCTGACCGGTACCGACAGTGCCTGTTACGGACCCGCCGCCGTGGGTAGCGTCGAATGCGACCCTCAACACGAACGGAGCTCCCCATGGACACGTGGACCGCTGACGAACTCACCCGCATCGGCGCGGCGGAGGAGCTGCAGGTCTCCTCCACCCGCGCCGACGGCACGCTGCGCCCGTATGTCACCATCTGGGTGGTGCGCTCCGGCGACGAGATCTACATCCGCTCCGCCTACGGCGCGACCAACCCGTGGTTCGTGCGGGCTGCCGCAAGCGGCACCGGCCGCATCCGTGCCGGCGGAGTGGAGAAGGACGTCACCTTCGCCGATGCTGCGGATGCTCCCCACGGCGCGATCGACGCGGCCTACCACGCCAAGTACGACCGCTACGGGCCCGCCATAGTGGGGTCGGTCACCGGGGCGGATGTCGAGGCGACGACGTTCCGGCTGGTGCCCCGGGACTGACCCGCTCCCCCGTCCCGCCTGGGCGCGATGACGAGCGCGATGGCGACCCCGCCGAGCAGGAGACCGGCGAGGGTGATCGGTGTGAACGGCTCCCCGAAGAGGACGGTGCCGGCGACGGCGGTGGTGGGGGCGACCAGGTACAGCAGCGCGTTCAGGGTCGTGATGCCGAGGCGGCGCAGCAGGTACCAATACAGTGCGTAGGCGATCAGGGCGGGAAATACGGCCGTGAGCACCGTCGATACCCAGAAGTCGGCGCTGGCCGGCGGGACCAGGCTGCCGGTGACGGCGGCAAGCCCAGCGATCGCGACGAGGGTGACCGCAGCGTGCGTGCTGAGGGTGGCGAAGACGCCGAGGCGGACGGTGGTGCGGCGATCCAGGAAGGTGGCGGTCACGAGGCTGACCAGTGCGATGAGGGGAAGGGCATAGGCCGGGGTCGGGGACATCGAGGTGGATCCATCCGCCGTGACGATCACGACCACCCCGGTCGCGCCGAGGAGCAACCCCAGCCATTGCATCGCGCGCACCCGCAGCCCCAGGAGCGGGCCGACCAGGGTCGCCACCACGAGGGGCTGGATGGCGTCGATGAGGGCGGTCGTTCCGGTGGAGACGCCGGCACCGACGGCCAGGTAGATGGGAAGGATGTAGCCGAACTGCGCGAAGAGCCCGATGGTGAGGTGCGGGCGGATGTCCCGCCAGCGCGGCATGACGAGCTCGCGGCGGCGCAGCCGCAGTACGAGGATCGCAACCAGCAGGAGCGCCGCGACCACGACGAATCGCCACAGCAGCACGGTCAGGGGCGCGGCGGTGTTTGTCGCGATCTTCGCGATGATGAACCCGGAGCTCCAGGTCAGCACGAAGGCGGCCGCGGCTCCGACCACGAGGAATCGCTGGGGTATACCGATCTGTTTACTCATTCGATCGAGTATACAGATCTGTATAGTCGGCGCGGTATGATTGGTTCATGACCGCTGAGAATCTGCCCGAGGTGATTCCGCACTACACGCCGGGCGCCGAGAGGCTGCTGGCTGCCGCGTCCGATCTCTTCTATCGCGAGGGCATCCACGCCGTCGGTGTCGACACGATCGCGGCAGCGGCCGGGGTGACCAAGAAGACGTTGTACGACAGGTTCGGGTCGAAGGATGCGCTGGCCGTGGCCTATCTCCGCGGGCGGGACGCCAGATGGCGGGCGTATCTGGAGCACGACCTGGCCCTCCATCCGCGCGGCAGCGTGGATCGCATCCTGGCGGTCTTCGACATCTCGGCCCGCTGGGCGCTCAGCGACAGCGACAAGGGCTGCAGCGCCATCAACGCGCGCGCGGAGATGGACGACGCGACGCATCCTGTGGCCGTCGAAGCGATTCGGCAGAAGAAGTGGATGCGCGACGTGTTCGCCGATCTCTGCCGAGACGCCGCGCTCGCAAATGCCGATCAGCTGGCAGACATCCTGATGCTGCTCTACGAGGGCGGCCTGGTGACCGTGGGGATGGGCACCTTCGCCGACCCGTTTGCGGCCGCGCGCGAGGCCGCGGCGGCGATTCTGCAGGTGACATCGCCCTAAATTCCGGGCGCGCACCGGGCTGTTCAGTACACCGGCTATCCTCGTTCCCAGCTGAACGTCTGGCTCGGCCGGGCGGCTCGATCGTGGAAGGAACACCTGATGGAGTTGATCTTCGTGCACGGCGCCCTGGTGCGAGACGCAGAGTGGTGGTGGCAACCCGCGGCCGATCTGCTCGCGGACCGCACCGGTATCCGCAGCCGCGCCGTGAACTTGCCGTCCTGCGGCGAGACCACCCCAGAGGAGGCCGCCGGCGGCCTGGTTGCCGATGCGGCGGCGCTTCGGCGAGTGCTGGATGAGGTGGACTCCGCGATCGTGGTCGGCCACTCATACGGCGGCACCGTCATCGCCGAGGCCGGCCGGCATCCCGCGGTCGCGCATCTGCTCTACGTCTCGTCGTACCTGCCCGATGTGGGCGAGTCGCAGGCCGTGATCATGGGCGGCGAGAGCGATCCCGTGTCCATCGCCGCTAACGAGGACGGCACGCTGAGCCTGGCCGGCTACGACGCGAGCACCTTCGGGGCCCGGTTCCTTCAGGATGCCGACGCGGCGACGCAACAGCAGGCGTGGGAGCGGGTCACGGCGCAGGCGGCCGGAGCGTTCGTGACCCCGACCACCGCCGCCGGCTGGCAGGGAGTCGATTCGACCTACATCGTCTGCGGGCAGGACCGCAGCACGTCGGTCGAGCTGCAGAGATTCCATGCGGGCCGAGCGACCCGCTCCGTCGAGGTGCCCACCGGGCACCATCCGTTCATCACTCGTCCCGACCTGGTCCTCGACCAGGTGCAGGCCTTTATCGGCCGATCCTGAAACCCCCCGTGCGCTTCCGCCGGGACCACCTCAATCTTTGTAGCCTTTCCTCGTTGCGGCATGACGAGATGGAAGGACGGCCATGACGGCGGAAGCGTTCAATCCCGCGGACGAGTTGAAGCGGACCATCGCGGAGGGCGGTATCTCCGAAGACGCACTGCGGGCGATCACGGGCATCCAGCCTGAGAAGCTGCGGTCCTTCCTCGACGCGGATCCCGGGATGACTGGTCTCACCACGGAGCGGCGGGCACTCTCGATCGACGAGAGCTCGAGGCTGTCCATCCTCGCGGCGCACCTCACTCAGGGGATGCAAATTGACGACGACGAACGGTTGACGGCGATCTTCGAGTCACTGACGCTCGACTGCCACCTCACGCTTGACAACATCGCCCAGTTGACGGGACTCGACATCGACGACCTGGACAGCGCCCTCCGTGACCCGAGGACTGTTCCCATGCACAAGAAGTACGAACTCGCGATCAAGGGCTCGTACCTCGTGAACGCAGTCAATCAAGCTCGCGGTCGGTGAAAACCGCGACTGCTAGCTGGCCAGCCGCGCGGCGGTTCCCGGCGAGACAGGCCATCTCAGGACCTCCCTCGCGCCAGGTCACGGTTCTACGGTGGAGTCATGACTGATTTCATCACGCTCAACAACGATGTCCGGATGCCCAGCCTCGGGCTGGGGGTCTTCCAGAGCTCGGCGGAGGACACGGCCACGGCCGTCGAGTCCGCGCTGCGCACCGGCTACCGCCACATTGACACGGCGGCGGCCTACTTGAACGAGCGGCAAGTCGGCGAGGGGATCCGGGCATCCGGGGTGGATCGCGACGAGATCTTCATCGAAACGAAGGTGTGGATCAGCCAGTACGGCTACGACGAAACCCTGCACGCCTTCGACGTGAGCACCCGCAAGCTCGGCGTCGACACGCTCGACCTGCTCATCCTGCACCAGCCCGCCCCCTGGCAGTTCGACACCACCCTGGCGGCCTACCGGGCGCTCGAGACGTTGCTGGCCGATGGCCGGGTGCGTGCGATCGGGGTCAGCAACTTCACCGGGGCCCACCTCGAACGGCTGATGACGAGCAGCACGGTGGTGCCGGCTGTGAACCAGATCGAGCTGCACCCGTACTTCGCTCAGAAGGAGAACGAGGCGGCCAATACCGCCCTCGGCATCGTCACCCAGGCCTGGTCCCCCATCGGCGGCATCACCTTTTACCCGGGCAACTGGAACGACGGCACGGGCAAGAACGCGCTCAACGACCCCGTGATCGCCGCGATCGGTGCTGAGCACGGTAAGAGCAACGCGCAGGTGATGCTGCGCTGGCACCTGCAAAACGGTCGCAGCGCCATCCCGAAGTCCGTGCGTCCTGAGCGCATCCGTGAGAACTTCGACGTCTTCGACTTCGAGCTCAGCAGCGACGATCTCAGGGCGATCGATGCGCTGGACCTGGGTGTGCGCAGCGGCCCCGACCCCGACGCGGTGCGCCCGCCCGGTCAGTTCAGCATTCCCGAGAACTGACGCGTTCCCTGGCGCGACCCTCTTGCCCCGGTGAGAGACCTTTCGTAGCGTGTGTGCCAGAACCGCCCACGACGAGAGGACCGCACCATGAACGCATCGACCGGCATCCTGCGCGGCATGAGCAACGTGAGCTATTGGGCTGCAGACCATGCCGCCGCGACGGCCTGGTACACCGAGCTGCTGGGCATGGAGCCCTACTTTCAGATGCCCGGCTACGCGGAGTGGCGGGTGGGCGATTACGGCCACGAGCTCGGTCTGATCGATGCGCAGTACGCTCCGCGGCCGGCGGCCGATGTGCCCGGCGGGGCGGTGCTCAACTGGCATGTGGACGACATCAGGGAGGCCCTCGACCGCCTGCTCGCGCTGGGCGCGTTGATGCGCGAGGAGATCCGGGAGCGCGGCGAGGGCTTCACCACCGCGGCCGTGCTCGACCCGTTCGGCAATGTGCTCGGCGTGATGACCAACCCGCACTACCTGCAGGTGCTCGCCGATGCCACCCCCGACGGAGAGGCCGCCCGGGCCGGGCATCCCGCTGGCTGACTGGGCGACGCAGGAGGCTGTTCAATCGCCATTCGCGAAAGCGGCCGTGTGGCTGCTTCGCTGCACCCGAGGTGACCACAACCCCGCTTTCGCGAGACTGCCCCGGTTTCGCGAGACTGCCCAGCTTTGGCGAGGCTGCGGAGTTCACTCGAGGGTGGCGAGCTGCTCCCCGGCCGCGAGCGCGTCGCCCGGCGCACAGTGCTGGCGCAGGGTGCCCGCCCCGGTCGCCACGATGGTGGTCTCCATCTTCATGGCCTCCATCACCACCACCGGATCGCCCTCGGCGACCTCGGTGCCGTCCTCGACCAGCCAGGCGATCACGGTGCCGGCCATCGGCGCCACCAGACCGTCGGGCGGTGTGGCCGCCGCGTCGGCCGGTGCCGGTGCCCCAACGTTTGCGAGGGCGGATGCGCCGGTCAGCGCCCCAGCGCCGGCGGGCATCCGCAGGGTGTGCCGGCGGCCGTCGATTTCGATCCAGCTGCTGGTGATCCCGGGCTCCTCGGGCTCCTGCCGCAGCGCGTCCGCAGGCATCCGTTCGGCGAAGGACGTCTCGATCCACTGGGTGTGCACCTGCAGCGCGTCGCCGCCGGCGAAGTCGTCGTCGCGCAGCACCGCCCGGTGGAAGGGCAGCACCGAGGGGATACCCTCGAGCACGAACTCGTCGAGCGCCCGGCGGGCGCGGCGGATGGCGATCTCGCGGGTGGGGCCGGTGACGATCAGCTTGGCCAGCATCGAGTCGAATCGGCCGGAGACCACCGTGCCGGTCTCCACGCCGGAGTCGACACGGATGCCGGGCCCAGTCGGGGCCTCGAACCGGGTGATCAGGCCGGGTGTGGGCAGGAACCCGCGCGCGGCATCCTCGGCGTTGATGCGGAACTCGAGGGAGTGCCCGGTGGGCGCGGGCGTGGCCTGCACCGACAGCGGCAGACCCTCGGCGATGCGCAGCTGTTCGGCAACGATGTCGACGCCGGTGGTCTCCTCGGTCACCGGGTGCTCCACCTGCAGCCGGGTATTCACCTCGAGGAACGAGATGGTGCCATCCACACTGAGCAGATACTCCACTGTGGCGACGCCCTGGTAGTGCGCGGCGGCGCAGATGGCGGCCGCCGAGGTGTGCAGGCGGTCCCGCTGTTCGTCGGTGAGGAAGGGGGCCGGGGCCTCCTCGACGAGTTTCTGGTTGCGGCGCTGCAGCGAGCAGTCCCTGGTGCCGAGCACCACGACGTTGCCGTGGCTGTCGCTGAGCACCTGCACCTCCACGTGCCGGGGCGCGTCGAGGAACTGCTCGACGAAGCACTCGCCGCGGCCGAACGCGGTCACGGCCTCGCGCACGGCGGCGTCGTACTGCTCGGTGACCTCGTCCAGGCTGCGGGCCACCCGCATGCCCCGGCCGCCACCGCCGAAGGCCGCCTTGATCACGATGGGCAGGCCGTGCTCCTCGGCGAAGGCCACGGCGTCGGCCGCGGACGCCACCGGGTCGGGGGTGCCGGCCACGAGGGGCGCGCCCACGCTGGCGGCGAGCTGCCTGGCGGCGATCTTGTCGCCGAGCAGGTCGATGCTCTCCGGACTCGGCCCGATCCAGGTGAGGCCGGCCTCAATCACCTTGCGGGCGAAGGACGCGCTCTCGGAGAGGAACCCGTAGCCGGGGTGCACGGCGTCGGCGCCGCTCTGCTGGGCAATGCCGATGAGCTTCTCGGCATCCAGGTAGGTGGTCGCCGGGCTGTCGCCGTCGAGGCCCCACGCCTCGGTGGCCAGCCGCACGTGGATGGCGGCGGCGTCGCTGTCGGCGTACACCGCCACGGTGTCCAGGCCCCGGTCGGCGCAGGCGCGGATGATGCGCACGGCGATCTCGCCCCGGTTGGCGATCAGGACTTTCTTCATGGCTGTACCTCGGGGTGGTCGGAAGCGGGGTGGTCGGATGCGGCGGAGTATTCGGCGAACGGGCCGATGGGGGTGAACCGGATGCGCGTGCCCGGCGGAAGCTGGCCGGCCAGCGGCAGGTGGTGGCTGGCGACAGAACCGATCACCGGGTAGCCGCCGGTGAGCGGGTGGTCGGCGAGGAACAACACGGGCTGGCCGTTCGGCGGGATCTGGATCGCACCGGCGACGGTGCCCTCGCTGGGCAGTTCGGCGTCGATGACGCGAGAGAGGGCGTCACCCTCCAGCCGCAGCCCAACCCGGTTGGACCGGGGAGTGACCAGCCAGCTCTGCTCGGTGAGCACGTCCACGGCGTCGGCGGAGAACCAGTCGGTGCGCGGGCCGAGCACCACGTCGAGCTGCACCTCCGCGGCCACCTCAACCGCGCCGTCGGTGCCGGCAGGCTGGGCGACAGCGGGGATGCCGCGCGCGGGCGTGCCGACCGGCAGCAGGGTTCCGGCGGTCACCGGCGCCGGTCCCAGGCCGGCGAGCACGTCGGTGGACAGGCTGCCGAGCACGGGCTCCAGGGCGAACCCGCCGCGCACGGCGAGGTAGCTGCGGAGCCCAGAGGCGGGCCGGCCGAGCAGGAGTTCTTCGCCGGCGCCGAGGGCGAACGGTCGGCCGAACGCGACGCTGCGAGAGCCGGCGGTGGTGCCGTTTCCGGCGCCTCCGGCCGACGTGGGGGTGCGGATGCTCAGCGGCACGGGCGCGCCCGTGACGGCGAGAACCTGCTCGCCGCGGGCCTGGAGTCGCAGGCCGCCGAAGGTCACCTCGAGGCCGGCCGTGCCGGGAGGGTTGCCCACCAACCGGTTGGCCGCGCGCAGCGACACCGGGTCGAGGGCGCCGGAGGTGGAGACGCCCATGCTCGCGTAGCCCGGACGGCCGAGGTCCTGCAGCAGGGTCAGCATGCCCGGGTCGAGAATCTCCAGGCCGTGCGGGACCTCCACAGCGGATGCGGCCGCAGGTGCGGCGGCATCGGCGGCAACCGTCACCGCGGCCCGCGCTCCCCCGGTCACGTCCACGAAGCGCACCCGGTCACCGGGCAGCAGCAGGGCGGGGCGCTCACGGGACAGGTCCCACATCCGCGCCTCGGTGGTGCCGATCAGCTGCCACCCGCCCGGGCTCTCCCGCGGGTAGACGCCGCTGAAGGTACCGGCCAGGGCCACGGATCCGGCGGGGATGCGAGTGCGCGGGGAGCTGCGGCGGGGCACGTCGAGGGCAGGGTGGCCGCCGGAGAGGTAGGCGAAGCCCGGGGCGAAGCCGGTGAAGCCGACCGCGTAGTCCTGCCCGGTGTGCAACCGCACCACCTCGGCGGCGCTGAGGCCGAGCAGGCCGGCCACCTCGTCGAGGTCTTCGCCGTTGTACGTCACGGGGATCTCGATGAGAGAGCCCTCCCCCGCACTGCGGCCACCCAGGTCGCGGGCGCGCGCAGCTCGTACGATCTGCGCCGGCGTCACGGCGCTCGGCCGGTAGAACACCAGCAGGGTGCGCGCGCCGGGAATCAGCTCGCCGGTTCCGGCAACAGGGTCGCTGCTGAGCGAGTCGAACAGCGCCAGCGTGGTCGGCAGGTCCTCGAGCTCGATCAACAGGGCGTCGTCGCGCACGGGCAGAAACCGCATGGGCGCGCTCACCCTAGGCAGTCCGACCGGCGCCCGGCCGCGGCGCGAAGGGGGCGAGTTCGATGCCGGCCGCGGTGAGGGCCTGCCGCACGCGGCGGGCCATTTCGGTGGCGCCAGGGCTGTCGCCGTGCACGCAGACCGACTCCGCTGATACCCGGATGGTGCTGCCGTCGATGGCGGTCAGGGTGCCTTCGGTGGCCAGCTGCACCATGCGCGCGGCCACGTCCTCGGCGTCGTGCAGAACCGAGCCGAGTTTCCGGCGCGACACCAGGGTGCCCGCCGGCGTGTAGGCGCGGTCGGCAAAGGCCTCGGTCACGCTGCGCAGGCCCGCGGCATCCGCTGCCCGCAGCACCTCGGAGCCCGGCAGGCCCAGCAGGGCCAGGGTCGGGTCGATCTCGCGGATCGCGGTGACCACATCCTGGGCCTGGCGGGTGTCGTGCACGATCGTGTTGTACAGCGCGCCGTGCGGCTTGACGTAGGTGACGGTGGTGCCGGCGGCCCGTGCGATGCCCTGCAGGGCGCCGATCTGGTAGATCACGTCGGAGACGAGCTCGGCGCTGGAGACGTCCATGTTGCGGCGGCCGAACCCGGCCAGGTCGCGATAGCCCACGTGTGCGCCGATCGCGACGCCGGCATCCCGGGCCCCAATCACCGTATTACGAATCACCAGCGGGTCGCCGGCGTGGAAGCCGCAGGCGATGTTCGCGCTGGTGACGATGCCGAGCATCTCCGCGTCGTCGCCGAGGCTCCACCGGCCGAAGCCTTCGCCGAGGTCGCTGTTCAGGTCGATGATGCTCATCTGTCTCCTTCTAAACGGTCAGCAGCGAGAAGATCGGTCCCACCGCCATCACGGCCATGTACCAGGTGAGCAGGGTCGCCAGGGTACCGATGATCAGCAGCCAGCGCGGGTAGCGGTAGCCGTTCATCAGGTCGCCGCGGAACCAGCCGATGTACATGAAGATGGTGAGGCCGATCGGCAGGATCAGCCCGTTGAACCCGCCGACGAACACCATCAGGGTGGCCGGCGCGGTGCCGATGAGCAGGTAGACGCCGAGCGAGACCACGATGAAGACGATGGTGGCGAGGTCGGCGGCGCGGCCGACGATCTTCTTGGAGAACACCGGCAGGAACGACACCGAGGTGTACGCGGCACCGATGATGCTGGTGATCGCGGCGATCCAGAAGATCGCACCGAAGACGCGCAGCCCGAACTCTCCGGCCGCGGCCTGGAAGGCCTGGGCGGCGGGGTTGGCCGCGGTGCCCGAAGTGTCAATGATCACGCCACCGGCGACGACGCCGAGGATGGCCAGGAACAGGACGTAGCGCATGATGCCGGTGACCAGGATGCCGTTGAACGCCGCGCGGTTGACCTCCTTGACGTGCTCCACCCCGGCGGTGCCGCTGGCGAGCAGGCGGTGCGCGCCGGCGTAGGTGATGTAACCGCCCACGGTGCCGCCGACGATGGTGGTGATGGTGGCGAAGTTGATCTCGTCCGGGAACACGGTCTGGCGCAGCGCATCCCCGATAGGTGGCTGGGAGATGAAGGCCACGATGATCGTGAGCACGATCATGACGAGCCCGGCGATGACCACGACCCGGTCGACCACGGCACCGGCCCGCTTGGCAAGGAAGATCGCGATCGCGAACAGGGCGCTGAGCAGCCCGCCGATCTTCGCGTCCAGGCCGGTCAGCACGTTGAGGCCGAGGCCGGCGCCGGCGATGTTGCCGATGTTGAAGACCAGGCCGCCGAGGATGACGAGGAAGGCGAGCACAAAACCGCTGCCGGGGATGGCGAGGTTGGCCAGCTCGGGGGCGCGCTTGCCGCTGACCGTGATCATGCGCCAGATGTTCAGCTGCACAGCGAAGTCGATGAGGATCGAGGCCAGGATGCCGAAGGCGAACGCCGCGCCCATCTGCGCGGTGAAGGTGGCGGTCTGGGTGATGAAGCCGGGGCCGATGGCCGAGGTGGCCATCAGGAACAGGGCGCCGATCAGCGCGCTGCGGCGGCTCTTGGCGATGCTGCGAACGCTCGGCTGCTCGGTGGGTTCCGCTGTCGCAGTGGTCTTGGCGGGGTCGGTCACGGGCACATCCATTTCGTCGAGGGGAAAGATCCATCGGGTGTACAGCTACTCGAGGGGACCGGTACCCCACATAACGAGCCTAAACTCGTGAACGATCACCGAGCGATTGTTGAACAATCAATCGCGTAAACAGTTTGTTTCGCCCATGTTTCGGTGAACAAAGAGGGCGTCAACGCTGCCGTGGCTGCTGCCCCTTTGGATAGAGTGGCGTCGTGGCCCAACTCGACGAAGCGGATGACAGCAATTCCCGTGCCGATCAGGCCGCCGAGCAGCTGCGCCGGCTGCTGATCGCCGGCAACCTCGTGCCCGGCCAACGTCTGTCGGAGTCCGCCGTCAGCGAGCGCCTCGGTGTCTCCCGCAATACCCTGCGCGAGGCCTTCCGGATGCTCACCCATGAGCGTCTCCTCGTGCACAAGCCACACGCCGGCGTCTTCGTGGCCGTGCCGTCGCTCGCGTCGATCATCGACATCTACCGGGTGCGCCGCATGATCGAGTGCGAGGCGCTGCGGGCCGCCGACTCCAGGCACCCGGCCAGCCGACGGATGCGTGCCGCCGTGGAATCCGCGCTGGCCAGTCGCGAGACCGACGACTGGATCGCCGTGGGCACGGCCAATATGGAGTTCCACTCCGCCATCGTGGCGCTCGCCGACAGCGACCACCTCGACAGGCTCTACGCGAACATCTCCGCCGAGCTGCGCCTGGCCTTCGGCCTGCTCGACGACCCCGAATACCTGCACCGCCCCTACGTGGACCGCAACGTCACCGTGCTCGAGCGGTACCTCGCCGGCGACGCGGCCGGGGCCGCATCCGTTCTCGAGGATTACCTGCTGCAGTCCGAGCGCACGATCGTGGCCGCCTACGCGCGGCAGCTGCCCGCGTGAGCCCAGGGCGGAGCTAAAGGCGGACGCGGGAGTAGCGTGAAATCATGACCACTTTTCGGGAGCTCCATCAGACTGAGGCACCGTTTCTGTTGCCCAACGCCTGGGACGTCGGCTCGGCCCTGGCCTGTGCGGCGGCAGGCTTTCCCGCCATCGGCACCACCAGCTTCGGCATCGCGGCCAGCGCCGGCCTGCCCGACGGCGACGGCTCCACCCAAGCGGCAACCGCGGCCCTCGCCGGACAACTGTGTCGCCTACCCGTCCACATCACCACGGACATCGAAGACGGCTACTCCGACGACCCCGCCGAAGTCGCGGATTTCGTGGCCGAACTGGCCGCCCTGGGGGTGGCCGGTATCAACATCGAGGACAGCAGGGCCGGGCACCTGGTTGATCCGGCGATTCTTGCCGCCAAGGTGGCCGGCATCAAGCGACGCAGCCCGGATGTGTTCGTCAACGCCCGAGTGGACAATTTCTGGTTTGCCGAGCAAGCCACGGTGGACGCCGTCCTGCTCCGTGACAACGAGCAGACACCCACCGCAACCTCGTACTGGGACATGCAGTCGCGGCTCGTGAAATTCAGCCGCGGCATCCCAGACTGACCACCCCGACGGACGTCCCCGTGGTGTAGCTTGTGAGCATCTGAGGTAAAACCGCATTGCCCGTTAGCGGCATGCGCATACACGCGGCATCGAATGATTCGCCACTTCTTCACTATGAAGGAGTGTGCACCGATGTCTGTCGAGCACCCACAACTCGCCCCGCGATCAGCCACAACCGCACCACGAGCACCTCGAAGTCTGCGGGCGGCTTGGCTCGCCCTTTCCGGCCTGTCGGCCGTGTTCCTCATCGAGATGCTCGACAACTCGATCCTCAACGTGGCGCTGCCCACGATCGGACGCGATCTGCACGCCTCGACGGTGGGCCTGCAATGGGTGACCGGCGCGTATTCGGTGGTGTTCGGCGGGCTGATGCTGCTGTTCGGCGCGGTCGCCGACAGGTTCGGCCGGCGGCGACTGATGCTCATCGGCCTGGCCCTGCTCGGCGCCGCGAGCCTGGCGACCGCGTTCGTCACCACCGCCGAACACCTGATCATCGTGCGCGCCGTGATGGGCGTCGCGGCGGCGATGACCACTCCCGGCTCGATGGCTCTGGCCTTCCGGCTGTTCGACACGGATGACCTGCGCGTCCGGGCGCTCACGGTCATCTCCACCGCGGGCTTGGTCGGGCTCGCGATCGGGCCGACCGCGGGAGGACTCGCGCTCGCCGTCGCACCCTGGCAGGTCCTCCTGCTCGTGAACGTGCCCATCGCCGCGCTCGCCTTCATCGGCATCCGCCTCGGCGTCGCCGCCGACACGGCAGCCGACCTCCACCATGACCCGATCGACGTTCTCGGCGCGGTACTCGGCACCGTGACCATCGCCCTCGCTCTTGTCGCGCCCACTCTGTTCGTGGAAGAGGGCGCTGGATCATGGGTGCCCTGGACCGCGGCCGCAGCGGCTCTCGTGGGGGCGGTCGGATTCGTGTGGCGGGAACGATCCGCCCGGGCACCGCTCCTGGACCTGCATCTCCTCGCACTGCCCCTGGTCTCGAGCGGGCTCGCCTACAAGGCCGCGGCCGGACTGGCCGTCGCCGGTCTCGGCTACATGGCGACCCTGCAACTCCAGTTCGCCTGGGGATGGCCGCCGGCCCTCGCGGCTGTCGGGATGCTGCCGCAGGTAGTCGTGCTTCTTGCCGGCGGTCGTTTCGTGGGCCCGGTCGTTCAGCGAGCCGGCCTGAACCGTGCCGCCTGGATCAGCGCCGCGGCGGTAGTGCTCGGCCTCGCCGTCTTCGGCCTGTTCGGCCGGCTCGGCTACCCGTGGATCCTGCTCTCGCTCGTGCTCGTCGCCGCGGGCATGCGCGTGGTGGGTGTCGTCGCCGGCACCAACGTGCTCAAGGGTCTACCGCCCACCCGCACCTCCATGGGCGCGGCCCTCGTCGACACCGCGAGCGAGCTGGCCACCGCCATCGGTATCGCCGCCACGGGCACGATCCTCGCCGCGCTCTTCACCGGCAACATCACCGGAGCGACCTGGACCGCCGAGCAGAGCGCTCAATTCCAGACGGCGATCACCGTGGCCGGGCTCACGCTCACGGTCATCGCGGCCGCGCTCGTCGCGGTCGGGATCATCCGGTCTAGAGAGCGCACGGCGGCGGCATCCGCTAGCGTTACCGCCATGGGAGACCACCGCGAGCAGATCGTCGACATCGGCACGCCCCACGCTGATGCGGAGAGCCGCATCAAGGATGTGTCGGAGTGGCTCGTCGCGTCGGGCTGGGCTGTTCCGTTCGACGGCAGCGACTGGTTGCATCCGACCGAGCCGGCCCTGCGCGAGAGCGCGAGCCTCCTCTCCCGGTGGCCCGGATTCGGCGAGTCGACGTTCGTCGTCGCCCGCGGCTCGCACTGGGTGGCCGGGGACGGCACGGACGTGCCGGCCTGCCCCAACTGCGGCGAGCTCACCGGAACGTGGGAACAGCTCGACCAGTGGGACGAACAGGCCGCGGAGCCGCTCGCGCAGTGCCCGACCTGCGGGCACGAGGCGCTGCTGGGCGACTGGAACCTGGAGGGCTCGGTCGCCGTGGGCGCGCTCGCGATCGTGCTCGATCCCCAGTCGCTGACCGGACAGGGTGGACTCTTCGACCCGGCCGTCGTGGCACGGGCGCTGCGCGCCGAACTCACGGCAGGCATCGGCGGCCGCTGGGCCTACGTGCACCACCACCTCTGAACCAGAGCCGGGAACTCGGCGCGCTCTGCCAGAATCGACGGATGAACTACATCCTCGACGACAGCGCCGAGCGCATCGACTTTGAGGCGGTGTGGTCCTTCCTCTCCACGACGGCTCCCTGGCATCGGTGGCGTTCGCGCGCCCAGGTGCAGCAACAGGTCGAATCGGCCTGGCGGGTCGTCGGGGTCTATGAGGAGACCACCGGCGCGCAGGTGGGATTCGCGCGCGCCGTCTCCGACGGTGTGTGCGACGCCTACCTCGCGGATGTCTATGTGTTGCCGGAGCATCGCGGGCACGGTCTCGGCAAGGCGTTGGTGAACCGCATGGTCGAGGGTGGCCCTGGCGCACACTTCCGGTGGACCCTGTTCACTGCCGACGCCCACGGGCTCTACGAGCAGCACGGCTTCTCGGTTCCGAACAAAACGGCGATGGTTCGGCCCGGCCAGTTCCCGCCGACCTAAGCGGAAGCAGCGGTACGGCTCAGATCAGCGCCTGCTTCTCCACCTGCTCGTAGCTGCGGGTGGCGTCAACCCGGGCCGCCCAGAGCACGGTGCGGCCGGCGGCGAGGGAGGCCGGCACGTCGATGATGCGCTGATTGCTGCTGCCGCGAAACTGCAACCGCAGGTCCTTGAGCGCCTCGTCGAAAGGGCCGTCCACGAGCACGTCGATCAGGCCGAGCAGTTCGAGTTTGTCGGCGCTGTCCTGCAGCAGCTCCTCGAAGATGTAGCCGGTCCACGACCAGATGTCCTTGGCCGCGCCGAACTCCGCCCGCACCCGGCGCACGAGCGACAGGCACACCCCGGTGTTCAGGAACGGTTCGCCGCCGAGCAGGGTGAGGCCCTGCACGTACGGCTGGGCCAGGTCGGCGAGGATCCGGTCTTCGAGCTCGCTCGTATACGGGGTGCCGTAGCGAAAGTTCCAGGTGGCCTGGTTGAAGCAGCCCTCGCAGGCGAACAGGCATCCGCTCACATAGAGGCTGCAGCGCACGCCCTCGCCGTCGACGAACATGAACGGCTTGTAGTCGCCGACGTACCCCTGGCTCACCTTGTCAGAGAGCCACTCCTGGGGCTGCGGATGACGCACGCCGGGTCCTAGAGGGAGCCGCTGCTGCCGGTGGCGCCGGCCATGTGCTTGACCCTGGAGACGATCTCCTGGTGGCGGCCGTGCACCATCGGGCGGGCCTGCGGGTTGCCGAGGTAGCCGCAGGTGCGCTTGACGACGTCGCAGCTGGACGGGTCGTCGTTGCCGCAGTCGGGGCAGGCGAAACCGCGCGCGGTGGGGGTGAAGTCGCCGGCGAAGTCGCACTTGTAGCAGCGGTCGATGGGGGTGTTGGTGCCCAGGTAGCCGACGCGGTCGTAGGCATAGTCCCAGACGGCTTCGAGGGCCTTGGGGTTCTGCTGTAGCACCGGGTACTCGCAGTAGTGGATGAAGCCGCCGGAGGAGAACACCGGGTAGTCCTTCTCGAAGTCGAGCTTCTCGAACGGGGTCGGGTTCTTGCGCACGTCGTAGTGGAAGCTGTTCGTGTAGTAGTCCTTGTCGGTGATGTTCTCCACCGAACCGAACTTGGCCTTGTCCAGGCGGGAGAACCGGTCGGTGAGGCTCTCACTCGGGGTGGAGTAGACGCTGAACTGGTAGCCGTACTCGGCGCTCCACGCCTTGGTGTGTGCGTCGAGGTTCTTGAGGATGTCGAGGGTGAAGGCCTTCGCCTCGGCGTTGCCTTCCCAAGCGCCGCCGAAGAAGGCCGCGGCCACCTCGTACAGGCCGATGTAGCCCAGCGACACCGTGGAGCGGCCGTCCTTGAAGAGAGTGTCGACCGAGTCGGTGCGGGCCAGCTGCTGGCCGAACGCGCCGTAGACGTAGAGGATCGGGGCGTTGGCGGGGGTCGCCTGCTTGCACCGTTCGATGCGGTAGACGAGGGCGTCGCGGGTGATCAAGAGGCGTTCCTCGAGGATGCTCCAGAACTTCGCCTGGTCGCCGGCCGCCTCCAGCGCGATGCGCGGCAGGTTCACCGTCACCACGCCGAGGTTCATCCGGCCCTCTGAGACGTCATTGCCGTCGGCGTCGGTCCAGCCCTGCAGGAAGGAGCGGCAGCCCATCGGCACCTTGAAGCTGCCGGTGATCTCGACGAGCTTGTCGTAGCTGAGCACGTCCGGGTACATCCGCTTGGTCGAGCATTCCAGCGCGAGCTGCTTGATGTCGTAGTTCGGGTCGCCCTCCACCAGGTTGAGGTCGCGCTTGAGCGTGAAGATGAGCTTGGGGAAGATCGCGGTGCGCTTCTCGCTGCCGAGCCCGTCGATGCGGATCTGCAGGATGGCCCGCTGGATCTCCCGCTCGAACCAGTCGGTGCCCAGGCCGAAGCCGAGCGACACGAACGGGGTCTGGCCGTTCGAAGTGAACAGGGTGTTGATCTCGTACTCGAGGCTCTGCATCGCGTCGTAGATGTCCTTGCGGGTCTTCTCCTCCGCGTAGGGGCGGTGCTGGCTCTCGTCGGCGATCCAGCGCTCGGCGTCGGCGAGGTGCTTGGCGAAGTTGGCCCTGGCGTAGGGGGCCAGGAGTTCGTCGGTGCGGTTGGCGGAGCATCCGCCGTACTGGCTGGATGCCACGTTGGCGATGATCTGCGAGATCTGCGCGGTGGCGGTCTGGATGGAGCGGGGCGGCTCCACGTCGGCGTTGCCGATGCGAAAACCGCGGCTGAGCATGCCGCTGAAGTCGATCAGGCAGCAGTTGGTCATCGGCGCGTAGGGGCTGTAGTCCAGGTCGTGAAAGTGGATGTCGCCCTTCTGGTGCGCGTTGGACACGTGCGGCGGCAGCATCTTGTGTCCGATGGCCTTGCCCACGGCACCCGCGGTGAGGTCCCGCTGGGTGTTGAAGACGTCGCTGTCTTTGTTGGCGTTCTCGTTCACCACAGCCGAGTCTTTGCTCAGCAGGTTGATGATCGAGTGGTTGATGTCGGTGGACTTGCTGCGGGCGAAGTCGCGCTGGGTGCGGTAACTGATGTACTTCTCGGCCAGGTCGTATTCGTGGCTTTCGAGCAGCGCGTGCTCCACGATGTTCTGCACCTCGTAGATCTTGATGTCGGTGGCGAAGCGGCCGGCGATCTCTCGGTCGACGGCGGCGACGATGTCGACGATCGCCCGGTGCACGAGCGGCGTCATCTCCGTGTGGATCTCGACCGCGGCCTTCACCAACGCCTCGTAGACCTTGGTGTTGTCGAAGTCCACCCGGCGGCCGTCGCGTTTGACGACCTTGATGGCATGCAGCGCCGACGTCGGCGTCGTCTGGTCGACGGATTCGTCGATGCTGTCAGTCGTTTGGGCCGGGGCGCTGATGCTTGGATTCACGCCTTCAGCATAGGGACGGCACCGTGCCGAAATCACTATATTTGGGTGCCCTTGGTCCCTAACGCCGCTATATCTAGTGGTTGGGAGGCCGCGAAGGCCGAAAACACGCGACCCGCTTCACCCGCGGTTTTGGATGCACATCTGTGCAGTTCAGACGTCTCGGCGTGTTGCCTCGCCGGGTGTTTCCGGCTCGCGGAAATCAGCCGGCGGACGCCGGAGAACGGGCCGAGATCAGTGCACCCGCACGGCTTCGTTGTGCTCCACCAGGTGCCAGGTGGTGCCTTCGTCGTCGCTCACCCAGCCCTCCCAGGTGTAGCCGTCCTCGGTGATCGAGGTGAAGTTCCAGCGCACCGGGCGGCCGTCGGTGCCGGTGCCGTCCTGGCGCAGACCGTTGCGGTAGGGCGTGGCGATGAGGTGGCAGTACTCCCCCAGCGTCGGGGCGAAGTAGCTCACCCGCCAGGCGCCGGCCAGCTGGTCGTAGACCCGCACGGCGGTGGCGATGGTCTCGAAGCCCGACGGATGCGTGCTGCTGGGCACAACCTCCACGTCTTGCACCGCGCGGCCGTCGAGGATGAACTGCACGATCCAGGTGAATTCCCGCTCGGTCCACTCGCCGGTGGCCTCGTCGAGCTTGCTGCCGTGTGCCGCCCAGGTGCCCACGAGCTGGCCGAACCGGCGCATGCGTCCGGGGTACTCGGGAGTGGGGCCGTCGGCGATCAGCGCCTCGGCAAAGCGGGACTCTGAGGTGGTCATACTCAGGATTTTACCGGCCCCACGTAACGCGCGCGTGAACGTGGTGTTCCACATCCCCCGAGCCGTGAGCAGAACCCCAAAAAACGCGCCCGGATGGGGCTTTTCTCACGGCTCGCGAACCGATCAGTTCCCGTGGCTCCCGGCATCCGTCGCGCTCGTGTCGGTGCGGTGGAAGTTGAGGTGCGACCGGGAGGCGGTGGGACCGCGCTGGCCCTGGTAGCGGGAGAGGTAGGACGCGGAGCCGTAGGGCTTCTCGGCCGGCGAGCTGAGCTGGAAGAAGCACAGCTGGCCGATCTTCATGCCGGGCCAGAGCTTGATCGGCAGGGTGGCCACGTTGCTCAGCTCGAGGGTGACGTGCCCGGTAAAGCCCGGGTCGATGAACCCTGCGGTGGAGTGGGTGAGCAGGCCCAGCCGGCCCAGCGAACTCTTGCCCTCGAGCCGGGCGGCCACGTCGTCGGGCAGGGTGACGGCCTCGAAGGTGGCGCCGAGCACGAATTCGCCCGGGTGCAGGATGAACGGTTCGTCGCCCTTTGCCTCGATCAGCCGGGTGAGTTCGGGCTGGTCTTCGGCCGGGTCGATGAACGGGTACTTGTGGTTGTCGAACAACCTGAAGAACCGGTCTAAGCGCACGTCGATGCTCGACGGCTGGATCATCTCCGGGTCGTAGGGCGTGAGCGCAATACGTTCCGCGTCGATCTGGGCCTTGATGTCACGATCCGAGAGAAGCACGGTGCCAGCCTATCGGCGCGGGGTTGATAGGATGGCACGGTTCCAGTGCCGCTTTCGCGGCCCGGACGCGCGGATGTAGTTCAATGGTAGAACTTCAGCTTCCCAAGCTGATAGCGCGGGTTCGATTCCCGTCATCCGCTCTCGGCCTCGATCCGCAGCCTCCCTCGGTGTGACTCAGGTTGCATGATGAGCCTCCTTGCAGAGCACTTGAGCCTTCAGAGTCGAAGATGAACCTAGGCTCAAGAACTTGAGCGCGGATCCGCGGATCCGCTGGTTAGTTGCAGCCACACTCGCGCCTCGTGGGAACGAGGCTCCGCGTCCATTGCAAATCAGTCACTCCGCAAACTGGCGCTTAATAAAGGCGTGCATCCCCGGGACAGTGAAGGCCAAGAGCCCTCGTTCAGGCGCGTAGGCTATGCCCTTCTCAATGATTCCTTGACGGACTGCGCTTTGCGCGCTCATCGAGCTCTCTAGCAGGCCAGCGACTTCACTGGTTTTGCAGTGCTCCGTGCCCACGTCAGACATAGCCCGCAGGTATTTTCGCTCTGCGGGCGTTGCCCGGTCCCATCGAGCCGGGAAGAACCCCATATCAAGTGCTGCGTTGCCTTCTTGGACTGCTGCCAAGGCATCACGGTGGGCGATTAACTTCTCAGGCGCCGCGTCCCACGCTGCCCTCCCAAAGGTTTGGAGAAAATAGGGGTATCCGTCTGCTGCTCCCAAGAGCACACTCAGCGCCGGTTACGTCCCTGTGAGTGGTGTGGTTTCCGGCTCTTGAGCGTTGCTTCGTCAACGTGAAGAGCCACCGTGGGATGGTCAGTGAGTACCGATCAAAGAACTCACAAAGGACACCACACGATGGCTCTAGACCAGTCTGCCCTGCTCGACCTGCTGGGAGAACTCAAACTCACCGACGTCACCGACCGAATCCGCGTCGCGACCGAAAAGCTCTACTAAGAACTCATCGATGCCGAAGCGACCGCGTTCATCGGCGCAGCCCCGTTCGAGCGCTCCGGGGACCGCACCACCCACCGCAACGGCGCCCGGTCCAGGACCCTGTCGACGACCGCCGGTGACCTCGACCTGAAGATCCCCAAGCTCCGCGCCGGGTCATTCTTCCCCGCCCTACTGGAACGGCGCCGCCGGGTCGATCAGGCGTTGTTCGCGGTCGTGATGGAGGCCTACGTCCACGGCGTCTCAACCCGGAAAGTCGACGACCTGGTCAAAGCCCTCGGCGCTGATACCGGGATCTCCAAGTCCGAAGTGTCCCGGATCTGCGCCGGCCTGGACGCCGAGTTCCGCGACCGCACCCTCGCCGCGCAGAACTTCCCCTACGTGTTCCTCGATGCGACCTACTACAAGGCCCGGGTCGGGCACCGGATCGTGTCCCAGGCCATCGTCGTCGCCGTCGGCGTTGCCGTCGACGGGCGCCGGGAAGTCCTGGGTTTCGACGTGGGCGACAGCGAGAACGAGGGCTTCTGGACGTCGTTCCTGCGGTCGCTGAAGACCCGCGGCCTCGACGGGGTCAAGCTAGTCATGTCTGACGCTCACACCGGCCTGAAGAAGGCCATCGGGACCGTGTTCCAAGGCGCCGGCTGGCAGCGCTGCCGGGTGCATTTCATGCGCAACGTCCTCGCGGTAATCCCGAAAGGATCGCAGGACATGGTCGCCTCGATCATCCGCACCATCTTCGCCCAGCCCGACCGTGAACACATCGAGAAGCAGTTCCGCGAGGTCACCACGATGCTCGCCCGGTCGCACCCGAAGGTCGCGGCGATGCTCGTCGACGCGCAACCCGACCTGCTCGCCTTCGCCGCGTTCCCCAGACGGCACTGGCGCCAAATCTGGTCCACCAACCCGCTCGAACGGGTGAACAAAGAGATCAAACGCCGCACCGACGTCGTCGGCGTGTTCCCCAACGCCGCAGCCCTGCTGCGCCTGGCCGGGTCGGTCCTGATCGAGCAACACGACGAGTGGGAAGCCGGCGAACGCCGCTACTTCTCCGAGTCATCCATGCTCGAGCTGGGCACCATGACCAACCCCATCGAGGTCATCGACGAGGCGGTGATCCTCCCCGAACTCGCCGCCGCCTAAGCTAGAACAACTGACCCGCACGGTGTTGAGAAACTCCACCACTCAGCGGGACGTGAGCTTGAGCAGTTCAACCGGGTGGTTCCAGCCGAGAAGCTGCAGGCCTGGGTTGCACTGGCGGTGAAAGCCCGCAACGATCTCGTCCATGAGGGGCATTTCAAAACCAGGCTCAGCACGAGCGGCCTCGGGGCCTTGGCCATGGGAGTTCGTTGGCTTCTCAATCTCGCCATCATGAAGCACCTCGGCATTGACGACGCGTCTCTTCGTGGCGCCGCGTGGCACTCGCGGGAGGGGCAAGCTGCAACTTTCACCTCGAGAAGCTATCTCGCAGACGCCCTCGACCCGGAGGAAGGAAAGCGCCACGACTAAGCGCTCCGTCTGTGGCCTTGGAGTTAGGACCACCGATTCACCTCGGATGGCGTCCCGCCTAGTTTCCCAGGTTCGCAAACTGTCGGCCTTAGCCGCCCCGACGACAGGGACCCCAATGCCGTTGAGCACCATAGGGTGAGCATGGCCGAACTCCCTGACCGCCAAACATTTTTCTATGGGACGCCGGGCACTCGTCCGGGGTAGCTGAAAAAGTAGATGAGCCGCATGCTGCTGTCCCAAGCGTTCGCCAAATCAGGGTGCCTCATGGGAGCCTCGTCTAATGGAAGACCGCCTACCTATCTTCGACATTGAAGACCGGACCGAACATTCTCCCGCCACTCATGAAGAGACTAGCTTCGCCTTCTTGAACCGTGTCGGGGGTGAGTTTTGGGAGAACCCGCGGCGACTATTGCAGGAGTGGGCAAATCGACTGCCAGTCGACGCCTATGCCGACATTCGTGGTCGTCTGCGCGAGTCCAACGACCAAGCGCAGAGCGCGTTCCTGGAACTGTACATCCACGAGTCACTCCTACGCGCCGGTTTCAGTGTCACGGTGCATCCGGACATTCCTGAATCAAATCGCCACCCGGACTTTCTAGCCACCCGCGGGTCGGAACGCTTCTATGTTGAAGCGGTCATGCCGCAATCGCGCCCGGATGGCGGATCAGCGAACCGCCTAGCTCGGTTTCTAGATGGGGTGAACAAGCTGGACGACTCTCGCTTCTTCCTCGACCTTCAGGACGTGGTAGTGGGAGCAAGATCTGTGGGCGCGGGAGATCTTCGACGACGACTAAAGAAGTGGCTTGATGAACTAGATCCAGATGCTCCGGCCGACAGTGACCGATACCCCACTTTTCCCTGGACATCAGGCGACTGGTCAGCCCGGTTCGGGGCGATTGCCAAGTCTCCGCAACATCGCCGTTCGTCTCGTGGGCGGGCGATCGGCGTCTATTCCCATGGCGACGCCGAATTTATCGACGACGCGGGGCTCATCCGGCGCGGTGCAACCCTAAAAGCTCGAGCTTATGGCGAGCTTGACGCCCCCTTCGTGATCGCAGTTGGGGTGTACCTCTTCGACGACGATCTCGAAGATGCAATCGCGGCCATGTTCGGACACGAGGCATGGATCATTACGGCCTCGGGGACTGCTTCTCGCTCAACTCGAATGGCGGATGGATTCTTTGGAACGAGGCAGGCTGCACAACACATTGGAACATCCGCGGTACTCGTGGTAAATCAGCTGCAACCTCATCATGTTCCACGGAGCGAGGTCACGCTCATCCATCACCCATGGGCGACTCGTCCGCTTGAAGTGACACGGCCGTTCCACGCCGTTGAACTTCGCCTCAACGGCGCGCAGCTGCAGCGTGACGAACCATTTGAATCGGCTGCTCGCTTCTTCGGTATCGAAGCATGGGCAGATCTTGACCCATGGCCCAAAGCCTAATCCGAGCCGCCCAGAGGAATGGGCAACTCTTTCACGGCTGACCTCGGACGACGCACTGAGGTGGAGAACAGATCGGTGGACGGCACTCGAGTCTTTCGCGAGGTGGCATGCAAGTCGGGCGAGGATGCGGTCAAGAGTGACGCTATGCCGTGACCCACTACCCTTGGGGCATGAACGCCAAGTTCACCGATGGGCGAAAGCCAGCGCTCAATCCTGACTGGATCAACACGCTCGTCCGCTCCGCGAACGCACCCGATGGAATGACAGTGAGTCCAGAAGAAACACCGGCCAGCCATCGCAGGCAACCGGCCAGCACGCCCACTCAGACACTGAATGAGATCTCGGCCCGGGAAGCGCGGGCGACCTACGCGCCGCCTTACGTAGACACATGCACTCGAGACGGCACCGAGGTTCCCGAAACCCCTAACCGTCAGGTTGAGCTCCAACACCCCGGCACGACTGCTGTCAACCAAGGGGAACTCGACTGATACTTGGCGGAATTAGGACATGGATCTGGTCCCCAGCAGAGCTGTACTCCAAGTTGACGCTTGGCGCATCACTGCCTACGTATCTTGAGAGTTCTCGCTGGCGCCCGCGCTCGGCGGTGATCCTGAAATGGACGACCACGACGAACAGAGACCGCCGGCATCAAACGGCTCGATCTCAAGCCACTCATCGCCAGAAAGAAGGGCGCACGAGACACAGATCATTTCTGCCGAGAACCCACACGGGACTTAGGGAGCCACATCCTAGAACCGCACTCCGCCAGCGGAGATCCCGGCCTTCCAGAAGCGCTGAAGGGCGAGGAAGACGATCATGATCGGTACCACCGAAACTAGCGAACCAACCACCGTCAGGATTTGGAGTCCCGGGATCGTGATCGACGACTGGTTCCAGCCAGTCAGTCCCACCGTCAGCGGCATCAGCGTCTGGTCAGTGAGCACGAGCAACGGCAGCATGTAGCTGTTCCAACTGCCCAGGAAAGCGAACAGCAGGATCGTCACCAGGCCGGTCATCATCAACCGCAGGCCGATTGAGAAGAATATACGCAGTTCGTTCGCGCCGTCCAGCCGGGCTGCTTCTACGAGCTCAAGTGGAATCGAGGACTGCGCGTATATGTAGGCCAGCAAAACGCCAAACGGGTAGACAAGCGCCGGCAGCAGCACTCCCGCGTAAGTGTTGTTCAGGCCCAGGGTGACAAGCAACATGTAAGTGGGCTGGGCGAGCACGGTTCCGGGCACCAACAGGCTGGCAAGCACGGCGCCGAGCACGATCTTGCGTCCCTTGAACCTGTAGACCGCGAATGCGTAGCCAGTGAGGGCGCAGACAAAGGTCGTGAAAGCCGAGCCGACGACCGAGTAGATCACCGAGTTGAACGTCCAGCGCCAATAAATTCCGTCGTCGTAGTTCGACAGGTTCACGAGGTTGTCGATCAGGTGGAATTCGGAGAAAGCGAATCCCGGCGTGGAGAAGAGCTCGCCGCCGGACTTTGTCGAGGCTACGACCAGCCAATACACCGGCACCAGGAAGTACAGGGCGGCGAGGACCATGACCACCGTGACAGCGATCATCCACCCCCGTCCGTGCTGATCGGAGGCCGAAGTGTGGAACTTTGGAGCACGGTGAGGGCGCGAGGTGGTCGGTGCGGCGGGCAGGAGGCTCCCTACCGGGGAATCGAGGACCGGGGAGGCGGCGTTCTTGTTAAGCGTCACGGGAGGCTCCATTTCGACGGTTCGTCACGCGCATGATCACCAGGGAGACCACGAGTGTGGCGGCACCGAGGATGACGGCCATCGCCGACGACAGGTTCGCGTTGTTGCCGAGTGTGGCCGCAGAGAACACGGCCATGTTGGGCGTGAAGTCGCTCGAGATATTGGGGGTGATGGTTTTCAGCACGGCCGGTTCGCTGAAAAGCTGCAAAGTGCCGATAATCGACGACAGTGTGGTCAGCAGGAATGCCGGCCAGATCATCGGGATTTTGATGCTCCAGGCGATCCGAACTTCGTCGGCACCGTCGAGTCGGGCGGCCTCGTACATTTCGCGGGGCACCGACTGCAGGGCTGCGAACAGGATGATCATGTTGATGCCGGTATACGACCAAATGCTAATGTTTGCGATCGCCCACAGCACTGTGCCGGGCGCCAGCAGGTTAGCCTCGATGCCTATCGAAGCCAGGAACTGGATGACTGGGCTTACGGCCGGCTGGTAGAGGAACCCCCACAGCAGGGCCGCGATGACGCCGGGCACCGCGTAGGGAAGGAATACCGCGAACTGGAAGAATCGCTTGGCCTTGACCAGTGATGAGTCGAATAGCAGGGCCAAGCCACCGGCAAGGACCATCATGACCGGCACCTGCACGACACCGAAGAGCAGCACACGCCCGAAGCTGGCGATGAAGTCTGAATCAGTGAGTGCTCGAACGTAGTTCTCGATCCCGGCAAAGACCGCCGCCGTTTCGCCGCCGAACCCGAGGCCGGAGGACTTCACCGTGAACAGGCTGCTGCCCATAGCCACGAGAATCGGGGCGATAAGGAACAGGATGAAAAGCGCTGAGAAGGGAACGATGAAGGCATACGGCACCCACCACGCCCCCGCGCCGGTGAACCGACGCGGGGGCGTGGTGGTGCGGGACAGAAAACTCATTCCGACTACTCGTTCACACTCAGGCCGCGGGCCTTCAGATCGTCCACGGTGGCGGCCTGCGCGGCGTCTAGCGCCTCGAGGAAGGTCTTCTGGCCATTGATGACCTTGGCGAACTCATCGGTCAGCGCGGTCTGGGCGGTGCCGTAATTGGGGCCGTCCACCCATGTCGCTGGTGTGTTCTTGGCTGCCTCAATGAAGACCTCATTCACGGCCTGGTCACCGAAGAACGGAACGGGCGAAGTCAGCGCGGGCGAAGCCAGGCCGTTCTTGGTCGACGGGAAGATGCCGCCGACCGAGATCATAGTCTCCTGGGTGTCATCGGAGCCGTTCAGCCAGCTGATGAATTCAGCCGCCGCTTCGGGGTCGGCCGCGCCCTTGAGCACGACGTCGGCGGCGCCGCCGGAGTCACCGGCGTTGGCGGATCCCTCGTTGACAGGCAGCGCTGCGATCTTCCAGAGGCCGCTGGTGCTTTCAGCGTTGCTGGCCAGCAGGCTCGGGAACCAGGCTGCGTAGGAGATCGTGGCGATCTTGCCGGCGTTCACGTTCGCCCAGTACTCCGGGGTCCACATGGTGTCGGTGGTGACTAGCCCTTCGTCGAGCAGTGTTTGCCAGCGCTTAGCGACCAGCTGACTGCCGGAGTCGTTCATACCCACGTCCCAGGCGTCGCCGTCAACGCCGTACCAGCTACTCTCGGCCTGTTGAACCTCCTGCATCCACTGCCCCACTTCGCTGGGCGACATGTTGGCGATGTATACGTTCGGGTCTGCGGCATGGATGGCTCGGGCGGCGTCGAGGTACTCATCCCAGGTGGTGGGAACGCTGACGCCGTACTTCTCGAACATATCGGTGCGATACATCATGCCCGCCGGGCCGATGCCCTGCGGCACACCGTAGACCTGGCCGTCGAAGCTGACGGAGGCCCACGAGCTCGGTGTGTAGTTCGCCTCATCATCGCTAACGAACTCGGTGATGTCCTGCACCCGTCCGGCGATCACGTAGTCGGGCAGGTCGTGGGTGCTCAGCTGCACCACGTCGGGGCCGGCTCCGGCATCGACGGCGGCCTTGACCTTAGTGCCGTCGTCTCCGGTCATGCGGTGGAAGGTAACGGTGGTGCCGGTGTCGAGTTCGTTGTACTGGTCGACGAGGTCTTCGAGACCCGGGACCCAGCCCCAGAAGTCGACCGTGGATGCGTCGGCCGCTGCGTCGCCGTCGGTTGAAGCGGTTCCCGCGGAGCAGCCGGCCAGCAGCGCCAGGGCACTCGCCGACGCAATGACACCCATCACCATTCGGGACCTCGTTGGGCCCGCCAGATAAAACTTCATTGTCTTCCTTCCGATGACTGCATTGTCGAGGGTGAGGCATGTACTCGATGGACCATTGGGTCGCCATCTTGCCATCGAGATAACTGCCTCGGTACAAGGATGCCTATGGAAACCACCCCTGTCAAGCATTCATCCGATGTGTGATCGGCTTGTTGCGACATAAAGGCTCAACTCTCCGAATATGGCCTCCGAAGGTCGGATCAATAGGGGTAGTCTGTGCGTGAATCCGCCCGCGACATCAAGAGAGGTTCCCCTTGTGCCCCTGACTGATATTCCCCTCGACCAGCTCCGCGAATTTCGGCCGGAGGTACTGGAGCCTACTGACTTCGATGAATTCTGGGCCTTGACCCTCACTGAATCCCGCGCGCTGGCCTGGGAGCCCCGCCTTGAGCAGGTGTCCACGGTAATGCGCACCGTGGAGGTATTCGACGTGACCTTTGCCGGATACTGCGGCCAGCCCATCCGCGCCTGGCTGACGGTGCCCGTCGACGCCGGGGGGCCATTACCTACTGTGGTCGAATACCAGGGGTACAACGGCGGGCGGGGACTGCCGGGCGAGCGGCTCTTCTGGGCCAGCGCGGGCTACGCGCATCTCTTCATGGACACACGTGGCCAGGGCAGCGGGTGGGGCACAGGCGGACACACTCCCGATCCTGAGGGCTCAGAGGCCTCCGTGGCCGGCTGGATGACTCGTGGCATCCTCGATCCGAAGTCTTACTATTACCGGCGGGTATTCACTGATGCCGCACTGGCAATCGATGCCGCCAGGTCACTCATTCATGTCGATGCGAGCAGACTGAGCCTCGCCGGCGGCAGTCAGGGGGGCGGCATAGCCCTCGCCGCCGCCGCACTGGTGCCTGACGTATGCGCGGTTATGCCCGACGTGCCGTTCCTCTGCCACTTTCGGCGGGCTGCGGAAATCACCGCCGTCGAACCGTTCACCGAAATCAGCCGTTACCTGGCGGTCCACCGCGACGCCGTAGACCAGGTATTCGACACGCTCAGCTACTTCGACGGGGTGAACTTCGCTCGGCGAGCCACGGCGCCAGCCCTATTCTCGGCCGCGCTGATGGACGATGTTGTGCCTCCATCCACCATCTTCGCCGCATTCAACCGCTATGCCGGGCCAGCCGACATCGAGGTCTATCCGTTCAATGGCCACGAATCAGGGCAGACGCTGCACAACATTAAGCAGGCGACCTGGCTCCCTCAGCACATAGGCCAAGGCCTCCTGAGCTAGCTGTCAGGCGGGAAATCCGCCTCGGTCAGCTCTACCCAGCTGTCGGTAGTCAGTTTCACGGTTCGTTCGATGCTGTGCCAGCCGACCTTCACAGCACCGCTGGTGTGCACTGTGCGTGCACGCAGCCGTGCGCGCACGAGCCGCGGGCGACCGTGGGTATCCGGTGCCCAATCGATGTCGACCAGCACACCCGGTCGCACAACGAGCCCGGCAACGGAACCGGCGGGCCAACTGGCCGGCACTGCGGGCAGGAGGTCGATGCGGTCGGCGTGGCTGTGTACCAGACACTCAACGACGGCTGCAACGTAACCGAGGTTGCCATCAATTTGGAACGGTGGATGCGCGACGAAAAGGTTTGGGTATAGGCCTCCTTCCCACGGACCTGGGGCCATTGCGACGGAGCGAAAGACCAGCGGGAGCAGACGTTCCACCGCTTCGGGCTCACGAAGGCGCGCGCGTAATGCAATTTTCCAGACCAGCGACCAACCCGCGGAGTCGTCCCCGCGCTCGTCGAGGGTGCGTGAAACGGCAGCAGCGAGTTCCGGAGTGAGCAGTGTGTTGCCGGGGTACGCGAAGTAGAGCGGGGAAACGTGCCGATGCCCCGGTTCAGGCAGCACGAAGGGGTCGGCCCATTCCTGGATGCTGCCATCCGAGATAGGGATCGGGGGCAGAGCAGCGAGCGACCGAACGACCTGCTGCATGATCGCGTCGTCCTCGGGCCCGATTCCCAGGGCCGCCTCGAACAGCGCCCTGATCATTGCAATGTCAGCGGTGGATGATCGAGCTGCCGCCGCAGGCCTGCCGTCGGGAGCGGTGAAATGATTCTCCGGTGAAGTGGAGGGAACGGTGCCCAGGCTGCCATCAGGCTGGCGAACCAGCCAGCCCAGGATGAACTCACAGGCGCCTCGAATGACGGGCCAGGCCCGGGTACGTGCGAATTCCGGGTCACCGCCATGGCGCAGGTGCTCAAAGAAGTGCCGCACCAGCCAAGCGGGTGCCAACGGCCAGAAAGACCAGGCCGGGTCGCCGGCGACCGGCGAGGTAAACGCCCAGGCGTCGGTGTTGTGATGGGCCACCCAACCGGGCAGGCCGTAGAGCCGTTGGGCTGTGCCACGACCGTTGCGGGAGAGTGCCTCGATCAGCTCGAAGAAGGGCTCGTGGCACTCGGCCAGCGCGGTGCTCTCGGCAGCCCAGTAGTTCATCTGGGTGTTGATGTTCAGCGTGTAGTTCGAACTCCAGGGCGGAGTCATCGACTCATTCCAGAGGCCCTGCAGGGTAGCGGCCAGCGAACCGGGCCGGGAACTGGAGATGAGGAGGTAGCGACCGTAGTTGAACATCAACGCGGCCAGGGCTGGATCCCGGGGAGTCTGCAGCACGCGCTGGTCGGTCGGCAGCGGGCATGTCGGCAGTGGCGCGGTCGCGGTCGACGCTGACCGGCCGAGGTCAAGGGTGACCCTTTCATAGAACGCGGCGTGTTCTGCGCGGTGCTCGCGCCAGAGAGTGTCGACGCCGAGCCGACCAGCCGCGACGGCCGCTTCATTAGCCCGCGCGTAGGCCTCATCGGCCGAGCCGTTGGCGGCGAGTCCGACCCCGGTGAATGTGGTGGCGGTGCTCAGATATATCTGCAGCCGGTGCACTCCCGTGGCGGCGAGACCGGCCGTCGTCGCGCCCGCAGGCAGGCGGATGTCGGTGCCGTCATGTTGCCAATGCGCGACGACGGCGCCTTGCACCGAGATCGTCGGATCATCCGAGTACTGGACCTCGGCCGGCGGGTCGGCGTGGGTCGGGGGCACGTCGCTGGGCAGACGCAGGGTAAGCCCGCAAGCGCTGGAATCCTGACGGGCGTCGTCGACCTTCAGCTGGCTGGCGAGCCGCACCCGCACCGTGACCCCGTCCAGCGCCCCGACGCGCAAGTCGACGACCAGCACGTTGTGGGCTGCTGACACGAACATGCGTTGGTCTATGCGGCCGTGATCGGTGTCGAAACCGTGATCGTGGGACGCGGTGCGCAGATCTAGCGATCGCCGGTAGTGCTGCACTCCGGCGAGGTCGTCAATCTCGATGATCAGATCGGCGAACGGCATGTAAGCCTGCGTGTACGGCTGGGAGAGCCCGGCGAGTTCGACTTCGGCCGCTCCGTATTCGTTATCGCCGATCAGATCCCGGGCGTGTCGCAGCGCCCGCTTGTTGTCTTCGGCTGATTGGGGCAGCACCCGCAGCTCGCTGGCCATCGAGCCCGACCATGCTGTGTCGTCGTTCAGCCGGATCTTATCGACCCCGATTCCGCCAAAGCACATGGCGCCGATGCGTCCGTTACCCAGCGGCAGCGCCTCGGTGAAAACCGTGGCCGGCGCGCCGTACCAGAGCACCTGCGTCTCGTCAGGCAAGGTGCGGTCGGGACGCATCTTTGTGGGTAGGCTCACGTCCGCACAATCAAGTAGGCGCCTGCGGCGATTTCAGTGGGTCCAGCATACGACTGGCCGGTGATCAGGTCGTCGCCGCGCACGGTGACGACGCCCGGCGCGTCGGTGTGGTTCAACACGATGGTGAAATGTCCGTCGCCGACCCGGCGCTCGATCACTTCCAGACCGTCACCGGCCAGGCCCTGAATTCCGGCCTGATCGAGGATAGAGACGAGGTTTCTTCGCAGGGCGTCGTCGTCGAGGTGAGTGGAGAGGTAGTGAGCCACACCGCCTCCGAACTGATGGCGGGTTACGGCGGGCTGTCCGTCGAGGGCTCCGCCGCGATAGTGGCCCACTGCCTCGGCACCTCGTAGATCGAGGTGTTCGCTCCACCGGGTGGCGGTGGAACCGTCGGAAAGCTCGAGGGCGTTGTCAACGGGATGCACCATCTGCACTCGGATACCGAGCACACGGGCGAGCTGACCACCGTACCCGCCAGGCGCCACTGAAAAGTTGTCGTCGGTCGTTCCGCTGAAATACCACGCCACCAGAACCCCGCCGGCCCCGACATAGTCCTCGAACGCCTCGGCCTGTGCGGTCGAAAGCGGGATCGCCAACGGCAGCAGCAGCACGTCGTAACCGGAGAGCTCATGGTCCGGATGCACGAAGTCCACCCCTACCCCGGCCAGCCAGAGCGCCCGGTGAACTTGGCGCACGAGCGACAGGTAGTTGAGGTCTGCCCGTGGCAAACCTCGGGCCTCCGCGGCCCACCATGCTTCCGGGTACCAGAGAATGGCGACCCGGTTCTCGGCGACCGGTTCCGCCTGTCGCGAGCCCGGAGCAAGCTCGGACAGCTCGGCGAGCAGGGCGCCCAAGTGCACCGTGCCGCGAAACTGGTCGGTATCCTCACCGGAGTGCGGCACCATCGAGGAGTGAAACAACTCCGCGCCGGTCCGCGGCGCGCGCCACTGGAAGAACAACGCCCCAAGCGACCCTCTAGCGATGTATTGAAGACTGGAGCGGACCATCTCCTGGGTCGAGCGCACCAGCATGGCATCGCGCCGGTAGACCAAGTTGGTCGCCTGCTCCATGAGCAGCCAGGGACGGTTGCCTGCCAGCGACCGGGCGAGGTCACCGGAGAACGCAGCCTGGGCATGGCCCTCAACACCGGGCTCGGAAGGATAGTCGTCGATCGACACCATGTCCTCGGCCGCGGCGAAGGCCCACTGGTCGTAATGCAGCCAACTGGGAAGCATGAAGTTCGTAGTCACCGGGATGCCCGTGGACAGGGACTTGAGAATCTCGCTCTGTTCGTTGAACGCCGCGAGGAGCAGCTCCGCGGCAAAGCGCCTGAAGTCCAGCAGTTGCGCAGGGTTACCGAGGTACTGGGTGGCCTGCGGGGCGAAAATCTCTGCCCACTCCCCGTAACGCTGTGACCAGAAGGTCGTGTTCCAGACCTCATTGAGAGCCGATAAGGAGCCGTATTTGCGCTCCAGCCACAGCCGGAACTCCGCATCCACCACCGGACCGAACGACACGGTGCCGTACTCGTTGTGAACGTGCCACATCCGCAGGGACGGATGCGTGCCGTAACGCCGGCCCAACTCCGTCGCGATGCGCCGGGCCGCGTGCCGGTACGCCTCTGCGGCGGGGTTGTAGGTGTCCCGGCTACCGTGCAGCAACCGCACGCCGTCGGCGGTGATCGGCAAAGCTTCGGGATGCGCGAGTGAGAACCAGGGCGGCGGCGACGCGGTCGGAGTGGCTAAGATCACGCCGATCCCGTTCTCGTGCAGCAGGTCGAGCACATCGTCGAGCCAACCGAACGTGAAGACGCCTTCGCTGGGCTCCAGGGACGACCAGGAAAACACTCCCACGGTAACGGTATTCACCCGCGCTACCTTCATCAGGCGCACGTCTTCCACCCAGACCTCGCGCGAGAACTGTTCCGGGTTATAGTCGCCCCCGTACAGCAGTTCAGGCGCCAACAGCGACCCCCCGGGCGGCCTCGCTCCAGTAGGAGCCGTACGGGTATGCATACGTCGCCACTGATTCCGCCTTCATCTGGGCGCTGTAACCCGGCTTCGCCGACGGCCAATAAGCTGCCTGGGCAACCGTCACCGGGTCAGTGAAGTGTTCGTGCAGGTGCTCAACGTACTCGATCACGCGGCCCTGCCGGGAACCGGACACCGCGATGAAGTCGAAGTAACTGAGGTGCTGCACGAGCTCGCAGAGGCCGACCCCGCCGGCGTGCGGGCACACGGGCACCTGGAATTTCGCCGCCATGAACAGCACCGGCAGGATTTCGTTGATCCCAGCCAGCCTGCACGCATCGATCTGACAAAAGTCGATCGCTTCGGCCTGCAGCAGTTGCTTGAAAAGCACCCGGTTGTGGGCATGCTCCCCGGTGGCGACCCCGATCGGAGCCACAGCCCGGCGGATGGTCGCGTGCCCAAGCACGTCATCCGGCGCGGTAGGTTCCTCGATCCATAGCGGCTTGAACTCCGCAAGGGCGTTGGTCCATGCGATCGCTTCGTCCACATCCCACATCTGGTTAGCGTCGATCATCAGGTGCCGGTCCGGACCGATAAGCGTACGGGCTAGCGCGCAGCGGCGCCGGTCGTCGTCGAGGTTGCCACCCACCTTGAGCTTGATGTGCTGAAAGCCGTCAGCAAGGGCCTGTTCGATTAGGCCAGTCATTTTCTCGTCGGAATAGCCCAACCAACCGGGAGACGTCGTGTAGCACGGGTAGCCCTCGGCCTCGAGCAGGGCCGTTCTGTCGGCGCGGGTGGGCGCCAAGTTCTCAAGCAGCTGGAGCGCTTCATCCGGCGTGATGGCATCGCTCAGATAGCTGAAGTCGGCCGCGGCGACCAGCTGGGCGGGCGTCATGGCAGCCATCAATCTCCAAACCGGCAGATTCTCGGCGCGGGCGACCAAGTCCCAGACTGCGTTCATCACGGCCGCGAGTGCCAGGTGGACCACACCCTTGTCAGGACCGAGCCAGCGCAACTGATGGTCGGATTTAGCGTGTCGATAGATTGCGCCCATATCCTCACGCATACCGTCGATCTCCCAGCCCACCAGGCGCTCGGCGATCACCCCGGCAGCTTGCACGCACAGTTCGTTGCCGCGACCAATGGTGAACGTCATGCCATATCCGAGAAGGTCACCGTCCGTGTGGAGCACCACGTAGGTCGCAGAGTAGTCGGCGTCGACGTTCATGGCGTCCGAGCCGTCTAGCTCCAGCGAGGTCGGGAACCGAACATCGAGAACCTCGGCATGAGTGATTCGCGTCATCGGTTACTCTATCCAATCGTATGATGTATCAGGCGTAAAACTACCATAGTCGGCATCATCGCTCTATATTCGTTTAATACATCATATGTATTATCGTAATTCTCGAAGAGGAGAGATCATGACCGAGCAGAACCGGGTAATCGTCGTGACCGGCGCGGCGTCGGGCATCGGCCGCGAGACGGCGCAGCGGCTGGCCAGGGCGGGAGCGTCAGTTGTCGCTCTCGACCGCGACCTGCTGGCCGCTGGTGGGCAGATCACTCCCCTGGAGTGCGACGTCACGGATGACGCCTCGGTGAGGCGGGCCGCGGCACAAGTCGAGTCCCTCTTCGGAGCAGTGAATGGGCTCGTCAACTGCGCCGGAATCGGAGCGCAGGGAAGCGTCGAACGCGCCACGGATGACGAATGGCTACGCGTTCTCGATGTGAACGTGGTGGGCACCGCCCGCGTCTCGCGCGCCTTTCTTCCGCTTCTTCGACGCACGACTGCGGCCTCGATCGTCAACATTGCGTCCATCGCCGCCACCGCCGGCCTACCGGAACGTGCCGTCTATTCCGCGTCGAAGGGTGCCGTGCTCGCGCTGACCCGCGCTATGGCCGCCGACCATGTTGGCGACGGGATACGCGTGAACGCAGTGTCACCCGGAACCGTCGACACCCCGTGGGTGCAACGCCTACTCGCTTTGGCCGATGACCCCGATTCCGAGCGGCAGGCGCTTGAGGCCCGCCAACCGACCGGGCGTCTAGTGTCGGCCATTCACGTGGCCGCTGCCATCGAATACCTACTCTCAGAGGAAGCGGCATCCGTCACTGGCACGGCCATAGAGGTGGACGGTGGCATCGCTGGCCTACGATTGCGCCATGCCCGTGACTGAACCGTCAATGTCGACCGGGAGAATCCCGGTAGCCCCGGAATTGCCTGTCATCGGCGTCGGCTGCGCCGCCCTCGGCAACCTATTCCGCGCGTCCTCCGATGCCGATGCCCGCTCTCTGCTCGCCCGCTCTTGGGAGCGCGGCATCCGCTATTTCGATACCGCCCCGCACTACGGGCCCGGAGAAAGTGAGCGTCGGCTCGGCGACTTCCTCGGCACGGTTCCCCGCCACGAGGTCCAGATCTCTAGCAAGGTGGGCCGGCTCTTAGTTTCAGACCGGGATCCGCGCGCGGACCCAGAACCGATGTTCGTGGTGCCGAACGGATGGTCCCGGCGCACGGATTTTTCCGCCCCGGCGATCCGGCGGTCGGTGGAGGAGAGCCTGGATCGACTCAAGCTGGATTACCTCGACCTCGCCCTGCTGCATGATCCTGACGACAACCTAGACCAGGCCCGCGCCGAAGCACTCCCCGCCCTAGTGGAGCTGCGCGCGTCCGGGCTGGTACGGCAGATCGGGGTAGGCACCAACTCCGACACCGTGGCGGTCCAGCTTGCCGGCACTGGTGACCTCGACGCGGTTCTTCTCGCGGGCCGGTACACCCTGCTCTCCCCCGACGCACCCGCGATGCTGCCGCTGGGCGCCGCTACGAACACCCGGGTAATCGCCGCTGGAATCTTCAACAGTGGCATTCTCGCCAGCCCAGATGGTCGGTACGACTATGGAGCCGTTCCACCCGGCATCACCCGGGCGCTGGATCGGCTCCGGTCCGTGTGCGCGGCGCATTGCGTGGCGTTGCCCGCCGCCGCTGTGCAGTTCGTCGCCCGGGAAGCCCGCATCCACACGGTGCTGCTGGGTCCGGCGTCGGCGGCTCAGCTGGACCAGATACTCGACTGGCTGCAGGAACCGATACCAGAGCCGTTTTGGGTGGAGGTGAACGGGTGACCGTCGACGCCCACCTGCACCTCTGGGACCGGGACTTGTTCGCGCACGACTGGCTGGCACAGCCCGCCCTGAAAAAGATTAATCGCAGCTTCGGCCTGCCTGACCAGCCTGGCGGGACCGGATCGGAGCTGACCGGCCGGGTGCTGGTGCAGGCCCTACCGGACCCGCAGGAAACGGAGTGGTTATGCGGCATCGCTGACGCCAGCCCGGTTCCAACTGTCGTCACCGGATGGGTCGACCTACGGCGACCTGATTCGCTCGATGCCATGCTCGACAGGGTGCTCGCCGCGCCGGGCGGAGGGCGCCTGCGCGCCATCCGCCCGATGGTCCAGAACGAAGCTGACCCCGGCTGGTTCGACCAGGCCCCCGTCCGGGCGTCTGCGAGTATCCTGGCCGAACGGGGGCTCGCGGTCGAGTTTCTCGTGCGCGAGCGTGACTGGGCCAGCTGTCTCCGACTGATCGACGCCGTGCCCCAGGGCCAATATGTCCTCGACCACTTGGGCAAGCCCGCCGTTACGGCCTCGGGGCCGAGCGCAGGCTGGCGGTCATTCGTCACTGACCTGTCACGACGCGAGCAAACGGTCGTCAAACTCTCCGGGCTGTTGACCGAATGCTTGTTTTCCGACCCGACGGAATCGGTGATTGCGCCCTACGTTCTCCACGCGTTGGAAGAGTTTTCCCCGCGCCGGGCCATGTACGGCTCGGACTGGCCCGTCAGCGTCCTGGCCACAGACGACCCGTCACTTTGGCCCAGCATGCTGGCCGACATCGTGGGCGCACACGACCCGGACCTTTTCACCAACACCGCACGTCGCGTTTATACCCTGGAGGAAAACCCGTGAAGCTTGCCCAACTCGTCGATGCCGACAACCGTTCCCGCCTTGCCGCGGTCCGAGACGGCGAAGCGCTAATCCTGCAAGACCTCGATGCCGGCTTTCCATCCCGGCTGGAGGCGCTGATCGCCGACAGCTCCCTTGCCGACGTTCAGGCGGCGGTGATGCAGGCGGATCCGCGGCTCTGGAGTCCGCTTGCGCGGTTCCGTACCGCTCCGCCGATCCAGTCGCCCCCCAAAATCGTCGCAATCGGCGTCAACTACGTCGACCACGCTACCGAACAGGGCGCCAACCCGCCCGAGATCCCAATTGTCTTCGCCCTCTGGCAGAGTTCACTATCGGGCGACGGAGACACCATCACCTGGGATGGTTCCCTCACCAAGCAAGTCGACTTCGAGGTGGAGCTCGGCGTCATTCTCGGGCGAGACGCCCGGGACGTGAGCGTCGACGAGGCCCTCACATACGTCTTCGGCTATACGGTCATCAACGATCTCAGCGCGCGCGACCTGCAGTTTCGTGATCAGCAGTGGTCCAGGTCCAAGTCGTTGGACGGCTTCACCCCGATCGGACCCGTGGTCGTCACGGCGGACGAGATTCCTGACCCCCAGTCCCTCGACCTTTGGTGTGTGGTCGACGGCCTGCCGTTGCAGCGGGCGAACACCCGAGAGATGCACCGCGGAGTCGCCACCCTCATCTCGTATCTCTCCCGCGGGATGACCCTGGAAGCCGGCACCGTGATCTCTACGGGAACCCCCGGCGGTGTGGGCTATTTCCGCGACCCGCAAGTGTTTCTCGTTGACGGGTCAACAGTCACGGTCGGCGTGGCGGGCATCGGCGAGCTGACCACGCACTGCCGGGTCACGCCCGGGCTTGACTAGGGCTCTGTCAGATTGCTCACCGGACCGTCGCCGGACAGCTCGGTCACGAAGTCTTCCACCCCGAGCAGATGGTTTGCCATGCGGATGCGGGCCTGGTCCTGCTCACCCCGGGCGATCGCATCCAGGATTGCGCGGTGCTCCCGGTGGGTACGCTCGAACGCGCCATCGTCGTGAATCGCCCGCCACAGGCGCTCGCGCAGGGTGCGGCTGGACAACGTGTCTATGAGGGCGGCAAGGATATCGTTGCCGGTGGCATGCGCAATCTCCCGGTGAAAGCGGATGTCGCCGTCGAGGAAGACAGCTGGATCGACGTCTGACGCCGTCATCACAGCTTCCACCTCCGCAAGCGCCTCGGTGAGGCTGGCGACAAGTTCGGGCGTCACCTGGCGGGCCGCGATGCTTGCTGCCTCGGTCTCGAGAATGCGCCGCACGGTGTGCAGCTCCCTGTTTCCTGTTCCGGACTTCAGATCGACCATGAAGACCATCGGTGCCAAGAGTAAGTCCGCATCGAGGCTCGTCACGTAGGTGCCGTCACCCTGCCGAACATCGAGCACGCCGACTAACGCCAGGGCTTTGACCGCTTCGCGCAGCGAGCTCCGCGAGAGACCCAGACTCTCGCTCAGGTCCTTTTCCGGAGCCAGCCGCTGGCCCGGAGTCAGCCGACCGTCAACAATCATCATCTTGATCTGCGTGATCGCGTCGTCGGTTAGTGCCATATCCGGAGTTTATCGAGGGATGACACGATCGACCGCCCGACAATCCCAAATACGGAGACTTCATCCCAAGCCGTCAAGCCCGGCTGGCGATGGGCGTTCAGGATTAGAACATGACCGCAAGCAGACCTCGGGCTGCCTCCGGTCGACCAAACACAACAGAACCTAGACATAGGATGTATTCTCTGTCAATCTGTCAGAGGAGGCTGCTGTCGCCTTATTTATCGGCCCGAAGCACGAATAACCTCGGAGGAATGATGCGCGTAACTCGACTCAATTCTGTCGGTCACGAGATTTCCGCGGCATTCGTCGGAGGCCAGGCCCTCGACTTACACCCGCTCACCGGCGCCCTCGTGTCGACGTGGATCACCGCCGAGGCCCTGCCGCGCGACAGGATTGCGGGCTTCACAACCGCCAACGACCCCCAGAGTGGCAGCGGCAGGTGTCCCTCTTCGATGGCCAATCGCCCAAGGGCAAAAGCACACCGGTTCGCTGCCCCACCCGGGACCTGCCTGGCCGCCGCCGCCAACCGCGGGGGTCACCCGAGCCGCGCTGCCAGCGTTGCGCCTGTCACCGATCGCAGCGATCGTGAACACCTCTTCGATTGCCATCGGTGGCGGGATGCGGAGCCTGCGTCTGCGGCCCAACCAGGCAGCGGCCACGCATGAGTGAGGCGACGGCTCCGCCGCCGGTCGCGCTCGTCACGGGAGCCGAGCGCGGCATCGGGAAGGAGTGTGCCCGCCAGCTGCTGGAATGCGGATACACGGTGATTCTCGGATGCTACGACCTCTCTGAGGCCGCTATCACGGCGCGAGAGCTCTCGCCGCTCGGCACGGTGCATGTCGTCGCGCTGGACGTGGCCGACGATGACAGCATCGCGGCGGCCATGGAGGCCGTCGCCGACATCACTCCCGTGATCGACGCACTCGTCAACAACGCCGGCGTCACCGCCCTCGGATCAGCCCGAGACGTGACCCGGGCGCAACTACACTCCCTCTTCGATGTGAACGCCTTCGGCGCCGCCTTGCTGACGCGCGCCGCCCTCCCGCTTTTGGCCCGCGCCTCGTCGCCACGGATCGTGAACGTATCCAGCGGCGGCGGGTCGCTGACTCGCGCCGCCGCCTTCGCGGCCGCCGGCGGTCCCGGGGCGGCCATCCTCGCCTATGCCTCGTCCAAGGCCGCACTGAACATGATCACGGTCCAGACCCGCCTCACGCTCGATTCCGATCCTGCGCTTCGTCACATCAAGATCAACTCCGTGGGACCGGGCACTACCGCCACTCAGGTGAGCGGATTCGTGGGACAGCATCCGAGCGATGGAGCGCGCGTGCTTGTGCTGATGGCCACGCTCGACGACGACGGGCCGACCGGCGGTTTTTTCGAGTGGGAAGGACCGGTCGAGTGGTAGATGAGCCGTATTCGGCGACCCGGGAGTCGCTCGCTCGGCACCGGGTACCGCCGTGGTGGCAGGACGCAAAATTCGGGGTTCTCATCACATGGGGTCCGTACGCCGTGCCGGCCTTCGCCGAGCCGACCGACTCTTTCTTCGCGTTCTCGGAGTGGTATTGGTTCTTTCAGCAGCTCGCTCCCGGTGAACTTCACGATGCGTTGCCACAGCAGGCGTCCGACGGTGGTCGCTCCCCCGACGGCCTGCATCGCGACTACCATCGTGATGCCTTCGGGGCCAACGTCACCTATGACGACCTTCTCGACCGCTGGCGGGCAGAGAAGTGGGATCCTCAGGATTGGATCGATCTGATCGAACGCAGCGGAGCGGGTTACTTTGTGCTCGTCGCAAAGCACCACGACGGTGTTGCCTTGTGGCCGACTGCGACATCCGGGCGCAACAGCGTCGACCTCGGGCCGCGACGCGACGTCGTCGGCGAGTTAATGCGGGCCGCCGAAGCCTCACCGCTTCACACCGGACTCTTCTACGCCATGGCGGAATGGTTCAACCCCGCCCCGCACCCCAGGGTGATGGCCGACCAGAACGATCCCCTCTTCGATCTCGCCTTCAACCGGCAGCGGCGCGCCGCCGACCGTGACACGGGTGAATCGGTCGGCTATCGCGGCTACCGTCCTGTCTCCGACTACGCCCGTGGTCACGTCGTGCCCCAGATCGAGGAACTGATCCACGACTACGAGCCTTCTATTCTGTGGTTCGATCTGCCGGGCGACTCAGAATATTACAAAGCGGATCGACTCATCGCCGATTTCTACAACAGCGCAGAGGAGAGGGAAACAGACGGAGTCCTGGTCAACGACCGGGCCTCCGCCGACGCGCACGGCGACTTCCACTCCTATGAATACGGATTGCATCCGCGCGACACTTCAGGAGAGCGTCCTTTCGAGGCCTGCCGCAGCATCGGCACCTCATTCGGCTACAACGCCCGGGAGGAGGACGACGACTACGCGAGTAGTGCGGAACTGATCGAAACGCTCGTGGAAGTCGTGGCAGACGGCGGCAATCTGCTTCTGAACATCGGCCCGCGCGCCGACGGAACGATCGACCCGAGGCAGAGCGACCGGCTGCGCGAGATCGGTCGCTGGCTCGAGACAAACGGCGTCGCGATCCGCGGGAGCCGCCCATGGCCGGGAGCACCCAAAGGGCCAATCCGGTTCACGGTGGGCGCCGACGGATGCCTTTACGGCTTCCTTCCCGCGCAGGCAATGGACTCGAAAACAATCGATCTGCCGGTGCGGATCATTGCCGGAACGACGGTGGAGTACCTCGATTCTCCGCCCCTGAACTGGGAACGGCGGGACCACGGAACGCGAGTGAGCGTGGCGGCGGCAAGCCAATCGGATGCCGTACCGGGCGCCCCCCGGGTAATCCGGCTCGGCCTCGCCACCGACGCGCTAGGCACACCATCACAGAGGTGACACACGCCGTGACTCGATTACGCCTTCCGACGATCACAACCCAGGCCGATTGCTGGGGAACTCCGGACGGCATGCCGTACGCCTGGTGGCTGACGCTCGCGGTCGACGCCGAGCACCTCGACCGCGCGCAGCTGACCGCGGCGCTCGGACTGGTGGTCAATCGGCATGAATCACTGCGGGTTGTGCCGGTTCCCGGAGCGCGCGGTCGCGAGCAATACCTGCTCGATACCGCCGACGTGCCCGTGTACGTTATGGACATCGCCACCGACCCTTCTTGGCGCGAAGTCGACGGAAGGCCGTGGCCTAGCGAGCGTCCCCGCTGGGTAGCGGGGCTCGTCGAGGCTCCGTTGCGCAAGCTCGTGCTCAAGGTCTGTCACAGCGTCAGCGATCAGCTAGGTCTGCTGCTGCTGGCCTCCGACCTCACCCACGCCATCCGTAGCATCGCGTACGGCCGCCCCCTAAGCTGGCGACTGCCAGCGAGCTTCGTGCGGATAGCCCTCGATGAGGGCAGTCCTGCGGGGCAGGCTCGGCTGCAGCGCAACAACAAATTCGTCGCCGAGGCCTTCGCGCCCGGCTGGGTGCAGAAACCGATGCGCCCTCGCGGCGGCGAACGGAGACTAATACAGGTCGGCATCGCAATCTCCGAGCAGAGCCACCGCCGGTTCATTGCGGCGGCACGCGAGATCGGAGTTCCGTGGCAGAGCCTTATACGAGCCGCCTTCGTCAAGGCCGACCAGCTCGTCCAGGCCAGCGGGAACGTGCGCTTGCAGAGTCTCGAGCACAATCGCAACGACGAGCAACGCCGGCGCTGCGTCGCAAATTTCGCCTCATACCTCCCCGTCCTCATCAATGGCGCACATGCCCTAGCACTCGCCCCGAAGGACTGGGCGCGACAGCTCGACTCGCAACTTCAGGCCGCGTCAGCATGCTGGCCCGTCTCCGACCTCACGCTCGCGGACTCCGGTCTCGGCGTGGAGGATTCCCTTCGCGACGGCGACGGGGTACCTATATATGCTCCACACCTGGAGGTCGACACGTCCTCATCAACCCTTCATACTCCCACGATCATTCCGGGACACGGCGATCGGGTCGGAACGATCGGCTCAATCAGCACGCTCTGGCGAGCCACCGAACTCGTGCTGTACCGCCGGCCGGGCGAGATAGTGCTTGAGCTCTCGGACGACACGCGCCGGCGCAGCCCGGACGCCCTGCGATTACTCGCCACCTGCCTGCTGGGGGTTATCCACGACTACGCGGCGATCACCGGGCACCCGGCCTCCCGAGTGCTGGCCGATGCAAGCGCCCTCCGATGCACCGTTGGACCTCGTCCGCAACTGGATTGGCCGGGCGACGAGCTGATCGCCCTGATGCCAGAGCCCACTGAGGTCTAGAGCAACTCGGCGAGCGAGCGCAGGTGGTCGAGGTCGCGCAGATCCGGTAGCTGAAGGTAGAAGCGGGTGATGCCCTGCTCCCCCAGTCTGGCGAGTGCGGACCGGGCCTCGTCGACCGTGCCGATGATCGCGCCCAGATCAAGACCCAAATCAAGGCCTGCTCGGCCTGCCCGGTCGGAGAGCTCGGCGCGGGTCCGCCCGACGCACGCAAGGTGCGCGGCTGAAAACACGAGTGTGTCGAGATCTCGCCCCTCAGCGGCGCAAGTCTCTCGCAGGCGTCCGCGAACGGTCTCGGGTGTGCCCGGACGCGGGAACTCGAGGTTGAACTCCGCGGCCCATCGCGCCGCGAGGCGCAACCCTCGCGGCTTGCCCTTCCCTCCCACGATTATGGGTGGCGGCGTCTGCACGGCCCTCGGCAGGGCAGGGCAATCCTCCAGACGGTAGTGAGCGCCCTCGAAGCTGAACGTCTCGCCGACCGGGGTACGCCAGAACCGGGAGAGGATCTCCAGCTGCTCCTCCAGCCGGTCAAAACGAGTGACGACGTCGGGGAACGGGATGCCGTACGCCCGGTGCTCGCGCTCGAACCAGCCGGCGCCCAACCCTAGTTCGATCCGGCCGCCAGACAGCGAGTCAACCTGCGACACCTGCACAGCCAGCGGACCGGGTAGCCGGAACGTTGCCGCTGTGACGAGGGTGCCTAGGCGGATGCGGGAGGTCTCGCGGGCCAGCGCCGCCAGGCTCACCCATGCGTCAGAGGTCTCGGGCATAGCCTCCCCGCCACCGAGGCCGAGAGGAAGAAAGTGGTCGGTGCGGAAGAACCCACCGAAACCCAGCTCTTCGGCAAGTACGGCGGCGGCCCGCTGGTCGTCGAAGCCCGCTCCCTCCTGAGGTTCTATAAGGATGCGGAGATCCATTGTTCAGCTCCTCGCTTTCACGGGTGCGCGGCGAAGTTCCGCCGCGATGGAATCAGCGTCGAGACCGGCCGCGGCCACGGCGTCGGCCCAGCTCCCGTACCCGGCCACGTAGCGGTCCGGCAGGCCCAGGCGTACCACCCGGGGTACTGGCATCCACGATCCACTCGCGTCCGTACCCGCGCCCCCGTCCGCGAGGATTTCGAGAACGGCCGACCCTAGCCCGCCATCGCGTAGGTGCTCCTCCACAGTCATAACCAGCGGCACAGCCCCCACGATCGCGCGCACGGAGTCCGGGTCAAGGGGCTTGATCGTGTGCACGTGGTGCACAGCGACCGAGAGCCCCTCGTCGGCCAATCGCTCTGCCGCCTCCACGGCGCCTGGGGTCAGCGCCCCGGTCGAGAGAATCGCGACGTCGCAGCCCTCGCGCAAAGTGACCGGAACCCCGATTCGCGGCGCTAGATTCGTCTCCGGCACGGCGTAGTCCGGCCGAGGTACCCGGATGTAGGCGAAGCGCTTCGTGCGCAACGCCTCCTCTAGAAGCACTGCGGCTTCCGCCATCGAACCGGGCGATATGAGCGTCACCCCAGGGATAGTGCGCAAAAGTGCGAAGTCGTCGACGGCGCAGTGGGTGGGGCCGAAGAAGTGGTAAGCCACCCCCGGTCCTGTGCCCAGGAGCACGACTGGGAGGCCGTGCAAGCCGATGTCGATATGCACCTGCTCGAAGCAGCGGCGGGTAAGGAAGGTAGCGATCGTCGACACCACCGGTTGTGCACCTTCCAGCGCCATCCCCGCGGCCATACCGATCAGGTGTTGTTCCTGGATGCCCTCCATCATGAACTGCTCCGGCAGCTCGGTCCGCATTTCGGCGAGGAGCGTGGGGTTGAGGTCGGATCCCACGAACACGATAGATGGATCCTCGCGGGCGAGCCTGTGCACGACGTCCCAGAGGCTCTCGGCGGTCATCGGACCGCCTCGGACGGCTCCGGCTCCAGGCCGGATCGGGCGGACAGGGATTCCCACATTGACGCGATCTCCTCTTCGGTGAAGCCCATCCGATAGTGCCAGGTGGGAGTGTTCTCGGCCACAGCGAGCCCGCGGCCCTTGGTGGTGGCGCAGACCACGGCGAGCGGACCCTTGCCCTTGTCCGGTGCGGTCAGCGCAGCCTCGAGTGCTACCGGATCGTGACCGTCGACCTCACGTACGAGGCATCCGAACGCCGCGAGCATTTCGACGAGCGGACCGGTGTCGAGGATGTCGGAGGTACGTCCGGCCGACTGGAGTCCGTTGCGGTCGACGATCACGGCAAGGTTCGTGAGGCCATGGTGTCGCGCAGACAGCAGTGCCTCCCATACCGAACCCTCCCCGAGCTCACCGTCTCCGAGCACCACGAAAACTCGGCTCGCCGACCTCCGACGGCGAAGTTCGATGGCCATGCCGACTCCGACGGAGAGGCCGTGGCCGAGGGATCCGGTGGAGAACTCCACCCCGGGAACCTGGCCGCTTTCAGGATGACCGCCAAGCATCGCGAAACGCTTCCCCACCCGGCTGATTTCGCCTACATCGAAGTAACGGTGGTCAGCCAGCAGTACATATTGCGAGAGGCAGCCGTGCCCCTTACTCAGGATGATCCGGTCCCGGCCTGCCCAGAGCGGCTCGGAGGGACGATGGGCGGCGACCGAGTCGTAGAGCACCCGCATGATCTCCATACTGGAGAACGAGGCTCCGACGTGGCCTCCGCCCACGTCGATCAGTGCCTTGAGGGCAATCCGTCGAAGCGCCAGGGAGCGTTCATCGAGGTGAGCGTGCGAAATCATGGCTTTCCTTTCATAAGGTTGGGCGCGAAGTCGAGCAGCTCGATGCGGAAGGCGTCGAGGAGTTCCCGAGCCGCGCCGGAGGTCAGCATGTCTTCGCGGTAGCTCAGCCCAATCAAAAAGGCCTCGTTGGTGAACCGCGTCGAGGCATCGATGGTGTAGCCACGCCGGTCCCGGCTGTGGCTCGCCGGCACCGCCGTGACCCGGAGTCCCGCCCAGCGGAACACGTCCGGCGCGGCCGAGCCGTCCGCGAAGACGGCTCCCGGTCCCCGTTCGGAATCCGGTGCCGGTTCGGATTCCGGTGCCGGTTCCGGGTTGACGTGCAGCACAAGAATGGCGCGGTCCTCCGGAAGGATCCAGTCATCGTGGCGGTGCACCCGCGCGATGCGGTCGATCGGATGGAAAGCCTGGGCCATAGACTCCGCCACAACGGCGGTGACCCGGCGCACCTCTTGCTCGCTGCGCACCTCGGGAACCGGTGAGATTCGTGCAAGGGTGATCCCCGCGACGGAGCCGACGGTCGTGGCGACGTTCGGCAAGCTTCGGTTCGAGGTGTACCAGTAGATGGTTGCGTCTGGAACCCCAGTAACGCGTGCGGCCGCGCGGGCCAGGCTGAAGACGGCCAGGGCGTGCAACGTGGTGCCGAGCTCGGCGGCGCGCTCTCTCAGTCGGTGGCCCGCGTCACGGCCGGCCACGTGTAGCAGAAGGACGTCTTCGCCCAGAGGGTCGCTCGGCGGCGCGAGCGCGGGATGCGCGAACTCGCGCCACACCGGGCCGTCACCGATCTGTGCGAGCCAGTGCCGTTCGGCTTCCCGGCCGCGCGCGCTCTCGCACCATGAGGCCTCTAAGGCCGCGAACTCGACGCCCTCAACGTCGGCGTGCAAGGATGCGGGCTCGATCTCGGATCCCGACGGAGCGGTGAGGCCCGTGACCCTTCGCGAGTATTCCCGGGCGAGGCCGGCGACGACAAGGTCCCAGGAGACCGCATCAGACACGATGTGCTCGAGCACGATCCAGAGCTGGTGGCGATCCGGTGCGAACGACACGAGCACGAATCGGCCGAGCCGTCCGCTGTCCAGTGCGAACGGGCGGCGAACGGCTGCGGCGATCTCGACGGCCGGCATTCCGGTGGCATCGATCCGCTCCAGGCCGAAAATCTCGGGGCTCACGCGTTGCCGCATCGTTCCCGCCCGCCAGTCGAAAACAGTGCGCAGGGCACCGGTTCCGCGGACCAGATCCTCGACGGTCTCAGCGAGCGCCGGCACGTCGATCAGTCCGGCGATCTCGAGGCCCGCCCCTACGATCTCAGCCTCGCCGCGGAACATTGCCCGGCCGGTCGCCTCCGACAGCCGGAGCCGCTCCAGTCGCGCCGCCTGATTCTCGCTGACCGTCCGCCACTCGGCGGGGTCACTGCGCGGCGGAAGCTCCACCGCGAGAGTGCGATCCTCTCCCTGTTCCACCAGCGCCTTAGCCATCTGCGCGGGGCTGGCGTTCTGGAAAACGTCAGTGAAGGTGATTGAGCGACCCGTGGCCTCCGAGGCGGCGCGGGCGAAGATCTCAGCGTGCATAGAGGTTCCTCCGGCTGAAAATAGCGAGGTTTCGGCATCGAGGTTGTCGGTCGCCAGAACCAACCGGAGCACGGATGTCAGGGCGTGCTCGAGCTCCGACTGCGCAGCCCCACTCAACGTGCGACCGCCTCAGTCGCGGCGAGCCAGGCATCGCGCGCGGCCGCAATCCGTACCTTGCCACTCGTGGTAACCGGAAGCTCGCCCGGCGCGACGAGTTCGGTGTGGCCGACGATCAGACCGAGCGCTTGGAACACGCGGGACCGGATCTCCCCAGCCATACGTTTTACGTCGCCCTCCTTCGAGGACTCCACGAGGACCACCAATGACTGCCGCGACGGGTCTCGATCGTCGACAAAAGCAGCTATGCGCCCGGCACGCACCCCAGCGACACCTGCGCAAGCCTCGGTGATGTCCTGCTGAAAACAGTTGACACCGTTGACGACCACGACGTCGTCGTGACGGCCCAAAACAAAGACGTGCCCCTCGAGCACGAAACCGAGATCACCAGTGCGGATCCCACCCTCCGGCGACCGCGGGATCGGTGCGGAGTAATAATGCTCGGCCACCTGCGGACCCGAGACCTCTAGCTCTCCAACCCGACCGTCCTGACTTCCTCCGCGGTCGTCCCCGTCCGCGACCCGCACCACCGTGCCGGACACCGGCATCCCACTGGAGACGAGCTCGTGACTGCCGCTGTCGCGAACGACCCGATTGCCGACAATAAGCTGCTCACGGTCGACCCGGACGCGCATTGGGCGGCTGCTTGGAGTCGTCGCAGTCACGGTGAGCGTTGCCTCCGCCATGCCATACGAGGGGCAAAACGTCTCCGGAGCGAATCTCGCCGCGCGGGTCAGCTCCACGAACGCGTCGAAAGTGGAGGGCCGCACGAGCTCGCCGGCGTCCCGCGCGACCCGCCACCGGGAAAGGTCCAGCCCGATGAGATCGGCTGGCGTGAGCCGCCTGGCGCAGTAAGCATAGGCGAAGTCCGGAGCGCTCGAAAGGGTTCCGCCGTAACGGCTGATAGCGCGCAGCCAGCGCAGAGGATCAGCGACGAAGTCCGTCGGCTGCTGAAGCACCGTGGTGTAGCCAGCGAATAGCGGGCGCATCACGGCCGTGACCAAGCCCATGTCGTGATACAGCGGAACCCAGCTCACAACGACGTCGTCGGCCCGGTCTCCGTAGACCTCAGCCGCCTGGCGGCAGTTGGCCTGAATCATCCGGTTCGTGACAACCACCCCGCGGGGGGTTCTCGTGGAGCCGGAGGTGTACTGGAGCAAGGCCGCTTGCGACGAAGGCACTCGACGCGCCGCGTCGTGTCCGGCGGCGGCTTGGGCCCCACATAGTTCGACGATCGGCACGGCCCGTAGCCCGGCGACTGCTGGGAATGCCCTCCGCCGCTCGGCGAGTTCGTCGGCTTCGATCAGCAAGACTGGTGCACAGTCCGACCAGACACCGGACAGCCGTGACACGTAGGAGCTGTCGCGTCGTCCGCCGGGCGTGGGCAGCACCACGGCCACGGCACCCTCGGCGAGGATCGCCAGGAACGAGGCGATCAGTTCGACTCCGTTCGGCAGAGAGAGCGCCACCCGGTCGCCCGCCCGGATGTTGCGTGTCAGCAACCCGCCGCGTATGCGCGCCGTGAGCTTGGACAGGTCGGTCCAGGAGTGCGACACCGAGCCGTCGGGAGCGTCTACGATTACCGCCGCTTCGTTCGGGGTGCGCTCGGCGTGACGGATCATCCAGTCGAAGAGTGTGCCGCTCATACGGAAGTCTTCCTTTCGTTAGTCGTTGCGGGGTGCTGGGGATCGGCCCTTACATCGATGGGCGCTGCTGCCGTAGGCTTCCATCGACCACTGGCACCGATCCGAGGAGTGACGCGATGACGCCCACCGACCCGCAGCAGGACGAGGCTACGATGTTGCATCTCTGGAGCGAAGTACTGCAGATATCGTCCGTCGGGCTGGACGACGATCTGATCGACATCGGCGGCGACTCCCTGACCGCGATGACCCTGCTGTCGAAGATCACGGCGGAGTTCGGCGTGGAACTGGAACTCTGGGACTTGCTTGACGCAGGCACCCCGAGACGCCTGCTCGACGTCGTGCACGCCGCCGCCGAGGACCGATCCCGGATCTAGCTGGCGCTCAGCCATCAGCCGTCACCAGGTCACGCAGAATGGTGGTGCGGAGTTTTCCCGCCTCGCTTCGCTGCAAGCTCGACACCAACCGGATGTCGGCCGGTACCTCGCGCGGAGCGAGCTCGGTCATGCAGTGGAATAGCAGCGATGTGCGGAAATCTCCCTCACGGCTGGGCACCACGAGCGCAACTAGCCGCTGGCCGAGCACCAGATCGGGCACGGCCACCACCGCGGCATCCAGGACGCTGTCGTGGCGCAGCAGTGTGGCAACGACAGCCTCGAGGCGCACGTTCTCGCCGCCCACGATCACCTGGTCGTCACGGCGCCCTTCGAGGTAGAGATAGCCCTCCTCGTCTAGGCGGCCCATGTCGTAAACCGTGCGGAAGCCGTCGCGGCTGTTCAGCACGGGCCCACGAGCGTTGGCTGCGCTGGCGATCGTGCGCATGTAGACGGTTCCGACCTCACCAGGTGCCAGCGGTCCCGATCCATCGTCGGCATAGATTCGTATCCGGGTGAAAAACCCGCGTCCGACTGTGCCGGGCCGGGTCAGCCACTCGTCGGCTCGGCATAAGGTCACTCCGATCGACTCGGTGGCGGCGTACATCTCGTGCAACCGCTCGTGGCCGAGGGCTTCCATCCAGGTCTCCCGTGTTCGCGGGGCGCAAGGGCCAGCTGTGTGGAGCACGCCAACAAGCGCTTCGAGCGCTCCCGGATGCTCAACTAGAAGCGGGGCGAGCAACTGCAGGTGGCTAGGGGTGAGCTGGGTCCATTGCACGCGGTGGCGTTCAAGCGCCGCCAGCACGACATGCGGATTGAAGACCTGCGGCGTCACGATCTTAATGCCACCCAGAAGGGCTTCGACGAGGTGCGTTAGCGGAGCGGCGTGGTACCAGCCACCCGCCACCAGGTGCGTCTGCCCGGCCCTCCAGCCTGTCTGCTGTAGCAGCAGCGGCGCCCCGCGGCGCGGATCCCAACTCGGCCGACCGTGCCTCACCACGACCTTGGGATCGCCCGAGGTCCCCCCAGTGAACAGCACGATCCCTCCTGCGGGAGAGGGCTTAGCGGTGAGGGCCTCAGATCCTTCGGGAGAGGCCAACCATTCGCCGCGGAACCAGACGTCGCATCCGGTCTCGTCGGCCACCCTCTGCGCGAGTGCAGTCAGGGAGCGGGCTGCCATCGACGGCTCGATCAGTAGGAGCAGGCTCCCGCTGCGGAGCACCCCCAGCAGCTCGATTAGGGTGCGGGCGTCGTTGGACGCGGTGACCATGACAACGGTGGCCGCACCGTGCGCCTCTGCGACCTCCTGCGCGACAGCGAGCGATCCGTCTTCAAGCTCGCGCCGGCTTAAGGTCTCCTCACGGCCGGTCGGGTCAACGCCGACGAAGGAGAGGCGGTTGGGATCTTGCTCCGCCAGCTCGGTGATCCGCTGGTCGATGTCCATCGTCCGTCCCTTATCAGCGTACGACCGTCAAGCGCACGAGCTCGGCGATGCGATCGACGTCGGAAACCGTGATCCGCTCGTTCCACCAGACGACGATGGCGCGCTCGATGAACCCGTTCATGCCCGGGAAATGCACCGTATCGTCGCGGGCCTTATCGGCATAGCCGATCGCATCCTGACCTACGAGCCGGCGGGGGTATCGTTGGAAGAGCGTCTTCTCGAACAACGGAAGGTGCAGGTAGCACGGCACGACGACAGCACGACGCCGCGAAAACTCGTCGGCCATTGGGTCGCGCACGCCCGGGAGGACCTCAGGATCCACGCTGAGCAGGTACTTCCAGTAGGTCTGTACCTCGCCGGCAGAGTTAGACGGGCAGATCACGCCTTCGACACCGGCGAGCTGCTCCGATAGTAAATCGGCGTGGGAGATCCGGATCTCGATCGAAGCGTCCAGCTTGCCCAGCTGCGCCACAGCGATCGCCGCCTGCACCTCACTCATGCGCGCGTTCATGCCGAGGATCGGATGATCTGCCGAGCGGGATCGGGTGCGGGCGGCGACGCCCTTATTTACCCAAGAGCGCAGCCGGCGTGCGAGCTCAGGATCATCGGTAATGGCCAGGCCGCCCTCACCTGCGGAGATGTGTTTGGTCTGCTGCGTGCTGAAGGTGCCGATGGCCCCGAAGGTACCTACGAAACGGCCCGCATGCCGGGCATCGTAAGCCTGAGCGCAATCCTCTACCACCGCCAACCCGTGCTTTTCGGCGATCTGCATGAGCCGGGTCATGTCGCAGGGCTTACCGACCAGATGCGTTATCAGAATGGCCGAGGTGCGCGGTGAGATCGCCCGCTCGACAGATTCGGGATCGATATTGCCAGTGACCGGATCCACGTCAGCGAAGACCGGCACCAGTCCCTCCTGCAGGATCGGCGAGACCCCGCCGATGTCCGACAGCGGAGTGGTGACGACCTCGCTACCGGCCTCCAGGCCCAGCACAGCAAGTGCCCCTTGCAGGGCCGTGGTACCCGAGGAACAGGCTATGGCGTCGCCAACTCCGTAGCGGTCAGCGATCTCGAGCTCGAAGCGGCGGGTGAAGCCGGCATCAGAGGAGATCAGCACGCCGCTGCGGAGTACCTCCGTCACTAGGGCGAGCTCCTCATCGCCGAAGCTATGACCAGAGCCATCCTCCTCGCAGGGGATCCAGCGCTCCACAGCGTTATTCGTCATCGGGGTTATCGTGTCGGTCATTCGAACCGCTCCTTAGCTGCAGTGTGCCGCGCGACGAGGTCCTCGACCTCGTCAATGAGGGTGACCAGGCGAGCGCGCTGGCCGATAAAGTCGCGGCCCGGGGCCGCGGGGGCAAGGATCTCGGTCACACGCGCAGAGAACTCCGTCGGCACGATCGTGAAGGAGTCCGCCATTACGAGATTGTTGCCATCTCCCGGGTAGTAGACCCGGTTGAGCGCCGCGAGCACCTGCAGGATACGGTGCACGAGTGCCGACGTCAGACCGGCGAGGAAGACCACGTCGCCCCGGATGGCTTTGTTCTCGTAGTGGTAGTCGTCGCGCCAGTAAAGCAGCGGGCCGAGGTGGCGACGGATCGTGGCGTCACGCACGGATGCCGGATAGAGTTCGAGCCGGTCGCGCCAGCGCTCCACCAGCCCGTCCTTGTCTACGACGGCCACCTGGCGGGCAAGATCGGTAAGGGGATGGTACCCCCACACCGTCCAGATCAACTCGTCGGGCGCGACTCCACCAGCCAGCCACTGGTCGATCGTCTCGTCGACCTCGGCAATTGTGCGGAACCACAGTTCGTCCAGACGTAAGCCCCGTTCGGCCCAACGCTCGCGCAGCTGTTCCCAGCGCCGCTGCCATCCGCTGTCGTGCACGCCGACGGGGTGCTCGGAGTAGAAGCGGAAATCGACGTCGGAGAGCTCGTCGGAAGTGTTTTTGCTGAGGGATCCGCTGACGGTCAGGGCGAACTGCCCGGTCTTCCCTTCGCACAACAGTGGCAGCAGCTCGGCGGCAGCCTCCCGCACTTCCTCGGCTACCGCGGACGGGGCCAGTCGTTGGTCGGTCATTGCTCACTCCTTTGTGTTCTCGGTTCTTTAGATCGGGCGTTATGTCGCCCATCTAGGGGCGTCGGCAAGCGCGTCTTCACTCGTGCGCCCGCCTCTGCCGTGAGTACGTTGAGGCGTACGAGCCGCCTTGTCGGATCAGTTCGGCGTGATTGCCACGCTCGAGGATGGCGCCGTCCTTCAGCACAACGATGAGATCCGCGTTCATAACCGTGGCGAAGCGGTGGGTGACGGCGATGGTGACTGTGCCGAACTGGCGGCCGAGGGATTGGGCGAATCGCGCGTTGCTCTCGAACATGTCGCGCTCTGCGATCGGATCGAAAGAGGCAGTCGGTTCATCGAGGACGACAAGGAGCGGATCCTTCCTCATGAAACCGCGCGCTAAAGCGATCCGCTGCCACTGTCCTCCCGACAGTTCCGCACCGAGTCCGGGCGCGCCGAGCAGGGTGCGCAGCCCCTGGGGAAGGGTGGTCTCTAGCGGCTGGCCACCCGCCCGTTCTAGAGCCTCACGCACCCGGTTTTCGTCGTGAACGGCCGACAGATCACCTATGCCGACTGCGTCTATCAAAGGCGCAGGAATCCGCAGGAAATCCTGGAAGCAGGCAGATGTACGGATCCGCCAATCGGTCACTGGGATGCGGTCCAACGGCTCCCCATCGATCTCGATCCGGCCCGTCGTTGGCTCGTACAGGCGCAAGAGGAGTTTCACGAGAGTCGTCTTGCCCGATCCATGCGCGCCGACAAGGGCCACGAACGATCCGGCGGGCAGGTGAAGGTCGATCGCGTCCAGCGCCGGACGCTCGGCGCCGGGGTAAGAAAACGACACCCCGTGCAAGGAAATACCCGACCGCAGATTCTCCGGCATCCGGCCCGCGTGCGGCTGTGTACCCTCCGGCCTAGACGACACCACCGAGCGGTGCGCCCTGGCCACCTGACGTCCGCGTACAATTTCGGTCGAACCGTTCACCATCACAACCGCGATGCCCTGCATCTGCAATGCCATCGCGATAATCGGTACCGCATCGGCCGGGCCTGCCTGCTCAGAACCGATGATGGCGGCAAGAATGAGGGCGAATCCAGCGGTGAACAGGAGCCATGCGGCCCCCAGCACAGCCGCGCCTTGTAGCTGCGAGCGAATGCGAATACGCGTGCCGTACTCGTGTTGCCGGCTGTACTCGGAAAGCAGCACGGGAGCAGCTCCGGTAATACGAATCTCGCAGGCCGCAGCCGGATCGAGCAACGTTATCAGCAGCTCTTCGGCGATGCGATCAGCGTCGGCGGCCCGTTCAGAGCCTCGCACACGGGCCCGGAAAGAATACGCGGCGGCCACCATCAGCGGTGCACACAGCGGAATGAGCAGCAGTGCCGTGCCCCCGGCTGCGCCAAGCAGGGGGAAGGTGAGGAGCAGTCCTGCCACGACAGCTATTAGCTGTACGCCCCCCGTGACGGCGCTGCTCACGGCCCACCCCTCAAGGGCCACGCGAATCCGGCTGAGCGTCGCGGCGTCTTCAAAATGGTCGACGCCCGGACGGCGAGACAGGTCGTCAAGTAGACCCGTGGTCAGGCGCAGACCCGCCCGGTCCAGGATCTCGATCCGCAGCAGGTAGCTCTGGTAGAGCGCCTGGGCGAGGACTGCCGTGACGACGGCAGCAGCAGCCGCAGCGACAGCAGCCGTGGCGGCCGTGCCCGATAATGTCTCCCCCACCAGTGCCTTGAGCGAAAGCGCGAGGGCAGGCTGGCCGAGGGCGAGGGCGATCCAGGCCACTCCGAGTCCAGCGACGGCACGCGGGGCGGTCTGCCACAGTTCCCGCATTACCGACGTCCCACTCCCCGTCACGACGAGGTCCCGGCGGGTGCGACAACCTCCGGCTGCAGATACCGCTCGGCTTGGGCGGCGAACATCCGCGCGTAGTGCCCGTGATCCGCCAGCAGCGTCTCGTGGGTGCCCCGCTCAAGGATCCGTCCCTCAGCCATCACTACAATCTGATCGGCGTGGCGGATAGTGGCCAGCCGATGGGATACGACGATCACGGTCGCCGCCGAGGAGAGCACCTCGATCTGAGCGAGGACCCGTTCCTCGGTCTCGGCGTCTAGATGCGACGTGGGCTCGTCCAGCACCACAACGTCCCGCCCCGCCCGCACGGCAAATACCGCCCGCGCCAGCGCGACCCGCTGCCACTGCCCACCGGAGAGACCAACACCGCCCGCGCGCCCGGTTCCAAGCAAGGTATCCCAGCCCAGCGGCAGCTCGGACACCATGTCGTCGATGCCTAGACTGCTCTTCACCCGATCGAAGAACTCGCCGTCACCATACGCTTCGGCCGCCCCCATCTGCACGTTCTCGCGAAGCGTGAGCTCGTAGCGCACGAAGCCCTGGATCATGATCGCGAGACGGCGCCTCCATCGTTCCACATCGAGATCGCGGAGGTCGATGCCGTCGGCGGACAGGCACCCGCCGGTCGGCTCGTAGAGGCGCGCGAGCAGCTTCACTAAAGTCGTCTTGCCCGCCCCGTTGCCGCCGACGATAGCAAGCGTCGAGCCGGAAGGGACCTCGAGGTCAATGCCGCGCAGAACCAGCCGCTCGTCATGCGGATAGTGGAACCGCAGGTCCTCGAGGCGCACTCCGGGCGGATGGCCGGTGCCGAGGTTCCCGCGTCCTGTAGGCCCCTCCCTCGAGACCGCGGCGGAGGCCGCCGCACGCACCGCCCGAATAGAGGTTCCAATTCGGCGTCCCTGCTCGATCGTGAGGTTCTCTCCGGCCGGTTCGCTCAAGCGCAACAAGGTGAGCCCGGCTGCCACGAGCTGGGCCACCGCCACTGCAGTCAGTCCGGGCTGCAGGGCGATACTCAGTAAGATCACGAGCGCACCCGCGAGTCCCGCGGCCACAGAGGGCCAGCTCCAGCGACTCGCGGCTCGCCGGCCCGACCAGACCGGCGCGAACTTGTCAAACGCCGCGTCACGGAATCTCTGTAGCGACCAGTCTGAGAGCCCGAAAACCCTGATCTCCTTCGCCGAGGCGGGATCGACGTGGAATCGCCGCCAGTACTCAAAACGCCGCGCTGCCGGGCCCACCAAGGCCCAGGACCGGTAGACCATTCCGAAAGAATGCTGCTGCAGCCATCGTCGGAACAACAACAAAACCAACGCGAACACGGCGGCCACGAGCGAGTAGTCGGCGATCAGGACGACGCACCAGGCCGCCGGGATGATCCGCACCGCAAGCGAGAACCAGGCCGCGACAGCCATTCCTGGGGTCTGCCCCCGAAGGTCGCCGCGCACAGTGGCGAGATGCCCACGAACCTCCTCCGTCTCGCCGTGATCGATTGTCACGGGAGTGACCAGATCCTGCGTCAGACGCGTGCGGGAATGGAGGTCGGCTCCGCTCGCTCCCCACAGCGCTACCGGCTCAGCGACCAGTTCCAGAAGCCGCTGGAGCACCAGCAAGGCGGCTAGCAATGTGATCGCAGCAGCCGTGGCGCGTGAGCGTCCCTCCCCTGCCACGCCGAAGGCCGCGACGGTCCCCGAGAAGGCCAGCACCAAACCGATAGGCACCACGGCCAGCAGCCCATGGACAATCAGCAACACGCCAACCCGGCGCGGGCCCATCGCGGCGATGAGCGAAACCTCCCAAGCGACGGTCTGGAGACGTCGTCGCGCCGCGTTCACCAAGGACTTCCTGGAGCGCCAACGGCAACGGCCGTGAGGATGAGCCCTCGGGACACCATCCACCGACCGGTTGGGCCCACCAGGCGCCAGTCGAGCCCCCGAGCAGAAGCGATCCGCGCAGTGAAGGAGCCGCGTTCGTCGAAGGAAATATCCACGTCACGCCAGCCCAAGCCGCGCCCGACGAGGGGGAACCACAGCTTATAGACGGCCTCTTTTGCACTGAACAACATCCTGTCGACGTGCACCGTGTCGTTTGAGAAGTCGAGCAGGCGCCGGAGTTCGTCTTCGTCACAGACGATCGAGTCCCGCACACCAGGGGGAAGCGGGAGGTTCGGTTCGGCGTCCACGCCGACACCGACCAGCTTCTCGTCCGACGCCACTACGGCGACCCGGTAGCCCGGGCAGTGGGAAATACTCCCCACGGTGCCGGCGGGCCAGCGCGGGGCGCCGCGGAATCCACGCGGAACCGGCGAATCCGGATGGCCCAGTCGCGCCAGTGCGCGCCGGGCGCAGACGCGTCCGGTCACGAACTCGTCCCTCCGTGCGGGACGCATGCCGGCCGCCGCCACCTGCTCGGCAGGGTGGAGCACGCCGGTCAGCTCTGAAAAAGTCTCGGCCGAGGCGACCTCGAACGGAAGGAGACGTTCGATCATCGCCTGTTCTCCGTGACCCGGCGCATCAGCCGCACCGCGCCGGGTAGCTCGTCGCGAGAGAGGTCCTCGATAAAGGTGCAACGCCCGATCGCGGTGGGCAGTGGGAGGTGCTGGTGGCCATCGCGGTGAGCAATCGTCTCGCGAAACGACTCCCAGAGCAGGTCGACGTCGGCGTAGTCCGGATGGCTGGTCGGCAACGCGCACCGACGCATCACAGCGACGATCCGTTCCAGAGTCTCGCCGTCGATAAGGCCACGTTCGGCGGCTAGGCAGGAGCTCAGCAGGCCGTCCAACGCGACGGCATGCCCGTGGTGCTGGCCATTGCGCATCTCGATTAAGGGGCTGAAACTGTGGCCGAAGTCGACGCACCGGGCCAGATCGTCCTCCCAGAGATTCGTGCCGAGGTCCTCGGCCATTTCAGCGACCGCCAGGCGGCTGAACTGCGCCGATAGTTCGTCGGTCGCGATCCAGGCCGGCGACCAGCCCGCCGGTAGCTGTTCGAGCTGCCCGAACAGCTCGGGAGACTTAATTACCGCGAGCTTGAAGATCTCACCGAGCCCGTGTGAGATCTCCACCACCGACTGAGTCGCGAGAAAATGGCGATCCAGAACGGTGAGCTTCGCGGGCCAGAATGCGCCCAGCCGGTTACGGTATCCGCCGCGGTTCACCCCGGTCTTGATCGCGACCGAGACGTCGACCTGGGCCAGCAAGGTTGTCGGCACTCGAATGTAGGGGACACCACGCCGGTAGACGCTCGCAGCAAAGCCGACGACGTCGCAGACAACTCCGCCTCCGATCGCGACGATTGGGGATGAACGACGCGGCGTAACGCACTCATCCATTTCCTCCACCACCCTCAGCACATGCTCGAGGGTTTTGTTGGACTCGCCTCCGGGAAGCACGAGCACTCGGTGCGCGACCGTGACGACGTCGAGGTACTCCTGGATTTTGCGCCGGCTTGTGGCCCACACTGCGTCGTCTACCACGATCAAGGTGGTGCCGCGCGCACTATGCAACGCTTCGGTGAGCGGGCTGTCCAAGGCGAAGGCTGCCGGCGTCTCTACGATGCGGTAACGGGTCTCGCGTTGGGCCGCGACCGTTAGGTCGAACGTAGCCGATTGCCGTGATCCCGCGGTGACTTGGTCCACAACAGCGGAGTGAATGCTCATAGCTCACATCTTTTCCGTCTCATCGGGCCTCAGCGCCTCCTGAAATCGATCGTGATGCGACTCCCATGTCGCATAGGTCAGATGATATGACGTGTTCACCCCACCTTGCTACCCCTCAGCTCGATTTGACATCCTGAGTATTGCAACCATCTGCCCCGTGGCAATAGGCCGGGATGCCGATATGCACGCCTGACCTTCGCACTTAGATCGGATGTCTAATCCATGAAAAAATACCGAATGCGAAAATTCACATGCCAGAGAACTCCTCCTTTCGTCAGTCGAGAAGATCACCTTCGGGGGCGCTACAACACGCAGCAGCGGCCCAAAGAGGCGTGGACCGGCTACTGATATGGAGATAGAACATTCTCAATACCCGGTGAGAACGCTCATCTCGATGTCAGTAAAGTGCTCATCTAAATGTCAGTAGTCAGGCCTGCCCCTGCGGCCAGGGTTGGAGTGGCTGCGGGAGCGGTCCGGGGTCACGTCCCGCTGAGTGGTGGAGTTTCTCAACACCGTGCGGGTCAGTTGTTCTAGCTTAGGCGGCGGCGAGTTCGGGGAGGATCACCGCCTCGTCGATGACCTCGATGGGTTGGTCATGGTGCCCAGCTCGAGCATGGATGACTCGGAGAAGTAGCGGCGTTCGCCGGCTTCCCACTCGTCGTGTTGCTCGATCAGGACCGACCCGGCCAGGCGCAGCAGGGCTGCGGCGTTGGGGAACACGCCGACGACGTCGGTGCGGCGTTTGATCTCTTTGTTCACCCGTTCGAGCGGGTTGGTGGACCAGATTTGGCGCCAGTGCCGTCTGGGGAACGCGGCGAAGGCGAGCAGGTCGGGTTGCGCGTCGACGAGCATCGCCGCGACCTTCGGGTGCGACCGGGCGAGCATCGTGGTGACCTCGCGGAACTGCTTCTCGATGTGTTCACGGTCGGGCTGGGCGAAGATGGTGCGGATGATCGAGGCGACCATGTCCTGCGATCCTTTCGGGATTACCGCGAGGACGTTGCGCATGAAATGCACCCGGCAGCGCTGCCAGCCGGCGCCTTGGAACACGGTCCCGATGGCCTTCTTCAGGCCGGTGTGAGCGTCAGACATGACTAGCTTGACCCCGTCGAGGCCGCGGGTCTTCAGCGACCGCAGGAACGACGTCCAGAAGCCCTCGTTCTCGCTGTCGCCCACGTCGAAACCCAGGACTTCCCGGCGCCCGTCGACGGCAACGCCGACGGCGACGACGATGGCCTGGGACACGATCCGGTGCCCGACCCGGGCCTTGTAGTAGGTCGCATCGAGGAACACGTAGGGGAAGTTCTGCGCGGCGAGGGTGCGGTCGCGGAACTCGGCGTCCAGGCCGGCGCAGATCCGGGACACTTCGGACTTGGAGATCCCGGTATCAGCGCCGAGGGCTTTGACCAGGTCGTCGACTTTCCGGGTTGAGACGCCGTGGACGTAGGCCTCCATCACGACCGCGAACAACGCCTGATCGACCCGGCGGCGCCGTTCCAGTAGGGCGGGGAAGAATGACCCGGCGCGGAGCTTGGGGATCTTCAGGTCGAGGTCACCGGCGGTCGTCGACAGGGTCCTGGACCGGGCGCCGTTGCGGTGGGTGGTGCGGTCCCCGGAGCGCTCGAACGGGGCTGCGCCGATGAACGCGGTCGCTTCGGCATCGATGAGTTCTTAGTAGAGCTTTTCGGTCGCGCGTCACTATGGTCCAACGTCTTGGCCGCGCATCTATTCCGCAGCCAGGGGTGACCCATCAGGAAAGCGGGGCCGGGCGGGGTGTCAGCTCACTCGGGGCGAAGCTCGTCTGGCGCGGGAAATGGCAGCCGGAAGCGATCACTGTTGGCACCCACCGCGGAGGCGGCGCCATATTCGTCGGCCACGACCGTCACTCCGTCGGGGCTCGCCTCGCTGATCCGCACGGGCCGCTCCGTACCGTCGGCCAGGCGCAGCAGAAAGCGATCGGCCAGAAAGCCGATACCCAGCGCCTCCAGAATCTCCTCGGCCTCCAGCCAGTCGACCGGCTCCGTGGTCACCCAACGGCCCAGGCGATCCACCGGGCGGAAGCCCTCGCCCGCCGGCACGATCCAACCCACCGGTTCGCGGTCTTCGCGGCGGTGTTCGATCCAGTCCTCAGGCAGCATTGAGTTATCGTCGCAGACCAACTGGGTATCTCGGGGATGATCTGCAGGGTCGTAAGGCACAATAGGCTCACGCATTCCTGCCAATGGAGGACAGAATGACCGGCGAAACCCAGAACGAACCGATTCAGTCTCAGCACAGCGCCACGGATGCGGACATGGTGGCGGGCATTCTGAGCCAGCAGGAGGCGGACCTCGCCGGCCACGACGAAGCCCAGGTGCTTGGCGCTCTACGCGAGCGTTTCGCCGATGGCGGCCACGAGGTAGACGACGCGACGCTTCAGGAGCACGCGCGACGGATCGCCGGCCTCGACCCGAACAGCTTCTCTAGCAAGTAATCACTGGGTGTCAGCGGGCAGCATCCGAGTCCACGCTGTCGACGGCGGCCGTCATCGACGTGAGGAACTGCGCGATGAGCGCCGCATCGGCGGGGCTGAGCGCCCTGGCCGTGTCGATCATCCGTGCGTGCATGGCGCCGAGGGTTTGACGCACCTCGTCGTCGGAGCCGGGGGTGGCGGTGACCACGTTGCTGCGCCGGTTGGTGGGGTGCGGGGTGCGCTGAACGTGACCGCTCTTCGTCAGCCGGTCGAGCAGTGCTGTGACGGATGCCGAGGTCATGCCCAGGTGGTCCGCGAGGTCGCGACCGGAGACGATCCGCTGCTCCCCCTCGGCCTTGATCAGGAACCGGAGCGCCTGCAGGTCATTTGTGCCCATCCGCATCGAGTCGCGGGTGCGGCGCCGCATGGCTTCTTCTGCCTGCCGGTACTCCAGCAGTGTCGCGATGACCTCGTCGGCCTGGGGCGACGCGACCGGCCCTGTCGAACCCGGGATGCTCACCGGGACGACGCGGAGGAGGGCGGAGCGTCGGAGTCGACGTGCGCGTCGATCTCGTCGACCGCGGCGCGCATGTTGTGCAGGAAATCGACGACGACCTTGGCCTGCGCCGGATCCAGGCGGTTGGCGACCTCAACCATCCGCGCCGGCACGTCACCCAGGGCAGCCTGGATCTCGGCGTCGGTGCTGGCGGTGGGCACCAGGATCAGGGCGCGGCGGTCGAAGGGGCTGTGCTCCCGCCGCACTTGGCCGGCTCGCTCTAGGCGGTCGATCAACACGGTTGTCGACGCGCTCGAGATGCCCAGATAGGCGGTCAGTTCTTTGGGGCCGGTCGTGCGGCCGTCCTGCTTTGCGATGAGCAGGTAGCGCAGCGCGAGCAGGTCATTCTCACCCAAACCCATGGATCGCTGGGTTCGGCTGCGCATCGCGGACTCCGCCGCGCGATAGGTGCGCAACGCCTCGAGAACCGCGACACTCCGCTCCCGCTGGGCGTCGTCGGCGTACCAGTAATGCGTGCCCGCGTCCTGAACCGAATATGCCATCCACAAATACTAGTTCTCCTAACAAAATGTCGTCTCGGCCTCTCAGGGCCTTCGCAGCCACCTGCCCTCGTGGCATTTGCATTCGGTTTTGGTTCATGTAAATTATTACTAGATACACGAACTAATAGACCGACTAGCTAAAGGGGGGCTCGATGACAAGCGCCAACACCAGCACCCACATCGCCTGGTACAACCCCGAGAGCAATCTTTGGGTCGCCGCCGCCAACGGTGAGCATGCCGGCCTAGTCGAGTTCGTGGACGGGCACTTCACCGTGCGCAGCAACACCGGCTCGGTTGTGGCGGAAACCACGAGCATCCCGGCCGCCCAGGCGGCCCTCGCCCAGCACATCGACGCCCTAGCCAACCACGGTGACGAGTCCGCTGCCGTACCGACGCGGTCCTTCTTCAAGCGGGTGCCGCGGCCGGTCTACCTGCGCGGCTCCCTCGCCGCCTGACCTCTCACTTCCCTTCTTTTTTCTTCAGTTCCATCTCACCAGCAGCACGATCAGAAAGCAGAGACACTCATGGGCTTCTTCGGATTCCTCCTCCTCGGCCTCCTCGCCGGCGCCATCGCCAAGCTCATCCTCCCCGGCAAGAACGGTGGCGGTTGGCTCGTCACCCTACTGCTCGGCGTTGTCGGCGCCATCGTCGGCGGCTTCCTCGGCGGGCTCCTCTTCAACGTCGGCATCAACGACTTCTTCTCCCTCTCCACCTGGGTGCTCGCCATCGGCGGCTCAATCATCGTGCTCGTGATCTACGGCGCGATCACCGGACGCCGCCGCTAACCAGCGACAGGACGTTGAAGGCACCGATCCTCAGGGATCGGTGCCTTCTTTTGTATCCCCAGTTTCTGCACCACCGGCGCGCAGGCAGCATCGGACGCTACAGGGCCAGCAGGGCAACCCCGGTGACCAGGGCGTTCAAGGTCACATGCATCACGATGGGCGCCCACAGGGTGGTGTGGAACTCGCGGAGGTAGGCGAGCGCCAGGCCGAGGGTGAGCATGTAGGGCAGCAGGATCGGCACACCGTGAAAGGCCGCGAAGAGCGCCGCGCTGAGCAGTGCCGCCGCGATGGGGACGAACCGGCGGCGGAATCCGCCATACACGAGGGCACGGAAGACCACTTCCTCCCAGATCGGGGTGAGGAGAGCGATCCCGATGAAACTGGCGGCCGCCAGCAACGGACCCACGCCCAGAAGGAGCGAGTCCACCGCGTCGCCACTGCTGGCGACCTCCCCGGTCAGCGCGAAAGCGAGCCCCTGCACCGCGGCGAGGAGAAGGAAGATCACGGGGACCTGCCAGAGCAGGTGCAGGATGCGCGGTGTCGGGCGGTGGAATCCGATCGCCCGCCAGCCGCTGCCCGCCCGGCGCAGGCCCAGATGCAGCACGAGCAGCATCACCGCAGCATGACCGAAGAGAGTGCCCGCCAGCACCGGAACGGCGACCTCCCGCACGCCGGGGACGACCATGATCCCAAGCACGACGGCGCCGAAGAACACAACCGTCACCAGCAGCAGCGCCGCCAGGAGCACCAGCGTCGGCTTGAGCGCCAGCGGCGAGCGCACGGACGCCACTACGCCGTCACGGCCCGAGGTGGGCACCGGTCTACTCCCCGGCCACGGCGACTGCGGGATGCTGGGCGGCCTGCGCCGCACGTTGCGTGAACCAGGCGTCCAGCTCGGCGGCGGCAAGCGGGCGGGAGATGAAGTACCCCTGGGCTTGATCGCAGCCCAACCGGGCCAGGTCGGCGTAGGCATCCTCCACCTCCACGCCTTCGGCGACGATGCGCATCCCCAGCCCGTGGGCCAGGGCGATGGTCGACCCCACAAGCGTGGCAGCGCGGGCGTTGTCCGCCATCGGCAGCACGAACGATCTGTCGAGTTTGAGTTCGTCGATGGGCAGGTCACGCAGGTACGACAGCGAGCTGTAGCCGGTGCCGAAGTCGTCGATGGCGATGTGGATGCCGCTTTCGCGCAGCTGCGTCAGGATGCCGTGGGCCCGGTCCCGGTCGGCCATCAGGAAGTCCTCGGTGATCTCCAACAGCAGGGCCGCGGTGGTGAGGCCGCGGGACGCGATCATGGCGGCGATTCGAGCCGGGAGGCTGGCGTCGATGAGGGAGCTCGCCGACAGGTTGACCGCCACCGTCAGCGGCCGGCCGTCGGCCTGCCAGGTGGCGGCCTGGTCCAGCGCCTCGCCCAGAACGATCTGGGTCAGCTCGTGCATCAGGCCGGCCTCCTCCACCAGGGTGAGGAACTGGTCGGGGTGCAGAAGGCCTCGGCGGGGATGATTCCAGCGCACGAGGGCTTCGACCCCGCGCACCGCGCCGGAGGCCAGATCGACCTTGGGCTGGTAGTGCAGCACGAGTTCGTCATCACGGAGCGCGAGGCGCAGTTCCTGCAGGGTGCGCAGCCGTTCGTCGCCGTGGCTGTCGTTGGCGCTCACGTAGATCTGGTGCCCCGCGCGCGCAGACTTCGCCGCGTACATGGCCATATCGGCCTTGCGGAGCAGGCCGGTGACATCCACGCCGTGGTCGGGAAAGAGCGCGATCCCAATGCTGACATTGGCCTGCAGGGCGATGCCCTCGAGGGTGAACGGCTCGGCCAGCGCGGCGCGCAGAGTTTCGGCGATCGCCGTCGCCCGCTCGGGGCCGGCGTCGCCGAGCAGGAGCGCGAACTCGTCGCCGCCCAGCCGGGCGAGCAGATCGTCGGCGCTGAGCTGGTCGACCAGGCGCTGCCCCACCTGCACGAGTAGGCGGTCACCCACGTTGTGGCCCAGGCTGTCGTTCACTTCCTTGAATCTGTCCAGGTCCAGCAGAAGCAGCGCGCTCGGTCGCCCCGCAGACGCCGCGAGGCGCACGGGCACTTCGGCGTAGAGCGCCCTCCGGTTGGGCAGCCCGGTCAAATCGTCGGTCAACGCCTGGTTCTGCAGGTCCGCCATGCTCACGAGCTGCCGGAAGGCCAACTGGGTGCGCACCGCCGCCATGATCAGCGCCGCAGTGGCCAGCAGCACCGCCAGCCACGACACCGTCACCTGACTGCTCAACACCAGGATGCCGAGGCCCGCGGTCGTGGCCAGCGCCGGAACCGCCAGCACCCAGGTGCTGGACGTCTCCCGCCGCACCGCCCTCTCCCGCAGCGCCGAGCCGTCCACCCACACGGCCAACAGTGTGAGTCCGATGGCCCAACCGGCGTCGAGCGGGGTACCGATCACGTAATCCTCGTTGGACACCCGCAAGGCGTAGACAACATCCGCTGCGGTGAAAACCATCAGGCCGAAGACCAGGTAGCCCCAGCGTCGGCCGGCGACGAGCCCGCGGGTGGCGGCGATGCCCACGATGGCCGCCACCAGCACGAGGTCGAACAACGGATAGGCGACGGCGAAGACGGATGCGACGGACACCGGTCCCTCGAGCGCCGCATCCACGACCGGGCTGAGCAAAACGGCCAACACCGCGGCCGACCCGAGCGCCCCCATGGCGCTGTCGAGGATGACCGGCCACGGCAAGCGCGGTAGTTGCCGGTAGACCAGCGCGATCAACGCGGCCAGTGTGAGCGGGTAGAAGAGCAGATAACCGACGTCGGCGAACGACGGGAACGGCAGTGATCGGGAGCCGGCCAGCGACAGGATGTAGTACCCGTTCGCGAGCGCGAACGAGGTCACGGCGGCCGCCGCCAGGCCTACCTGCAGGCGCCGGGACCTGGTGCGACGCAGCGCCATCCAACATACGAAAGCCGGCACGAACTGGGTGATCGAGCCCAACCAGCCATCGACAAACGGGCTGTACGAGTCGCCAGGCACCAGCAGGCCCACCAGGTAGGCGGCCAGGATCAGCCACATGAGCCACATCGAGGCAGTGCGAAAACGGTCAGTCCCCGATGCGGGCCCGTCGAGATCGTCTGTTCGCCTTCGCATCCGACACCGCACCCCCTGGCATCAGAGTAGTTGACGGTGCCCGTTGCGAGTGTCGGCGCGGCACGACCCGGTGCCGGCGACCGCTACTCGGCCTGTCTATTCGGTGGTTCGGCGCAGGCGGATCGTCCACAGGGTCAGCATGGCCACCGCCGCCACGAACGCGACCGTCAACCCACTGCCGGTGAGGGAGAGCGTCGCACCCGCCGCCGTACCGACACCCACCACGAAGCTGGTGATCAACAGCCCGGTCGCGACCAGCAGGGCCAGCGCCGAGACGGACAGGGCCACGTTCGCGACCAGGAACTTGCGCTCAACCACCATCTGCACACCTCGATCTCGGTTTCGCACCTGCTGTTCAGAGGCGATACCGCAACCCTGCGCGCAATCGACGGCGATGGCTAGTCGGCGGAAGTGACGACTTGTGGGCGACGCGCGCGGGCTGTTAGCGTGCCTCAGGCCCGAGTCGAGGCCCGATACGGCCGGAAGAATTCCCGCAGCTCGTGGGCGTACAACTCGGGCTGTTCGAACGCGGCGAAGTGGCCGCCATGCGCCGGCTCGGTGGCTCGCACGACATTCGCGGTGCGTTCCAGCCAGGCGAGCGGCGGGCGCACCAGGTCGCCGGGGAAGATCGCGAAGCCCGACGGCACCGCCACCCGGCGGGCGAGCTGAGCGGGCGGGATGGCGGCGTTCGCGTTGTACATCCGCATCGACGACCCGATGGTGCCCGTGAACCAGTAGATGGTGAGGTTGGTGAGGATCTCGTCCCGGCTGAAGACGCTCTCGAGGTCGCCGTCGCAGTCGCTCCAGGCCCGCAGTTTCTCGACGATCCAGGCGGCCAGGCCCGCCGGCGAGTCGGTGAGCCCGAACGCGGCAGTCTGCGGCTTGGTGCGGTGCATGGCCGCGTAGGCACCCTCCGCCGCACCCCAGGCCGCACCGCCCTGCAACCAGTCGCGTTCTTCCGGGGCCAAATCTGCCAGGTCGCCGTCGAAGACGGCCAGGCCGGCGTCGGTGCGGTGCACGGCCACGACCTTGTCGGGGTGGTCGAGGGCGAGGTAGCGGCTCACGTGACTGCCGATGTCGCCGCCGGCCGCACCGAACCGGGCGTAGCCGAGACCGCCCATGAGTTCTGCCCAGAGCCCGGCCACCTCAATGGAGTTGAGCGCAGGCCCGGTAGGGATGTCGGAATAGCCGAACCCGGGCAGGTCGGGCACGATCACGTCGAACGCATCCGCCGGGTCGCCGCCGTGTGCACCCGGGTCGGTGAGCAGCGGGATCACCTTGGAGTAGCGCCAGAAAGAATCCGGCCAGCCGTGGCTGAGCACCAGCGGCAACACGGGCCCCGTGGGCGCAACGGCACGGGCATGCACAAAGTGGATGCCCAGCCCGCCGACCTGGGCTCGGAACCGGGGTAACCGGTTGAGTGCGGCCTCCGCTGCCGGCCAGTCGAACTCGTCGGCCCAGTAGCCGACGAGGTCGCGCAGGCAGTCGAGGTCGGTGCCGAGGGCCCAGCCGGCGTCCTCCGGCGCATCCGGCCAGCGCGTGGCCCGCAGGCGGGCGCGGAGGTCCGCCAGCGCGGCGGGGTCGGTCTGCGTGGTGAACGGTTCGGGGCGACGCTCAGCGTTCGGCATGTCCTCGACCATACTGCGGGCCCCGTGCTACGGGGCGTCCTGCACCGAGCCGATGCTGGCGCTCCTTACTCTTCGGCCTCTTCCACCTGTTCGGCGAGCTGGGCCCGGTCGTCGGCGGATGATTCGCGATCGCTCTTGGAGTGGGACCGGTCGATCGCGGCGGCGCGGCGTTCACCGTGGCCGGAATAGGTTTCCCCGACGTTGAGGAAGGCCTTGAGGTCGGCGGCTTCTGCACGCTTGTCAGATTCGGCGTCTCGGACGTCGGCTTCGTCGTCTCTGCGGTCGGCGTCGGCCAGAATCTTCTTGGCCTTGTGGTTCGGGTTCGTGGCCGGGGTGTCGGAGTCAGTCGGCTGGTCCATGTTCCCTATATAACACCAACGAATGGCGAATGAACTGAAGACCACTGGCCGCTCTACTCGGAGCCGCGCTTCCTCAGCTCTCGCGGCCGAAGAACCGGCCGAGGTCGCCCAGCCCGGGGATCTCGAAGTTCGAGGCCAGGTCGGTGAGGCTCGACGCGTCGAAGTTCGACCCGGCCTCGGTCAGCTGCTCGCCGACCCCACCGGCGTAGTCCTCTGCGCCCGTGGCGATGTCGCCCAGGCCGCTGGCGTAGTCCTCGGCGCCGGCGGTGAGGTCGCCGAGGCCACCGGCCAGGCTGTCGAAGTCGACGCCGAGCCCAGCGGCCTGTTCGAGGATCGGTGCGGCCACGCTGCTGAGCACGGCGCCACCGGCGACGGCGGCGAGGAGTCCGCCGGCCGCGCCCAGACCGGCTCCGGCGACAGCGCCGAGTCCGACTCCGGCAAGCGCGCCGGCGCCGCCCTGTGCGGCGGGCTTGGCGAACAGCGAGCGCAGGAAGCCGGGGTTGTGCGCTTCGCCCCTGGCTGCCGCGCGCGCGAGGTCGGCGGGTTCCGCCGACGCCGGCTGCTCGGTGGCTGGCAGCTCCGCGCGCAGCTGCGCGTTGACCTGCTCGCGCTGGGCGGGAGTGAGCCGGGCGAAGGCGTCGCGGTGCACCTGTTCGAGCTGCTCCGGCTGCGCGGTCTTCAGGAGGTAGTCGTAGCGGGCGATGGCCGCCGCATCCGCTGGGATGGCGGCGTTTTGGGGTGTGGCTGCGGCGCGCTGAGGCGTGGCGGCCGCGAGCGGAGCTGCTGCTGGCGGCTGAGTTGCGGCGGACGGCTGAGTTGCAGCGGCCGGCCGGGTGTCGCCGGTGACCTTGTCGGCCGCCGTGCGCACCAGGTCGCGCCAGTCCGTCTTGCCTGAGCCGTTCGTGGAGGACTGCCCCGACTTGTCGAGGGCTTTCGATGCCATGTTCAGAATGCGCTGGAGATTGCTCACAGGAGGCCCTTCAATTGACTGGTTCCCCAGTCTTCCCGACCGCGCCTGAGCAAAGCCTCTTAGCCGGTAGTCGGCACCGGCACCGGTCAGTGCTTGCGACGTATTCGACGCGGCACCACGATCCAGATCACGAGCACCACCAGGACGATGAAGGCGGCGAAGGCCACTCCCCAGGCCCGGCCGAGCACGAGGTCGAAGATCAGCAGCCCGATGCCGGCGACCGTGATCGCTACTCCGGCAAGTGTCGCCTGCACGAAGTAGTCGGTGTACCGCACGATGGTGTCCTTGGCCTGCCGGCGGAACAGCACCCGGTGCAGGCTCACCGGCGCCAGCCCGACCAGCGTGGTGACGATGGAGGTGACGACCAGCACGAGGTAGGTGTCGCGCTGGAAGGCATCCAGATCGGCGAAGCGGGACTGGAAGACCGCGGCGAGCAGGAAGCCGGTGAGGATCTGTGTGCCGGTCTGGATCACCCGGAGCTCCTGGAGCAGCTCGGCCCAGTTCCGGTCCAATTGCTCGGTGGGGGTTTCGGTGCGGCCGTCCGGAGCCGGGCTGGGCTCCTCCGGGGTGCGCGGAGCGGGGTCGGGCATCACTGAACCCTTCGTCTGTCGCTGTAATCGTCTTTGAGACAATAAGCGTGGCCCTCATCTGCCTGTTCCACCATCCCCACGGCCATCCCTGCCCACGGCCATCCCTACCCACTGCCCGGCCAGACCTTGGAGTCCCATGCCCCAGATATCGTCCACGGCGCGTTCCATCCCGGGGTCGGGCATCCGCCGCATCTTTGAACTCGCCGCCGCGTTCGACGATGTGATCCAGCTCAGCGTGGGCGAACCCGAGGCGCGGGTGGCACCGCACATCCTGGCCGCGGGCGCGCGGGCGTGGGAGAACGACGCGACCGGCTACAGCCCGAACAGCGGCCTGCTGCTGCTGCGCTCCGCGCTTGTCGGCAAGCTCGCCGCGCACAACGGCTACGCCGTGGACGAAGACCAGGTGCACATCACCGCGGGCGGCTCGCAAGCCCTGCACATGGCGATGTGCCTCACGCTGGATGCCGGCGACGAGATCCTCATTCCCGACCCCGGCTATGCCACTTTCGCGATGGCGGCCCGGCTCGTCGGCGCCGTTCCGGTGTCGTACCGGCTCACCGCCGAGCGCGGGTTCGCGCCCGCGATCGCCGAGCTCGAGCAGATCATCACCCCGCGAACCCGGGTGCTGCTGATCAACAGCCCGTCCAATCCGCTCGGCGTGGTCTACGGGCCGGAGGTGATCGGCGAGCTGCTCGATTTCGCCGCCCGGCACGACCTCTGGGTGATCAGCGACGAGGTCTACGAGTACTTCACCTTCGACGGTGCCTTCACAAGCGTCGCCAGCCTGGATAGCAGCGACCGGGTGTTCAGCGTTTACTCCCTCTCCAAGACCTACGCGCTCACCGGCGTGCGGGTCGGATACCTGGTCACCCCGCCCGGCGTGGCCGGCACGTTCCGCGCCGCCCAGGAGGCGATCGTGAGTTGCGTGAACCTGCCCGCGCAGCTCGCCGCCGTCGCAGCCATCGAGGGCGACCAGTCCGCGATCGCGGATGCGCGTGCGCACTATCGGAGCAACCTCGACGCGGCGTGCGCGGCTCTGGATGCCCGCGGCATCGGCTACCACCGCCCCGGCGGTGCCTTCTACCTGTGGATCAACGTCTCCCACGCCTCGAACGGCGATGTGGCCGCCTGGGCGGAGGACTTTCTGCTGACCCAGCGCGTGGCCGTCGCGCCCGGCACCGCGTTCGGGGCCGGCGGCGAGGGCTGGATCCGCATCTGCCTGGCCGGCCGGCAGGAGCCGCTGCTCACAGCGTTGTCGAGGCTGCCCGCAGCCTGAGCCGCGGTCGATCAGGCGGTAGCCGGCCTGGCTGTCGCCGGGGCCGCCCATTCGCGTCGGAGATAGCTGCCCACGAAGATATTGGCGAGCAGCGGCACGACGAGAAACACCGCCAGTCCGAGAATCCACGCGTCGGTGCCGCGCAGCAGGAGCAGCGCCAGAACCGCAATCACGGCAGCGACCACGGATGCGACCATCGCCGCGACACGCACCTGCGCGGCCCACCGGGCGCAGGCTCCGATCATGACGAGACCCACGATCCAGCCGACGATCGGAATGACGTACCACCCGGCCGTCAAGACGATGGCGGCAGCGGTGGGGTAGGCCTTGGACACCACCACCGGGGCGCCGGGCGGCTGGGCTTCGGCGGCCAGGTCTGCCGCGATGGCCCGGGGATCGCCGAGTTCGGCAATGCGCGACCGGGCCGCATCCGCGTCGAGGCCGGCAAGCTCGCCGGAGATTTCTGACAGGATCTCGGTGCGCAATGCCGGCGGCACGGCGAACAGGGCGTTCGACAGCTCCTCGAGGAATCGACGGGCCGGATCACTGAACGAATCGTTGGTGGTCATGGGTCATTCCTCTTTATTGGGAGTTGCGGTGGGAGTTGCTGTGGGGGTTGCGATGATGGTGCTGACCGCATCGGAGAACGGCTGCCACTGCGCCCGGAACAGGCCGAGTTGCTCTCGGCCGGCAGGCGTGAGGCTGTAGTACTTGCGCGGCCGCGCCGAATCCGACTCGTCGGCTTGCGCGATGATCAGGCCCTGGTCGCGCAACCGGCTGAGCAAGGGATACAACGTTCCGATGCTGCCGATCAGCCCCAGCGACACCAGTCGTTCCGAGATTTTCCAGCCGTAGGTCGGGGCGCCCTGGAGCAGGCCGAGCACGCAGTATTCGACCACCCCCTTGCGGAGTTGCGTTCCCACATCAGTTGCCATGCACAACAGCATATGCTGCATTGCACGATAAGTTGCATCGGAGTTGACCGCCTCCATCCGACTCACGGGCGCGCCCCGTTCGACTGGCCTAAAATCCCAGGGTGAACCAGATGGGGAAAGCATGACTAGCGAACCGATACCGTTCGAGGTGCACGAGACGGGTGCGCTCTTCCACGGCACAAAAGCCGACCTGGCCGTGGGCGACCTCCTCGTTCCCGGCCGTGAATCCAACTTCGAAGCCGGACGCGTCACGAACTACGTCTATGTGACGGCCACGCTGGATGCCGCGACGTGGGGCGCCGAACTGGCGTTGGGGGCCGGCCGTGGGCGCATCTACATCGTCGAACCGCTGGGCGCCCTCGAAGACGATCCCAACGTGACCGACAAGAAGTTTCCGGGCAATCCCACGCACTCGTTCCGCACCCGGGAGCCCGTGAAGGTCATCGGCGAGCTCACCGACTGGGTGGGCCACTCGCCCGAGAACCTGCAGGCCATGCGAGACGGCCTGGCAGCGCTCAAGCGCGACGGCGGCGCAGTCATCTACGACTGACCGGGCTGCGCTGCCAAGCTTCAGTCTGGATCGCGCGAGCCCGATGTGGCAGGATGCCGCCGTGACCACTCAACCCGAACGCCGGATGCTCCTCGACACCGCCGCCCTGTATTTCCGGGCGTTCTACGGGGTTCCCGACACCGTTCGGGCGCCAACCGGGGAGCCGGTGAACGCCGTGCGCGGGCTGCTCGACATGATCGCCCGGCTCGCCACCGAGTTCCAGCCCACCGAGATCGTGGCCTGCTGGGACGACGATTGGCGGCCGCAGTGGCGGGTCGACCTCATCCCTACCTACAAGACCCATCGAGTGGCCGCTGTGTCCGCCTCCAATGCAGGGCCCACGACGGATGCCGACCCGTCGATCGAGGACGTGCCCGACCTGCTCAGCCCGCAGGTGCCGATCGTCCGGGAGGTGCTCACCGCGCTCGGCATCCCGATCGTCGGCGCCGCCGAGCACGAGGCCGACGACGTGATCGGCACCCTCGCCTCGCACGCATCCATCCCGGTGGATGTGATCACCGGCGACCGCGACCTCTTCCAGCTCGTTGACGACTCCCGCGACGTGCGGGTGATCTACACCGGCCGCGGCATGGCCCGGCTGGAGATTCTCACCGACGCCACCCTCACGGCCAAGACCGGGGTCACCCCGGCGCAATACGCCGACTTCGCCGCCATGCGCGGCGACGCCTCCGACGGGCTGCCCGGTGTGGCCGGGGTGGGCGAGAAGACCGCGGCCACGCTGCTGGCCGACTTCGGCGACCTGGCCGGCATCGTCGCGGCCGCCGCCGACCCGGGCACGGCGCTCGGCGCATCCGCGCGGGCAAAGATTCTGGCCGCCGCGGATTACCTGCAGGTGGCACCGAAGGTGGTGAATGTGGTGCGCGACCTGAAGCTACCGGCGTTCGACGCCCGCATCCGCCCGACCACGCCCGAGCAGGCCGCCGAGCTGCAGAAACTGACCGAGCGGTGGGGCCTGAGCACGTCAATGAAGCGAGCGCGCGAAGCCCTCGCCGCGCTCGCCTGACACCCTCACGAGCCGTGAGCTAAACCCCGAAAATTCGGGGTTTTTGGGGCTTTTCTCACGGCTCGCTGATGGGTGCTCCCGGGCGCGCCGACGGGCGGGTGCGATGTCGGTGGTAGGTGAGACGATCTCATTATGAGTAGCCCCGACCAGGCACCACCGCCCGCTCCGGATGATGACCATCACTCTCCGGAGTCCGCTCCACCTGGGTCCACCCCCGCTCCTGCCGACCCGACCGAACCCCACGAGACCGAACCCCACGAACCCGACCCTGGCGATCCGTACGTCCCGAACCTGACCCTGGACGAACTCGTTCGCACGGAGCTGGTCCGCCGCACCGAACTGATCGCGGCCGAAGCCCGCGCCATCGCCCAGGCGCAGGCCCGGCAGGCCGAACTCCTCGTCGAGTTGCAGTGCTGGAGCGAAGACCCGCAAGTCTCCTCCCGGCTGCACGGCAACCCGGAGAGCATCCGGCAGTCCGACCTGGACGCGGCCAGCATGACCGAGGACCAGGCCCGCGCCGCCGCCTACAGCCGCTGGGACGACCGGGACGTGGCCCGCCGCACCATCGTGAGCGAGACCGCCTGCCTCCTGCGCGTGGCCGAGCGCACGGTGGAACGGATGATGGACCAGTCGCTCTGGCTGATGTGCGCCCCGGCCACCTTCGAAGCCCTCTCCGCCGGGGAGATCAGCCACCGGCACGCCCTGGCGCTCGTCGACCAGATGCGCACCCTGCCGGACGAAGACCAGGCCGCATTCGAAGAAGCCGTCCTCCCAGCCGCGAAGACGATGCCGCTGGGACGGTTCACCGACAAGGCCCGCCGACTGCGGGAGAGGCAGCATCCCGAATCAATCGTGACCCGCACCACGAACGCTTTCGCCGAACGCCGCACATACTGGGAGGCCGCACCGGATGGGATGGGCTGGTTGCACTGGTACGGCACCGCCCACGACACCACAGCCGCCTACGACCGCATCGACTCGATGGCCGTGAACCTGAAAAAGGCTAGCGAATCGGCGTCCTCGAGCACAGGGCCGGCCGCCGACGCGGATGAGGAGCAGAAGAAGCGCTCCCGCGACCAGCTTCGAGCCGACCTCACCCGCGCTCTCCTGCTGGACGGCATCACGCCCGACGGCCTGGGCGCCGGGATTCGCGGCACGGTGATGGTCACGGTATCGGTGTTCACCCTGCTGGGCCTGGACGAGGAGCCCGCCTCCCTCGAGGGCTACGGGCCGATCTCACCCGAGGCCGCACGGGAGATCGCCGCGCACGCGCCCAGCTTCACCCGGCTGCTCACCCACCCCGAGACCGGAGTGGTGCTCTCCCTCGGCACAACCCAGTACAAGAACACCAAGGCCATGAAGAAATGGCTCCGGATACGCGACGAAACCTGCCGGTTCCCGGGCTGCTCCCGCCCCGCCGTCAGGAGCGACGTCGACCACACCCAGGGTTGGGCAGACGGCGGCGGAACCGACAGCGACAACCTCGCCCACCTCTGCGAGCCCCACCACCGGCTCAAACACCTCTCCCAGTGGCGGGTTACCCAGGAACCCGGCGGGATCCTGCTCTGGACCTCGCCCGGCAACCGCAGCTACCGCACCGACCCGGCCAACCCGATGGGACCACCCCGGCCGCTGCCGCCGGCGGTGGGCCCGACGACCCGGAAGCGCCCCGCCGACAACACCTATCTGATGCCTCAGCATCAGCCGAAGCGGCGCCCGTCGCCTCCGGTGCCGGAGAACCCGCCGTTCTAAACGTTCATCGGGTGGTTCGAGAGGGGGTTCCCTAAACTCGGATGCATGTCCCCGATGAATGCAGAGTACGAGATCCGTCGGTTCGAGCCGGCAGCCCCTGGCGAGCCCGGGTACCCCGAAGCGACGGCCTGGGACAAAGCGGTCTCTTTCGGGTTCCATGAGGAGCGCAGCACTGACGAGCGGATACAGGAGTCCATTGCCAGAAGCCGCATAGACGGCGCCGTGTTCACGGGCGTCTACCAAACCGGTCAGCCGGCACCGCATTCGCTGGGCAGTGAGGTGCCTGTCGCCACGTTCGGCACCCAGCCCAGCACGCTCAACATCGGGTTCGGCCGGCTGCTGGATGCGCACCTGATCACCGGCGTGACCGTGCGCACCTCGCACCGGCGGCGCGGACTGCTGCGCCGCATGATGACTGAAGACCTCGCCCTGGCCAAGGAGAGCGGCATCGCGATCGCCGCCCTCACCGCATCCGAGGCGTCGATCTATGCCCGATTCGGCTTTGGTGTGGCCACCGCGGAGCAGAGCATCACGGTTGACACCGGTGCCAAGTTCCGGCTCAGCCATGTGCCGGTGGGAACTGTGGAGGTCGCCGACCCAACCGTGCTTCTCGAGCTGGCACCCCAGATCTTCAACCGGGTGCACGGTGCCCAGCCGGGATCCATCGGCCGGCAGGAGTTCTATCGCCAGCTGGCCGCAGGAACAGCGAGTCGCGAGGGCGGCCCGGATACCAAGGTGAAGGTTGCGCTGCACTACGCGCCTGGAGGCACGGGCGAGAACACAGGCGAGAACACGGTCGACGGCTATGTTTCCTACCGGTTCGGCGGCTGGGACAAGACCCCCGCCACGATGGAGATCGTGGACCTCGTTGCCGCCACTCCGGCGGCCTACCTGGAGCTCTGGCAGTACCTGGCGGCCATCGACCTGGTGGAGCGCATCACCTGGAACGAGGCACCGGTGGACAACCCGCTCACCTGGGCCCTCACCGATTCGCGCTGCGTGGCGGCGTCGAACCCGCGAGACCTGCTCTGGTTGCGCATCCTCGATGTACCCCAGGCACTTCAAGCGCGTCAGTTCGCCGCCGACGGCACCCTCGTTCTCACAGTCACCGACGGCCTGGGTCTCACGGCAGGCACCTTCGCACTCGAGGTGCGGGACGGCACCGCGCGGGTCAGCGCATCCGCCGCGGCGCCCGACCTGGAACTGGACATCGCCGCGCTCTCCTCCATCTACCTGGGCGCGGTGAACCCGGTGACGCTGGCCGCGGCGGGCACGGTGCACGAGCACTCCGCGGGAGCAGCGTTCCTGGCTGCCCGGCTCTTCGCCGTGGAGCGACCGGCCCACTGCCTGACGCACTTCTAGTCCAGACCGGTCGTCTCGGCTCAGGCCTCGTGACGCTCTCCGGGCCACGGCCGCCACGCACCGTCCGCGTCGTCGAGGTGCCACTCCGCCGCGGTCGACTCGTGTCGGTCCAGGTCCCGCAACCAGTAGGTGGCGTCGGGGTCCCACCCGGCGAGCACGGTCGCGCGGTCATCGTCGAGACGGATGCCCGTTCCGGCCGCGCTCAGATAACCGCCCACAGTCAGGTGCACGGCGTCGTAGTCGTGCCGCACTCGCGACCAGTCCGGGATGACCCAGGTGCCGCTCCGTCCCGTGATCCGGTACCAGTCGTGCCGTCGGGACGCCGTGACCTCCAGCGGGTAGCGGTCCACCAGATCCGTCCACGCCGCGGCGCCGTCGATCTCGAAGATGCGCGCATCCGCCGGGAGGTGCACTCGTTCGACCGTGGCCGACTCCCAGCCGAGCCCATCTTCGACAAATCGGAGACCCATCGGCCCGTGGCCCGGCAGCGCACGTGTCGTGCCCATCAGGCCAAGGGCGGGTCGTGACCACCAGGTGCCGCTGAACCTCGCGGCGGGGTCGGCGGGGCGATCGCGCTGGGCCGTGGCCTCCTCCTCCAGCTGGAGGCCCTGCCAGCGGTCGAGGATCTCCCGCGCCGTGCGCGCCGGCGGCCGCGGGATGTGCGGCAGGTCGGCGAAGGTGACCACCCATTGCTCGCGGTCCTGCATCGGGCCGGCCCACCAGACGCAGCCGCGAGCGGCGGCGATGGCCTCAGCCACCCTGGCGAGCGCCGCGCGCACCTCCGGCGTTCCGGCGAGAACATCTTCGCCGTCCGGTTCCTGCCAGTACCTCGCGGTGTCCACCACGGTGGCGAGCGCGGAGAGCAGGGTGCTCGCGTCGAGATCCGGCAGGGGCGCCGCGTCCAGAAGTCGAGCGACCTCCTGCGGTGTCGGCGCGAGTGGCACCTCCGCGCGCTGATTTACGCCCGCACCGAAGAGCACTCGCGACATTCCCCGCTCAGGGTCGAGGTCGTAGGCGGCGAAGAAGACGGCTGTACGCAGCTCCTCCGTCGCCGCCGTCTCGGCATCTCGCAGAGTGAGCATCGTCTCCAGGCAGAGCCGACGGCCCCGGGGCCCGGCGAGCAGGTCGGCGGCGCGCAGGCCCACGCTCTCGGCCCCCAAAGCTCAAGCCTGCCGGTCGAGCACCACGTAGGTGTACGCGGCGATGGTCGCCGCATCCACAATCTCGCCGTCGCGGATCATGCGGCGGAAGTCGTCTTCGCTAAACCAGCGGTGCACCATGTCTTGCTCGGTGATCTCGCGGTCCGGCGGACCGGGCGTGAGGGCGGTGGCCAGGTAGAGGTCGCAGCCCTGGCTGCTGTGGCCGTAGGCGCTGTAGAAGTGCGCGAGGTGGCGCACGTCGGCGGCGCGCATCCCGGTCTCCTCCTGCAGCTCGGCGCGGGCCAGGTCCTCCTGGCTGCCGCCCTTCTCTGCCGGCCAGGAGCCCTGCGGGAACTCCCAGGCCCGGCGCCCGACGGGGTAGCGGAACTGTTCGACCAGCCAGAACCCATCGTCGGTGTACGGCACGACGATGGCGAAGTCGGGTTTGTCGACGACCCCGTAGATCCCTGTGGACCCGTCCGGTCGGCGCACGACATCCTCGCGCACGGTCATCCAGGCATTGCGGTAAGCCTCCCGCGTTGACAGGGCTTCGATCATGGGCACCGCCTCTCGCACCCATCCAACCACGCCCGTCTGGCGGTCTAGTCGGTGCGGAGCCCGTAGCTGAGGATGGTGTTGCCCTTGCTGGTCACACGGGAATTCTGAAGGACCAGTTTGGTGGTGGGATCGCTGGGTTCGAAGAGGTGCCGGCCCTGCCCCGCCACCACCGGGTGCATCATCAGCGTCAGCGAGTCCAGCAGGCCGGCGAACAAGAGCTGCCGCACCAGCGAGATGCTGGCCATGACGCTGATCTCGCCGCCCTCGGTCTGCTTGAGCGCGGTGACGAACTCCTCCAGCGGCGCATCCATCAACTGGGAATTCTGCCACTCGAGGTCCCCGGTGAGGGTGCGGGAGGCGACGAACTTTTGTACCGGGGTGATGAAGCTGCCGAACGGGTCGTCGGCGTCGGCGTTCGGCCAGTACCCCGACCACTCCTGGTAGCCCACCCGGCCGAGCAGCACAGTGTCGACGCGGCTGATCACCGCGCCCATCTCCTCGCCCATCTCGGCGTCGAAGCTGTCGAACTGCCAGAGGTTCGGCGACTCCACGACCCCGTCAACGGAGTAAAAGAGGCCTGCGGTCAGTTTGCGCATATCGTTTTCTCCACAATCTGAGACGTCCCCGCCTCGCTGGTTGAGCTTGTCGAAACCTCGTGACCATGTTTCTCGCTGGTTGAGCCTGTCGAAACCTCGTGAGCTTGTTTCTCGCTGGTTGAGCTTGTCGAAACCTCGTGACCATACCTGCGAAAGCCGCCAATCACACGTTCACATTCGCACCAAACGGGTATTGCCGGCAAGGAGTTCCTCCAGCAAACCGCCCAAGACAGCGCTACTTACCTAACGGTTGATTCCATCCGCAGTTGTTCCAAGACCTTCACGACCTGCACGATGTCCTTGTACTGACCGGTCTGCGCCACCTGGGACGGGATGAAGAGCAGCACTCGCAGATCAGGTTCGGGCGACACAAACTTCAACGTCATGGCGGTCTGCGGTGAGTCAGCACCAATGAAGTCCATGGCTTTCGGAGGCAAGATCCGGTCGATCTCGGCCCACCGCACCGAGGCAACTCTGACCGGCGTTCTCCCGGCGCCAGCCCAGACCCTCATTCCTTCACTATCTGCTGTCAACGCCACGCCAAAGCGCGACACCTTCACCGGCACAGTACGCGTGCGGTCGGCCCGAGTCCCGATCCACCGGCGGAAGGCGGCATCCATATCCGCGTCTAGGACGATCGCAGACCGTTGCTGCTTGAGTTCGCGAATTCGAGCTCTGGCCGGCACCCGACTTAGACCGAAGTAGACCAGCGCACCGGAAGCAGGGCCCAGAATGAGCACGAGAATTGCGAGAACCACCAACTCAGCGTTGAACGCCACGTCCCCCGACCAGCCGAACCACTGAAAAATCAGGTGGCTGAGAAACTCCAATGCGATGATCGCGATCCACGCAAGACGACTCAGCGTCCAACTGTTTCTCGAATTCACCGAATCTCCCGTGTTTACCTACAAAGTAGCGGGTGCGCCACCTGACTCCCCCGCGCTATCTCGCCGCGGCGGTGCGGTTACGGCGCGCGGGGTCGGTGAGTCGGTGCATCATCGTGACGGTTCCGCGTCGGCTCATCACTCGGCCGATGTTCGCGCCGACCCGGTTGGAGGAGCCATCGATCACACTCGGGCCCGGGTTGCGCCGGTCGAGGTGGGCGAGCGCGGTGGCCACGACGTCGTCCGGTGTGCGCATCCGGGCTCCCGCGGTGGCGTCATCGGTGCCGACGACGGCGTTGAACTCGGTGCTCGTGGCGCCGGGCGAGACCGCGAAGACGGTGACTCCTGATGCGCGGGTCTCTGCCCAGAGGGACTCCGTGAAGCTCAGCACGAACGCTTTCGCCGCACCGTAGACGGCCATCCTCGGGGTGGGTGTGTAGGCAGCCATGCTGGCGACGTTGATCAGGAACCCTGTGCCCGCCTTGACCATGTCGGGCAGGAACGCGGAGCTAATTTGGACGGGTGCGCTGACGTCGACGGCGATCTCGAGAGCAAGGCGGTCGGGGTCTTCCTCGACGAAGTCGCCGAAGGTGCCGAAACCGGCGTTGTTGATGATGCCGGTGACGTGGAGCCCTGCCGCTGCCACCGCATCTGCGAGCCGGACGCCTACCGAGGACGAGCCAAGGTCCTGGGTGATCGCGGTGACGGTCACGCCGTGGGCTTTGGTGAGCTCGGTGGCGAGTGCGTCGAGTCGATCCCGGCGGCGGGCGACCAGCACGAGGTTGGCGCCGCGAGAAGCCAGGGAACGGGCAAAGGTCGCGCCGATACCGGATGACGCTCCGGTGATCAGGATGGTGTGGCTGGGATAGTCCAGTGCGGGCACGAGCAGCTCCAATATTCGTGAGTGTGGGCGCGATCTGCGTCCGGTGAGAATGTATGCCCACCTGGCACTCAGTGTCAAGCAGGCATTTAGGCTACGATGCTGACATGAGCACTGAGCCGACGTTGTGGCAGCGATCCCGTCAGTCGGCCTACGCCGAGATCACGAGCACTGCTATGCGGCTGTTCCTGGATCAGGGTTTCGACCAGACGACGATTGATCAGATCGCGTCGACGGCCGGCATCTCGCGGCGCTCGTTCTTCCGCTACTTCGGCACCAAGGAAGACATCGTGCTGGGCGACCTGGCGGGCCAAGGCGAACTCATGCGGGAAGCGCTCGAGAAGGTGCCACAGACCGTCGGGCCTTGGGAAGCTCTTCGGCAGGCTTTGCACGCCGTGGATGCGCTTGAAGTCGACCCCGGTGTCACGCTGAAAATCGCGACGATGATGTACGGGACGCCCTCGCTACGAGCGCGCAGTATCGAGAAGCACCTGCATTGGCAGACGCTGTTGGTACCCGACATCCGGAGGCGTCTCGGACTAGCCGACGACGTGTACGACCCGGCGCCCGCCGCGATCGTCGCCAGCGCGATCACCTGCCTGGACGTGGCAGGGGAGCTCTGGGTCACTGGCGGCGGCGTGGGCGATCTCGCGGCTCTCTACGATCGCGCGGTCACCGCAGTGCGCCTGGGGTCGTAATCTCCACCGCGAAGCGAATCTGACCACGCCCGCAGTACCGCTGACCTGTCGCCTCCGTAGGCGATGCAATTCTGGGACCAAGTGCAAAGATGAAGCATGCTCTCCCCACAATCATTGAGCGAGAACGACCGCCGAGTCGTCGCCGTTTGGGCCGCGGATTGCGCTGAACGCGTTCTGCCCCTGTTCGAGCAGGAGGTACCAGGCGACGAGCGAGCACGGGATGGAATCGAGCGCGCCCGAGCTTTCGCCCGCGGAGAGCTGGACACGGCAGGCGAGATTCGTCGGCGCTTCGTCGCGGGCCGTGCTGCCCAGGCCGCCGCTTCCCCCGCCGGCAAAGCGGCAGCCTGGGCGGCCGGCCAAGCGTCCGGTGTCGCGCATATGGGCGCGCACGCCCTCGGCGCTGCTGCCTACGCGGCTAAAGCGGCCCAGTTGGCAGCCCCCGATGGCGGAGCTGCAGCTGAGATTGCGTGGCAGGTGGCCAACATGAATCAGGCCGTGAAGATCGCTCTCCGACAATTGCCACTACTCGGGGAGGATTCGTCCGGACCGCTCGGTACTGGGCTACTTGCCTCTGGTGTTCTCGGAGCAAACATCCGATCCCTACAGTCCGCACTGAGCGGCACTGCATAGCTCGGGGATGGCTGGAGGCGTCGAGCGTGCGGGTCACGGCGAGCGCGGCCGGGTCGACCTCCACCGCCACCGCGGTGCTGGATGCGACCGGCGCCGCCAGCTACGAGTTCGACCTGGCCTGGTCGATCGACGGCTCGCTGGCGGGCCCAGCCGATCTTGTGCACATCGGGTCGATCGCCACGGTGCTCGAGCCGGGTGCCTCGGATGTTGCCCGCTTGGTGCAGGACCGGCGTGCGACGGCCACCATCACCTTCGACCCGAACATCCGCCCGGCCCTGATCGACGACGCCGCGGCGGCCCGGGCGCGAATGGAGCAGCTCGTGCGGCTCGCCGATGTGGTGAAGGTCAGCGACGAAGACCTGCGCTGGCTGCAGCCCGATAGGAGCCTGGCCGACGCGGCGTCCGCGTGGCTGGCCGCGGGGCCAGCCGTTGTGGTGGTCACCCGCGGCGGGAATGGTGCGTTCGCGCTCACCGCCGCGGGCCGGGTGTCGATCGTGGCCCCGCTCGTGACCGTGGTCGACACCGTCGGCGCCGGCGACACCTTCATGGGCGCGCTCATCGACGGGCTGCTCGAGGCCGACCTCATCGGTGCCGACCGCCGCGATGACCTGCGCGAGCTGCCCCTGGGGCTGCTTGAGCAGATCATGCGACGAAGCGCGGATGCCGCGGCCATTACGGTGTCGCGGCCCGGCGCCAACCCGCCCACCCGAGCGGAGCTGGCGGCCGCCTGACGCCCGCGCGGGATGCTGACTTGCCAGTTGAGGTCCCTTCGCGACATGCGAATCGGCCCCAACTGGCAACTCACCCGACGACAGCGCCGTGAGATGGCAGTTGAGGCCCATCGCGAGTCACGGACAGGGCCTCACGTGGCAACTCACCGTCCGCCCGGGGCCCCTTACAACGCTGCCGGCGGGCCTTTGGCCCTGCGACCGCTGCAGTTCGCCCGGTGGCCACAGAGGATGATTCGGGAAGACGACCCTCGTTGGAGGGTGGTCACGCCGCATGTTCGGTGCGGCGTCGTCTATGCAGTTCTAGGAGTTCCCATGTCCGCACGATCCTGGCTCGTCACCTCAGCTCTCACGGCGGCCGCCGTCACCCTGGTCGGATGCGCAGGGCCCGCGACAGAACCGAGCGCGACGCCCGCAGCGGAGCCGGCACACTGGTCGTACGACGGCGACACCGGCCCGGCCTCGTGGGCAGACGTGGACTCCAGCTTCGAGACCTGCGCGGCGGGCACCGACCAGTCCCCCATCGACCTGCCGGCCACCGTGCCCGCGCCGAGCACCAGCATCGAGCTGAGCGCGGAGGATACGGACGGCGACGTCTTCGACTCCGGGCACGCCATGGAGTTCGAGTCCGACGGGGAGGGCGAGACCCTCACCTTCGGCGGAGACGAGTACAGCCTGCAGCAGATGCACGCGCACGTGCCGTCCGAGCACACCGTGAACGGCCAGCCCGCCGCGGCCGAACTACACCTGGTGAACGCCGACGCGGACGGCAAGCTGCTGGTGCTCGGCGTCCTGGTAACCGAGGGCGCAGCATCCGACGCGCTGGCGCCGTTCATCGAAGCGGCCACGCACGAAGCCGACGACGAGGACGTGACGCTGGATGTGTCGGCCGTGCTGCCGGCGTCGCTGGAGAACTACGAGTACTCGGGCAGCCTCACCACCCCGCCGTGCACCGAGGATGTGCAGTGGGTCGTGCTGAGCACGCCCATCTCGATGTCGGCGGAGCAGATCGGCACGCTCGAGGGCGCGCACAGCCACAACGCCCGGCCTACGCAGCCGCTTGGCGACCGCACGGTTGTGGGCGGGACGGCAGAGCTGGGGTAACGGATGTAGGCGGCTCGCGAGGTCTCGACCGACTCGAGGCGGCGGCGGGAAATCGGCTCAGACGCGAGTCGGTTTCTCGTCGAGGGAGCGCTCGACCTCGGAGAACTCGGGGTCGTCATCGAAGGACTTGATGCGGGCCACCCTGAAGATGATCAACGCATAGACGGCCTTGGCCAGAATGTCGGCTACCGAGTAGCCGACCTGCTTGAAGACCCAGGCATCCGCACCCTCGATGTTCAGCAGCGGCAGCAGATAGGCGATCGGGTAGACGCCCCAGCTCAGGAGCAGCAACCAGCGCAGCTGGCTGAGGATTCTGCGCACCCCAACGGGCTGCTTGTTCAGCGACTTCGTGAGCTGCACGAACAGAACATAGAGAATGTAGGCGAACGGGATGGTGGAGAGCAGCCCGAACAGGCCACGGATGCCGTTGTCGCCGCTGATCTCACCGGGGTAGCCGAGGAGAATCATGAGCGCGGCGGCGGGAACGAGCCGCACCAGCAGGCCACGCTGCACCGACCTCGCCAGGGCGAGCACCGCGATGAGCTCCACCAGCAGCAGCGGCACGGTGAGCAGCCAGTCCACGTAGCGGTAGCCCTCGTTGAACCCGGCTCCCGCAGCCTGCGCGTAGTCGCCCTGACCACCGGCTGCCTCGGTCACGAAGGCTTCCCGGAACGAGTCGAAGATGCGGAAGTAGTGGTACGCGGCGATACCGCACACCACAATCGCCACGGTGATCGCCTGCCGGTACCGCGGGAGGATGCGCGGCAGGGAGATGAGCAGGAACACCGCCGTGAACAGCTGCGCGGCGATCACCAGCGAGAGGGAATTGTAAACAGTGTCGTACTGGCCGGGCGAGAGGATGTCGGGAATCATGAGCTACTCCATCGGGGTTAGACGGTGCCTGATATCGCTTAGCAACTAAGTTGCTTAGTCATTCAACTACATTCTCAGCTTGTTTGGGAGGGATTCGGTAGAATACTTTTCACCCACAGGGAGTGACGCAACTCGCTCCGCCCCGGCCGGAGAAGCCATGACCCCACCCGCACCGCTCGCACACACCCTCACCGGCTTTCCGGCCGCAGCAACGGCGTTCGTCAGCGCTCTCGACGCCAACCGGCAGCGCATCGCCGAGGATGCCGGCGTGAGCGCCACCGAACTGCGCGCGCTCTTCATGGTGGCCAGGTCGGTGAGCATCATGCCCAAGGACTTGGCCAACCACCTGGGCATGACCACCGGGGCGATCACAGCCATCGCCCGCCGATTGGTGGAGGCCGACCTCCTGCACCGAGTGGACCATCCCGGCGACCGCCGCAGCCTCTACCTGGAGCTGACCCCGCACGGGCACGACGTGATGGGCGGCATCCACCACGACTTCTCCGAGATGCTCGCCTCGTCCACCGCGAGCCTGGATGCCGATCAACTGACCGCTTTCACCGAAGCGTTGACCTCGGTCGCTGCCGAGGTGCGCACCCGGTTGGCCCGGTACTGACCACACGCTGCAACCGGCGCGCGCCCGCCAGCATCCGCGCCGTCGCCAGCCTGCCCCATACTTGGATGGATGGGCACACGCCCGCCACGATTCACGGAGATGAGACCGGTGTCAGACCCCAGCCTTCGCCTGCCCAACACGCAGTTCTGCGCGGTGCTCAACCTGGGTGCGCTTCCCCTGGTGGCGCCTCCCCTGCCGCCCCGCTTCGCATTCCCGGTTCTGGATGCGCAGTGGCTGGAAGACGGCGCCGCCGTCTACATCGGCTTCGAAGAGGGCGAACTGCACTTCGACGTCACCGAACAGGGCACCGAGCACCACTTCCACAACGCCGACGGCGTCGACAGCGACATCAGCCCGTGGCCGCGCTCCGACACCGCCGCACTGCTGGCCTGGGCCGTGCCGTTTGTGCAGCACGTCAGCGGGCTGCTCGAAGAACTCACCATGGATGCCGCCGAAGCCGCCGAGTGGAGCGCGCTGGGGCTTACCGTCTACGCGACCAGCCCGGAGGAACCTGTGCAGCTGGAGGTTGTGGACCTGGAGCTCGAGGGCGAACAGCTGATGCTGCCCTGGTTGGGCGCCGGACACGTGGGGCACGACCACATCGACGGACCCAACCACCCGATCGCTCTGCTCTGGAACGCGCAGCACGAGGAGCCCGACCTGCCCCTGGCCTCCGCCTGGACCGACCCGACCAACGGCCAGCCGGCCGTGCTCGCCCGGCCCGGCGTGGACTGGGACGCCGTGGGCCTGCCTGAGGCCGAGGTGCTCGAGTGGCTGGAGGGGCTCTACCTCAACCACCACCTGCTCGCCGACCCCGAAGAACTCATCCTGCGCGCCGGCCTGGAAAGAATTGCCGGAATCCGCTAACCACGCCCGCCGGGTCGCTGAACCGACGAGATTCGCTGAATCAATAAGGGAGCCCGCATGACACAGTCACCCGCATCCACCGGCCGAAGCACGGGTCGCACCATCGGCCGGATCGCGCTCGGCGCCATTCTGGTCTTTGCCGGCACGAGCCACCTCACCTTCGCGCGCGACGACTTTCGCGCCCAAGTGCCCGAGTTCGTGCCGCTCAAGGAGGACACGACGGTGCTGCTCTCTGGGGTGGCCGAGATCTCGCTCGGTAGCGCGCTGCTGTTCGCGCCGGCAGGGCTGCGCGGCAAGGTGGGACTGCTGGCCGCCACCTTCTTCACCGCGATCTTCCCCGGCAACATCGCTCAGGCCGTGCACCACAAGGATGCGTTCGGGCTGGATACCGACAGGAAGCGGATCGGCCGGCTGTTCGGGCAGCCGCTGCTGATTGCGTGGGCGCTGTGGAGCACGGGCGCGTTGCTGCGGCGCGCCAAGTAACGACGCGGGGCTAGGAGACCTGAGCGCTCTGGCGGGTACGGCTCCAGGTGACCAGGGGGTGCAGCAGGGAGATCAGCTGCCGGCCGGACGGGGTCAGGTTGTAGCTGATCGACACCGGTGTGGTGGGCTGCACGTCCCGTTCGATGAGGCCCTCCTGCTCGAGTTCCTTCAGCCGGGCCGCGAGCAGCCGGTCGGAGATGCCGTCGACAAGACTGCGGTACTCGGAGAACCGGCGAGCGCCGCGGGCACCGGCCATCAGGATCGCGGCACTCCATTTGCGGCCGGCCAGCTCCACGGAGATCTGGAACCGGCGGCACTCTTCCTCATCGAGGGCGAAGGTGGACTCGCTCATGCTCTGCTTCCTGTTCGTGCATTACTAACCATTGATTAGTAGCTTACCCCCGAGTGGCGGTTGGTGGCAGAGTTTGCCATCGTGGGATATCGGCGCTCGCACTCGGGCGCCGCGCACTCTGCAGAAAGGCCACCATGGTCAGCACGATCGGCATCCTCGGAGCGGGCCGCGTGGGCTCCGCCATCGCCCGCACCGCCCTCAAGGCCGGCTACGCCGTGCACATCGCCGGCTCCGGCCCGGCCGCCGACATCCAGCTGATCGTCGACATCGTCACCCCGGGCGCCGTGGCGATGACGGCCGCGGATGTGGCTGCCACCGCCGACCTCGTGGTGCTCGCCGTGCCGATGCACAAGTTCCACTCCGTCGACCCGGGCACCCTGGCCGGCCGGATCGCAATCGACACCATGAACTACTGGCAGCCGATCGACGGCAACCTGCACGAGTTCACCGCGGATGCCCGCAGCAGCAGCGAGGTGGTCGCCGCCTACTTCGCCGACGCCCGGCTGGTGAAGACGCTCAACCACATCGGCTACCACGACCTGGAAACCGACGCCCGACCGGCCGGCGACCCCGAGCGGCACGGCCTCGCGATCGCGGGCGACGTCGAGAGCGCCGCCGTCGTGGCGGAGGTCATCAACCGATTCGGCTTCGACCCGGTCTACGCCGGCCCGCTCGAGGCCGGCGCCGACTTCGAGCCGGGCTCGCCGATCTTCGGTGGCCGGCACACCGCGGCGGAACTGGCGATCGAACTCGGCCTGGCCGAGGCCGCCTGACCCAGCCCGCCCGACAGCCCCGCCCCTCCCCCGCGCGACTGTTCCCCGTGCGGACAATTGCGTCCGGTGCGCCGGGTGCAATTGTCCGGAACGGGAACAGTTACGCGGAGGCCCACCCACACCCCGCTCACACCCCCAGCTTCACCAGACATTGGACAAACCCATGGAAATCGGCGCATACAGCTTCGGCGACACCCCGTTGAACCCCGATGGCAGCGCGGGAAGCACAGCCGCCGCCATCCGCAACCTCTTCGACGCCATCGTGACGGCCGACCGGGTCGGCCTCGACTACTTCGGCATCGGCGAACATCACACCGTGAGCATGCCGGCCTCCTCCCCCGGCGCGATGATCGCCGCGGCCGCCGCCGCGACCAGCCGCATCATCCTCGGCAGCGCGGCGAGCATCATCAGCACGGATGACCCGGTGCGGGTCTTCCAGCAGTTCGCCACCGCCGACGCCATCTCCGGCGGCGGCCGGGTGGAGATCACCGCCGGCCGCGGGTCCTCCGTGGAGACGTTCCCACTCTTCGGCTACGACCTGGTCGACTACGACCGGCTCTACGCCGAAAAGCTCGACCTGTTGATGACCATCAACGACAGCGCTGCTGAGACCGGGCACGAGACCGTGACTTGGTCTGGCACCGTGCGGCCGGCGATCGACAACCTGGCCGTGGTGCCCCGCCCGGTCAACGGGCGACTGCCGATCTGGCTGGCCACCGGCGGCAACGCATCCTCGTCGGCGCGGGCAGGCAAGCTGGGCCTGCCGATCTCCTACGGAATCATCGGCGGTGAGCCGCACCGGTTCGCACCGCTGGCCGAGCTGTACCGCCGGTCGGCGGCGCAGGCCGGGCACACCGACCACAGCAACACCAGCAATATCAAGGTGTCCGTCGCCACGTTCGGCTTGGTCGCACCGACGAAGCAGGAGGCACTGGACCGGTTTTATCCGGGCTGGCACAACCTCAACGTGGAAATGGGACGCCTGCGCGGCTGGGGCGCCCCCGACCGCCGACAGTTCCTGGCCCAGAGCCACGGGGCCGGTGCCTATTACGTGGGTGACCCCGATGACGTTGCCGAGCGCATCGTGCACCTGCACGGCTACCTCGGGCACATGCGGCACTTCATGCAGGGCGACTTCGGCGGGCTACCGCAGGAGCATCTGCTGGAGTCGCTCACTCTGCTGGCCACCGAGGTGAAGCCCCGGGTGGAGCGGCTGCTCGCCGCCAAGTAGGGGCAACCTCCAATAAGAGCCGACCGCGGTTCGGGGCACCGCACGCGCACGAGGTACCCTGCGGAGATGGACGCACGCGAGGACACACCGACCGCTGCACCCGCCCCGACGCGGCGGCGCGGCCCGTACCGCAAGACCGAAGCGCGCCGCAAAGAAATCGTGGCCGCCGCCCTGGAGGTCTTCTCCACCTCGGGCTACCGAGCCGGATCGCTGCGCGAGATCGGCGGCCTGATCGGCTTCGAACCGTCGTCGATCCTGCACCACTTCCCCAGCAAGGAAGCGCTCCTCGAGGCCGTGCTGGAATACAAGGAAGACAGCGACCTGCAAGCCAGAGACGGACGCACCGACTTCGCCCCCGCCGAGATCCCCGCCCTGCTGCTGCGCCTGGCCGAGCTCAACGAGCAGGTGCCCGGCGCCATCAGCCTGTACGCGATCATGTCGGCCGAATCGGCCACACCCGACCATCCCAGCGGCGAATACTTCCGGGTGCGCACCGAACGCACCCGCCGTGACTTCCGCACAATGTTCCAGAGCCTGGCCGATGCCGGCCTGCTGGCGCCCGGCGTCGACGCCGAGTACGCCGCGATCTCCACCTTCGCCATCTGGGACGGCATCCAGGTGCACTGGCTCATCGAGCCGGACGCGGTGAGCGTCACCGACACGCTGCGGGCGCACCTGCGGATGATCACCCGGGTCACCGACATCTGAGCACTCACTCTGGCGCCCCGAGCCGCAGCTATCGACGCGTTCGACGCGGCACCGCACGAAGTCACCGCGCTCATGCACGACTTATTCAGCGCCAGCAGGGCATAGGGCATAGGGACCGACGCCCCCGGTCACGGCAGCAGGATGACCTTGCCGTTGAGGGTGCGGGATTCGGCGAGCGTCAACGCGGCGGCAACCTCGGCGAGGGGGAACCGGGCCGCGATGTTGGGAACGATCGTGCCGTCGGCGACGAGGGCGAAGACCTGCCCGAGGTCGTGCTCGAGGTGGCGGCGGAATCGTGCCGGCCGGGCGCGGTGTCCGGCCCAGAGGTCGTAAAACGTGGCCGACCTGCCGTTGGGCAGGGCGCTCCACAGCAACGCCTGGCCGATGGCCTTCAGGAACGGCATGATCAGGGGCCCACTTCCGCTGACCGCGGTGATGATCGAATAGGTCACCAGGGTGCCCCCTGGCGCAAGGAGGGTCCACGCCGTGCGCGTCATGGCCCCACCGACGTTGTCGAAGACCGCATCCACGCCCGTCGGCGCGATCGCACGCACCTGGGCGGCCAGGTCAGGGTCGCTGTAGTCCACCGGGATCACGCCGGCCGCGCGGAGCGCATCGTGGTGGCGGGATGCGGCCGCCCCGATCACGCGCACGCCAGCGTGCCGCGCGAGCTGGATCAGGATGCCGCCGACGCCGCCGTTCGCGCCGAAGAGCAGGATCGTCTGCCCGGCCGTGACCTTGGCGCTGCGGTGCAGCATCTGCCACGCCGTCACCCCGTTGACCACCACGGTCTCGGCATCCTCTGAGCTGATCTCGTCGGGCACAACGATGCTGTCCCTGGCCTGCACAGCCGCGTGCCCGGCCCAGGCGCCGGTCTTGGTCATGGTCGCGACCCGGCGGCCCACGAGGCCGGCGTTGCCGGCGTCGCCGGCCGCCAGGACGGTGCCCACCAGGTCGTACCCCGGCGTGAACGGGAACGCCGGCTGGCCGAAATAGCGGCCGCGGCGCATGGACTGTTCGGCGAACGAGATGCCGGTGGCCTCGACGGCAACGAGCAGCTCCCCCGCCGACGCGACCGGCATCGGGGCCGTCTCCAGCAGCAGGCCGGCCGGTTCGACGAGGCCCGGCAGCACGACGCGGGTGGTGGTGGCGGGACGTGAAGTGGGAATTGAGCGGGTGGTAGTCATCTGCGCTTCTCCATGGTTGTTGTGACTGTCTGAACAGTCACTTGTGTGGGTAAATGAGACGCCGCCAGGTTGGCGGCGTCTCGGTTAGTTGTGGCGGATGCCGGCGGTGAGGGTGTCAGCCCAGCCGTCGGTGAGATCGGTGAGCTCGGCCTGCACGATCAGGTGGCAGAGCTGTCCATAGGCGATGAAGCGTTGCACTGCCGCGGGCTCGGCGCCGGATTCGCGGGCGACGGCTCGCACGACGCTGGCCAAGCCCTGGCGCACGGCGTCCCGAATCTCGGGCACATCGCAGGCGCTTTGCGCGTGGGCCTGCAGCATGATCAGGTCACGATCCTTGATCAGGTCGACATACGCGGTGGTCATCGCGTCGAGCACGGCATCGGGATCGGTCGTTCCCGCTGCTGCCGCTCCCGCGACCAGGGCGGAGACGACCTGTTCGTAGCAGTGGCTGACGGTTGCGACGAAGAGGCCGAGCTTGCCCGGGAACAGCCGGAAGACATAGGCCGGTGAGACCCCCGCCTTCTCGGCGATGTCGGTCACCGGGGTCGCGTGGTAGCCGGCGTGCGCAAAGGCCGCCACGGCGACGGCGACGATCCGCGCGCGCTGGTCCTCGGCGGTGGACCTGGAGCGGGTGGCCCGTGGGGACGGTGCGGCTAGGTCCTGGGGCTGAATCGTCATGTAAGTGATTGAACAGTCACAACTCGGTTTTGTCAAGCGGCCCGGTCCCGGGCGGCGCCCCCGGCGCTGCTGTACGGTGGACCAAACCCTGTCGAGAGGTGCCCTCATGTCCGGGTCCGCTGTTGTCTCCCCCGTCGCACCCCGCCTGCAGCGGGACCGGTACATCGTGCCCGATGTGGCCCGCGGGGTGGCGATCATGGCCATGCTCGTCGCTCACGCCGGACCCCTGATGGTCGGGCAGCCCTGGGCCACGGCGTTCCTGCAAGGCCAGTTGAACGATCTCGCCTCGCCGCTGTTCGCCACCACCATGGGCGCGGCCGCGGCGATCGTGCTGGCGAAGGCCGGCGCTGACGTATCCGCCCGCCGCACGGTGATCGTGCAGAACGTCATCCGCGGCGTCATCCTGGTGCTGCTCGGGCTGTTCCTGTCCACCTGGGGCAGTTGGATCGCGATCGTGCTCTCGTTCCTGGGCCTCGTGCTCGCCATCGGCACGCCTCTGGTGCTGCTGGGCACCCGGGCGCTGATCGCCGTGTTGACGCTCGTGCTGGTTCTCGGCGCTCCGCTCAATGAGCTGATGCTGACCGCCACCGGCCCGTTGATCACCGGCGGCGAGCGCACGCCGGCCAGCTTCCTGCTGGAGTGGTTCTTCCTCAGCCCGCACTACCGGGTGACGAACCTGTTGCCGTGGTTCCTGTTCGGGGCGCTGCTGTTCCGCATCCGTTTCGGCGGCCGCCGGGCCGGCTGGATCCTGCTCGCGGTGGCCGTGCCGGCGTGGTGGCTCGGCCCGCTCTGGCGCGGCGTCACCGGCGAGGAGTTCAGCGCGTCCGGCAGCTATCTGGACACCCTGCACGACGCGGGCCTCGTGCTCGGCACGCTGGGCCTGATCATGCTGCTCGCCTCACCGCGCCGCCGGCCGGCCGCCGCGGCGGTGCACGCGGTCTTCCTGCCGCTCAAGGCGATCGGCTCGCTCTCGCTCTCGCTCTACGTGTTCCAGGTGGCCGTGGTGGCATGGATGTCGGCCAACGGAATCAGCTACGGCATCACCGATCCCGTGGCCTGGCTGGTTCTCGTGCTGGGGGTGCCGCTGGTGGGGATCCTGTGGTGGCGGTTCGTGGGCAAGGGCCCGATCGAGTGGCTGATCGGCGTGCTCTCCGGCCGCTACCGGCCGCGCCGCCGGGCCGGAATCGCGCCACGGAACGCCGCATCCTGATCGGTCCGGCTAGGCTCTCGCGACCGGGCGGGCCGGGTGCTAGCTTCGGTGCATGACCCCGCAGGAGCTTGAGAACCTGGTCTGCCTGCGCCGCGCCCGGGACATGATCGACCGGGACTACGCGAAGCCGCTGGACGTTCCCACCATCGCCCGCCGGGCGCTGATGTCGCCGGCGCATTTCTCCCGGCAATTTCGCGCGGCCTACGGCGAGACGCCATACAACCACCTGATGACCCGCCGGATCGAGCGGGCGATGGAGCTGCTGCGCGCCGGCGCGACCGTCACCGAGGCGTGCATGGCGGTGGGTTGCACCTCGCTCGGTTCGTTCAGCTCACGGTTCACCGAGATCGTCGGCGAGACCCCGAGCGCGTACCGCGGCCGCGAGCACGGCGCGGTCAAGGCGATGCCCTCCTGTGTGGCCAAGGCGCACACCCGCCCGGTGCGAGTCGCATCGAGTGGCACCGCATCGAGCAGGATCGAAGAAGCACCCGGCCAGGCCGCGGCCTAAAGTCGCCGGTATGACAATCTCACTCCAGTACTGCAACATCACCGTGAACGACGTCGACGAGGCGATCGGCTTCTACAGTGGCGCGCTCGGCCTGCAGGTGCAGAGCGATGTACCCTCGGGCAAGTACCGCTGGGTCACGCTGGGCAGCGACGCGCAGCCCGGGCTCGAGATCGTGTTGTCGGAGCCCCACGCCGGCCGATCGCCGGCCGACGGCGACGCGATGCAGGAGCTGCTCACCAAGGGTGTGCTGCCGATGCTCGTGTTCCGCTCCGACGACGTCGACGCGACTTTCGAGACCCTGCGCGCCTCCGGCGCCGAGGTGCTCCAGGAACCCATCGACCAGCCCTGGGGCCCTCGCGACTGCGCATTCCGCGACCCGTCGGGCAACACCGTGCGGATCGCGCAGGCCCCGGCGGCCTCCTAGGCTTCTGCGGCCGGCGAGGCCGGAACCCGGCGGTCGGTGACGGCCGCCTGGTGCAGGGGCGCCAACGCCGAATCGAGGGCCGCTTCGAGCGGCCACGCCGAGCGCATCGGCTGGCTGAGCACGAGCCCACCCTGGATGGCGGCGAGGATAACCACGGCGATGCGCTGGGGGTCGACCGCCCGCTCGATCTGCCCGGCGGCCTGCATCTTCGTCACCCCGGCTGCCAGGGTGTCGCGCCACTGGGCCATGCTCGCACTGAAGAAAGCCTCGAGGTCGGGGTCGGTCATCGCGGCCTGCGTGGCCAGCGACCCGATCGGGCAGGCCCAGCGGCCGAGTCCCAGGTAATAGTCCACCAGGGCGGAGCGCCACTGGTTCCAGGACTCCCAGGTGCTCAGGTCGTGAATGAACGGCTCCTGGGCCTCGAGGAGCTGCTGGCCCTCCCAGGTTGCGACCTCGCGCACGAGCTCGGTCTTGCCGCCGGGAAAGTAGTGGAAGAGCTGGCTCTTGCTGGTGAGCGTGGCCGCGCGCACAGTGTCGAGGGTGGTGCCGCCGATCCCGGCGGCGAGGATCTGCTCGCCGGTGGCCTCGATGATCCGCTGCCGGGTGGCGCGGCCCCGCGCCGTGATCTTGGTCTCCTCCATGGGCCGATCGTAGCGCACTGGACCGTGCGGTCCATGTTGTGGTACGAATGGACCGTGAAGTCCAATCCTGATGACATCCAGTCCATTTCCTCCGATTTCCCGGTCGCCGGTTTCGGGGCCGAGTCGACCGCGCTCGAGGTGGTGCGGGGCATCGACCTCACCGGACGTTCCGCCCTTGTCACCGGGGCGAGTTCGGGCATCGGGGTGGAGTCGGCGCGGGCGTTGGCCGCTGCCGGCGCAAGCGTCACGCTCGCCGTGCGGGATGTGGCCGCCGGCGCCCGAACCGTCGAGGACATCCGCTCGAGCACCGGCAACAGCGCCGTGCGGGTGGCCCCTCTCGACCTGGCCGACCTGGGCACGGTGCGGGCACTGGCCGCGTCGTGGTCGGAGCCACTGCACATCCTGGTGAACAACGCCGGCATCATGCACACCCCGGAACTGCGGACGCCCGCCGGCTGGGAAATGCAGTTCGCCGTGAACCACCTGGGCCACTTCGCGCTCGCAACGGCGCTGCATCCGGCCCTGGCCGCCGCCGGCGGTGCCCGGATCGTGTCGGTGAGTTCGAGCGGGCACGGCTCGAGCGGCATCCGGTTCGATGACCTGTTCTTCCAGCGCGACGCCTACGACTCCGGGCTGGCCTACGGCCAGTCCAAGACCGCGAACGTGCTCTTCGCCCTCGAGGCTACCCGGCGGTGGGCGGATGACGGCATCGCCGCGGCCGCCCTGATGCCCGGCGGCATCTGGACGAACCTGCAGCGGCACTGGGACCCGGAGGTGTTGGCGGGAATGAAACGCCGGTATCCGGGCAAGAGCCCGGCGCAGGGGGCGGCGACCTCGGTGTTCGTGGCCACCCGGGCGACGCTCGGCGTGGGAACGCCGGGCTACTACGAGGACTGCCACCCGGCGGCCGTGGTGCCGGGCATCGTCGACGGCATCTACGGTGTGCTCCCGCACGCGCTCGACCCAGACGCCGCCCGCCGGCTGTGGGAGGTCTCGGCCGAGTTTGTCGCCTCCGTCTGACGGGTTGGTCGCGTGGGTCTGACGGGTCACGGGGTCTCGACCAGCGAACGGGTCACGCCCAGTCCGTTGGTCGAGCTTGTCGAGACCTGGCGAACCGGTGTGGCTAGGCGACCGACCAGCCGCCGTCGCTGGCGAGCACCTGGCCGTTCACGTTCACACCGTCGTCGCTGAGCAGGAACGTGATCGACGCGGCGAGCGCATCCGCCTCGACCGCGTCGGGCAGCAGCGCCATGCCGGCGCGCACCCGCTCGGCGCCGAGCTGGGAGGCGAAGGTGGCTTCGATGTTGGTGATGGTGGGGCCGGGGGCCACAGCGTTTACCCGGATGCCGCTGGGCCCGTACATGTAGGCGCTGCTCTTGGTGAGCCCCACGACAGCGTGCTTGGACGCCGTGTAGGCCACCCCGGCGGCGGAGCCACGGAGCGCCGCCTCCGAGGCCACGTTGACGATCGAGCCGGACTGCCGGGCGAGCATGCCCGGCACGACGGCGCGCATGAGCTTCATGGTGCCGTCCACGTTGATCGCGAACACCCGCTTCCAGACGGCGTCGGTCACCTCGTGCACCGGCGTCATGTCGTCCATGATGCCGGCGACATTGGCCAGGGCGTCGATCTGGTCGCCGGCCGCGGCGAGGATCGCGGCCACGGCGGTGTCGTCGGTGATGTTCGCCACCACCGGCACGATGTCGGCGCCGGCCAGTTCGGCCACGAAGTCGTCCAGGCGCTCCTGAGAGATGTCCACGGCAATCACCCGGCCGCCCTCGCGAGCGACCCTGGAGGCGGTGGCCCGGCCGATGCCGGAGCCCGCTCCGGTGACGATCACGGTCTGGCCGGTGAACCGGCCGGTGTCGAGACGCTCCACCCACTCGGGGCGCTCGACCGGGGCGGGACCGGCGGCGGCCGGGGCGACGGCGGGCGGCGCATCCGTCGTGCCGGAAGACACCGGAACGTCGCCGGCCGCGGCGCGGCGCACGAGGTCGTCGATCAGCTCGGGTGGGAACTGGCCCTTGCTGAGCTTGACCAGGCGCTTGAGCGCGAGCCTGCGCACGGGCCTGAGCGCGTCGGCGCTCTGGCCGGCCTGGGCGAGCAGGTCGCGCAGAATCGGGCCGCCGGTGGGGTCGTCGAGCCAGGTGCCGACCGAGGAGTCGCCGGTGAGGGTGGTCTGTGTCATGCGAGGAGGTCCTTTTCTGTGGGGATGACTGCTCTGGGGATGACCGTCTCCGAGGGGGTTGCGGAGGCGGAAGTCGAGGCCGCGTGCAGCGCGGCGAGATAGCCGAACACCACGGCGGGGGCGATGGTGGAGCCGGGGCCCGGGTAGGTGTGCCCCATCACGGATGCCGTGGTGTTGCCGGCGGCGTAGAGACCCGGAATCGGGGTGCCGGCCTCGGTGAGCACCTGGCCGTGCTCGTCGGTGAGCAGGCCGCCCTTGGTGCCGAGGTCACCCGGCACCACCTTGACGGCGGTGAACGGACCCTTCTCGAGCGGACCGAGGTTGGGGTTGGGCTTCACGCCGGGGTCGCCGTAGTAGTTGTCGTAGACCGTGCGGCCGCGGCCGAAGTCGAGGTCGACGCCGGTGCGGGTGAAGCCGTTGAACCGTGTGACCGTGGCGCGCAGTGCGGCCGGGTCGATGTCCAGCCGGCCTGCGAGCTCGTCCAGGGTGGCCGCGGTGACGACGGTGCCGTTCGCGCGCAGGGCCTTGCCGCCCATCAGCAGCGGCGAGAACAGGTAGCGGCGGCGGTGCCGCACATCCACGATGAGCCAGGACGGGATCGTCGGCGCCTGCCGGTGGTGCTCGATCATGTCGTGGCCGAAGTCGATGTAGCTCTCGGACTCGTTGGTGTACCGGTTGCCGGCCTGATCCACGATGATGCCGAACGGCATCGACCGCTCGGCGAGCATGAACTGGGCCGTTCCGTCCGCCATCGGCACCGCGGACCCCCACCAGGCGTCGTCCATCATGGCGAGCGCGCCCCCGGCCCGCACGCCCACGTCGATGGCCGTGCCCTGATCGCCCGCGGCCGCCGAGCTGTTGCCCGGCATGCCGTGGTATTTCTGGCGCCACTCCTGGTTCTGCGCAAACCCTCCGGCGCCGAGGATCACGCCCGCCCTGGCCCGGATGCGCACCGGTCCGGTCTCGGTGGTGATGATCGCGCCCACCACCCGGCCGTCCTCGAGCACCAGCTCGCTGACCGGGGAGTTGAGCAGCACCTCGGTGCCCTGCCGGCGCACGATCTCCATGAGCGTCATCACCAGGGCGGCGCCGAGCCCGTAGAGGCGTTTGCCGGTGACCAGGCCACCGAGGGTGCGGAAGACGAACCGGGCGCCACGCACGAAGCCGCTCGGCGTCGACCAGGCGCGGGCGAGCAGCCAGACATCGTCGGTCTTGAGCGGCGCGGGGATGCCCTCGTTGGCCCGGGAGGACTTCACCCAGTCGCCCAGGCGCTTGGCGTCGAAGGGCTGCACCTCGATGCCGCGGCCCACCCGCCCTCCGGGCCGGTCGGGGTAGTAGTCCGGGTAGTCCTTGGCCGCGCACCAGCGCACGCCAAGACCCTCGAGAAGGGCGAACACCCGCGGCACGGCGTCGACGAAGGCCTCTCGGCGCTCGGTGGAGCTGGCCGGGCCGGCGTCGCCGATCGCCGCCGCCATGTACGTGAGCGCGTCGGTGCGGGAGTCCTGGATGCCGAGCTTGGTCATGAGCGGGTTGGTCGGCATCCACAGGCCGCCGCCGCTGAGCATGGTGGTGCCGCCCCAACGGCCTGTGCTTTCAACGACGAGGGCGGTGAGGCCCACATCCGCGGCGGTGATGGCGGCGGTCAATCCCGCGGCCCCCGAGCCTGCTACAAGTACGTCAACTTCGCGATCCCACTGGGCGGTCATGACTTCCTCCTCGATCCGGACAACACTGTCCGGATGTAACCTACCTCGGTGACCACACAAAACAAAGGGAATCTCGCCAGAGGGAATCGCGGACCGAGTGCCGGCCCCGAGAACCGGCGGGCGCTGCTCACCGCCGCGCGGGAGGTCTTCGCCACCGACGGGTTCTCGGCACCGCTGAGCGCCATCGCCCGGCGGGCCGGCGTGGGCCAGGGCAGCCTCTACCGGCACTTTCCCGATCGCACCGCGCTGGCGATCGCCATCTTCGACGAGAACATCGCGGAGATCGAGGTCTTCGTGGACAAGCCGGAGAGCACCCTCGACGACCTGCTCGACCGGGTGATCGAGCAGGCGCTCGTCTCCACGGCGCTCATCGACCTCGTGATGGCCAACGCCCGCGATCCCCGCGCCGTGCACCTGGCCGACCGGCTCAATGTGGTGGTGGCGCGGCTGCTCGCGCGCGAGCAGCAGGCCGGCCGGATCGGCCAGCACGTGAGCACAGCGGATGTGATCCTGGCGGTGTCGATGCTCGCCGGGGTGCTCGCCCGCAGCGAGGCCGCCGACCGCCCGGACGTGGCCCGGCGCGCCTGGGGCCTCTTCCACGCGGCGTTCACCCCGCACTGAACGAAATCCCTCCCCGAGTTCGGGCAAAGCTCCCCTTCAGCGCTCCCGAAGGGGCGTTTTGCGGCAAGTCGCGGAAGACCCCCTCCCCGAGTTCGGGCAAAGCTCCCCTTGAGCGCCCCCAAAGGGGCGTTTTGCGGCAAGTCGCGGCCGGAACAGTCGCCAATCGGAACAGTCGCCAATCCGAGCAGGGGCTTGCCGTCGACGGGCCGCCTGCATACGCTCCACACCAGTGGAGGTGCCGCCATGACCGACATCATCGCATCCGCCGTTTTGCTCATCGTGCTGCCGCTCGCGTTCAACGCCGCCTTCGCCGGCCTCGCGCTCTCGTTCGAATACCCCGATGTGCTGCGCCGGCCCACCGCGGAGGTGCTCGACCGTTTCCGCCGCGGCGGCACCCGGCTGATTCTGCTCTGGTGGGCCTTCGCCCTCACCGCGGTGCTCCTCGTGCCGCTCGCCGGCATCCTGCCCAGCGCGCTGGTCGGTGCCGACGCCACCCTGCTGTCGCTCGGGTCGATCGTGGGTGTGGTGGCCGGGGTGGTGCAGTTCCTGGGCCTCATCCGCTGGCCGTTCCTGGTGCCCTACCTGGCCCGGGTGAGCGCCGAGCCGGATGCGACGCCCGCGCGCAAGGAGGCCGTCGACGTCGTCTTCCAGGCGTTCAACCGCTACCTGGGCGTTGCGGTCGGCGAGCACCTCGGCCTGCTGTTCACCGGAGCGTGGAGCATTCTCGTCGGTGCCGCCATCACTCAGGCCGACCTGCTGCCGGACTGGCTCGGTGGGGTGGGGATCGCGGCCGGAGCCGTGCTCGCCCTGTGCTCGCTCGAATTCGTGGGCTCGTTCGAGCGCACGGGCTGGGCGCTCGTGGCCAGGCTCACCCCGGTGGCCTATGTGGTCTGGTCGCTCTGGCTGGTGGCGACGGGCGTCTTCCTGCTGCTCTGACCGGCAGGTGGGCAACTCGGCGGGTGGCAAGCGGGGCATACTGGCGGCGAGACCGGAAGGAGCCGACCGTGAGCCTCTGGATCTGTGCCACCTGTGGCGTCGAGCACGCCGACAAGACCGGCGTCTGCGCCAGCTGCGCCGACGAACGCCAGTGGGTGCCCGCCGCCGGCCAGGCCTGGACCTCGCTCGACGATCTGCACGAGGCCGGTTACCAGGCCGACCTCACCGAGCTCGAACCCGACCTGTTCGGCATCCAGAGCACCCCCGCGGTGGGCATCGGGCAGCAGGCCAAGCTGCTCTGCACCCCCACCGGAACCGTGCTCTGGGATCCCATCGGCTTCGTTGACAACGCCATCGCCAGCCGGGTGCTCGAGCACGGTCCGGTGCGCGCGATCGTGGCCAGCCATCCGCACATGTTCGGCGTGCAGGTGGAGTGGAGCCGGGCGCTCGGGCACCCGCCGGTGCTGGTGGCCGAGGCCGACCTGGCCTGGGTGGCCCGACCCGACCCGGCGATCGCCCCCTGGTCGACCGAGGTGCGTCTGCTGCCCGGTGTGACCCTGGTGCAGGTGGGCGGGCATTTTCCCGGCAGCAGCGTGATCCACTGGGCCGCCGGCGCCTCCGGGCGGGGCGTGCTGCTCAGCGGCGATACCGTCTTCGCCAACCCCGACCGCACCACGGTGAGCTTCATGCGCAGCTATCCCAACCGGCTGCCGTTGTCTGGCCCGGTGGTGGAGCGCATCGCCCGCACCCTCGAGAGGTTCGACTTCGACAGGCTGTACGGCAACTTCGACAACGTCATCCCAGCGGATGCCCGCGCCGTTGTGCGCCGCTCGGCCGACCGGCACTGGGACTGGGTGCGCGGCGACTTCGACCACCTCACCTGAGTGGCCGGCACTGCTCAGACGGGCCGCGGCTGCTCCGGCGGCTCGGGCAGGATGCGCAACCCCGCCGGCGTGTTCGCCACCTGCACGAGTTCGTCGATCCAGGTGCGATTCAGTGTGGGCTCCCGTTTGCCGGAGAACTCGAAATCGAGGGGGACGGCGGGGTTCAACCAGATGGAACTGTGCCCGCTGCCCGAGTCCTTGGACTTCTCCCAGGAAAACGCGAAACTCTCGCCGCGACGCAACTTGGCCACGATGACGACCTTGAGGTGCGCCAGCGTGCGGTCGTCGATGTCCACGGAGATCGCTGGCGACCCGTAGATGAACTTGCCCATCGCATTCCTCGCTTGTGGGTGAATCGCTTGTCTCTCACCGGGCAGTGTAGGCCGGGGCGGCCACGCTGACTACGAGTCGTAGTCCCGCCCGGCGCCCTCCTCGATCCCCTCGACGGCCCGGTTGAAGTCGGCGGCGTGGAATTCGGCTTCGGCCTCGGACTCGTCTGACGGGTCCTCCACCGCCAGGATGCGGGAGGGCGGGAAGACCGGCAGCGGGAAGAGCGCGATCTCTCCGGCCAGGGTCTCCTCCGCGACATCCGCCACATCGAGCTCGGTGGCCGGGCCGAGCACAAGCGTATGCGTGCGGGTAGTGCCGTCGGGTTCGCGCACCCGAATGTCGACGGCCACGCTCTCCTCACCACTCGAGTGCGTGGTGACGTAGTCGAGCAGCGCCTCGGCGACGTCGTCGCCGGTGAGGATGGTGCCGCCCGCGTACGTGATGAGCTTCATACCACTGACGATAACCGCCCTGAGGACTCTTGGGAATGACCACGGGTCACGCCGCCGGAGCCGCCACGAGTGCGCGCTCGGCGGCCGAGGCCTCTGGCAGCAGGATCTCGAAGCGGGCCGCGCCCAGATGCAGGGTGACCACGGTGGCACCGAGATATTTCGGATGCGGCGCCGCGGTGATCTGCTCGATGCCAGCCAACGGAATCGTCGTGTGCGACCGGGACAAATCGGGGGCGTTGCCGCGCACGAGCCAGGCCTTGCGGCCCAGAACGTGCAGCTCGTGGCCGGTGCTGCAGAGCACCGCTCCGTGCAGGGTCATCGGGTAGAGGGCGTGCACGGCCCGGGTGAGCAGACCGCCGCGAGGGGCGAGGCCGGAACGCCCGGTGGCGGCGAGCAGCGTCGCGTCGGGCTCGTGGCGCATCAGGTCGAAGTACGAGGTGACCAGGCCCACGTCGTGTTTGCCCAGGTCGAGCAGGTCAAGGGCGGGGACGGCAGCCGTGTCGGGCAGGGACACGGCTCCCGTGGGCGCCGGTGCCGGTCGCGACAGCTCGCCGAGCAGGTCGGCGAGGCGGGTGATGACCTCCTGCGACGACCCGTTGTACGGCACGGTGAGGGTCTCACCCGTGCGGGCCAGGATGCGCAGACGCCCGTCGACGAGGTCGACGGTGTCGGTGACCGCGACGATGTCGCCGTAGTAGAGGGACTTCTCGGTGTACCGGTCCTGCGCACGGCTGAGCACAACGAGAGCCTCGGGCCCTGCGATGAGCAGGTGGTCGTAGAGGTCCATGGTGGGCAGCGCGTCGCGGCGGCTGATGTTGCGGGGCACCTTGAGCACGAGCCGGCTGGCGGCAAAATCCACCGGGTAGTCCCGGTAGAGGCCGGGAACCTCGGTGGCGTCGCGCACCTGGTCCACCCACGGGCCGAAGGCGTCGAACTCTGCCGACCTGGTCACATCCGTCGCGTTCACTGGCTGCCTCTCGTGGCGCGCAGCGGTGCGCGCCCTCCGCGGCCGTTGGGTCCGCTGAAGATCAGGCTAGACCGTGTGGGCGCCGTTTCGTGACTAGGGGGCCGGCCACCGCAACGGGAGAAGCCGCATTCGAGACTCGTAGCACGGAAGGCATCATCTCAACCATCGACGCGCCGCCGTTTTCCGGGCGAAGTGCACAGCTCTCTCCCCAACGTTTCCACAGCACAATCCACAGGGTCCGGCCAGTGATCCCGGCGGTTTCCACACGCTGTGCACAGGGTTATCCACAGGGCGCGCGGCGAAGACATCTTCGAATTATCGATAATCAGGCCCGGGCGGGCGCTAGGAGGGCAGCACCGCCGGAGCTACACTCGCGGCATGGAGACCCAGCATTTCTCAATTCGCGTGAATGCGCCAGCTGAAGTGGTCTGGAAGACCATGTTCGACCACAACACCTATCGGCAGTGGACGAGCGTGTTCAACCCGGATTCGTATTTCGAGGGCGCCTGGCTGCCCGGCAGCGAGATCCGGTTCCTCGGCAGCAATCCCGACGGCGGCATGAACGGATTGACCGGGATGTTCGGCGTGATTACCGAACACCGCCCGTACGAGTTCGTGCTGATCGAATACCAGGGCCAGATCGTGAACGACATTGACGACACCACCAGCCGCGAGGCTCGGCAACTGATCGGGGCGAGGGAGGCGTACTCCTTCCTCGAGGCCGACGGAGCGACGACGGTGACCATCGACGTGGACACGGCGGACACCTACGCCGAACTCTTCGGCGAACTGTGGCCGAGGGGCCTGGCCAAGCTCAAGGAACTGGCCGAGGCCGCCGCCGCTGAACCTGGCCCTGCTCACACCTGAGACGCCCTGTCCTCGCCGCCGGTGCGGCGCTAGGCTCCCGGCATGAAAACCCTGCATTTTTCACAGGAGATCATTGCCCCCGCTGACATCGTCTGGGAGACCATGCTCGACGATGCCACCTACCGGGAATGGACCAGCGCCTTCAGCCCCGGCTCATACTTCGAGGGGTCCTGGCTGCAGGGCAGCGAGATCCGGTTCCTCGGCGACAGCGACGACGACGACGGCACTGACAGCGGCAGCGACGGAGGCAGCGACGGCGACGGCATGGGCGGCCTGGTTGGCGTGATCGCCGAGCACCGCCCGCACGAGTTCGTGTCGATCGAGTACACCGGTTTGATCCTGAACGGTGACGTGGACACCGAGAGCGACTACGCCAAGAAATTCATCGGCACCCACGAGAACTACACCTTCAGCGAGTCGCGCGGGGTCACGACCCTCACTATCGACCTGGACGTGGACGAGGAGGAAGCTGACATGTTCGCGGAGATGTGGCCGAAGGGCCTCGACAGGCTCACCGAGCTCGCCGAGGCCGAGGCGGCCACGCACGGCCGGCATGCAGCCGGCCAACCGGACTGAGCCGCACCAGATCTAGCGGCGCCGGCCGCGGATGGCGCCATAGCCGCGCATCAGCTGGGGCACGACGAGGTACACGGCCACGGGCACGACCACAACCGAGAGCACGAAGGCCCGGAGCACCGGATTCCAGTCGCCGGCGAACGGGGCGATCGCGAAGAATCCGAGCGTCACCAGCGGGAAGATGGCGATCCAGGTGATCACGGCACGCACGTGCACCGACGGCGGTCCTACACTGGCGCGGGGCGGTTGAGGGAGGGACATGGATGGTCCTTTCTGAGGCTGTTTCTAGGGCTGTTCTCGTCACTCCGGCTGGGGATCCGGCCGGGTCCTCCCTACGATGTGCCCCCCGGACCGATCGGTGAAACTATTGTTGCCAAAAGTGGGACACGCTGCTTAGCTGAGGGCATGAGCAGCACACCGAGGATCGCCGACGAGCTGAGCCAGATCGCTCCACGCCTGCGGCGCGCGCGCGAGAAGAAGAGCGTGACCCTGTCGGAACTCGCCACGGCCACCGGCATCTCCAAGAGCACCCTGTCCCGGCTCGAGTCCGGGCAGAGAAAGCCCAACCTCGAACTCCTGCTGCCCATCGTGGCGGCGCTGGCCGTGCCGTTCGAGGAGATCGTCAGCCCGCCCCGCGTGCAGGACCCGCGGGTGCCGCAAAAATCGACCAGGTCCGACGGCCGCACCCTCACGCCGCTGTCGCAGCATCAGGGCGAGCCCCAGGCGTTCAAGATCGTCATCCCCGCCACCGACCGGGAACCGGCCCCGCGCAGCCACACCGGCTACGAGTGGATCTACGTGCTCTCCGGCCGCCTGCGCCTGATCCTCGGCGAACACGATGTGGTGCTCGGCACCGGCGAGGCGGCGGAGTTCGACACCCGCAATCCGCACTGGTTCGGCTCCACCGGCGCCGATTCGGTGGAGATCCTGAGCATGTTCGGCAAACAGGGTGAGCGCATCCACCTGCGCGCCCGCTCCACGCCGGCGACCGAGAGCTGATCGATGGCGATGCAGGTCCTGGCCACCAAGCTGTTCGTTCCCCGGCTGCGCCCGAACGCCGTGGCCCGGCCGCGCCTGGTCGAGACACTGCGGGAGGGGCTCGGCTCTGGACGCAAGCTGACCCTGATCTCGGCCCCGGCCGGGTTCGGCAAGACCACCCTCCTGGGCGAGTGGATCGCCGATGCCCGGCAGCGGGATCCCCAGCTGAGGGTCGCCTGGATATCGCTCGACGAGGGCGACAACGACCCCGCCCGTTTTCTCAGCTACCTGGTCGCCGCACTGCAGCAGGCGGATGCCCCCATCGGCCCGGATGCCCTGAGCGGCCCGCCGGGGTCGGTGGAGTCGACCCTCACCGCCCTCATCAACGACATCGCGCAGAGCCCGCACCCGCTCCTGCTGGTGCTCGACGACGTGCAGCTCATCGAAGCCGCACCCGTGCGTGACGCCCTGGCCTTCCTGCTCGACCACCTGCCGTCGACCCTGCACGTGGCCGTGGCCAGCCGCTCGGATCCGCTGCTCCCCGTGGCCCGGCTGCGCGCCGGCGGCGAACTCACCGAGCTGCGAGCGGCCGAGCTGCGGTTCACCCCGGCCGAAGCGGCCGGGTTCCTCACCGAGCGGATGCGGTTGAACCTCTCCGCCGCGGATGTCGCGGCGCTCGAGACGCGCACCGAGGGCTGGATCGCCGGCCTGCAGCTGGCAGCCCTGTCGTTGCGGGACAGCACCGACGTCTCCGGGTTCATCGCGGGCTTCACCGGGAGCAACCGTTTCGTGATCGACTACCTCGTCGAGGAGGTCCTGCAGCGCCAACCCGATCCGATCCGTGCCTTCCTGCTGCAGACGGCCGTCCTCGACCGGCTCAGCGGCGAGCTCTGCGACGCCGTCACCGGGCTCACCGGGGGCACCGAGGTTCTGGCGGCGCTCGACCGGGACAACCTCTTCGTCGTGCCGCTGGACGACCGGCGCCAGTGGTACCGCTACCACCACCTGTTCGCCGACGTGCTCCGAGCCCGCCTGGCCGCCGACGGCTCCCTCGAGCCGGCCAGGTTGCACACCCGGGCCAGCGAGTGGCACGAACAGCACGGCCTGGTGGAGGACGCCGTCACGCATGCGCTGGCCGCCGCCGATGTCGAGCGGGCGGCGCGGCTGATCGAACTCACCATTCCCGCCGTTCGGCAGAGCCGGCAGGACGCCACCCTGCTGCACTGGCTGGCCCTGCTGCCGGCAGAGGTCATCCGGCGCCGACCGATTCTCGGCGTGTACTGGGCGTGGTCGGCGCTCATCGCGGGCGATGTGGACACCGCGGAGGCCAGGCTGGTCGGCGCTGAGGGCGCCCTCGCCGCGACGACCGGCAACGACAGCCCCGCCTATAACGACCCCGCCCACGACTCGGCGCTCAGCGAGGAGCTGCGCACCCTGCCCGTGACGATCGCCGTGTACCGGGCGGCCGTGGCGCAGGCCCGCGGCGACCTGGGCGGCATGATCGAACAGGCCCAGCGCGCCCTGGCGCTCACCGGTCCTGGCGATCATCTGGGCCGCGGCGCGGCGGCCGGCTTCCTCGGGCTCGCCTCGTGGGCCACCGGCGATCTCCAAGCCGGGGTGCGGGCGTTCGGCGAGGTCAGAACCAGCCTGCGGCTGGCCGGCAATGTGGCGGATGCGCTCGGCACAACGATCCCGACGGCCGACATGCTGCTGCCGCAGGGCCGGCTGCGGGACGCCCGCCGGGCCTACGAGGACGCTCTGCGGCTCGCCGCCGAGCAGGGCGACCCGCCACCGCAGTCCACCGGCGACCTGCACGTCGGGCTCAGCGAGGTGCTGATCGAGCAGAACGACCTCCCCGGCGCTCTGACCCACCTCGCCGCGAGCGAGTCGTTGGGCGAGCGGGCGCACTCGCACGAGAACCGGTACCGCTATTTCGTGGCGCTGGCCCGCATCCGCCGGGCGGAGGGAGACCTCGATGCCGCCCTCGACCTGCTCCGCACAGCGGAGGGGGTTTACCGCAGGGGGTTCTTCCCGGAGGTGCGCCCGATCGGGGCGGTGGCGGCGCGGCTGTGGATCACCCAGGGCCGGCTGGCCGAGGCCGCCGCCTGGGCGGCCGACGCTGGTCTTGCCAGCACGGATGAGCCGAGCTATCTGCGCGAGTACGAGCACCTGACCCTGGCCCGGCTGCTGATCGCCCGGCACGCTGTCGATCCACGCGCTGGCAGCATCCGCGATGCCCTGACCCTGTTGGATCGGCTGCTCCAGGCCGCGGAATCGGGGCAGCGGACCGGCAGCGCGACCGAGATCCTGCTGCTTCAGGCGCTCGCGCACGCGGCGCAAGGCGACACCGCCGTGGCCCTCCGATCTCTGGAACGCTCCCTCGGCCAGGCCGAGCCGGAGGGCTACTGCCGGCTGTTCCTGGACGAGGGCCCCGCGCTGACGGCGCTGCTGTCTGCCGCGGCCGCCGCGGGAATCGCCCCGGCCGCAGTCCGGCGACTGAGCGCGGCCGCGGGATCCGCCGCGACCGGCCAGCCGACCGATCAGCCGACCGAGCCGTTGAGCGAGCCGTTGAGCGACCGGGAGCTGCACGTGTTGCGGCTGCTGGCCAGCGAGCTGAGCGGCCCGGACATCGCCCGCGAGCTGTACATCTCGCTGAACACCCTGCGCACCCACACCCGGCACATCTTCGGCAAGCTCGAGGTCACCAGCCGCCAGGCGGCCGTGCGCCGGGCCGAAACGCTGGGCTTGCTCTGATCCGGGCTTGCTCTGACCTGGGCACGCACCGGGCACCCGCACAATCACCACCTCAATCACCACGCCGGATGATGCCCGGTCACCACGTCTCTCCCTAGATTCACAGTCGTCCCCGGATTCCGCCGGGGCGTCCCCGAATCAAGGAGAGCCACCATGAGCATCACCACGTCCACCCTCACCCGCGCCGCCGGCGTCTCCGCCGCGCTGGCCGGGCTGATCTACATCGTCATCCAGTTCATCCACCCCAGCGACGTGGTCGCGTCGATCACCACGCCGATGTGGGTGGTCGTGCACCTCCTCAGCCTGAGCATGGCCGTGCTCGCCCTGATCGGGTTGGCGGGCCTGTACCTCAGCCAGGTGCGGCAACTCGGGCTCCTCGGCCTGATCGGCTACCTGATGTTCAGCTTCTTCTTCATCCTGCAGTCGGCGTTCAACTTCGCCGAGGCCCTCATCGCACCGCTGATCGCGGATGTCGCGCCGCAGTTCGCCGAGGACTTCGTCGGGCTGTTCGGCCGCTACGCCAGCCAGACCGACCTCGGCCCGCTCGCCCTGGTGGTGCCGGTGGGCAGCGCCCTGTACATCGTCGGCGCGCTCATCTTCGGCATCGCCATCCTGCGCGGCCGGGTGCTGTCGCGCGGAGCGGGCATCCTGCTCATCGTCGCCGCCGTGCTGACGCCCGTGGCCGGGCTGCTGCCGCACACCGTTGAACGCCTGGCCGCCATCCCGATGGGCCTGGCGCTGATCTGGCTCGGCTACTCACTCTGGTCGGCCCGTCGCTCGACGGCGACAGGACTCACCGAGCCCGCCGAACGAAGCGTGACCAATGCCTCGCGCACTCGCTGAGCCCGACCGCTACGCCATCCGCCTCCAGGGACAGCTGGACGCGGGGTGGAGCGACTGGTTCGAGGGCTTCCAGCTCACTGCCGAGAGCGATGGCAGCACCACCCTGACCGGCCGGGTCATCGACCAGGCCGCGCTGCACGGCCTGCTGCGCCGGATCGGCGACCTCGGCCTCACCCTCATCTCGATCAACCCCGATCCGTCACTGAACCCAGACCTGCCAGTGAACCCAGACCGCCCACACCCTGAGGAGCAGGATTCCCGATGAACCACATCCAGGCCACCCGCACACCCGGCCCCGCCACGCTCCGCACCCGCCCACGATCACGGTGGTGGGTGCCGGCCGGTCTCATCCTGCTCAGCGTCATCCCGATCCTCGCCGGGGCCGCGCGACTCACCGAGCTCACCGGTGGCGCCGTCGGCACCGCCGAGAACGCGCGGTTCCTCGACTCGCCGGTCCCGGTACTCACGCACATCGTCAGCGCCACCGTCTTCAGCCTGCTCGGGGCGTTCCAGTTCCTGCCGGCCCTGCGTCGCGGACGCGGGGCCTGGCACCGCATCGCGGGCCGCGTTCTCATCCCGGCCGGGCTGCTGGCGGCGCTCTCCGGAATCTGGATGGTGCTGTTCTACCCGCATCCGCCGGGTGACGGCCTCCTCGTGTCGGTGTTCCGCCTGGTCTTCGGCGGCGCGATGGTGGCCGGCATCGGCCTGGGCATCCGCTCGATCTCGCGCCGAGACTTCATCGGGCACGGCCGGTGGATGACGCGCGCCTACGCGATCGGGGTGGCCGCCGGTACCCAGGCGCTGCTGCTGATCCCCGGGGCCATCGTCTTCGGGCCCACCGACCAGCTCTCCCGGGCCCTCCTGATGGGCGCCGCCTGGCTGCTCAACCTCGCCGTGGCCGAATTCGTCATCCGACGGCGCGCCGGTCAGAGGTTGGTCTGGACCTCCAGGAAGTCGGGATAGCGGCCGCCGTGGATCTCGACCGAATCGGACAGGGCGGCGAGGCGATCGGCCTCGTCTGTGCTGAGTTCGATGTCGGCGGCCGCGAGATTCTCTTCCAGCCGGTGCAGCTTCGTGGTTCCCGGGATGGGCACGATCCACGGCTCGCGGGAGAGCAGCCAGGCCAGGGCGACCTGGCCGGGTGTCGCGCCCTTGGCCGCGGCGATGGCCCTGACGCCGTCCACCAGGGTGATGTTCTGCTCGAGCGCCTCCGTGCCGAAGCGCGGGATGCTGGCACGCAGGTCGTTCCCCTGGTCGAATGCCGTCGACGCGGTGATGGTTCCGGTGAGAAAACCCTTGCCGAGCGGGCTGAAGGGCACAAATCCGATGCCGAGTTCGCGGCAGGCATCCAGCACGCCTTCTTCGGGGCGCCGCCACCAGAGTGAGTATTCGCTCTGCACGGCGGTGACGGGCTGAACCGCGTGCGCACGGCGGATCGTCGCCGCTGACGCCTCCGACATTCCGTAGGCCTTGACCTTGCCGGCCTCGATGAGGTCGCGCACGGCGCCCGCGAACTCCTCGATCGGGTAGTCGGGGTTGACGCGGTGTTGGTAGTAGAGGTCGATCGAGTCGAGACCCAGGCGTCGCAGGGAGCCGTCGACGGCGCCCGCGACTTCGTCGGGACGGAGCATCCGCCCGGTGGCCTGGCCAGTGACCGGGTCGATGTGCGCGGCGAACTTCGTGGCGATGGTGACGGTGTCGCGCAGGCCGGCGAGGGCCTCGCCGACAAGTTCCTCGTTGAGGTGCGGGCCGTAGATCTCCGCGGTGTCGAAGAGGGTGACCCCGAGCTCGACGGCCGAATGCAGCAAATCGATCATGCCGGCGCGATCGGGGCGGCCGCTGTACCCGCCCGTCATGGTCATGCAGCCCAGGCCGATGGCCGAGACCTCGAGGGCGTTCGGTCCGAGAGTGCGAGTCTTCATGCGATTCCTTTTGTGAGTGGGGGCTGGATGCGGGTCAGGTGCCGGCGTGCCCGGCGACCGCCGATGCATCCAGCCGGTGCGTGGCCGCCCAGGAGGCGAGGAGCTTGAGACTGGTCTCGCTAGACGTGCCGGGTTCAGCGCTGTAGAGCAGCAGACTCAGTCCAGGGTCAGCAACCAATTCGGCGCCTTCGAAGACGAGGTCCAGGTCTCCGACGATGGGGTGGTGGAAGTACTTGCGCCCCGCGGCATGTCTGCGAACGTTGTGCGCGCCCCACATGCTGCGGAAATCCTCGCTCAGGGTCGAGAGTTCGCCGATGAGGTCGTGCAGGTCTGTGTTGTGCGGGTCCCGGCCGGCCTCGGTGCGCAGGATGGCCACCGACTGCTCTGCCGCGACCTTCCAGTTCGGATAGAACAGTTCGGCGTGCGGGCGGTCGAGGAAGGCGAACCTGGCCAGGTTCGCCGGGTGCGGCTGCACCCGGAACAGGTCCACGTACAGGGCGCGCCCGAGTGCGTTGGCACCGAGGATGTCGAGACGGCCGTTCCGCACGAAGGCGGGGCCGCCGGTGTAGGAGTCGAGGATGAATTGGAGGGCAGGGCGCACGTTCGCAGCGCGGCTGGATCGACGTTGTTGCGTGGCCGGCGATTCGTTCGCCGCACGGGCGAGATCCAGCAAGTGGTCCCGTTCGGCGTCGTCTAGCAGGAGCGCGTGGGCGATGGAGTCGAGCACGGTCGCCGAGACACCGGTGAGATTGCCGCGTTCGAGTTTGGCGTAGTACTCGATGCTCACGTTGGCGAGCATCGCCACCTCGCCGCGGCGCAACCCGGGTACGCGCCGGTTCGGGCCGCCGGGCAGGTCGACCTGTTCCGGGCGTACTCGGGCACGGCGGCTGGTGAGGAAGTCCCGCACCTCGTTCTGACTCTGCGTGCTCATGCTTTCGACTCTACGAGCCCCGCCGGTGCTCTGGGGTGCTCCGTCAGTACACCTGTGGGCGGAGCACCCGTGCGCCTCGAAACGGTGTTGCGACGACCGTCTAGAGCAGGCCGGCCGACTCCGCCCACTGCAGCAGGATGACGGTCTTGCCATCGACGATGCGGCCATCGGCCACCATGGCCAGCGCGTCGTCGAGGGGGATCTCGAGCACCTCGATGTCCTCACCCTCCTCGGCCACGCCGCCGCCCGCGTCGACCCGGTCGGCCGGAGAGTAACGGGCCGCATAGAAGTGCACCCGTTCCGTGACCGAGCCCGGGCTCATGTAGAGGTCGAACACGTGCTGCAGCTCGCCGACGGCCACGCCGAGTTCTTCGGCGGCCTCGCGGCGGATCGCCACATCGGGGGCGTCGTCGTCGAGCAGGCCGGCGGCGGTCTCGATGAGCATGCCGTCGGCGTGGCCGTTGACATAGGCGGGGTAGCGGAACTGGCGGGTGAGCAGCACGGTGCGCCGCGCGGGGTCGTAAAGCAGGATGGTGGCGCCGTTGCCGCGGTCGTAGGTCTCGCGCTGCTGGGTGACCACCCGGCCGTCGCGGCGCCGGTAGCCGAAGGTGGTGCGGCGCAGCACGTGCCAGCCGTCGCTGGTCACCTCCACCCGCTCGACCGACACGGACGGATTGCCGTTCAGGCCGGCGCCCGTGCGGTGCAAGCCGGTGCGGCCGCGGCCGTCCGGCAGGTCGACACCGGGGATGCCGGCACTGGACTGGCCGGCACTGGACTGGCCGGGCTCGGGCGCGCTCACTGCTTGGCCTGAGCGGCGGCGGCGGCGACCCCTGGCACCTCGGCCAGGCTCGTGTACACCGGGATGCCCCGACGCCTGGCGATGGCCACATCCTGGTCGGCGCCGTGCGAGTCGCCGGGCAGCCGCAGCACACCGTCGCACCTCTCGAGCAGGCGCTCGGCGGTGGGATACATCACGTCGGCGGCCAGCGGATGGGCCACATCCGTCACACCGGCGCTGGCGAGCACCGGCAACGCCACCCACTCGCCGATCATGGGCAGGTGCCCGGCCCGGAAGAGCGGCCAGGCGGCCTCTTCGAGCCGGTCAAGGTTGCGGCGGAGGAGCACCGGGTCGTCGCCGGTGCCCGAGCGGTAGGGGCCGGCGATCAGGATCATCAGGGAAGCGGTCATGTCCGATAGAGTAATACAACGTGCAGAAACATGCACTAACCGGAAGGAACATGGAATGTTGGCTGCGGAACGTCAGGTTCTCCTGCTCGAACGGCTCAGCAGGGACGGCAAGATCGTGGCCAAGGACATCGCCGCCGAGCTGGGCCTCTCCGACGACAGCGTGCGCCGGGACCTCCGCGAACTCGCCGCCGCCGGACTCTGCCAGCGTGTCTACGGCGGGGCCCTGCCTGTGTCGCCGGCGCTCGCGCAGTACGCGGACCGCACTCTCGTGCAACCGGCCAGCAAAGACCGGGTCGCCGCCCGCGCCGCGCGGCTGATCGAGCCGGGCAGCACGGTGATCCTCGACGGCGGCACCACGACTCTCGCCGTGGTGCGCGCCCTGCCCCTGGACCTGGCCTGCACCGTGATCACGCACAGCCCCACCATCGCCGCGGCGCTGCTGCCGCATGAGAGCATCGACGTGTTCCTGCTCGGCGGGCGGCTGTTCCGACACTCCGCGGTGACCTGTGGCGCCGCGGCGGTCGAGGCCGCCCAGGCGATCTCGGCCGACCTGTTCCTGCTGGGCGTCACGGGCGTGCACGCCACGGCCGGCCTCACCACCGGGGACGTGGAGGAGGCCGCGATGAAACGGGCCCTCGCGGGCCGGGCGGCCGACACCGTCGTGCTGGCCAGTGCCGAGAAGATCGGGGTGGCCTCGCCCTACCGGGTGCTGCCGTTCGGCGACATCGCGGGCATCGTGACCGACACGGCGGCCGACGACCCCACCGTGGCCGAGCTGCGGGACCGCGGCATCACCATCCTCACCGCCCGCGACTGACCAGAACCGGGCGGATGCGCGCGCGGCCAGCCCCGCACATCCGCCGCAACTGTTGCCGAATCGGACATTTGCGCCCGGTGCGCCGGGCGCAAATGTCCGGAACGGGAACAGTTAGGGCTGGGTGGGCGCCGGGTCTGCGAGTGCCGCGGGTGCCGCGGGTGCCGCGGGTGCCGCGGATGCGTCGGGCACGCCGACGGTGAGCCGGCGCACGCTGCGGGTCGACAGGGCCGCGAGGCTGGCGACCACGATCACGGCGGCGCAGCCGAGCAGCACGGGCGTGGTGCCGTAGACGTGGGCGAGCGGACCCACGAGGATCTCCCCCAGCGGGATGGCGATGAACGAGCCGACGGCGTCGTAGGAGTAGACCCTGGCGAGTTTGTCCTGGGGGATGTTCTGCTGCAGCGACTGGTCCCAGGCCACCCCGAACTGCTCGATCGCGACGCCGCCGACGAGGAAGGCGATGACCAGCACCGGAACGATCGGCACTTCGACGAGCGGCAGCAGGGCCAGGCCCACGATGGGCAGGGCGGTGACGATCACCAGGCCCACCCCGATGCCCAGCGCATGCCGGGGGCGCCAGCGCAGGGCGAGCAGCCCGCCGAGGGCGAGGCCCACGGTCTCGGCGGCGATGATCAGGCCCCAGCTGGCGCGGCCGAAGGTGTCGTCGGCCACGAGCGGGCCGAGCACCGCGATCGCGCCCACGAAGGCGGCGTTCACCAGGGCGAACTGGGCCACCACCACCCACACCCAGGTGCGGCTGGCGAACTCCTGCCAGCCTTCGCGCAGCTCCCGCAACATGCTGGTGGGCGGCGGCGCGGCGGCGGCGGGCACGGCGACGGGCGTGCGCACGAAGGCGAAGAAGAGACCGGCGAGCGCGAAGGATGCGGCGTTGAGCGCGAGCCCCCAGCCAGGCCCGACCGCGGCGATGAGCAGGGCGCCGAGGCTGGCGCCCACGATCGCGCCACCGTTGAGGCTCAGCCGGAGCAGGGCGTTCGCCGGCCGCAACTGCGCCACGGGCACGGTTTGCGGCACGATGGCCGCCGAGGCCGGAAAGCTGACGGCGGCCACGGCGCCGTTGACGATGCTGAGGATCACGAGCAGCGGGATGGTGGCGGATCCGGACAACACGAGGGCGGCCACGACGGCCTGGGTGCCGGCCGCGGCGAGGGAGGTGCCGACCAGCAGCAGGTGCTTGGGCAGGCGGTCGGCGATGACCCCGCCGAACAGCAGCACGGCCACGTTGGCGATGGACCGGCTGGCCACGACCAGGCCGAGGTCCACGGCGGATCCGGTGAGGTCCAGCACCGCGAAGGCCAGGGCGATCGGGGCGGCGGCGTTGCCGAGGACGGCGATGGTGCGGGCGGTGAGCAGCCAGCGGAAGGGGGCGAAGGCGAACGGGCCGGCGCCGCCCGGGGCACGCCCCTGTGCCGCTTTCCCCCGATTAGCCATGCCGCCAGTCAACCACGCGGGTCGGGCCAGGCCCGCCGCGCCCGCCCATCCCAGGACAACTGTTGCTCGTGCGGACAATTGCGCCCGGCGCACCGGGTGCACATGTCCGATTCGGCAACAGTTGCGGCTTGCCGGGCCGGGGCGGCTATTCGCTCAGGCCGAAGCGTGCGTGGATGGGCGCCGTCCAGCGTGGGGCCCACCAGAGGATGCGCTCGAGCGCGGTCATCACCGCGGGCACGAGCACGATTCGCACCAGCGTCGCATCCAGCAGCACCGCCACCGCTAGGGCGGTGCCGATCTGTTTCATCTGCATCAGCTCGCCGGTGGCGAAGCCCGCGAACACCAGCACGATGATCAGTGCCGCCGAGGTGATGATGCGGCCGGAGCTCTGAAGGCCGGTTTCGATGGCCTTCCTGGTGCTCTCACCGCGGTCGTGGTGCTCTTTGATACGGGCGAGGAGGAACATCTCGTAGTCCATCGCCAGGCCGAACCCGAAGGTGAGCACGAGGGTGAGCACGAGAGCGTCGACGCCGGAGATGGTGTCGGGGTCGAAATTGAGCAGGCCGGAAAGGTTGCCCTCCTGGAACCCCCAGACCAGCACGCCGGCCGCCGCGCCCAACGAGATGGCGCTGATCACCAGAGCCGTGAGGGGGATGATCACCGATCCGGTCATCAAGAACAGCAGCACAAAGGTGGCCAGGGCGATGATCAGCACCGCCCAGGGGACTCCCGCAGCCAGCGAGTCGAGGTAGTCAATAGCCTGCGCGTCGGCGCCGCCGACCCAGTTGTCGAAGTCCGGCCTGTCGGCGCGGATTTCGCGCACCACGTCGGTGCCCTGGTGGGTGTCGACGGTGACCCTGGACACCCAGTAGCCGTTCTGGTCGACCGGCGGCGCTACATCCGTCACCCCGGGCAGGGCGGCGACGTCGTCGGCCCACGCGGCCGCCGCGGCCTGGTCGGTGCTCGACACGAGCAGCACCCGGGGCGCGGTGGCCAGGGGGAACTCTTCGTTGAGCGTCGTGAGGAAGTCGTACTGGCTGGATGAGCGCGGGATGGCGTCGTCGGCGCTGTTGGCCACCGTCATCGACAGCACGGGGCTGCTCAGCAGCAGCAGCACGGCAGTGCCGGCGAGCGCAACGAGCACCGGCGCCCGCTGCACGAACCGGGCCAGCTTGGAGAAGACGCCCTCGTCGGGCGCGATGTCGCCGAACCGGGTGAGCCACCGGCCGACGACGGGGATGCGAGTGAGCAGGCCAGGCTGCACCAGCCGTTCGCCGAGATAGCCGAGCAGCGCCGGCACCAGCACGAGGGCGGTGAGGATGGCGATGAGCACGACGCAGATCGCGCCGATGGCGATGGCCCGGATGATCGACGGCTCGAACACGAGCAGGCCCGCCGTGGCGATCGCAAAGGTCAACCCCGAGAACAGCACGGTGCGGCCGGCCGTGTTCACCGTGCTGCCCACGGCCTGGAGCATCAGTTCGTGGCGGCTGTGCCGGTGGTGCGCCAGAGTGGCCAGCTCCCCCGTTTCCAGCGGCGGCAGGTTCGCGAATGACTCCCCGTGCGGGCCCGGCGGGGCGCCGGGGCCGCCGCCGCCCACCCGCGCCCGGAACTCCTCCCTGAACCGGCTGACCATGAGCAGGCCGTAGTCGATCGAAAGACCCAGCCCGATCACGGTGATCACGTTCATCACGGTGATGCCGATGTCCATCACGAAGGTGAAGGCGTAGAGCATCCCGAGCGCGCCGATGATCGACGCGATGGCGCCCACCAGCGGGATGCCGGCCGCGAGGAAGCCGCCGAAGATGATCAGCATCACCAGCAGCGCGATCGGCAGGGCGATCAGTTCCCCCTTCTGCAGGTCGGATTCGGCGACGGCGACGAGGGAGTCGACGATCAGGGGCGCCCCGCCCACCTCGACGTGCGCGCCGGGGTCGAGTTGGCCGATGTCGTCGGCCGCCACCTGGAGGATGCGCTGCACGTACCGGAGCAGCGGGTCGCTGACCGCGCCGTCGGTGGTTTTCATCAGCACGGTGAGGAGCATCCCCTCCCCGTCGGCGGAGAGCAGCGGTGCGGCCGCCGGGTTGGGGGTGCCGTCGGGCAGTGGCGGGATGGTCAGCGGGTTGAGCACCTGGGTGACGCCGTCCACCTTCTCGAGCCGGAGGGTGGCGGATTCGAGAATCGCCGCCAGGTCGGGCGAGGCGAGGTCGGTGGGGTGCACCAGCAGGGACAGCGATTCGGTCTGCTCGCTCGCGGGCCCGTCGATCAGGTCGCCGGCGGTCTGCGCCTCGCCCTGCACCGCTGGTCCCGCACTGGAGAGCCGATCGAACAGGCTGTCCCCGGTGGCGCCGAACAGGGCCGTGGCCAGGCAGGCGGCGAGCGCGACGGCCCAGCAGAGCAGGGAGATGAGTCGGTGGCGGGCCACACTCACGCCCAGTCTTCGCAACATCGCGGGTCAGTCCTCTGGTCGTGGACGGGCACCTGTCCGCGGCCGGTCGCGCCCGATCTCCCTGTCGTTCGCGGCCAAACTACTCCCGTCTCGCCGGTCGCGTCGGCCTACAGCGCACTGGCTACAGCGCGTACCCTTCCTCGCCGTGAACCACGGTGTCGACGCCGGCGATCTCGTCGTCGTTCTTCACCCGGAAGCCCACGGTCTTCTCGATCACGAATCCGATCAGGTACGCGAGCACGAACGAGTAGACCATCACCACGACCGCACCGATCGCCTGCGCGCCGAGCTGGTTCCACGACCCGGTGTCGATGAGTCCGATGCCGGCACCGAAGATCCCGATGTAGAGGGTGCCGAGCAGCCCGCCGACGAGGTGGATGCCGACGACGTCGAGCGAGTCGTCGAATCCGAGCTTGAACTTGAGCTCGATGGCCAGGGCGCACACCGCACCGGCGAGCAGCCCGAGCACGATCGCCCAGCCCGGCGTGAGGATGTTACAGCCGGGGGTGATGGCCACGAGCCCGGCGACCGCGCCGGACGCCGCCCCGATGGCGGTGGGTTTGCCGTCGCGGAGGCGTTCGACGACAAGCCAGCCCAGGATGCCCGCCGCGGGGGCGACGAGGGTGTTGACCCAGGCGATCGCCGAGGTGGTGTTCACCGCCGCCGCCGAGCCGGCGTTGAAGCCGAACCAGCCGAACCAGAGCAGCGCGGCGCCGAGCAGGGTCAGCGGCACGTTGTGCGGCTTGGCCATGCCCTTCTTGAATCCCACTCGTTTGCCGAGCACCAGGGCCAGGGCCAGGCCCGCCGCGCCGGCGTTGATGTGCACGGCGGTTCCGCCGGCGAAGTCGTTCACACCCAGCAGGTACACCGACCAGCCGCCGTCCGTCATCTGCCCATCGGCGCCGACGGTGAAGTTGAACACCCAGCTCGCTACGGGGAAGTACACCAGCGTGACCCACAGGCCGGCGAACACCAGCCACGGCCCGTACTTGGCCCGGTCGGCGATCGCCCCGGAGATCAGCGCGACGGTGATGATGGCGAAGGTCGCCTGGAAGCCCGCGAAGGCGAGGGCGTTCGTGTCGGCGACATTCGACGAGGCCATCGCACCCGACGAGTCGATGCCGAGGAACTGTTGCAGGAACGGGTTCCAGGTGGGGTTGAGCAGGTAGTGCGGGATCAGCCAGTCGTCACCGGACCCGAAGGAGAGGGAGTAGCCGTAGACGATCCACAGGACCCCGATCAGGCCCATCGAACCGAAGCTCATCATCATCATGCTGATGACGCTCTTGGCCTTCACCATGCCGCCGTAGAAGAAGGCGACACCGGGCGTCATCAGCAGCACCAACGCCGCGGCGACAAGCAGCCAGAGCGAGCTGAGGTTGGTGTTCAGGTCGGATGTCGCATCCGCCAGCGCTGATACCTCGAACATATCGACCGCCTCCGTGTCAGGGGAAGGAACCTGCGCCGCCGCATCCGTTCAGGCCGGACCCGGTGCGACATCGTGATGATGGCAGCAGGTGCCCCGGCACGCTAGGCGGCAATGTTTCGGCGCGGTTAAGACTGCCTGTTAAGAGTTGCCGAGGGCGCGATCCTGCCGCCGGGTCTACCCTGCAGGCATGGCCGCACACGGAGAGCCGATACCGCTTGAGCAGTACTTCGAGGGCAGCGATCCGCGCGCGCGGGCGCTCTTCGACGTGGTGCGGGCGGCCGTGCTCTCGATCGGCGACGCCGAGATCCGGGTCACGACGAGCCAGATCGCGTTCCGCCGGCAACGCTCGTTCGCCTGGACCTGGCTGCCCGGCCAGTACCTGTCCGGGCCCGTCGCGCCGCTCGCGCTCGCGCCCCTCGTGCTCACCGTGGACCTGGACAGGTTCGACACCTCACCCCGGTGGAAGGAGGTGGTGGAACCCACCCTCAACCACTTCATGCACCACCTCGAGCTGCGCCGGGCGACAGACCTCGACCCCGGCGTGATCGACTGCGTGCGCGAGGCCTGGTCCCGGGCCGGCTGATGCGCCGACTTCGTCGCCGGACGGGTGCTACGAGCCGGCCTCGGGCACGAAACGATTGACGACCTCTGCGCGGCTCTCATCCTCGCTTGCGAAGACTCCGCCGTTCGCGACGCTGTCCGGTGTGATCTCCTCGAAAACGATCCGGACGTCGTCGCGACGAGCACCCAGGGTCAGAACGGCGCTGTCGGTGACGTCTTGAACAAAGGCTCGGCGCTGGTTGATGTTGCGCCCCGCGAGTAGTTGAACGGTGATGTTGGGCATGTCTGCTCCTTAGGCGATGGTGTTGCTCAGGGTGCCGATGCCGGCGAGGGTGATGTCGACGGTGTCGCCCGGTTGCACGGGCAGGTCGGTGCCGGGGGCCCCGGTGAGCACCACGTCGCCGGGCTCGAGGGTGAGCCAGCGGGTGACGTAGACCAGGGTCGCGGCGACGGAGGACGGCAGGTTGAACGACCCGGAGCTCGCGACGACGGTGCCGTTGATGACGACCTCGGTGGCCACGTTCTCGGGGTCGGCGATCTCGGTCTCGATCCACGGCCCGAGCGGCGTGTAGTTCTTGCCGCTCTTCCCCTGGAAATTGCGCGCGTCGATCGAGCACTGGTCGACGTTGGTGACGTCGTTGGCCACCGTGTAGCCGAGCACGGCGTCGAAGGCGTTGGCGGTGGTGAGGTTGGACGCCGACCGGCCGATCACCACGGCGAGCTCACCCTCGATGTTGACGGTGCCCACACCGCGCACGGCGAAGATGTCGTCGCCGGTGCCGGCGACGGTGTGCACAGACTTGTGCCAGGCCTGCATCGGCAGCGGATTGCCCGGCTTGTTGTGGCCGATGCCGACCACCACACGCGGCTCGACGGCGGCGAGCAACACGGCGTCGGCAGCCGCGATGGAGTCGCCGGTGTAGACGAGTGGGGCGGCGAACGGGTCGACGATGATGTTCCAGCTGTCACCGGCGGCGACCGCGTAGCGGGGGCCGGTGGGGGTGTCGAGTCGTGCGATGCGCATGAGCTACCTTCCTGAATCGAGCGAGGCCCTGAACAAGCGAGCCCTGGAATAGTGCGGGGCGCCGTGCGTGCACACGGCGCCCCAGTCTGTGGGTGGTTACTTCGGCATGCGGTTACTTCATGGCGAGCGAGGCGCGGGTGCTCTCGCCGATGATGCCGTGTTCCCAGCGGCCGTTGTTCAGGTCCTTGGCGATCCGACGGTACTGGTCGTCGTTCACGTTGTAGATGAAGTAGATGATCACGGCGGCGATGGTGAGCGCGATGGCCGGGTACAGCGTCATCACTGCCTTGATACCGAGAAGCGTCCCCTCCGACTGCGTCGTGGCCTGCGCCACGTAGCCGGAGACAGCGAGCATCCCGGCGCCCACCAGCGCGGCGAGCGACTGCGAAACCTTGCGCGAGAAGCTGAAGGCCGCGTAGGTCATGCCCTCACGGCGCACGCCGGTGTGCCATTCGCCGTAGTCGATGGTGTCGGACACGAACGCCCAGGTGATGCCGTTCGGGATCGACAGCGCGACGTAGCCGATGGTGACGAGGATCATGAACGTCCACAGGTTGGTCGGGATGATGAAGTTCAGGCCGTTGGCCACAACCGCGACGGCGAAGCTCACCATGACGGTGCGCTTCTTGCCGAAGCGCACGACCAGCCTCGGGATGAACATGATGCCCACGATGGAGGCGCCGATCATCACGAAGTTGAGCACGGCCATCAGGGCGATGTTGCCGAGGTTGAACTCGGCGAAGAAGATCATCATCATGTTGTTCACGTTCATCGACGAGATGGTGAACAGGCTCATCAGCACGAGGCCGAGCAGCGGGCGGTTGGTGAGCACGGCGCGGCCGTAGTCCTTGAGGCTCGTCTTCTCCTTGTTGGCTTCCCGGTTCACGACAACGTGTTCCTTCGTCCCGCGGTAGCAGAGCACGAACGAGACCATGCCGAGCACGGCCATGACCAGGGCGGCCCACATGTAGTTGTTGGCGGTCATGCCACCGAGCATCATCATGAGCGGGATGAACGCGATGCCGCAGATCCACTGGGCGCCGAGCGAACCGGCCTGGCGGGAGGTGGCGAGCTGGGCGCGCTCCTTGATGTTGCGGGTCATCACCGAGGCGAGCGAACCGTACGGTCCGTTGACGAAGGAGTAGACACCGCCCCAGATGGCGTAGGTGGCGGCGGCGAAGGCGATCTTCCAACCCATCGACACGTCGGGCATGGTGAAGGTGACCACGGTCATCACCGCGAGGATGAAGGCTGAGACCATCATCACCGGGCGGAACTTGCCTCGCTTGCCGATCTTGCGGCCGTCGATGAAGAGCGCCGCAACAGTGTCCATCACGGCGTCGAAGAGTTTGACGAGCACGAAGATCAGGGCAACGACTGCCGGGCCGATGCCCGCGGTGTCGATCCAGAACTTGGTGAGGTAGGCCTGGCCGAGGTCGAACATGAATCCGTTGCCGAGGTCACCGAACCCGTAGGCTACCTTCTCCGTACCGGTGAGGGTGCCTTCAGCCTCATCGGCTGCGACGACGGGCGCTGCGTCCGGGACGACGTCAATGTTGTCTTGGATACTCATGGGGCGCTATCACTCTTTCGGTTGCAATCATGGGTTCGTGCGAGGGGCACACTGGAGATCGATCAGGCAAAGCTGATGCGGGTGCCGGCGGATGAGGCGGCGGGGCAGGATGCGTGCGGATTCACTGGTTCCTCCTCGTTGAGCTTCAGTGCCGACGGCATCGTTCCGCAGAGCGGAATTCATGGCCGTGGTACAGACTTAGAGTACGGGTGAACCGCGGAAGTCGATGGGACCAAGGTCCTATTTTCGGGCAGAGAGTTCCATATGAGGCATAATTGCTGGTAGGTTGTTCCGCGAGACGGAACGTCAGCCTTCGCCGCCGCATCCACGGGCGCCGGGCATACCCCTCCACAGGAAATGAGAAAAACAATGCAGTTGCGTCATTCCACCAATCCCGCGCAGATCCGCAGCTTCGACACCGCGGCGCTCCGGGCCAACTACCTGGTCGACGACCTCTTCGCCGACGACGAATTCCGCGCCACCTACACGCACGAAGACCGGATCGTTCTCGGCGGCGCCCGCCCCGTGGCCGGCCCGATCACGCTCGGCACCTTCGACCTGCTGCGCACCGACACCTTCTTCGAGAACCGCGAGGCCGGAATCGTCAACGTCGGCGGCGCCGGCACCATCTCGGTCGACGGCACGAACTACGACCTAACCCCGGGCGCGTGCCTCTATATCGGTCGGGGTGTGACCGATGTGGTGTTCACCAGCGCCGATGCTGCCGCACCGGCCGCGTTCTACCTCTTCTCCGCCACCGCCCACACCGCCTACCCGACCACCCTGGTGGCGAAGGGCGAGGGCACCGTGCGCAACCTCGGCGACCCGACCACGTCGAACGAGCGCACCATCAACCAGTACATCCACGCCAACGGCGTGCAGAGCTGCCAGGTGGTGATGGGCGTCACCGTGCTCAGCACCGGCAGCATGTGGAACACCATGCCGGCACACACGCACGACCGGCGCACCGAGTGCTACCTCTACTTCGACCTGGCCGCCGAGCACCGCGTCATCCACCTGATGGGCGAACCGACCGAGAGCCGCCACCTCGTGGTGGCCAACAACGAGGCCATCATCTCGCCGAGCTGGTCACTGCACAGCGGCTTCGGCACCGGCAGCTACTCGTTCGTCTGGGCCATGGCCGGCGAGAACAAGGCGTTCGACGACATGGACCACGTGCAGCCCGCCGAGCTGCGCTAGCCGGTCCGGCCGGCAGCAGTTCCTGCTGTCTGTTTTACGTGTCAGTTCCCGGATGCCTGGGCGCAGGACTCGTCGGTGCCCGTGATGCCGGTGAGCCCGTCCAGGGCCTCCGGGGTCGGCGTCGGCGTCGCCGCCGGCGCATCCGTGGCGCTGGGATCTGCCGGGACGTCGACCGGAGGGTCGGCCACGACGGGCGCCTCGGGCTCCTCAGTCGGCTCAGTTGGCTCAGCGGGGGTCAGTGAGAACGGCTCGTCTGCGGCGATCTTGCCGAACATCGTGTCGGCGAGGTCCTGGGTGGGCACCACCTTGCCCGGGAAATCTGGGTCGTCGGTGGTGCCCGGGTACTGCACGAAGACCAGCCGGGACAGGTCGATGTCCTTGAGCGCCAGCGCCATCGACACCATCGTGTCGGCGTGGGCCAGGTTGGTGGACAGCTTGATGTTCTTGGCCGCCGCATTCGCCAGGGAGAGCAGCTTGGGCACGTCGGTGAGGGTGCCGTTGCTCTGCACCGTGCGCATGAGCGAGGCCAGGTAGAGCTGTTGCGAGGAGATGCGGGACAGGTCGCTGCCGTCGCCCACCCCGTGCCGGCTGCGCAGGAAGGCCAGGGCGTTCTCGCCGGAGACGACGTTCGTTCCCTCGGGGAGGTTGAGGCCGGCGTCCGGGTCGTCGATCGGCGCGGAGAGGCAGATCGGCACGCCGCCGACGGCGTCGCTCATCTGCACGACACCGCTGAACGACACGACTCCGGCGAAGGGGATGTCGAGCCCCGTGAGCCCCGAGACCGTATTGACCACGCAGGGCAGCCCTCCGCGGGACATGGCCTCGTTGATCGGCGCGGCCGACATGGCCTCGAAGACCTCGCCGGTGTCGGCGTTCGTGCACTCGGGATGCTCAACGATGAGGTCCCGCGGGATGCTCACGACCACGGCGTTGCTGTGGTCGGCCGAGACGTGCACGAGGATGTTGACATCGTTGAGGGCGGTCTCCCGCACACCGTAGGCGGCGCCCTGGGCGGCGTCATTGTCGACGCCGACGATCAGGATGTTGAACCCGTCTTCGTAGCTGCCGATGTTGATCGGCGCATCCGCCTCGTCAGCCCCGTTGAGGTCGATCGAGTTCGCTGAGACCTCGGTGGTGAGCTGCCACACGGCGAGAGCCGCCACCGAGGCTCCGCTCACCAGGAGCACAGCCAGGGCCATCGCTACGACGACCAGCACGCCCGTGACCGGGTTCGGCCGTTTCAGCCGGCCATGCCGGGCGATGCCCGCTCGATCGGATTCTTCGCTCACCTGTTGCGCCCACCCCTCGTCATGCCGTGCTCTGCGGAACTTAGCAGTCCCCGCTGGGCTGCCGTCGGCGTTGATGCCCCTTACACCCTGTATCCCGACGATCTCGGCACGTCAAGGGGCGACCGGGATCACCGGTCGCCCCTTGAGCGCGTCTGGTCTGCGCACTACATCTGCGCGCTACATCTGCGCGCTAGATGGTCACGTCTCCTCGCCAGCCGTCGCCGACGTTGGCGGGTTTCTCAACGAAGGTCTTGAACTGCTTCAAATCCTTGCGGATCACGTGGTCGTCGACGCCGAAGACCGCGCCCATCTTCTCCAGGAAGCCCTCGGCCTCCCAGTCCAGCTGCACGGTGACCCGCGAGGTGGTGTCGCTCAGGCGGTGGAATGTGACCACGCCGGCGTGCTTCTCGTCGCCGGAAACGCTCTTCCACGCGACCCGCTCGTCGGGGTGCTGCTCGGTGATCTCAGCATCGAACTCACGTTCGGCTCCGCCGATCTTCACCGTCCAGTGCGTGTGGGTGTCGTCGATCTGGGTGATGCTCTCGACGAAGTCGAGGAAGCGCGGGAACGACTCGAACTGGGTCCACTGGTTGTACGCGGTGCGGACGGGAACGTCTACGTCGATTGTCTCGATTACCTGGGTCACGGGATTCATCCTCTGTCGTGTACGCCGGTGATGTCTGGCGGACCGGTGGTGTGTGGCGGAACGGTCGGGTCTGTGCCGGGTCGGCGGACTCGATTCTGCGAGCGTGCGTCTACCTATGACGCATCCGAGGGACCATTCGTCACGGCGGCGGCCGAATTCCGTGCGAATCCGACCGCCGGACGCCGGTTAGGCCTTGCCGACCGGACGGGTCGAATCCTTCGCGGTGGGCTTGCGGGGCTTCCGGTCCTCCGCGCTGACCATCCAGATGTACTGCTCGAGCTTCAGAATGAAACCGTTCAAGATATCGGCGCTGGCCGGGTCTTCTTCATCGACAGCCTCGTGCACGTCGCGGATGTTGTCGACCGTGGCGGTGAGCAGGGCCGTGACCAGACCCACCGTTTCGGTGGTGTCGACCTCGCCGGCGGGGAACTTCGGCAGGTGCGTGGTCTTGGTGACGGTCTCGGTGCGTCCGTCGGGCAGGGCGTCGAGCGCGCGCATCCGCTCGGCCAGCTCGTCGGTGAAGGTTCGGGCGTCATCGATGATCTCGTCGAGCTGCAGATGCAGGTCGCGGAAGTTCTTGCCCACCACGCTCCAGTGCGCCTGCTTACCCTGAACGTGCAGCTCGATCAGGTCGACGAGGACGGACTGGAGGTTGCTGCCGAGCTCTGCGGATGCCTTCATGGGATTCCCTTCATCACCAGGGGGAACGAGATCGGCCGAAGGTTCAGCCGGCGCCCCGCCTGTTTCAGACAGCACCCTAGCAGCGTCCGCCGACAAAAACGGTACCCAGGTTCTTCTCAGTTTCGTCGCCGACCCGGCGGCTACTGTAGCGATTCTCTCGCACGTTCGTGCGATTACTTTCAGATCGAAAGAGCCTCATGACTGCCGCAGCGCCCCGTTCCCTGCCCTACCCGTTGGGTGCCACTCTCGTCGGCGGAGGCGTCGACATGGCGGTGTATTCCGAAACGGCCGACCGCATCGAGTTCTGCGTGTTCGACGACGACGGCACCGAAACGCGCACTGCTCTCACCGAGCGCACCGGGCACGTTTTCCACGGCCTCGTGCCGGGAGCCGGTGTCGGCACCCGCTACGGCCTGCGGGTACACGGCCCGTGGGATCCGGCGAACGGCCTGCGGCACAACGCCCACAAGCTGCTGCTCGACCCGCACGCCACCGCCGTCACCGGCGACTACGCCTGGGGCCAGGAGGTTTTCGGCCATGATCAGCAGAATCCCGACAAGCTGGACCCGAGCGACTCGGCCGGACGCACGCCGCTCTGCGTGATCACCGACCCCGCGTTCGACTGGGCCGGCGACACCGCCCCGCTGACCCCGCTGACCGACACCGTGATCTACGAGGTGCATGTGAAGGGTTTCACCCAGACACACCCAGACGTGCCCGAGGACATCCGCGGGAGCTACGCGGGGCTGGCCAGCCCGGCCGCCATCAAGCACTTCACCGATCTCGGTGTCACCGCGGTCGAGTTGCTCCCCACCCAGCAGTTCGTGCAGGACAGCCATCTCGAGGAGAAGGGCCTGCGCAACTACTGGGGCTACAACACCATCGGCTTCTTCGCGCCGCACGGCGACTACGCCGCGGCCGGAGACGGCGGCGGCCAGGTCGCCGAGTTCAAGGCCATGGTGCAGGCACTGCACGCCGCGGGACTCGAGGTCATCCTCGATGTTGTGTACAACCACACGGCCGAGGGCAACCATATGGGCCCCACCCTGTCGTTCAAGGGCATCGACAACGAGGCGTACTACCGGCTGGTGGACGGCGACCGCGGCAACTACTTCGACACCACCGGCACCGGCAACAGCGTGAATGTGAGCCATCCGGCCGCGCTCGGCCTGATCATGGACTCGTTGCGCTACTGGGTCACCGAGATGCACGTCGACGGCTTCCGGTTCGACCTGGCCACCACCCTCACCCGCCAGGGCGGCGACGCCGAGCTGCACAGCGCCTTCCTCACCCTGATTCAGCAGGACCCGGTGCTCGCGCCGGTCAAGATGATCGCCGAGCCGTGGGACACCGCCGGCTACCAGGTCGGCGGCTTCCCGGCCGACTGGTCGGAGTGGAACGGCAAGTTCCGCGACGACGTGCGCGGCTTCTGGCACGGCAACGCGGCGCTGCTCAGCACCCTCTCGCAGCGGGTGCTCGGGAGCCCGGATGTATACGAAGCAGACCGGCGGTCACCGCTGTCCAGCGTGAACTTCATCACCGCCCACGACGGATTCACCCTCGCCGACCTCACCATGTACGACGAGAAGCACAACGAGGCCAACGGCGAAGACAACAACGACGGCGAGAGCGACAACCAGTCCACCAACAACGGCGTCGAGGGGCCCACCGACGATGCCGAGGTGAACGAGCGGCGCGACCGGATGCGCCGCAACCTCCTGGCCACCCTGCTGCTCTCCGCCGGCGTGCCGATGATCCTCGGCGGTGACGAGCTGGGCCGAAGCCAGGGCGGCAACAACAACGCCTACTGCCAAGACGACGAGATCTCCTGGTTCGACTGGGCGAACACCGACACCGACCTGCTGGCATTCACGCGCACCCTGCTCGAACTGCGCCGGGAGAACCCGGCGCTACGGCCCGCGTGGTTCCGGCAGGCACCCGACGCCGACGCGCAAGACACCGTGCGGGTGCTTCGAGCGGACGCCGCGGAATTCACCGCTACGGACTGGACCGACGACGACGCCCACGCCATCACCTTCGTGCTGGAGCATGCCGGGGAGGACGCCTTCGCCCTGCTGCTGAACGCGGCCGCCAACGGGGTGGAGTTCACCATCCCCGCCGCGCCGAATGCGGAGTGGGAGCTCGCAGCGTCCAGCGACCCGGGCCAGCAGGTGACGGCTCCCGTCTGCACCCTCATCGTGCGCGACGGATCGTTCACGCTGCTGCGCTCACGCGCTTAACCCTTTCGTTGCTTGCGCTTATGTTTCGAATTCGGCCAGTATAGAAACGCCGCCAGCGCCAATTTTTGGGGTTCGAGCGCCGGCGAGCACTATTCTGCGTCGTCGCGGCACGGTCAGTTCAGCGTGTCGTCGGTTGCGCCCGAAACCATTCGAAAGGCGCCTCCATGTTCCGCACCACCTCCCGTCTGACCGTCATCCTCGCCGCTGCCGCCTTCTCGGCGGGCGCCCTGGCCCTGTCGGGCTGCAGCGCGATCACCGACCTCTTCCCCAAGGAAGCCGCGCGGGACGCCGACACGCAGGAGATCAGCGAGGCCGGCGAGGCCGATGTCTTCTCGCTGGCAGTCGGCGACTGCTTCAACGACCAGGACGCAGAGGAGATCGACAGCGTCCAGGCCATCCCGTGCTCGGAGGCCCACGACTACGAGGCCTATTTCGCGTTCGACGTGAGCGCCGAGGAGACCTACCCCGGTGACGAGGTCATCAGCCAGGCGGCCGAGGACGGCTGCGTCGCGGAGTTCCCCACCTTCGTGGGCATGTCGTATGAGGAATCGACACTGGACTTCAACTACCTCTCCCCCACCGAGGGCAGCTGGGAAAACGGCGATCACGAGATCCTCTGCATCGTGATGGGCCCGGAGAAGACCACCGGGTCGCTCGCCGGCGTCGCCCTCTAACCGCCTGACACCCGCTCCAGCACTGGCGCTCCGGGCCGGCACGGGCGCCCGGCCGGAACGGAAATAGCGCAAACATAGAGAACTCTTTGGTTTCATGCAGCCCGCGCGCAGCAGAGACAACGTACTGTTGCACATGGAGTTCCCCCACTCCAACGATTGGCCCCGGTGCCAGCTCCCTTTCCCCCGAAGCGCGAGCGGCACCGGGGCTTTTTCATGCCCGCATCCTCCCGCGAGCCGTGAGCTGAACCCCGAAAAACGCGACTTTTCGGGGCCCAACTCACGGTTCGCGGGATTTGGGCGTTAGGGAGTCGTTAGGAAACCCCTGTGCGCCAAAACCGGGGTGTGTACTCGATTCCGTGCTCGTGACGAGCACGTGTGCCTGCCGGCGTAACGGCGGCCTAGGGATGGAGAAAAACGCATGCTCGACCTTGTCTACGTGCTCGGCGTGATCGCCGTGTTCGCACTCATCGGCCTTGTGGCCTGGGGGGTGGCGAAGCTGTGATCGTGTTCGACATCATCGCCGCCGTTCTCGCCGTGGCCGCGCTGGGCTACCTGGTGCTGGCCCTCGTGAAACCGGAGCGGTTCTAGTGGCGCTCTGGCTGGGCATCCTGCAGGCCCTCACCCTCGTCGCCGTGCTCGTGGTGATCTACCGTCCCCTCGGTGACTACATGGCCACCATCTACACATCACATCGCGACCTGCGCATCGAACGCGGTTTCTACAGGCTGATCGGGGTGGACGCCCGCGGCCAGCAGACCTGGGCGGCCTACCTGCGCAGCGTGCTCGCGTTCTCAGCCGTCGGAGTGCTGTTCGTCTATGCGATCCAGCGGGCCCAGGCCGTGCTGCCGTACTCGCTGGGTTTCCCGGCGGTGCCGGAGGGACTCTCGTTCAACACCGCGGTGTCGTTCGTCACCAACACCAACTGGCAGTCATACTCCCCCGACGTGACCATGGGTTACACGGTGCAGATCCTCGGTCTCGCGGTGCAGAACTTCGTCTCCTCCGCCGTGGGTATCGCCGTGGCCGTCGCCCTGGTGCGCGGCCTGACGCTGCGCCGCTCCGGCACCATCGGCAACTTCTGGGTGGACCTCACCCGTGGGGTGCTGCGCCTGCTGCTGCCGCTCTCGGTCATCGCCGCGATCGTGCTCCTGGCCGGCGGCGTCATCCAGAACTTCACCGGGTTCACCGACGTGACCACACTGAGCGGCGCCACCCAGTCGATCCCGGGCGGTCCGGCAGCCTCCCAGGAGGCGATCAAGATGCTCGGCACCAACGGTGGCGGCTTCTTCAACGCCAACTCGGCGCATCCGTTCGAGAACCCGACCGGCTGGACCAACATGTTCCAGATCATCCTGATGCTCGCCATCCCGTTCAGCCTGCCGCGCACCTTCGGCACCATGGTCGGCGACAAGAAGCAGGGCTACACGATCCTGGCGACCATGGCCACGATCTTCGTGATCTCGCTCACCGCGCTCACGATCTTCGAACTGGGCGGCGCCGGCACCGCCCCTGGCCTGGCTGGCGGCGCGATGGAGGGCAAGGAGACCCGGTTCGGCATCATCGGCTCCGCCCTGTTCGGAACCGCGTCCACTCTCACCTCCACCGGTGCGGTCAACTCGATGCACGACTCGTTCACGTCGCTCGGCGGCATGATGCCGATGCTCAACATGATGCTCGGCGAGGTCGCACCCGGCGGCACTGGCTCCGGCCTCTACGGCATGCTCATCCTCGCGGTGATCGCCGTGTTCGTGGCCGGCCTGCTCGTGGGCCGCACCCCGGAGTACCTGGGCAAGAAGATCGGGCCGCGCGAGATCAAGCTCGCGAGCCTCTACATCCTGGTCACCCCCACCCTGGTGCTTCTCGGCACCGCGCTGAGCTTCGCGATTCCCGCGGTGCGAGCGGATGTTGAGGCCACGTCGATCTGGAACCCCGGCCTGCACGGGCTCTCCGAGGTGCTCTACGCCTTCACGTCGGCGGCCAACAACAACGGATCGGCGTTCGCCGGGCTCACCGCCAACACGCCGTGGTTCAACACGGCGCTCGGCGTGGCCATGCTGCTCGGCCGGTTCCTGCCGATCGTGTTCGTGCTGGCCCTGGCCGGGTCGTTCGCGGCGCAGGACAAGGTACCCGCAACAGCGGGCACGCTGCCCACCAACCGGCCCCAGTTCGTGGGCTTGCTCATCGGCGTGACCCTCATCATCACCGCACTCACCTATTTCCCCGTACTCGCGCTGGGTCCCCTAGCGGAAGGGCTGCAGTAAGCCATGACCACTCTCCTCGACACCCCCACCACGCCGACCGGCGACCACCATTCGGCCCCGAAGAAGGCGATCAGCGCCGCCCAGCTCGTGGCCGCACTGCCCGGCGCCGTGAAGAAGCTCGATCCGCGCCTGATGTGGCGCAACCCCGTCATGTTCATTGTCGAGATCGGCGCGGTGCTCACCACGCTGCTCGCGATCTTCGAACCGTTTCTCGGCGGACCGGCAGACTCGGGCGGAAGCACAGTGCCCGGGTCCTTCACCATCGGCATCGCGGTATGGCTCTGGCTCACCGTGGTCTTCGCCAATCTGGCCGAGTCCGTGGCCGAGGGGCGCGGAAAGGCCCAGGCCGACAGCCTGCGCCAGACCCGTACCAGCACCAGCGCCACCCAGGTGCTGGACTACAACGCCGAGACCAACCCGGGCGCAGAAGGCGCCAGGGTGCAGACGATCTCGTCGGCCGACCTCACCCTCGGGGACACCGTGATCGTCGTGGCCGGGGAACTCGTGCCCGGCGACGGCGACATCGTGTGGGGCATCGCCTCGATCGACGAGTCCGCGATCACCGGTGAATCCGCGCCCGTGGTGCGGGAGTCCGGCGGCGACCGCAGCGCCGTCACCGGCGGCACCCGGGTGCTCTCCGACCGCATCGTGGTGCGCATCACGAGCAAACCCGGCGAGACCTTCGTGGACCGCATGATCGCCCTCGTCGAGGGCGCGGCCCGGCAGAAGACACCCAACGAGCTGGCACTGAACATCCTGCTGGCCAGCCTGTCGATCGTGTTCCTGGTGGTGGTGCTCACCCTCAACCCGATCGCGAGCTACTCCGCCGCCACCGTGAGCCTGCCCGTGCTGATCGCCCTGCTGGTCTGCCTCATCCCCACCACCATCGGCGCGCTGCTCTCGGCGATCGGTATCGCCGGCATGGACCGGCTCGTGCAGCGGAACGTCCTGGCCATGTCTGGTCGCGCGGTCGAAGCCGCCGGCGACGTCACCATCCTGCTACTCGACAAGACCGGCACCATCACCTACGGCAACCGGCAGGCCCGCGAGTTCGCGCCGCTGACCGGGATCTCCGAAGACCAGCTGGTGCGTGCCGCCGCGCTCTCGTCGCTGAGCGACCCCACCCCGGAGGGCAAGTCGATCGTCGACCTGGCCGCCGAGCGGGGCTTCCACCGCCCGGAGAGCCTGGTCGGCGACGTCGTACCGTTCACGGCACAGACCCGCATGAGCGGCATCGACCTGGCCGAGGGCGGGCAGATCCGCAAGGGCGCCGGCTCCGCCGTGCTGGCCTGGGTGGGCGAAGCCGGTCCGGTGCTGGAGTCCGTACTGGCCGAGCTGACCGAAGAAGTGGAGCGCATCTCCCGGCTGGGCGGCACCCCGCTGGTCGTTGCCACCGGCGCATCCGCTACCGGCAACCGCCCCGGCGAACGCTCAGTGCTCGGCGTGGTCTACCTCAAGGACATCGTCAAGGAGGGCATCAAGGAGCGCTTCGCCGAGCTCCGCGCGATGGGCATTCGCACCATCATGGTCACCGGCGACAACGCCCTCACGGCCACCACCATCGCGGCCGAGGCCGGCGTCGACGACTTCCTCGCCGAGGCCACCCCGGAGGACAAGCTCGCGCTCATCCGCCGGGAGCAGGAGGGCGGCAACCTCGTGGCGATGACCGGCGACGGCACCAACGACGCCCCGGCCCTGGCCCAGGCCGATGTGGGCGTGGCGATGAACACCGGCACCTCGGCCGCGAAGGAGGCCGGCAACATGGTCGACCTCGACTCCGACCCCACCAAGCTGATCGACATCGTGCGGATCGGCAAGCAGCTGCTGATCACCCGCGGTGCTCTCACCACCTTCTCGATCGCCAACGATATCGCCAAGTACTTCGCCATCATCCCGGCCATGTTCGCCGGGGTGTTCCCGGGCCTCGCGGTGCTGAACATCATGCAGCTGAGCTCGCCGGCGTCGGCGATCCTGTCGGCGATCATCTTCAACGCCATCATCATCGTGGTGCTGATTCCGCTGGCCCTGCGCGGAGTGAAGTACCGCGCGGCGAGCGCCGCCAGCGTTCTCGGCCGCAACCTGCTCATCTACGGGCTCGGCGGCGTGATCGCCCCGTTCCTGGGCATCAAGCTGATCGACCTCGTCGTGTCGCTGCTCCCCGGGTTCTAACCATCATGTCCATCTCTGCCACACTCGACCAACCGAAACGGAACTCCCTCTCATGAGCGCATCCCGCCCCCGCACCGGCCCCCTCACCCGGCCATACTGGGTGGCCCTGAGGGCCATGCTCATCTTCACCGTGGTGCTCGGCATCGCCTACCCGCTGACCATCACCCTGGTCGGCCAGGTGGCGATGCCCGCCCAGGCCAACGGCTCACTGATCACCGACAGCAGCGGCACCGTGGTCGGGTCCAGCCTCATCGGGCAGTCCTTCACGGATACCGACGGTGCTGCCCTGCCCGAATGGTTCCAGTCCCGCCCCTCCGCGGCCGGCGACGGCTACGATGCGAGCGCCTCCAGCGGCAGCAACTGGGGCCCGGAGAACGCCGACCTGATCCAGGCCATCGGCGACCGTCAGGCCGCGATCAGCGAGCTCGACGGTGTGCCGGTGGACGAGATTCCCGCCGATGCCGTCACCGCGTCGGCCTCCGGGCTCGACCCGCACATCAGCCCGGCCTACGCCCTGCTGCAGGTGAAGCGCGTCGCTGCCGCCCGCGACCTGCCCGAGGCCGACGTGCGCGCGCTGGTGGACGCGGCCGAACAGAGCCCCGATCTGGGGTATCTCGGCGAACCCACGGTGAATGTGCTCAACTTGAACATCGCACTCGCACAGCTCGAGGCGAACAGGTGAAGGGCTAACCCATGAAACGCGGTCATCTTCGCGTGCTGCTCGGCGCCGCACCCGGCGTGGGCAAGACCTACAGCATGCTCGAAGAAGGCCGCCGGCTGCGCGGCGAGGGCCGGGACGTGATCGTCGCGATCGTGGAAACCCATGGTCGCGCGGCCACTGCCCGCATGGTCGAGGGCCTCGAAGTTGTGCCGCGGGCAGTGGTGCAGCACCGTGGCATCGAGCTGTCCGAGCTGGACCTGACGGGAGTGCTCGCCCGACACCCCGATGTGGCCCTCGTCGACGAACTCGCACACACCAATGCCCCCGGCTCGGCGCACACCAAGCGTTTTCAGGACGTCGAGACACTGCTGGCCGCGGGCATCGACGTGATCTCGACAGTCAACATCCAGCACATCGAATCACTCAACGACGTGGTGCAGCAGATCACCGGTGTGCCCCAGCGCGAGACCCTGCCGGATGCCGTGCTGCGCGGGGCCGACCAAGTGGAGGTCATCGACCTGGCCCCCCAGGCTCTGCGCGACCGGCTCGCCGAGGGCAATGTGTACCCCGCGGCGCGCATCGACGCGGCGCTGTCGAACTACTTTCGGCTGGGCAACCTCACGGCGCTGCGTGAGCTCGCCCTGCTCTGGCTGGCCGACGAGGTCGATACCGCGTTGCAGAGTTACCGTGCCGAGCACGGCATCCAGAACAAATGGGAGGCCCGCGAACGCGTTGTCGTGGCGCTCACCGGCGGTCCGGAAGGGGAGACCCTGATTCGGCGCGGCGCCCGCATCGCAGCTCGCTCGGCCGGCGGTGAGCTTTTCGCCGCCCACGTGATCAGCCAGGACGGCCTGGCCACCTCGCACCCTGGCGCCCTTGCCGCGCAACGCGCACTGGTGGAGGAACTCGGCGGAAGCTACCACCAGGTGGTCGGCGACGACATCCCCCGGTCACTGGTGGAATTCGCCCGCGCCTCCAATGCGACCCAGCTGGTGATCGGCGTCAGCAGGCGCAACCGGCTCACCGCCGCCTTGTCGGGCCCGGGTATCGGCAGCACTATCACCCGCGAGTCCGGCGACATCGACGTGCACATCGTCACCCACTCCGCGGCCGGCGGCGCCTTCGCGCTTCCCCGGCTGGGCGGGTCCCTCACGCTGGGTCGCCGGCTCGCCGGTTTCGCCCTGGCCCTCGCCGGCGGTCCCCTGCTCACCTGGCTGCTCGTCACCTTTCGCAGCGAGGAGTCGATCACCAGCGATGTGCTCAGCTACCAGCTGCTTGTGGTCATCGTCGCTCTCGTCGGCGGGGCCTGGCCGGCGGTCTTCGCCGCCGTGTTGTCCGGGCTCACGCTCGACTACTTCCTGGTGCAGCCGCTCTACACGATCACCGTGGCCGAGCCATTGCACCTGTTCGCCCTCTCCCTCTACCTCGTCAACGCGATTCTGGTGAGCTATGTCGTGGACCAGGCTGCCCGGCGCACCCGGTCGGCCCGGCGGGCAGCGGCCGAATCCGAGTTGCTCGCCACCGTGGCCGGCAGTGTGTTGCGCGGCGAAGACGCCCTGCAGGCCCTGGTGACGCGCACGCGTGAAGCTTTCGGGCTGAGCCGGGTGCGGCTGCTCTCCGGCGGCGAGGTGCTGGTCGAGGCCGGTGCGGCGGATGTGAGTGCGGCTGAGGTGGCTGGTGCGGCTGTGAAGGATGCGGCTGTGAAGGATGCGACGGCGCAGCCCACAACCGTGCCCGTCGGTACGCGAGCCACCCTGGAGCTGACCGGACCGGACCTCGCGGCATCCGAACGGCGGTTGCTCACCGTGATCGCCAGCCAGATCGACGCGGCGCTCGAACACAGCGCCCTCGCGCAGACCGCCAGTGCGATCGGCCCGCTCGCCGAAGCCGACCGGATGCGCAGCGCCCTGCTCGCGGCCGTCGGCCACGACCTGCGCCGCCCGCTCGCCGCCGCGACCACGGCCATCAGCGGCCTGCGCGCCACCGATATCGCCCTCACCGACTCCGACCGCACCGAACTGCTGGCCACGGCCGGGGAGAGCCTGGACACCCTGGCGTCACTGGTGACGAACCTGCTCGACGTGAGCCGGCTGCAGGCCGGCGCGCTGGCCGTGGCGCTGGGCCCGGTGGATCTGGCCGACGTGGTGCTGCCCGGGCTCGACGAGCTGGGTCTGGGGCCGGACACCGTGGAACTCGACCTGCCCGCCGAGCTCACCCCGGTGCTCGCCGACCCGGGCCTGCTGCAGCGGGCGGTGGTGAACCTGCTGGCCAACGCCATCCGCTTCTCGCCGGCCGGAACACCGGCCAGGGTCGCCGCCAGCCGGTTCGCCGACACCGTGCAGCTGCGCATCGTGGACCGGGGCCCCGGCATCCCGGCCGACCGGCGAGACGACGTGTTCGTGCCGTTCCAACGGCTGGGCGACACCGACAACAGCACGGGACTCGGCCTGGGCCTGGCGCTGTCGAAGGGCTTCGTCGAGGGGATGGGCGGCACCCTCGAGGCCGACGACACCCCCGGCGGCGGCCTCACCATGGTGATCTCGCTGCCGGCGGTCGGGCCCGCGGCCTCCGGCGAGCGCGGCGAGCCTGCCGAGCCTGCCGAGCCTGCCGACCAGACGCACCCCGCACCCCGGAGCAGCGACGGAGCCCCCGCATGAGAATCCTGATCGCCGACGACGACCCGCAGATCCTGCGGGCGCTGCGGATCACCCTCGGCGCCCGCGGCTACGAGATCATCACCGCGCACGACGGCACCAGCGCTCTGGCGGCGATCGTGGACTACCACCCCGACCTGGTGATGCTCGACCTCGGCATGCCCACCCTCGACGGCCTCGAAGTGATCGACTCTGTGCGCAGCTGGAACAGCGTGCCGATCCTGGTGGTGAGCGGCCGGAGCGGTGCCTCCGACAAGGTGGAGGCCCTCGACCGGGGCGCCGACGACTATGTGACCAAGCCGTTCTCGATCGACGAGCTGCTGGCGCGCATCCGGGCCCTCACCCGCCGGATGCCCACGAGCGGCGACGAACCCGTGGTCACCTTCGGCGACATCACCGTGGACCTGCCGGCCAAGACCATCGTGCGGGCCACAGCCGGCGGCCCGGCGCCCGTGCGGCTCACCCCCACCGAGTGGCAGATCCTGGAGCTGCTGCTGCGCACCCCCGGCAAGCTGGTGAGCCGGCAGGCCCTCTACGCCGAGGTGTGGGGGCAGCACAAGATGACCGACACGGGTTACCTGCGGCTCTACCTGGCCCAGCTGCGCAAGAAGCTCGAGCCCGACCCGGCGCATCCGCGCTATCTGCTCACCGAGGCCGGCATGGGCTATCGCTTCGCGCCCGACCCGCCCCCGCCCGCCTGATCCGAGCGGATGCGTGTTGCGCGGGTCAGGCGCCGGTTCGCGGGTGGCACGCCACCCGCGCAGCGGCGCCGCACCCGCGCTCGACCGCTGCTAGGCCTGGACGGGCAGCTCGGCCGGGACTGGTTCCTCGGCGCGGGCGCGGGTGGGGAAGCGCGGGGTGAGCAGCAGGAACACCAGGATGAGCCCGCCCTGCACGAGCAGGGCGTTGCGGAAGCCCTGGCCGGGGTCGCCCACATTGAGTCCGGCGAAGAACACCGAACCGAGCACGGCGACGCCGACCGCGGAGAAGATCGACTGCACGGCCGTGAGCACGCCGGAGGCCGACCCCACCTCGTCGTCGTCGACCGCGCCGAGGATGATGTTGAACAGGGCGGCGACCACCAGCCCGCCGCCGATGCCGGTGAGCACCAGCCCGGGGGTGAGCTGCCAGATGCTGAACCGGCTGATGTCGCCGAGCGCGATGAAGAGCCAGGCCGCACCGGCAAGCTGGAACAGCGCGCCGATCTGCAGAACCGCACGGCCGAGCTTGTCGGCCAGGAACGCGCCGCTCACGGCACCGCCGATGAGGCTGCCGATGGCCAGCGGCAGACCGCTCACGCCGGCCTCTCCCGCGCTGAAGCCCTCTCCGAGCTGCAGGAACAGGGTGAAGACCAACTGTGCGCCCACGGTTCCGCAGAAGAACAGGCCGATGCCGCCCAGGCCCACCAGATAGGCCGGTTTGCGGAAGATGCCGGGGGTGACCAGCGGGGTGCGGCCGGCGTCGAGCCGGGCCTTCTGCCGCCGGGTGAAGAGGTAGAACCCGACCAGCGACGCGGCGATGCTCAGCCAGGTCCAGGCGGGCCAGCCGGCGCTCTCGCCCTGCACCAGCGGCAGCACGAGCAATCCGCTGGCGAGCACCATGATGGTGGCGCCGACGAGGTCGATGCTGATCGTGCGGTCGCCGGCCGTGCGCGGCAGCACGATCCAGGCCACGACGATCGCGGCCAGGCCGATGGGCAGGTTGATCAGGAACACGGCCCGCCAGCCGGAGCCGAACAGGTCGGCTTGGATCAGCGCACCGCCGATGATCGGTCCGGCGATGCCGGCCAGGCCGAAGACCGGACCGAAGATGGCGAAGGCCTTGCCGATCTCGCGGGGCGGGAACGCGGCTCGGAGCAGGCCGAGCCCCTGCGGCAGCAGGATCGCCGCCGAGAACCCCTGGATCAACCTGAAGGCGATGAGGGTGCCGATGGTGGGGGCCACGGCGCAGAGCAGCGAGGTGAGGGTGAAGGAGATCAGCCCGATCAGGAACATGGTGCGGCGGCCGAACCGGTCGCCGAGCCGGCCGCCGAGGATCAGCCCGGCGCCCAGGGTGAGGGCGTAACCGCCGATCACCCACTGCAGCCCCGTTGCGCTGGCGCCGAGGCTCGCCTCGAGGGAAGGGCCGGCCACGTTGACGACGGTGGCGTCGATGAGGTCGATGATCTCTGCGGTGAGCATCACGGCCAGGATCAGCCATTTGTAGCGGTAGGGGTCGGCGGAGCCGGACGTTGACGCGGAGCCGGACGTTGACGCGGAGCCGGACGTTGACGCGGAGGAGGCGGAGGGCATGGGAGGGCTCCTGTACAGGGTGGAGGATGGCGCCGACGGCGGTAGCACCGGGAGGAGGCGAGGTGGAGTCGGGACGGAAACAGGACGGAGACGTCGGTCACCGGGAGGTAATCAATGAGATTGGCAATATTGAGTATTACCATGGAGATCATGGATGTCAAACCTGAACTGTTCGGGACCGAGTACAACGCCAGCCGCGCTATCGCACGACGCGGCGGCGGGCCGATGGCGGAGCGGGACGTGCGCGCCCGGATCCAACGACTGGGCCTGAAGGAACAGGCATTCCGCCGGCACCTCGCCGATCAGATCGCCGTTGACGAGATGGGCCTGGAGGTGATGGACAACCTCATGTCCCGGGGCTCGTCCAGCCCCACCGAGCTCGCTCACGAGATCAACATCTCCACGGCGGCGATGAGCCTGGTCTTGCAGCGCCTGGAGTCGGCCGGGCACATCACGCGCCAGCGGCATCCGTCTGACGGCCGCCGCCTGGTCGTGGCCGCCACGGATGACTCGGTGCGCCTGGCGTACGGCCACGTGCTGCCCCTGGTGAACGGGCTCGAAGCCGTGGTTGCCTCGATGAGCGAGGCCGAGCGGGCGGCGGCCAGTGATTTTCTCGACAAGGTCATCGCCGCGTACGACGGCGCCATGAACTGACGGGTGCGCCGCGCGCCTGCGCGGGTTAGCTCACCGCATCCGCCAGCGGTAGGTCGGCCGCCGGGCGATGCCCCAGCAGTGCGCTGACGTCGCCCGCGAGGTTCTGCGGCGGCCGGCCCCGCACGAACAAGATCGCCGGATCGGTGGAGGGCGAGCGAGCGGGCACACCGCCGACGACGGCGAGGGCGCAGGCCGCGCTGGAGGTGACACTGAGGTAGGTGCCCACGCGCAGTCCCAGAACCGGCACGTTGTTCTCCTCGAGAAACTCGGTCAACCGGTTCTCCCTGGACTCGTCGGGGTTCACGCCGGCCGGGTCCGCGTCGAGATAGTGCGGATTGATCTGGAAGGGCACCAGACCGAGCGCCTCGAACGACTCCGGCTGCACGATGGGCATGTCGTTGGTGGTGCGGATGCTGGGCGCGGTGATGTTGGCCCCGGCGTTGGCACCCAGATAGGGCAGGCCCTGCTGCACCCGGGCGCGGATGGCCGGCATGACGCCGAGACGCTGCAGGGCTGCGAGCAGGCGGAAGGTGTTGCCGCAGCCGACGAACAGCGCCTGCGCGGACGCAATGGCGGCAACAGGGTCCGCCGCCTCATGCAGGCCCCGCACCGCGATGCCGTGCGGCTCGAACGTGGCACGCACCAACGCCGTGTAGGCGTCGAGGTCCCCGCCCGCGTAGGGAACGAAGGTGATCTCGGTCACTCCGTGCAGGAAGGCGAGCACTTCGGGGAGGGCATGTTCGAGATACCCGTGCCCGTGGTTGGTGGAGTTGGACAGGAGGAGCAGGTGCATGGGGTCCCTTCATTGGGATGGTTCGCTGGCACACTCGACGTCAAGATTGTGATCCTACCGCTGACCCGGCCCGAGCCACACGGGCAGTTTTTGTGCTCCGGGCAGATCGCGGGAAGCCCCGGCTTCCTAGGATGGGAGCATGTCCATCGACTCTGGAGGAACCATGTCCGCCGTTTCCAGCACGCTTGAGCTTCCCTCCTCCGTCGAACTCGGCCAGGGGCCGGGCGGACTGGCCGTGGCGCGGGTATTCGCCCCGGGCGGCACCGCCGAGGTATACCTGCGCGGCGCCCACGTGGCCGCCTGGACGCCCGCCGGCGGCACCCCGGTGATCTGGATGAGCGACCAGAGCGAGTATGCGCCGGGCGTTCCGCTCCGCGGCGGCGTGCCGATCTGCTTCCCCTGGTTCGCCGGGCACCCCACGGATGCCACGGCGCCCTCCCACGGGTTCGCCCGGCTCGCCGACTGGCAGCTGGTGGAAGCGCGCGAGACCGCCGAGGACGTGGTGCTGGTCTTCGTGCTCACCGACACCGAGGCCACCCGGGCGTCGGCCTGGCCGCACCGGTTCGAGGCCCGCTACACGGTCACCGTGGGCGCGGAGCTGTCGCTCGCCCTCGAGGTCACCAACCGCGACACCGAACCGGTCACCTTCGAGGAAGCCCTGCACACCTACCTCGCGGTCGCCGACATCCGCCAGACCACGGTCTCGGGCCTGGAGGGCGCCCCGTTCACCGACCGGCTCACCGGCCCGCTGCCCGCCGAGACCGAGCCGGTCACCTTCGACGCCGAAACCGACCGCATCTACCAGGCCACGACCACCACCACCACGGTGACGGATGCGTCCACCGGGCGGGTCATCACCGTCGCCAAGCAGGGCTCGGCCAGCACCGTGGTCTGGAACCCCTGGATCGACAAGGCCGCCGCCATGGCCGACTTCGGCGACGACGAGTACACCGGCATGGTGTGCGTGGAGACCTGCAACATCCGTACGGACGCGATCACCCTCGCGCCCGCCGCCAATCACACGATGAGCGTGCGTTACTCGGTGGCCTGAACCGCGCCCCGCACCTGCTCGGCGCCGGCCAGGCCCACGAACATTGTGGTGTGCAACACCGAGACATGCTCCTCGATGATCCGCACGGCGGCGACCGGGTCGCGGTTCCGCAGGGCAGCGACCAGGCGCGTGTGCTCCTCGTTCACGGTGTGCAGGTAGGCCACCGGGTAGGGCAGGAAATAGCGATACAGGGCATAGAGCACGTCGCAGTAGTGCGGCAGCGCCCAGTCCTGGCCGCTGGCCCTGGCCACGGCCAGGTGGAAGGATTCGTCGGCGGCGTGGTACTCGGTCCAACTCTGGGCGGAGGCCGCCTTCGCGACCCAGGCGTCAAGTTCGTCGAGCTGGCCGGCGTCGGCAGTGAGAGCGGCGTGGTGGGCCAGCGAGGCCTCGATGAGCACCCGACGGTCGATGAGTCCGTGCACCTCGTGTGCGTCGGAGAAATACGCCGCGATGGCGTCCACCGACACGGCGGCGGGCGTGTCGGCCACGAAGGTGCCCCCCGCCCGGCCCCGACGCCGGCTGAGCAGCCCCTCGTCGGCCAGGCTCTTGAGCGCGCGGCGGGCGGTGATCTCGCTCACCTTGAGGGCCGCGGCCACCTCGGCATCCGAGGGCAGTTGCTCACCGGGCGCGAGGAGCTGCAATTGCACGGCGAGCGCGATGCGCGCACGCACGGTGTCGGTGGCGCTGAGCCTGGTGATTCCCGCGACCGCGGGATTCAGCAACGCCGCAGCGGGCGCCTGGTCCGGGTCGGTGGCGGCGGTCCTGTCGTCGTCAGTGGGCTTCACTGCACCAACATTAGTCATTCGGGCTAGACAAAAGCGATCAATATGATCTATTTTGAGTCGTGGAGACGCCGTCCTCTCCGAGAGAGGACGACTCCGTGCCCCGTCGCATCCGTATCGCCGCCATTCAGGCCCCGCCGCTGCCCATCGGGGTCGACCTCGACCTCTTCGCCGCCCAGGTGCACGATCTGCTCCAGTCCGATCCGGGGATCGAGTTCGTGGTCTATCCCGAGCTGCACCTGTTCGGCGTCGAGTCCGCGGAGACCGCTGACCCCACGTCGGCCGAGCGCAACGCTCGACTGCGGGCATCCGCCGAGCCCCTCGACGGCCCCCTGATGACCCGACTCGGCCGAATCGCGCGCGACGCGGGCGTCTGGCTGTTGCCGGGCAGCGTGTGCGAGGCGGGCCCGGCCGGGGAGCTGTTCAACACCGCCGTCGTGTTCTCGCCGGCGGGCGAGCTCGTTGCCAGCTACCGCAAGATCTTTCCCTGGCGACCGTTCGAGCCCTACGATCCCGGCGACAGGTTCGTGGTCTTCGACGTGCCGGATGTCGGCCGGTTCGGCCTGTCGATCTGCTACGACGCCTGGTTCCCCGAGGTGTCCAGGCACCTCGCCTGGCTCGGCGCCGAGGTGGTACTCAATGTCGTCAAGACCACCACACCCGACCGGGCGCAGGAGCTCGTGCTCGCGCAGGCCAACTCGATCGTGAATCAGACCTTCACCGTGAGCGTGAACTGCGCTGCTCCGGTCGGCGAGGGTCGCAGCCTGCTCGTCGACCCCGAGGGCGCGGTGCTCCGCAGCGCCGGCACCGAACCGGAAACGCTCGTCGAGACCATCGACCTCGCAGCCGTCAGCCGTGTCCGCGGGGAGGGCACGGCCGGCCTCAACCGGATGTGGTCGCAGTTCCTCCCCACCGACTCCCCCCTCGAACTCCCGCTCTACAACGGCCGCATCGATCCCGCCCGCTGGGCACCGCACACCGTCACTCCACCCATCCCTTCTGCAGAAACGGACCGCTGACCATGACCGACACCCCGGCACTCACGCGCACGCTCGGCCTACGCTCCCTCGTGCTCTTCGGCCTGGCCTACATGACCCCGCTCATCGTGTTGGGCATCTTCGGGGTGGTGGCCGAGACCACCGGCGGAGCGAGCGCCGCCGCCTACCTGGTCGCCCTGGTGGCCATCCTCTTCACCGCGTCGAGTTACGGTCGGATGGCCGCCGCCTACCCGGTGGCCGGCTCGGCGTATACCTACGTGCGCCGCACCATCGACCCCCGGGTCGGCTTCCTGGTGGGCTGGGCCGTGCTGCTGGACTACCTGTTCCTGCCGATGGTGATCTGGTTGATCGGCGCCGCCTACCTCGAAGCCCAATTTCCCGGCGTGCCCGGCTGGGTGTGGATCATCGGCTTCATCGTGCTGACCACCCTGCTCAACATCCTGGGCATCAAGGTCGCCGACAAGGCCAACCTCATCTTGATGGCCTTCCAGGTGCTCGTGATCGGGTCGTTCGTGGCTCTCTCGATCGGGTCGATTATCGCCAACCAGGGCGCGGGCGGCCTCGTGAGCGTCGACCCGTTCGCCAACGCCACCGCCACGTTCTCCGGCATCACCGCGGGGGCCGCGATCGCCGCATACTCGTTCCTCGGCTTCGACGCCGTCACCACCTTCACCGAGGAGACGATCAATCCACGCAAGACGGTGCCCCGCGCCATCCTGCTTGTCGCCCTCATCGGCGGCGCCATCTTCATCCTCGTCTCGTACACGACCCAGCTCGTGCACCCCGGCGGTGTCTTCACCGACGCCTCCTCGGCCGCCTTCGACATCGCCCTCCAGATCGGCGGCAACCTGTTCGGCGCCCTGTTCCTGGCCGGCCTCGTGATCGCCCAGTTCGCCTCCGGCCTGGCTGCACAGGCCGCGGCGTCCCGGCTGCTCTTCGCCATGGGCCGTGACGGCGTGCTGCCCCGCCGTATCTTCGGCGAGGTAAGCCGACGATTCCACTCGCCCGTCTTCAGCCTCGTGATCATCGGCGTCGTCGGGCTCGTCGCGCTCTTCCTCGACGTGGCCACCTCCACCTCATTCATCAACTTCGGGGCGTTCGTGGCCTTCACCATGGTGAACGTGTCCGTGGTCTTCCACTACGTGCGCCAGCGCCGCGCCGGCACCCGGCTCAGCCCGGTGTTCTTCCTGGTCGTCCCCGTCATCGGTGCCATTGTCACGCTGTACCTGCTCACCAGACTCGACAGCAACGCCATCGTGCTCGGCCTGAGCTGGCTGGCCATCGGCGTGGTCGTGCTCGCCGTCATCACCAAGGGGTTCCGCCGGCAGCCGCCGGAGATGGAGTACCGGGAGGCCGACGACCAGGCGCTCCGGTCCGCCGCCACCCTCTAGGCTGAGGGCACTCCGGGCCCCCTTCCGGTCCGGCGCAGGAGGACGCATGCGACTCACCCTCGCCCAGATCGCCACCGGCACCGACAAGGCTCACAATCTCGCCCTCATCGACGCGGCGGCCCGGCAGGCCCGGGCCGCCGGCGCCGACCTCGTGGTGTTTCCCGAGTACGCCATGTACGAGAAGGCGGTGGTCGACGCGAGTTTCGCCGACGCCGCCGAACCACTCGACGGCCCCTTCGTGACCGGGCTCCGCGCCCTGGCCACCGAGCTGAACATCGCGGTCGCCGCGGGTGTCGTGGAGCGCAGCGACCACGACGGCCGGCCGTACAACACCATTCTCGTGGTGGGCCCGGATGGCGGCACACTCGCGAGGTACCGCAAGGTGCACCTGTTCGATTCCGCCGGGTTTCGCGAGTCGGCCTGGATCGCGCCGGCGCCCAGCCTCGAGCCGGTGGTCTTCACCCTGGCCGGCACCCGGGTGGGGCTGATGACTTGCTACGACCTGCACTTCCCCGAGCTGGGCCGGGAGCTGGCCGATGCCGGTGCCGATCTGGTGTTGGCCTGCTCCTCCTGGGTGCCCGGCACCGACAAGCCCGAACAGTGGCGGGTGCTGGTGCAGGCCCGCGCCATCGAGAACTCCTACTTCGTGGCGGCCGTCTCGCAGGCACCGCCGGTGTCGATCGGGCGCAGCCTCCTCGCCGGACCATCCGGCCGGGTCGAGGGCGAGCTGGGCGACGCGCCGGCACTGGCCACGTTCGACATCGACCCGGCCAGGGTCACGGCTACCCGCGCCCGCAACCCCGCCCTGGCGAACCGGCGTTATGTCGTGGGTCGGCCGGGGCCGGCATCCGGTCCGGCGGTCAGGCCAGCGAGTACCGCTTGACCGAGGGCCCGGCCGCGATGCGCGGGTCAGGCGCCGGTTCGCGGGTGGCACGCCACGCGCGCAGCGGCGCGGAGCCCGCGCAGCTGCCAACCGGGCCCGCGGGCCGGGCCGAACGCCGCCGAGGTCAGCCTTTGTTGCGGCCGGGGGTGGCGTAGCCGCCGGCGCTCGCTGGTCCCCCGAACGCGATGGCCACCCCGATCATGAAGCCGAAGTTGTACCAGTTGCCGTCGTTGTGCACCTCGTAGATGTTCACCTGGGAGTTGAACAACGACACGATGAACGTGATCGGGCTGATGAAGCCCTGCCACAGGCCCAACCAGAAGCCCGCGAGTTCGTCGGGCGGCACCACGGCCGCCACATCATTGGGCCCCGGCGCGCATCCGGCCAGCACCAGCGCCAGGAGCACCGCACCCGCGGCGACCGCCGCAACCCTCGACGTGCCCATGAGCCCTCCCGGAGCGGCCACTTCGACCGCAGCCGGGCGCCGCAGGCCGGACTGCCGACGCTGCACACGGTAGACGCGCTCCTCCGCACCGGCAAGGTGCACCGCACCGGGGCGTGGAATGCCCCAGCCAAGCCCGACGTTGTACCCGGTAATGTCTTTCTCCACTGAAACTCCACCCGCGCCCGAGACCCTTCCCGCCGGCACTACCGGCGCCGAGCAGCATCCCACCCGAACGGCGCTCGTCGCCGGCGCCAGCGGCATAGCCGGCTCGGCGCTCGTCGACCAGCTCACCAGCGACGGCTGGAGCGTCATCGCCCTGTCCCGCACCCCGGTCGCGGCCCGCCCCGGCGTGATCCCGGTGAGCGCCGACCTCCGCAGTGTCGAGTCGCTGCGCGCCGCCCTGGCCGGGCACGCCCCCAGCCACGTGTTCTTCACCGCGTGGCTGCGGCAGAACACCGAGGCCGAGAACATCGTGGTGAATTCGGCCATGGTGCGCGACCTGCTCACCGCGCTGGCCGATGCCCCGGTCGAGCACGTGGCCCTGATGACCGGTCTCAAGCAGTACCTCGGCCCGTTCGAGGCCTACGGCCAGGGCGACGTGCCAGACACCCCGTTCCACGAAGACGAGCCCCGCCTGTCGGTGGAGAACTTCTACTATGCCCAGGAAGACGAACTCTGGGCCGCCGCTCGCGAGCGCGGCTTCACCTGGTCGGTGCATCGCGCCCACACCGTGATCGGCCACGCCGTCGGCAACGCCATGAACATGGGCTCCACCCTGGCCGTCTACGCCGCGATCTGCGCCGAGCTCGGCCGTCCGTTCGTCTTCCCGGGCTCGGAGACCCAGTGGAACGGCGTCACCGACATGACCGACGCCCCGCTGCTCGCCGAACAGATGGTGTGGGCGGCCACGACCCCGGCCGCCGCCGACACGGCGTTCAACATCGTCAACGGCGACACCTTCCGCTGGCGTTGGCTGTGGCCGCGCCTGGCCGCGCACTTCGGCGTGGAGTGGGAGGGCTTCGTCGACGCCCCGCGACTCCTCGAGGTGCAGATGGCGGATGCCCAGCCGGTCTGGGACCGCATCGTGGCCAGGCACGGCCTCGTCGAAGCCGACCTCACCCGGCTGGCGTCCTGGTGGCACAGCGACGCCGACCTCGGCCGCACCATGGAGGTCTTCGCCGACATGGGCCGCAGCCGGGCCGCGGGGTTCACCGGCTACCGCAACACCGAGCACGCGTTCCTCGAGCTGTTCGCCCGGTACCGCGCCGAGCGCCTCATCCCGTAACGACGACAACGGGGCGACGCGCGGGTGCCGCGCCGCTGCGCGGGTGGCACGCCACGCGCGCAACGGCGCGGCACCCGCGTAGCTCGCGGATCTGACCCGGACGTGCCGCAGCAGGCACGCGGCGGCCCCACCGGCGCACCCGAGAGGGGGCGCCGGCGGGGCCGGGGATGTGGCGGGTTACTCGTAGCGGAGCGACTCGATCGGGTCCTGGCGGGCGGCGCGGAGCGCCGGGATGGTGCCTGCCAGGAACGCCAGGCCCATCACGGTGAGCACGATGGTGGCCAGCGCCGCCGGGTCGAACGCCACCAGGGTGAGCCCGGGCAGGTCGGCCAGCAGCGTGTCGGCCAGCACCGCGTTGGCGCCCGCTCCGGCCAGCATACCCACGGCCACGCCGATCGCGCTGCCCATGAAGCCGATGAAAACGGCTTCGAGGCTGAACAGGCCGAAGATCTTGCCGCCGCCCAGGCCCATGGCCTTCATCAGGCCGATCTCCCTGGTGCGTTCCTGCACGCTCATCAGCAGGGTGTTGACGATGCCGAAGCCGGCGGCCAGCAGGGCGATCACGGCGAAGGCGTTGAGCACCAGCACGATGCCGTCGATGACGGCCTTGAACGACCCGATCTGGTCCTGCACGGTGGTGCCGGTGTAGCCCAGGTCGCTGAGCGAGGTCTTCAAGGTGCTGAGTTCGGCATCCGTGGCCGACTCGTCGAATCGAACGACGGCCGAGGAGTAGCTGTCCTTGTTCGTCTCCGACAGGCCAACGCTCTGGGTGTCGTAGAGAGCCTCGGTGAGCGCCTCGTTGGCCGTGAAGGCGCTGGAGCCCACCAGGCCCTCCTCGGCCACGCCGACGATGGTGGCGGTGACCTCTGAAGCGGTGCCGGCGACATCCGTCACCCCGAAGGTGAGAGTGGTGCCCACGGCGTCCGCGGCATCCGCGAAACCGAGCGCATCGACGTAGGAGACCGGGATGGCGACCTCGTAGGCATCGCTGGCCGAGGACGGTTCGGCGCCGGCCGCGAGGTCGAGGGCCATGCCGGGGATGAAGCTACCGACGCTGGCCTCGTAGGCGGTCCCGTCATCCACCTGCACGTAGTCCGGGCTCACCTGCAGCTGTGGTTCGACCGAGAGCACCCCGTCGACGTCTTCGATGGCGGTGAGGTCGGCCGAGGTGAGGGCCACGACGGTGGATCCCGGGCGGCCGGTGGCGGCCGCGACGGCCTTGGCATCCGGGTCGTACTCTGTCGGCCCGTCCGAGGTGTCTTCGGCGGCCTTGGTAACGGTGAGCACGTCGTCGGCACCGATCGAGGCGACCGTGGTGTCGATGTACTGGTTGATGCCGGTGCCGACCCCGCTGGTGAGGGTGAGCGTGAATGCGCCGATGAAGATGGCGAGCACCGTGAGGGTGGTGCGGGTCTTGCTGCGCAGGCTGTTCTTCACGGCCGAGCGGATCAAGTCGAAGACGTTCATGCGCGCACCTCCTCAGTGGTCGGGGCCGCATCCGGGGTGGCGGGCACCGCGTGCAGGGAGTCGACGATGAGACCGTCGCGGATGTACACGCGGCGGTCGCAGCGGGCGGCGAGCTCCTCGTCGTGGGTGACGATGATGAGCGTGATGCCCTTCTCCTTCTGCAGCGAGAAGAGAATGTCCTCCACGACCTTGCCGGTGGCGGAGTCGAGGTTGCCGGTAGGTTCGTCGGCAAAGATGACGCTGGGATTGTTCACCAGCGCCCGGGCGATGACCACGCGCTGCTTCTGCCCGCCGGAGAGGTCGGTGGCCTTGTTCTTGGCTTTGTCGGCCAGTTCCAGCTGCTCGAGGGCCGCCATGCCGCGGCGCTTGCGTTCGGCGCCGCGGATGCCGGCGATCTGCAGCGGCAGCGTCACGTTGTCGAGCACGCTGGTGCCCGGGGTGAGGAAGAACTGCTGGAAGACGAAGCCGAAGGTCTCGTTGCGGGTCTGGTTGACGACCCGTCCGCTGAGGTTGATCGCGTCGCGGCCGCTGAGCTCCACGGCCCCGGTGGAGGGGTTGTCGAGCAGAGCGAGCAGATGCATGAGGGTGGACTTGCCCGAGCCGCTCTTGCCCACGATGGCGACGGATTCGCCCTGCTGAATGTCGAGGGAGACGCCCTTGAGGGCGTCGAACCGGGTGGCGCCGCGACCGTACGACTTATGAATGTCGCGGGCGGCGAGAATGGGCACGGTCATGGGGTGGGCTCTCCTGGTGAATGCGATGCTGCATGGATGGCGCTGCTGCGCGCTTGCTGACTGCGCCTTGCTGACTGCGCGGTTTGGCGTGCCGGCCGGACCGGCTCACAGTGAACCGGCCCAACGGCACGACTTCAGTCTGCTCCGGTGCATCGAACCGGGCGTCCACCTTTCGTGGCAACCTGTCCGTACCGCGGCGGGCGCGGTTTCGCCGGCTCCCGGGCGCGCCGTACTGCGAACGCAGTACACCGAGCACCCACGCCCGCGGGCAGACGCGGCCCGGAACGGTTGACAGAATAGGGTCGAGCCCCATTCTGCGGGCGGGAGGACTCCATGCTCAGCCAGCGCGACCACGAACCGGACAGCCGCACGCGGCGCGCGCCGGCGACACCGTCCGAGCGCCGGCAGCATGAGGGGGACCCGGCCGAACGCAGCTTCTCGCCGCTCGCCAGGCTGCCGCTGTGGCTGCGCCACGTGATCCCGGTGCTGCTCGTGCTCGGCCCCAGCATCGCCCGCACCGACTTCAGCGGCAACTTCGCCTCGAGCCCGGCCGCCGCGCTCCTGGTGCTGGTCTCCGCCGGTTCCGTGCTGCTGCGCCGGCGCGCGCCTCTACTGGGCGCCTCAGCAGCCGTCATCGCCTGCGTTCTCGGCGTTGCAGTCGACGGACCGGTCATCTCCTACCTGATTGCGGTGTTGATTGGTGTGTTCGCTGTGGCGCGCTGGCTCCCCCGGCGCACCTCACTGCTCTTTTCCGGCGCCACGGCGCTCCTGCTGGCCGCCGCCACCCTCGCCTTCGTCAATTCGCCCTGGAACGATGCCCGCGCAATGGTGCAGCTGGCGGCGTTCGTGGGTTTCGCCACCGCCGCCGGCGACGCCAACCGGTCGCACGCCGCCTACATCCGCGGCATCACCGACCGGGCTCGTCGCGCCGAGGAGACCAAGGAGTCCGAGGCGCTGCGCCGTGTGGCCGAGGAGCGTCTGCGCATCGCCCGTGACCTGCACGATCTGCTCGCCCACCAGATCGCGGTCATCAACCTGCACTCCAGCGTCGCCTCGCAGGCGCTGCCCGACCGGCCGGACGACGCCGAGAAGTCCCTGGCCACCATCCGCGAGGCCGCCCGCAGCGTGCTGGGCGAGATCGGCAGCCTGCTCAACGTGCTGCGCGCCACGGATGCCGGCGCCACGGGCCTCGCCACGGCGCCCGTCGCCGGGCTCGCCGACCTCGAGGCGCTGCTCATCGATTTCGAGCGCAGCGGCTTGCAGGTGGACCACCGGGTGGCCGGCACCCCCAGGCCGCTGCCCGCCGCCGTCGATATGGTCGCGTTTCGAGTGGTGCAGGAGGCGCTGACCAACGCGCACAAGCACGGCGCAGACCATTCTGCGCTGCTCCACCTGGACTACCAGGCGGATGCGGTCGAGATCACGGTGACCAACACCGTGGCCGCGCCGCCGCGCCCCGGCTCCGCGGCAGCGGAGACCGCCGCCTCCGCCGGTGCCGGGCACGGCCTGCTCGGAGCCAGGGAACGGGTGGGCTCGGTGGCCGGCCGCCTCACCGCTGCCAGGGGACCCGGCCCGGTCTTCAGGTTCACCGCCCTGTTGCCCACCAACGAGCCTGGCGTGCCCGGCCCGCTCCCCCGCTCCTCAACGAATGGTGCCCCATGATCTCCGTAGTCCTCGCCGACGATCAGTCCCTGATCCGCACGGCGGTGGCCGAACTCGTCTCGCACGAGGAGGGCTTCAGCGTGGCCGGGCAGGCCGGGAACGGGCGTGAGGCCGTGGAGCTGGTGCGCCAGAGCCGCCCGGACATCGTGCTGATGGACATCCGGATGCCCGTGATGGACGGCATCCAGGCGACTGCGGCGATCTGCGCCGACCCGGACCTGGCGGCGACCCGCATCATCGTGCTCACCACCTTTGAGGAGGACGAGTACGTGCTGCAGGCCCTGCGGGCGGGGGCGAGCGGGTTCGTCGGTAAGGGCACTGAGGCGGCCGACCTGATGAACGCCATCCGCACCGTGCACGGCGGCGACGCGTTGCTCTCGCCGCGCGCCACGAAGGCGCTGATCGACCGGTACACCGCCCCCGCCGAGCCCGCTGCTCTGGCGGTGCCGGCCGCGCTGGCGCTGCTCACCGAGCGGGAGCGGGAGATCCTGCTGCTCGTGGGCCGCGGGCACGCCAACGGCGCCATCGCCGACGAGCTGGTGATCTCTCCGCACACCGCCAAGACCCATGTGAACCGGATGATGACCAAGCTCGGCGCGCACGACCGCGCCCAGCTCGTGATCATCGCCTACGAGTCGGGCCTGCTGGTGCCCGGCGCGCGCCCCTAGCCCCGCACCACACCCGAGTCCGCGCCTGCCGCGTCACTGGCTGCAGTGACTGGCCCAGTTTTGCTAGTCCAGCCGGCCGCGGACTAGCGAAAGTGGGCCAGTCATCCCACCCAAGTTCGGGACTGGCCCATTTTTGCTAGTCCAGCCGGCCGCGCACTAGCGAAAGTGGGCCAGTCACAAGGGGGGGGCATGGGGCGGCGCGCGGGCCGCAGGCGCTACCTGCCGACGAGGCCCTTGCGCACCATGCTCTCAGCCGCGGCGGCGATCGCGCCACGAGCGCCGCGTGGGCTCCAGCCGAGCACGCGGCGGGCCTTCGCGTTGGAGGTCTTCTTGGCGTAGCCCAGGTCGGGCACTGTCGAGCGGAACCGCGCGGAGAACAGGGCCGCCACCCGCACCACGAGGTTCGGAATGGTGCGCGTGGGCACCTGGGCCGCTGCGCCGCCCACTGCGGCGCGGATCGTGGCGCCGATGTCGTTCAGCTCGATCGCCGGGCCGTTGGAGATCAGGAAACGCTGGCCAGCAGCATCCGCCGCCGTCATCGCCAGGATGTGCGCGGAGGCGACATCCCGCACGTCGACGATGGGGATGAAGATATGCGGGAAAGCGGGCATGGCGCCGTTCAGCATCGACTGCACGATGTGGTTCGAGCCGGAGATGTCGTTGCCCATGACAGGCCCCATGACCGCAACGGGCAGCAGTGTGACCAGCTCCATTTCGCCGCCCTCACTGGCAATGAAGTCCCAGGCGGCGCGCTCGGACAGGGTCTTGCTTTTGCCGTAGGCGTCGACGCCTGGTCCGTCGAGCACTGTCCAGTCGGCCTCCGTGAAGACGTGATCGTTGTGCGGATGGCCCCAGCTGACGGCGTGGAACGCAGAGGTGAGCACGACGCGCTTCACTCCCGCGTCGCGGGCCGCGCGCAGCACACGCAGAGTGCCCTCCCGGGCGGGCACGATGAGGTTGTCCTCGTTCTCAACGTGACCGGGCTGCACGGGGGATGCCACGTGCAGCACGTAGTCCATTCCGGCAACGGCATCTGCCCAGCCCTTATCGCTCAGCAGGTCGGCCTCGACGAAACTCAGGTTCTCTCCGTCGACCATCCCGGCGTCGGTGAGCACGGCGCGCACGCCGGCCTCCTTGCCCAGGGAACGCACCGTCGTGCGGACACGATGACCTGCTTCGAGGGCCTGGAGGATGGTGTGTCCGGCGATGAAGCCGGATCCGCCGGTGATGAGTACGCGCTGCTGGGTCATAAGTGGGTTCCTTGGTGTGGTGCGGCGGGAGCGTTCTGATTGCCGTGTTCTCATCCTGCGCACATGGCCCACGCCCAGCCAGAACCCCGTCGGTCCTGGGAGTGGGAGGGACACCCATGGGGCCCCCTGGGCACCCGCCCGCGCCTCCGCGGCCCCGCCGCGGTCGCCGAGACTAGTCCGATGCGCCGTTCGGCTGCCAGGCATCCCGATCGCGCGGGTGATCCAGGGCGGGCAGGGTGTACGACGCCAGCAGCGCGAGTTTGTCGGCACTGCTCGTGCCCGGCTGGGCGTGGTAGATCACCAGCAACTGGCCGGCGGTGCCCGTGATCGCCAGCTTCTCCCTGAACAACTCGAGCTCGCCAACCTCGGGATGGTTCATCAGCATCGAGGCTCCCTCGTAACGGGCGACGTCATGGCGCGCCCACAGCTCGCGGAACAGCGGGCTCGCGAGCGACAACCGCCCGACCAGGTCGACGGCGCGGGGGTCGTCGATCTCGGTGCCGATCGACTGGCGGAATCCAGCGACGACAAAGGCGGCAGCGGTGGTCCAGTCAGGGAAGAGGTCTTGCTCGGCCGGGTCGAGGAACAGGTCACGCATCCGGTTGCCACCCGCAATCAGTCGGGGCGAGAGCGCGGCGGCGAGGGGGTTCGCCGCGAGCACGTCGAAGTAACGGCCCTCGACGAACACCGGCAGCTGAAGCGTGTCGATCAGTGAGCGGATGCCCACCGGCACGCTCTCCGCCCGCGACCGCCGTCGTGAGGGCCGGGGCCGGTCATCGCCGAGCGACAACAGGTAGTCGACGCCGGACGCGTCCAACTGCAGCACTCGCGCGATGGACTCGAGCACCTGCGTGGACGGGTTGCGGTCGCGGCCCTGCTCGAGGCGCAGGTAGTAGTCGGCACTGATGCCGGCGAGCATCGCCACCTCTTCACGGCGGAGGCCGGGTACGCGGCGCACCCCCAGCACCGGGATGCCCACGTGTTCGGGCGTGACGAGTTCGCGGCGCGCGCGGAGGTAGCCTCCCAGGAGGTTCGGCGCGGAGGTCATGGGTCCACCGTAATCCGGGTGGGCGGGTTCATGACTGGCCCTGGTACTCCCATGATGCGGATGCATGGGCGCCGGCTGGGCCCCTCAGCGGTAGTGCTGCTCGCCGCGGGCGGCCTTCTCGATCACGTCCTGGATGCGGGCTGCCCGCACCGCGGGCGTCTTGATGCTGTTCAGGCGGAAGTAGATGCGGAACCGCTCGACCTTGCTGAGCCCGGCGACGAACGCGGCGGCCACCGGGTCGGCGTCCAGCGCCGCCTGCAGGTCGGGTGGCGCCACGGCGTCCTTCTGCCGGTAGGCGGCGTCCCACCGGCCATCAGCCTGGGCCCGCTCGATCTCGGCGAGCCCGGCCGGGCGCATCCGGCCCTCGTTGATGAGCCTGGCCACATGCTCGCGGTTGATCTGCGACCACGGGCTGTTCTTGCGCCGGGGCGAGAAGCCGGTGAGCGTGTAGTCGTCGTCCAGCCGGTTGGTCTGGCCGTCGATCCAGCCGTAGCAGAGCGCCACATCCAGCGCCTCCGACCAGGTCATGCCCGAAGCCTTGGAGGATTTCTTGCGCAGCTTCAGGCGCACGCCGCCGTCATCCGGCTCCCCGGCCAGGTAGGTTTCCCACTCCTCGACGGTGAGGTCGAGGACGACCCGGTCTGCCATGCCCACCATGCGCCCAGTTTACGTAAACCGGGCGCGCCGGCCGAGCCTCAGCTGCGACAGTGCTGCGAGATCCGCGCAGGATCCGTGCGCAGCGGCGCAAACCTGCTGACTTTGCATCGGCCGCGGCGTAGCATCGGCCGTGGCGGGCGCCGCAGTCGGCATCGGTAAGGGCCTGTGCCCGGTCTCCGCGTTGGGATGGTTTCAGATGATGAACATGACCATGCAGATGATGGAAATGCACATGAAGGACATGCCCATGCAGGGCATGGACATGATGATGATGCAGGAGTGTATCGAGGCCTGCTCAGCCTGCGAGCAGGCCTGCACCATGTGCGCCGACTCGATGATGGGCGACGACATGGCGATGGCGCGGAGCATGTGCGCGACCATGTCCGACATGGCCGGCACGATGATGCGGGCGATGCTCCGCCCGAACGGGATGCACATGGACAGCATGATGGCGATGCACATGGCCACCATGACCATGGCGACGGCATGCGCCGAGGAGTGCATGAAGTACGCCGGCATGAGCGAAGACGCCCGGATGTGCGCCGAGGCGTGCCGTCAGTGCGCGATGTGCTGCCAGAAGATGATGGACGCGATGAAGGGGATGATGACGGCGAGCTGACGGCGAGCTGACTCAGCGGACGCTGAGCGGCGAACGCTGACTAGATACGCACGACGCTGACGCGGCTGCGGCCGCTCGCGAGCACGTTGTAGACGGAGTGCAGGGCCACCGGCGCTCCGGCGACGAGGTGCGCCGTCAGGTCGGCGTGGTTCCACACCCAGACCGTCTCGGGGCCACCGTCGGAGTCGTCGTGCTCCAGCTCCTGTCCCACCAGGGCGATTCCGATCCAGCCGTCGGTCGTCGCGCGCAGCACGATGCCGTCGACCCACTTGCTCGGCGTGGCATCGCCCACTCGCACGTGGATGGGCCGTGTCGCGTGGCCGGCCCCGTGATTGACGCAGCCGTCGGCACCCGTGTGGTTGCACTGCAGGATGTGCAGCGGTTGCGTGATCATGTGAACCTCCTTCACGAGAGTCGTGCGGTCGTTGCCTCGAGTGTAGGTTCGCGATTTTGCGCTGTCACGGGCCGGCGTCACAGAACGAAACACAGGCCGCCGCCCGTGCCGGATGCTGGCCGGGCACGAGCCGCGGTACCAGGCGCACCAGGATCACCATGCCGACGAGCTCGACGAGGGTCTGGGTCACCACGGCCAGCGGCGCCAGGGCCAGAGACGCCGGCAGGGCGAGGGCCAGCGGCAGCACCACGAGCGAGTTGCGGGTGCTGCCGCTGAAGACGACGGCGCGCGCCGCAGGCGCATCCAGCCGGGCCAGCCGGGCCGCAAGCACGCCCACCGCGACCATCACGATCAGGAAGGCCAAGTAGATCGGCACGACGGCGAGCAGCGCCCCGGCCTGGGCGCCCACGGCGGCGATCTGGGAGCCGACGACGGCAGCGAGGGTGGCCATCATGAGCGGCACCATGAGCGCCTGCATCGTGGCGGCGACGCCGATGGCGGCCCGGGCCAGGCGCGGGGTGGGGGCTGCAGCGGCGGATGCCCGCCGTGCGAGCCGTTGCACGACGGCCGCGGCGGCCAGGGGCAGCACGATAAGCACCAGGAAGGCCTCGAGGAACGGGCCGATCTCGATCACCGCGACCGCGTCGGCGCCGGCGATCAGCAGCAGGTAGGCCGGCAGGAGCACGATCTGCAGCAGCATCAGCAACGGCGTGGCAGCCAACAGCTTGTCACGTGCGCCGCCGGCCAGCCCGGTGAACACGATCACGTAGTCCACACACGGGGTGAGCAGCACGAGCAGCACGCCGAGGAGCAGAGCCTGGTCTGTGGCCACGAAGCGGCTGAGACCGTAGACCACGACGGGCGCGAGAACGAAGTTGACCAGTAGCACGGCGCCCAGGAACCGCAGGTCGCGGAATGATCGGCCCAGGTCGGCTAACGGCACGCCCAGGAACGTCGCGAAGAGCAGCAGCCCGAGCACCGGGGTGATGGTGAGCGACAGCGCCGGCGCGATGGCCGGCGCCAGCCATCCGGCGAGCGCCCCGAACCCGATCGCGGCCAGGTACAGACCCACCTGCCGGCGCTCCATGCGGTGCACGATCCCGGTCATGCTCCCACCCTAGGGGCGGGTGCAGAATGCGGTGGGCGAGGTCAGCTGCCGAAGGAGCGGGGGGCCAGCTGGTGCTGCAGCACCAGGGCGGCGGCGCCCACGGCCGCGGCATCCGTGGCGTGGGTGGAGAGCCGCACCTCCACACCGTGCCGGGCCTTGGCGAAGAATCCCTCGTCGAGCCGTTTCTGCAGGATCTCGACATAGATCGACCCAGCGATGGCCACCGACGGCCCGGCCAGCACTACGCAGTCGAGGTCGAAGAGGTTCGCGGCGATCAGCACCGCTTCGGCCAGGTCCTGCGCCGAGTGGGCGATGGCCGCCACGGCCACCGGGTCGCCCAGCAGGGCGGCGGTGGAGATCAGGGTGAAGTCGGCGATGGGGTCGGTGCCACTCAGGGCGAGCGATGACGCCGCGCCGGCATCAAGCGCCCGCTGCACGGCGGCGGCCACGCCGGCGGGGCCGGCCACACGCTCGAGGGTGTCCGGTGCGGCACCGCTCCGCGGCGCGTTCATCCACATCTGGCCCAATTCGCCCACGTTGGAGCTCGCCCCACGGAAGACCGTGCCGCCCAGGAGTATCCCGGCACCGATGCCGGCGCCCATGTACACCGCGCACATCGTCGAGGCGTCCGGCACGTCGCCGCCCCAGAACTCGCCCACGGCGGAGGTGGTGCCGTCGTTGTCGAGAAGCACCGGCCGGCCTGTAGCCTCCTCCAGCGCGTCCCGGAGGGGGTAATCCGACCACTGCGGCAGCGTGGGCGGCGACAGAAGCACGCCCCGGTCGAGGTCCATCGAGCCCGGGGCGGCCAGCCCCACGCCGATGACGGCCTGCCCGTCGATGCCGAGATCGTCGATCAACTGGTTGGCGCTCACGGCCATGCGCTGGATCACGTCGGCGGGTGGGGAATCCTCGGCGCCGCGGGTGCGCAACCGACCCACGATCGCGCCGCCGAGGTTGGTGACGACGTAGGTGAGCGAGTCGACGCCGAGCTGGATGCCCACGGCGAACCGGGCGGTGGGATTGATGTCCAGCAGCACCCGCGGTTTGCCGCCGGTGGAGAGATCGCGGCCGACCTCGATGACGAGGCCGTCGGTGAGCAGCTGCCGCATCACATTGGTCATGGTGGCGGGCGTGAGTCCGGTGAGCGTGGCCAGCTCCACCCGGCTGATCGGGCCGGCCGAGCGCACGAAGTCGAGCACCAGGGCGCGACTCGTCGTGAGCGTCAAGTTGGCTCCAGCGCGCGTCATGTCCAGCCTCCTCGTCCCCACTATTCTAGAGTTGACTCGCTTAATAAAGTGTTCAAAATAAGTAATCCGGGGAACCCATGACCATCCAGGATGCATCGTTGGTGCGGCACAATGACACTGTGCCCGTTCTCTTCGATGCCTCCCCGCAATACGCGCCCCTCACCATCGGCACTGTCCTGCGAAGTTCCCCGCGTTTTCGCGGCGTCGAGCCGTTCTACTCCGAGTTCATCGCCGGCATGGAAGACACCCTGCGGGCGACCAACGGGTCGGTGCTCGTGCACATCGCCAACAGTCTCGACGAAGAGATCGCCAGCTACCGCCGCTGGGCCGCCTCCGGGCACGTATCGGCCATCGTGGTGCACGACCTCACCGAGAACGACGTGCGCGCCGCTACCCTGCACGACCTCGGCCTGCCCGCGCTGGTGCTCGGCGACCCCCTGCACACCGACGACGCCGGGGTCGCGACGCTGCAGGTGGACAACTTCGAGGCGGTGACCCTGGCGGTGCACTACGCCGTCGAGCTGGGCCACCGGGTGATCGGCCGGGTCGCCGGTCCGAGCCACCTCGTGCACACCGGGGTGCGTACCCGGGCGTTCACCGAGGCCATCACCGCCAACGGCGCGACCGCCGTCACCGTGGCGGGCGACTATTCCGAACAGGGTGGCTTCGACGGCACCCGGGAACTGCTGAGCGGCTCGCCGCGGCCGACGATGATCCTCTTCGACAATGACCTGATGGCGATCGGCGGGTTGGCCTATGCCAGGGGGGCCGGCCTGGCGGTGCCCGCCGAGCTGTCGCTGCTGGCCTGGGACGACTCGAGCCTGTGCCGGCTGTCGACCCCGCCGCTATCGGTCATGCGCAGGGACGTGCACTGGCTGGGCGCGGCCGCGGCCGAGATGGTGCAGGAGCTCCTGGCCGGTCGTGCGCCCGGCTCGATTCCGGCCCCGGCCCCGCAGGTCGTCGCCCGAGGCACCACTGCTCCCCCGCTGGCCGCGGCCCCGCTCACTACCTAGCCCAGCGCAGCACGCCCAGCCGGAACACCCAAAGCTCCTGGCGGGCACTCGCATGAGTTCCGTTAGGGAAACAGTCTGCTGGCCGACGGGCTATTAGAACTGAACCATGAAAATTGCAGATAGCTCCACATCGGAGCCCCTCAAACCGAGCAACCGTGGCACGGGCTCGCGCTCATGACTCTCACCGCGATCATGCCCTCCCTCCGGCGCTCGATTCCCGACCCCCTCAACCTCGACGCATGGCCGGAGTCCTCTCAGGTCACCACGACCGACGTCATCGTGTGCGGTGTCTCAATGACCCGGCTCGTCGAGGTGTGCCAGACACCGAGTGTGCACACAGCGGCTGCTGTCATCCCCGGCACGCACGGGCGCAGGTCGCCCTACCGGGACGCCGCCGTGGTCGTTGTGCGAGTCACCGCGGTCTTGAAGAACTTCGATGCGGCCCGCGTTGTGCTCATCGACGCATGCCTGGACACGGTCAACGCCACGTGGCGAGAGACCCGACTCATCGGGCGAGCGTCCACGGTGAAGAGCACCGCGGCGATTCTGCTCTCCGGCGAATCCCACGAAACACCGAGCATCGGCCGCGGCGTGATGGAACTGCCCGACGATCTCCGGGAAGGCGACCTGCTCGCCATCCCCTGCACCGGTGTCGTCGCACTCCGGGACATCCGTGCCCGACCAACGGTGCTGACCGACACGATAGACACCCGCGAAGACAGCGCCGCCGAGTTCACCTGGCTGGCGCAGCTCGCATGACCAATCCCACACACCATCGCAATCCCACGGAGGAGCACTCATGACTCTCATGTCCAGCATCCTGGCCAGGACTCCCCTGACGCACCGACCAGCCGACGTTGACAGTTGGCCGGAGGGCACCGTCCACACCGCAGATGATCTCATCATCAATGGGCTCTCCCTGGTTCGCGCCAGCCACGACCGGACTCCCGCAGTACGAATCGGCGCGGCTCCCGACGCCGCGGAACGGCACGGCACGTCGCCGGAACGATTCATCACCATTCTGCTGACCCGGGTGGAGGAGACCGGGTTCACCGATTCACATCGGCGCCGCGTCGTTTGGGTCGACGCCGAGCTGGACCACTGCCGCCCCAATGTGTCTGCAGCCCGCGTTGTCGGCCGTCGCAGCGGTGCTCACCTCAAGCGCATGCAACTGCGTCCCCGGCCCCAGGACGACATGCAGTGGGTCTGGCTACCAGCCGATGTGGTGGTCGGCGATCTGATCGCCGTGCCGTGCGACGGAGCCCTGCCTCTCAGCGACGTCCGTCGACACAGCGCCCGGCCGGGTCGTCGCGACGACGAGGGGCCCGACGAGCCGGATGATTTCCTGTTCGCCCACGCGTGCCTGAAATGACCCGCCGTGCCGAGCTTGAAGTGCCGCCGGTTGCCGCGCCGACGACGGGCATTGCCGTTGTGGCCCGTGACTGAACAACCGATTCGTCAGTCGGCTATCGCCTTCTGCTGATTTACCAGCTGCCGGCTCCAGGTCCTCCTGGAGCCGGCGGCTGCGTTCTGGTGCGGGTCGAGTCCAGGTGATGCGCGGCGTCCGAGTACACGGCCGACCACACCATCTCGTGTTGCGCCGGCGTTGACCTGCCCTGCTGAATCGCATCGTCCGCGGTCGCCAGTATCGCGGCCATCGACGCCAGGTACCTGCACTCACGGGTGTGCCGGGAGTCGGGCACGAGGGTGGATCTGGCCGCAGTCAGTTCGAGGACCTGTTTCCGGACCGTGCCGGTGCCAGACGCCACAGCCACGGCCCCGACAACATAAAACGCGACGCAGCCGGTTCCGATGACCAGTCTCGAAGCGCCGGTCTCAGCAAGCACTGCGCACATACCCAACACGCCCACGAGGCCCAATATCGGCCAGCCGCGCCAGAGTCGCACCCATCGCCGTTGCCGAGCCGATATCCCCGGCGGGTACAGCACGAGTCGGTAACCCACGCTGCCGTACCGGCCGACCGCAACGGTGTAGCTTCCCCACCGGCAACGCCAGTCAAGAATACGGGAGAGCCACCGGCCGAGCCTGGGTTCCGAACTGACCGTTCGCGCACTATTCACCGTGCTAGCGTCCTCCTGGCGCGTCGCTGCTCGGAGAATCTATACGGAACGCATGCGCCGAATCCGGTTTTTCATACGCTTTCCCTACGCCCCGCGTGCCCGCCGGAGGTGTGCGACGTTGTCAGCTGACGTGCACGTGCGGTCGTCGTTTGGCGTTGGGCTCGGATTCGCGAAGCACCTCACGGGTCACCGGGGCAATTTCCCCGAGGCCGGTGACGAGGAATTTGAACATATTCGCGAGCGGGTTCCCTTGGGTCCATTCGAAATAGATCTCCGGAATCAGGCCCGTCTGATCGCGGATCTCCAGCAGCACAGCGGCGATTGTGTTCGGAACGTTGCCGCTGGTCACCTGGAGAACCCGATAGCCGTGCTTCGCCACCCCACGCACGAGAAGGTCCTCCTCGAAATCAGATGAGTCAGATGGGAGCACTTCGAGGAAGATGATCGGTGAACCCGGTGGGATGTTGCCGAACCGGCGTTCATCCCGGCTCTTGTTGCGATACTCGACCTCGGTATCTTCGTCGGGTTCGTGGGAGATGATGCGGATGACGTCGTAGTCTTCGGCATCACCGGTGACGAAGTCGAGTGCCGACGGGTCCAGAATCACCGAAGTCGCCCGCAGCTCGAAGGACCGCCGCACTCGGGACACGAGCGAGACCACCATGATGCCCACGATGAACAGTGCGGCAATGCGCACGCCATCGGGGCGTTCGACAATGTTGACGACGGTCGTGTAGACCAGGATCACCGCGATAACCGCGAAGCCGAGAGTCTGCCGACGCTGCTTCTTCCGGCGGGCGGAGAGCGTCACCGCAACGGATGCGGACGTCATCAGCACCAGGACGCCGGTCGCGTACGCGCCGCCCTGGGCGTCGACGCTGGCCTGGAAGGCGATCGTGATCACGAAGGCTATCCCCACGAAAACCAACACCAGGGGTCGCACCGCGCGGGCCCATTGCGGGGCCATGCCGTAACGCGGCAAATATCGCGGCACGAGGTTGAGCAGCCCGGCCATCGCCGATGCGCCCGCGAACCACAGGATGCAAATGGTGCTGATGTCATACACTGACCCGAACACATTGCCCAGGTATTCGTGGGCGAGGTAAGCCAGCGCGCGCCCGTTGGCGGGGCCGCCAGGCTGGAAGGCGTCCTGTGGAATCAACAGTGTCGTGACGATACTCGAGGTGATCAGGAACCCACTCATGATCAACGCTGCCGTGGTGAGCAGCCTTTTCGTGCCACGGATCCGGCCCGCGGGATTCTCCTCGGTGTCCGTCTGGCCACCCTTGACCTGCGGCATGACAGCCACCCCGGTCTCGAATCCTGACAGGCCCAACGCCAACTTCGGGAAGACCAGGAGCGCTATGCCCACCATCACCAGCGGGTTACCGTGTTGCACGGTCAACGCCGCCCACCAATCAGTGACAAGCACAGCGTTAGACGCCACGTGCGCGATCGAGACCAGGATCACGACCAGGTTGAGCAGGAGGTATACCGCGACGAGGACAACGGCGATTCCGATGGCTTCCTTGAACCCACGGAGAAACACGATCCCGAGCAAGGTGACCAGGAACAGCGTGACCAGCACCTCCTGGCCGTGGAGCCAGGAGGGCGCGAAAGGATTTTCGATGGCGTGAGCGGTGGCATCCGCTGCGGAGAGGGTGATCGTGATCATGAAGTCTGTCGCAGCGAATCCAAGCAGCACCAGCACGAAGAGCTTGCCGGACCACCACGGCAACAGCTTCTCCAGCATCTGGATGGAGCCGGACCCCCTGAAGCTCTCTTCAGCCACACGCCTGTACACAGGCAACGCGCCCAACAGCGTCAGGGCGACCAGCACGATCGTGGCGATGGGCGAGAGCAGGCCTGCCGCAAGGGCGGCGATCGCCGGCTGATAGCCCAGCGTCGAGAAGTAGTCGACGCCGGTCAGGCACATCACCCGCCACCAGGAATGGGTCCTTTCCACGGTGGCAGCATGCGGACCCACCCGATTGCCCAGTCGGTCGCCGCTGTCCTGTAACAGCCATGCCTTCACGTTCGTGGCCGAAGCTCGCGGTTTGTTCACGAGCACAGATTACGCCACACGATTCACGGCTAGGGCCGCTTCGTGGACGAGCGCTTCCCGGGGCGGCTGCGCCGGCTAGTCCTCCCGGATCACGGCGACACCGCCGGCCGGCAGCGGCACCCGCGCCTCGCACCGGTGGCCGGTGAGCAGGTCGGTGCCGCTGGCCTCGGCCCAGCCCTCCGTTGCCGTGTGATTGAGCAGGAACAGGTAGGAGCCGGCAGCCGACGTGCGCCGCACCGCTTCGACGCCGGGCGAGACCCGGGCGGCCGGCGTGACGCCGGACTCATCCAGCACCCGGTCGAGGAATTCGGCCAGACCGGCCGGGTGCAGGTCGGTGGAGAGGTACCAGGCGGATCCGCCGCCGTCGAAGGCCCGGCGGGTGACGGCAGGGTAGCCGGCGACGTCGCCGGAGCTGTAGCGGGCGATCACCTCGGCATCGGGGGCGTGCACGAGTTCGCTCGAGCGCATGCCGCTCCAGCCGTTATCGAGTTCGACCGTCTCATCGGGGGTGAGCGGGTAGAACTCCTCACTCCAGGCGCCGAGCAGGTCGCGGAAGGCGCCGGGGTAGCCGCCGGTGATGACGGTGTTGCGTTCGTCGACGATGCCGGAGAACCAGGTCACCACGACAGTGCCGCCGGCCCGGGCGAAGTCGGCCACAGCCTGGGCGTTCTCTGCCGAGACCAGGAACAGGCCGGGCACGACGACGAGCTTGTAGCCGGCGAGGTCGTGCCAGGCCGGGAGCACGTCGACCGTCACGGCCTTCTCGAAGAGGGCGCTGTGGATGGCGCGGGCCGTGTCGGCGTAGACCGGGTTGTTGGTGGGTTTGAGACCGCTTTTCAGCGCCCAGCCGGCCTCGTTGTCGTGCAGCAGGGCCACCTGCGCGCCGGCCACCGTGCTGCCCGTCACCTCGGCCAGCCGGCCGAGGTGGCCGCCGAGGGTGGTGATGTCGCGGAAGATCCGGGAGTCCCGGCCGGCGTGCGGGAGCATCGCGGAGTGGAACTGTTCGGTACCGGACTTCGACGCTCGCCACTGGAAGTACATCACGCTGTCGGAGCCTCGAGCCAGGTGCGCCAGGGCGTGCCGGATCAGCTCGCCCGGCTTCTTGGCCTGGTTGATGGCATGCCAGCTGGCGGCGCCGGCGGCGTGCTCCATCAGCATCCACGGGCCGCCACCGGAGATGCCGCGCATCCGGTCGCCGCTGAAGGCGAGCTCCTGGTGCCGCAGCGGGTCGGGGCCGTAGGTGTAGTGGTCGTTCGCCACGATGTCCACGTGCGGCGCCCAGCGGGCGTAGTCCACCACATCCGGCCCCAGGCCCACCATGAAGTTCGTGGTCACCGGCACGGCGGGGGTGTGCCGGCGCAGCACCGCCTTCTCGGCGAGGTACTGGTCGAGCAGCGCCTCGGAGGAGAACCTCTCGTAGTCCAGCAGCTGCCCGGGGTTGTGCGCGGTCTTGCTGCTCGGCGTGGTGACCTCCTCGAACGACGAGTAGCTGTTGCCCCAGAAGCTCATGCCCCAGGCCTCGTTGAGCGCGTCGACGGTGCCGTAGCGGTGCTGCACCCAGCGGCGGAAGTGCTCGTTCGACACCGGGCAGTGGCAGCGGGCGTTGCCGCCGCCGAGCTCGTTGCCCACGTGCCACATGGCGAGGGCGGGGTGGTCGGCCACGTGCTCGGCGAGCGCCTCGACGATCCGCAGCGAGAAGGCGCGGTAGACCGGCGACGACGGGCAGAAGCCGTTGCGTCCGCCGGGGGCGAGCGGATGCCCGAACTCGTCCTGCGGCAGGATCTCGGGGTGCAGTCGGTGCAACCACATCGGCACCGCGGCCGTGGGCGTGGCGAGGTCCACCCGGATCCCGTTGGCATGCAGCAGGTCGAGCATCTCGTCGATCCAGCCGAAGTCGAACCGGCCGTCCAGCGGTTCGTGCTTGATCCAGGAGAAGACGCCGAGGGTGACGAGGTTCACCCCCACCTCCCGCATCAGCCGCAGGTCTTCGAGCACGGTCTCGCGCGGCCACTGCTCCGGGCTGTAGTCACCGCCGAACGAGAGGGCATCGGTGGGCCAGGCGGCGGCAGGTCGGGCGTCGGTGGGCATGTAATTCTCCTGATCAGCATCGGCCGGAGGGATGGGGCAGAGGGGCGGCAACCAGGCCCCGCGTGGGGCGCACCGGTGTTGCTACTTATTTTGGTTGCTTGATAAAGTCTAGTCATCGATGTTTTCGTGCGCCAGAGAACGCCGGAGAACATCACCAGAAGAGAAACGGACCACTCCCCCATGACCGACGGCACCCTCGACTATCGCGACAGCGGCCTGCTCTTCCCGGAATCGTTCGTGTTCGGCTCGGCCACGGCCGCGTACCAGATCGAGGGCGCCGTCGACGAAGACGGCCGCGGCGTCTCGATCTGGGACACCTTCTCGCACACGCCGGGCGCCGTTCAGAACGGTGACACCGGCGATGTCGCCGACGACCACTATCACCGGCTCGACGCCGACCTCGACCTCATCGCCGACCTGGGCCTGGACGCGTACAGGTTCTCGATCGCCTGGCCCCGCATCCAGCCCACCGGGCGCGGACCCGTGAACGCGGCCGGCCTGGCCTTCTACGAACGCCTCGTCGACGGGCTCCTCGCCCGCGGCGTGACACCGGTCGTGACCCTGTACCACTGGGACCTGCCGCAGGCCCTCGAGGACGACGGCGGCTGGACGAACCGCGCGACGGCATACGCCTTCGCCGACTACGCCCGACTGATGGGCGCCGCCCTCGGCGACCGGGTGCCGATCTGGACGACCCTCAATGAGCCCTGGTGCTCGGCCTTCCTCGGCCACGGCTCCGGCGAGCACGCGCCCGGCCGGCGCGACAACGCCGCCGCGCTCACCGCGGCGCACCACCTCAACCTTGCCCACGGGCTCGGGGTCAGCGCTCTGCGCGAGGTAGTCCCGGCGGGCACCGAGATCTCGGTCACGCACAACCTGCATGTCATCCGCGGCGATGCGGACTCGGTGCGCCGCATCGAAGGTGTGGGCAACCGCATCTTCACCGGCCCCATGCTGCACGGCGCCTACCCGGCCGACCTGCTCCACGACACCCGCGCCATCACCGACTGGTCGTTCGTGCTGCCGGGCGATGCCGAACTGATCCACCAGCCCATCGACGTGTTGGGCATCAACTACTACAACACCACCCTGGTCGGGCCGGCGACGGGGGCGGCGGATGCGGCCGACTCGGCCGCCGGGGCCGCCTCACGGGCGTCGGCGTTCCCCGGCACCGACGACATCCCCCGGCTGGAGCAGCCGGGGCCGTTCACCGAGATGGACTGGAACATCGAGCCGTCCGGGCTGCTTCAACTCCTCGAGGCGATGCGCGACGAGTTCCCCGGCCTGCCGCTGATGGTCACCGAGAACGGGGCGGCATTCGAGGACGTCGCCACCGTGGACGCCGACGGGGCCACCCGGGTGCACGACGAGGAGCGGGTCGACTACCTCCGCCGGCACTTCACCGCCGCGCACCGGGCCATCCAGAACGGGGTGGACCTGCGGGCCTACTTCGTCTGGTCGCTGATGGACAACTTCGAGTGGGCTTACGGGTTCTCGAAGCGGTTCGGCATCGTGCGGGTGGACTATGCGACCCAGGAACGCACCCTCAAGGACAGCGCCCTCTGGTACCGCCAGCTGATCACGACGCGCCGCCTCCCCTAGCGCCGCGTTACTCCTCGGCCTGGGCGTTCCGGCGCAGGTGCACATCGGTGATGGTCACGTTGACCGCCACGATGTTCAGCTCGGTGTGGTGCAGCAGCGTCGTCGTGATGGCGTCGCGCAGGCGCTGCGCGGTCTTGGGAATCCGCTCGCCCCAGAAGACGCTGGCCTCGACGTTCACCGTGACCGGGCTGCCCGGCTCGCTCACGTCGCCGTCGAGCTTGCACTTGCCGATGAAGGTGCCCGCGACGCCGTCGCCGGCGGACCGGATCAGGCCCCGGACGGCGCCTTCGGTGAGGCTCAGCGACGCCTTAGGCGACGGGTGTGACACCGGGATACTCCGCCCGGCGCGGGCCTCCCGGTTGATGTTCTTGAGGATGCCGGTGACCCAGCTGTCGTCGCGTTCGGGCTCGGCCGTCACGTCGTCGTCGAGGATGTTCTGCGCCATCGAGCGGAACCGGGTGAGCGCGTCCAACGCGATCCGGTGCTCCGGGGCCTTGTTGAGGAAGTCGTCCGGCGGGTTCTCACCGCGGTCGAGGTAGTCGCTGAGTTTGGCGATGAGGTCCTGGTTCAGGTCATCTGGTGAAGACATCATCGCCATTCCTCCATCTCTTGCATGAGTTTCTGTCTGGCCCGGGCCAGCAGCCCGCGCACCGTAGACGGAGGCACGTCGAGCTCCTCGGCGATCTCGGCGTAGCTGTGCCCACCGATCTCACGCAGCGTCCAACACTGACGCTGTGATTCGCTCAGAGTAGCGAGTGCACGTGTGAGCCGCTCCCTTTGTGACGCGGCTTCGGCCTGCTGGTGCGGCGATTCGGACTCGGGAGCGGGCACATCCCACTCGCCGAGGGGCTGGTCGGACCGGCGCGCACGGATGCGGTCGATGGCCTTGCGGCTCGTGATGCGCATCAGCCAGGCCTTGGTGGCGGCCGGGTCCTGCAGTTCGGGGAGCCGCTCCCAGGCGGTGATGAAGGTGTCCTGCACCACGTCGTCGGCGTCGCCGTTCGAGCCCAGGATGCGCGTGGCGTAGGCCCGCATCAGCGGCCCATGCCGCCGGACGAGCACTTCGAAGGCACGCACGTCGCCGTCGATGGCGCGCGCGGCGAGAATCGCGTCGGTGGCGTCGCCGAGTGGCGAACGCTCATCTGACCCCGTCACTGACACCGGAGACCTCTCTCTACTCTTGCCCGCGACTCTTCCAATCGTCTATGCCGGATTGTCAATTCCGTGACGAACCGGCGGTGAGACGCGTCTGAACAATATCAATGAGTTTCGAGGAGAGAAAATCACCCTGAAGCAATAACCGTGCGACATAGTGACTATCTCACCATCCCGCTTTTTTGTCACAACAGATCCGCATATGCGCGGCGACCAGCACAGGAGCACTACTCATGAGCAGCACCACCTCCAGCGTCACCCCCGCGACCGGGCCGGACGGCACCCGCACGCCCACCGACGCCACCCGCGGCAAGACCGTGATCAACAACAACGTCGTCGCCAAGATCGCCGGACTGGCCGTGCGGGACGTACCCGGCGTGCACGCCCTCGGCGGCGGCGCCGCGCGCGCGCTCGGCGCCATCCGTGAGGCGATCAGCAGCACCGACCACAGCCAGGGCGTCAGCGTCGACGTCGGCGAGAGCCAGGTCGCCGTCGACCTGTCGATCGTCGCCGGCTACCCGGTGCCGCTGCAGCAGGTCGCCGAGGATGCCCGCAACGCGGTCATCGAGGCTATCGAGACCCTTGTTGGCCTGCAGGTCAGCGAGGTGAACGTCACCATCAACGATGTGCACCTGCCCGACGAGACGCACGACACCGACGAGGCCCAGGTCCAGTGACCGCCGCACCCGTCGACGCCGTACCGCCCGCCACTCAGCGCGGCCTCACCCACATCAGCTCCCGCGCGATGACCCGGGTGGTCTCGGCCGTGGCCGCTGACGCCCTCGGCATCGCGCCCAGCCAGGTGTCCGTTGACCTGGCCGACGCCGCCGGGCGCCTGGACGTCACCGTGCGCGCCCCCATCCGGGTACTCCCGCTCGACCGCGCAGACAGTGCTCCGGATGCCCAGGGCGAGGACAGCATCCTGGCCCGCGCCGAGCAGTCCCAACATCACATCCGCGGCGCGGTGGGCGAGCTCACCGGCGCCGACATCGCCGGCGTCACCGTGCGATTGACGAGCGCCCGCATCCGTCTCCCCCGCCGGGTGCGCTGACCGACCCGCGCCATCCCGGCACCCCGAACGAACGGCAGACCATGAACGGCACCTTCACCTCAGCGCACGCGGCGGGTACCGCCCCGGCGCGCCTGGCCGTCGCGGTCCCGCAACTGCGCCACCCGATGAGCCGGTCCACCCGGTCCACCTACAAGCGCCTGCTCCGCCGCGAGACGCACTCTCCGCGTTCGGTCGTGGCCATCGGACTGGCGTCGGTGATCATCGCCGGTTGCCTGTATTCCGGCACCGAGCTGGTGCTCGAACTGCTCAACCGCCCCGCGCTGCTGGCCGCGCCCACCGATGTGGTGCGGTACGTGAGCCAGGTCAATGACATCGCCCCCGCGGCGCTGCTCGCCCTGGGCATCATCGTCGCGATCGCTGGGGCGGCACTGGTGCTGGTGGCGGTACTGCCCGGGCGCCGGGCGCGCCGTGAGGTCGCCTCCGACCGGGCGGCCGTGGTGGTCGACGACGAGGTGATCGCCGCCTCGCTGGAGCGCCGCGCCGCCGTGGCGGGCAACGTCGCGCCGGAGAACATCGACGTCACCGTGTCACGGCACCGCGCGACCGTGCAGATCACCCCCGAGTCCGGGACGGCGCCCGACCGGTTCACGGCCGAGAAGGCGATCGCGGATGCGCTGGCCTACGACTCGCTGCGGCCGGCCCTGGCGCCCACAGTCGTGATCAACCCGACGGGCCGGGTGAGCGCATGAATAACACCAACCGGGTGCTCAACCGTGCCTTCGTTCTGCTGGTCGGTCTACTCGGGCTCGCTGTCGGCGCCGTCGCCGTCGCCCTCGTTGCCGTGCCCGACTTCCTCCAGGCCTGGTCGCGCACGGCACCGGATGTTACCGCCGCACTCAGCGACGTGCTGGGGCGCACCGAGGTGGCCGACAGCGGCACGAGTTGGGTGCCGGTGGCCGGCCTCGCCCTCGCCGCCGCGCTGATCGTGCTGCTGGTCGTGTTCATCGCCCGTCAGGGCCACGGGCACACCGGTCGCCTGATCGAGGCGGCCCCGACCGAGGACGGGTCCACCATCGTGGACGCGGCGGTGGCCGAACAACTGCTCACCGACGCCCTGCATAACCACGAGGAGTTCGTCACGGTGGCCGTCTCCACCTACCGAGTGCACGGCACCCCGGTGCTCAAGGTCTCCGCCACCGTGCGCCGCGGTGTCGCGCCGCGGGCCGCCCTCACCATCATCGAGCGAGCCGTGCACGGCCTCGACCGGGTGCTCGGCGCAGAGATTCCGGTGCTGGTGCAATTGGGCGGCGGCGTGCGCACCCGGATGTCCGGCCGCGCGCGGTTCCGGTCCACCCCCACCGCCAACCCACAGACCTCTCCGACCCCCACCAACCACCCCCTAGAGAAAGAGAGAACACGATGAGTGCATCGGACAAGATCGAGAACGCTGCCCAGGACCTCGCCGGCAAGGCCAAGGAAGCCTTCGGCAAGGCCACCAACGACGACGCCAAGGTCGCCGAAGGCAAGAGCGACCAGGCCGGAGCCGACCTCAAGAAGGCCGGCGAGAACGTCAAGGACGCGTTCAAGAAGTAACCAGCCCCGCTACCCGGCCGGTGCCGCCTGATCCGCGGCGCCGGCCGGGCAGACCGCGTCCGCCCGCATCGCCGCGGCCGCATCGACCGCCGTCCACGGCAACTCGAGGTCCGCAGCCGTCCGCCCGTCGGAGACCGGTGTCTGGGCCGCGATCGCCACGAGCCGCCGCGCCAGGTCGAGGGCGAAGTCCTCGCCGGCGCTGGAATCGTTGACCATGACCACCACCGTCAGCCCGCTGTCCGGGTCGGAGAGCGTGGCCGAGAGGTAGCCGGGGATCTGCCCGGTGGATCCGCGCACCGGGCCCAGCTGTTCGGCGCCGAGCCCGTAGCCCCGCCAATCCGGTGCGCCGGTCTCCGCCACGGTCGTCCACTGCTGGCGGGCCGTGTCCGTCGCCAGCAGGCTGCCCGTTGCGAGCGCCTGCGACCAGGTCCTGAGGTCGCCGAGGGTCGACACCACTCCACCGGCCACGCCGGCCATGGACGTCGACAACCGGGTGACGTCGAGCATCCGGGCGCAGTCTGGCGTGCCGGCGCCGGTGAGCGCCGCCGCCCAGCCGTGCGGATGCGCGCCGGGCACGTCCAGCTCCTGCGGCCCGGGATATGACGTGGCATGCAGCCCGAGCGGGCCGAACACGTACCGGTTGTACAGCGTGGGCCAGTCGTCTCCGGTCGCCGCCTCCAGCGCCATCCCGAGCAGCTGGATGCCGGGTTCCGAGCGACTCCAGGCCTTGCCGGGTGCTCCGACCCTGGCGGAGCCGAGGCCGCCGGACACCAGCTCGAGCGGTGGCCAGGTGCGGGTGGGGTTGTTCACGAATTGGCTGTCGAGCTGCGGCTGACCCAGGCCGGAGGTGTGCTGACACAGCTGGCGCAGGGTGATGCCCTCGATGCCCGGCTGCCGGGTGAGGTACTGCGTCACCGGATCGTCCAGCCCCACCCGGTGCTCATCCACCAGCCGGAGCAGAACTGTGCAGGTCATCGCGGTGGTCTGCGTACCGATCCGGAAACTCATCTCGGTGCTGAGCACACCGCCGCCGCCCGGGCGGCCCGTGCCTGGATCGACCGCTGTGCCGACGCTGCCCGGGCTGGCAAGCCACTGCCCGGCCCCTGGCACCCACACGCCGGCGATCGCGCCGGATGCCCCGGCCAGCGCGATGCCGTCGGCCAGCGCCGCATCCAGGGCGTCGACGATGTCCGGCGCCAGGGTGCCGGAGGCCTGATCCGGTCCGATCGGCTGCGGCACGGCGGCGTCGGCGCAGGCCGACAGCGGAAGCACCAGAATCACCAGCAGGGTCGCCGCCAGGCCCACAGCCCGGTGCCGCCGGCGACCGCCGGATCGTCTGCCCGTCCTCGTGGCCCCCCGCCGGCCGCCCCGCGGCCACGCCCGTTCAGCTGTCATGAAAGCCCGATGCCCATTCCGTGCCCCCGCACTCCTCCCCGCGGGGAGTGCCGGATGTGGCCCATTGCCGGGGAGTGTACCCAGAGTGCGATGGATGCGCTGGTCGGGCGCAACATCCTGCCGACGGTGCAATACTGGCCAGATGATCCGCACAGGGACGGGTCGCCCGAACCAGTCGAGGCTTCGCCGGCTCGGCAGCACAGTGCTCGTGCTGGCCGGCTGCTGCGCTGCGCTGTCCGCCTGCGGGGTGCCGTTGATCCCCGTGCTGCCCTCGGCCACTCCCACGGTCGCGCCCACGGCCTCGCGGGCACCCACGCCGCCCGGGGAGCCGTCTTCGGCACCCACGGGGCCGGCCTCGCCCACGCCGTCCGATCAGCCGGGGGTCGCCGCCCCGTGCTCCGCTGACGAGCTGACCTTCGCGCTACAGGCGCGCCCTGGAGACAGCGGCGCCGGCAGCTTCTTCTGGGATCTCAGCGTCACCAACGCCGGGGCGGGGGCCTGCAGCATCGACGGCTACCCGAGCGTGACGCTGGTCTCCGCCGATACCGGCCAACCTGTCGGCGCGGCATCCGGCCTGGAACCGCGGGCCACGCCGGTGGAGCTGCTACTCGACCCCGGCGACTCCGCGTACAGCCTGCTCCACCTCACCCAGGCCGGGGCCTACGGGTGCCCGCTCGTTCCCGTCACCCGGCTGGAGGTGACCCTGCCTGCGGACGCCGGCTCCAGCGCGGTGGCCACGCCGGACGCCATCCAGGGCTGCGATGATCCGGCCGTGCAGCTGGTGCGCACCGGGGCCTTCGCGCCAACACCCGTCGTCTTCTGACAGACATCCGCGAACCGTGAGATGGGCCCCGAAAACGTCGAGTTTTCGGGGTAAACCTCACGGCTCGCGAGATATGGGAGCCGTCACGCGCAGGCCCTCCATGAAGCGCAGCACGTTCTCGTCCACGATGATGTCGCTCGGGCGCAGCGGCCGGGTGAGGTAGAGGCCGTTCAGGCTGGTCAACCGGCTCAGTGCCACATAGGTCTGGCCGGGGCTGAACACCCGCGCGCCGAGGTCCACGATGGCCTTCTCATAGGTGGCGCCCTGCGACTTGTGGATGGTCACAGCCCAGGCCAGGCGCAGCGGGAACTGGGTGAACTCGGCCACCACATCTTTGCTGAGCTTCTTGGTGGCCGCGTTGTAGGTGTACTTGTACTTTTCCCAGACCGTGGGCTCCACCTCGTGGGTGGTGCCGTCGATGTCGACGTACACGGTGGAATCGACCCGGGTGACGGTGCCGATGCTGCCGTTCACCCAGCGCGGTCCGCCGTCGAGCGGGTTGTCGTTGCGCAGGAACATCACCTGCGCGCCGACCTTGAGTTCGAGCACCTCGTCGGCCGGGTAGGTGCGGCCGCCGAAGTCGCCGGTGACCTCCGCCTTGGCCGAGAGGGACTTGCCGGAGAGCCGTTTGAGCGCCGCCGCATTGATGCGGTTGACCGCGTCGTTGCGGGTGGCGAGGGTGATCACGCCTTCGGCGGGCGGCGTGCGGGCGCCGGCGCCATTGAGCGCCCCGCCGATCTCCGGGGTCACCTGGCCGTAGCGCACCGCGTTGAGCATGGTCTTGAAGCCGGCGTCGTGCTGACGGTGGATCTCGGTGAGCTCGAAGATCTTCAGCTCGGCGGTCTGCCACACCTTCGCGTCGAAGAACCACATCGACCGATAGGTGTCGGCGAAGTAGGCGCGCTCCTCCGGGTCGCCCGGCACGGGGGCCAGCTGGTACGGGTCGCCGAAGAGCACGATCTGCACCCCGCCGAAGCTGTCGTGCGGACGCTGCCGGGCTTGACGGAGGCTGCGATCGATGGCATCCATCAGGTCGGCGTTGACCATGGAGACCTCGTCAATGACGACGGTGTCGATCGTGTTGAGGAGCTTCCGCAGCTGGTCGTTCTGGTCGATCGCATGATCGGCGATGACCCCGATCGGCAGCCGGAACAGCGAGTGCAACGTCTGACCGCCCACGTTGAGGGCGGCGACCCCGGTCGGGGCGGCGATCACGATCTGCTTGCTGGTGTTCCAGGACAGGTGATTGAGCAGTGTCGACTTACCCGTTCCGGCGCGGCCGGTGACGAAGACGTTCTGCTTGGTGCCCTCGATGGCGGCGAACACCTCGGCCTGTTCACGCGAAAGCGGAATCTCGGTGGGAAGCGCAGTCACGGGAGAACTTTCACTGGTGGGAGTCGATGGGGTGTGCGGCCGGGCCGGCCGCGGCAGAGCGACATGAAGGACCTCTTCCACTGTAACCGTCCCACGCCGGGCGGCCCACTCCGCGACCGACCGGTGCAAAAGTCCTCGCCGTTACGTGGCCGGCCGGCTTCGAGGGCTACTGCACGAGGATCTGCACCGGGAATTCATACTCGATGCTGCCGTCTTTCGCGTTGTTGTCGTAGGCGACAATGTCGTAGTACCCGCCGGCCAAGTCGGTAGGCAGTGTCACCGTGGCGGTGAAGTCGGACTCCTCTGTGCCGCTCTCGGCGGTCACCGCCTGCGTGAGGAGCACGTCCCCGGCGGCGTCACGCAGGTCGATGCTGAACTGCGCCTCGAACACCAGCGCCCGCCCGGTCACGGCGATCTGTCCGCCGGGAGCAGCGGTGTCCCCGCACACCGGGGTCACGATGATGATCGGTGGCCGCTCCGACGTGACGGTGACGTCCCGCTCGACCACGTTGATGGGCGTGCCGTCCTGAGCGCTGAGTTCATAGGCCCGCAGGGTGGCCGGTTCATCGCTGTCCGGTGGCACGAACGCGACGTCGGTCTGCCAGCTGCCCGGGGTGCTGGAGCCCGGGGTGGTCATGATGTTGCGCACACAGAGGATGTCGCCGGACTCCGTGAGCATCTCCACGGTGAGCGCCGCCTCGAAGGTGTTCGCGATGCCGCTGGCGGTCACGGGCACTGTCACCCTGGCATCCGCGATGGGACTGTCGATGGTGATCACCGGGCCGGCGGAGGTCGACGGCGTACTCGATGCGCCGGTGTCCGACGGCGACGCGCTCGAGGTGGGCGACGGCGTGGGCGTCGGGCCGGGGGCGCAGGCGGCGAGCGAACCGACCAGCGCCAGGGCGCAGAGCCGGGACGAGAGCCGTGCCCCGCGTTGCTTTCGCATGCTGTTCACCGTGGGCCTCCTCTGGCTGACGCTGGGATTGTAGCTCCGGAGCGACCCGGCTGCTGCCCCCGGGGCGGGCGGCCAACGCCAACGGCACAGTCGGGCCCGTAGGATGTGGAGGTGAGCTACGGGGTCGGAAACGGGGTGCGGCGGGGCCGGTACGTGCGTGCGGTGATCGCCGTCTGCGTCGTTCTGCTGCTGCTCTTCGCCGCCCTGGGCGCGGCGATCGGGTCGCTCAATCGCGACGTGTACAGCGCGGGGGGCTTCGTGCGCCAGTACCTCGAGGCGCTGGCCGACCACGACACCCACACCGCGCTCGCTCTGCCCGGCGCCGAACCCACCGATGCCGCGCTCGAGGCCGCCGGACTGCCCCAGGACCTGCCGACGACGCTGCTGCGGTCGTCGGTGCTCGGCTCGATCACCGACATCGATCTGGTCAGCGACGAGGCCAGCTCCCCCGCTGCCGCCGAAGGCCAGAAGAGCCAGCGCACCGTCGTCTACGACTTCCGGTTGGACGGCGCGAAGACGTCGATGGAGTTCACCGTGAAGCGCGCCGGCACCGTGGCCGGCATCTTCACCACCTGGGCGTTCGCGACCAGCCCGCTCGCGGTGCTGCAGGTCACTGTGCTGCACGAGGCCCACTTCACGATCAACGGCCTCACCCTCGACACCCGCGCCCAGGCCGCCGCCGACGCGCCGGTGTCGTTCTCGAACCAGGGCGCGTACCTCGCGTTCGCCCCGGCGGTCTACGACATCTCGCACAACACCGCGCTGCTCACCGCACCGGCGCAGAGCGTGCCCGTGGTCACATCCGGTGCCACGGATGTGACGGTGGAGGCGGTGCCGAACACCGTGTTCACCAGTCAGGTGCAGGACAAGCTCAATGAGTTCCTCGACGAGTGCACCACCCAGCAGGTGCTGCAGCCGTCCAACTGCCCCTTCGGCATCGAGATCGACAACCGGGTCAAGTCAGCACCGGTCTGGTCCATCGCGGACTACCCGGAGGTCGCGCTCACCGGCGGGGAGAGCTCCTTCGACATGCCGGCCACCACCGGCCAGGCGCACATCGTGGTCGACGTGCAGTCGCTCTTCGACGGTGACCTGAGCACCCGCGACGAAGACGTGCCCTTCTCGGTCGGGATCAGCGTCACGATCCAGCCCGACGGCTCCCTGGCCATCCAGCTGCGCTAACCAGTCGGTCGGGGACCGGCTACCGGTCGTGCGCGGCCAACCGGGCGAGTCTGGCGTTGTAATCGTTGAGCTCGGCCTCGCCGGTGCGGTCGGCGTTACGGTCGCGCCGCTTGGTTTCCTTCTCGTCGCTGCGTCCCCACTGGATGGCCACGATGATGGCCAGCGCGATGGTGGGGATCTCGCCGACGCTCCAGGCGATACCGCCGCCGGCCTGCTGGTCGGCGAGGGCGCTCACCCCCCAGTCGCGGCCCATGGCCCCGTACCAGTCGGCCAGCAGCAGTCCGGTACCCGTCATCAGCGCCAGACCGAAGAACGCGTGGAACGCCATGGTGCCCAGCAGCAACAGCAGCCGGAAGGTGTACGGCAGGCGGTACGGCACCGGGTCGATGCCGATGAGGGACTGCACGAACAGGTACCCGGTGATCAGGAAGTGCACGATCATCCACTGGTGGCCGATGTGGTCGGTCGTCGCCCAGCTGAACAGCGAGGTGTAGTAGAACACCCAGAGCGACCCGGCGAAGAGCACAGCGGCCACGAGCGGGTTCGAGATCACGCCGGCGAACTTCGAGTGCACGGCCAGCAGGATCCACTCGCGCGGGCCCCGGCTGCCGTCGCGGCGCATCCGGATGGCGCGGGCCGCGAGCGTGACCGGCGCGCCGGGTACCAGCAACACCGGAACGAGCATCGTGAGCGCCATGTGGGCGAGCATGTGCGTGGAGAAGAGGTACTTCTCGTATACGTTCACGCCGCCGTTGGTGATGTAGAACAGGGTGACCAGACCGGCCACCCAGAGGATGGTGCGGTGCAGCGGCCACTTGTCGCCGCGGCGGCGCAGCCGCACGACGCCGGCCAGGTAGAAGAAGATGCCGAACGCGCAGAACAGTACCCAGGCGAGGTCGAAGTTCCACTCGGTGAAGTAGCGGGCGACCGTGAGCTCGGGCGGCAGCACCTCGCCCGTGAGGATCTGGGCGGGCGTGGCCGCCGGGATCGCCGTGGTGACCACCTGGGCCACCGGGGTGGCCGTGCGGGCCAGGGCCGCGGCCACACCGGACGCGATGCCCATGAAGGCGATCTCGCCCACGACGAGCCACCAGAAGAAGGTGTCGGCGGTTCCGGTCGTGGTGCGCATCCGGTTGATCAGGTAGCGGCGCTGCAGCACACCGAAGCCGCCGAGCACGAGCAGTACGGCTACCTTCACCAGCACCAGCAGGCCGTAGCCGGTGAGCAGGTTGTCCCAGCTGCCGATGCGCAGCTCGGCGCTGACGTAGCCGGAGGCGGCGACCACGACAAAACTGACCAGGGCGAGGGTGGAATACCGGCCGATGACCTCGCGGAGCCGGTTCGGCGACAGCTGCTTGTGCAGCAGGATCACGGTGAGCAGGCCGCCCAGCCAGACGGCCGCGAAGACCAGGTGCAGGCCCAGGGCGGTGATGGCGGCGTCGTGGCCCTCTGCGCCGGCTGAGTGGCCCTGCTGGGCCATCGGCAGCAGGGCGAGCAGTGCGAGGACGGTGACGAAGACCAACGCGGTCTGATTGCGCACGGCGAAGCAGAGCACGGTGACAGCGGCGGCGATCAGGGTGGTGGTGAGCCACGCCTGGCCGATTTCGATCTGGCTGAAGAACTGGCCGACGGTGGCGCTGAACTGGTCGTTGAAGCTCACCGTGACGTTGGTCACCTGCAGGAAGGTGAGGAACCCGGTGATCGCGGAGGCGATGGTGAGGAACGCGGCCGAGGCGGCAGCCAGGTCGATGGCGGTGCTGAATTCGCGTTCCTTCGGGCTCAGCGCGAAGCAGGTGAGCACGAGTGCGCCGATGGTGCCGGCCGCGCCCAGGTTGACCAGGAGCTTGGCCACCGGGAGGCCCCAGCGCACGACGGCGCCCGGGTCGGCGAGCAGCTGGGCATCCGCGCCGCCGCCGTAGGCCAGGCCCGCCAGCGTCGCCAGAATCGCGGCCAGCAGCAGGGCTGCCGGCCCGATGATACGAACGTAACGGGGCACCAACCCAGCTTAACCGGAGGCGGAAGGCGAAATCCGCCGGTTCGGCGCCCGGCGCCACGAGTGCGCGGGTTAACGAGTGGTGGGCGCCGACCGAAGTCGACGCCCACCTGTACTACGAGACCTGCAACCTACTTGGCAGCGGCCTTGAGCTTGCTACCAGCGGTCAGCTTGACGCGGTGGCCGGCTGCGATGGCGATCTCTTCGCCGGTCTGCGGGTTGCGGCCGGTGCGAGCAGCGGTTGCGGTGCGCTCGACGCCGAGCCATCCCGGGATGGTGACCTTGCCGTCGTTCGCAACGGTGTCGGCGAGGGTTGCAAAGAAAGCGTTCAGAACGCCGTCGACGGCAGCCTGGCTCTGGCCAGAGTCTGCGGCAACCTTGGCAACGAGCTCGGTCTTGTTCAGCGACTTGTCAGCCATTGAGTGTCCTCCTCGGACCTTCGTCTGTAAAAACAGGTATTCAGGTGAAGCGGGCGCGCTGTGAAAGCGCCTCCGTTGGTCGGTTCGACCGCGTTGAATCTAGCATTGATCCGCGGGATTCCGCGGATTTACGGCGTTTCGGGCCGCTTTGCACAGCGGATTGGGTGTGTTTATGCTGTGCGCGAACTGTGCGCCCCCCTCATGCGGGGTTGTCGGTGCCGCGGGCGAATCGGCGGCGGGCACACAACAGGGGATGAACGACCGAAGTCATTCATCCCCTGTGGATGCGTCGCAGATCGTTTACACGATCAGCAGCTGGTTACCAGCTGGACTTGGTGATGCCGGGCAGCTCGCCGCGGTGCGCCATGTCGCGGAAACGAACGCGCGAGATGCCGAACTTGGAGAGGTGGCCACGGGGACGACCGTCAACCGCGTCGCGGTTGCGCAGGCGAACCGGCGAGGCGTTGCGGGGCAGCTTCTGGAGGCCCTTGCGAGCCTCTTCACGGGACTCGTCGGTGCCGGCCGGGTCGACAAGAGCCTTCTTCAGCTCGAGGCGCTTCGCGGCGTAACGCTCAACGATGACCTTGCGCTGGTTGTTCTTGGCAATCATGCTCTTCTTCGCCATTTTTAGCGCTCCTCACGGAAGTCAACGTGCTTGCGCACTACGGGGTCGTACTTCTTGAGCACGAGTCGGTCGGGGTTGTTGCGACGGTTCTTCTTGGTCACGTAGGTGTAACCGGTTCCTGCCGTCGAACGCAGCTTGATGATCGGACGTACGTCCTGAGCCTTAGCCATTAGATTTTCTCCCCACGTGCGAGCAGGTCCTTGACGACCGACTCGATACCGCGAGCATCAATAACCTTGATGCCCTTTGCCGAGAGGGTCAACGTGACGTTGCGGCGAAGCGACGGCACGAAGTACTTCTTGGTCTGCACGTTCGGGTCGAAGCGACGCTTGGTGCGTCGGTGCGAGTGCGAAATGTTGTGTCCAAAGCCGGGAACGGCTCCGGTCACCTGGCAGGTTGCTGCCATGGTTTTCCTCCAATACCGAAGGGCGATTGCCCTTCCCAAGATCTCTTGTCGGCCAATCCATGTTGGATTCCACCCGGAATCGACCGGTCGAAACTCACGTTTCGCCAGGCTGATTCGATGGGAAGAAAAGACACGAACAAGCAATGCACGCACAGATATGCGCAGCAGCTGCCCAGCCTACGGGGTTGGGCGGGTTGACGCAAGCGCGGTGCAGGCCGCGCACAGGCCGAAAATGTCGATCACATGGGCGGCTTCGCTGAAGCCGTGCTTGGCGGCTTCCTGGGTGGCCCAGTTCTCGATCGCGGCGACCTCGATCTCCACCGTGAGCCCGCAGTTGCGGCAGATCAGGTGATGGTGGTGCTCCGTGGTGCTGCACGCCCGGTACAGGCTCTCGCCGTCGGGCGATTGCAGTGAATCCGCGTCACCCTCCAGCGCCAGGTCGGCGAGCGCGCGGTACACCGTGGCCAGGCCGATCGGAGAGCCGCTGGTGTGCAGGGCGGAGTGCAGCCCCTGGGCGCTGACGAACCCCTCGGCGCGGCTGAGCTCGGTGCGCACGGCCTCTCGCTGCCAGGTGTTTCGCTTCATGATTCCAACCGTAGCCCCGCCCGGGCGGACGCGTGAACCCCCGGCGCCCTGCTCCGGAGCGAACTTACGCCGAGCGCGATGAGGAAGCAGGCGGCCGCGGTGAGGGCGATGGCGGGACCGGCCGCCACGTCGAGCGATCTGGACAACAGCACCCCGACGACCCCGGACCCGGCGCCGATGAGGGGGGCCAGTAGCGCGATGCGGCCGGCGGTGCGCACCAGGAGCCGGGCGGCGGCGGCGGGAGCGGCGATCAGCGCGATCGCCAGGATCGCGCCGACGGCCGGCATCGCGGTGACCACGGTGGCGGTGATCAGCACGAGGGTGAGGAGCTCGATGGGCCAGTCCCGGTAGCCGGCCGCGCGGAACCCGGTGCGGTCGAAGGTGGAGAACAGGATTTCCTTGCCCAGGAACACGGCGACAAGCACCGCGACGGCCAGAGCCGCTGCGGCCAGGAGCACGTCACCGTCGGTGACCGTGAGGATCGAGCCGACCAGGTAGGACTCCACGTGCACGGGCAGGGTCGGGTTGAGGGCCTGCAGCAGCACACCGAGCGCGAATCCGGCGGTGAGCATGATGCCGGAGGCCACCTGGCTGCCCTGCCGGCGGACCCGGCCGAGCATGGTCATCACGGCCACGATCAGGGCGCTGGCGACGGCCGCGCCGAGCGGGATGCTGACCCCGAGCAGCGCAGCGGCCACGGCACCGGGGAAGGTGGCGTGAGTGAGCGCCTGGGCGAAGAACGTGCGCCGGCGCAACAGCACGAGGGTGCCGACCAGCCCGCTGAGCGCGCCGATCACAACGGCGGCGAGCAGGGCCTTCTCGAAGTAGCCCATCAGCGGGTCACCGTCCCCGGCTGCGGCTCGGGGCGGGCTGTGGCCGGCGCGGGGCGGCGCATCCGGTCGACCGCGACCCTGCCGAGGAGCACAAGCAGGTAGCCGGCGACAAGCACGAGCACGACGGTGGCGCCGCTGGGCAGGTCGATGCCGGCCGTGACGGAGGCTTCGAAGCCGAGCGTCAGGCCCAGCCACGCGCACAGCGCCGCGAACCCGGCGGCCAGCGGGAAGAGCAGCCAGAGCCGCACCGTGAGCAGCCGGGCGACGGCGCCGGGCACGATGAGCACGGCGAGCACAAGAAGGTTGCCGACGGCGCTGGAGGCCGCCACCACGACGAGGGCGATGGCCACGTTGAGAACCAGATCCAGCAGCAGCGTGCGATAGCCGACCGCGGCCACCGCGGTGCGGTCGAAAGCCCGGAAGACCTGCTGCTTGAGGGTGAGGCCCACCAGCAGCAGGGCGATGGCGCAGATCGATAGGGTCTGCGTCACCTCGGCGTCGGTCACGGTGAGCAGGCGGCCGAAGAGGAGCTGGTCCAGCTGGCCGGCATAGTCGGTCTGGCGGGAGACGACCAGGATGCCGACGCTGAACATGGCCGTGAAGACGATCGCGATTGCGGCGTCCCCCGACACGGCGCGGCGGGTGATCAGGGTGAGCACGACGGCGGCGAGCACCGCGGCGATCATGGCGCCCACGAAGAGGCCGTCCCGGCCGCCCCAGACGAAGCCGATCGCGATGCCGGGGAAGACCGAGTGGGTGAGGCCGTCGCTGATGAATTCCAGGCTGCGCAGGTTGACGAGCACGCCGACCACACCGGCGACGAGGCTGAGGGCCAACAGCACCACGAGCGCTCGCTCCATGAACGGCAGGTCGAGCATGGCGCTCATTCAGTGGCCTTCGTGGCCGGGGATGACGAGGGTGTGCTGGTCCATTTCGACGCCGACCTCGTGGAAGGTGCGCTGGACGTTGTCGAGGGTGAGCACAATAGCGCGCGGGCCGAAGGCCACCTGGCTGCCGTTCAGCAACAGCACCCGCTCGCAGACCGCCCTGGCCAGTTCGAGGTCGTGGGTGGAGACGAGCACGGCCACGCCGTCTGCCTTGAGCCGTTCCACGGTGCCGACGAGGGCATCACGGTTGGACTGATCGAGGCCGTTGAAGGGTTCGTCGAGCAGCAGCAGCCGCGGACCGCCGGCCACGGCCCTGGCGAGCAGGCCACGCTGCTGTTGGCCGCCGGAGAGCTGCCCGAACCGGGTTTTGGCCAGGTGTCCGAGGCCCACGGTCTCCAGCGCGTCGGCGACCGCCCTGCGGTCCTTCTTGCCGGGCAGCCGTAGCCAGCCGAGCTGGCGATAGCGGCCCATCATGACGACCTGCTCGAGGCTCACCGGGAACTCGGGGTCGAGCTCGTCGGTCTGCGGCACGTAGCCGATGCTGCCGGCCGGAGCCTGGGCCTGGCCGAGCACCTCGACGGTTCCCTCGGTGCGGTGGATCAGACCCAGGATGCCCTTGAGCAGGGTCGACTTCCCCGAGCCGTTCGGGCCGATCAGCGCGACGGCCTCACCGGCGTGGAGATCGAAGTCCAGGCCGGTGAGGGCGGGGGTCTGGGCGTACGCGAACGAGGCCCCGGAGACTCGGAGGGCGAGCGGTGCGGGCATCCGCTGCTGAGAAGGGTTCTCGTTCACGATTCAACTATTGCAGGTCGGCGGGCACGGCGGTGGGCGTCACGCCCCAGGACTCCAGGATCAGGCGCACATTGTGCAGCTGGGAGGCGATGTAGGTGGCGCCGTCGCTGTCGGCCGGGCCGAGCGAGTCGCCGTAGAGGGCGTCGTCTCCGGAGTAGACCGTGACCCCGGCCTCCTCGGCGATGGTGTCCGCGGCCTTGGGGTTGATCGACGCCTCGGAGAAGACGGCCTTGACGCCAGTGGCCCTGATCGCGGCCACGAGGGTGTCGATCTCCGCCGCGCTCGGTTCGGCATTGTCGTCGAAGCTGGGGATGACGCTGCCCACGTAGGTGATGCCGTAGGCGGCGGTGAAGTAGCCGAAGGCGTCGTGGTTGCTCACGAGCAGGCGTTCCTCGGCCGGTACAGCGTCGATGTTCTCGTGGATCCAGCCGTCTAGGTCGGCGAGCCTGGCGACGTAGCCGGTCTCGTTGGACTCGAAGTCGGCGGCATGTGCGGAGCTGGCGCCGGCCAGGCCGTCGGCGATCGTGGCGGCCATGGCCTCGGCGTTGCTCACGTCGGTCCAGATGTGCGGGTTGCCTCCGGCGTGGTCGTGCTCGGCGTCGTCCGCGGCCTCGGTGTCGCCGTCTTCCTCGTGACCGGCCTCGCCGTCCAGGATCGTGATGCCCTCGTCGGAGTCGATGGTGACGCCGTCGAAGCCGGACGCCGTGATCGCGTCGTCGAGCCATTCCTCCAGGCCGACGCCGTTGATCACGAGCACGTCGGCGGCGCCGAGAGCAGTGAGGTCGGCGACCGACGGGTCGTAGCTGTGCGCGCTCTGGTTGGGCTGGATTAGCTGAGTGACCGTGACGCCGGCGGTGTCGCCGACGATGTTGCGGGTGAGTTCGGCGATCTGCGTGGTCGTTGCGACGACCTTGAGGTCGGTGTCCGATCCTGCCGAGGCATTGGTGGCGGTCGTCGAGCATCCTGCCAGCACAAGGGCAGCCGAGGCGGCCAGGGCGGGGAGGAGGAGTCTGGTGTTCTTCACCTGTGGAACGCTACGCCTATTGATAATGATTGTCAAAACCATTAGAGCGGGGTGGCGGGGGCTCAGAGTTGACGCAAGTAACGCTCGGGGGCATCGAGGAAACTTGCCCAATTGGTGACCAGGTCGAGGTCCCGCCAGGCCATCTCGCGCAGCCCCCACTCACCCACCTCGAGGATCCGGGCACCGGGAAGCGCGGCGAGCAGTGGCGAGTGGGTCGACATGATCACCTGCGAACCGCCCGCGGCGAGCAGGGCTTTGAGATGGCCGAGTAGCGCCAGACAGCCCGAGAACGAGAGGGCGGACTCCGGCTCGTCGAGCACCCACAGCCCCCGGCCCCTGAACCTGTCCACGGCGAGCTCGAGGAACGATTCCCCGTGCGAGATCTCGTGGAAGCGCGGCTCCTCCGGCCCGGACTGGCGGGGATTCTCTTCGAGATAGGTGAAGAAGCCGTGCATGGTCTCGGCGCGCAGGAAGTAACCACGCCGGGTGCTCCCCGCGGTACGCACCAGTCGCAGGTGGTCGTGCAACGGGGATTCGCTCACCCGGGAGGAGTTGCGCGCTCCGGTGGAGCCCCCCTCCGGCGAGAGGCCCCAGGCCAGGGCGATCGCCTCGACGAGGGTGGACTTGCCGGCGCCGTTCTCGCCGACGAAGACCGTGGCGGCCCCCAGGTTCAGGCCGGTCTCGAGCAGCTGGGTGACCGGCGGCAGGGTGGCCGGCCAGCTGTTCCTGGGCAGTGGATGCTGTGGGTCCTCCTCGACCCGGCGCAGGGGCGTGCTCTCGAAAGCCATGCCCCCCATCCTCCCCCGCAGGCCCCCGATACGCCCGCATCCGCCCGGAACTGCCCGCAGGCAGTCGCCGACTTGCGCCAAATCGCCCCTTCCGCGCCGCCCAGAGGGCGTTTTGCGGCAAGTCGGCGAAGGGTCCGCCGCCGACATCGGGCAATACTCCCCTTCAGAGGGCGCGAAGGGGGTTTTGCGGCAAGTCGCGGAGGATGCGCCCGCCGTCTACTCTGATGCCATGAGAGCACGCACCGGGAAGGGCACCGCACCGTCCGCCGGCAGCCTGCCCAGCCCGGCCCGCTCCGGACGGATCGCCCGGGCGGGCCGGGGCAGCCGGTCCGCCCGGTTGGTGCCGTCGGCCTCTTCCCAGTCGGCTTCTTCCCAGTCGGCCCCCGCACAACCGTCCCCCGAACAGTCGGTGCCGGTGGCGATGCTGCGCCCGTGGCGCCTCGACGACGCGGCCGGCCTGCAGGCGGCCTTCACCGTGAGCGGCGACCTGGCCGCCCAATTCGGCGCTATCGAGCTGTCCACCATCGCCCGCTGCCAGAGCTTCATCGCCGACAACCTCGCACCCGCCACGGTCTCGCGGCAGAACTTCGCGATCAGCATCGACGGCGTCGCCGTGGGCAATGTCGGGATCGGCAGCATGGAGCACCGGCACGGCACCGGCTGGGTCTACTACTGGGTCTCGGCCGAGGCCAGAGGCCGGGGCCTGGCCACGCTCGCGCTCGCGTCGATCGCGGACTGGGCCTTCACCGAGCAGGGGCTGCACCGGCTCGAGCTCGGGCACCGCACCAACAATCCCGCCTCGTGCCGGGTCGCCGCCAAGGCCGGTTTCGTCTTCGAGGGCATCGAGCGGCAGAAGCTGAAGTACGGTAGCGAGCGGTTCGACGTGGAAACCCACGCCAGGCTGCGCACGGATGCGCCTCCCCCGGTCCGCCCCCTGCCGCTTGTCACCTTCTAGGCCGGCCTGCCCGCCATGCCCCCGCGCGCTGTCGTTCCGCCCGAGCTGATCGGCCGGCTGCGCGCGGCTGGGTGCGTCTTTGCCGAGGATGAGGCCAAGCTCCTCCTGGAGGCCGCCGACACACCGGCCGACCTGGAGCGATTGCTGGCCATGCGGATCAGCGGCCTGCCGCTTGAGCAGGTCCTCGGCTGGGCGGAGTTCTGCGGGCTGCGCATCGTGGTGCGCCCAGGAGTGTTCGTACCGCGCCGTCGCACGCGGCTCCTCGTGCAGGAGGCAGCCCGCGTGGCACACCCGAACAGTCTGGTCCTCGACGTCTGTTGTGGTTCCGGCGCCGTGGGCACCGCCCTGCTCGCCGCCGAACCATCGTTGAGACTGTTCGCCATCGACATCGATCCGGCGGCCACCGCTTGCGCTCGCCTGAATGTGAGCCCGCGGGGCGGCGAGGTGCTCACCGGCGACCTGTTCGACCCGCTCCCGGCCGAACTCCGCGGCCAGGTCGACCTCGTTGTGGCCAACGCGCCATACGTGCCCACCGAGGCCATCGAGCGGATGCCCCCTGAGGCACGGCTGCACGAAGCCCGGGTGGCTCTGGACGGCGGCACCGACGGTCTCAAGGTGCAGAGCCGGATCGCAGCGGCGGCGCCCGAGTGGCTGGCGCCCGGCGGGCGCCTGATCGTGGAGACCAGTGCCGCCCAGTCACCGCACACCGCGGAACTCTTCACCCGGCACGGCCTACGACCCCGGATTCGCCGGTCGGCAGCCCTGGACGCCACCGTCGTGATCGGCACGGCGCCCGCCTGAGGCGCCGGCGGCAAGAATGCCGAGCGCAGGTGGGAGCCAACCGAGTCCTCGGGGTCAGAGACCCGGTGTGAGGGCCGCCATGGTGCTCTGCACCAGGGCCAGAACCGTGGCCTCGTCGACCGGGTCGTAGAGCAGCTGGCCGGCCAGCCCGGCGGCGAACGCAAGCACCGCCCTGGCCAGGTTCTCGCCGTCGACCTCGGGGTGCAGTTCGCCCTCGTGCCGGGCCCGGCCGGCCAGCCGCGCCAGGTTGCCGCGCACTTCGGCATCCCAGCCCGCCAAGGAGTGGGCCACCTCTGGGTCGAACGGCGCCCGGTCCGAGACCGCGACACTGACCAGGCATGCACTGCGGCGGGCGTCGTCGAGCGGCAGAGTGGCCATGACAAGCTCCACCAGCCAGGCGCGCAGGGTAGGCCGGCCGGGGTCGACGCTCACCTGCAACGCTATGGTCGCCTGCGCGTAGGACAGCGTCGCCCGAATCAGGGCGTCCTTGGTGGGAAAGGTCTTTTGCACCGCGCCAAGCGACCAGCCCGACTCGGCGGCCACCGAGCGGAAGGTCACGGCCGGCAGCCCCCCGGCGGTGACCAGGCGAAGCGCGGCCGCCGCGAGTTCGCCCGTGCGGTCCATGGTGCCCTCCTTTTGTGGGTGTCCGTGATGCTCGACAAAACCAGAATACAGTCGTATTCTCTGAATACAAGCGTATTCACCGTGCCGTCCGTCGTCGGATGCCCGAATCTCAGGAGGAACCCCGTGTCCAGCCGCCCGATCACCAGCCAACATCCGATCACCGTTGTGACTCTGACCACCGTCGCACTCATCTTGATGCTCGGGATCGGCGGCACGGTGATCTATCTGGCAGAGCTTCCGCTGGATTCGCCGGTGTCACTGGTCTATGCACCGGTCACCATTGGCCTGGTGATCTGGGCGTGCGTGACCCGGCGGTGGGGGATCCTCGGCTTCGGGCGGCCCCGGGTGCGCGGTGCCCGGGCGGCGTGGCGGCTGGTGCTGCTGCCGATGCTCGCGGTGTTCATTCTGGTGCTGGTTTCCACCAGCGGCGCGGTGGACCAGACGGCGGGGGCCTGGTTCGGAATGATCGGCTTCGTCGTGCTGGTGGCGTTCGTGGAGGAGACCCTGTTCCGGGCGGTGTTCCTCCGGCTGCTGGCCCCCACGGGGACCCGCACGGCCGTGCTCGTCTCAACCGGCGCATTCGCCCTGGCGCATGCCGTGAACCTGCTCGGCGGCCAGGACCTGCCCAGCACGCTCGCCCAGATCGGCTTTGCGGCGGCGTTCGGTCTCTTCGCGGCCTGCGCGTTCCTCCGCACCGGCAGCCTTTGGCCCGTGCTGGCCTTCCACGCCCTGTTCGACCTCGCGCAGCTCAGCAGCGTGCACCAGACGCCGCCCGCGGTGGATGCCGTCATGACCGTGATCCTGCTGGGCGGGGCGGTGTGGCTGTGGACGGGCATCCGGCGGAGTGCTGCAGCGGAGACCCGGACCGCCGACCGGAGCACACCGCTGGGAGCACTGCTGCCCGTTCGGTGACCCTCGTCCACCGCGTCGCCAGCGGGACCGCGTCACCCGTGACGCTTTTCACGCACCTCTCAGCGTCACTGCACTTCGTGTTGCTGGATGCGCCCGCTCTGGCTGGTGCAGTGGGCCATACGAGGTGCAGTGAACGTTCCGCGGCTACTCGAGGAGCAGCGCCGGCTCTTCGATAATGCTGGCCACGTCGGCCAGGAACCGGCTGGCGACGTCGCCGTCGACCACCCGGTGGTCGAAGCTGGCGCCGATGGTGGTGACGAAGCGTGGGCGCACCTCGCCGTCGACCACCCAGGGCTTCTGCTTGATGGTGCCCAGCGCCACGATGCCGGCCTCGCCGGCGTTGAGGATCGGGGTGCCGGTGTCCATACCGAAGACACCAATGTTGGTGATGGTGATGGTGCCGTTGGACATCTCGGCCGGGCTGGTCTTGCCATCGCGGGCCGTGATGGTGAGCTTCTCCAGGGCACCGGCCAGCTCGAGCAGGCTCATGTCCTGGGCTTCCTTGATGTTCGGCACGATCAGGCCGCGCGGGGTGGCCGCGGCGATGCCGAGGTTCACGTAGTGCTTGATCACGATCTCCTCGTCGGTGAAGACCGAGTTGACGGTGGGGTTGCGGCGCACGGCCCAGATCATGGCCTTGGCCATGATGAGCAGCGGCGACACCTTGACGCCGGCGAAGTCGGTGGAGACCTTGAGCCGCTTGACGAACTCCATGGTGCGGGTGGCGTCCACGTCGACGAACAGGCTCACGTGCGGCGCCGTGAAGGCGCTGCGCACCATGGTCTGGGCGATCACCTTGCGCACCCCCTTGACGGGGATGTGCTCTTCGCGGTCGGTCGGCCACTCCGGGGTCTGGATGTTGCGGAACACGCTCGCCTGGGTGGCCTCGCGCAGCACGTCTTCGCGGGTGACGTCGCCGAACCGGCCGGTCGCCTCCACTTGGCTGAGGTCGACGCCGAGGTCCTTGGCGAGCTTGCGGATCGGCGGCTTGGTGATCACCGGGCCGGAGCGGAGAACGGGTGCCGGTGTGCCGGCGGGCTTGGCGGATGCGGCCGGTGCGGCCACGGGGCGAGCCGGCGGGGCGGTTCGGGCCGGGCCGGTCGCGGCGGTGTTGGTGCGCGGCCCTGAGGCGGCGGGGCCGCTCTGCGGCGGCGCGGTGGGCGCCGACGCGATGGCTTCATGGGCGGCGGCGGGCACGACGTGCCGGCGACGGCGGGTGGGCATCGAGGCTGCGGCGCCGCGCCCCACGAGGACGGCGGGCGACTCCTCGGCGGGCTCCTGGGAGATGGTGCCGCCGGCGTCCTGGGCGGCGGCCGCGAGGTCGTCGTCTGCCGGGGCCGCGGCATCCGGTGCGGGCGCGTCGGCGTCGTCATCGATGGCGCCGGCCTCGGAGAGAATCGTGATGATGACGGTGCCCACGTCGACCGTGGTGCCGGACTCGACGAGGATCTCGCCGACCACGCCGACGTAGGGCGAGGGCAGCTCGACGAGCGACTTGGCCGTCTCAATCTCGACGAGCACCTGGTTGATCGAGATGGTGTCGCCCGGGGCGACCTTCCACTCGACGATTTCGGCCTCGGTCAGGCCCTCGCCCACGTCGGGGAGGGTGAATCGGGAGACGCTCATGGGGTGCCTTTCCGGCAGGGGGACGGTTAGTAGGCCAGGGCCCGGTCGACGGCTTCGAGCACGCGGTCGGGGCTGGGCAGGAAGTGGGTTTCCACTGCGGCGGGCGGGAATGGGGTGTCGAAGCCGGACACCCGCAGCACGGGCGCCTCGAGCGAGTAGAACGCCCGCTCGGTGACGGTCGCGGCGATCTCGGAGCCGACGCTGACGAAGCCGGCGGCCTCCTGCGCGACCACGAGCCGGCCGGTCTTGTGCACGGAGTCGAGGATCGGCCCGTAGTCGATCGGGGAAATCGAGCGCAGGTCGATGACCTCGAGGCTGATGCCCTCGGCGGCGGCGAGCTCCGCGGCCTGCAGCAGCACGCTCACCATGGCGCCGTGGCCGACGACGGTGACACTCGTGCCGGTGCGCACCACCTTGCTGGCGTGCAGCGGGATACCGGCCGCGGTGAAGTCCACCTCGCCCTTGGGCCAGTAGCGGCTCTTCGGTTCGAAGAAGATCACCGGATCGTTCGAGGCGATGGCCTCGCGCATCATCCAGTAGGCGTCGTGCGGGTTCGACGGGCTCACCACGCGCAGACCGGGGGTGTGCGCGAAGTACGCCTCCGGGCTCTCCTGGTGGTGTTCGATCGAGCCGATGTGGCCGCCGTAAGGGATCCGCACGACGACGGGCATGGTGACGCCGCCCTCGTGCCGGTTGCGCATGCGGGCCAGTTGGCTGGTGATCTGGTCGAAGCCGGGGAAGACGAAGCCGTCGAACTGGATCTCGCAGACCGGGCGGTAGCCGCGCATGGCCAGGCCGATGGCCGTGCCGATGATGCCGGATTCGGCCAGCGGGGTGTCGAGCACCCGCTTCTCGCCGAACTCGGCGTGCAGGCCCTCCGTGACGCGGAAGACGCCGCCGAGCGGGCCGATGTCCTCGCCCATCATGAGCACCTTGGGGTCGTCGAGCATCGCCTGGCGCAGCCCCGCGTTCAGGGCCTTGGCCATCGGCAGGTTCGCGGTGGTGGGCGCCGGGGCGCTCGTGGTGGTGGTTTCCGGCGTGCTCATCAGGAGTCGCTCCCGTCGAACGAGGTTTCGTAGGCGTCGAGCCAGTTCTTCTGCTCCACCACCAGCGGATGCGGTTCGGCGTAGACGTTGTCGAAGATCACGTCCCAGGTGGGCGAGGTGATCTCCAGGGCGCGGCGGCGCACATCCGCGGCGTGGTCTGCGGCTTCTTCGTCGACGGAGTCGAGGAACTCTTGCTCGACTCCGAGGCCTTCGAGGTAGCTGCGGAAGCGCACGATCGGGTCGCGGGCCACCCAGTAGGCGAGTTCTTCGGGGTCGCGGTACTTGGTGGGGTCGTCGGCGGTGGTGTGCGCGCCGACCCGGTAGGTGAGCGCCTCGATCAGCGACGGGCCGTGCCCGGCGCGGGCGTCGTCCATGGCCTTGGCGGTCACGGCGTAGCTGGCGAGCACGTCGTTGCCGTCGACCTGGATGCCGGGCATGCCGAAGCCGCCGGCGCGCAGGTAGAGCGGCGAGCGGGACTGGCGGGACACCGGCACCGAAATGGCCCAGTGGTTGTTCTGCATGAAGAACACCTGCGGGGTCTGGTAGCTGGCCGCGAAGACCAGGGCCTCGTTGGCGTCGCCCTGCGAGGAGGCGCCGTCGCCGTAATAGACGATCACGGCCTGGTCGGTCTCCGGGTTGCCGGTCGCCGTGGCGCCGTCAAGCTGCATACCCATGGCGTAGCCGGTGGCGTGCAGGGTCTGGGAGGCGAGCACCAGCGTGTAGAGGTGGAAGTTGCCGTGCTCTTCCGGCGTCCAGCCACCGAGGGTGACGCCGCGCAGCATCCGCAGGATGTCGACCATGTCGAGCCCGCGGATCATGCCGACGACGTGCTCCCGGTAGGAGGGGAAGACGTGGTCCTGCGTCCGGGTGGCGTAGGCGGAGCCGACCTGGGCGGCCTCCTGGCCGTGGCTGGGCACCCAGAGGGCGAGCTGGCCCTGGCGCTGCAGGTTCGCCGCCTCGGTGTCGAACTTCCGCACGACGACCATGTCGCGGTAGAACTTGCGGTAGTCGGCCTCGGTGAGGCGGTCGAAGTACGGCAGGAACTCTTCCGCCGATTCGGACGGAGCGAAGGTACCGTCCGTGGCGAGGAGCTGCACGGTAGGCGAGGCGATGGTGCGCACTGGTGCGTCGTTCGAGGTCACTGGCACCGTACTAACCTAGCCGCCGGGCCGGATGCCCCGTTGGTAGTTCCTGAACAATCTCAGCGCCGATGCGCAGGAGCGTGGCCACAGATTCCTCCTCGCCAATTGAGACCCGGATGCCCTCCGGGTGGAAGGGCCGGACGACGAGTCCGGCATCGGTGAAACGTTCGGTGGTCGCCGCGGTCGCCTCGCCCAGCGGCAGCCAGACGAAGTTGGCCTGCGACGGCGGGATGTTCAGTCCGGCGGTGATGAGGGAGTCGCGGATGCCGTCGCGGCGTTCCGCGATGACGCCGACTCTGGCCAGCAGCTCGGGTTCGGCGTCGAGCGAGGCCAGGGCCGCAGCGGAGGCCTGCCCGGTGACCGAGAGCGGGATCGCCGTGGCGCGAGCGGCGTCGAGGATGCCGACGGGACCCAGGGCGTAGCCGACCCGCAGCCCGGCGAGGCCGTAGGCCTTGGAGAAGGTGCGCAGCACGACGAGGTTGGGGTACCGGTCGAGCAGCGTCGGGCCGTTCACGGCGGCCGGGTCGCTGACGAATTCGGCGTAGGCCTCGTCGAGGATCACGAGCAGGTCGGTGGGGACCTGCTCCATGAAGGCGGCGAATTCCTCGGCCGTGACGATCACGCCGGTGGGGTTGTTGGGGCTGCAGACGATGACGACACGGGTGCGCGGGCTGATCCGTGCGGCCATCGCGGGCAGGTCGTGGCCGTGGTCGGCGCGGTTCGGGGTGGTGACGCTCGTGGCGCCGGAGACTGTGACCAGGCTCGGGTAGGCCTCGAAGGAGCGCCAGGAGTAGAGCACCTCGTCGCCGGGGCCCGCCGCGGCGAGGATCAGCTGGGCCAGCAGGGCCACCGATCCGGCGCCGATGTGCACCTCGTCGGCGGACAGGCCGAACCGGGAGGCGAGGCGTTCACGGAGGGCGAGGGCGGACGCATCCGGGTACCGGTTGAACGCCGAGACCGCGTTGACGGCGTCGACGACGCCGGGCAGCGGGTCGAACGGGTTCTCGTTGCTGGAGAGTTTGAAGGCGGACGCGCTGGCTGCCTTGCCCTGCCGGTACGCCGGCAGCGCAACGATCTCAGGGCGCAGGCGGACTGATGGCTGGTCAGAAGGGCTCACTCCGCGAGTCTACGCCGCGACATATTCGAGATGCCGCATGCTCTTCGGGTATATGCCGCGCCGGAAACCCCCAGCGTCGGCACCCCGGATGCCATAGTGGACGCATGGGTAGCTTCCTCGTCAAACTGATCGTCAATGCCGCCGCCCTCTGGGTGACGACACTCATAGTGGCCGGGGTGCGGGTCGAGCCGTATGCGCCGGACACCGTGGCCGTCGTGCTGACCTATCTGTTGATCTCGCTCATCTTCGGGTTCGTCAACGGGTTCGTCGGCGGCTTCGTGCGGATCGTCGCCTTCCCGCTTTATGTGCTCACGCTCGGGTTGTTGTCGTTCATCGTGAACGGGTTGCTCCTCTTGCTGGTGGCCTGGGTCTCCGGCCTGCTCGGCTTCGGCCTGGTGATCGACGGCTTCTGGTGGGGTGTGCTCGGCGCATTCGTGCTGGGGATCTTCAGCTGGCTGTTCGGCCTGCTCGTGCGGCCGCTGAACAACTCCAGCTCCTAGGCCGGCCGGGCGATACGTTCGGTCAGTCGGGCCGTTCGATCAGTCCACCCTTTCGGCGTGCCAGAGGCTCTGTTCGCCGGGCGCCTTGCCAACGATCTCCCCCAGCTGGGCGCGGAACTCCGCCAGCCGGGGCTCCGGCGAGGCATCGACGATCCCGGCAGTGTCGCGGTAGCCGACCAACTGGTGGGCGGGCAGCGTCTCGTCCAGCGGCACGTCCCGGCCGGCGAAGAGTTCCCGCCGCACGTAGAGGCGCTGGTCCTCCTCCGATGTGCCGCCGAGCGCGGGAACGATGTCCTCCTCGTGTTCGATCGCGATGGCCGGGAGCCCGTCCGGTAGGGCCAGGCCGGTCTCCGGCGCTCCGAAGGTCACCATCCCCACGGCGGTGATATCGCCGCGGGAGACCAGCTGGTTGGCGATCAGCCCGCCCTGCGAGTGCGCGACGGGCACGACAGGGTCGCCAGGTTGCACGCCGGCGGCGTGCAGAGCCTGCAGCACCGCGCGGTACGAGCCGGCTTCCTGGTCCGCCACCGCCGCGACGTTGGAGGTCATGTCCCACGGTTCGGTTGAGGCGGCCGGCGCCCATTCCACGGTGCCGCCGATGTACACGACCCATCGCGGATGCTCGGCGTCACCGTACCGTTCGATGCGCACCTGGGCACCGTCCTCCTCGGTGGGGATGCGGTCGGCGAGGTCGGCGAAGCCGGTGGGCGGCTTCGGCGCCGCCAGGGTGGCCGTCGATTCGCCGCCGGGCCCAGACTGCACACCGCCGGCGGCGGGGGCGGCAACCGGGGCGGGAGATGATCCCGCCAGGCGCACCCGCACCGGCGTCTCGCGCAGCAGACCGGCCGCCCGGGCCGCCACGAGCAGGCCGAACGCCGAGGATGCCGCCCCGAGCACCCCGGCGCCGTCATCGCCCAGCGCCGCGGCCACCGGGTAGGGCACGCCCACCCGGCCCAGTGCCACCTCGTCGGCCGACGAGACCAGCACCCGGACCAGCCGCACCGTCGCCGGGTCGCTGAGCAGCCGGGGGTTGTCCCGCAGCCAGTCGGCGACGCCGGGCGGCAGCACTTCGCCCGGTCGGCCCTGCAAAGCGTTCCAGGTGAGGGAGCCGACCGCCGCGTAGGCCAGGGGCCCCGCCAACGACACGGCTATGAGTGGCGCGAACATGGCCAGTTGCCCGGCCGTGTAGCCGAGCCAGGCGCCCATCCCGCTCAGCAGGGTGTCGAGGCCGGCCTCGAGGCGACCATACTGTTCGGCCGCCTCGGCGAGACTGTCGGCCAGCTGCCGACTCTCGCCGGCCACCCCGTGGATCGCCACCCAGGCGCCCAGCACGCAGGCACCGAGGTCGCTGGGTCGCCACTGCAGTGAGGACCCCAGCCCCAAGGACTGCACCCGCCCGATCCGCACCTCCCAGTCCTCGGCATCCCCCTGAACCCGGCGCAGGGTGGCCATCTCGGCGAACACGGTGTCGGTGGCGACCATGGTGCTGCCGCCGCCGGAGATCGTCAGATCCCGGTAGCCCTCGTCGGGCGTGACATCGTTCCCGGCGGAGCTCACCGGGCCACCTTCACCTGTTCGATGTCCCGGTCCACGGCCGAGAGGGCGTCCTCCAACGCCCGCCAGGCTGTCTGCAGGTCACCGGCCAGGCCGGCGAGGCTGTCCGCATAGGCGCGCTGCGCCGTCGACCGCCAGCCGGCTCCCGTCCCCTGGCCGGCGATCCGGCGGCCCGTCGCCTCGACCTCGTCGCGCACGAGTCCCAGCAGCCAGCGTTGCTCGCGCAGCCGTGCGAGCGCGACGGCGGCAGCCTCGCCGTCCGACGGGAAGTTTCCGTCCCAGGGATCCATCGCGTCTCCTTTTCGGTCCAGTTCTTCGGTCCAGCCCTCCAGCCCAGCTCTCCAGTCCAGACTGTGTCGCCCATACTGTGCCAGCCTGGGTGACGCCGCACGACGACCGCGCGGTTCGGGAGAAGTCGCCTCGACGGGCAGATGTGGAGGAGGGGAATGTGGAACACAATGGACACATGAATTTCGCGGCGCTCAGTCCAGATGAGTCGACGCCATTTCGGATCATTTTCGTCTGCACCGGCAACATCTGCCGGTCGCCCATGGCCGAGGTGATGTTGCGCGACCTCGTCACGCGCTCCGGACTGGGCCGGCTGATCACCACGAGCTCCGCGGGCACCGGCGACTGGCACGTCGGCGAACAGGCCGACACCCGCACGATCGCCGCCCTGGCCAAGCGCGGCTACGACGGCAGCCACCACCGGGCCAGGCAATTCGATGCCGCCTGGTTCGACGACCTCGACCTCGTGGTGGTGCTCGACCGCTCGCAGGAACGCATCCTGCGCAACTGGGCGCCCACCGAACGCGACCGCAACAAGGTGCGCCTGCTGCTCAGCTTCGACAGGGACCAGGCCATCCTGCGGGACGTGCCGGACCCCTACTATTCCGACGATGCGCTGTTTGACTCGGTTTTAGGCATGATTGAGAGAGCCAATTTTGCGCTCTTCGCGCAACTCGCACCCGCAATCAGACAGGGAGTCCGATGAGTCCTCTACCCCCGCAGGTCCTCAGTCCACTCGACGGCCGCTACCAGGCCGCCGTCACCGAACTGGGCGAGCACCTGTCAGAGGCCGGACTCAACCGGGCACGGGTCAAGGTCGAGGTGGAGTGGTTGATCACCCTCACCGACCGCAGCCTGTTCGGATCCGCCCCGCTCAGCGCCGACCAGAAGAGTGGCCTCAGGGCCCTGGTCACCGATTTCGGCCAGGCCGAGATCGACGAACTGGCCGCCCTGGAGGCCGTCACCCGGCACGACGTGAAGGCCGTGGAGTACCTCGTGCGCCGCCGTCTCGTGCCGCTCGGACTGGAGTCGATCAGCGAGCTCACCCACTTCGCCGCCACCAGCGAGGACATCAACAATCTCGCCTACGCGCTCACGGTCTCCGAGGCCGTCCGCGAGGTCTGGCTGCCCAAGCTGCGCACCCTCGTCGGTGCCCTCCGCGCACTGTCCACCGACTACCGGGCCGATGCCATGCTGGCCCGCACGCACGGCCAGCCTGCCACGCCCACCACCATGGGCAAGGAGCTGGCGGTGTTCGTCTACAGGCTGGAGCGCATCCAGAAGCAGATCGAGGCCAACGAGTACCTCGGCAAGTTCAGCGGTGCCACCGGCACTTTCGCCGCGCACGTCGCCGCGGACCCGACCGTGGACTGGCCCGCGGTGTCCCGCGAGTTCGTGGAGGGACTCGGCCTGGGCTGGAACCCGCTGACCACCCAGATCGAGTCGCACGACTGGCAGGCCGAGCTGTACGGCAAGGTGTCGCACGCCAACCGAGTGCTGCACAACCTCGCTACCGACATCTGGACCTACATCTCCATCGGCTACTTCCGCCAGGTGCCCCAGGCCGGGGCCACCGGGTCGTCGACCATGCCGCACAAGATCAACCCGATCCGGTTCGAGAACGCCGAGGCCAACCTGGAGCTCTCCAGCGCCCTGCTGGATTCGCTGGCGGCCACCCTCGTCACCTCCCGGCTGCAGCGGGACCTCACCGACTCCACCACCCAGCGCAACATCGGCGTCGGCTTCGGCCACTCGCTGCTCGCGCTGGACAACCTGGTGCGGGGCCTGGGCGAAATCGACCTGGATCGCGAGCTGCTCGCGCACGACCTGGACACCAACTGGGAGATCCTCGGCGAGGCCATCCAGACCGTCATCCGCGCTGAGGTCAGCGCCGGCCGCTCCACCATCGCCGACCCGTACGCGCTGCTGAAGGAGCTCACCCGCGGCAAGCGCATCAACCGCGCCGATCTGGTGGCCTTCGTGCAGGACCTGGAGATCGGCGACGCCGCCAAGGCGCGCCTGCTCGAGCTGACGCCGGGCGGCTACGTCGGCCTGGCCGACCCGCTGGTGGACTACCTGGGCTGAGAGCCCCGTCGCCGGGCACCCGGGAGCGTCAGCTCCCGGGTTGCCACCGGCGCGCTCGCGCGCCGGCCCACCACGACACCGCGCTGCTGCCGCGGGTCAGTGGCCCTTGGCCTCGCCGCTCTGGTTCTGCTCGTCGAGGTCGCTCTTCTCGGCCGCTGTGGGCTTCATGCCCAGGGCGAGCATCGCGATGACGACGAGGGCGATGATGAAGGTGATCCCGAGGGCGATCGAAGACAGCGCCCAGTTGCGGGTGGCCAGCAAGATGGTCAGGCCCACGAAGAGGCCCATCGCGCCGGAGATTGCGACGAGCTCGACAGGCTTGAGGATCTCGGACCTGGTGGGCTTGTGCGGAGTGTTCTGGGTCACGGGGTGTCCGAATCTGTGGAGGAGGAAGCCAGGCCGCGTCGCGCATCCACGCCGGCGATGGCGAGGTAGACGCCGACGATCGCCAGGTAGGCGCCGAGCAGCCCCACCGAGACCACGGCGTGCGGCGGGAGGAGCAGGAACGTGAGTGCGAGGACCGCGGTGAAAATGCCCACGATGAGCAGGTCGCGGGCGACCTGGTTGCGCGCGGTGCGATCGCGGGCACGCAGCCGGATGCCCGCGAACAGCTCGAGCATGCCGGTGACGGCCGCCCACACCGAGACGAGGTAGAGGAAGAAGCCCAGACCGCCGGCGTTCAGGAGGAGGGCGAGGACACCGGCGACAACGCCGACGACGCCCTGCAGCACGAAGAGGGTGCGGTCCCTGGCGTCTCGCACCGTGAGCCAGCTGAGCCCGGCGATGACCAGCCCGCTGACCAGGGCGAAGGCGCCGAAGACAAGCAGGCCGAACTGCGCGGAGTGGTTGGCGTTGAACGTGATCAGGGCCGCGGGCACCAGCGCCACGACGGCGCGCGCCACGGGAACGGTCCAGAACCGGGTGCCGATGACGGCTGCTGCCGGGGCATGCGCCACGCGGGCACCTCTTTCGTCGCAGGGAGTGCTTCCAGTCTACGCGGCGGCTCCGGCCCATCCGCTGCGCGGGGCGTGTCGGCCGGGCACCTGCCCGTTGCGGGGAGGGAGGCCGGGGACTACGGTCGGGCAGGTTAGGGGGTCTCCATGGGTGAGGCAGGTACACCGGTCAGGTCGGCAGTCGCGGGAGCGGGTGACCCTCTGGCCGCGCTGAGCGATCTGTGCGCGGGGTCACCGGATGCGGTGCCCGCCTACCTCGGCGCCCACTCGGGGCTGCCGGGACCGCGGGCCAACCTGCCCCTCGCCGATGCGTTCGCGGCCACAGCCCCGGTCGCACTGATCTGGAGCCTGGCGGAATCGCCGGACGAGTTCCTGGCCTTCTGCGGCACAGAGGGACTTGGGCGGTTGGTTCTGGATCCCGCCGAGCGTACGTCCGCCCTCGCGGCACTCCGCCGGGCGGCCGGCGACGAACGGTGGCGGGTGCGGGAGGGCGCCGCCCGCGCCCTGCAGCTGGTCGGGGATGTCGATCCGGCCCTGCTACACCGCGTGGTCGACGAGTGGTCCGCTGTGCCGGATGCCTGGCTGGCTCGGGCCGGCGTCGCCGCGATCTGCGAGCCGCGCCTGCTGCACACCGAGGGCGCCCAGACGCTGGCCCTGCGCGTCTGCGATGCTGCGACCGCGCTGCTGCTGAGCGGCGGTGAGATCGTGCAGGATCCGGCCCGCGCGAAGGAGGCGCACCGGGTGTTGCGCCAGGCCCTCGGTTACGGCTGGAGCGTGGCGATCGCCGCGAGCCCGGAGGCCGGCCTGGCCGCGTTCCGGGTGCTGGCGGCCTCTGACGACCCCGACGCCCGGTGGATTGTGCGGTCGAACCTCACCAAGGCGCGGTTGCGCTCGGTGCTCGCCGAACACAACCTCTGGGGCGTCCTCGGCTGATCCCGCCCGAGTGCTCGCGACTTGCCGCAAAGCGCCCCTTCACGGCTCGTGAGGGGGCGCTTTGCGGCAAGTCGGCGGGGTTATAACGCGTTGACGGCGCCGAGCACCTTGGTGAGTGAGTCTTTCGCGTCACCGAACAGCAGCGTGGTCTTCGGATCGAAGAGGAGCTCGTTCTCGATGCCGGCGAACCCGGGACGCATGGACCGCTTGAGGAACACGATCTGGCGGCCTTCCTCAACCTCGAGGATCGGCATCCCGTAGATCGGCGAGCCGGGCGAGGTCTTGGCGGCCGGGTTGACCACATCGTTCGCGCCGACGACGAGCACGACATCGGTGTTCTTGAACTCGGGGTTGACCTCGGCCATTTCCTTGAGCGACTCGTAGGGCACATTGGCCTCGGCGAGGAGCACGTTCATGTGCCCCGGCATCCGGCCTGCGACGGGGTGGATCGCGAAGTCCACCTCAACACCGCGCGCCTCGAGGGTCGTGGCGAGCTCGGCGATGGTGTGCTGGCCCTGGGCCACGGCCAGACCATAGCCGGGCACGATGACGACCCGCTGCGCGTAGGCGAGCATCACGGCCACGTCTTCGGGGTTGGAGGAGCGCACCGGGCGGTCGCTCTGCACCGTGGAGCCGGCGGTCGAGCCGCCGCGGAAGGCGCCGAACATGATGCCGCTCACGCCGCGGCCCATTGCGGAGGCCATGGCACGGGTGAGGATCGTACCGCTGGCACCGACGAGGGTACCGGCGACCACGAGCAGCACGTTGTCCAGGACCACGCCGGATGCGGCGACCGCGAGGCCGGTGAAGGCGTTCAGCAGGGAGATGACGATGGGCACGTCGGCACCGCCGACCGGCAGCACCAGCAGCAGTCCGACGGCAAGTCCGATCACGAGGAGCAGCAGCGCCCAGCCGGTCGAGCCGGTGGCGACGACAACGCCGCCGACGACGATGGCCGCGACGGCCGCGAGGCTCATGACCCATTTCATGCCGGGGAAGACGACCGGGCGGGTGGTGATGAGTTCCTGCAGCTTGGCCACGGTGATCGCGGATCCGGCGAACGACACCGCTCCGACGATCATGGTGAACACCACGGCCACGAGCACCCAGGGGCCGTCGCTGTGGCCCAGTTCGAGCATCGCCACGAGCGCGGCAGCGCCGCCGCCGACGCCGTTGAACAGTGCGACGAGTTGGGGCATCTGGGTCATCTGCACCCGGCGGGAGATGGGTGCCGCGATCGCGGCACCGATGACGATCGCCAGGATGATGTACGGGATGTTGTCGAGCTTGGCCGACAGGAACACGGTGAGCACGGCGAGGGTGGCGCCGGCAGCGCCGATCAGGTTGCCCCGTCTGGCGGTCTTGGGTGAGCTCAGTCCCTTGAGGGCGAGGATGAAGCAGACGGCCGCGACCAGGTAGAGCAGTGCGGTCCACTCGGCTGACAGGAGGCTCATTTGGTGGTGTCCTTCGGGGTGGCGGCGGGCTTCCGGCCGCGGAACATGCCCAGCATCCGGTCGGTGACGACGAAGCCGCCGACGAGGTTGGCGGTGGCGAGGGCGACGGCGAGCAGGGCCACGACGATCAGCCACGGGTCATCGAGCTGCCCGGCGACGATGATCGCGCCGATCAGGATGATGCCGTGGATGGCGTTGGCGCCGCTCATCAGCGGGGTGTGCAGGGTGCTGGACACCTTGGAGACCACCTCGAAGCCGACGAAGACGGTCAAGACGATGACCGTGAGGAGAGTGATCGGATCCATCAGTTCTTTCCTTCCAGCGCGGCGGCGGTCGGTGCGTGGCGCACCTCGCCGTCGGCGGTGAGACAGGCGCCGGCGACGACCTCGTCGGTGAAGTCGGGAACGACCTGGCCGTCGGTGATCATCAGCGCGAGCAGGTTGGCGACGTTCTTGGCGTACAGCCTGGACGCATCCGAGGCCATCGCGGAGGCGGCGTCCCGCATGCCGACGAGGGTGACGACACCGTCTCCGGCCGTGGTGGGCACGAGCTGGTCGACCCCGGGGAGCACGCCCTCGACGTTGCCGCCGGTTTCGGCGGCGAGGTCGACGACCACGGAGCCGGCCGGCATCGCCGCGACCATCTCCCGGGTGACTAGGAGCGGGGCGGGACGGCCGGGGATCGCGGCAGTGGTGATGAGCACATCCGCCTTGGCCACGTGGGGGGCGAGCAGCTCCCGCTGGCGCACGGCGCGGTCTTCGGCCAGCTCGGTGGCGTAGCCGCCGGCGCCTTCGACGGCGTCCAGGTCGAGGGTGATGAAGGTGCCACCCATCGAGGTGACCTCGTCGGCGGAGGCCGGGCGCACGTCATAGGCGGAGACCCGCGCGCCCAACCGCTTGGCGGTACCGATGGCCTGCAGTCCGGCAACGCCGGCGCCGAGCACGAGCACCCGGGCGGGCGGGATGGTGCCGGCCGCGGTCATGTAGAGCGGGAAGAAGCGCGGGAAACGGATGGTGGCCTCGAGCACGGCCCGGTACCCGGCGACGAGCGCCTGTGAGGTGAGCGCGTCCATCGACTGGGCCCGGGAGATGCGCGGCACGAGTTCGAGGGCGAAGGCGGTGACCTTCGCGGCGGCCAGCGCGGCCACGGTGGGGAGTTCAGACGCTGGAGAGGCCAGGCCGACGGTGATGGTGCCCGCGGGTAGCGTGGCGGCCAGGGCGGGACTGAGCGGACGCACGTGGCAGAGCACGTCGAACGCTGTCGCGTCGAAGTCTGCCACGAGGTGCGCGCCGGCCTTGTCATAGGCGGCGTCGGAATACCCGGACGCGAGCCCGGCGCCGGCTTCGACGGTGACGTCGACCCCGAGTCCTGTGAGTTGGGTCACCGTCTCCGGTGTTGCTGCGACGCGCTTCTCGCCGTCGCGGCGTTCACGCCCAATGCCAACCTTCACGAGCAACCACTCCTTTGACGCATCTGCCACCGGACGAGTGAAACGGGGTCGTTCGCGCGTCCCAGGGCGATCTCACTTCGTAGCGTACCGCCGGGCTTTCCCGGCCCGACACGGTTTTCCGGGCCGAAGGTCCCTGCCGGGCTGGCCAGCCGCTGGCTCGCTGAGTTCGTCATGTCGGCCCAGAGTCGAGGCTCGGTACCTGCGACACGTGAGCACACACCCCCCAAACGCGACAGACTGAGGACGTGACCCGTCTTTCGTTCGATCCGTCCAGACTCGGTCGCGGGCTCGCATTCGCCTCGGCGATCGGTGATCTGAGTGCTGCGCTTGATCGGAGCCGCTCCGTGGTCGTCAGCGCGCCGCCGGGCACGGGAAAGACCACACTCGTGCCGCCCATCCTCGCCGATCGGGTTCCGGGTCGTGTGATCGTCACTCAGCCACGCCGGGTCGCTGCCCGCGCTGCCGCCCGACGACTCGCGCAGTTGGACGGATCCCCTCTCGGCTCCCGCGTCGGATACACCGTCCGTGGCGAACGCCAGGTGAGTCCATCCACCCTGATCGAGTTCGTCACCGCCGGCGTGCTTCTGCGCCGCCTGCTTGATGACCCTGGTCTCGACGGGGTCGGCGCGGTCATCATCGACGAGGTGCACGAACGTGCTCTGGAGACGGATTTGCTGATCGGGCTGCTCGGCGAGGTCCGCGAGCTGCGCGACGACCTCGTCCTCATCGCGATGTCCGCGACCCTCGACGCCGAGAGGTTCGCCACAATTCTCGGTACGGATACGTGCCCGGCCCCGATCGTGACCCAGAGCGCACCGGCCCATCCGCTCGAGGTGCGCTGGGTGCCCTGTCCCACACCTCGACTGGATGAGCGGGGGGTCACCTGGGCTTTCCTCGACCACGTCGCGAGCACCGCGGTTGCCGCACACCGCACCCTCGTGCGCACCGATCCGGCCGCCGATGCTCTTGTCTTCGCGCCGGGTGCGCGTGAGGTCTCCGAGATCGCCGGACGCATCCGTGGTCTCGCCGCCGAGTTCGACGTGCGGGAACTGCACGGCCAGATCCCCGCCGCAGAGCAGGATACGGTGATCAGTGGGCGGAGCCCCGATGCTGCGGCACGGATCATCGTCACGACGTCACTGGCCGAATCCTCTCTGACCGTGCCCGGCGTACGCCTGGTCGTCGACACCTGCCTGTCTCGTGCTCCGCAGCGGGATGCTGCGCGCGGCATGAGCGGTCTCGTCACCGGCCCGACGCCCAAGGCCTCCGCCATCCAGCGCTCGGGGCGCGCCACCCGGCAGGGGCCGGGCGTCGTGGTCCGCTGCGTCGACGAGCGCACCTTCGCCACGGCGCCGTCGCACGCTGCCCCCGAGATCCAGGCGGCAGATCTCACCGATGCAGCCCTGCTCCTCGCATGCTGGGGCGCCCCAGGCGGCGTGGGCCTGCGGCTGGTCGATCCGCTCCCGTCTGGCAGCCTGGGCGACGCCCTCGCCGCGTTGCGTGGGCTCGGCGCGATCGATGCCGATGGCCGCGCCACCGACGAAGGGCGAGCCCTCGCCCGCATCCCGACAGCTCCGCGCCTCGCCCGTGCACTGCGCACCGGGAGTGATCTGGTCGGCGGGCGCACAGCAGCCGAAGTCATCGCGCTGCTCGCAGGTGACCTCCGCGTTCACGACGGAGACGCCCAGGCCACTCTCAACGCGCTGCGCACTGGACGAAGCCCGGATGCCCGCCGATGGGAGCAGGAGGTCCGCCGTCTCGAGCGCTTCGCCGGGGCGATTAACACGGCGCGAGGAGGCGCTGATCAGACCGGACTGATCATCGCGCTCGCCTTTCCCACGTGGATCGCCCGCCGCGTCGATCAATCGCCGAATGGCGCAACCTTCCTCCTAGCCTCCGGCACCCGTGCCGGGATCACCGGTCCGCTCGCGAGTGCCGACTGGTTGGCGGTGGCCGACGTGACTCGCGCACAGGGTCGAGCGGCCGCGGGAACCGGAGCACTCATCCGCTCTGCCGCCGTCATCTCCGAGAACCAGGCGGAGCAGGTGGCGCCCCATCTCTGCACAGACCGGGTCGAAGCACGGTTCGTGGACGGGCGCGTTGTCGCGCGTCGTGAACGTCGGATTGGCGCGATCATTCGCTCGTCCGTGCCGGTGCGCGTACCGGCGGACGATGGCGGACGGGATGCCGTGCGCCGCGCCGTCACAGCGCACGGCCTCGGAGTGTTCATCTGGTCAGACGCCGCGGACGCTCTGCGGCGTCGCCTCGCGTTGCTGCATCGCGAGCTCGGATCGCCCTGGCCGGATGTCTCAGACACCGTTCTGCTCGCTACGCTCGATTCCTGGCTCGGCCCCGAGCTGTCAGACCTGGCCGCCGGCACTCCGGCCGGGCGCATCGACCTTGCCCCTGCGCTCCGCCGTACCCTGCCGTGGCCGGCCGCGGTCGACCTCGATGCTCTGGTTCCGGAACGTCTCCAGGTTCCCAGCGGTTCGCATGTCCGTCTCAGCTACCCACCCGCCGATGATTCGTCGGCTCGTCCCGTTGTGGCTGTGAAACTCCAGGAATGCTTCGGATGGGCAGAGACCCCACGAATCGTCGGAGGACGAGTGCCGGTGTTGTTCCACTTGCTTTCCCCCGCCGGGCATCCCCTTGCCGTGACCGACGACCTCGCATCCTTCTGGGCAGGTCCGTACTCGCAGGTGCGAGCGGAGATGCGCGGACGCTACCAGAAGCACCCCTGGCCGGAGGACCCCTGGTCCGCCGTACCCACCCGGCACACCACGCGCCGCGCTGCCCTGGGCTAGGGCCGCGACACACCCTGCGGTCGGCTGACAGCTATGCGCCGGGCACCATGTCGGCGAAGCGGGAGTAATGGCCGTGGAAAGCCACGGTGACGGTGCGGGTGGGGCCGTTACGGTGCTTGGCCACGATCAGGTCGGCCTCGCCGGCACGCGGGTTGTCTTTCTCGTAGGCGCTCTCGCGGTGCAGCAGGATCACCATGTCGGCGTCCTGCTCGAGCGAACCCGACTCGCGCAGGTCGGAGATGGCGGGCATCTTGTCTGCTCGCTGCTCCGGACCACGGTTCAGCTGGGAGAGGGCGATGACCGGAACCTGGAGTTCCTTGGCGAGCAGCTTGAGCGCGCGGGAGAACTCACTGACTTCCTGCTGGCGGGATTCGACCTTCTTGCCGCTTGTCATCAGCTGCAGGTAGTCGATCACGACGAGCTTGAGGCCCACCCGCTGCTTGAGCCGGCGGCACTTCGCGCGGATCTCGACGAGGGTCATATTGGGGCTGTCGTCGATGTAGAGCGGGGCATCGTTGATGCGTCCGCGCGTGGCGGCGATGGTGGTCCAGTCGCGGGCCTCGACGTTGCCCTTGCGCATGCTCTGCAGCGGCACGGATGCCTCGGCGGCGAGCAGGCGCATGGCGATCTCGCTGCGGCCCATTTCGAGCGAGAAGAAGATGCTCGGCATGTCGTGGTGGATCGACGCGGCTCGTGCGAAGTCGAGCGCGAGCGTGGACTTACCGAGAGCGGGGCGTGCGGCGACGATGATGAGCTGGCCGCCGTGGAAGCCGTTGGTGAGTTCGTCGAGGTCGGCGAACCCGGTGGGCACACCGGTGAACTGGCCGTCCTTGAGCTTGGCGGCCTCAATGTCTTCGATGGCGGCGGTGACAGCGTCGGTGAGCGGAACGTAGTCTTCGGTCTCGGTGCTGCCGGTGATCGAGTAGATCTCGGCCTGGGCGGTGTTGACCAGGTCGAGCACCTCACCCTCACCGGCGTACCCCATCTGCGCGATGCGGGTGCCGGCATCCACGAGCTTGCGCAGCATGGACCGCTCGGCGACGATGGTGGCGTAGAAGCCGGCGTTGGCGGCCGTGGGCACCAGGCTGGTGAGAGTGTGCAGATAGTCGGCGCCGCCGGCCCGGGAGATCTCGCCGAGCTTGGTGAGTTCGTCGGTGACGGTGATGACGTCGGTCGGCTCGCCCTGCGCATAGAGCGAGAGGATCGCGTCGAAGATGATCTCATGCTTGGGCACGTAGAAGTCGGCGGCACGCACGGTTTCGACGACGTCCGCGACGGCATCCTTGCTCAGCATCATGCCGCCGAGGGCGCTCTGCTCGGCGAGGAGGTCGTGCGGCGGAGTGCGTTCGCTGTGGCGTGGCTCGGAGTTGCCCCGGTAGTCGGAACCGCGTTGGTCCGAGCGTTGGTCGGCTAAACCCAGGTGAGCTATCGACACGCCGAGCCTCCTCGTGTTGGTGTGGTTCAGGTGTATCAGGACCCGCTGACAACGAAGGTCCGGCACGCAGGCAGGCCTTGATGTACCTGCTTGCCTACCCTAGAGAGGCTCTCCTCCGCAGCCAAACCACCCTGTGGATAACAATGTGAGTAATCTGCGCGAAACGCCGCCTGACTTGTGCACAACCTGTGCACTCACCTGTGGACAACTCACGAGTATTAACCATGAAATACCATTTGACCAGGTATTTTTTCTATTCACAGGTGTGTGAACAAAGTAGTCTCAATACTCCGTTGAATGTTGGCGAAATAGGTGGACACCTGTGCACAAACCGGTGCATTACTCACTTCATCTGCGCCAAAAATGGGGGTGAGGGGCTTGCATTAAAAGAAGTAGCGGTGGTCCCTTTCGGAACCACCGCTACTTCGGGTGAAATGAGACTACTTGGCGGCTACAACCAGGAGGTTGATGGTCGCGCTGACCTCGTCGCGGAGACGAACCGTCGCCGTGTGCTCACCGGTCGCCTTGATCGGGCTGAGCTCGATCTTGCGCTTGTCGATGGCACCGAGACCGGCCGCGGCAACCGCGTCGGCCACATCGGTGGTCTTGACGGAGCCGAAGAGGCGTCCGCCGGCGCCGGCCTTGACGACCAGCTTGACCTTGGTGTTCTCAAGGGTGACCTTGAGAGCCTGGGCCTCTTCGAGGGTGGCGTGCTCGCGGGCTACGCGGGCGGCCTTGATCTGCTCGATCTGCTTTTCGCCACCGCGGGTCCACGCAACAGCGAAGCCCTGGGGGAGAAGGTAGTTGCGAGCGAACCCGTTCTTGACATCAACGATGTCACCGGGGGTACCGAGGCCGGAGACCTCGTGCGTCAGAATCAGTTTCGACATGTGAGGGCTCCTTACCGGCCTGAGCCGGCGTAGGGCAGCAAGGCCATTTCGCGGGCGTTCTTGACGGCGCGCGCGATCAGGCGCTGCTCCTGGACGGAGACGCCGGTGATGCGACGGGCGCGGATCTTTCCACGCTCTGAGATGAACTTCCGAAGAGTGGGGACATCCTTGTAATCGATGACACCAACCCGGATCGACTTCGCGGGGGCAGCGTTCTTGCCACCCTTAGCACCGCGGAGCGGCTTGCGGCGGTCGCCGCTCGACTTTCCAGCCATGATTTCCTTACTTTCTTAAACGTTTGTGTGCAGCCGTCAACCGTGAGGTTCGGCTTAGAAGGGGGTCTCGTCGCTGAAGTTGCCCGGGGTGTTCCAGACGTCGCCGCCGCCAGTGTTGGCTGCGGGGGCGCTGGGTGCCCAGGGCTCGTCGTTACCCTGCTGCTGCGCGACGGGCGCGCCGCCACGGGGAGCAGAGGATGACTGCGCGCGGGTGAGGGAGGCGGTGGCGTAGCGCAGCGAAGGACCAATTTCGTCGATCTCGAGCTCCATGCTCGTGCGCTTTTCACCTTCCTTGGTCTCATACGAACGCTGCTTGAGACGCCCGGAAGCGATGACACGGGAACCCTTGGTCAATGAACCGGCCACGTGTTCGGCGAATTCACGCCAAACGCTCGCGCGCAGGAACAGTGCCTCGCCATCTTTCCACTCACTCGTTGCGCGATCGAAATTGCGCGGAGTGGAGGCGATGGTGAAGTTGGCTACCGCCAGCCCGTTCTGCGTGTAACGCAGTTCCGGATCGCTGGTGAGGTTGCCCACCACGGTGATTACGGTCTCGCCGGCCATGGGCTACTTGTCGCTTGCCTTGTCGGCGTCTGCCTCGGCAGGAGCGTCCACGGCGACCGGAGCTGCCGGAGCAGCTGCAGGCTTAGCGGATGCGGCGACCTTGGCAGCGGGGGCTGCGGCAGGAGCGTCGGCCTTGACCGGAGCAACAGCAGCCTTCGGGTTGGCTGCCTTGCGGGCGGCCTTCTCGGCGGCAAGCTTGCTTGCGACGGCAACCTGGGCGATGCCCTCTTCTGCGCGGAGCACCTTGGTGCGCATGACGGCTTCCGACAGCTTCAGCTGACGGTCGAGCTCGGCAGTTGCTGCGGCGTTTGCGGTGAAGTCGACGACGGCGTAGATGCCCTCGGCCTTCTTGTTGATCTCGTATGCGAGACGGCGGCGACCCCAAACGTCAACCTTGTCAATGGTTCCGCCATCGTTGCGAACAACGTTGAGGAACTTGTCAAGGCTGGGAGCTACGGTGCGCTCATCGATCTCGGGATCGAGGATAACCATCAATTCGTACTGGTGCATGACTAACCCACCTCCTTCGGACTAAAACGGCTGCAGTATTTCTGCAACAGGAGGGTTGTGCATGTGTTGAACGTGGAGGCCGGGATCCGGCACACAGACAACCTGCCAAGACTACTGGAACGGTGGCTCTTCCGCCACCATCCCCCTCGATGCCCTCCGCACCGGAAGTATTCCGCGAGTTGCCCACTTGCGGACGAGTTGCTCCGCTGTACCGGGGCAAGTCGGCCACAGCGGGGCAACTCGCGTGTTGCTCGCCTGCGTCGACGACGGTCATTGGTCGGGACGCAGGCCGGCGTTCAGGAGTACTGCCCGGAGTCGCTCTGGGCGAAGGGCGTCCACCCAGAGCCAGCGGGCCATCGACCGGCCGGGCGCACGCAAACGGTCTTCCCGACGCTTCTCTGCCCAGACGACTTCGTTGATCGTGCGCCCGCCCATGAACTCTCCCCTGGTGTACTTGAGCTCCCCGTCGAACTCCCCGAGCAACGGGATCTTTCGTACGTGGTACCGGCGCTTCCAACGGAAGTCCACCCGGTCCTCGCCGAAGGCATGTGGATAGACCACCTGTAGGTCCGGCATCGGCATACCGGCCAGAAGGAAACCCGTTCGGCTGAGTGACTCCCCCACAGACCCCGACCGCGCATCCGCGAACTCAACAGACTGCCTTGCGCGCCGGGCACCTCGCCGTGAACCGAGCTGCAGCACCCGGTCGAACACCGCGTCACGCGAGATAGCAGGGACCACCGTCCCACCGGGAAGTACGAAGTGGTCCTGCAGGCCCGCATCCAGACTGATGACCGCCGAGCGAAACGGTTGACTTCTGGCCAGGTCGACCATGGTGCGGAGTCGTGTTGTCACCAGTAGCCCGTCAATCTCAGTGACATCATCGTCCGGCAGCGGGTCGTGGTGCCAGGAGATCCAGTTCTTCGACGTGCGGGTCTGCCCGCTGCCGCCCTGCAGATGGACTTCGGGAGGCCACTGTCCGAGGACCGGCAGGCCCCAGAGCCGGGCCGCCGACAGATGGCTCACCACCGGCCGCGTCCGCCGGGAGAGCACCGCGGCGTGTATTCGCATCAGATACCGGGCATCCGCGCCCGCATTCGACCACGTACTGTGAGCCACGTAGATGCCGCGGCGTAGGCGGTCGACGTCTCCGCGTTCGTGCTCGCGGCGCCGTGCTCGGCCATCGTGGCCGACGTTGTCGCGGGTGAGTTGCAGCCGCATGAGCGGCGAATCGTCTGGGTCCATGCCGGCCAGCCTCGGAGATTTACCCCTCACGAGAACGGCTACGGGTCGCTCTGTGCACATTAGGGCGGGGGTCAGCCTGTGGAGGATGGGCCATTTCGCCGCGATATGCCCCCATGCGGACGACCTGCCCCGTTCCGACGGGGCAACTCGTCCGAAGGTGTGCAAGTCGGTGGGTGGGGGTGGTCAGGCGCTTCGGGTGGTCCACCAGGATTGCAGGCGGCGGGTGGCCTCGTCGGTGCCGAGTGGGCCGTCGTCCAGGCGCTGCTCCAAGAGGTAGCGGTAGGCCTCACCGACCTCGCGGCCGGGTTTGAGTCCCAGGATGGCCATGATCTGTTCGCCGTCAAGGTCGGGGCGCACGGAGTCCATCTCCTCCTGTGCAGCCAGCTCGCTGATGCGCTGCTCGAGGTCGTCGTAGGCGAACGCGAGGCGGTCGGACTTGCGGCGATTGCGGGTCGTGACATCGGCGCGGGTGAGGATGTGCAGGCGTTCGAGCTGGTCTCCGGCGTCGCGCACGTACCGGCGCACCGCGGAGTCGGTCCAGGCGCCCTCGGTGTAACCGAAGAACCGCAGGTGCAGTTCGACCAGTCTGGAGACCGCGGAGATCGTGTCGTTGTCGAAGCGGAGGGCTCGCAGCCGCTTCTTCGCCAGCTTCGCGCCGACCACGTCGTGGTGGTAGAAGCTGACCACACCACCGGCCTCGAGCCGGCGAGTGGCCGGCTTGCCGATGTCGTGCAGCAGCGCGGCGAGGCGCACCACGAGATCGGGTTCGGTCAGGTTCTTGCGCGACCGCTCATAGCCGATGGCCTGGTCGAGCACCGTGAGGGTGTGCTGGTAGACGTCCTTGTGGTGATGGTGCTCGTCGACCTCGAGGCGCAGTGCGGGAATCTCCGGCAGCACGATGGCGGCGAGGCCGGAGTCCACCAGAAGCTCGATGCCCGCTCGCGGGTTTGCGGAGCGCAGCAGCTTGCCGAGCTCGTCACCCACCCGCTCCGCGGAGATGATGGTGATGCTGCCGGCCATGGCGGCCATGGCGATCGCGGTGTCCATCTCCAGAGAGAAACCCAGCTGGGCAGTGAAACGGGCGGCCCGCATCATGCGAAGCGGATCATCGCCGAAAGAGATCTCGGGAGACGTGGGCGTGCGCAGCACACCGTTGAGCAGGTCGTCGATACCGTTCGACGGGTCGACGAGTGTCACCTGGGGCAGGCGCAGCGCCAGCGCGTTGACGGTGAAGTCCCTGCGGAGAAGATCGTCGTCGAGGCTGGTGCCGAACACCACGTCCGGCCGCCGGGTCTGGCCGTCGTAGCTGTCGGCGCGGTAGGTCGTGATCTCGACCTTTTCACCCGCGATCTGGGCGCCGATCGTGCCGAAAGCCCGGCCGATGTCCCAGTGCGCCTCGGCGATCGGCTTCACAATGGCCAGAATCTGATCTGGCGTGGCGTTGGTCGTGAAGTCGAGGTCGTTCGTGACTCGATCGAGGAAGGCGTCACGGACGGGACCCCCGACCAGGGCCAACTCAAAACCGGCCTGGGCGAATGAGTTCGCCAGTCGGGACACCGTGGGGGAGGCAGCCAGGTCGCCCAGTCTTGCGAGGGCTGCCGCGACGCTCTGCATGCCCCCATGGTACTTGGTCGCTCGTTGCCGCCGATCGTCGCCCAGCCCACGCGGAGGGTTCTCCTCTTTATACGCCGTAGAATCCCGTACATGGTGGCCGATCCGATTCACGCGCGTCGGCCTGCGCTCCCCGCAGTCCGGCGGCGCATCCTGGCCGCCCTGCTCTGCGCGCCCCTGGCACTGTGGCCGATATTCACCACGTCTGCCTCCGCATCCGCTCAGCCGGCGTCCACCGCGCAGGTGACGGCCGCCACGGCCACGGATGACGACACCGTCACGATCGGCCTCACGCCGAGCGCGTCATCGATCCTGCACATCGATCAACCTCTGCAGCTCACCGTCACCGTCACCAACGACACTGCCACCGCCATTCCCGCGGGCACAGTGGACGTGTTCCTGGCGGAGCGTGCGCTGACCACTCGGGCAGCCCTCGACGACTGGCTCGACCCCGACGAGGACAGCGACGCGGGTGAACTGATGACCAGCGTTCCCCTGACGGCACCGGTTCTGGCGCACTCAACCGTGAGCCTCGCCGTCAGCGTGCCGAGCACCGCGCTCGGCCTGTTCGAGTGGAGCCCCTGGGGTCCGCGCGGAATTGCGGCATCGCTCACGGTCGACGACACCGTGCGCGCCGCCGGTCAGTCGACGTTCGTCTGGTACCCGGACACCGGTGAGACTCCCCCTACCGTGACTCCCGTCAACCTGGCTGTTGCGATGCCCATCACCACGACACCGAACAGCACCGGGCTGATCAGCGCAGAGGACCTCACCGCGTTCACGGCCGACTCCGGGATCCTCACCCGACAGTTGGACGGCGTCATTGACCGCCCGGTGGCCATCGCCATCGACCCCATGATCATCGCCTCGATCCGGGTGCTCGGTTCGTCCGCGCCGGCCAGCGCCGTCGACTGGCTCAACCGGCTGTCCCAGGCGACCAACGACATATTCCCCCTCGGCTATGCAGACGCCGATCCGTCGCTGGCGACCCAAGCCGGGGCGGCCGGCCCCCTCGAACCGACCTCGCTCGACTTCGCCACGGACCCTGCACTGTTTGTTCCCACCGAGCCAGCCGCGCCTCCCGCGGGGGAAGAACAGGGCGCCGACCCTAATATTCCGACTCCGACATCTACCGAGGATCCGCAGCCCGGCGACGAAGGAACCGCGCCGACGCTGGGTCAGCTGCTCGCCTGGGACTACACCACGACGAACATCGCCTGGCCGGCGGACAATGTCGTGGCACAGAGCGACCTCTCCGCGTTCTCGGCCGCCGGCCTGACCAGCACGATCCTCGCGTCCGGCAACGTGTCCAGCACCGACACTTCCAGCACCGACGCGTCCAGCACCGACACAGCGGTCGCGTCGAGCGCCACGATCGACCTGGGATCCGACGCTGTCGGGCTCGTCGCCGACACCGGCATCTCCCAGGCACTGAGAAACGCCATCACAGCCACGACGGATGCCTCCTGGCGTGCGGCCATGGCCGAGCTGTCCTCCCAGGTCGCCGTCGTGGCGGCCGCCAACCCGGATGAAGCGGTCACCCTCCTCGCCACTCTCGACCGAGGCTGGCCGCCGACCGCCGCGCGTCTGAGCCAGACCATTGACTCCTTGGCAAACCTGCCCTGGTTCGCCGCCACCACCCTCACGACCGCAGCGGCCACACCGGTCTCCACCGACGTGACGTTCGTGCCGCAGGCCGAACCCGCCGCGAGCGTCGACCTGGCCGGCCGACTGATCGACCGTGAGACCGAGATCGTCGACTTCGCCGGCGCCCTCGCCACCCCGATCGCCGTGACCGCGCCGAACCGGCTGGCCCTGCTGGCGCTCCTCGCCACATCCTGGGGATCCGAACCCAGCGACTGGCGCACGGCCGTCGGCGCCAACCTGGCCGCCTCACACGCCCTGCTGCGTTCGGTGACGGTGAGCACCACCGGGCCCATCAATGTGGTGGGCAGCAAGGTCGACATCCCAATCACCCTCACCAATGGCCTCAACCAGGCCGCCACAGTGCGGGTGCAGGTTGTGCCGTCGAACGGCCGACTCGTGGTGGGCAACGATGTGGAAACCGTCATCGACGCCAACTCGGCCAAGACCGTGTCGATTCCGGTGACCGCCGCCGTCGGTAACGGCGCAGTCACTCTCAGGGTGACGCTGTTCACTCCGTCCGGCACGGCAGTGGACCAGCCGTCCCTCATCTCGGTCAACGTGCGCGCCGACTGGGAGGGCATCGGCTCCCGCATCTTCGCTGCCCTCGTCGTGCTGTTCTTCGGCTTCGGCATCTGGCGGAACATCGTGCACCGTCGCCGCGACCGGGTCCTGGCTGCCCAGGCTGACGCCGACCCGGATGCCGACCTGGACGCCGGCACGGACGCCCCGCCGACGGGCCCGGTCGACACTTTGCCCGCCCCGCCGGCGACAACACCCACCGAACCAGACGATCAGCCTGCGGCACCTCGTGGCTAGCGGCGTCGGCCGCGCAAGCGCGATCCTCGCCTCCGGCACGCTGGTCTCGCGCCTCCTCGGGTTCCTCAAGGTCATCGTCTTCGCCCACATCATCGGCCAGATCGGCAACGTCCCCGACGCCTTCACCGTCGCGAATCAGCTGCCGAACACCGTGTACACGATCGTGGCCGGCGGCGTGCTCACCGCCGTTCTCGTGCCCCAGATCGTGCGCGCCAGCCTGCACGACGACGGGGGGACGGCGTATATCAACAAGCTCGTGACCCTGGCCCTCAGCATCCTGGCGGTGACGACCCTGGCCGCGACGCTACTCGCCCCCCTGATCACGCGTTTCATCGGCCTGGGCTTCTCCCCCGAGCAACTGTCGCTGGCCGTGGGCTTCGCCTACTGGTGCCTGCCGCAGATTTTCTTCTACGGCCTCTACACGGTGCTGGGCGAGGTGCTCAACGCCCGCAAGTCTTTCGGCCCGTTCACCTGGGTGCCCGTCCTCAACAACGTCATCTCCATCGGCGGACTCCTGCTCTTCGGGCTGCTCTTCGGCATCGACACGAACGGGCAGCGACCGCCCGGCGATTTCACACCGGGGATGACCGCGCTGCTGGCCGGCAGCGCAACGCTGGGCGTGGTGCTGCAAGCCGTGGTGCTGTACTACTTCTGGCGCCGCATCGGTCTGCGTTACCGTCCAGACTTCGCCTTCCGCGGTGTCGGGCTGGGTGCGGCCGGCAAGATGGCCAGCTGGACCTTCGGCATGCTGCTGCTCACGACCATCGCCGGCATCGTCGAGACCCAGGTGGTCACGCTCGCCTCCGGCGAAGGCGCCTCCTCCACCGTCATGAGCACGGCCTGGCTGATCTTCATGCTGCCGCACTCGATCATCACCGTCTCCGTAGCCACCGCGTACTTCACCCGCATGAGTGAGCACGCCGCGCGCGATGACACCGACAAGCTTCGTACGGATGCGTCCTCGGCGATCCGGGGAACCACCCTGCTGATCGTGCTGGCCAGTGCCGTCATCATGGTCTGTGCTTACCCGTTCGCCACGGTGTTCGGCGAAGCCGGGTTCGCCCAGGTGCAGGCCATCGGCAATGTCATCATCGCGTTCCTGCTCGGCCTGGTGGCGTTCTGTGTGCTCTTCGTCGTGCAGCGCACGTTCTACGCCCTCGGCGACACCCGCACCCCGTTCTTCTTCACGCTGTTCCAGGTCATCCTCGTCATCACCGGCGTGCTCGGCTGCGCCCTGCTGCCGGCGGAATGGATCGCCTTCGGCATCGCCCTCGTGGTGACAGTGTCGGGGATCCTGCAGGCGCTCCTGGCCGCGTGGCTGTTGCGCAAGCGGCTCGGTGGCATCGACGGGCGTCGCATCCTGCGCAGCCTGGTGAAGTATGTCGTGGCCGTCCTTGTCCCGGTCGTCGCGGGGATCGGCATCCTGGTGGCGCTGGGCGGCACCTCGGCCGGGGGCTTCGCCGTGTCGGGCATCGCCCCGGCGATCCTGTCCATGATCCTGATCGGGTCGGTCATGTCCGGCCTGTACTTCGGTCTCCTGCTGCTCATGCGCAGCGACGAGCTGCATGGCTTCCTGGCACCCCTGATGGCCCGGTTGCGACGCTGAGCTGAGCCGCCTGACGACGGCTGCGGCGTAACGCGGGGCTGAACGTCACCTGTACACGGGGGTGAGGCGCCGGACGTCGCGGAATACCATCCGATTAGGATGTGTTGTACCCGAATGTGAGGCGCCGAAGGGCGTCTCTCCCACTGATTTCAAGGAGTCTCCGCGTGCGTCAGATCATCATCATCGGTTCGGGCCCTGCCGGGTTCACGGCCGCCATTTACGCCGCACGCGCCAACATGAAGCCGCTCTTGATCGCCAGTTCGGTCGAGGCCGGCGGTGAGTTGATGAACACCACCGATGTGGAGAACTTCCCCGGATTCGCCGACGGCATCCAGGGCCCCGAGCTGATGGCCAAGATGCAGGAGCAGGCCGAGAAGTTCGGCACAGAGGTCGTCTACGACGACGTCACCAAGCTGGAATTCGGCGACACCGTCAAGACGGTCACCCTCGGCAACGGCGAGAAGCACGAGGCGCTGTCAGTGATCTTCGCCACGGGGTCTGCCTACCGCAAGCTCGGCATCCACGATGAGGAGCGTCTGAGCGGCCGGGGTGTGTCCTGGTGCGCCACCTGCGACGGTTTCTTCTTCAAGGAGAAGGTCATCGCCGTCGTCGGCGGTGGCGACTCCGCCATGGAAGAGGCCACCTTCCTCACCCGCTTCGCGAGCAAGGTCTACATCATCCACCGCAAGGACACCCTGCGCGCCTCCAAGATCATGCAGGAACGCGCCCTGGCGCACCCGAAGATCGAGTTCGTGTGGAACACCGAGGTTGTCGGCATCGACGGCGAGGAGGCCGTTGAGGGTCTGCGTCTGCGCGACACCGTCACCGGCGCCGAGAGCTCCCTCCCGGTCGGCGGCCTGTTCGTGGCAATCGGCAACGACCCGCGCACGCACCTCGTGCACGACCTGCTCGACCTCACCAGCGACGGCACCATCGCCGTCGCCGGGCGGTCCTCCAAGACCAGCCAGGCGGGCGTGTTCGCCGCCGGAGACGTCATCGACCCCACCTACCGCCAGGCCGTCACCGCGGCCGCCAGCGGCACCGTGGCCGCCCTGGACGCCGAGCACTACCTGGCTACCCTCCCCGAGGATCTGCTGGCTCAGGCCGGCGACCCCGAATTTGCAAGCGTCACCAACTAAGGAGCACCACATGTCTGCACGCGCCGTCACCGACGCCACCTTCGACCAGGAAGTCATCAACAACGAGAAGACCGTCCTGGTGGACTTCTGGGCCGAGTGGTGTGGCCCGTGTCGCGCCGTCAGCCCGATCCTCGACCAGATCGCCGCTGAGAACGCCGACAAGATCGACATCGTCAAGCTGAACGTCGACGACCACCCGGCCCTGGCCGCGAAGTACATGATCACCTCCATCCCCGCGATGAAGGTGTTCCAGAAGGGCGAGGTCGTCAAGACCGTCATCGGCGCCAAGCCGAAGCCTGCCCTCGAAGCCGACCTGGCCGCCTACCTCCAGTAGCCGCGGCAGGTTCTTCCGAACCCCACACCCGCCCGGCACACGCCGGGCGGGTGTTTTCGTGTATCCGCCCGGCTATTTACGCTGATGCGGACAGCACACGCGCCACCCCATACGATTAAGGCCTCACCAGAACGGATATGACGTGACAGCGATAGGCACCCCCCAGGCCGGCAACAACCTCGACCCGTGGTACCACCACTACGCCGAGCGAGCCGCCGCCCTGCGCGCCTCCGAGGTGCGTGCCCTCTTCGCGGTCGCCTCCCGTCCCGAGGTTGTCTCCCTGGCCGGCGGCATGCCGTATGTGGCGGCCCTGCCGCAGGACCTCGTCATGAGCGCCATGGAGAACGTCATGCGGAAGCAAGGCCCCGTTGCCTTGCAATATGGCTCTGGTCAGGGAGTTCCCTTGTTTCGGGAGCAAATTCTGGAGGTCATGGCACTGGAAGGCATCCGCGCGAACGCCGACGATGTCGTGGTGACCACCGGATCCCAGCACGCGCTCGAGCTGGTCAGCAAGCTCTTCCTCGACCCCGGTGACGTCGTGATCTCCGAGGGTCCGAGCTACGTCACGGCGATGGTCATCTTCAAGTCCTACCAGGCCGATGTGGATCATGTGCCCATGGACGAGCACGGCATGATTCCCGAGGCACTGCGCGAGCACATCGCCCGTCTCAAGGCTGACGGTCGCAAGATCAAGTTCCTGTACACGATTCCGAGTTTCCACAATCCGGCCGGAGTCACCCTGAGCTGGGCCCGACGGGTCGAGATCCTGGAGATCGCCCGGCAGAATCAGATCCTTGTTCTCGAGGACAACCCGTACGGCTTGCTCTACTTCGACCAGAAGGCACCGGACGCGATGCGGTCGGTGGAGCGCGACGGGGTCGTGTACCTCGGCACCTTCTCCAAGACCCTTGCTCCGGGCTTCCGGGTGGGCTGGGCGCTGGCGCCGCACGCGATCCGGGAGAAGCTGGTGCTCGCTAACGAAGCCGCAGTGCTCTCCCCCAGCTCGTTCAGCCAGCTGGTGATCTCCGAGTATCTGGCCACGGCGGACTGGAAGGGTCAGATCAACACCTTCCGCGGCGTCTACCGGGAGCGCAAGAACGCCATGCTCTCCGCCCTCACTGAATACCTGCCCGAACTCACCTGGACGAACCCCAACGGAGGATTCTACGTCTGGCTCAGCCTGCCCGACACCCTCGACTCCAAGGCCATGCTCCCGCGCGCGGTCAAAGAGCTCGTGGCTTACACCCCGGGTACGGCGTTCTTCGCGGATGGCCAGGGTCGCCAGAACATCCGACTCTCGTTCTGTTATCCCACTCCCGAGCACATCCGGCTGGGCATCCGCCGGCTCGCCACTGTCATCCGTGACGAACTCGAGCTGCTGGACACGTTCGCCGGCACGGGTTCCCTGTCTCCGGCCCACGACGGACGCCGCTTCGGCGCCCCGCCGCCCGACATCAACTAAGTCCTGTTACTTTCGGCACGAGCTAAGGAGAACCCCAGATCATGAGCGAAACCGAGTTTCTTGACATTGTGGTGCTCGCCGGCGGCATTTCGCACGAGCGGGACGTCTCCATGCGGAGTGGCCGCCGCGTTGCCGACGAACTGACGAGCCTGGGCCACATCGTCGTTGTCCTCGACCCCCAGGCCGGGCTCCTCACCGAGCTTGCACGCCGGCAGCCCGATGTCATCTGGCCGGTTCTGCACGGTGCGACCGGTGAGGATGGCGCCCTGCTGTCCCTGCTCGAGACCACAGGGATTCCGCACGTGGGCCCGCGCGGAACCGCGGCCGGTCTCGCGTGGTCGAAGCCAACCGCTAAAGAGCTCGTCCGCCGGGCGGGATACGCCACACCGGCCTGGATCGCGCTGTCCCGCGAGACCTTCCGTGACCTCGGAGCGGCCAGCGTGCTGGAGCACCTCGTCAGCGCGCTGGGTGCACCACTCGTCGTGAAGCCGGCCCAGGGCGGCTCCGCCCAGGGCGTCACCATCGTCGAAACCGCCGCAGGACTCCCCCGCGCCATGGTGGATGCCTACACCTATGCCGACACGGCCCTCGTTGAGACCAAGATCGAGGGCACCGAACTCGCCGTCACGGTCATCGACACTGGGGCAGGTCCCGTGGCACTGCCGGCTGTGGAGATCGTTCCCGTGAGTGGCGTCTTCAGCTTCGAAGCACGTTACAACGCCGGCGAGACCCTCTTCTTCACGCCGGCGCGCATCGCCCCGGAGGTCGCGCAGCGCGTTGCCGACACTGCCGTGGCCATTCACAGCCTGCTGGGCCTGGCGCAGCTTTCCCGGATCGACCTCATGGTGGATGCAGAAGGAGTCGCCTGGTTCCTGGAGGCGAATGTGCTCCCCGGCCTCACCGAGACGTCGCTGGCGCCTCAGTCGATCGAGGCCTCCGGTGAATCACTCGCCTCCGTGTACGCCGCACTCGCCCGCGCGGCATCGCTCAGCCTCAAGTAGAAGCCCGCCATGTTTCACGTGAAACATGGCTGCTCGCGCGGGTAGTCACCCCCCCCCCCCGCTGCTTCGACCACTCGCACCTGAGGGTGAGCTGCAGGGTCCGATCCACTGAGGCACGCGCGACTCCCTCGGGCGCCAATCCACCCCATGTTTCACGTGAAACGGCCTATCGGGCCCATAGATTGGTCTAAATGGGCCAATCTCACCGATGTTTCACGTGAAACCGGCACGCAATGAGTCGCATTTGTCTCCCTGGACAGCGCGATCGCCCTCAGGAGCCAGACCTAAGTCGCGCCGGAATCAGCCCCCTGTCGCTAGTCAAGCTGGTCGAGACCCCACTCCCCCACCGTATCCAGGCCCCCGCGAACTGCAGAGGTACTGGTCTCGACAAGCTCGACCAACGCGGGGTGCGGCGACCACGCATCTACGATTGCGACACCTAGAAAAGCACCATCTAGCTCGTCGAGCCGGTCCAAACCCTCGGCCTCACTCCACATCCAGGACCTCGCGAACTGCAGAGGAACTGGTCTCGACAGGCTCGACCAACGCGGGGGCGGGTAGACAACACGCCTACGTTGGCTACATCACGGACAGCACCCTCTCGCCGGTCGAGCCTGTCGAGACCCACCTCCCCGCCCATACAGGCCCTCGCGAACTGCAGACGAGCTGGTCTCGACAAGCTTGACCAACGCGGGGCGGGTCGAGAAACGGCAACGATGGCTACACGAAAAGCAACACGATCTCGCTGGTCGAGCTTGTCGAGACCCACCTCCCCCACCGCACCACATCCTCGCGAACCGCGGGCCTGCTGGTCTCGACACGCTCGACCGACGCGGGGTACGTCGACCAGACGTCTACGAATACCGCATCCAAAACAGCAAAACGTCGCTGGTTGAGCCTGTCGAGACCCCCACTCCCTACCGCAACCAGGCCCTCGCGAGCCGCAGACGAGCCGGTCTCGACAAGCTCGACCAAAGCGGGGCGGGTGATAACACGCCTACGTCGGCCACATCACGGACAGCACAATCTCGCTCGTTGATCCTGTCGACACCACACTCCCCCACCGCAGGACATCCTCGGGAAACGCGGGCCTGCCGGTCTCGACTAACTCGACCAACGAGGAGTGCGTCGACGAGACGTCTACATTGGGCGCGCCCAAAATTGCAGCATCTCGCTGGTCGTGCTTGTCGAGACCAAGTCATGGGATTCTGCACAAACGACGAGGCTACTGGAGGACCAGTTTACAAAATGCGACTTCGCCCGCCATCGGGGGTCCGACCCGTCGATTTCGTCGATATTGGGGTGAATTTGGGTGGATTCTGACTTTTTCGAAATGCGGAAATGCTGCTTAGGATCGTTTCTGATGACGTGAAAATGGGTGTTTTCTAGTGGTTTCACGTGAAACATCCGCGCTGATTGGAGACGTTGGGGCGCTCTACAGGATTCCATCCGATCCGAGATTGCCGCATTGCAAGCTCGCCGGATCTCGACAAGCTCGATCAGCGGGATGGCCGGGCACACGCACCGGGTCGTAGGATCTCGACAGGCTCGATCAGCGAGGTGTCTGGGCTGGCACAACGAGTTGCCGGATCTCGAATAGCTCGATCAGCGGGATGGCCGGGCTGACACAACGGGTCGCGGGATCTCGACAAGCTCGATCAGTGAGATGGCTGAGCAGGCGCATCTGTTGCGGGATCTCGACAAGCTCGATCAGCGAGATGGCTAAGCAGGCGCACCTGTTGCGGGATACCAACAGGGCGAGATCAGCCGAGAGTGGACGTACGTGTAGCTATGTTTCACGTGAAACAGTGGGCTCGCTAGTTGGATCCGAAGCCCGGCTCGCCGAGTACACCGAGGATGCGGTTGAGATCGCCGATTGTGGCAAAATCAACTGTGATCTGGCCTTTTCGTGCGCCCAAGTTGATCTTGACGCGGGTATCGAGACGGTCACCGAGGTGTTCGGCGATCTCATCGAGGTGTCCCTGGCGCTTCCCCGGGGCCGGCTTGACGACAACCGGCTTCGGTCCTGCAGCAGCCGCTGCCTCTGCGGCGCGCACCGAGAGATCTTCGTTCACGATCTTGTCGGCCAGGCGCAGCATGCCGTCGAGGTCCCCCACCGAGAGAACGGCGCGAGCGTGTCCGGCAGAGAGAACCCCGGCCGCCACCCGCAGCTGAACGGATTCCGGCAGCTTCAGCAGGCGCAGGGTGTTGGTGATCTGCGGGCGGGAACGCCCGATCCGGCTCGCCAGTTCCTCCTGCGTGATGCCGAAGTCCGAGAGAAGCTGCTGATACGCGGATGCCTCTTCAAGCGGGTTCAGCTGGGCACGATGCAGATTCTCGAGAAGCGCGTCGCGCAGCATGTCGATGTCGGCGGTATCCCGCACGATCGCCGGGATGCTGTCGAGGCCGACTTCCTTGGTCGCGCGCAGGCGCCGCTCCCCCATGACCAGCTCGTACTTGCCCGGCTGCTCGGCGAGGGGCCGCACCACGATCGGCTGAAGCACTCCCACCTCACGGATGCTGTGCACCAGCTCGGCGAGGTCGTCTTCGTCGAAGACGCTGCGTGGCTGCACCGCGTTCGGAACGATGTCCGCAGGATTGAGGTGCGCGAGGCGTGCTCCGGGAACCGGGAGCAGCTCTGTGCCGGACTCGTCCGCCACAGCGGAGCCCGCCGCGGCCTCATCGTTTCGCACGGACCCGGCCGTGGACGAGGCGCCCGCAGTACCCTCTGCGTGCGGAACCTCGTTGTACGGGAAGAACACGTCGACAGGACGTGCCTGTGATGGGTTGTCCTGCACCGGGATCAGCGAGCCAATACCGCGGCCGAGGCCTGTGCGTTTCGCCATTACTGCGCATCTCCTGTTCGTGGAACGCCCCTGCGGGCGATTTCTGCCGCTGCTTCGAGGTAGGAGAGGGATCCTGCCGAGTTGAGGTCGTAACTGATGACGCTCTGACCGTAACTGGGCGCCTCAGAAACCCGCACAGAGCGCGGAATCAGGGTTTCGAGCACCTGTTTCGGGAAGTGATCGCGCACATCCTGCGCCACCTGGTTGGCCAGATTGGTTCTGCTGTCGTACATGGTGAGCAGGATCGTCGACACCACGAGCTGCGGGTTGAGATGCTTCTCGATCAGCTCGATGTTCTTCAACAGCTGACTGAGTCCCTCGAGGGCGTAGTACTCGCACTGAATCGGGATCAGGACCTCGCGCGCGGCAACGAACGCGTTGATGGTGAGCAGACCCAGCGACGGCGGGCAGTCGATGAAGACATAGTCGTACGGGTCCGTCATCTCCTTGATGTGCAGATCAAGGGCACGACGCAGCCGCTGCTCCCGCGCCACGAGCGAGACGAGCTCGATCTCGGCGCCGGCCAGGTGGATGGTGGCGGGCACGCAGTACAGGGCGCCGAACTCGGGACTCTTCTGTACGACATCCACCATGGGCAGGTCGTTGATGATGACGTCGTACACGCTGGCGGTCTCGGCGCGGTGTTCGACGCCGAGCGCCGTGGAGGCATTGCCCTGCGGGTCCAGGTCGATCACGAGCACCCGTGCGCCCTGGCGGGCGAGAGCAGCGGCCAGGTTCACGGCGGTCGTGGTCTTGCCCACTCCGCCCTTCTGGTTGGAGATCGTGATGACGCGCGTGCTCTCCGGCTTGGGGAGACGTTCGGCGGCGATCACCTGCCGCCGACGGGTCAGTTCTGAGATCTCCCGGGCCAAGGGGGTGCTGTTGTCGAGGCCGGAGCCGGGTGAGCCGGCCTGCTGGTCTTCGCCAGGATGTTTCACGTGAAACCTTTGCGTTCGACGATTGATGAGCCACCCGAGAGTGTTCCGCGAGCGATTCTCGGGAGGAGGAAGCGCCGCCTGGGACTACTCCACTGTAGCCCTAATGACCCGGGTGACGTCCTGCAGCACGCCCTCACCGAGGGTGAGAACCTCCACATTACGCAACCGGAAGCGTGCGATCGCCTTGGCCGCGTTGCTGACTTCTCCCGCGGCTCCCGCGCCCTTCATCACCACGAGTTCGCCACCGGGGCGCACGAGCGGGGCGGTGAGGGGAATCAGCGTCTTGAATGCGCTTACAGCGCGCGCGGTGACCTGGTCGAGCGGAGTCTGCAGACGCACATCCTCGGCCCGGGCACGCAGCACCGTGGCGTTGGTCAGGCCCAAAGCGGCGACCTGAGAGGTGAGCCAGGCGACCCGCCGCTCCATCGGTTCGATGAGGACGAACGACACATCCGGACGAGCGATCGCGAGCACCAGGCCGGGCAGACCGGCGCCGGATCCCACGTCGCCCACCAAACCTGGGCGCAGCAACGGCGCCACGATCGCGCAGTTGAGGATGTGCCGGCTCCAGAGCCGAGGCAATTCCAACGGACCGATCAGCCCGAGCTCTTCGCCCTGCTCCGCGAGGTGGCGGGTGAATTCCCGCGCCACCTCGATACGATCGCCGAACAGCGTGGCCGCCTCGGCCGGCTCGGCCTCGAGAGTGACTGTCACTGCGCTGGGTCAGACCGCGGTGATCACGGTGTGACGGTCGCGACCCTCGCCCTGAGATTCGGAGACGAATCCACGCTCCGAGACGATGTCGTGAACCAGCTTGCGCTCGTACGACGACATCGGGGGGAGGGAAGCCTCCGTTGCGCCGCCTTCGATGCGTTCGATCGCACGACCGACGAGGTCGGTCAGCTCGGCCTGGCGCGCTTCCCGCGAGCCACCGATGTCGAGGATCAGGCGGGAGAACGACCCGGTCTTGTTCTGAACGGCCAGTCGGGTGAGTTCCTGGAGTGCATTGACAGTGTCGGGCTTGGAGAGCAGGCGCAGGTTGCCCGGCTCGGAGGAATTGACCGAGAGGTAGGCACGGCCGTTGCGGGCGTCGATGTCGATATCGCCATCCAAGTCGCAGATATCGAGGAACTCCTCGATGTAGTCCGCGGCGATGTCGCCTTCCTGTTCCAGCTGACCGATGGTCGGCGCGGCCGGGGCCACGTCCTCCGCGGCGATCACGTCAGTGTTCTCAGTCACGTTGTCCATCCCTCTTACTTCTTGGGGCCGGTCTGCTTCTTGGCACGGTTCTTGCCGACGGGCTGCTGGCGCTGGGCCGGCTTCTTGACCTCATCAACAACAATGATGTCGCCATCCGTCGCAATGAGCTTGCCCTTGCGGGCCATGCGCTCCTCGCGGGCCTTGGCGGCCTCGCTGCCGGGCGTGGGCATGTTGCGGATGACAAGGAACTGCTGGGCCATGGTCCAGATGTTCGAGGTGAGCCAGTAGAACATGACACCGAGCGGGAAGGCCACACCGGAGAAGGCGAAGACGAGGGGCAGCAGGTACAACATGATCTTCTGCTGACGGAACATCGGGCTCGCCTTGGTTTCCGGCGACATGTTCTTGGAGACGATCTGCAGCTGGGTGATGAACTGCGACGCGGTCATCAGAATGACCATGGTGGCCGCAATGATCATGACCGAGAGGTTGAAGTCCGCTCCGGCCGTCATCAACGTCCACTGCTGGGCGAAGGTGTCGTGCAACGGAGCCCGCCCGAAGAGCGTGGCGTTGCCGAAGCTCGTCGCGAGCTCCTGGTTGAGCGGGCCCACACCGGCGTTGGACTTCTGGGCGTCATTGAGCACAGAGAAGAGGGCGAAGAAGATCGGCATCTGCAGCAGCAGCGGCAGGCAGGAGGCCAGCGGGTTGGTGCCCGTGCGCTTGTACAGCTCCATGGTCTCGCGGGACATGGCCTCGCGGGAGAACTGGTCCTTCTTGCCCTTGTACTTGTCCTGGATCTTCTTGAGCTGGGGGGCGACCTCCAGCATCTTGCGCTGGCTCTTGATCTGCCGCACGAAGATGGGGATCAGCGCTGCGCGCACCACCAGCACGAGGCCGACGATGGAAAGCACCCAAGTGATGCCGTCGTTCGGGTCGAGACCCACGTTGGAGAAGAGCCAGTGGAAGGCGACGAGCAGAAGCTCAACGGCCCATTTCAGCGGCCAGAGAATAGTGCCTATGAGGTCCATACGTGCGGGTCAGCCCTTTCCGTGGCTAAAGGAACTACAAATCCAAACGACGTCACCGTGAAGCGACGATGTCTTTTCAGGGGAACGTCATCGATTCCGCCCTCAGCCCAAGGGTGACAACGCAGAACCCGGCGTGCGGCGTAAAAAGAGCCGACGATCAGGCCATATTCCTGAACAGCGCCGAGGGCGTACGCCGAACACGAAGGGTAGTACCGGCAAACATCGCCGTATAGGGGCGAGATTACCGCGCGATAGACACGCAGCAGCAGCACCCCGAGATTTCGGGGCAGCAGATACAGCGTGGTCATCAGCTTCATCATCGGCCGCGTTGGCCCTTGACGAGTGCATTCGACAGCTCAGCCACGAGAACCGGCCAGCTCGCGCCGACCGATGTGGGTAGTGCTCGAAAAACGACCTCCGTCCCGGCAGGTACGCCAGGAAGGAGATCGAAACTTGCCGCTTTCATCCGACGCCTGATGCGGTTTCGGACCACCGCACCGCCAACGTTCTTGGCGACGATGAACCCGAACCGCACCGGAGTGGGTTCTTGGGTTCGCCGGAGGTACGCCACTGTGTGCGGGCCAACGACCCGCACACCTCGTCGAACGACAGCTTTGTAGTCGCTCCCGCTCGTGATGCGATTGGCGTGAGCGAGCACGGGAGTGCTTACGCGGAGAGTTCGGTGCGACCCTTGCGACGACGTGCACCAAGGATGGCGCGGCCGGCGCGGGTGCGCATACGAAGACGGAAACCGTGCACCTTCGCGCGACGACGGTTGTTCGGCTGGAACGTTCTCTTGCTCATTGTTCAATCTCCACGTATTGGATCTCCGCAGGCCTAAACGAGCGGCCGGGAAAGAGTGAGGTAGCCCACGGGCTGGGGTCAACTGATTAAAACTACGGCTTCGCTCGCCCGCGGTCAAACTGAAGAGGCCCAAACACACGATTCTGCCCACAGAATTCCCTTTTGCGGTACAGACACGCTGGTGTTTATCAAGCTAATTTGGCCTGACCGCCGGTCATTGACTACCGTGAGGACAAGTTATCCACAGGTTGTGGGTAAACCCTGAGAATCCAGTCGTTATTTGCCCACAGGCGGTGGATAACGTTGTGGATAAATCGTTCCGTTGACATTCTGTGTCGATGTCGATCTGTCCAACTCACGACGGCTCAGCGTCAAGATCAAGATTGTGGGGAACC